>NZ_JAFFIW010000030.1 GCF_018588885.1 Mesorhizobium sp. dw_380
CTGGAGGGGGAGATGCCCGGCAGGGCAGAGGGGGGCGCCGTGGAGCGCCGGCCTTGCCCTCGGCGAAAGACCACCAAACGCTCCCTGAGTTCGCGGCGATGATCGATTGACAATTCGGCGGGACAGCGCCCCCCTCTGTCCTGCCGGACATCTCCCCCACGAGGGGGGAGATTGGCAAACCTTAACCCGCGCTGCTCTGCGGATAGCAGATGATCGAGAGATACCGCATCGGCAGTTTGGTCAGTTGCTCCGGCCCATGCGGCGCATCGGCGTCGAAGAACAGGCTGTCGCCGGGCTTCATCGGGTAGAGGTTGCTGCCGTGCCGGTACACGACCTCGCCCTCCAGCATATAGAGGAACTCCATCCCCTCGTGCTGGAAGGTCGGGAACACGTCGGAATCCTCGGTCAGCGTGATCAGATAGGGTTCGACGACCACGCCGCTGGTGTTGGAGCCGATATGGCCGAGCAGATTGTATTGATGGCCGGCGCGGGTGCCGCGGCGCTCGACATCGAGGCCTTCGCCGGCCTTGACGAAGACGGCGCTGCGCTCCTCCTCGAAACGGCGGAAGAAGGCTGTCACCGGGACGCCAAGCGCCCGCGACAGCGCCTGCAAGGTGGTCAGCGATGGCGATGTGATGCCGTTCTCGATCTTCGACAGCATGCCCAGCGAAATGTCGGTGGCGACCGCGAGATCGGCGACCGTGATGCCGAGCTTCTTGCGGAACGCCCGCACCTCGCGGCCGATCGCCACCTCCAGCACCTTCTCACGGGTGTCGCGTATGGCATGCGGGTTCTGCGTCAGCGGCGCCCGTATGGTCTTGCCGTCCGCCGAGACCTTCGGCAGCGGTTTTGCCTTTGCGCTCGCGGGAGCGGCCTTGGAATCGGAAATTGCCTTTGCCATGTCGCTCCCGAATCGTCAGGATTTATTTCACTCAAGGTGAACATGTCAGGTGCCGATACATGAGCGCAACAGCGACGGCAAGCCATCTTGTGTCGTATGCGCCTGTCCGGTGATTGCAGCCGCTGCAGGTTTTTCGCCAGGAATTCGTTGCGCGCAAACGCAGTTCGCGCAGATGTCTGTTGACAGCAGGCAAGCGCCAATTAGTGTCACTGTCAGTGAAATTTGTTTCGCTGGGGAAATCAAAAAGAGGAGGCCCGGAATGAACACTCGCGTTGCCGTCATCGGAGCCGGACCGTCCGGCCTGGCACAGCTCAGGGCCTTCAAGTCGGCGGCCGACAAGGGCGCCGACATTCCCGAGATCGTCTGCTTCGAAAAGCAGTCCGATTGGGGCGGCCTGTGGAACTACACCTGGCGCACCGGCCTCGACGAGCATGGCGACCCGGTGCACGGCTCGATGTACCGCTACCTCTGGTCGAACGGACCGAAGGAATGCCTGGAATTCGCCGATTACACCTTCGAGGAGCATTTCGGCCGGCCGATCGGCTCCTACCCGCCGCGTGCCGTGCTGTGGGATTACATCAAGGGCCGCGTCGAGAAGTCTGGCCTGCGCAAATGGGTGCGTTTCAACAGCCCGGTGCGCATGGTGACGTTCTCGGACGAGACGAAGAAATTCACCGTCACCGCGCATGACCGCACCAACGACGTCACCTATTCGGAAGAGTTCGACAATGTCGTCGTCGCCTCCGGGCATTTTTCCGTGCCCAACGTTCCCTATTTCGAAGGTTTTTCGACCTTCAACGGCCGCATCCTGCACAGCCATGATTTCCGCGACGCGATGGAGTTCAAGGGCAAGGACATCCTGATCATCGGCCGCTCCTATTCGGCCGAGGACATCGGCTCGCAATGCTACAAATACGGCGCCAAATCGATCACCTCCAGCTACCGCTCGAAGCCCATGGGCTTCAAATGGCCAGAGAATTGGAAGGAGGTGCCGCTGCTGCAGAAAGTCGTCGGCAAGACAGCGCATTTCAAGGACGGTACAACGAAGGATGTTGACGCCATTATCCTCTGCACCGGCTATCTGCATTCCTTCCCGTTCCTCACCGACGATCTCAAGCTCAAGACCGCCAACCGCATGTGGCCGCTGGACCTCTATGAAGGCGTCGTCTGGGAGAAGAACCAGCAACTCTCCTACATCGGCATGCAGGACCAGTTCTACACCTTCAACATGTTCGACGCGCAGGCCTGGTTCGCTCGCGATGTCATCATGGGCCGCATCAAGCTGCCGTCGGCCGAAGCGATGGCCGAACACGGCGCCAAATGGCGCGCGCGCGAGGAGACGCTCGAAGACGCCGAGCAGATGATCTGGTTCCAGGGCGACTACACCAAGGAGTTGATGGACCAGACCGATTATCCCGGCTTCGACGTCGAGGCGGTCAACCAGACCTTCATGGAGTGGGAACACCACAAGGCGGAGAACATCATGGGCTTCCGCGACCACGCCTACCGCTCGCTGATGACCGGCACCATGGCGCCGCTGCATCATACGCCCTGGCTGCACGCCCTGGACGACTCGATGGAAAGCTACCTCGAGGTGAAAGGGGTGGCTGCCGAGTAGGCATGATCCCGAGCCGAAGGAGCGTCGCAGGACCTTCGATACACGATCGGGAGCATAGCATTGGCGAGCGGCGGCATTCCGCCGAACTGAACAGCGCCGTCCAGGCGGGGGAGGCAGCGCCACCGGGCTGCCTTATGTTCATTATTTCGCTCTCGATAGCATTAAAGGTTTTCGCTCACTCAGACGAACAAAAAGTCACCCGCTGTCAGCGTGCTCGTAAAGTTCGCAAGAGTAATTTGGTCGGTTCCTGCGACAATGATGGTGCTGGTTCCATCTTGGGTGATAGTGAGATCATTGAACGATTGCACATCCTCCACACCACTAAACACGATACTGTCGCCTTGGTTCTGGCTGAAGTCTTGGATAGTATTTTGGATTCCGACCGTCATTGAACCGTCATCCCTGAATATGAACTGATCTTTGCCGCCCTGAGCGAATTCGCTCAGTTGCCCATCACCCCACATGTCATTGATGACCGTGCAGCCGGGGGCCGCGCTCCCAGCGTACAGGGTATCGTTTCCACCCTTGGCCGAGCCGGACATGTGTAGGGCGTCGCCGCACAGGAAGTTGCTGACTTGTCCGCTTTCGCTGTTCGCGCCCCCGGTAAGAATATCGTTGCCGCCCCTGGCGGACCCGGACATAGCAAGTGCGTCACCGTACAACTCGTTTAGAACATCCGGACCGGAGTCCCTGTTGCCGCCGGTCAGGGCATCGTTGCCGCCCACAGCGCTGTCGAGCATCGTGGCGGCGTCGCCATAGCCCAGATTATGGGTGCCTTGCAGCACCGCCACGTCATCGCCGCCAAGCGCATGGCCGGACATGGTGCCGCCCGCGTCGCCGTAGAAAGTAATCTGCGAGCCACCGGCGCTCGTGAAGGTGTCGTTCCCGCCCTTGGCGAAACCGGAAAGACCGCCGCCCGCATCGCCATAGAGTGTTTTGTTCGGGATCGCCCCACCCAGGTCTGTGTAATGGTCGTCGCCGCCCTGAGCATGGTCCGACATGTCACCGCCGGCGTCACCGAAGAAAGTGCTGGTGGAAAAGAAGGCGCCGATGAAGGTGTCGTTGCCACCCCTGCTGTGGCCCGACATATCGCCGCCGGCATCACCGTAAAAAGTGTTGAGTGAGTCGGTCCTGCTGGTGAAGCTGTCGTCGCCGCCTTGCGCACTGCCGGACATGTTGCTGCCGGAGTCGCCGAAGAAAGTGTTGGTGGCCTGTCTAGAGCCCTGAAAGTTGTCGCTGCCACCCTTGCTGTGATCCGACATTTCGCCGCCCGCATCACCGTAGAAGGTGTGGGTAGCTCCTTGGACAGTGCTTGTCAGGAAGGTGTCGTCGCCACCTTGGGCATGGCCGAACATGTTGCCGCCGGCGTCACCGTAGAAAGTGTCGACCACCTGTCTTGCCACTCCACTGTTGAAGGTGTCGTTGCCGCCCTTGCTGTGGCCCGACATATCGTCGCCCGCGTCACCGTAGGCGGTGGTGGTGGTGGACGACAGCGCCGTGGTGAAAGTGTCGTCACCGCCTTGAGAAAAATTGAACAAGCTTCGAGCCGCGTCACCGAAAAAAATGTAGGTCGAGGGTGCGGTTTCCGTAAAAGTGTCGTTGCCGCCTCTCGAGAAGTCGAGCAGGCTGCCGCCAGCATCGCCGGTCAAGATATTCGTATTTGGATCGCCTGCGAGGATGTCGTCGGTGCCCCATTGATGACGTATTAGATCACCGGGAGTAAACGGAACGCGGTTAGACATTGTACCCTCTCCTGTTGAGCCTACCCGACCCATGACAGCCCTACGCTGCTATGTAGGAGCGAACAATAATCCGGAAGCGGTAAGTCTTTAGGCGTAGGGATCAGTAGCCCTTCACTAGCCGCTCGTGGCGATAGAGTAATTCCAGGAAAGTGTGAAACGGTTTTCCCGGGAAAAGCGCGTAGCGCTTTCCCTTGGGAATTGCGTCAAAACAAAGAGTTAGAGCAGATCGCCGTTTCCGTGAAACGGTGAACTGCTTTAGCCAGCCGGCCGAGTTTCGATTTTGGCTAGCCAAGCCTCGCCCGTGCCTTCGCCGTCCAGGCGTTGAACAGCCGGTCGGCGACGATGCCGATGAAGGCTATTGCCAGGCCCGCGACGATGCCGCGGCCGGAATCGGCCTTGGACAGCGCGATGAACACTTCCTGGCCGAGATCGCGGGTGCCGACCATGGCGCAGATGATGATCATCGCCAGCGCCATCAGGATCGTCTGATTGACGCCGAGCATGATCTCCGGCAGCGCCAGCGGCAATTGCACGCGAAAGAAGGTCTGGCGGGGCGTGCAGCCGGAAACCTTGGCCGCCTCGATCAGTGCCGGCGGCACCTGCCGGATGCCGTGATTGGTGTAGCGGATCGCCGGCACCACGGCGAAGGCAATCGTTGCGATCATCGCGGTGACGTCGCCGACTCGGAACAGCATCACCACCGGGATGATGAAGCAGAAGGACGGCAGCACCTGCAGCGTATCGATGATAGGTGTGACGATCTTCTCGAAGCGATCGCTGCGCGCGGCCGCGAGCCCGATCGGGATGCCGATCAGGCAAGCGATGAAAGCCGAGATGCCGCAGAGATAGACCGTCGCCATTGTCTTTTCCCACAGGCCGGTGATGGCGCAGAAGGCGGTCAGCGCCGCGACAAGCGCGGCCAGGCGCAAGCCTGAGAGCTGATAGCCGGCGAGACCAAGCAGGAACACCGCGCCCAGCCATGGAAAGCCTTCGCAGAAGGCACGCAGCGGGTTCAGCACGTTGAGGATCAGCGCCACGCGGAAGGCCTCGATCGTGTCGAAGAAGTTGATCGTCACCCAGTTCACCGCCGCCTTCCACAGCGGCGCGGTGGTGAAGGTGATCGCCTTCGGCACCGCCGCGAAGACCGGCACGAAGAGCCCAATCAGCGTGGTGACGGCAAGGATGGCGACAGCCAGTGTCAGATTGGGGTAGCGCCGCCACAGATTCGGGCTCGCCACCTGATGGACATGCCCCTTCGCCTGCTTGTGCGCGATGGCCTGGCTCAGGCGGTCGAGCGCGATGGCCAGCGCGACGATGGCGAGGCCGGCTTCCATCGCCTCGCCGACCTTCAGCGCGCGCAGCGCGAGCAGCACGTCGTAGCCGAGGCCGCCGGCGCCGATCATCGAGGCGATGATCACCATGTTGAGCGCCAGCATGATCACCTGGTTGACGCCGACCATCAGCGTCGGCCGCGCCGAAGGCAAAAGCACGCGCCACAGTTTCTGCCGCGCGGTGCAGCCGGCCATTTCACTGAAATCATCGATCTCGGACGGCACCCGCGAAAGCCCGAGCATCGTCGCCCGCACCATCGGCGGCGTGGCGAAGATGGCAGTGGCGATCATTGCAGAGACTGGGCTGTTGCCGAACAGAAGCAGCATCGGGATGAGATAGGCGAAGGTCGGGATCGTCTGCATCAGGTCAAGGGCAGGGGAAACGATCAGCCTTTCGGCCCACGGCTTGCGCCAGGCCCAGATGCCGGCGAACAGTCCAGTGACGATGCAGAACGGCACGGCGATGGAGATCAGCGCCAGCGTCAGCATGGCGCTGGTCCATTGGCCGAACAGCGCGATGTAGAGAAAGCAGCCGCCGACCAGCATGCTGAGTTTCCGGCCGCCCACGGCATGCCCGGCGAGGAAGGCGGCGGCGCACACACCAACCCAGGACAGGCGCGGCAGGACATAGGCGTCCGCGCCATGACCGATCTTGAAGTTCTTGGCCAGCAGATTGAGCGCGAAGTCGAGCGGGACGCCGAGCACCGCGGTGATCGAGCGGGTCAGCCACGACAGGTTCGACTTGATCCAGCCCATCAGCGCGCTGACCCAATCAGCGATGGGGATGACGGCGCCGGCCGGATAGTCGACTGCCCAGGGCAGGCTGTCCTGCAGCAGGAACACCGCGAGCACGGTTGCAAGTGCTGCCGCCCAGACCAGCAACCAGCGCTGAACTGGCGGCCGTGCTACGCTGACGCTTGCCGTCACCGTCATGCGCCGGCTCCGGAGCGCTCGATGCCGGCCAGCAGATCGATCACCGCTTGCGGCGTCACTTCGCCGATCGGCTTGCCGGTGCCGTTGACCACAGCGAACGGCTTGCCGGCGGTGACGATCTCGGCCGAGAAGCTGGCTATTTTTGCCTCAGGCGCAACCGTGCCGCCGTGCTCCGAGCCATCGCAGGCGCGCATCAGGCTGCGGGCCGAAATCACCTTGGCGCGGTCGACGTCGCGCGTGAACTCGGCGACATAGTCGGTGGCTGGATTGACCACCAGCTCCTCCGGCGTGCCGATCTGGATGACCTCGCCATCCTTCATGATGGCGATGCGGTCGGCCAGCCGTATGGCTTCGTCGAAATCATGGGTGATGAAGACGATGGTCTTGTGCAGCATGGTCTGCAGCCGCACCAGCTCATCCTGCATCTCGCGTCGGATGAGCGGATCGAGTGCGGAGAACGGTTCGTCCAGGAACCAGATTTCCGGCTTTGTCGCGAGACTCCGGGCGATGCCGACACGCTGCTGCTGGCCGCCGGACAATTCACGCGGATAGAAATGCTCGCGGCCGCGCAGGCCGACGAGTTCGATCACCTCGCGGGCGCGTGCCTCGCGCGTCGCCCGGTCCTGGCCCTGGATGCTGAGCGGAAAGGCGATGTTGTCCAGCACGTTGAGATGCGGCAGCAAAGCAAAGTTCTGGAACACCATCCCCATCCGGTGGCGTCTGAGTTCGATCAGTGCCGCATCGGAAATTTTCAGCAGGTCCTTGCCCTCGAATTCGACCTTGCCGTGGGTCGGCTCGATCAGCCGCGACATGCAGCGCACCAGCGTCGATTTGCCGGAGCCGGACAGGCCCATGATGATGAAGATCTCGCCCTGGCGGATTTCGAGGTCGACGGCGCGCACGGCGCCGACCAGCCCGGCTGCGGTGACGTCGGCCATGCTGGCTTTGCCATCGCGCTCGCGGATGAAATTGGTCGCGTTCGCGCCGAACAGCTTCCACACGTTGCGGCAGGCAAGTTTTACCGGGCGGCCATCCGTGCCCGGTTGCGTCGACCCCTGTTCAGTCCCGTCCGTCATCCAATCGTCCTTCTGGAACATCAAGACTTGAGGCCCGGCGGATCAACGGCCGGGTCTCGCGTTTCCAATGGGACAATTACTGCGCCCAGGCTTTCCAGTCGGCCTCGTGGGCGGCAATCCAGGCGGCGGCGACGTCTTCCGGCGTCTTGCCGTTGAGGTCGATCTCGCCGCTCATCTTGTTCAGTTCGTCGGTGTCGATCGTGTAGGCCTTGGCCACCTTGTAGGCGACCGGCCATTTGTCCTTCATGCCGGACCAGGAGTATTTCCAGATTTCGCCATGCGGCTTGCCGCAATCATATTTGGCGTCGGGGTTCACGCCCCATTTCGGGTCAGTGTAGCATTCGGGCGTGTATTCGGGGAATTGCACCCATTCGCCCTTGTATTTGGCCGGCGCCCAGTGCGGCGAATAGATCCACAGCATGATCGGCGCCTTGCGCTGATAGGCGGAATCGAGTTCGGCGAACATCGCCGCATCGGTGCCGGCGTGGATGACGGTGAAGGGCAGCTTCAGCGCCGCAACACGCTCGTCGTCAAAGCCTTCCCATGTCACCGGGCCGCCGAGATAGCGCCCCTTCGGGGCCGTCTCCGCCGTCGAGAACGAAGCCGCGCATGTGGCGTCGAGCAAGGCATGCCAATCCGGCAGGGTCGGGCATTTCTCCTTCATGTATTCGGGAAACCACCACTCTTCCTTGGCCTTCGGGCCAAGCTTGCCGAGCCGCTCGGTCTGGCCGGTCGCGTCGGAGGCTTTCATGGCCTCGCCGGCGGTCGTGTCCCAGAATTCCAGGCCGACATCGAGGTCGCCATTGGTGAGGCCGGTGGTCAGGCTTGAGAGGTAGTCGGCGGTCGGATATTCAACGGTATAGCCGAGCTTTTCCAGGATGCCGCCGAGGATCTTGGCGTTCAGATTGACGCTGGTCCAGTCGAAAAGCGCGATCTTGATCGGGTCGTTGGATTCCGGGGCCGCGGCTTGGGCGGAAGGTGTCAGCAGGCTAAGCGTCGCGAGCGCGACAGCGCCCATCGATAGTTTCGAAATTCTGCTCCGAAATGACATGCTTGTTCTCCTTCAAGCTGTGGCGGTTATCGTTCGTTCCCTTCTTGCGACTTTTCTTGATTGTGTTGGAAAGACCTATCGTTGCGCAAGGCCGTTGCCGCCGTGTCGCGGCTGAAGCCTGCGCAGGCAAGATGGTGCTGAATTTCGGTGGTGATGAAATATGCCGGGAGGGTCAGCGTCATGACTGCCGATGGATCGCTGCGGGAGCGATCACCTGCGGATCAATTGCCAGTCTTGCGGCGCCCTGCAAGGTGCGAGCCATCAAGGTCTCATGATCTCGGCTATCAGCCCGGCAAGCCCCTTCTCGCCACGGCCGTTTCATGGGATGAAATTATATATACCAACGTTCATCGCGCGCAACGACTAAGGCTTTGCGTGACGCATAAATTCAGACCGTAGGCGAAGTCGAACCCGGCCGTTGGACATTCCTACCAGCAGACATAGCCGCCATCGACGATCAGATCGAGGCCGGTGACGAAGCTCGAGGCGCGGCTGGCCAGGAACACCGTCGGCCCGACCATTTCCTCCGGCGCTGCCATGCGTCCCATCGGCGTGTCGCGCTTGAAGATCTTCACCTCCTCCGCCACCTCCGGCCGCTTGTTCATCGGCGTCAGCGTATAGCCCGGGCTGACGACATTGACGCGCAGCCCGCGGTCGGCCCACTCCATGGCGAGGCTCTTCGACATGTGAATGACGGCGGCTTTTGAGGAGTTGTAATGCGCCTGCGTCAGCCCGCGATTGACGATCGTGCCCGACATCGAGGCGATGTTGATGATCGAGCCCTTGCGCCGCGCCAGCATCTTGCGCGATTCGGCCTGGCAGGACAGGAACACGCCGGCGACATTGACCTCGTGCACCCTCTGCCATTTTTCCAACGGCATCGTCTCGGCCGGCTCCGAACCGGCGATACCGGCATTGTTGACGGCCACCGTCAGCGCACCCAGTTCGGCCTCGACGTGATCGATCGCGGCCGCGAGGTCGCTCTCCGATGTCACCGTGCCGGTCAGGACAAGCGCCTTGCGGCCGAGCGCCGTGATCCTGTGAGCAGTTTCGTCCAGCCCGCCCTTCGATGCATGACCGAAACAGGCGACGTCGGCGCCGGCCTCGGCCAGTCCGATCGCGATTGCCTGGCCGATGCCGCTGCCGGCCCCGGTGACCAGCGCGACATCGCCGTCCAGCTTGAAAATATCCATCATGCCCTCCCTGTCTCAGAGAGGGTACGCATTGAACCATGCTTCGATCAAGCGCCCCGTGTGCCCAAGCGGATTAACAGGCGCCGATGCTCAGAAATAGCCGTTCGAGGCGGCCGTCGCCTCTTTCGGGATTTCCACGCCGTCGACCAGGATCTTGTCGACCAGTTCGTGGTGGAAGCAGACCAGTCCCTTGATGCGTTCGGCTTCGTGTACCGGCTCCGGATAGTACCAGACGAGGTTCTCGTGCCGCTTCTTGGGCGTCGTCACGTGATAGTAGTTGGAAATGCCCTTGTAGGGGCAGCGCGAAATGTAGCGGCTCGGCGCGAACATATCGAGCCGCGTGTCCGAAATCGGCAGATAGTGGCGCACCGGATGGCCGGTCTCGAACAGGAAGACGCCGCGGCGTGAATCGGCAACCTGCTCGCCGTCGAGGATGACCTGCACCCGCCGCGAGGATGGCAAGCAGTCGACCCGGCGGAACGGATCGCGGGCGTGCACGAAGATTTCTTCGTCTTCCTCATACCAGTGGGTCATCTTGGGCCAATAGAAGGACATGTAGTCCGAGAGGAGCGGGGATCCCTTGACCGGGTCGAGATAGCGCCAGGCGGCATCTTCGACCAGCGTGATGCCGGTGTTCAGGGAATAATGCGTGGCGACGCCCTTGAACGGGCTCTCGGTTGTCGTCGCGCTGGGCAGCAGGAACTCCTCGCGCACGTCACTCATCGGAAAGTAATAGACCGGCAGATGGTCGCTCTCGTAGAGCACCAGCGCCTTGGTGGTGTCGGCGACGATCATCGATCCTACCTGCACGCGCAGCCGCTTCTGCATCGGCATGGTGAAGGCGATGTAGCCCGGCTCGAACTCATACTGCACGATGATGTCGAGCACGGGGAAATGCGGTCCGCGACCGCGCAAATGAGGCTTGCGAATGGTAGTCTCCCGTCTTCTTGTCTTGGCGGCCGCGCGGTTGGACACGGTCAGCCTATGGATACACGATCAAGCAGCAGCCCGGCAGCGATCGGCGGCAAGCCGCTGACATTCTTGCGCACCGGCACCAGCAGATCCGGGAAATAACTGAAGATGACCGGCGTCTCGTCGAGCAGCAGCTTCTGGATGTCGGAGGCAGCCGCGCGCTGTGCGCCGATGTCGAGTGCCTTGAGGTAACTGGTGACCATGCCGTCATAGGCCGGGCTCTTGAAATGCGCCGCGTTCCACGGCCCGTCGCCGACCAGCGGGCTCTTCAGGAAGACGTTGGGCACGCTGCGATGCGCGTAATCGGTGATGCCGAGCGGGCTGTCCAGCCAGTCCGATTGGCCGAACACCGCCTTGCCGTAATATTTGTCCTGGTCCTCGATGTTGAGCGAGATGCGCGCGCCGATTTCCTTGGCGAAATTCTGGAACAGCTGCGCATAGCCCGGAATGTCGGAATAGCGCAGCGTCGTCAGTGTGATATCGAACCCGCCTGCGAGGCCCGCCGCTTCCAGGAGCTGCTTGGCCTTTGCGATGTCCTGGACCCGCTGCGGCACCGTCTTGTCGGTCGCGGGGAAGGCCGGCGCGAACGGGCTGTCATTGCCGGTCGCCGCCATGCCGCGGCACAGGCCATCGACCAGCTTGGAGCGATCGATGCTGAGCGCCAGAGCCTGGCGCACGCGCTTGTCGGTGAAGGGACCGGTGTCGCAGCGCATGTGGAGCTGGCGGTGCGCGGTGGAGGCGACACGCAGCACCGTGATGTCGGAGCTGTTCAGCACCACCTGGCTGACATCGAGCGGCACCGCATCGAGGATATCGACCTCGCCGGCCTGCAGCGCCAGGATACGCGGCTGCACGTCGCCGTAGAATTTGAACTCGAGCCGGTCGGGCAGCGCCTTCTCGCCCCAATAATCGGTATTGCGCACGAAGGTCGCGCCGACCTTCGGCGTGTAGGTCTCGAGCCGGAACGGGCCTGTGCCTTCGAAGGTTTTCTCGTAGTCGCCCTTGTAGCTCGCCGGCAGGATGACGGCGTTGTAGTTGTCGATCGACACCGAATAGGGAAAGCTGCCGTTCGGCGCATCGAGATGGAAGGCGACGGTGTGGTCATCGACCTTCTGTGTGCCGCCCTTCGACAGCAGGCCCTTGAACACGGAAAGCGCATTCGAGGCGCCCTTGGGGTCAGCCAGCCGGTCGAAGGTCGCGACGACGTCGTCGGCCTTGAAATCCTCCCCATTGTGGAATTTCACGCCCTTGCGCAGCTTGAAAGTCCACACACTGCCGTCCTCGTTCGGCGTCCAGCTTTCCGCCAGCACTGGTTTCAGAGTGAGGTCGGGCTGGGTGATGCACAGGAACTCGGCGGTCTGGAAAACCAGTTGGTAGCTGCCGCTGTCATAATAGGTCACCGGATCGATGGCGCCGCCTGGCGTCGCGACGCCGGCGCGCACCGTGCCGCCCGGCTTGCCTTCGGCGCGTGCCTTCTGCATGCCGAGGCCGGCAGCTGCGACAAGGCTGCCCAGGAACGGCAGCGAAAGGCCAAGCACGCTGCCATGGCGCAGGAAATCGCGCCGGTCGAGCCTGCCCGCCAGCAATTCGTCGACAGCGGAATTTTCGATTGCACTGAGATTTCTGCGAGTGGCGTCGATCATCCTGAAATGCCTTGGCATGGCTGCATTCCTTGCTTGCCCTAGGGAGATTGGCCATTTAGGTCATTGTTGACCGCGACCGGAAAGCGATATTTTTTGATGGGGCTCATCGAAATTTTCGATGAAGGAGCAAAGCCATGGATACCGAAAACCTGCGCAGTTTCCTGGAGGTTGCGGAACATGGCAGCTTCACCATAGCTGCCAGCCGGCTCAACCTTGCGCAATCCACGGTCAGTGCGCGGATCAGAGGGCTGGAGGAGCAGCTGGGGCGCCGGCTTTTCGTGCGCGATCGCGATGGCGTCACGCTCACGCCGGCCGGCCGGCAATTCCTGCCGCACGCATCCTCCATCACCCGCACCTGGGAGCAATCGAGGCAGGACATCGCCGTTCCCGATGGCTATGAAACACTGCTGCGGCTGACCGCTCCCGCCTATCTGTGGGACTTGATCACCTCGCCATGGGTCGAGTGGATGCGTGCCGAACGGCCGAACGTCGCGCTAAGGCTCGAGGGCAGTTTCCCGGATCTGGCGATCGACCAGCTGGCGGAAGGTCTGCTCGATATCTGCATCCTCTATCTGCCACGCCCGCATCCTGGCATCGTCTACGAAACACTGGCGGTCGATCAGGTCGTGCTGGTCCAGCATGCAGCGCAGACGAAGCCGTGGACCGAGAACTACATCCTGATGGACTGGGGGCTCGAATTCCGTATCGAGCACGACCGCGCCTTTGCCGGCATGGTCAAGCCGGCCATTTCGGCCGGGCTGGTCTTCATCGGGCTGCAGCATGTACTGTCGCAGCGAGCGGCAGCCTATCTGCCGCTCAGCGCCGTCAGTGGCCATATCGAGCGCGGCGAGATGCGGCGCATCGACAACGCGCCGGTATTCCAGCGCCCGATCTACCTTGCCTATCCCAGCAATCCCGCATCGTCGGAGGTGCTCGATGTCGCGCTGAAGGGCTTGCGCTCGCTTGCCAAGGACTGGACCAGCGATCAGGGCTTCTCGGAAGCCGACCGTTCCCTGGGCATGGCCGGCCGGATGTAACCAGCCAGGCAATGCGATCACCCCTGCGATGCGTTGCTTATGCCGGTTCTGCCACCACCGTCTTCTGCAACCTTGCCAGCTCCGCGTAGGGGATATGGCAACGGATCGAATGTCCGGGCTGAGCCTCGGACAGCGGCGGCTCCTGCTGCTCGCAGATAGGGCCGATCTTGCGCGGGCAGCGCGTGTGGAACACGCAGCCCGAGGGCGGATTGGTGGCGCTGGGGATTTCGCCGTCGAGCCGAATACGCGCCGTCTCGGTCTGGTCGAGCTTGGGCACGGCCGACAGCAGCGCTTCGGTGTAGGGATGATGCGGGCCGGAGAAGACTTGTTCCGATGGCCCGATCTCCATGATGCGGCCGAGATAGAGCACGGCGATCTTGTCGGAGAGGTAACGCACGACGCCAAGGTCGTGCGAGATGAAGATGTAGCTGACATCTTCCTTGGCCTGCAGGTCGGCGAGCAGGTTGAGGATTGCCGCCTGGACGGAGACGTCGAGTGCCGAGGTCGGCTCGTCGCAGACGACGATGCGCGGATCGCCGGCGAAGGCGCGCGCAATAGCGACGCGCTGCTTGAGGCCGCCCGACAGCTGGCGCGGCTTGACGGCCAGATGCCGGTCTGTGAGGCGCACCGAGCGGACAAGGTCGTTGAGGCGGGCTTCCAGTGCCTTGCCCCTCAAGCCAGCCAGCCGCTTCAGCGCCCGGCCGATGAGGTGGCGGATCGAATGCGAGCGGTTCAGCGCCGAATCCGGATTCTGGAAGACGATCTGCATCGCCTTGACCTGGTCGTCGCCGCGGTTCTCCAGCTTCGGCGCCAGCGCCTTGCCTTCGAGCTCGATGGTGCCGCCGTCATCGGGCGGCACAAGGCCGAGCAGCAGTCTGGCGAAGGTGGTCTTGCCGCTGCCGGACTCGCCAACCAACCCCAGCGTCTCGCCAGGCCTGAGGTCGAGCGAGACGTCCTTGACGGCGCGCAGCGCATGACCGTGGCTGGCATAGGTCTTGTTCAGCCCCGCGACGCGCAGCACGGGTGCTGCCGCCGGCTTCGGCGCCGGTGCCGGCACATTGCTCGGCGTTGCGCGCGGCAGGGATTGCGCCTTGTCATGGTAGAAGCAGCGTGACAGCCGGCCACCCAGATCATAGAGCGGCGGCAATTCGGTGCGGCAGCGATCGTCGGCGAGCGCGCAGCGATCTGCAAAGGCGCAGCCCTTGATGTCGGCTCCAATGCCGGGCAGGAAGCCGGGAATGGTGTCGAGCCGGCCCTGGTCCTTGCGCTGACCGCCGCGCGGCAGGCAACGCAGCAGCGCCACCGTGTAAGGATGGCGCGGATCGTTGAAGACGATTTCGGTCGGCCCTTCCTCGACCAGCATGCCGGCATAGAGCACGCCGACCCGGTCGCACATGTTGGAGACGACGGCGAGGTTGTGGCTGATGAACAGGATCGACGCCGAGAGCTCTTGTCTGAGCTGCGCGATCAGGTCGAGCACTTCGGCCTCGACGGTCGCATCGAGCCCGGTGGTCGGCTCGTCGAGGATCAGCATCGAGGGATCGTTGGCCAGCGCCATGGCGATCGCCACGCGCTGCTGCATGCCGCCGGAAAGCTGATGCGGGTAACGCTGCATGACGCTTGGCGGATCGGAGATGCGCACCCGGTTCAGCATGGCGATGGCGCGCTCGGTGGCTGCCTGTCCCGTTATGCCGCCAAGCTCGAAAATCTCGGTCAGCTGGCGGCCGACGCGGATCGACGGGTTCAGCGCCTTGCCCGGATCTTGGTAGACCATGGAGACGCTTTCGGCGCGGGCGCGCCGCAAGGCCTCGCCGTCCAGCTTCATCACATTCTGGCCGTCGAGCGAGATCGCGCCGCCTGATATCGATCCGTTCCTTGGCAAATAGCGCACAACGGTGAGCGCCACGGTGGATTTGCCGCAGCCGGATTCGCCGACCAGCCCGTAGGCCTCGCCCTGCTTGATGTTGAGGCTGAGATTGCGCAGCACGGCGCGGTTGCGCCCGGCAACGCGGTAGGCAACCGACAGATCGCTGAGTTCGAGGGCGTTTTCCGCCTTCGTGTTCCGGGCCTGGGCGGAGTTAGTCATTGAGCGCTCCATGAACGCCGTCGGCCACCAGATTGACACCGATCACTAGCGAGGCGATGGCGAGCGCGTCGAACAGCACCGTCCACCAGAAGCCGCCGCCGATCATGCCGTAATTGCTGGAGATCGAGAGTCCCCAATCGGGTGATGGCGGCTGGATGCCGAACCCCATGAAGGAGAGCGTGGCGACCGCGAAGATGGCATAGCCCAGCCGCACGGTGGTCTCGACCAGGATCGGCGGGATGACGTTGGGCAGGATCTCGACGAACATCGTGTGCAGCGCACTCTCATGCCGAAGCTGGGCCGCGGCGACATAGTCGAGTTCGCGCTCGGCCAGCACTGCCGAGCGCACGGTGCGCGCGATGATCGGCGCGAAGCTCAGCCCGATAACGATGATGACGGTGGTCTTGGAGGTGCCGAGCGCGACGATGGCGAGCAGCGCCACGATGACCACCGGAATGGCCATGAACGCTTCGAGGATGCGGCTGACGACATCGTCGACGATGCCGCGGAAATAGCCGGTGAGCAGGCCGAGTGCGGTACCGGCAACCGTCGCCAGCAGTGTCGCCAGCGGGGCGACGGTGAGGATGTCGCGCGAGCCGACGATGACGCGCGAGAAGACGTCGCGGCCGATCTGGTCGGTGCCGAACCAATGTTCCGACGAAGGTGGCGCCAGAGCATTGATGATGTCGTCGGCAAGCGGGTCGTAGGGCGCGAAATGTTCGCCGAACAGCGCGCAGGCGACCCAGAACAGCACGATGGCAAGACCGACAAGGAAGGTTCGCGAGCGCATGAGCGAAAACAGGACTTCCGCAAGGGGGCTACGCCGGCGCGTGTCGTCTTGAGCGGGAGAGGTGGTCTGGACGGCGCTCATTGGTCTGATCCCAGCCGGATACGTGGATTGAGCACGGAGTAGAGAAAGTCGGCGATCAACGTCGCCACGGCATAGACGATGCCTATGGTGAGGATGCCCGATTCCAGCATCGGAAAATCCTTGCCGCGCGCGGCGGTGAAGATCAGCGAGCCGATGCCCTGGTAGCGGAACAGCGTCTCGATCACCACCAGGCCGCCGATGAGATAACCGGTTTGCGTGGCGATGACGGTGATGGTCGGCAGCAGCGCATTGCGCAGCACATGGCGCCAGATCACCGTGCGCCAGGGCAGGCCCTTAAGCACCGCCGTTCGCGTATAGTCGGAATCGAGCGCCTCGATCATGCCGGAGCGCGCCATGCGGGCGATATAGCCGAACAGCACCAGGAACAGCGGTAGCGACGGCAGGATCAGGTAATAGAGCTGGGTGAAGAAGCCGGCGTTCTTCGGCCATGCCGCCGAGATCGGCAGCCAGCGCAACCACACGCCGAAGATCAGGATCAGGATGATGCCGGTGACGAACTCCGGCAGCACCGTCACCGAGAGGCCGCCAAGGCTGATGATGCGGTCGAGCGGGCGGTTGAGGTTGAGCGCCGCAATGACGCCGCCCAGAATGCCGATCGGCACCACCAGCACGAAGGCGACCGCAGCCAGCTTCATCGAATTGCCCAAGGCATCGATGACGAACGGCGCCACTGGCGAGCGGAAGATGTAGGACGTGCCCATGTCGCCCCGCACAAAATTCCAGATCCAGGTCGCATATTGGGTGAGCAGCGGGCGATCGACGCCGAGCGTGTGATTGAGCGCGTCCACCGCGCGCTGGTCGGCGAACGGCCCCAGGATCGCGCGCCCGACATTGCCAGGCAGCACCTGGCCGCCCAGAAACACCATGATGCTGAGCAGGAACAACGTAACCAGCGACAGCGAGACACGCCGTGCAAAGAAGGAGAGAATGGCTAAGACTCCTTGTGGAGCCAGCCCCGCGCGGGAGCTGGCTGTTAGAGGATTGGCTTCCCTTTCCGCCTAGGCCTTCGATGCCTTTTCGAGGAACAGCTGCGACATGGCGGTCGGCTGCACGCCGGCCACGCCTTTCGCCGTCGCCGTCAGATAGTCGTAGAAATAGCCGAAGATGACAGGCGTTTCCTCGAGCAGCAGCTTCTGGATCTTGCCCGCCGTCGCCTTCTGCGCCTCGAGATCGAGTGCCGCGATATAGCTGGTCGCCAGCGCGTCATAGTCCTTGTTCTTGAAATGCGCCGCGTTCCAGGTGCCTTCGCTCTTCAGCGGCGCGGCAAGATAGACGTTCGGTACGCCGCGATGGCCGTAGTCGGTGATGCCCATCACCGAATCCAGCCAGTTCGATTTGCCGAACACCGCGTCGCCATAATAAGCGCTCTGGTCGAGGATGTTGAGCTCGAGCTCGATGCCGATCTCCTTGACCCAGTTCTGGATGAGCTGGGCATATTCGGGGATTTCGAGATAGCGCTCGGTGGTCAGCGTGATCTTGAAGCCCTTGCCGGCACCGGCTGCTTCCATCAGCTGCTTGGCCTGCGCGATGTCCTGCTTGCGCTGCGGCACGCTGGTATCGGTCGAAGGATAGACCGCGGCGAACGGGCTGTCATTGCCCGCCACGGCGCGCCCCTTCATCAGGCCCGCGACCAGCTTGTCGCGATCGATACTGAGCGCTATGGCGCGGCGCACGCGGGCATCCTTCAGCGGGCCGTCGTCGCAGCGCAGATGCAGCTGCTGATGCGCAGAGGACTTCAGGCTGATGATGTCGACGCTCGGATCGTTGAGCAGGGCAACGCCGGCCAGCACCGGCATCTGGTTGATGATGTCGACCTGGCCGCCTTGCAGCGCCAGGATCATCGGCTGCACATCGGTGAAGAAGGTGAACTCGGTGCGCTCCGGCAGAGCCTTCTCGCCCCAATAGTCCTCGTTGCGGACGAAGGAAGCGCCGACCTTCGGCGTGTATTTCTCGATCTTGAACGGGCCGGTGCCGTCGAAGCTCTTCTCGTAGTCGCCCTTGTAGCTCGCCGGGACGATGACGGCGTTGTAATTGTCCGACGACAGCATGTAGGGGAAGTTGCCGTTCGGCGCGTCGAGGTGGAATTCCACCGTATAGTCGTCGACCTTCTTGCTGGCGCCTTTCGACAGGATGCCGGTGAACACCGACAGCGCGTTGGACGAGTTGGCCGGATCGGCTAGGCGGTCAATGCTGGCCACGACGTCCTCGGCCTTCATTTCGCCGCCGCTGTGGAACTTCACGCCCTTGCGCAGCTTGAAGGTCCACACCGAGCCGTTGTCGTTTGGTTTCCAGCTTTCGGCCAATGCCGGTTTGAGCACGAGGTCGGGGCCGTCGACACAGAGGAATTCGGCAACCTGCTGCATGACCAGCAGGCCGCCGGCATCTGCAATGGTGACTGGGTCGATGGCTGCCGCCGGCACGCTGCTGGCGACGCGGATGGTGGCGCCGGGGGCGCCCTGGGCGCGGGCGAGCGACGGCATGCCGCCGAGGCCGGCAGCCATGCCGATGCGGCCGAGCAGCGGCAGCGACAGGCCGAGAAGGCTGCCGTGGCGGACGAAGTCGCGGCGGCTGACGCCACCGTCGACGAGACCGTCGATGAGATGGTTTTCAAGCGGCGAGCGATTGCGCCGGATCAGGTCGAGAATGCGATAGTTCTTGCTCATGGGTTTAACCCTTTTCCCCTGTTTCTTATGGCTGAAGAATGCACTTGCGGTTGATGAATTCCGTGGAGTTCTCCTGTCCCGGCCATCAACGATGTCAGTCGATTGGACTGTAGCATGCGGTTTTGTCTGGTTCATCCGATCCTTGCGGCGCAGGGGTCAGATTTTCTTGAGGCAATGCGTCCATCCATCGGGTCCTGCCGACGCGCGCGGACCGCGGCGACGGGCATTATTCTTGAATGCGTCTCCTTCTCTTCTGGTTCTCCTAGTTCAGCGGCAAACGGCGGTAGGTCCCTGGCTTCGCCGCGTCGTGATATTTGTTGCACGGGCCGTTCTCGACGAAATCGCGATGGCAGGCCGCGAGGTTTTCCCGTGACAAGGTGACGCCGAGACCGGGGCCTTCCGGCACGCGCACGACATTGTTTCTGGGCGAAAACGGGCCTTCCTCGGTGATGTCGGTCGGCTGCATGCGAAACAGCGATTGGTTCGGCTCCCGGATCCAGCCGAGTGCGGCGCACAGATGCAGATAGGCGGCAGTGCCGATGCCGCTGTCACCGCTGTAGCACCAAAAATCGATGCCGGCGTGCTCGCAGGCGCCGACGAAGCGCAGCATGCGGCCGATGCCGCCATGCGCCGTCGGATTGCCGACGAAGGCGTCCGGAACCTTGAGGTCCATGGCGCGCGCAATGTCGATGTTGTGGGTCGAGAACGGGATAGAGCAATGGCGCCTGAGTTCGCGCATCTCCTCGATCGTCGCCACCGGATCCTCCCAGTTGCGCACGCCGAGATCCTCCAGCGGCCGCGCCAGCCGCCGGGCGGTGCTGAGCGAATAGGCCTGGTTGGAATCGATGCGGATCATCACATCGTCGCCAAGTTTTTTGCGGATCAGCTCGACCATTCTCAACGAGACTTTCGGGTCTTGCGTCGAGAATTTGCCTTCGAAGAAGGTCGTTCCATAGGTCTCGTGCAGTTCGACGCAATAGTCGGCGACTTCTTCCGGCGTGGTCTCGCCCTTCACATCAGGCCCGTCGCCCCGCAGCGAGAAATAGTCGGTGAACGGGATGTCCTTGCGCACGGCGCCGCCAAGCAGCTGGTAGAGCGGCTGGTTCCATGCCTTGCCGCGCAGATCCCACAGCGCCACTTCGATGGCGCCGAAGGCCATGATGCGGGTGCGGTCGTTGATCGACTGCACGCCGGCCCAGAAGGGCAGGCAGACATGCTCGGCGCCGGCGATGTCGAAGGCGTCGCGGCCGATCAGGCGTTGGGCGAGAACATCATTGATGATCGCGGCCGCTGCCGCCGTCGGCGCCTCGCCGTGGCCGATCAAGCCATCCTCGGTCTCGACCTCGACAATGGTTGGAGAAAACCCATCGAGTTCGCCGAACACCCAGGCGTAGGGCGCTTCGAGGCGCAGATTGATCGGCGTGGCCTTGATGCTGCGGATTTTCATCTCAGCCGCCAATCTCGAAGAACGGTGCGCCGAGCAGGTCTGGAACGACGTCGATGCCAAGGCCCGGCCCGTCGGGAATACCCATGCGGCTGCCGGTGACCGGCGGCATGTTCGAAGCGGTGCGCACAGTCACCCACTCATGGAAGGCAATCGCGTGCAGCCGGCGCTCTTCCGGCGTCGACAGCGACAGATGCGCCATCGCCGCGGTATCGATTTCGGCGCCGCCGGTATCCTCGACCGTGATCATGAAGCCAAGGTCGACGGCGATGTCACGGATCTGGCGGGTCTTGGTGATGCCGCCGAGCCGCGAGATCTTCAGCGTCAATCCGTCGGCTGCGCCCCGGCGATGGATTTCCAGCATTTCCTCGAGCGAGGTGACGGATTCGTCGAGCACCATCGGCTTGTCGAGCATCCGGCGCACCGACATGTTCTCATCGATCGTCGTGCAGGGCTGCTCGAATGTGTAGTCGATGGCGCGCGTGGCATCGGCGAACTGCCGTGCCTGATAGGGCGTCCACCCGGCGTTGGCGTCGCAGAAAATGACAGTACCTTTCGGCACCGAAGCGGCAACCGCGCTGACGCGCTCGATGTCGTCATGGACATTGCCGCCCACCTTGACCTGCAGCCGGTGGAAGCCGTCCTTGACGATGCGCTTGGCCAGTGCGGCCATGGCGTCGACGTTGCCATGGGTGACGACCTTGTAGAGCTCGGCCGTGTCGCTCTCCTTGCCGCCGAGCAGCGTTACCAGCGGCACGTTGGCGGCGCGCGCGGCGAGATCCCAGCAGGCCATGTCGAACGCCGATTTTATGTAGGGATGGCCCTTGAACACCGTGTCCATCAGCCGGCCGATGCTGGCCAGCCCACGCGGATCCTGGCCGATAAGGTGCGGCGCGATTTCCGGCACGCCGGCGCGGGTGCCGGCAGGGAAGGCGGCCGAGTAAAAATTGCCTAGCGGGGCCATCTCCCCCCAGCCGGTCAAACTGTCGGAGGTGATGGCGACGATCACCGCGTCGAAGGCGTCGGCGACGCGCCCCTTGGACATCCGGTAGGGCCCGTCCACGAAGGGCTGCACGACATGATAGGCTCTGATGGTTTCGATCCGCACGTGTCCGTCCATTGGCTATGGTTGGGTCAGGCGCCCTTCGACGGACGCTGTTCGAGGCCGCGCGCGTAAGAGAGCAGTTGTTCGAAGTCGAGGTTGATGTGCTCGCGGGCATGACGCTGGGCAGCGCGCATGTCGGTGCCCTTCATCAGTCGCACGTAAGTCTCATGGACGTCTTCGGCCGGCACCGGCTCGTTGCGGGCCTGCTGGTGCAGAGCGAAATACATCTGCAACCGGCTGATCAGCCGTTGCCAGGTTTCCAGAAGCACCGAATTGTCGGCCCATTCGTAGATCAGGCCATGCAGTTGCAGCGCGGTTTCGATCTGCCGGGTGGTGTCGAGGTTGCGTGTCGCCAGCTTCACCGCTTCGTGGCGCCGGTCGAGCTCATCGAAGAAGCGCTGGTCGCGCTGCGGCCATGTCCGTTCGATGGCGAACTCGTCCAGCACCTTGTTCAGCGAATAGGCATCGTCGATGTCCTTGGCGGTGACGTCGATGACAAAAGTGCCGGCATAGGGAATGCTGGTCAGGAGACCTTCCTGCACCAGCTCGCGCATCGCCTCGCGCAATGGCGCGCGGCTGACCCGCATCTGTTCGGAGATACGCAGCTCATTGAGCTTCTGGCCGGGTTCCAACTGACCGGTCAGGATCGCGCGTCTAAGCAGCGCCACGATCTCGGCGCGGCGCGTCGTGTCGGCAATCGGGCTGAAATCCGTCTTCACCATCCGGCTACCTCCAGCGAGAACAGACGGCAAGACAATCAGATTGTCGACAATCTAACAAGAGCCATTTTCGGATTTTCATCTTCGCCGACAACCCGGCCCGAGTGCGCCTGGGGCGGCTCAGGCCGCGCGGCCGTAGAAGCCGACCCGTTCCTCGGCGCTGAACATCACGCCTGGCCTCTCATAGTAGGAAAACACCGCGATCATGCGTTCGCGCTCGCCTTCGACGGTTGTGACGCGATGCGCGGTGTTCTTGCCGCGAAAGACATTCAGCGTGCCCGGTTTCATGCGCAGGACTCTGGCTTCAGGATCACGGCCTTCGAGCAGCCGGGCGACGCCGTCATAGTTCGGATCGTCGTCTGATCTGAGATCGGTGCGGTATTCGAGATCGCCGCCACGCTCCGCCTGCTGCAGCAGCAGCGTCGTGGTGAATTCCGAGCGGTCGAAATGCCAGTTCAACGCCTCGCCGGCGCGATAGGCCATGACATTGGTGCGGGCCAGCGGGTCCTGCATGCCATGCAGCTTTGCCTTTCCCATCGTCGCCGCGAGGAAACGCACAAGCGGTTCATATTCGTAGATCGCCATCACCATGCTGCCGGGAATCTGGTCGGCACAGACGGTGTGGCTGATAGTCTCGACCTTGCGCAGGGCCGGGTGATCGGGCGCGAGTTCAGGAATGCTGGGCTTGAAGTAGATGTTGTGCGTGCGTTTGTGGACATGGGACTGCGTGTCCATGACCGGCTTGATTTCCCCCACCGCCTGTTCGGCGACGCCGGGCCGCAAAAAGCCTTCGAGATTGAACATGCCGTCGTCTTCGAGCGCTGCGATGGACAGCTCGATAAGGCGGGTCCATTCGGCGCTGCCTTCGCGGTCGAGCGGATAGCGGTCGAGATCGAGGATGTCTTTCATGTCGCGTGCTCCCTGGGTTGGACACAGAGGACGGCAAAAAATTCTTTCTCTCAACGCGGAAAATTATTAGGACTGGGCAAGAAAAACTTATGGAGCCTGTATGGATCGGCTACCGCCGCTGAATGCGATCAAGACCTTCGAAGTCGCGGCTCGCGCCGGCAGCTTCACCTTGGCCGCGAGCGAGCTTGGCGTATCGTCCGCCGCGGTCAGCCAGCAGATCCGCAATCTCGAAACCTGGTTCGGCAAGCAGCTCTTCGTGCGCACGGGCAACCGCATCACGCTGACCGATGCCGGCCATGCCATCTACCCACAGACCGCCCGTGCGCTTGGCGACATCGCCGCCGTCGGCCGGCGCATGCTTGAAGGCGGCTTGAGAACAAGGCTTGTGGTCAGCGTGCCGTTTTCGCTGGCCGAGCTGTGGCTCGCGCCGAGGCTGGCGTCACTTCTCGAAGCTTTCCCGCACATGGCGATCGATGTGCGGGCAGAGGATGATCCGATCGATCTGATGCGCCAGAACGTCGATCTGCGCATCTCCTACGGCGACTATCACTATCCCAGCCTGCGGATGATCCGCCTCGTCCATGACGATGTGCTGCCGGTCTGCGCGCCGGAGTTCTGGCACCGGCATGGCAATGGCGACCCAAGCCTCATGGAACTGCATGAGGGCCTGTTCATCCACACCAATTGGGGCCCGAACTACGCCTCGCACCCGACCTGGGCCGATTGGTTCGCGGCATGCGGCGGCAGCCGCGCGCCCGACCCGTCGCACGGGCGGCGTGTCGGGCTATCCAGTCTGGCGATAGCTTCAGCGAGGTTGGGTCTGGGCATGGCGCTTGGCCAGCGGGTGATGGCGCAGGCCGACCTGGAGGCCGGCCGCCTGATCGCGCTGTCGCCGATCTCGGTGCGCCTCGGTCACCCCTACTGCGCCTTCATGCCACCGGCCAAGGCCGACCGCGCCGATGTGGCCGCTCTTGTTGGCCTGCTCGTGAAAGCGGCGCCCACGACCTGAGAAAAGGTCGAGGACGCCGCGCGGAAACCGGGCCTGCGGGGGATTCAGGTAGCCGGTTTCTGTGGCAGTGGCGAGATCGGCATTCCGGGGCCGATCTTCTGCAGATTGCCTGTAATCACCTGGTCGCCTTCAGAGACGCCGCTCAGGATGGCGATCAGGTCGCCGCTCGTCGGGCCGATCGAGACCAGCCGCTGGTCGACCGTGTTGCCCTTGCCGACGACGTAGAGATATTTGCCGAGCTGGCTCGAGCCCAGTGCCGTCTGCGGCACCATCAGCGCGTCGGGTTGCTGCTTGATGTGCAGCCGCACGCGAACGTACTGGCCAGGTATGAGCGTGAACTTCGCATTGCCGATGGTGGCGCGTGCGGTGATGGTGCCGGTCGAATGGTCGACCGTGTTGTCGATGAAGGTGAGTTCGCCCTTCTGGCCGGTCTCGGTCTCGCCCGGCAGCAGGACCTCCACCTCGATCGGGCCGGCTGCGCGTGCCTGCTCGATCTCGGCCAGATCCGTCTCGCTCGGATTGAAGGTGACATAGATCGGGTCGAGTTGCACCAGCGTGTTGAGCACCGTGCCGGCTACGCTGACCAGCGTTCCGACCGAGGCCTGGTTGCGGCCCAGGCGCCCGTTGAACGGAGCATGGATTTCTGCGTAGCTCAGATTGAGCTCCGCCGTGCGCACCGCCGCCTGGTTGAGCGCCAGCGAGGCCTGCGCCTCGCGCAAGGTGCTGGTGCGCTGGTCGAAGCTGTCCTTGTCCAGGTAACCGCTCTTGGCGAGCTCGGTGCCGCGGCCGAGATTGGACCGCGCATAATCGAGCGTCGCCGTATCCCGCTGGACCTGGGCTTTCGCCTGGTCGAGCGCGGCCTGGAAGTCGTCAGGCGAGATCTTGTAGAGAAGGTCGCCCTGCCGCACATCGGCGCCGTCTTGCGCCGTCTGTTCCTGCAGGTAGCCGGGGACGCGCGCTTGCAGCGTGATGCTGCGGATCGGCTCGATGCGGGCGGCATAGTCGAGATAGATCGGGATCGTCTTCTTCACCACGCTCGCCACCGGCACCGGCATGACGAATGCCGCTGGAGCGGGCGTTGCCGCTCCGGCCGTGCCGGAGCTGAGCCTGAGGTTGCCCATGTCGAGGAGGTGGACGCTGGCCACCGAGATGGCGCCCAGCGCGACAGCCGTTCCCAACGCGATTTTCCATTTACGCATGATAGTTCTCCAATCTTATTCGGCCGCTTCCGCCAGGGGAGGGAAGGCGGGTTCGGCAGTTGGTTCAGTGTGCTTGGAGGCGGGCTTGCCGCCTTCACGGCGTTCCCGCAACTGTTCGATGACCGCGTAGAAGACAGGCACGAACACCAGCGACAGGATGGTCGCGGCGACCATGCCGCCAAACACGGTGGTGCCGATCGACTGGCGGCTTGCGGCACCGGCGCCGGTGGCGAACATCAGCGGCAGAACGCCGAGGATGAAGGCGAAGGCCGTCATCAGGATCGGCCGTAGCCTGAGCCGCGCGGCTTCCATTGCCGCCTCGACGATGCTGAGGCCCTCTTCGCGCCGCCGTCTTGCGAACTCGACGATCAGGATCGCATTCTTGGCAGCCAGGCCGATCAGCATGACGAAGCCGATCTGCGAATAGACGTCGATCTGCATGCCGCGCACCCAGAGGGCCGCGAAGGCGCCGAACAAGGCCAATGGCACCGCCAGCAGCACCATGAACGGCATCGCCCAGCTCTCATACTGCGCCGCCAGGATCAGGAAGACGAAGACGATGGCGAGGCCGAAGACGACGGACGCGATCGATCCTGCCTTGAGCTCCTGGAAAGTGATGCCGGTCCATTCGAAACCGAAATCCCTGGGCAGGGCGGTGGCAGCCGCCCGTTCCATGGCGGCGACCGCCTGGCCCGAGGAGAAGCCCGGTGCGGCACCGCCATTGATCGAGGCAGAGGCGTTGTTGTTATAGTGCGGTACGGTTTCCGGCCCGACGAAAGGCACCAGCTTGCCGAGCGTGCTGAGCGGCACCATGCCGCCGGAAGCGTTGCGCACATAAAGCCGCGAAATGTCGGCGGCACCCGCACGTGCATCCTTGTCGGCCTGGATGGTCACCCGGAAGGTGCGACCGAACAGGTTGAAGTCATTCACGTAGAGCGAGCCGAGATAGATCTGCAGCGTGTTGAAGACGTCGGGCAGGTTGAGGCCAAGCAGTTTGGCCTTGCTGCGGTCGAGGTCGTAGTTGAACTGCGGCGTCGAGGTCGAGAACGGCGAGAACAGCTGCTGCGGATTGATTTCCGGTTGCTTGCGCGCCTCGGCGATCACGGCTTGCGTCGCATCGTTGAGGGCCGTGCTGCCGCGACCGGTGAGATCCTCGACGACGAATTCGAAGCCGCCCGTGGTACCAATACCTGGGATCGAGGGCGGATCGAAGGAGAGCGCGAAAGCTTCCGGTATCTGCATCAGCTTGCCGCGCACGTCGGCAACCAGCTTCGAGGCGCTCTGGTCGGGGCCGCGCTCCTCCCAGGGCTTCAGGATGGCGAACTCGACCGCCGAGTTCGACTGCGCCGCACTGGTCAGGAAGTTCAGGCCGCTGATCGAGCCGACGATGTCTACGCCAGGCGTCGACTGCAGGATGTCGCGCGCCTTCTGGGCCACCGCGTCGGTGCGCTCCAGCGACGCGCCGTCGGGCAACTGGATGACGACGAAGAAATAGCCCTGGTCCTCGACCGGAAGGAAGGTCGACGGCAGGCGCTGCCAGACGAAGTATGTTGCGACCAGTCCGGCCGCGAACAGGCCGAGCATGACCCAGCGCAGGCGGATGAGGAAGCGCACGCCATGGGCGTAGGCATGCGACAGCCTGTCGAAGCCCGTATTGAACCAGCGGAACAGCACGAACTGCGTGCTTTGGCGATGGCGCAGGAAAGCGGCACTCAGCGCCGGGCTGAGCGTCAGCGAGTTGAAGGCGGAGATGCCGACGGAAATCGCCACCGTCAGCGCGAACTGATTATAGAGCCGCCCCGAAACACCAGGAATGAAGGCGACAGGCACGAACACGGCCATCAGCACGGCGGTGGTGGCGATGATCGGACCGGTGACTTCGGCCATGGCAGCCTTGGTCGCCGCCAGCAGTTTCAGCCCGGCCTCCAATTGTCGTTCGACATTCTCGACCACGACGATGGCGTCGTCGACGACAAGCCCGATCGCCAGCACCATGCCGAGGAGCGAGAGCATGTTGAGCGAGAAGCCCAGCATCTCCATGACGACAAGCGTCGCCACCAGCGACACCGGAATGGCGATGGTCGGGATGATCGTCGTGCGCCAGCTCTGCAGGAAGATGAACACAACGGCGACGACCAGCACCAGGGCTTCGCCGAGCGTGATCAGCACGTCATGCATCGACGCCGAGACGAAGCGCGTCGTGTCATAGTGCATGGCGTAGGAGACGCCCTTCGGGAAACGGGCCGACAACTCCTGCATCTTGTCCTTGACGCGCTGCTGAAGGTCGAGCGCGTTGGAGCCGGGCATCTGGTAGACGGCGAGCACGACGGTCGGGTCCTTGCCGAAGAAGGCCGAGGACGAATATTGCAGCGCGCCGAGCTCGATGCGTGCGACGTCGCGCAGCCGCACCAGCGAACCGGTGTCGGTGTTGGCGCGCACCACGATGTCGCCGAATTCCTTCGGATCGCTCAGGCGGCCGACGGCGTTGACCTGCATTTCGAAGGCGGTGCCGCCGGGCGCCGGCGACTGGCCGATCTTGCCGGCCGCCACCTGGACGTTCTGCTCGGAGATGGCATTCTGCACGTCGACGGCGGTGATGCCGAGATTGGCGAGCTTGTCCGGATCGAGCCAGACGCGCATCGAATAGCGCCGTTCACCGAAGATCTGCACGTCACCGACGCCTTGCAGACGCTTCAGCGGATCGACGACCTGCAGATAGGCGAGGTTCGACAGCGCCACCGGATCGACGGACTTGTCAGGCGAGGTCAGGTTGACGATCAGGACGAAGTTCGGATTCTGCTTCTTGATCGTCACTCCGCCCTGATTGACGATCGCCGGCAGCGACGAGGCCGCCTGCGAGACGCGGTTCTGGACGTCGACGGCGGCGGTGCTCAGCGAATAGCCGACATCGAAGGTGATGGTGATGGTCGAGGAGCCGTCGTTGGAGCTCGTCGACGACATGTAGGTCATGCCCTGCACGCCGTTGATCTGCTGCTCCAGCGGCGTCGTCACCGTGTCGGCCACGACTTGCGCGCTGGCGCCCGGATAGTGGGCGCTGACCACGACCTGCGGCGGCGTGATGTCGGGAAACTGCGAGACGGGCAGCAGGAAATAACAGATCGTCCCGGCGAGCACCATGATGATGGCGATCGCCGAGGCGAAGATCGGACGGTGAATGAAGAAGTTTACCACGACACACATGCCTCGCCGGCTGCTCTTGCCCTGCCGAATGCACTGGCAACCCTGGATAACTGGCCACGTCCGTCACGGTTCTCTTCGCGTGAACGCAGCAACGGCACCTCGCGATGCTGCCCATCGGCAAGCGAGCGAAGCATTTTCTCGAAGGCGCGGGGGTCGACCCCATCTGCCTTCATGACCAGCCGGATCATCGGATCCCGGACGGCCTCATCTATGGTAAGATCGCGGCGCTGTGGCATTGGCCGGCTCCTTGTCTGTCGATTCGCAGCCCATGCTCGCGAACCGTTTTTCATCTCTTCACCGGCCGAGGCCGCATGATTGGCAGTTTTTCACCCGTCTCAGTCTGGCCCCGTCTCACTGGCAAGACCAGTTCACGGCCTTTTGATTGACGACGGGCGACATAGGTGTTACCAGTAAGTAACATTCTGGAAGTTACAGACCGGTAACACCCTAGTCAAGAGGTGGCCGAGGGTTTTTTGGAAACGAAAGGAGAGCATGATGACAGACGGCGTCGTGGAGCGCCCTCGTCCCCGGGATCGGATCCTGGAGACGGCGCGTGACATGTTCCACAAGCATGGCATCAAGGGTGTTGGCGTCGACGCCATCACCGAAGCTGCCGGCACGAACAAGATGACGCTCTATCGTCACTTCGAATCCAAGGACGATCTGATCGTCGAATGCCTGCGCGCCAATGCGTCCAAGGCCGGCGCGATGTGGGAAGCATTCGAGGCCGAATTTCCGGGCGACAAGCTCGCCCAGCTTCATGCATGGGTTCGCAAGGCGGCTGCAATGCTCAATGCGGATGGCCGCGGCTGCGATATGGCCAACGCTGCCGCGGAACTGACTGAGCCCGACCATCCGGCCAGGCGCGTGATCAAGGAACTCAAGGAAGCCCAGCGCGAGCGTCTCGTGGCGCTCTGCCGGGATGCCGGCATCGGCCAGGCCGAGCTTTTGGCTGATACGCTGTCGCTGCTGTTCGAGGGCGCGCGTGTCAGCGTGCAGACGGTGGGCACAGAGGGCCCGAGCGCGCAGTTCGTGCGCATGGCCGAAGGACTGATCGTTTCCTTCAGGGGCACTGCCGCCGGTTGAGTTCCGCCTTGGCTGCTGATGATTTGCCCATCGTATGATGAGGCGATGCCTGGCGCCGCTTTGACGCAGGCGGTCCTACAATCCTGCTGGTTGAACGAAAAAAGCCCGCTGCCGGGAGGAGGTGGCAGCGGGCTCGATTTCGAATGTGGTGCGGGAGGAGGTGCACCCCACTCAGCGCCGGCATCGCATCTGGGAGGAGTAGATGGCCGACAACCAGAACCTACGAGTTGCCCAATGATTCGGCAACCATAAAAGTTGCATAGCAGGTGTGCAGAATTGCCGCACCACCCACCAATCCTCCTACAAATCCGAACAAAGCGGCCTTGCTCCAGCGCGCTAACCTATTGAACCGGCACGTTCTCCCTGAAGATCAGGCGCGGCTCGATGAATTTCCGCGTCAGGTAGGGCGCCGATGACGCAATGGAACCGAGCAGGCGGATCACCGACTGTTCCGCGATCAGCCTGGCGTTCTGGTCGATGACGACGTCGACGAGATCGTCGACGAGATAGCCGCGTGTTTCCTTGGTGAGGTCGTGGCAGATGAACACCGGCTTGCGATTGGGCCTGGCTTCCCGGATGGCTTTCGCAACGCCGGAGCGTCCGGCCCCGACACAATAGATGCCGAGCAGTTCAGGTTCGTTGTGCAGCGCCTTCATGGTCTCGGCGTAGCTGGCATCGGGTTCGTCGTTGATCTCGACGGCGCTGGTCACGGTGAGGTTGGGAAATTCCTCGCCAAGCACGGAGCGAAAGCCCATTTCACGCTCCTCATGGCCGCGATAGGAGCGCGAGCCGACGACCATTGCCAGATGGCCCTCGCGGCCGCCGAGGAAGCGCCCCATCAAAAGTGCCGCCGTTCGCCCCGCCACCCGGTTGTCGATGCCGACATAGGCCGAGCGCGGGGCGGCCGGGATATCGGACACCAGCGTCACCAGGCGGATGCCGGCGTCGACGATGTCGCGCAGGATGTTGCGGGTTCGTGGATGGTCGATGGCGATGACACCGACGCCATTGGCCCTTAGCGACAGATTTTCGACGGCAGTCTGCAGCGCGTTCGGCGCGATGCCGGCGAGATTGTGGATCCGGCAGGAAGCGACCAGCGGCAGGCGCGACGCATAGTCCTCGATGTGCCTTGCCAAATCCTGCATGAAGGCGTTGCTGCCGATCGGCAGGAAGAATTCGAGGTTTGCAGGCCTGGAGGGAAGCGTCACCTGATCGGCGACCGGCAAATAGCCAAGCTGCTTGGCGGCCTCCATGACACGCTGCCGGTTGGCGGCGCTGGCGCCGGGCCGGTTGTTGAGCACCCTGTCGACCGTCGCGGTCGAGAGCCCGCAACTCCTGGCGATATCAGAGACGGTGGCCTTCATGCCGCAACCCTATGCGCCGATGCGATGGTGCGCCAGACAAGCCATGTGACATCCGACGTGACAGGCGATGCGATCTGAGCGACAGGTGATCGGCACCCATCACCGCGATGCGCATTCGGCTGCTTCGACATGACGGCTTCCGCCCGTCCTCAATGCGACGGCTTGCCGTCGGCGATGGCGTCGCGGATTTCCTTGTCCGACATGCCGGTGATGATCCGCTCGACTTCCGCCACGGTCGTCGTCTTCGGATCGATGTCGTCGGCGACCACCTTGCCCCTGCGCATGACGACGATGCGGTCGACCACCTGGAAGACGTGGTGGATATTGTGCGCGATGAAGATGCAGGAATGGCCGGAATCGCGGGCGTTGCGCACGAAGCTCAGCACGCCTTGTGTTTCGGCCACGCCAAGATTGTTGGTCGGCTCGTCGAGAATGATGAGGTCGCTGTCGAAATGCATGGCGCGCGCGATCGCCACCGCCTGGCGCTCGCCGCCGGACAGCGAGCCGATCGGCGTCGTCGGCGGAATGTTCTTCGAGATGCCGACCTGTTTGAGCAGGTCGCGGGCGACATTGTTCATCGCGTCCTGATCCATGCGGTTCAGGAAACGCGGCGGCTTGATCGGCTCGCGTCCGAGGAACAAATTGCGTGCGATCGACAGTTGCGTGACCAGCGCCGAATCCTGGTAGATGGTCTCGATGCCTTGGGCGATGGCGTCGCTGGTGCTGTGCAAGGTGACCTTCTTGCCGCGAATGAAGATGTCGCCGCTGGTCAGCGGCACCGCTCCCGACAAAACCTTGATCAGCGTCGACTTGCCGGCGCCGTTGTCGCCGAGCAGGCCGACGATCTCGCGTTCATTGACATGGAAATTGGCGTCCACCAGCGCCTGCACGCGCCCATAGGACTTGCGGATGTTCTGCATGCGGATCAATGGCTCGGCCATGGTTCACGTCCCTGCCTGATGCCGGCGTTCCAGCCATGAGTGGAGCGCCATCATGCCAAGGATGATCGCGCCGATGAAGATGTTGTAGGCAAGTCCGGGCACGCCGATCAGCACGATGCCGTTGCGCATCACGCGCAGGATCAGGATGCCGAGTACGGTGCCGATGATGGTGCCGCGCCCGCCGGTCAGGGCCGTGCCGCCGATCACCACCATGGCGATCACCTCAAGCTCGTAGCCGGTGCCGCTGTTGGGGTTGGCGGCGGAGGTGCGCAGCGAGGAGATGACGCCGGCCAGCGAGGCCATGATTGACGACAGCACGAACAGCCCGATCTTGACGCGGTTGACATTGACGCCGCGGGCGCGCGCCGCGCTGGGATTGCCGCCTGCCGCCTGAATCCAGTTGCCGGTCCGGCTTTGCGTCAGCACGTAGCCGAGCGCGATCGCCGCGGCGATGAACCAGAACAGCGACATGTAGATGCGGAACGGCCCGATGAAGAAGTCGCCGACCAGCGCCTCCGCCAGCCAGCTGCCCTCGGCGCTCCAGGTTCGCTGCGGAAAACCGTCGGTGATGAAAAGGGCGCTGCCGCGCACCACGAGCAGCATACCGAGCGTCACCAGGAAGGACGGGATCTTGAGCTGCGTGACGAACCAGCCATTGACCAGGCCGATCAAGGCGGCAACCACGAGCGCGATGACGAAGCCCATTTCCAGCGAGGTGACGCCGCTGTTGAACAGCGTCCACATCAGCACCGGCGAGAAGCCGAACAGGGATCCGACGGAAAGATCGAATTCGCCTGACGTCATCAGCAGCGTCATCGCCAGGGCGATCAGGCCGAGCTCGACGGTGAAGGCCAGCGTGTTGGAAATGTTCTGCGGCGACAGGAAGTCGTGGTTGAAGCCCCAGAAAACGGCGATTTCGACAACGAGCAGGACGAGGGGTCCGAATTCAGACCGCGCGATCAGGCGTTGGATGGGCGAATGATTTTCCACTAGGAACCCGCGACATGATTAGAACGGGCCGCGATCTCCACCGCATCGGGCAGGCCTCTCGCGGCGCAAGGGGACATCTGGCGCCGCATGCCAGAGACGGTGCGGCGCCAGGGATCGCGGTTTATTTGCCCGACAGGATCTTGTCGTAGACCGTCGCGGTGTCCTTTTCATAGAGCGCGCCGGTGATGACGTTGAAGCCCGGAGGAATGCCTGACGCGGCCATGTTGGCGAGCGACAGCGCGACATAGCTGGTCGCCTGCGGATCCTGCCACTGGCCGGCATTGACATAGCCGTTCAGCACTTCCTGCGTGGTGTCGAGCGAGTTGCCCCAGCCGACGACCGGGATTTCACCCGGCTTGACGCCGACCTGATCGAACACCCGCTTGATCGAGCCGGTGACCAGGTCGCCGAGGCCGATGATTGCCTTCACCTTGCCCTTGTGGGCGGTCAGGTAATCGACCATGCGGTTGATCACCTCGGCCTGGTCAAGCGTCGCCTCGGTCACTTCATAGGTGACGCCGAGCGGTCCGAAGACGCTCTTGATGCCTTCCTCTTCTTGGACGCCATAGGTGGCGCCCGGGATCTCGACCGGCATCCAGACGAAGTCGCCTTTCTTCACCAGGCCCTTGTCGACCAGGTATTGCGCCCAGTGCTTGCCGAAGGTGACGTTGTCGCCGCCGACATAGGCGTTGAAATTGGCCTTGGGATCGGGCGTGTTGAAGTTGATGATCGGGACGTTGGCCGCACGCGCCTCCTTTACGATTTCGACAAGGCTGCCCGGGTCGGGACTGGTGGTGACGATGCCGTCGGCTTTGGCGGAGAGAGCGGCGCGAACCGCTTCCTGCTGGGAGGCGACGTCGCCATTGTGGAACGAGGTATTGACGGTGTTGCCGGTGTCCTTGGCCCATTGCTTGGCGCCGGCCAGGAAGTAGGTCCAGACCGGATCGGCCGGGCCGCCATGTGATATCCAGTAGAATGTCTTGGCCTGCGCCGCCGCCGGAATGACCGTCAGCGCGACCAGCAGGCCGTAGAGCACAAGTCTCAGTCTTCTCAGCATTTGATTTCCTCCCGGTTGAAGATGATCCGTCCCTTGTTCCGGCTTGAGCCGGTTGCGTCTTTTGCCAGCGCCGCTCGGATGCCCCAGAGCATTCCCTTTTTCGACGGATGGCAAGCCTCCATCTGCAGATGTAGTTGGCGCCCGATGCAGCGCCATCAACAGGCCCATCAGATTGCATCAGTTGGGATGATTTTTTCCGGCAGACTGATGATTGACGTCGAGGCTCAGCCGAACGGATTGTCGCGGCCACGATCGGCACGCTGCGTGCTCCACAACCGATGGCTTCCTTTCGGGACCAAGGCCGCTTAAAGAACCGCTAGATAAGATCAGCCTTCGCCAGGTCGCGCATCAGATGGCTGGCGCCGTAGGTCCAGTGCGGGCAATCGGGCGACAGCCGCACACGGTTGACCAGCGCGCCGAATTTCTCCGACGAGATGGTGACGATGTCGCCGACCTTGTGCGTAAAACCCTTGCCCTTTTCGCCGCGATCCTTCGATGGCACGAACATGGTGCCGAGATAGAGCGCCAGCCCGTCCGGATATTGGTGGTGCGGGCCCATGGCCGCGGCAACCAGTTCTTCCGGCGAACGGCTGATCTCGGCCATCGAGCTTGCGCCCTCCAGCGAAAATCCGTCCTCGCCCTCCACCTTCAGGCGCACCACGGCCTGCTTGACATCGTCGATCGAGAAAGTGTCATCGAACAAGCGGATAAAGGGGCCAAGCGACGCGGAGGCGTTGTTGTCCTTGGCCTTGCCGAGCAGCAGCGCGGAGCGCCCTTCGACGTCACGCAGATTGACGTCGTTGCCGATCGTGGCGCCGACGATCCTGCCGCCTGAGGCGGCGATCATGGCGATCTCCGGCTCCGGATTGTTCCAGGTCGACACCGGATGCAGGCCGACATCGGCGCCGAAGCCGACCGAGGCCATCGGCTGGCATTTGGTGAAGATCTCGGCATCGGGGCCGATGCCGACTTCCAGATATTGCGACCAGGCACCGCGCGAAATCAGCTTGGCCTTGATCTCCGTCGCTTCGGGCGAACCGGGCTTGAGCTTCGAAAGGTCGTGGCCGATCAGCCCGGCAATGTCGGCGCGGATGGCGTCGGCCTTTTCCGCCGAACCGCGTGCCTGCTCCTCGATCACCCGTTCGAGCAGGCTGACGACGAATGTTACGCCCGAGGCCTTGATCGCCTGCAGGTCGACCGGGGAAAGCAGATAGGGCTTTGCCGGATTGCGCCTAGTCTCGAAACTGTTGGCCGCGATGTCATCCAGCGAGCCGATCGGCTTGCCCCTGGCCGAGCGCACATGCCCTGCCGGATCGGCCATCTCGCAGACGTCACGCACGGTTGGTGCCGCGCTCGACGTGATGTCGAAGACGGTGCCGTCACGCACCGTGACCACCAGGGGATACGAGGCGTCACTGCCCCTGGCGCGCCCGACAAACAGGCCTTCGGCGGGCAGATGTGTCAGGTTCGTCATGGCGTTGGGTCCTCCGAAAGATCGAAAATGCGCTTGCCGGATCGGCGCGGCACTTTCACCGGATTCCTGTCAAAGGTCTATCCCACGACGGATGAATGCATCAACGCAACAGCCAGTGTGATTCCGCTTGACAGTTTCATGAATATGAAAAAATCTCTGTCGATTTCAAAAAGTGGGCAGGTCGATGTCGGCCATCGTTGCAGCGCAGGCGCCAGAAGTCCGATCTTCATCGGGCTTCCGACTCGCGATGCTGCTGCCGGGCGCGATTGTCACGTTCCTGCTGATCCTGTTTGCGCTTGGCCTCGTGCTGTTCCTGGCCTTCCGCAACAATGACGGTTCACTGCTCGGCACCGGTTTCAGCCTGGCGAATGTCCTCACCGTGGTTTCCGATCCGCTATACTGGACGGTGACGCTGCGCTCGCTGATCATCGCCGCGCTTGTCACGCTGGCCACGGTCGTTACCGCCTATCCCGTCGCCTATTATCTTGCCTTCCATGCCGGCAGGCGGCGTGGCCTGCTGTTGTTCCTGGTGACGCTGCCGTTCTGGACCAGCTATCTCCTGCGCGTCTTCGCCTGGAAGATCGTGCTCGCCTACAACGGCGTCTTGAACTCGGCGCTGATCGAAAGCGGCATCTGGTCGGAGCCGACGCTGGCCTTTCTCAACACGCCGGCGGCCGTCGTCGTCACGCTTGCGCATGCCTATGCGCCGTTCGCCATCCTGCCGATCTATGTGGCGCTGGATACCATTCCGAAATCGCTGATCGAGGCCGCTTCCGATCTGGGTGCGCGGCCGTTCACCTCGTTCCGCCGCGTCGTGCTGCCCAATTCGATGCCCGGCGTTCTGGCCGCGGCCCTCGTCGTCTTCGTGCCGACGGTTGGCGACTATGTCACGCCGGCGCTCGTCGGCGGTCCCGCCAGCACCATGATCGGCACGTTGATCCAGGCGCAGTTCGGCAAGGCCAATGACTGGCCGTTCGGAGCCGCGCTCTCGGTCTGCGTCATGCTGGTCATCCTCGTCGTGGTGTTGGTCGCCCGGGGCGCCGACCGCAGATTTGGCAGCCGCACATGAAAGCGGAGCGCATCAGCACGAAACAGGATGGGCGCTGGCTCGGCCTCTACGTACTTGCCTATCTGGTCTTCCTGTATCTGCCGGTCCTGCTGATCCCGCTGTTTTCCTTCAACGATTCCATCCAGGCGGCGTTTCCGCTGCAGGGCTTTACGCTGCAATGGTATGCGACACTCCATGGCAATCCGGCGCTGTCCGGCGCTCTCGAAAACAGTCTTGTCATCGGCGTCATGGCGGCCTCCGGTGCGACGCTCTGCGGCATCACGGTATCCTACATGGATCTCTACGGCCGCTCGCCGATGGCCGCCACGATCAGCGCCATCGCGCGGCTGCCGATCCTCATTCCGGGCGTCATCGTCGGCATATCGCTGCTGATCCTTGTCAACCTCGTCGGCCTCGGGCCATCACGCATCGCCATCGTGCTCGGCCACATCCTGGTGGCGCTGCCGACGACGGTGGTGATCATGCGCAGCCGATTCGCCGCCATCCCGAAGACGGTCCGCGAGGCGGCGCTCGACCTCGGCGCCTCCGACTGGACGACGTTCCGGCGCGTCATGCTGCCGCTCAGCCTGCCTGCCGTGCTGTCGGCCTTCATGCTCGCCTTCCTGATCTCCTTCGACGAATTCATCGTCGTCTTCTTCCTCGCCGGCACCGAGCCGACGCTGCCGCTCTACATCTGGAGCCAGCTGCGCTTTCCCCGGTCGCTGCCGACCGTCATGGCCTTGGGGACAGTGATCCTGGCCGTGTCCTTCGTCATCGCCGGCACCGCCGAGGTCCTGCGCCATCGCGGGCTCGGTGCGGTTCGCCGGGTACCTGCCAATCCAGCCTGATCACAACAACGAAAGAGAGGAGAACGAAAAATGGCATTCCACCTGAAATCGACAGCCGGATCCAAAGCCCGGGCCGGCCTCGCCGCACTGGCGCTCGCACTGTCGTCGACCGTGGCGCTGGCCGCCGAGAAGCTGCAGTATTTCACCTGGTCGGGTTACGAACTGCCCGATTTCAACAAGAGCTTCCTCGCCGCGCACCCCGATGGCGTCGAGGCCTCGATCTTCGGTGACGACGATGACGCCTTCACCAAGGTCAAGGCTGGGTTCCGTCCTGATATCGCGCATCCCTGCTATGACAAGGTGGCGCGCTGGAACAAGGAAGGCCTGCTGCAGCCGATCGACACCAAGCGCATCAAGAACTGGGATTCGATCTTCCCGGTGTTCAAGAACCTGCCCGACCTGCAGGCCGGCGACGGCAAGGTCTGGATGGTGCCGTGGGACTGGGGCAACACCTCGATCCTCTACCGCACCGACCTGGTGAAGAACCCCGAGGCGAGTTGGAACCTTTTGTGGGACAAGCAATATGCCGGCCGCATGGCGACCATCGACGCCGTCCATGACACGCCGATCGTTGCCGCGCTTCTGGTCGGCGTCAATCCGTTCGACATGACGCCTGCCGAGATGGACAAGGTGGCGGCAAAATTGCGCGAGCAGCGCCCGCTGCTCTCCAACTACACCACCGACATGACTTCGGTGGAACAGGCGCTGGCCAGCGGGCAGCTGGTCGCCGCCATGACCTGGAATGCGTCCGCCACGTCGCTCAAGAAGCAGGGCGTGCCGGTCGAGTTCATGAAGCCGAAGGAGGGGATGCTGACCTGGGCCTGCGGCTTCGTCATGCTGAAGGACGCCAAGAATGTCGATCTCGCCTATGACTTCATCAACAGCCGGCTGGATGCCGATTCGGGTAAATACCTGATCCAGTCCTACGGCTATGGCAGCTCGCTCAGCACCGCTTTCGCCGGCGTGCCGAAGGAGGAACTGGAGAAGCTGCAGCTGCCGTCGGATCCCGAAGTGATGCTGAAAAGCACCATCTTCACAGGACCGATGAAACAGAATGACGATATGGCCAAGATGTTCGAAAAGGTGAAGGCGGGCGGGTGACGCTAAGGTCTTCCCTTCTCCCCTTGTGGGGTGAGCAGCCGGTTCGCGTAAGCGAATTCATCGTGCCAGTGGCACGATGAAAGGCCGGCGAACGCCGGGACGCTGCGAAGCAGCGGGGACCCGGCAGGGTGGATCGGCTACCACGCCCGGCCCTTCGTAGGCTCAGGGCGTTCGAAGCTCGAAAAGCCAAGCAATTGGCTTTTCGTCGCTGGGTGAACCGCTTCTCACCCCACAAGGGGAGAAGGGGAAGAAAACGAGGACTTACGCATGGATGTTCTTGACGAGGCGGCGCAGAAGTCGAAGGACGATGCCGATGTGCGGGTCGGCCGGCGCGTGCGGGCGCTGCGGCTCGAACGCCACCTGTCGCTGGCCGAGCTGGCCGCCAGGGCCGGCGTGTCGATCGGTGCGCTGAGCCAGATCGAGCGCGGCATGTCCTCTTTGCGCGTCAAGGTGATCTGGCCGCTCGCCGCCGCGCTCGACATCGAGCCGTCGGCGCTGATCGCCGACGGCAACGATGCCGTCAGCGATCTCTATTGCGTGCGCGCCAGCAGTCGCCGCGCCATCCCCGTTAAATCGGAAGGCATTGCAAAGGCGCTGCTGTCGCCGCCGGGTGCGACGCTGACCGGCATGCTGGTGACGGTGGAGGCCGGTGGCGGCACCGCCGAAGCCTACGCCCATGCCGGCCATGAATTCGGCTGCGTGCTCGCCGGTGAGGTCGAACTGGTGGTCGATTCGACAAAATACGTGCTGAAGACCGGCGACAGTTTTGCCTTCAAAAGCACGCTGTTGCACGCCTTCCGCAATCCTGGCGTCGAGCAGTGCCAGATCCTCTGGGTCAACACCACGAAACCCTCCGAGGTTCGCGATGGCGCCTGATCCCCTTGTGCGGCTGCAGGCGGTCTCCAAGATTTTTCCCGGCGGCATCGTCGGGCTCGATGCCGTCGATCTCGACATCATCAGCGGTGAGTTCATCACCCTGCTCGGGCCGTCGGGCTGCGGCAAGACCACCAGCCTGCGCGTCATCGCCGGCTTCGAAAGCCCATCGAACGGCAAGGTGCTGCTCGACGGCCGCGACATCACGGGGCTTCGCCCCTTCGACCGGCCTGTCAACACCGTGTTCCAGGACTATGCGCTGTTTCCGCACATGAACGTCGCCGAAAATGTCGGCTTCGGCCTGTCGCTGCGAAAACTGTCCGGCGCCGAGCAGGCAAAGCGCGTCGGCGAAGCCCTGGACATGGTCGGTCTCGCCGACAAGCTTCGCGCTCGCGTTTCCGAACTCTCCGGCGGCCAGCGTCAGCGCGTAGCGCTCGCACGCGCCATCGTCTGCGAACCGCGCGTGCTCTTGCTCGACGAGCCTCTATCGGCGCTGGACGCGCATCTGCGCGAACAGATGCAGGTCGAGTTGAAGCGGCTGCAATCGCGGCTTGGCACCACCTTCGTCATGGTTACCCACGACCAGACCGAGGCGCTGTCGATCTCCGACCGCATCGTCGTCATGAACAAGGGCCGCATCGAGCAGATCGCGCCGCCGGCGACACTCTACGACCGGCCCGCCACGAAGTTCGTGGCGAGCTTCATCGGCACCATGAATCTCCTGCAATCGCGTTTTGTCGGCCGCGATGGCGAGCGCCTGCGTTTCACCGCCGGCGCCTTGCCTCTGGAGGCCATTTCTGACACCGGCCAATCACCCGGCGAAGGCGAGATGCGAACCATTGGCGTGCGTCCGGAGGATTTGCTGGCAGCGACCGAAGTCGCGCCCGGCACGGCGCCGGCGCGCGTCAACAGCATCGTCTTTCACGGCCGCACGCTCCGCCTGCATGCCGAACTCGAGCAAGGCGCGCCTGTCGTCATCGATGCACCGCGCCAGGCCGAGGGTTTTCAATTCTGCGTCGGCGACGTGGCGCATATCAGCCTGCGGCGTGGCGCCAACTGCCCGATGCTCTCGAGCTAGCCTCACCGATGCTGGCAGGGATGTAGATGTCCATCGTCCTGACATGGATTGTCAGCTATCGACCGGTCCGACGATGGCAGGCCAGCAAGCGGTGCCCTACTTCAAGCCAGTCTGAACAGGAGGAACCCCCATGACCATTGCGGAAATTGCCAAGGATTTCACCGAACTCCTCAAGCAGGGTGACAACGAAGGCGCTGCCGAAAAATACAATGCCGACGATATCGCCAGTTACGAAGCCATGGAGGGGCCGATGGCCATCAGCCACGGCAAGGAGGCTCTCAAGCAGAAAGGCCAGTGGTGGCAAGAGAACAACGAAGTCCATGGCGGCTCCGTAGAGGGCCCCTATGTCAATGGCGACCAGTTCGCGGTGCGCTTTACGTTTGACGTAACGCCCAAGGCGACCGGCGAGCGAGTCACCATGGATGAAGTGGGCCTCTATACGGTCAAGAACGGCAAGATCACCGAAGAGCGCTTCTACTATTGAGGCCGGAAACGCCAAAAATCCGCGGATCGGGTTGGGCGCTGGCAAAGTGGGAAAGAGGGTTTTAGGCTGAGGGAGGATTCGACTTGTCAGCCTAGGGAAGCACGCGTTGACCACCACGATGTATGGCATCACCACCTGCGACACGATCAGGAAGGCGCGCGTCTGGCTGGAAGGTCATGATGCCGCCTACCATTTCCACGACTACCGGGCAGAGGGGCTGGACGCCAAGCGGCTGGACGACTGGGTCGGCAAGGTCGGCTGGGAAGTCCTGCTCAACAAGGCCAGCACGACGTTCCGGGAACTGTCGGATAAGGACAAGCAGGGCCTCGACGAAAAGAAGGCCAAGGCGCTGATGTTGGCCAAGCCGACGATGATCAAGCGGCCGGTGCTGGAGGTTGGTGACCGGATTCTGGTCGGGTTCAAGCCGGATGTTTATCAGGCGGCGGTGGGGAAGTAGAGCCGACGCTGGCCTCGCCGCGTTCCTTGGCGCCCCCCTCTGTCCTGCCGGACATCTCCCCCTCAAGGGGGGAGATCGGCAGCTTCGACGCTCCGCCATTCTTGTCACGTTCGTAGTTTGCGAAGGCGACGATAACGGCAGATCTCCCCCCTTGAGGGTCCCACGAGGGGGGAGATGGCCGGCAGGCCAGAGGGGGCGCTGTCCCGCCGACTCACGAAATTCGAACGCCTCAACCCGCACGTAAATACCCCTCCAGCGCCACGGCATTGTTGTGCGCCTCGTCATGCGCGCCGTAAAGCAGCGTCACCTTGCCTTTACCGAGCAGATCACGCAGCTGCGCCACCGCCTCACCATTCCTGTCCAACTCGGCGCGGTACCGCTTCTGAAAATCCGCCCAGCGCGCCGGCTCATGACCGAACCACTTCCGCAAGTCGTCGCTCGGCGCAATGTCCTTCAGCCACAGCGCCAGCGCGGCATGCTCTTTGCTGAACCCGCGCGGCCAGATGCGGTCGACCAGCACCCGCTGCCCGTCGCCAGGTGCCGGTGGCTCATAGATGCGCTTGACCGCGATGTCGAAGGCCATCACACCCTCGCTGGCTGGAAACTCCTCAGGCCCACTCGCCCTTGCGCATGACCGGCACGCGGCTGCCGTCCTTGTTGACGCCGTCGATGTCTATCTTGTCCGAGCCGATCATCCAGTCGATGTGGATGAAGCTCTTGTTGCCGCCGCGCGCGGCGATCTCGTCCTGGCTGAGCGAGGCACCGTCGACGAAGCACTTGGAATAGCACTGGCCGAGCGCGATATGGCAGGCGGCGTTCTCGTCGAACAGCGTGTTGAAGAACAACAGGCCGCTGGCCGAGATCGGCGAGGAGTGCGGCACCAGCGCCACTTCGCCGAGACGGCGCGCCCCTTCGTCGGTGTCGAGCACCTTCTTCAGCACGTCCTCGCCCTTCGAGGCCTTGGCCTCGACGATCCGGCCCGCTTCGAAGCGCACCGCGATATCGTCGATCAGCGTTCCCTGGTAGGACAGCGGCTTGGTCGAGGAGACATGACCCTCGACGCGCCTGGCATGCGGCGTGGTGAACACCTCTTCGGTCGGGATGTTCGGGTTGCAGGTGATGCCGTTCTTGGCGGTCGAGGCGCCGCCCATCCATTCATGGCCGTCCGCCAGCCCGACCGTCAGGTCGGTGCCCGGCCCGGTGAAATGCAGCGCATGGAAATTGTGGCCGTTGAGCCATTCGGTGCGGCCGCGCAGGGCTGCATTGTGTGCCTTCCAGTTGCCGATCGGGTCTTCCACATCCACCCGCGAAGCGGCGAAGATGGCATCGGCGAGCTTCGCCACCGCCAAATCGTCGGCATCGCCAGGGAAGACCTGTTTGGCCCAGGCGAGGTCAGGGTAGGCGACGATGTTCCAGTTAATGTCAAAGCCGGTGATCTTTTCCAGCGCCGGCTGGTAGGCCATCGAATTGGCCTTGTTGACGCGCGCCACCTTCGCCGGATCCTGCGCCGACAACAGCGACGGATCCTCGCCGCGCACGGCAAGTCGCGCCGCATTGTTGGAGAAGGCTTTCGCCATGCCTTCGTACAGCCAGCCGGCCGCGCGGTCGAACCCGGCATCCGCGCCGAAGCGATAGCGCGCCAGCGTCATCTCGTCATCGTTGAAGATCGGCGTCACCAGCCCAGCACCTGCCTTGTAGGCATGCTCGACGATGCGCCTGGTCAGCGGCAGTGCCGCGATCGATGATGTCAGCACCAGATCCTGTCCGGGCTGCAGTTGCAATCCAACCCTGATGGCGACCTCCGCCAGCCTGTCGAGCTTCACCGGGTCGATCGATGCGGAAACGCCGCGCGAATGTGTGGTCATGATCCTGCCTGCCGTAGTTTGATGTCTGATCCTACATAGTCCGGTGCCACGCTGCTTTCCACCGCGATCCCATCAGTCGTGCCCGACTTCGCCGATCCGAACTGTGCCATCGTCGCCTCGATCTCTTCCCTGATCCAGGCCTTGAAGTCCCGAACCTTGCGGCTCTCGGCCTTGGCCGACGAGGTCACCAGCCAATAGCCGAGCCCGCTCTGAGCACGGATTCCGAACGGCGCCACCAGCCGCCCGTCGGCCAGCGCGTCCGCCGCCAGCAATTGCCAGCCGAGCATCACGCCATGGCCCGCAATCGCCGATTCCAGGCACAGCATCGGATCGGTGAAGCGCGCGCCCTTCTGGAAGGTGACGGGCGGAACACCGGCGGCAGTGAACCAGCTTTCCCAGTTGATCATCGCCCGCTCGTCGGTGATGGCGCAGGTCTGGGCGAGATCCTCGATCGATTTCAATTTCCTGGCGATGCCGGGCGCGCAGACCGGAAAGACTTCCTGCGCCAAAAGCAGTTCCGCCCGCCCGCCCGGCCATTTGCCGTCGCCAAGCCGGATGGCGATGTCGATGTCGGAATGATCGAGATTGGCCAACCGCACCGACGCGTCGATGCGCAGCAGCACGTTGGGATGCCGGTCGAAGTGACGTGATAGCCTTGGCAGCAGCCATTTCGAGGCAAACGCTGGCGCCACCGAGACCACCAGCGTGCATTGGCTCGCCTCGTCTGCCAGAGCCACCGCCTGCGCAAGTTCGCGAAACCCGGCGCCGAGGCGGCTTGCAAAGACGGCGCCGAATTCGGTCAGCACCAGACCGTTCGTAGTGCGCTCGAACAGCGCCTGGCCGAGCTGCTTTTCGGTGCGGCTGATCTGCTGGCTGACGGCGCTGGCCGAAACATTGAGTTCGCCGGCGGCTGCCGCGAGCGAGCCGAGACGGGCGACGGTTTCGACGGCGCGAAGGCCGTTGAGGTGGACGCGGTTGAGCATGGTCATTTGAGTTTTTCTAAACCGGTCCGGCTGAAATCTCAATTGAAACAAACACCGAAACGGCGGACTTTGCCCGGGGGAGACCGACCCGTGGAGCCGGAAATGCTAGGGATCTTGTCGTCGCTGAAGGTCATGTTCACCGCCAATCAGCCGTATGAGCCGCGCTCCGAGAGCGACACCCAGAGATGGCTGGCCGACCCGCTTTCCCATCCCGCGCTGAACACCATGTCTGAACGCGAACTCGGCGATGTGCCGTTCAGGCTGACGGCGCGGCGCACTGCCCACGAGACCGCTTCATTGCATGCCGGTTTTGGCGGGCGCTGCTGAGCGAAGGCGGCACCTTCCAGTTCAGAATAAATCCAGCGGTGCATGGCGCACTGAGGTCGCATTGGCCCAACGAAAGGCGGGTTGTTTCAGCGATCCCTGCACTTATTGTGCGCCGCAATGACATCGGCCACCCCAGCGCTGCGTTTTACGTTCGCCGGCATGATCGCCATGGCCGTCGCAATGGGCATCGGCCGTTTCGTCTACACGCCGATCCTGCCCGGCATGATGGAAGAACTGCATCTGTCGCCGGCCAATGCCGGATGGATCGCCTCGGCCAATTATCTCGGCTACCTCGTCGGCGCGCTGGTCGCGGCAGGCGGCTGGGCGCATGGGCGCGAGCGCCTGCTGATGCTGGCCGGTCTCAGCGCCAGTGCCATCCTTGCCGCGCTGATGGGGCTGACCGACGTCATGGTCGCCTTTCTCGTCATCCGTTTTCTGGCCGGTCTGGCCAGCGCCTTCGTCATGGTTTTCATGGCCAGCATCGTTTTCAGCCATATCGCGGCGGCCGGACGCAGCGACCTGCAGGCGTGGCATTTTGGCGGCGTCGGTCTCGGCATTGCGATCTCCGCGGCGATGATGGCGGTTCTGGTCACCGAACATGCCGGCTGGGCGGCGGGCTGGTTGTGGTCGGGAGCAATTTCGGCCTGTGGCTTCGTGGGCGTGGCGCTGTTGGTGAACGAAGGGCCGCTCACCAACGGCGAAGCCGGTCCTGAGCCGGCGCTGCCGAAAGACCGCTCGCTCATGAAGATTATCGTCGCCTATGGCCTGTTTGGCTTTGGCTATGTGGTGACGGCGACATTCCTGGTCGCCATCGTGCGGCAAGGGGGCGGCAGCCGCGTCTTCGAGGCCGTGGTGTGGATGGTCGCCGGCCTTGCCGGCTTTCCCTCGACCTGGCTCTGGCAGAAGATCGCCGCACGCATCGGGCTCTATGCCGCCTATGCGCTGGCATGCTTCATCGAAGTGATCGGCGTCACCGCCAGCGTGGCGCTTGGTGGATATTCCGGACCGCTGCTTGGCGGCCTGCTCCTCGGCGGCACCTTCATTGCCATCACGGCGTTTGGCTTGCAGGCCGCGCGCCAGCAGGCGCCAAGGGCGCCCCGGCGTATCTTTGCCTTGATGACGGCCTCATTCGGCCTTGGCCAGATCATCGGCCCGATTGCCGCCGGGCTTTTGGCTCAGGCGTCAGGCGATTTCTTCCTCGCTTCGATCGTCGCCGCGGCCATGCTGGTCGCCTCCGGCATCATCACATGGTCGGCCGTGCCAAAATCGCCATGATTTGTGGTCTTGCTCTGCGCCGGGTATCGGGCGGGCATTTTCTTTCCCCCTAATGTGTGACTTTATGCCCGCCAAAGTCAGTTGATTTGCGCACAGAGCAAGGAATTTCCCACAGTGTTCGTATCCTTCTTCCCGCAGCCGAAGCTCTTCTTCTCTTCGGCCGCCATCTGGAGCCTTGCGGCGATCCTGTTCTGGTTTTTTGGCGGCGAGCAGCTGGGAGCTGTCTTGGGCTTGCCGCCGGCCGCCGCCGGTGCGCCGCCGATTATCGGTATTGCGGTGCTGGTTTCGAAGCCGTTCCTCTGGTTCTATATCTACTTCGCGCTTTGCGTGGGCATCTTCTACGGATTCTGGAGCTGGTATTCGCCGCATCCATGGCAGCGCTGGTCGATCCTGATGACAGCGGTCGTCCTGTTCTTCATCTATTTCAATGTGCAGGTCAGCGTCGCCGTCAACGCCTGGTACGGCCCTTTCTTCGACTATGTGCAAGGGCTCATGTCAGGGACCGGAACATCGACCAACGCGGAATTCTACACCGGACTGGCCGACTTCTCATGGCTCGCGCTGGTCGGCATGAACGTGCAGGTCGTCAATGCCTTTATCGTCAGCCACTGGATCTTCCGCTGGCGCACGGCGATGAACAACTACTTCATCGAGAACTGGGCCAGGCTGCGCCATATCGAGGGCGCCTCGCAGCGTATCCAGGAAGACACGATGCGGTTCTCGCAAATCATGGAGGATCTCGGCTCCAGCTTCGTCCAGTCGATCATGACCTTGATCGCCTTCCTGCCGGTCATGATCCAGTTGCAGGCTCACATCAGCGAGTTGCCGATCGTCGGCGCGATCCCGCAGCCCTTGGTGATCGCGGCACTGGCCTGGTGTCTGTTCGGAACGATCTCGGTGATGATCGCCGGCCTGAAGCTTCCGGGGCTGCAGTTCCGCAACCAGCGTGTCGAAGCCGCTTACCGCAAGGAACTGGTCTATGGCGAAGACCATGCGGACCGCGCGCAGCCCGCCACCACGGCCGAGCTGTTCGCGAATGTCCGCCATAATTATTTCAGGCTCTATTTCCACTACATTTATTTCAACGTCGTCCGGTACACCTACCTGCAGGCCGACAACATTTTCTCGCTGCTGATCCTGGGTCCGTCGCTGGTCGCGCACAAGATAACGTTCGGCGCGCTGAACCAGATCTCGAACGCATTCGGGAAGGTGACGGGCTCGCTGCAGTTCCTGCTCACCTCCTGGTCGACGATCGTCGAGCTGCAGTCGGTCCACAAACGTCTGCGCGCCTTCGAGGCAACGCTCCTCGGCGAACCGCTGCCTGCTATTGATCAGCGTTATCTGGCAAAGCATGGCGCCGAGGATCCGGCCTAGGAAGACTGAGGAACCGATGCGAAACGGGTTGGCGGCTCAGCCGCCGACCGAAACCTGCCTCTGGGAGCCGTCTTGCCGCGAAATATAATCGCGAAAACTGATGCACTCGACGTCTGATTTGACGCAAACCTCGCCGGCAAAACGTTCCAGCGCGTTCCAGTAGGCGCCGTCATTCATCAGCGTGAAATGGAAGCCCAATTCCAGCGGGATGCGCTTGCCCCGATATTGCGTATCGAAGGCGGCGCGAAACGCCTGATAGGTCCGGTCGGCGAACGCGTCCGCCTTCCTCGGCCGCTCGAAGCCGCCGGAATGCCTGACATAGAGATTATAGTCCATGGCGATCACCGGCCTTGATTCCGGTCCCTCCGGAATCTGAGGCAGCGAAAAATGCATGATGCCGTTGCCGGCCGCCGGCAGGGCAGGGCCCTGCGAGACGCCGCTGGCGTCGAACCGGTAGCCCGCGGCGGGCAGTGCCTCGTAAAGCGCCTTGCCGGTCGACAGATAGGGCGCGCGGAAACCGACAACCGCGTGCCGCGCGAAATCGCGCCAGCCCGGGGGCTCCGCCGCAATGCCGTTGATCGCATAGGCGTTCTCGAGGATGTGCTCGAACGAGGCGAATTCCTTGAGCCAGTCGGCCTGGTTCCAGTCCTTGCCGTCGAAATGGCCGCAGGCGTGGCTGGCGACGTCGTGGCCCTCATGCGCGGCGAGGCCGATCTGCTCCAGCCGCTCGGCCACTTCCTGTTTTGAAGCGGCAAAGCCGATGTTGGATTTGCCCGGTGTCTTGCCCGGCGCGGTGTATTCCTTGCGCGTCTCCGGCGACAGCAGGAAGACGCAGGACAGAAAATAGGTGAAATGCGCGCCGGTGCGCTGCGCCAGCGCCCGGCTACGCTTCCATTGCGGGATGTCGCGGGCGCTGTCGAACGAGATGATGACCACCTGCTTCGGCTTTGCCGGCATTGGTGGCGTCGGCGGATCGGCCAGGGCCGCGCCGGCGGTGGCGAGCGAGGCAAGGGAAAACGCAGCAACGCGAAACGGACGAAGCATCGGCAATCGATCTGAGGTTCAGGGAAATGTGTGGAAGCCGGCTATCGGGCAAATGTGGCGTGGATGCGATCGTTCTTTTCTGGTCTCTTGTCTTGCGATAAGCCGATTTTCCGGCTGAACCCCTTCCATGCCGACAAAATTTCGCTAAAACGCGGGCTCATGAACCGCCCCGGCCCGGGGCAGGAATGGTTTTGATTGATGTCCGACGACAGTTTTATCCGTGAAGTCAACGACGAGATGCGTCGCGAACAGGCGCAGAAGCTGTGGGACCGTTTCGGCCCGGCCTTGCTTGTCCTTGCGGTCCTCGTGGTGCTCGGCACCGCCGCCTTCGTCGGCTATCGCTATTGGGATGAGACACGCGCCAACCGCTCCGGCGACGCCTTCTCGCAGGCCCTGAAGCTTGCCAATGACGGCAAGAACGACGATGCGCTGACCGCGCTCGACCAGCTGGAGAAGGATGGCTATGGCGCCTATCCGCTGCTCGCCCGCATGCGCGCCGCGACCGTCAAGGCGAGCAAGGGCGACGTCGATGCCGCCGTCAAGGATTTCGACAATGTCGCCGCCGACACCGCCATTCCCCAGGCCATTCGCGACATGGCGCGGCTCAGGGCAGCGCTGCTGCTCGTCGACCATGGTTCCTTCGCCGACGTTTCCAGCCGTGTCGAGGCACTCACGTCCGACACCAACACGCTGCGCCACACGGCACGCGAGGCGCTCGGCCTTGCCGCCTGGAAGGAAGGCAAGACCCAGGACGCGCTGAAGCTGTTCGACCAGATCGCCGCCGATGACGGCGCCCCGCGCAACATCCGCGAGCGGGCAACGCTGATGTCCGAGCTGATCCGCGGCTCGGGCAATGCATCGTGACCTTCAAAGTCGCCATCATCGGCAGACCTAACGTCGGCAAATCGACCCTTTTCAATCGGCTGGTGGGAAGGAAGCTGGCGCTTGTCGACGACACGCCCGGTGTCACCCGTGACCGCCGTGTCCACGCCGCGAAACTTTACGACCTGCATTTCGACGTCATCGATACCGCCGGTTTCGAGGACGCGGGCGCCTCGACCTTGCCCGGCCGCATGCGGGCGCAGACCGAGATCGCCATCCGCGAGGCGGACCTGATCTTCTTCACCATCGACGCGAAATCCGGCCTGCTGCCCGACGACCGGACCTTCGCCGAGATCGTGCGCAAGTCCGGCAAGCCGGTCGTGCTGGTCGCCAACAAGGCCGAAGCCAAGGGTGCGCAGGGCGGCATGCTGGAGGCCTGGGAGCTCGGCCTTGGCGAGCCGATCCCGGTTTCGGCCGAACACGGCCAGGGCATGCCCGATCTTCGCGATGCGGTGATTGATGCGCTTGGCGAGGCGCGCGCCTTCGGTGAAGACGAAGCTGGCGAAGACGAAGAGATCGCCACCGGCGAGGTGCTGATCGGCGAGGACATCGCCGACCCGGACGTTGAGCCTGCCTATGACGACACCAAGCCGATGCGCATCGCCGTCGTTGGTCGTCCGAACGCCGGCAAGTCGACGCTGATCAACGCGCTGATCGGCGAGGAGCGGCTGCTGACGGGACCGGAAGCCGGGATCACGCGTGATTCCATCTCGGTCGACTGGGATTGGCGCGGCCGCCGGATCAAGCTGTTCGATACGGCCGGAATGCGCCGCAAGGCCAGGATCCACGAGAAGCTGGAAGTGATGTCGGTGCAGGATGGCTTGCGCGCCATCCGCTTTGCCGAGATCGTCATTATCGTGCTCGACGCCACCATCCCCTTCGAGAAGCAGGATCTGCAGATAGCCGACCTGATCATCCGCGAGGGCCGGGCGCCGGTGATCGCCTTCAACAAATGGGACCTGATCGATCATCCGCAGGAGCTTCTGGCGGAACTGCGCGAGAAGACCGAACGGCTGTTGCCGCAGGTGCGCGGCATCCAGGCCGTGCCCGTCTCGGCCGAGACCGGACGCGGCCTCGACAAGCTGATGGATGCGGTGCTGAAGACACACAAGGTGTGGAACAGCCGTGTTTCGACCGGCAAGCTCAACCGCTGGCTCGAAGCCATCCTGGCGCATCACCCGCCGCCCGCCGTTGCCGGGCGCCGGCTGAAGGTCAAATACGTCACTCAGGCCAAGACGCGGCCGCCGGGCTTCGTCGTCCAGTGCTCGCGGCCCGACGCGATGCCGCAAAGCTACGTCCGCTATCTCTCCAACAGCCTGCGCCAAGCTTTCGACATGCCGGGCGTGCCGATCCGCATCGCGCTGCGCACCTCGGACAATCCTTTCGCCGGCCGGGCCAAGAAACGCGGCTAAGCTCCAGCGCTCGTCCGATCAGGCCACGGCACGCAAGGTTCGCGCATTGTCCGGCAGCGCCTGCCGCGCCGCTTCCAGCAATATGTCGGCAAGGCGAGCCGCTACCGGCTCGGATTCGGCATCGCGTCGATAAAGGAACAGCGCCATCTTGGGCAGCGCCGGCAACCCGGCGATCTCGGGCGTCATCGCGCTGACGCTGGTCGGCAGGCCAATGTCGGTGCGGATCGTCAGTCCAAGCCCCGCGGCGACCGCTGCCCAGATGCCGCCAAGGCTCGGGCTGGAGAAGGCCATGCGCCAGGGCAGGCCGGCGCGGTCGAGCGTTTCCGTCGCCACCGTGCGCAGCAGGCACGGCGCTTCGAGCGCCACCAGCGGCAGCGGTTCGCCGTCGCGAAGGCTGGTCTCGATGCGCTTTGCCGGACCGATCCAGCGCATTGGAACATCGGCGACATGCTCGCTGTAGGGCAGCGTCTGGCCACTGTGCCAGGCGAGCGCGATGTCGAGGCTGCCTGACGTCACCCTGTCCGCGAGTTCGTGGCTGCGCGCGATCCTAGCTTCGATCTTGACCTTGGGGTGGGCGCGGGCAAAACGGCCAAGTACATCGGGCAAGACTGCCTCGCCGAAATCCTCCTGCAGGCCGAGCCGCACCCAGCCTTCCAGCTCGACGTCGTGGATGGCCGCTGCCGCCTCGTCATTCAGCTCGAGCAACCGGCGCGCATAGCCGAGCATGGTCTCGCCGGCCTCCGTCAAGCCCAGGCCGCGCCCCGATTTGCGGAAGATCGGCGTCGCGGCCTGCTCTTCCAGTTTCTTCAACTGCGCGCTGACCGCCGAGGTCGACCGGCCGAGGCGGTCGGCCGCCTTGGCAAAGCTGCCGAGCTCCATACCGGTGACGAAACTGCGGAGAACGTCGAGATCGAATGTCACGCGTTGCATGGGAAAGGTCCTGCTTTTCAGGATTAACAGTCAAAAACTTCCTGATTTTAAGGACGGACTTATGGCGATAGAGAGAAGCCGTCAAGGTCCAGCCCACCGGACCACCACGGGAATAGTACCATGTCTGCCATTGTCGACTGCACCGACCAACAGCCAACACAAACTCGGAAATCCAGCGCTGCCGGTCCTGCCGAGCGTGCGTTCAGCCCTGGCCATCGCTGGAAGGTCCTGGGTATCGGCGTCGCCGCGAATGCGAGTTTCTCGGCGACTTTCTCCGGCATACCGGCAACGGCGGTCGTGCTGCGTCAAGGCTATCACCTGAGCAATGCCGAGCTCGGCCTGGCACTCGGCCTTCTCGGGCTGGGCGTTGCGCTCAGCGAACTGCCCTGGGGTTTGCTCACTGACCGCTGGGGCGATCGCCGCGTGCTTCTGATCGGGCTCGGCGCGACGGCGGCATGGCTCCTTGCCATGGCCATGCTTGTCGTGCCGACGAGAGCAGGTATTCCCGATGTCGCGCTCCTGTCGGCAAGCCTGCTCGTCACGGGCTTGCTCGGCGGCAGTGTCAACGGCTCGAGCGGCCGTGCCATCATGGGCTGGTTCCGGGAAAACGAACGCGGCTTTGCCATGAGCATAAGGCAGACGGCGGTGCCGATGGGCGGCGGCCTCGGAGCGCTTGTCCTGCCTTCGCTTGCTTTGGCTTTCGGCTTCGCCGCGGTGTTCGGGCTGCTGGCGGGCGCCTCCGCTCTGTCTGCCCTGTTCGCCTGGCGTTGGCTGCACGAACCGCCGGCGGCGGGCGAGGGCCACGTCGTTTCATCGGCCGTGGCCGGGCCGGCGCCGCTGCGCAACATCGAGGTCTGGCGCATCGCGACCGCCATCGGCCTGCTCTGCTTTCCGCAAGTGGCGGTGCTCACTTTCGCATCGGTGTTCCTGCATGACTTCGCCGGGCTGGGGACGGCGGCGATCAGCGCCAGCCTCGCCGCCGTGCAGGTCGGCGCCATGGTCATGCGCGTCTGGAGCGGCCGTTTCACCGACCGCCACGGCAACCGGCGCCAGTTTCTCCGCTCCTGCAGTGCGCTCAGCGCATTGGCCTTCATGACGCTTTGGCTGCTGGTCCTCGCCAGCCCCGCCATCCCAAGCGGCCAGTCATTCCTGATCGCGGTCCTTGCCTTGGTGCTGATTGTCGCAGGCATCTCGGTCTCCGCCTGGCATGGCGTTGCTTATACCGAACTGGCCACCCTTGCAGGCGCTGGCCATGTCGGAACCGCGCTCAGCCTCGCCAACACCTTCGTTTTCGTCGGCTTCTTCCTGGTGCCGGTGGCCATTCCCGGGCTGCTGCACCTTTGGTCATGGTCCGGCGTCTGGCTGTCGGCCGCCATCTGCGCGCTGATCGCATGGCCGATCTTCCTGCGACCGGCCTGACGCTCCGCCGCAAAACCGCCCGACTTCGAAACCACGAGCATGAGCCGACTGAGAAAACCCGGTCGATTCTGTTAACGTCCCATCAAGGTTAATGCATCATTTTGCTCTCCAGTGGGGTCAGTAGCGTTCCTGGAGAGTTCCGTGCATCGACGTGTGTTGAAGCGGCTTGTTGCCGCCGCCGGTGAGAAGAAACGCAGCTTCGTATCTCCATTCATCATTGGCCTCGGCATCTGGATCGGCTTCCCGACCGTCGCCGCCTACCAGGATATGACAAGCCTGGTGTCCGGCCTCGAGGCGCCGACCGCGCGCTGGAATTCCTATGTCGAGAGATCCGTTGCTGGTTCGGTCCATGCCGCCGAGATGCCGTTCCTCGATTCCGACATCACCGGTTCGCTCTCGGGTTCCGGCGTGCGCCTTGCCGGCGTCGGCACCGTGTCATTCCGCGGCAAGGGCGGCAAGGTCAGCGGCTCGCCCGACGAGGATCGCATCGTGCGCGCCGACAAGAAGGGCCGCATCGTCCAGGTGTCTCCTGTTGCACCGCCGAAGAACTTCAACGCCGGTTCGATCTTCCAGCGGACCTCCTCCTTGATGCGGCCAAGTATGGACAGCGACCTGAAGATGGCCTTTGCCAAGCCTCAGCTCAAAGGCAAGGAAATTCAGATCGCCGCGGAATTCCATGCGCGTGAGGACAAGAAGCCGGACCCCGGCGTGCCGGCCATGCTTGCCGCCCTGGTCAACAACGACCATCCGGATGTGCTGGCGACGGCCTACGCGCAATCCGCGCCGGACTATGCCAAGGCCTCACCGTTCGAAGCTTTGCTTCAGGACGAGCAACCGAACAGCGGCCGCTTCATTCCGCCGATGGCCAAGGGCGATCATTGGTGGATCCAGAACCCGCTTCCGGCCAGCGTCTTCTCCAACCCCGAGCAGAAATGCCTGGCCAACGGCATCTATTTCGAGGCGCGTGGCGAATCCGTGCGCGGCCAGGCCGCCGTCGCCCAGGTCATCCTCAACCGTGTCCGCAATCCCGCCTATCCCAACTCGATCTGCGGGGTCGTCTACCAGAACGACAGCTGGTTCAACCGCTGCCAGTTCTCTTTCGCCTGCGACGGCAGGAAGAAGCGCATCGAAAATCCTGTCGCCTACAAGACCGCGCAGGACATCGCCATGGCCGTCACCGCTGGCAAGATCTTCATCCCGGAGGTCGGATCGTCGACCCATTACTACGCCCAATATGTCCATCCGGGCTGGGCGCGCACGATGGAGAAGATGACCAAGATCGGCCTGCATATCTTCTACCGCACTTATGGCGGCGGCTGGAGCTGAGAGCCCCTCGGCCGCTGGCCTTTTCCATCCACCGCAGGCTCGATCAGGGAGCCATTGCCCGGGGGATTCGCGCAACGCATGCCTGCCCGCGCGGCGGGCACGATGTCGCACCTCTCTAATAGATTGATTTCATTGCACAAAATACATGGCAATGAACTTCCGCCCGTGGCTTGACGGGCGCAAACCCTCTAACTATGTTGCCGGCGACTTTAGAAGCGGACGGACGGTGACGGTCTGACCGGGCAGGGGGGTTGCGATGGCCAAGAAAAGCAGGCCAGACGGAACCGGAGAAACCGGCCGCGGCGATCAGCATGAAACCGGCATCCGCGACGACGATCTTGAGCGACGTCGGCGTGAACTTGAAGCATCGCTTGCGACAAGGCTGCCGAACCGGCTCGGGGGGAAAGACGACGCGAAAGCGGGCAGTGCGGCCGGATATGGCCAGGCGGTCAAACTCTCCAGCGAATTTATCGCTGGAGTGGTGGTGGGCGCCGGCATCGGCTGGATCATCGACCGTCTGGCGGGGACATCGCCATGGGGTCTGATCGTTTTTCTGCTGCTTGGTTTTGGCGCTGGCGTGCTCAATGTCATGCGTTCCGCGGGCGTTGTGGCAGAATTCGGACAGGGCGACAAATCGCGCTCTGACGGGGACGACAGCAAATGACCGCCCTTCCGGCGGCATTTGGAAATAGCCGCCTCGTGCGGCAATGGTAATTTGGCCGTACGCGGCATTGACGGGGTTAGAACGTGGCAGCTGACAAGGTCGATCCGATCCACCAGTTCCATATCATCAAGCTGGTTCCGATTAACATCGGCGGCTACGACCTGTCCTTCACCAATTCGGCGCTGTTCATGGTCGCGACCGTGGTCGTCGCGGCGGCCTTCCTGTTCTTGACCACATCGAGCCGCAGTCTGATTCCCGGCCGGCTGCAATCGGTCTCCGAAATGGCCTACGAATTCGTCGGCAACATGTTGCGCGATGCCGCGGGCACGCAGGGCATGAAGTTCTTCCCTTTCGTGTTCTCGCTGTTCATGTTCGTGCTGGTTGCCAATCTGCTTGGCCTGTTCCCTTATTTCTTCACCGTCACCAGCCACATCATCGTCACCTTCGGCCTGGCCGCCCTGGTGATCGGAACCGTGGTGGTCTACGGCTTCATGAAGCATGGCCTTGGTTTCCTGAAACTGTTCGTACCGCACGGCGTCCCGGTATTCCTGCTGCCGCTGGTGGTGCTGATCGAGATCATCTCCTTCGTGTCGCGCCCAGTCAGCCTCTCGGTTCGTCTGTTCGCCAACATGCTGGCAGGCCACATCACGCTGAAGGTGTTTTCCGGCTTCGTCGTCAGCCTCTCCGCGCTCGGCGCGGTCGGCGTGGCGGGCTCGGTCCTGCCGCTGGCCATGGCCGTGGCGCTGACGGCCCTTGAATTGCTGGTCGCCTTCCTGCAGGCCTACGTCTTCGCGGTGCTGACCTGCATGTACCTCAACGACGCCCTGCATCCCGGGCACTGATCAAAAATTTCCGGCCCAAGGTTTCCAACATTGGCGCCGGATGGAAATCGCAACGGAATTTCAGATCCAAAGGAGTTGAACAAATGGACGCAGAAGCAGCAAAGTACATCGGCGCCGGTATCGCTTGCCTGGGCATGGGTGGCGCGGGCATTGGCCTGGGCAACATCTTCGGCAGCTACCTCTCGGGCGCGCTGCGCAACCCGTCGGCTGCTGATGGCCAGTTCGGCCGCCTGATCTTCGGGTTCGCCGTGACCGAAGCTCTGGGCATCTTCTCGCTTCTGATCGCGCTGCTGGCCCTGTTCGGCTGAGCCTCGGCTAGCCATGACAAGATTGGACAGGCCGGCCGCGCCAACGGCGGGCCTGATATCAGGGGATAGTCCATGTTCGTGACGTCTGCCTTCGCGCAAGAGTCCGCGCCATCGGCCGATACCAGCCATGCCACGACCGGAGGCGACACGCACTCCGGCACCGGCGTGCCAGCCGAAGCGCACGGCGCATTTCCGCCGTTCGATCCTGCGACCTTCCCGTCGCAGCTTCTGTGGCTGGCGATCACTTTTGGGCTGTTCTATCTTTTCCTGAAGCGGGTCGTGGTGCCGCGTGTCGGCGGCATCATCGATGTCCGCAATGATCGCATCAGCCAGGATCTCGATCAGGCATCCAAGCTGAAGGGCGAAGCCGACGCCGCCGTTGCCGCTTACGAGCAGGAACTGGCGGAGGCCAAGAAGAACGCCAACTCGATCGGCCAGCAGGCCGCCGATGCGGCCAAGGCGGAAGCCGAGACCGCACGCAAGAAGATCGAGGCCGCGCTCGACGAGAAACTCGGCGAGGCCGAGGCGCGCATTTCTTCCATCAAGGCCAATGCCATGAAGGAAGTCGGCAGCATTGCCGAGGATACCGCTTCGGCGATTGTCGAGGCACTGGTCGGCGGCAAGGCCAGCAAGGCCGAGATTGCGGCCGCGGTCAAATCCGTGGCCCGGTGAGGAGCGCATCATGGACGCTACATCTCTCGCAACGCTTTGGGCCACGATTGCCCTGATCATCTTCCTGGGCGTCGCCATCTACATCAAGGTGCCTCGTCTGATCGCCAAGGCGCTCGATGCTCGCGCCGCCAGGATCAGCAGTGAGCTCGACGAGGCACGCAAGCTGCGTGACGAGGCCCAGCAACTGCTCGGCCAGTATCAGAAGAAGCGCAAGGAAGCCGAGCAGGAGGCCGCCGCCATTGTCGCGGCCGCCAAGCGCGAGGCCGAACTGCTCGCCGCCGACGCACACAAGAAGACCGAGGACTATGTTATCAGGCGCACCGCGCTTGCCGAACAGAAGATTGGCCAGGCCGAACGCGAGGCGGTTGCCGAAGTTCGTGCCAGCGCCGTCGATATCGCCGTCGAGGCCGCCCGCGCGCTGCTGGCCGCCAAGGTTGACGTCAAGGCCGGAGCCGACCTGTTCAAGGCTTCGCTCGCGGACGTGAAGTCGAAAATGAACTAGACTTTAGCAGACGCAGTACAATCAAAGCCGCTTGGGAAACCTGGCGGCTTTTTTGTTGTGTGCTGACGCCGACGCTGCCGATCTCCCCCCTCGTGGGGGAGATGCCCGGCAGGGCAGAGGGGGGCGCTGTCCCGCCGACCTATCAACCAGGGTCCATCCAAATGCCGGCCGCCGTTTGAGGCGCCACAACGTCAAGAGGAAAATCAAGCGCCCGCGATCCTTCGCGCCCCCTCTGTCCTGCCGGACATCTCCCCCACAAAAGGGGGGAGATCGGCCGACATAGCTGCTTTCGCCCATCGCCGAGAGGTAATGCCGTCACTCAATCCAAACCCTCGAAACTCTCTTCCTCAACCACCTCAACCCCGCCCAGCCTAAACGGCGAAAAAGACACGCGGTGCAGCCGCGCGACCGGGCCATGCGCCTCGATCGCGGTGCGATGGCGGGCCGTGGCATAACCCATATGGAATTCGAAGCCGTAGCGGTCGTGCTGGCTGCCGCAGCCGCACATCATGCGGTCGCGCATCACCTTGGCGACGATGGAAGCGGCGGCGATCGACTGCGATCGCTGGTCGCCTTTGATCAGCGCGCGCCCTTCGCACGGTAGCCCTGGCGGCACATCGCGTCCATCAGCCAGAGCAAGCTTCGGCCGGACCGACAGCCCGACCAGCGCGCGCCGCATCGCTTCCAGGCTCGCCTTGAGAATGTTGCTGCCATCTATGCCCTCGGCGCTGATCGAGGCCATGGAGACCGCCTGCGCGGAGCCAAGGATCCGCAGGAACAGAGCTTCGCGCTGCAAATGGCTGAGCCGTTTGGAATCGTCGAGGCCGTCCGGGATATTGGCCGGGTCGAGCACCACCGCCGCCGCGACGACAGGCCCGGCCAGCGGGCCGCGTCCGGCCTCGTCCATCCCGGCCACCGGCCACAGGCCGTCGGCCATCGCCTTCGTCTCGAAGGAGAAATCGGGTTTCTCGACGATTTCGAAGAGAAGCGGAGAATCGGAACGCGCGCGAGCCATGTTGCGGCGAGGTTCGCATCGGCTCCGATTCTCCGCAAGTCCCTCCGGGTCGGGTGGGGCGCCGGACCGGGAGGGCACCGTCTGCAGGCCGGGGCAGGCCGGACGGGATTTCTGCCATGGCGGCCTTGAAACAGCCGCGACGATTCTGGTTTTTTCAGAGCAGCATCAGCTGCTCCTGGTCCTTTCCGGCTGCGACGAAATGGTCGGTCCGCAGCGTGCGCCGCTCAGCGTTGAGGCCAAGCCGCTTGGCGGTGATCTCGAAGCGGCGGCCGATCTGCCAGGCGTAGGGTCCGGCGCCCTTCATGCGCTTGCCCCATTCCGAATCGTAGTCCTTGCCGTCGCGCATCGAGCGGATCAGCGACATGACGTGGCGATAGCGGTCAGGATAATGGCGCAGCAGCCAGTCCTTGAAGATCGGGCTGACTTCCAGCGGCAGGCGCAGCACGACATAACCCGCCTCGCGGGCACCGGCGGCACGTGCCGAATCGAGGATCCGCTCCATCTCCTGATCGGTGAGGCCCGGAATGATCGGCGCCACCATGACCGAAGTCGGAATGCCGGCATCCGAAAGCTGTCGGATCGCCTCCAGCCGCTTGGTCGGCGTCGACGCGCGTGGCTCCATCGTGCGCGCCAGCATGCGGTCGAGCGTCGTCACCGACAGTGCCACCTTGGCCAGTCCGCGTTCGGCCATGCGCGACAGGATGTCGACGTCGCGCGTCACCAGGGCGGATTTGGTGACGATACCGACCGGATGGCCACGCGCTTCCAGCACTTCGAGGATCTCGCGCATGATCCGGTATTGCTTCTCGATCGGCTGGTAGGGATCGGTGTTGGTGCCGATGGCGATGGTGCGCGGCTGGTAGCCGTCCTTCGACAGCTCCTTGTCGAGCAGCCGCGCCGCGTCGGGCTTCGCGAACAGCTTGGATTCGAAATCCAGGCCCGGCGACAGGCCCATGAACGAGTGCGTCGGCCGCGCGAAACAATAGACGCAGCCATGCTCGCAGCCGCGATAGGGGTTGATCGAGCGGTCGAAGGAAATGTCGGGCGATTCATTGCGGGTGATGATGGTGCGCGGCTTTTCCACCTGCACCTCGGTCTTGAATGGCGGCAATTCCTCCAGCGAACTCCAGCCATCGTCGAAGACATGCCGGCTGACGGGTTCGAACCGGCCGGACGGATTGATGCCTGCCGACCGGCCGCGGTTGCGGTCGGGACGGACACGCATGCCGCTCTGCTCGATCATCGCATTGGCCATCTCGGCTCGTCCCGCCCCGAAGGCGGCAATGTCGGCGCGCATGATCGGCTCCATCTTTGCTCGCTCCCAGGGGCTGTCCGTGTTGTGTCGAATCGATCTGTTCATGAAATTATTCCTATTTTGCCGATGAGAACAAAGCAAGAACTTTTTATGCTGCGCTGCAAAAACTGGCGCTGTCCGCGGCTTTCCGCTATTCGGCTGAATATGCTCAGTGTTCTCATCGAAACGCGCAACGACGAGGAGGCTCTCGCCCGCACTCTGGCCTCGCTGATTGGCGGCGCGGTGGAAGGCGTGGTGCGCGAGGTCGTCGTCTGCGACACCGGTTCCACCGACCAGACGCATTATGTCGCCGAGCATGCCGGCTGCCATTATGTGGCGAGCGGCGGCATCGCCGCCGGAATCCGGCAGGCCAAGGGTGACTGGCTGTTGCTGCTGGAGCCGGGCGCGCGACTGGTGGAGGGCTGGATCGAAGCGGTCGTCGCCCACACGGCGAGGCAAACCATGGCGGCGCGATTCTCGCGCGCGCGCGGCAGCCGCACGCCGTTCCTGGCACGGGTTTTTTCGGGGAATCGAGCGCTCGCCGACGGGCTGGTGATCAGCAAGCGTCAGGCCGCTTCCTTGTCGAAGAACGCCGGCAGCGCCGAGGCACTGGCGCGCGGCCTCGCGACAAAGAAGCTCGACGCCGAGATCTGGATTGCTCCGGCAAAACAAGAGCACCGCGCCCGCACCTAATTTTTTGCATCTGCTCTCTCCGTTGTGCATTGCACAAAATGTAAGGCCGGGCTAATTTTCCGCTCAGGCAGGTGAATTGGGTTTGGGTCGAGCCGAGCGGTGGGCGCCGATCGGGGTTACGCTCACAGACGAGGATCCAATGAACCTTTCGGCCCCTGATAAATCCGGCACTGCCAGTCTCGAGGCCATTGCGCGCAACGGCAGCCTGCTGCGCCGCATCGCAGCGCGCATTCCCACCTATTTGACGGACCTGCGCGAAAACCCGGCCTGGCTGCCGATGTTCGTGCTGGCGCGAACCATGGCTGGGCGGCGAATGCACTGGCTTGGCGCAAAACGCGCCCCTCCGGCCGACAGTGCAGGGGATACGATGTTCGCTGGTGTCGAGCGGTCGGCGGTGGTCGATGCGTTGCGCACCGATGGCCTGTTTTCGGGCCTCGTCCTGCCGCCCGCGATCCATGAAGAGATCGCGAGTTTCGCCTGCCGCACGTCTTGCTTCGGCAATTTCGACCGCCGTCTCGAATTCATGCCAGGTGAGCATGCCGAAGCCGAGAAACGATTGGGCCGCTCATTGCTTAGCGGGCATTACTTCGAACGCATCCTCGGCTGCCCGGCGGCACTCGCCATCCAGCGCGATCCCTTGCTTCTCGACATCGCAGCGCACTATCTCGGCGGCCAGGCGAAACTGATCACGACGCGCGTCTGGTGGAGCTTTCCGACCGGCGAGGCTTCGGATGCCGACAAGAACCTGGCGTCGCTCGGCAAATATCATTTCGACCTCGACGACTGGCGAATGCTGAAATTCTTCTTCTACCTGACGCCGGTCGATGCCGGGACCGGTCCGCACGTCTATGTCAGGGGCAGCCACAACAGGCGCGCCATCAAGCACCAGCTGACGCTTCTCGTCGGCCATTCCGCCGAAGAGGTGTTGAATGTCTATGGCGAGCAGAGCCCGGTGACCCTGACCGGAGAGGCTGGCCTCGGCTTCGTCGAGGACCCCTTCGGCTTCCATATGGGCACTGTGCCGGCGCGCACGCCACGGCTGATGATGGAGGTCGGCTTCGGTGTTTCGCGCCCCTCGCGCCGGCGCTTTCATGGCGAACCGGTCATCCGCTGAAACCGGACCGGATCTCTACCGGCATCCAGCGCGCCTGTCGCCGGGCGATGCGGCCTTGCCTGCTCTCGGCATCATAGTCCATGGCGACCGGCTCGCGGCTGAACCGCAGCCGGTCGTCCAGGGCATTGACGATGACGATCGCCCTCGGATCGCTGTCATCGGTGGTGACGGCCGCGACATAGACGCCGCAGTCCCGGCAGATCAGATAGTCGGCGGTGCGCAATCCGAACCGGTATCTGTGCAATCGGGCTTCGTCCTCGACCGAGACGATCAATCGTCCGAGCGGATCGGCGACCGCGCGCGAGCCATGTTTGACGCAAAACGAACACTGGCAGGCCCGGACTTCGATTTGCGAGGGGGCGAGCTCGGTTGAAAATCGAAGGCGTATGTTGCCGCAATGGCATCCGCCGGTGTGCTCGCTCATCGCATCTCCTTGTCGTGATCGGCCGCGGCCGTTTCACGAGAAGGTACTTTCTCCGGCATCCGGTCAGGAATGGTTTTTCGAAGGGCGCCGGGGCGGTTCCGCCTGGCAAACGCGGCGTGAAAACTGTTCTTTTCCTCGGCTCTTACGGAGCCGACTTCCCGCGCCGCAGATGCTCGTCCAGGCGCGGCATGATCTCGACGAAGTTGCAGGGCATGTGGCGGTAATCGAGCTGCGCCTTGAGGATGCCGTCCCAGGCGTCCTTGCAGGCACCGGGCGAGCCCGGCAGCACGAAGACGAAGGTGGCGTTGACGACGCCGCCGGTTGCCCGGCTCTGGATCGTCGATGTGCCGATCTTGTCGTAGGAGATGCGGTGAAACACTTCCGAAAAGCCGTCCATGCGCTTTTCGAAGATCGGCTCCAGCGCTTCCGGTGTCACGTCACGGCCGGTGAAGCCGGTGCCGCCGGTGGTGATGACGACGTCGATACTTTTGTCCCTCGACCAGGCCAGGACCGTGTCGCGAATTTTGTCGCGGTCGTCGGTGACGATATCGCGGGCCGCCAGTATGTGGCCGGCCTCGGTGATGCGGTCGGCCAGCGTCTGGCCGGATTTGTCGTCGGCGAGGCTGCGCGTGTCGGAAACGGTCAGCACCGCGATGCCCACGGGAATGAACGAACGGCTCTCGTCAATTCTGGCCATCAGCTCCCTCCGATGCGATGCTGCGCGTTGCCGCGACGAACCAGTCGGGCTGGCGGCTTCGGATCTCGGCGGCCGCGCGTTTGGCGACATTGCCGGTCTCGAACAGGCCGAAACATGTCGCGCCCGATCCGGACATTCGTGAAAACCCGGATCCGGCCTTGTTCAGCCACGAAAGCGCCCTGCCAATGGCCGGCTGTATCGCAAGGGCAGTCGGCTCGAGATCGTTGCGGGTGATCTCCAGCCAATTGCGCAGGCTGTGAAAATCGATGCTGCGCGGCAGCGGCGGCAATGGCTCGTTGTCGCGACGCGAAAGCGCTGCGAAGATATCTGCCGTCGCGACCGGCGTGCCTGGATTGACCAGCACCAGCCCGAGCGCCGAAAAGTCCGGCACCATCGACAGTTCGTCACCAATGCCGCGTGCGACCAGCGGCTTTGCCGCCAGGCACATCGGCACATCGGCGCCAAGCGAGAGACCGATCCGGGCCAGCTCGGCGTCGTCCATGTTCAAGGCCCAGGTCTGCACGAGGCCGCGCAGCACGGCAGCCGCGTCGCTCGACCCGCCGCCGACGCCGGAGGCGACAGGCAGGTTCTTTTCGAGCCTGATGGCGACAGGCGGCGTCTTCAGCGGCCCGGCCTCTCGTCGCAGCGCATCGCGTGCCTTGAGCACGAGATTGCCGGCATCGATGGGAACCGCCGGCGCGTAGCGGCCGGACACCGTGAAATCATCGCTGTCGGCGCGCGCGATCTCGACCCGGTCGCCGAAACGCGTGAACACCGCCAGGCTTTCGATCAGGTGATAGCCATCGGGGCGCCTTCCCGTGACATGCAGCGCCAGATTGATCTTGGCATGCGCAGGCCATGTACGCGAACCGACATCGGTATCCGCTGCGTCAGTCGTATGTGAGATGATGCTCAGTCCTTGGCCAGCCGGTATTCGCCGGTCTTCGGATCCTTGACCAGCGTTCCCATCGCGCCGTTGGCCGCCTGCTTTTCGGTGCGCCGCACCTTGGCCGTCACGCGCTCGGCTTCCCGGATGAAGGTGCGGTAGCCGAAATAGGCCGCGACGCCAACGACGGTGAAGAAAATGATCTGCGGCATGTCAAAACTCCTCCCACGCTGGGCCGGCGAAGGCGGCCGGTCGGGTCGGTTAATGCATGTCGCCCAAAAGTGTGTTCGGTTTTGGCAAAACGACAGGCACGAGACTTCAAGGCACCTATGCTAGACGGTTTTACGCGGTTTTCAAAGCCCGAACCGAGCCCACAGCGCGCGCTCTTCCGCCGCATCGATCACCCCGCTGGCAGCGGCAGCGGCGATATCGGGCGCGGAAAAGCCCATGCTCGAACCGAACAGGCCGAACCGGCCGAGGAAACCGCGCGGGGCCGTGATCAGCCTGAGCTGGGTCTTCGGCCCGAAGCGGGTCTTGAGCACCGTTCGCATGTCGCCGAGTGCATCGACCAGGCCGAGCTCCAAGCCCTTCACGCCGGTCCAGAACAGGCCGGTGAACAGGTCCGGATCGTCCTTCAGCCTGGTACCGCGCCGCTCCTTGACGAGGTCGATGAACGTGCCGTGCACTTCGAGCTGCAGTGCCTTCAGCCGCTCGACGTCTTCCTTCTTCTCGGGCTTGAACGGATCGAGCACGGCCTTGTTTTGGCCGGCGGTGTGCACACGCCGCTCGATGCCGATCTTCTTCAAGAGTTCCGGGAAGCCGAACGAGGCCGAGACGACGCCGATCGAACCGACGATCGAGGACGGATCGGCGAAGATTTCGTCGCCGGCGACCGCGATCATGTAGCCGCCCGAAGCCGCGACATCCTCGACGAAGACCAGCACTTTCTTGTCCTTTTCAACCGCCAGGTCGCGGATGCGCTTGAAGATCAGCCGCGACTGCACCGGCGAGCCGCCGGGCGAGTTGATCGAGATGGCGACCGCCGGCGCGTCGAAGGAGAAGGCCTTCTCGATGAGGCCGGCCGTGGAGGCAAGCGACAGGCTCGGCCGGAAAGGGCCGCCGCCCGCCATGATGGTGCCGTGCAGCCGGATGACCGGGATGGTGACGACGGTGGAGCGCCAGGATTTCGGCAGCAAGCGGTTGAAAAGGCGTTTCACGAGGGTGAGGTCTCCGGTCGATGGTTGCAGGCATGTAGGGATTTCTCGGCCAACGGCAATGTGGTCGCCAGGAATAGCTCAATCTCCAAACAGCGAGGCGAGACCGTTGGCGATCATTTCGCTGCGCCCATCGGGGCCGTTGCCCGATTGCGCGTGAAGCATCAGGGGCGGGCGGATGGCAAGCTTTCCGCGCGCGCCGAGCGCTGCCCGCACGACGATGCGGATAGCAGCCGCGTCGGGGCGCGGATGGACAGCGAGCATCTCGGCATCGCCGAAGCGGCCGGCGGTCGCGTCGAGAATGGCGCCAAGCTGTTCGGGCCGCGCGATGACGGCCAGTCCGCCGCGCGGCCTGACCACCGCCGCCGCACTGCGGATCCAGTTTTCGAACAGCCCGTCTTCCATGACATGCGCTTCTTTTCGCAGACGATCTGATGTGGCGCGGTCCCGTGCGGCGTTGAAGGGTGGGTTCATGATGACGAAGTCGAAATCATTATCGGCAAGGCCGGCGGCTGCCCGAGCCCGGCCCGAAACCGTGACATCGGCCATGAGCACCGAGGCGCGATCGCTGAGATGCGCATTGCCGGGATGGGCAAGGGTGGCCGCGGCGAAAGCCGCCATTTCCGGCGCACGTTCCACAAGCACGGCTTCCGCGCTTGGACAGCGCGACAGCACCGCCAGGCCGGCGGCTCCCGCACCGGCGCCGAAATCGGCAAGGCGTCCGCCAAAGGTGGATGGCACGGACGCCGCCAGCATCATGGCATCCATGCCGGCGCGATGGCCGCCATGCTTGGGCTGCACGAGCCAGAACCGGCCGCGATGGAAGGCGTCGACCGTATGGGCCGGCGTGTCGCGGACAAGGGCGGCTGGCGCGGCGGACATTATTTTCCGCGGATCTCGTTGGCGATGCCGGCATCGGTCAGGATGCGCCGTGCAGCATCGGCCTGGTCGGCGTCGACCATGACGCGCCGCGGCAGAATGCCGAGCGAGCCGTCGAGCACGCTCATGTTCTGGTCGGCGACGAAACAGCCGATGCCGGCATCGCGCATCAGCGATTCGACAAAGGAGATGATGACGGCGTCGTTGGTGCGGATGAGCTCTATCATCGGGCGAAACTCTCAGTTTGCGGCGCTGATGTAAACGGGCATGCGGATTCCGCGGCAAAACCAGAGCTGCCTTGTTGGCGCCGGTTGACAGGCCGTCACCGGCGCCGCGCCAATTCGCCTCTTGCCGTGGCCGTGTCCGCCGCCCTAGAGTCCACGCCGGGACTAAGGGTGCCGTCGCACGCGTTATACCAAGACGGGAGTGATTGTCGTGGGTGTCGTTCTCAACATCGAAAACGGGAAGCGGGAACCCGCCTCCATCAAGGATCTGATCGACCTGACTGCGGCTGACATGGGGCGCGTCAACGAGCTGATCCTGTCCAAGGCCGGCTCCGACGTCGAGATGATCCCGGAGGTCGCCAACCACCTGATCTCATCCGGCGGTAAACGGCTGCGGCCGATGCTGACGCTCGCCGCCGCGCAGATGTTCGGCTATGCCGGCGAGGGCCATGTCAAGCTCGCCACCTCGGTCGAGTTCATGCACACGGCGACGCTTCTCCACGACGACGTCGTCGACGAAAGCGGCATGCGGCGGGGCAAGAAGACCGCCCGGATGATCTGGGGCAACCAGGCGAGCGTGCTGGTCGGCGACTTCCTGCTCGGCCAGGCCTTCCGCATGATGGTCGATGTCGGCTCGCTCGAAGCGCTCGACATCCTGTCGAGTGCTGCCTCGATCATCGCCGAGGGCGAGGTCATGCAGCTTGCGGCCGCCAAGAACCTGGAGACCACCGAGGACGAGCACTTCGCCGTTATCAAGGCCAAGACCGCGGCACTTTTTTCGGCTGCCGCCGAGGTCGGGCCGGTGATCGCCCAGGCAACGCGCAATGATCGCGCGGCACTGCGCTCCTATGGCATGAACCTCGGGCTTGCCTTCCAGCTCATCGACGATGCGCTGGACTATGGTGGCACCAGCAAGGACCTTGGCAAGAATGTCGGCGACGATTTCCGCGAGGGCAAGGTGACATTGCCGGTCATCCTCGCCTATCGGCGCGGCAGCAAGGCCGAGCGTAGCTTCTGGAAGCGCGCCATCGAGGACAATGTCGTTGATGACGCGGGTCTGGAAAAGGCGATCGGCCTGATGACCCGCCACGGCGCCATCGCCGACACGATCGGCCGCGCCCGCCATTTCGGCGAGATCGCCCGCGACGCGCTGGCGCCGCTGGAGGCGACGCCGCAGAAATCGGCGCTGGTCGACGTCATCGATTTCTGCATCAGCCGGGTGAACTGAGCAGCTGTCTTTCGCGGACCTCTCCTCTGGCTTGTGCTGGAGAGCGGAAATCTGTGAAAGCCGTTCCCACCGTCTCGACAAGCCGCCCCGTCGCAAATTATCTATAAAACATGGCAAAGGGCACGGACGACACCATCGCGGTGCGCATCAGCAAGGCATTGGCGGACCGCATCATCTCCGGCGCCATCGAGCCGGGGGCGAGGCTGCGGCAGGATCATATCGCCGAGGAATTCAAAACCAGCCATGTTCCGGTGCGCGAGGCCTTCCGCCGCCTGGAGGCGCAAGGGCTTGCCGTCAGCGAGCCGCGCCGCGGCGTGCGTGTCGCGGCTTTCGATCTCGGCGAGGTCAAGGAAGTCGCCGAAATGCGGGCCGCCCTTGAAGTGCTGGCGCTGCGCCATGCCGCGCCGCATCTGACATCAGCCATTCTTGATCTCGCCGAGGAAGCGACCAAGGCCGGCGACAAATCCCGCGACGTCAGGTCGTGGGAGGAAGCCAACCGTGCCTTTCACCGGCTGATCCTGGCACCATGCGGCATGCCGCGCCTGCTCGCCACCATCGACGACTTGCACGCGGCCAGCGCCCGCTTCCTGTTCGCGGCATGGCGCTCGGAGTGGGAAGCGCGCACCGACCAGGATCATCGCGCGATCCTGGCCGCCTTGCGGCAGGGAAACACGGAATCGGCCGCCGCGACGCTGGGGCGGCATGTCCAATGGATCGGCCGCAAGCCGGTCAAGACGGCCTCCGGCGCCACGCGCGAAGCCTTTGCCATCGTCGGTTAGGGCAGTCCCGGAAAACCGTGAAACGGTTTTCCGTCCGGAAATCACGCAAAAGTAAAAGCACTGAACGGCCTTTGCACAGCCAAGGCTTGCTATCTCCGGGGAAATGTGGATTCGATAATAGATCGAAAACAGAAATTATCTATAATTTCAATCGAGCGAAGGAATCCTCATGACAGACATCGCGTTCACGTCCCGTAAGCCGTCCTTCAGCCCGCTCCGGCTCCAGGATCGTTCGCTCGCCTGGCAGGTCGGAGCCGTCGTGCTCGGCACGCTGTTCCTGGCGCTGTCGTCCTACATCGAAGTGCCGATGGTGCCTGTGCCTGTGACCATGCAGACCTTCGCCGTGACGCTTATTGGCGCGCTCTACGGCTGGCGGCTCGGTGCGGTTACCATTGCCGCCTGGCTGGTCGAGGGCGCTGTCGGCTTCCCGGTCCTGGCCGGAGGCGCTGCCGGGGTACAGCATTTCGTCGGGCCGACCGGCGGCTATCTCTTTGCCTTTCCGGTCACCGGCGCTCTGGTCGGCTGGCTGGCGGAACGCGGCTGGAATGGCAACAGGGTGGTGCTTGCCTTCGCCGCCATGCTGCTCGGCAACCTTGCCTGTCTGGTTCTCGGCACGGCATGGCTTGCCGTCATGATCGGCACCGAGAAGGCCATTACCTTCGGCTTCCTGCCATTCATCGTCGGCGGGTTGCTGAAGTCGGCGCTTGGTGCCGCGACACTCATGGCGCTTCGCGGCGGCAAGGCGAAGCCGGCCAATCCGTGACGATCAGGCTGCGCGCCCATCACCTCCTTTGCCTGCTCACCTATGTGGGCAAGGGATACAGCCCCGCCTTCACCGCCAATTATGACGGCATCGCGGAGCGCCTGGGCCGGGGCGAGGACATCCTGATCGTCTCCGGCCCCGACGACATCTGCGCGCCGTTGCTTGACGAGCCCGATCCGCACTGCCTGCGCGACAGCGCCGCCGAAAGGGACCAACTCGCGGCACAGGACGTGGCCGATCTGCTAGGCCGGCCCATCCATGCCGGCGTCCGCCTCGATCTCGATGCCGCCATCCTGGCGCGCATGCGGCAGGCGTTTTCGAGCGGCCTCGTCCGCAAGGCGTGTGGCGGCTGCGAATGGAGCGAGCTGTGCAGCACGGTCGCGGCCGGTGGGTATCGCGATACGCGGGTGAAGCGGTCTGCCTTTGCGGGGCAAAAGCCGACAGCGACGACATAGTCCCAGCGGTCGAATCCGTGCTATAGTCCGTTCCGCCAGCGCCGTGGCGGAATTCGACACCCAAAATTGTCCCTTCTGGCCATGGTTTGTTAATCGGGTGACCCGATTGTGAATTTCAACCCGATTGTGAATTTCAAGCGGATTGAAGCACGACCCCAAAAAGGCCATGCTTTGCCTGGAAAGATCGAGTCAAAGGTCGAGTCTAAGTCGCCCCCGCTGACGCGGAGATGGCGCCTGGCTGAAAGGGATACGATGCAGCAAGGACGTGCGCGCTGGCTGACAAGGCTGGCAATTGTGACGGGCATGGCGATCTCGGTTTTGCCGGCCTATGCCAAGCAATCCACCGAACCGGTCAAGATCTCGTCGTTCTCGGGCGCCTATCTGGCCGCCAGGATCGCCGAAGGCGACAACGACCTCGACAGCGCCATCGCCTACTACAAGCAGGCCTTGGCCTTCAATCCAAGCGACACGACGCTGCAGCAGAGCCTGATGCTGTCGCTGATCGCGCAAGGCCGCTTCGACGAGTCCCTGGTCTATGCCGACAAGCTCAAGGAAGTGCCCGACGTCGAACGCTTCTCGCGCCTGGCGCTGGCCGTCGATTCTTTCCACAAGAAGGATTTCACCAAGGCGCAGTACTGGCTCAAACTGTCGCTGGAATCCGACCTCGACCGGCTGATCTCCGGCGTCATGTCCGGCTGGGCCGAACAAGGTGCCGGCCAGGCCAGCGACGCGATGGCCTCCATCGACAAGCTCCAGGGGCCGGACTGGTTCGGCCTGTTCAAGTCCTTCCACCGCGCGCTGGTCGCCGATGCCTCCAACATGCCCGAAAAGGCCGAGGCGACCTACGCCGCGACGATGCAGGACACCGCCGCCGGCGGCGCGGCGCCTGAAACCTGGATGCGCAATGCGCAGGCCTATGCCTCGTTCCTGGCCCGCAAGGGCGACAAGGCCAAGGCGATATCGGTGCTCGATCAGGCCGAGGCGTTTTCGCCGGGCAAGCTGGAAATCGTCGCCTTGCGCAACAGGATCGCCAAGGGCGACAAGATCGAGCCCTTCGTTTCCGGTCCGTCCGATGGCGCTTCCGAAATCCTGCTCGATCTCGCCACGGCGCTCAACCGTGGCGGCGGCGAGCCGTTCGTCCGTCTTTACCTGCAATACGCGCTGGCCCTGCGGCCTGACAGTGATGCGGCTCTCGTGCAGCTCGCCGCCGTCGCCGAGCAGCTGAAGGACGGCGAGGGCGCCATCGCGCTCTATCGACGCATCCCTGATTCTTCGCCGCTGAAGGAGCTTTCGGACCTGCAGCTTGGCCTCAACCTTGCCGATCTCGACCGCCACGATGAGGCGATCACCCATCTGAAGGCCTATGTCGACGCCCATCCCAACGATATGCGCGCCTATCTGGCGCTCGGCGGCGTCTATTCCTCGAAGGACGATTTCCGCTCGGCCGCCAATCTCTACGACAAGGCCGTCGATGTGCTCAAGACGCCGACCGCGGCCAACTGGAACATCTTCTACCAGCGCGGCATCGCCTATGAGCGCCTGAAGGAATGGCCGAAAGCCGAGCCGAATTTCCGCAGGGCGCTGGAACTGCAGCCGGACCAGCCGCAGGTGCTGAACTATCTCGGCTACTCCTGGGTCGACATGAACACGAACCTCAAGGAAGGCCTGGCGATGATCCAGAAGGCCGTCGATCTCAGGCCGAGCGACGGTTACATCGTGGATTCGCTGGGCTGGGCCTATTTCCGGCTCGGCAGGTTCGATGACGCGGTGCGCGAGATGGAGCGCGCTGTCTCGCTGAAGCCGGAAGATCCGGTTCTGAACGACCATCTCGGCGACGCCTACTGGCGCGTCGGTCGCAAGCTGGAAGCCACCTTCCAATGGAACCAGGCCCGCGACCTCAAGCCCGATCCCGATGTGCTGGCCACCTTGCAGCAGAAGCTGATGAAGGGCCTGCCGCCGATCGAGTCGAACACGGCGCAGGAGACCCCCAAGGTCAAGCCTGAGCCAGTGCCTGCCCCGAAGGGGTGAAGTCGCCTTTTTGAATGGGAACGGGGCTCTTTTTCGGAGCCCCGTTTTCTTTTGGAGGTGTCGAGACGCTGCGGTCAGAACAGCTTTCTGTAGACCACGAAGCCGGAGCGTTCGCCGACCTTGTCATAGAGCTTCATCGCGGTGTGATTGGTCTCGTGCGTCAGCCAGTACACCCGTCCGGAACCGGCGGCCTGGGCGCGCTCATAGACGCCTTCGATCAGCGCCCGGCCGATCCCTTTTCCGCGCGACGCCTGCGTGGTGAAAAGGTCTTGCAGATAGCCGTTCGGCGCGATCGCCGTCGTGCTGCGGTGATAGAGATAGTGCACGAGGCCGAGCAGCTCTCCGTCGCTTTCGGCGACCAGCGCATGGACAGGCTCATAGGCGTCGAAAAAGCGCGACCATGTCATCGCCGTGATGTCGCTCGCCAGCGCTGTCTCGCCCGAGCGGCCGTAAAATGCGTTGTAGCCATCCCACAGCGGCAGCCATTGCTCGAAATCCTGTCGCGTGACGGGGCGTACGATGATGGAACTGGGCATGGCTGGACCTGTCGTCGTTCGTCTGATCGGTGAAGATATCGAACAGACCGCAAGCTGCCGGGACCGACAATGGGCCAGTCCCTGGCAAAGCTTTCAACATGAGGGCGGAGCGCTCATGGCGGCTCCATGGTGCGCCTTGCTTGACGCTTCGCCGCCGTGTCTCTAGGACGGGCCACCAAGCTAGCCTTTGCTGTCGAGGCCACACGTGACGATTGAAATCCCCGCCCATATGGATCCCAGCCGCTCGTTCCAGGGGCTGATCCTGACCTTGCACAATTACTGGGCCGCCTATGGTTGCGTCATCCTGCAGCCATACGACATGGAGGTTGGCGCGGGTACGTTTCATCCGGCAACGACGCTGCGCGCGCTTGGACCCCGGCGCTGGAACGCCGCCTATGTCCAGCCCTCGCGTCGCCCCAAGGATGGTCGTTATGGCGAGAACCCGAACCGGCTGCAGCATTATTACCAGTATCAGGTGATCCTGAAGCCGAACCCGCCGAACCTGCAGGAGCTTTATCTCGGCTCGCTGGCGGCGATCGGTGTCGACCCGCTGCTGCATGACATCCGCTTTGTCGAAGACGACTGGGAAAGCCCGACGCTCGGCGCCTGGGGGCTCGGCTGGGAATGCTGGTGCGACGGCATGGAAGTCTCGCAGTTCACCTATTTCCAGCAGGTCTGCGGCATCGAATGCGCGCCGGTGGCGGGCGAACTGACCTACGGGCTGGAGCGGCTGGCCATGTATGTGCAGGGCGTCGACAACATCTACGACCTCAACTTCAACGGCCGTGAAGGTGCCGAAAAGGTTACCTATGGCGACGTCTTCCTGCAGGCCGAGCAGGAATATTCGCGCCACAATTTCGAATACGCCAACACGGCAATGCTGCTCAGGCATTTCGAGGACGCCGAGGCCGAGTGCAAGGCGCTGCTCGATGCTGGCGCTCCGGCGTCGAACGACAATTTGCCGATGCACAAGATGGTCTTCCCGGCCTACGACCAGTGCATCAAGGCCAGCCATGTCTTCAATCTGCTCGACGCGCGTGGCGTGATTTCGGTCACCGAGCGGCAGAGCTACATCCTGCGGGTGCGCAATCTGGCGAAAGCCTGCGGCGAGGCATTTTTGAAGACGCAGGCGGGTGGGCTGGCTGCTTAGCCAGCTGCTTTCGGGAACATGGCGACCGTGCTGACCGGCATGGCGTTCTGGCTGCTGGTGCCGTCGATGGTCCGCAGTGCCTGCCTGACACCGGGCATCGAAAAGGCGCCGTGGACCTGCGCGGTGAAACAGGCACTGAGCGCGAGGATCTGCAGAAGTGTGGATGCCGTTTTCATGGTCGTTCAGCCAATAGTTCCCTGCCTGAGCGTGGGTCGCTTCAGCGCCGTGTTCGGTTCATGGAAATCTTTGATCCAAGGACGGGCCGGATCGCCTCGTCCCGACAGGGCTGCCAAAATTTCCGCAGGGGTGACAGCGGCCAGCCGAGTTGCTATGCCCTTTTCACCTCCCCCTTGATGGGGGGGGTCGCCGCGCAGCGGCGGGGGGGGGTGCTAGCGCGGTTTCCTATGCCGAAACTCGATCGGTTCAAGCTGAAGTCCGCTCCCGGGCGCTTGTCGCGTATGACCGAGGGGGGCGCGGGTCTGTGTGCGCTCTTCTGGGCCTGCTCGTTCGCGGGCACC
>NZ_JAFFIW010000031.1 GCF_018588885.1 Mesorhizobium sp. dw_380
GAACGGGGAGAAGGACGCTCCTCGCGACCCTCCGGCTGTTTGTTCGCTGGCGTTGATATGCATCAGGCCGCCTCATGCCTTGAAACCTGGAAGGGCGCCCTGGTGCCGGTGGTTTCGACGAAGAAACGCAACAACAGGTTTTTCGCCGCCAGAGCCCGGTATTCGGCTGACGCCCGCATGTCGGTGAGCGGCGTGAAATCCCTGGCGTATTCGGCCATCGCCGTCTCGACCATCTCTTCGGTCCACGGTTTGCCAAGCAATGCCTTTTCGACAGCAGCCGCACGCTTCGGCGTCGCCGCCATGCCGCCATAGGCGATGCGGATATCGGCGACGGTGCCGTCCTTGGCCAGCGCCAGGAAAAAGGCGCCGAGTGCCGCCGTGATGTCCTCGTCGCGCCGCTTGGTGACCTTGTAGACCGCAAACTTTGTATCCTTGGCCGGCACGGGCACGTGCACCGCCTCGACAAATTCGCCCGGCTGCCGGTCCTGCTTGCCATAGGCGATGAAGAAGGTTTCCAGCGGGATCGTGCGCCGCGTCTTGCCCTTGCGCAGCGTCAGGCGCGCGCCGAGTGCGATCAAGGGCGGCGGCGTGTCGCCGATCGGCGAGCCATTGGCGATGTTGCCGCCGATGGTGCCCATATTACGCACTTGTTCGCCACCGATGCGATCGAACAACGGTCCCAGCGCCGGGATCCTCTTGGAGAGCATCGAGAAGGCTTCGGTGTAGGTGACGCCGGCGCCGATGGATATGACGCCGTTGTCTTCGGAGATGGTGCAAAGCCCATCGAGATTGCCGATGAAGATCACCGGCGAGATATCGCGCATGTGCTTGGTCACCCACAGGCCGACATCGGTCGCGCCGGCAACGATGGTAGCGCCGGGTTCCTTGTCCAGCATGGCGGAGAAGTCGTCGACATTGGCCGGCACCATCAACCGCGCTTTGCCGGTGCCGATCTCGACCCGCGCGCCGTCATGCATGGCCTCCAGCCTTGCCGCGATCGCCTTGCGCTCCGCCGCCAGCGGGTCCTTCGTCGCCTTGCCGTAGCTGGAGATGGCGTGCGCGGCGCGCATGATCGCCTCGTAGCCAGTGCAGCGGCAGAGATTGCCTTGCAAAGCTTTTTCGATCGCCGCGTTCGACGGATCGGGCGATTTCATCCACAGGCCATAGAGCGACATGACGAAGCCGGGCGTGCAGAAGCCGCATTGCGAGCCGTGGAAATCGACCATCGCCTGCTGCACGGGATGCAGTTTGCCGGGCTCGCTGCGCAAATGTTCGACGGTCACGACATGGGTGCCGTCGAGCGAACCGAGGAAGCGGATGCAGGCATTGACGCTTTCATAGACTAAACCGCCGGCCGAGAGCTTGCCGACCAGCACGGTGCAGGCGCCACAATCGCCCTCGGCGCAGCCCTCCTTGGTGCCGCGCAGCGAGCGGTCGAGCCGCAGCCAGTCGAGCAAGGTCGCGTCGGGCGCCACCGAGGACAGCACGACGTCCCTGTCATTCAGGATGAAGCGGATCTCGTTGCGGATGTTGACTTTGGCCATGCCTCAGCTCCCCCTGTAGGTCGAATAGCCGTAGGGCGAGATCAGCAAGGGTACGTGATAATGCACCGCCTCGGCCATGCCGAAGCGGATCGGCACGCTATCGAGGAAGGCGGGCTCTGGCAGCTTTGCTCCAGAGCCGCGCAGATAATCGCCGGCCGCGAAAACCAGTTCGTATTCGCCGGTGCGAAAGTCGCCGCCGGCCAGCAGCGGCGCGTCGCAGCGACCGTCAGCGTTGGTCGCAACCGTCTTCAGAAGCCTGCGCGCGGCACCGTCGAGGCGGTAAAGCGCGATGGACAATCCCGCCGCCGGTTTGCCGGTCGCCGTGTCGAGCACATGGGTCGTCAGACGCCCGCCATCGGCTTTCGACGTTTCTGCCATTGGCCGCCTCCCATTTCCAATACGAACAAATTGGCCGGTACAGTCAAACATTACTGATGAATTGTGCGCCATTTAAAGGCGATGCATAAGTCCCGGTCGAGCGGAGTGCGACAAAAACACTTTCAAAAATTTTCGGGGGAATGCGAGAAGCACCCTTTCGATATCCTGATCATAGTTCGGGCGATGCCCGGCAGGAGGAACGATGCGTTACATCAGAGACATGCGCGGTTACGGAGCCAATCCGCCGGATCCGAAATGGCCCGGCGGTGCGCATGTCGCCGTGCAGTTCGTCGTCAATTACGAAGAGGGCGGCGAGAACTGCGTGCTCCACGGCGACAAGGCGTCGGAAGCCTTCCTCTCGGAAATCGTCGGCGCGGCACCCTGGGTGGGCCAGCGCCACTGGAATATGGAATCGATCTACGAATATGGGGCGCGGGCCGGCTTCTGGCGGCTGCTGCGCCTGTTCAGCGAAGCTGAGGTTCCGGTGACCTGTTACGGCGTCGCCACGGCGCTGGCGCGTTCACCCGACCAGGTCACGGCCATGCAGGAGGCCGGCTGGGAGATCGCCTCGCACGGGCTGCGATGGATCGACTATCGTGACCACAGCGCCGAGGACGAACGCCGCGACCTCGAAGCCGCGATCAAGCTGCATTACGAGGTGACTGGCCAGCGCCCAACCGGCTGGTACACCGGCCGCACATCGATCAACACGGTGCGTCTGGCCGCCGAAGAAGGCGGTTTCGACTACGTCTCCGACACTTATGACGACGAGCTGCCTTACTGGTTCGAGCATGCGGGCGGCACGCAGCTCATCATCCCCTATACGCTCGATGCCAATGATATGCGCTTCGCCACGCCGCAAGGCTTCAACTCCGGCGACCAGTTCTTCGCCTATCTCAAGGATAGTTTCGACACGCTGTACGCCGAGGGCGGGGCCGGGCGGCCGCGCATGATGAACATTGGCCTGCACTGCCGGCTTGTCGGGCGTCCGGGCCGGGTGGCGGCGCTGAAGCGCTTCGTCGACTATGTGAAGTCGCATGACAAGGTCTGGCTGGCGCGGCGCATCGACATCGCCAGGCACTGGCAAGAGAACCATCCGTACAAGCCGGCGGCGCTGCGCCCGTCGAAAATGGAATTCGAGACATTCGTTCACACTTTCGGCGGCGTGTTCGAGCATTCGCCGTGGATTGCCGAACGTGCTTATGAACTTGAGCTCGGCCCAGCGCATGACACAGCCGGCGGCCTGCATAACGCGCTTTGCCGCATCTTCCGTTCCGCCAGCGAGGCCGAGCGGCTCGGCGTGCTCAACGCCCATCCCGACCTTGCCGGCAAGCTTGCCAAGGCCAGGCGGCTGACGGCGGAATCGACCCGGGAACAGGCCTCCGCTGGGCTCGACGCGCTGACCGACAAGGAGCGCGAATTGTTCTCCAAGCTCAACGCCGCCTACGTCACCACTTTCGGCTTCCCCTTCATCATAGCGGTGAAGGGAAAGACCAAGGAGGAAATCCTGGCGGAATTCGAAGCCCGCATCGGCAACGGCCGCGGCGTCGAATTCGAGACCGCCTGCAAACAGGTCGAGCGCATCGCGCTGCTCCGCCTCAGGGATATGCTACCGCAATAGGTTTGAACCCATGGATACGATCAGGATGCCCGACCGAACTTATTACGCGCCGCATGGCGGCCATTCCGGTCAAACCGAACTGCTGACGGGCCGCGCCGTCTTCACCGAGGCCTATGCCGTCATCCCCAAGGGGGTGATGCAGGACATCGTCACCAGCGCCTTGCCGTTCTGGGACGAGACCCGCGTCTGGATCCTGTCGCGGCCGCTGTCCGGCTTTGCCGAGACGTTTTCGCAATACATTGTCGAGGTCGAGCCTGGCGGCGGCAGCGACCGGCCGGAACCCGATGCCGGCGCCGAGGGTGCCCTGTTCGTGGTCGAGGGCGAATTGACGGTTCTGCTTGCCGGCAAGAAGTATGTGTTGCGGCCCGGCGGCTTTGCCTTTCTGCCGCCGGCCAGCGGCTGGACAGTTCGCAACGAGAGCAAGGCGGCTGTCCGTTTCCACTGGATCCGAAAAGCTTACGAAGCGGTCGACGGCCTCGATGTGCCTGAAGCCTTCTTCACCAACGAGCAGGAGATCGCGCCGACGCCGATGCCTGGCACCGACGGCCGCTGGGCGACGACGCGGTTCGTCGATCCGGCCGATTTGCGCCACGACATGCACATGACCATCGTCACGCTCGAGCCCGGCGCCGTCATTCCGTTCGCCGAGACACATGTGATGGAGCATGGGCTTTATGTGCTTGAAGGCAAGGCGGTCTATCGGCTGAACCAGGACTGGGTCGAGGTCGAGGCCGGCGACTATATGTGGCTGCGCGCCTTCTGCCCGCAGGCCTGCTACGCCGGCGGCCCGGGGAAATTCCGCTATTTGCTCTACAAGGACGTCAACCGGCACGCCAAGCTTGGCGGGGCTGATATCGGTGGTCGCGCGCGGTGACCCGCATTATCGCTCGGCCGCTGACCCGTGAGGCCTTTGCCGAATTCGGTGACGTCATCGACATGGCGGGCGACAACCATTATCCGATCAATGGCGGCAAGGCCGAGCGTTACCACGATCTTGCCACCGCCGAGGCAACAGGGCCGAACGCGCGCGTGCTGATCTCGATGGTGCACGGCACGCCTTACGAACTGCCGTTGAAGCTGACCATGGTCGAGCGGCATCCGTTCGGCAGCCAGGCCTTCATTCCGCTGTCGCCGCGCCCGTTCCTGGTCGTCGTCTGCCATGACGGCAAGGATGGCCCGGGCGAGCCGCACGCCTTCATCACCGCGCCCGGACAAGGCATCAACTATTCCCGCAATCTCTGGCATGGCGTGCTGACGCCGCTCGGCGAACCGCAGGATTTCCTGGTCGTCGACCGCGGCGGCGACGGCTCCAATCTCGAGGAATTCCATTTCTCGCACGCTTATGAAATCCACCTTCCCGCCGAGACCCAGTCATGACCGACATTTCGCTTATCGACCGCCTGCTCGACGTCATCGAGCACGATATCGTGCCGAAGACGGAAGAGGGCGTCGCTCATGGCAACAAGCTGTTCGGCGCGGCGATCCTGCGCAAGGACGACCGCTCGCTGGTGCTGGCCGAAACCAACAATGAGATCGAAAACCCGCTCTGGCATGGCGAAGTGCACTGCCTGAAGCGTTTCTACGAAATGCCCAGGGCGGAGCGTGTCGACACAAAGGACGCGCTTTTCATCGCCACGCATGAGCCTTGCTCGCTCTGCCTGTCGGCGATCACCTGGACCGGCTTCGACAATTTCTACTACCTGTTCAGCCACGAGGATTCGCGCGACAGTTTCGCCATCCCGCACGATCTCAGGATTCTGAAGGAGGTCTTCACCCTCGAGCCCGGCGGCTACAATGCCGAGAACGCCTATTGGAAGAGCTATTCGATCCGTCGGCTGGTGCGGGCATTGCCAGAGGCCGAGCGCCAGCGGCTGGAGGCGCGGATCGGCAAAATCTCGGCGCGCTATGAAGAGCTGTCCGGCGCCTACCAGTCTAGCAAGGCCGAGAACGACATTCCGCTGAACTGACGGTAGAAGCAGGTAGCGGCACAGGTCGCATATTCCGCTGCTCCAGTCGCGAATGGCGATTGAAAATTGCCACGCTGCGGGGCGTTATGCGCAGCATGAAAACCGTCACCGAATTTCCCCGCAAGGTCGTCGAATTCCCTGATATGGGCATCGTCATGCCGGATGGCTGCCGGCTGTCGGCGCGGGTGTGGATGCCGGAAGACGCCGGCGACGATCCGGTGCCTGCTATCCTCGAGCATCTGCCCTACCGCAAGCGCGACGGCACCATCTTTCGCGATCAGCTGACGCATCCCTATTTCGCCGGCCACGGCTACGCCTCGATCCGTGTCGACATGCGCGGCAATGGCGATTCCGAAGGGCTGATGGACGACGAATATTCCGAGCAGGAATTGCAGGACGCCTGCGACGTCATTGCTTGGGCCGCAAGCCAACCCTGGTGCAACGGCAATGTCGGCATGATGGGCATTTCCTGGGGCGGCTTCAACTGCCTGCAGGTGGCGGCCAGGCAGCCGCCGGCGCTGAAGGCGGTGATCAGCCTGTGTTCGACCGTCGACCGCTATGCCGACGACATCCACTACAAGGGCGGCTGTCTGCTGATCGAGAATTTCGGCTGGGCCTCGACGATGCTCTCCTATTCGTCGCGGCCGCCGGACCCGCTGATTGCCGGCGACAACCGGTGGCGCGATCTGTGGCTTACAAGGCTGGAAAATCAGACTTTCCTGGCGCCGCTCTGGCTCAGCCATCAGCATCGCGACGCCTATTGGAAACGCGGCTCGATCTGCGAGGATTTTTCGGCCGTCAAGGCCGCCGTGCTGTCGATCGGCGGCTGGCATGACGGCTACCGCAACACGATCTCGCACCTCGTCACCAACATCCAAGCGCCGGTCAAGGGCATCGTCGGCCCCTGGATCCACAAATGCCCGCACTATGCGGCACCAAAACCCGCCATCGGCTTCCTGAAGGAAGCCCTGAGCTGGTGGGACCGCTGGCTGAAGGGCCTCGACACCGGTGTCGAGGCGGACCCGGCCTACCGCGCCTATGTGATGGACAGCGTGCGCCCGGCGCGCTGGCATCCCGAGCGGCCTGGCCGCTGGGTGGCAGAGCAGCAATGGCCGTCGCCCGCCGTCAAGGCGCAAACGATCGAACTGATCCCCAGCGGGACCAAACCTGCCATCGTAGCCTCGCCGCAAAGCTGCGGTCTCGCCGGCGGCGAATACTTTCCGTTCACCTTCGGCCCGGAACTGCCCGGCGACCAGCGCCCCGACGATGCGCTGTCGGTGTGTTTCGACCAGCCGGAACTCGCCGAGGCGATCGACATCGTCGGCGCACCGGAAGTACAGGTCACGCTCACTTGCGACCGCCCGCAAGCCAACATCGCGATCCGGCTGTGCGACGTGCACCCGGACGGCGCATCAGAACTGATCTCCTATGGCGTGCTCAACCTGACGCACCGCGATTCGCACGAATTCCCGCAGCCGCTGGTGCCGGGCGAGACCGTCTCCGCGCGCGTCGTGCTCGACCAATGCGCCTATCGCGTGCCAGCCGGTCACCATCTGCGCATTGCCGTGTCGAACGCCTATTGGCCTGCCATCTGGCCCTCGCCGGAGCCGGTCCAGCTGGCCTTGTCGGCGGCGACGTTATCCCTGCCGCTGCGCCCTTTGGCGACAGGCAACGAAGCGACATTCGCCGAACCGGAAGGCGCTGCGCCCTGGGCAACCGAGACGGTTCGGCCCGCCAATTCCGAACGCCATGTCGATCGCGACGAAAAGACCGGAATCGTCACGCTTTCCATAGCGGACGATTTCGGCGAGGTGCGCGATCTCGACCATGGCCTGGTCAATGGCAGCATCGCCCGCGAAACCTGGGCGATCCATCCCGACGATCCGCTGTCCGCATCGGGAAAAACCCATTGGACGCAGACCCTGTCGCGAAATGGATGGTCGGTGCGGACCGAGACATGGGCGGAGATGAGATCGGATGCGCAAAACTTCATCGTCGGCGCCAGAATCGAAGCCTATGAAGGTGAAAAACTCGTCTTCGCACGCAATTTCGAGGAACGGGTTCCGCGCGCGCTTGTTTGAGCGCTGAAACCGTTGGTCCAAATGCGACGTGCGATTTACGCCACGGCATGTCGCATTCGGTCTTGCTTACTGCTTTCCCTTACGGTCATTATTCCCCTCATAAGAAACAAGAAAATCGACCGCAGAGTCGAACCAACAGAGTGAGGAACTCAAATGTCAAACGAACTGGAATTCCTTAGCCGGCGTGTCGCAGCGGGCAAGCTGAGCCGTCGTGATTTTCTCGGCCGGGCGGCAGCGCTCGGTATCGCAGCACCCTTCGCCAATTCGCTGCTTTCAAGCGCCGCGCGTGCGGCCGGCCCGGTCAAGGGCGGCACGCTGAAGGCCGGCCTGGTCGGCGGTGAATCCACCAACAGTCTCGATCCTGCCCTGTTCATGACCCAGGTGCCGTTCGCGTTCGGCAAATGCTGGGGCGAAATGATCGTCGAGCTGTCGCCGGACGGCAAACTCGAGAACCGCATCGCGGAGGAGATCGGCTCCTCGGACGATGCGAAGACCTGGACGCTGAAAATCCGCGACGGCGTCGAATTCCATAACGGCAAGAAGGTAACCGCCGAGGACGTCGCCGCAACGCTCGAGCGCCATTCGGACGAGAAGTCGAAATCCGGCGCGCTCGGCTACATGAAGGGCATCGAGACCATCAAGGCCAGCGGCAAGGAAGTGGTGCTGACGCTGAAGGAGGCCAACGCCGACCTTCCCTACGTGCTCAGCGACTATCACCTGATCGTCCAGCCCAATGGCGGCAAGGACAAGGCCGATGCCGGCATCTCCGCCGGCCCGTATGTGGTCAAGACCAACGAGCCCGGCGTGCGCCATGGCGGCGAACGCTTCGCCAACTACTGGCAGGGCGACAAGATGGGCCATGCCGACCAGATCGAGATCATCGTCATCAACGATGCGACCGCGCGCACGGCGGCCCTGCAGGGCGGCCAGGTCAACATGATCAACCGCGTCGAGCCGAAGATCGTCGACTTGATCAAGCGCGTGCCGGGCGTGACCATCCGCAACCACGCCGGCCCGGGCCACTATGTCTTCATCATGCACTGCAACACAGCGCCCTTCGACAACAACGACCTGCGCATGGCTCTGAAGCTCGCGATCGACCGCGAGGAGATGCTGACCAAGGTGCTGCGCGGCTATGGTTCGCTCGGCAACGACTTCCCGATCAACGCGTCCTACCCGCTGTTCACCGAGATCGAGCAGCGCAAGTACGATCCGGACAAGGCCAAGTTCCACTACAAGAAGTCGGGCCATGACGGCGCTGTGCTGCTGAGGACCTCGGATGTCGCCTTCCCCGGCGCGGTCGATGCCTCCCAGCTCTTCCAGCAGAGCGCGGCCAAGGCCGGCATCAAGATCGAGCTCAAGCGCGAGCCCGGCGACGGTTACTGGAACGAGGTCTGGAACAAGCAGCCCTTCTGCGCCTCCTATTGGGGCGGGCGCTCGACGCAGGACCAGATGTACTCGACCGCTTACCTGTCGACGGCCGACTGGAACGACACGCGTTTCAAGCGCCCGGACTTCGACAAGATGGTGCTTGCGGCGCGCGCCGAACTCGACGAAGCCAAGCGCAAGCAGATGTACCACGACATGGCCGTCATGGTGCGCGACGAAGGCGGCCTGATCCTGCCGATGTTCAACCAGTTCATCGACGCGACCGGTGCCAAGGTCGATGGCTGGGTGGACGATCCGCATCAGGAACTGATGAACGGCTACGCGCTGGCGAAGTGCTGGCTGAAGGCCTGAGTCCGGCTTTGCAGAGATGTCCTCGCCCATCCTGAAGCTCATTGCCCAGCGCATCGCGCTGGGCATCCTCCTTCTGTTGGCCATTTCGGTCCTGATCTTCGCTGGCACGCAGATCCTGCCCGGCGACGTCGCGCAAGCCATTCTGGGGCAATCGGCGACACCGGAGTCGCTCGCCAATCTGCGCCAGCAGCTCGGGCTGAACGACCCGGCCTATGTCAGGTATTTCCACTGGCTCGGCGGCGTGCTGACCGGCGACCTCGGCACGGCTATGTCGAGCGGGCAGGATATCGCGACATCGATCAAGGGCCGGTTGTGGAACACGCTGTTCCTCGCCTTCTGGGCAGCGATCGTGGCCGTGCCGCTGGCGATCATCCTGGGCTTGATCGCGGTTCGCTACCGCAATGGCTGGCTCGACAAGCTGATCTCAGGGCTGGCGCTCGCCTCGACCTCCTTCCCGGAATTCTTCGTCGGCTATCTCCTGGTCTATTTCTTCGCCGTACATTGGCAAATCTTCCCCGCCATCTCGACCGTTTATGACGGCATGCCCTTCGGCGAGCGCATGCAAGCCATCGCGCTTCCGGCTGCGGCACTGACGCTGGTGGTGCTCGCCCATATGATGCGCATGACCCGCGCGGCGATCCTCAACGTCATGCAGTCGGCCTATGTCGAGACCGCGGAACTGAAAGGCCTGTCGGCTTTCAATGTCATTCGCAAGCACGCCTTTCCCAATGCCATCGCGCCGATCATCAATGTCGTCATGCTCAACCTCGCCTATCTCATCGTCGGCGTCGTCGTCGTCGAGGTGATCTTCGTCTATCCCGGCATGGGGCAGTATCTCGTCGACCATGTCACCAAGCGCGACGTGCCCGTCGTGCAGGCGGTCGGGCTGATCTTCGCCGCCGTCTATATCAGCCTCAACATCATCGCGGACATAGCGGCGATCGTCGCCAATCCGCGTCTCAGGCATCCAAAGTGAGAGGGCGGGCATGCTCGACATAAGACGCATCCCCATTCCCGCCTTGATCGGCTTGGTGCTGACCGCCCTGTTCGTGCTGGCGGCGATCTTCGCACCGTGGATCTCGCCGCACGACAATGCCGAGATCGTCGGCGACGTCTGGGAACCAATGACGGCGGTGCACTGGCTGGGCACCGACAATCTCGGCCGCGATCTGTTGTCACGCATGATCTACGGCGCCCGCATCACGCTGTTTATCGCTGTGCTTGCCACCGCGCTGTCCTTCTCGCTCGGCGCCATACTGGGCTTCTCGGCGGCGGTGTTCGGCGGCTGGTTCGACACGATCCTGTCGCGCCTCGTCGACCTGTTGATGTCGATCCCGACGCTGATCATGGGCCTGGTTGTACTTTCCGTGCTGCCGACGAACCTGGTGACGCTGATCCTGGTCATGGGCATTCTCGATTCGACCCGTGTCTATCGCCTGTCGCGCGCGGTCGCCGTCGACATCAACGTCATGGACTATGTCGAAGCCGCCAAGCTGCGCGGCGAAGGTAGTGGCTGGATCATCTTCCGCGAGATCCTGCCCAATGCGCTGTCGCCGCTGGTTTCGGAACTCGGCCTGCGCTTCATCTATGCGGTGCTGTTCCTGTCGACGCTGTCCTTCCTCGGCCTCGGCGTGCAACCGCCCGATGCCGACTGGGGCGGCATGGTCAAGGAGAACAAGGACGGCATCGTCTTCGGCATAGCCGCCGCGCTTATTCCGGCAGCGGCGATCGCGGCGCTGGCCATCTCGGTCAACCTTGTCGCCGACTGGATCCTCAACCGCACGACAAGCCTGAAGGGAGGACGCGGGTGATGGCTGATACCAAAGCGAAATCCGGCGTGCTGCTCGATATCCGCAATCTGCGCATCGAGGCCACGGTGTACCCGCCCGGCGAGGCGCCGAAGAACATCGTGCTGGTGCACGATGTCTCGTTGACGCTGGAAAAGGGCAAGGTGCTGGGCCTGATCGGCGAATCCGGCGCCGGCAAGTCGACCATCGGCCTGTCGTCGATGGGTTATGGCCGTGGCGGCGTGCGCATCACCGGCGGCGAGGTGCTCCTCAACGGCCGCGATATCCTCAAGGGCGGCAAGGAAGGTTTCCGCAAATTGCGCGGCCGCGAGGTCTGTTATGTCGCGCAATCGGCGGCGGCCGCCTTCAATCCGGCGCACAGGCTGATGGACCAGGTGGTCGAAGCCACGCTTCTGCACGGCACGGCAACGCGCGCCGAGGCCGAGAAGCGCGCCGTCGCGCTGTTCAAGAAGCTCAGCCTGCCGAACCCCGAAACCATTGGCGAACGCTTCCCGCACCAGGTCTCGGGCGGCCAGCTGCAGCGGGTGATGACGGCGATGGCGCTCTGTTCCGAGCCGGACCTGATCGTCTTCGACGAACCGACAACGGCGCTCGACGTGACGACGCAGATCGACGTTCTGGCCGCGATCAAGGACGCCATCCGCGACACGCATGTGGCCGCGCTCTACATCACCCACGACCTTGCCGTCGTTGCCCAGGTCTCCGACGAGATCATGGTGCTGCGCCACGGTAGGCTGGTCGAATGGGGCGGCACGCGGCAGATCATCAAGGAACCGCGCCAGGAATACACCAACGCGCTGGTCTCGGTGCATGAGATCGAACATGCGGAGCAGAAGCCCGGCACCGCGCCGTTCCTGTCGGTGAAGAACGTCACCGCCGCCTATGGCGGCGGCCATGTCAAGGTGCTGAAGAACGTCTCGGTCGATATCTATCCCGGCCAGACGCTGGCCGTGGTCGGCGAATCCGGCTCCGGCAAGTCGACGCTGGCGCGCGCCATCACCGGACTTTTGCCGCCTGAGCAAGGCACCGTGACCTTCGACGGACGCCCGCTGGCCAACCGGCTTGCCGACCGGCCGAAGGAGGATCTGCGCCAGTTGCAGATGATCTACCAGATGGCCGACGTGGCGATGAACCCGCGCCAGACGGTCGGCACCATCATCGGCAGACCGCTGGAGTTTTATTTCGGCATGCGCGGCAGGGCACGCGACAGGCGCGTCGCCGAACTGCTCGACGAGATCGAGATGGGCAAGGGCTTCATCGATCGCTATCCGGCGGAACTCTCGGGTGGCCAGAAGCAGCGCGTCTGCATCGCCCGCTCGCTTGCCGCCAAACCCAAGCTGATCATCTGCGACGAGGTGACGTCGGCGCTGGATCCGCTGGTGGCCAACGGCATCCTCAAACTGCTGCTGAACCTGCAGGAGCACGAAAAGGTCGCCTATCTGTTCATCACCCATGATCTGGCAACGGTGAAGTCGATCGCCGATTCCATCGCGGTCATGTATCGCGGCGAAGTGGTCCGCTACGGCTCGAAGAGCAAGGTTCTCACGCCGCCCTTCGATGCCTACACCGACCTTCTCTTGTCGTCGGTGCCGGAAATGGAGATCGGCTGGCTGGAAGAGGCGATCAAGGGACGGCGCATGGCCAGCGCGGGGAATTAGAGCAATTCCAGGAAAAGTGTGAAACGGTTTTCCGTCCGGAATTGCGTCAAAACAAAGAGATAGAGCGGTTCGCCGTTTCCGTGAAACGGTGAGCTGCTGTAGAGCAATTCCAGGAAAAGTGTGAAAACGGTTTTCCGTTCGGAATTGCGTCAAAACAAAGAGATAGAGCGGTTCGCCGTTTCCGCGAAACGGTGAATTGCTCTACGGGCGAAATCGCCGCCCGGAAAGACTGTTTCACAGCGAAGGCGCCGCGTGTCTGTATGACACGCGGCGCCTTGGTTTCAATTGCCAAACCTCATGGAGCTGCCCGTGGCGCTCAAATCCAAGCTTCTGCTGATCATCCTCGACGGCCTTCCCTACCGCAACTGGCGCCGGCTGATGGGCAATCTCGAGGGTTGGGTGCAATCGGGCGAAGCACGGGTCTGGAAGATGCGCTCCGTGCTGCCGTCGACCTCGGCATGCTGCTATGCCTCGATCCACACCGGCGTGTCGCCGCAGGTGCACGGCATCCTGTCCAACGAGAACCGTTTTCGCGTCGAGCAGCCCGATATCTTCTCCGAGATCAGCAAGGCCGGCGGCAAGACCGGTGCCGTCACCCACTCCTACTGGTCGGAGTTCTTCCGCTCCTATCCGTTCGAGCTGGTCGAGGACATGGAATATGACGAGCCCGGCGGCCCGATCACGCATGGCCGCTTCCACACCATGACCGGCTACAACGCGCGCAACCAGATGACGCCGAGCGATGTCGACCTGTTCGCGACGCTGACCATGCTGACCAGACGTCACGGCATCGACTACGGCATCCTGCACACCTGCACGCTGGACTCCATGGGCCATCGCTTCGGCCATGACTGCGCCGAGATGGACCATGCCGTCTATGCCGTGGACGGCATGCTGGCTGCCTTCCTGCCGGGCTGGATCCGAGCCGGCTACGAGGTCATGGTCACCGCCGATCATGGCCAGACCGACCGTGGCCACCATGGCGGCCACGACGACGAGATGCAGGATTTCGCGCTGTATTATTTCGGGCAAGGCCAGGGCCCGCAGGCCGACACGCTGCTCGACCAGTTGCAGCTGGCGCCGACCGTGTTGAGCCGGCTCGGCGTGCCGGTGCCGGCGACGATGAAGGCGAAGCCGTTTTTGGGGTGAAGGAGTGGCGTTGGCGTCGCCCTCTCCCCGTCGCTTGCGGGGTAAATGTGAGGACTGCGCAAACGTCGAATATGATCTCCCAAGGCCAGCGCCGCCCCTCATCCGCCTGCCGGCACCTTCTCCCCGTATAGGGACGGGGCGAAGGGATGCTCTGGCAACCTCCGCTTTCTTCGGCTAGCCTCGGCAAATTCCTTGGCGGAGGATGAACCTTTTTGGACCGATCAGCGACAGAGCAGGCAGGAGCCAGGCGGCTCGACCGGTCATGACGGCAGCGGCGGAGACCGATCGCGCGCTTGTCGACCGGGTCGCGAAGGGCGATCGTGCCGCCGTGCGGCTCCTGTTCATGCGTCATCACGCGCGGGTCTACCGCTTCGTGGCGCGCCAGACGGGATCGGAAATGATGGCTGACGATATCGCGAACGAGGTGTTTCTTGAGCTGTGGCGCCAGGCGCCGGGCTTCGAGGGACGCTCCGAGGTCTCGACATGGCTGCTCGGCATAGCCCGGTTCAAGGCGCTGTCGCTGCTGCGCAAGAAGAAGGAAGACTGGATCGACGACGAGGCCGCCGCCGCTGTGCCCGACGGCGCCGACACGCCCGAGGTCGTCACTATGAAGGAGGACAAAGCCGCCGCGTTGCGGCGCTTTGTCGACGCCTTGCCCGAAGAACACCGCACGGTGATCGACCTTGCCTATTATCATGGGCAGTCGGTGAGCGAGATCGGCGAGGTGCTCGGCATCCCGGTCGCGACCGTCAAGACCCGGATGTTCTACGCCCGCAAGAAACTCGGCGAGGCCTTGAAGGCCGCCGGTTACGACAGGGGGTGGCCATGAGCGCCGCTGAAAAGATGTCGCGCCGCGACGAAATGGAAACGCTGCTGCCGTTCTATCTGAACGGCTCGCTGGAAGGCTCGGACCTGGAAGCCGTCGAGGAATGGCTGGCCAGCGATCCCTCGGCACTTGCCGCCCTTGGCGAGGCCGAGGCCGAATTCTCCGGCACATCGGCCGCCAATGAAGCGATCCGGCCGCCAGCCGATGCGCTCAGCCGCTTCGCCAAGGCGCTTGACGCCGAGGCCGGACCCGCAGCAGGCAAGCCGGCAGGCTCGTCCTGGCTGGCGCAGGCCTGGGGCCGCTTCATGGCCGTGCCGGTCGGTGTCGCCTGGGCGGCGGCTGCGGTCCTGCTGGCCCTGATCGTGGTGCAGACCCTGGTGCAGCCCGGCGGCAAGGGCAAGGATTTCGAGATTGCCGGCGCTGAAGACGATCTGGCGAAGATGCCGTTCGCGCTGGTGAAGTTCAAGCCGGATGCGAAGATGTCCGACATTTCGGGCTTCCTCGGCAGCAATGGGCTGAAGGTGATCGGCGGACCGACCACCGACGGCGTGTTCCGGCTCGGCATTCCGGCCGCCGACGCAGCCGGCTACACCAGGCAGCTCGGCCTTATTGCCGCCCAGCCCTTCACCGAAACTGTGATCGAGGGAAGGAAACCGGCTGATGGCGGCTGAGACGGCCCTTCGAGTTGCGGCGATCCTTGCGGCGGCGATGACCGTCGCCGCCGTGCCTGCTTCCGCGCAGACCAACGACGCCAATAGCGACCAGACGAAAATCGACTGCCGCAACAGAACCAATGCGGCCGGTGCTGACTGCGCCAAGGACGGCAACGGCGCCAAGGACAATGCCGGCGGTGGGGGCCCTGCCCAAGCCGACGCCGTCTTTCTTCCCGCCCTGATCGTCGATCTGTTCCCCAATCCGGTCGCGCTTCCGGCACCAGTGCCGACGCCACGACCAGAACCGGCGACGCCACCCGGCAACAATCAAGCCGGCCCGCCGGCGGGCGGGCCGATCGTCTCGCCGACCGATCTCATCGCCGTTCAGCCGCCGCGGGCCGTGGCCGGGGATTTCGTGCCCGACGAGGTGCTGGTGACCGTCGACGGCGATGCCGGCGCCTTGCAGCAGATCGCCGCCTCGTTCGGCCTCGAAGTGCGCTCGCAGCGTCAATCCAGGCTGCTTGGCACCACTTTGGTGCGTTTCGGCATTCCCGACGGCCGTCCTGTCGGCGTCGTGCTGGCGCAGCTTGCCGCCGACGGCCGTACGCAACGCCGCGAGCCCAACCACATCTATTCGCTGCAGCAGGCGGCCGGCATCGTCAACTATGCGTTCGACCGCATCGCGCTGGACTCCAAACAGGCCAGCGGCGAAAACGTCCGCGTCGCGGTCATCGATACCGGCATCGACGACACCAATCCGGCACTGGCCGGCGTCATCGCCGCGCAGTTCGACGCGATGCCCGACATGCCGGTCGAAAAGCGCGATCATGGCACCTCGGTGGACGGGCTGATCGCCGGCGTCGGCGCGCTGGAGGGCATGGCACCGGGCGCCAGGATCTATCACGCCCGCGCCTTCGAAGGCGGCAAGTCGACCATGGACGTCATCCTGTCGGCGCTCGACTGGGCGGCGGAGCAGAATGTCAGCATCATCAATATGAGCTTCGTCGGACCGAAGAACGATCTGCTCGGCGTCGCCTGCCGCAATGCAAGGGCACTCGGCATCGCGCTGGTCGCCGCCGCCGGAAACAATGGGCCGAAGGCGCCCTACGGCTATCCTGCCGCCTTCGATGGCGTCATCGCAGTGACCGCCACCGACGCCAAGGACGGGCTGATGCCGCAAGCCAATCGCGGCGCCTATGTCTTCATCTCCGCGCCCGGCGTCGAGATGGTGGCGCCGAGCGGCGCCGGCTCCGACGTCGTCACCGGCACCTCGTTCGCCGCGGCGATCGTCAGCGGCGCCATCGCCAATCTGATCCACGCCGCGCCCGATCGCTCGGCCGGCGACATCGAGAAGGCGCTGGCGGCAACGGCCAGGGATCTCGGCCCCAAGGGACGCGACAATGATTTCGGCTACGGGCTGCTGGACATCAAGGCGGCTGGGGCGGCGAAGGAATAGGTTCCCTCAAACCTGTGGCGTCGGCGGGACAGCACCCCCCTCTGTCCTGCCGGACATCTCCCCCGCAAGGGGGGAGATTGGACGTCGTCGCCGCTTTCGCCAATTGCCCAACGTTGAAAGTGAGAGCCAGCGGTTGAGCTGTCGGCACGACCTACGCCGGCGCGCCGGCGACCGAGCCCCTAACGACCAGGTCGACCGGCCAAACCTCTCCCCGAGCCCCTTCCTCCACCCCTGATATCCGCGCCGCCAGCCGCTCGGCGACGCGGGCGCCGGCGAGACGGATCGATGAGCGCGTCGTCGACAGCGGCACGGAGAAATTTTCGGGCTTCAGCCAGGGAAAGACGTCGTCATGGGCGATCAGCGAGACGTCGCCTGGAATGGTCAGGCCGAGGTCGCGAACCGCGCGCACGACGCCGAGCGCCATGATCAGGCTGGAGCAGGCGATCGCCGTCGGCGCGTCGCTCGCTTCCAACAGACGCCTGGTGGCGCGATAACCGTTTTCCTCCGTCATGACCACGGAGCAGACGTGGCGCTCGCTCAGGGTCAGCCCGCTCGCCGCCAAGGCCCGGCGCACGCCGCGCTCGCGATGAATAGCGAAGGTTTCGCGGTCATCGCCATTGATCAGCGCCAGCCGCTGGTGGCCGAGTTGGACCAGCAGCCGCGCCGCCTCATGGAAGGCGCCTTCATTGTCGATGTCGAGATATGGGTAGTCGAAATCGAAGCCCTCGCTTCGGCCATGGACGAGGAAAGGAATGCCGAGCGTGCTGACCAGCGCCACCCGACTGTCCTCGCGCCTCGGCGAAGAGATGTAAACCGCATCGACCTGCCGGTTGGCGACGATGCGGCGGTAGGTCGTTTCCTGGTCGTCGGCATCGGCCGGCGACAGCACGAGATCCAGCTCGTGCGAGCGGGCATAGTCGCCCAGGCCGGACAGGAACTCGACGAAATGCGGATCGATGTCGACGGCTGTCCCCGTCGGCAGGACATAGCCGATCATGCCGGACTTGCCGGTCGCCAGCCGCCGCGCGCTCGGATTGGGGCGATAGCCATGGCGTTTGGCAGCGTCCATGACGCGCCTGCGCGTCTCCTCATTGACCTCCGGATAGCCGTTCAGCGCCCGGCTCACCGTGGTCTGCGAAAGCGCCAGCATATGCGCGAGCTGCTTGAGGTTCACGAGTGGCTCCTTGCCTCAAAGCGCTTTTAAGTTGAATCGACCCAAGCGCCACCAAGGCGCAACCGCGAGACGGCAACCATAAGCGCGCCACGGGCGAGTTTGAAACAAAAATTGCTGCTGCAACGCCCAAAAATCATGCTGCAGCGCACCCTTCAGCCCTGAATCACTTGGAATTAAATCGATTAGCTTACTCGGCCTCTTGACTTCGGACCGATTCAATGGCGAGATCGAAAAAGCCAAAGCGCTTTGGAAGACTCTTCGAAAGGTTGCGGTTCCCTTGCGACTGAGTCACAGTCCTGCGGCGTCGGCGGGCGGAATGGAGGTTCCGTCCGGTGTATGTGACCCATTGGGAGGGAATACCGATGAAGAAAATGCTTTTGCTGGGCGTTGCGTTTGCCGCACTCGCCCTTGGCGCGCCAGCTCATGCCGAACTGAAGTTCAAGCCGGGCGAGGATCCGCGCTTTCACTGGGCAAATTACGACGAGCTGAAGAAAGTCGACCTCAAGGGCGAGACGCTGACCATCTTCGGGCCGTGGCGCGGCGAGGATGAGGGCCTGGTGCGCACCGTTCTCGAATATTTCCAGGAGGCCACCGGCGCCGAGATCAAATACTCCTCGTCCGAAAACTACGAGCAGCAGATCGTCATCGACACCCAGGCCGGCAGCCCCCCCAACATCGCCGTGCTGCCGCAGCCCGGCCTGATCCAGGACCTGGCCTCCAAGGGCCTGCTGACGCCGCTCGGCGACGACACCGCCAAATGGATCAAGGACAATTACGGCGCCGGCCAATCCTGGGTCGACCTCGGCACCTTCAAGGACAAGGACGGCAAGCCCGGCTTCTTCGCCTTCCCCTACAAGGCCGACGTGAAGTCGCTGGTCTGGTACTCGCCGGACAATTTCGAGGAAGCCGGCTACAAGGTACCGAAGACGCAGGAAGAACTCGCCGATCTCGAAAAGAAGATCATCGCGGACGGCGGCACGCCCTGGTGCATCGGCCTCGGCTCCGGCGGCGCCACCGGCTGGCCGGCGACCGACTGGGTCGAGGACATCATGCTCAGGACCCAGACACCCGATGTCTACGACAAGTGGGTGAAGAACGAGATCCCGTTCAACGACCCCGCAGTGGTCAACGCCATCGACATCTTCGGCAAGATCGCCACCGACGACAAGATGGTCGATGGAGGCGCCAAGGCGGTCGCGGCGACCGACTTCCGCGACAGCCCGAAGGGCCTCTTCTCGGTGCCGCCGAAGTGCTATCTGCACCACCAGGCATCGTTCATCCCGACCTTCTTCCCGCAAGGCAAGAAGCTCGGGCAGGACGCGGACTTCTTCTATTTCCCGCCCTACGCCTCCAAGCCTGACCTCGGCACGCCGGTGCTCGGCGCCGGCACGCTGGCCATGATCACAAAAGATAGCAAAAGTGCCCGCGCGTTCATCGAATTCCTGAAGATGCCGCTGGCGCATGAGATCTGGATGGCCCAGGGCGGCTTCGTGACGCCGTTCAAGTCGGTGAACAAGGAGGCCTATGCCAGCGACGCGCTGAAGAAGCAGGGCGAGATCCTGGCCAACGCCTCGACCTTCCGCTTCGACGGCTCCGACCTGATGCCGGGCAAGATCGGCGCCGGCTCCTTCTGGACCGGCATGATCGACCTGGTCGGCGGCAAGTCGGCCCAGGACGTCGCCACCGACATCCAGAAGAGCTGGGATGCGATCAAGTAGGCTGGTGGCGGCCCGACGCTAGACTTCCTGATCCACATACCGGATCCGGGCCACAGGCCCGGATCCCACCGGCAATCCATGCCGGACGCCTTTTGCGTTCGATCGTTCCGATTAATCGAATCGGCGCATCATCCCACTGCCAGGAGCCGTTTTCAGCCTGGCCGGTCATGCGCAGGGAGAGGGACCCATGGCGGCTCAGATTTTCTCGGCCATATTCGTCATCATCGTCGGCGTCGGCGGCTGTGTCGCCTATTTCTGGGGCGCCAACAAACTGCTCGACACGATCTTCCCCTCGCGCGGCGTCAAAGGCGGCACGGCAATCGACAATCTGCGCCGGCAGGGAATGATCCGGCCGTGGCTTTTCGTCGGCCCGGCACTGATCATCCTCACCATCTACCTGATCTATCCGGTCGTCGAGACGCTGAGGCTGTCGTTCCTCGACCGCGGCGGCGGCAATTTCGTCGGCTTCGCCAATTATGAATGGGCGTTCGGCGACCGCGAGTTCCGCAACTCGATCCTCAACAACATCATGTGGCTGGCAGTGGCGCCCGCCGCCTGCACCTTCCTCGGGCTGATCATCGCGGTGCTCACCGACAAGATCTGGTGGGGCACGATCGCCAAGAGCCTGATCTTCCTGCCTTTGGCGATCTCCTTCGTCGGCGCCAGCGTGATCTGGAAATTCATCTATGAGTATCGCGGCGAGGGCCAGACGCAGATCGGCCTGCTCAACGCCGTCATCCAGTATTTCGGCGGCCAGCCGCAGGTGTGGATATCGCTGCCGTTCTGGAACGATTTCTTCCTGATGATCATCCTGATCTGGATCCAGACCGGCTTTGCCATGGTGATCCTGTCCTCGGCGCTGCGCGGCATTCCGGAAGAGACGCTGGAGGCGGCCGTCATCGACGGCGCCAATCCGTTCCAGATCTTCTGGAAGATCATGGTGCCGCAGATCTGGGGCACCATCGCCGTGGTGTGGACCACGATCACCATCCTTGTGCTGAAGGTGTTCGACATCGTGCTGACCATGACCAACGGCCAGTGGAACAGCCAGGTGCTGGCCAATCTGATGTTCGACTGGATGTTCCGCGGCGGCGGCGACTTCGGCCGCGGCGCGACGATCGCCATCATCATCATGGTCGCGGTCATTCCGATCATGGTCTGGAACATCCGCCAGGCCAACAAAGAGACGGGAGGACATTGAGATGGCGAGCCCGACCGGAAAGTCCTTTGGCAGCCGTTTCGGCGTCCACATCGCCGTGCTCGTCTTCGTGGTGATATGGACCGTCCCCACGCTCGGCATCCTCGTCTCGTCGCTGCGCGACAAGGACCAGATCATCGCCTCGGGCTGGTGGAACTCCTTCGCCAGTTCCAGTCAGACCGAGGCCGGACGGCTGCCGGCCGCTTCGGCGCAGGCGCAGAAGGACGGCAAATACGTCATCGAGGGCAACATCTTCGGCGACGGCGCCAAGCGCAACATCAGCGCCTTCGGCGTCAAGTCGGCGGCGCCGACGCAATATCCCGCTGGCTCGACCGCCGATCTCGGCGACGGCGTCACGCTGCAGATGAATGCCGACGGCGGCTTCGTTCTATCTTCGCCGAATGTCTTCGAGGGCGAGCGCGGCCAGCGCGTCTACTATGCCTCGTCGGCGCCGCCGAAATTCACCACCGACAACTACCGGACGGTACTGTTTTCCGAAGGCATCGGCCGCTCCTTCATGAACTCGCTGACGGTGACCATTCCCTCGACCGTCATCCCGATCCTGATCGCGGCCTTCGCGGCCTATGCGCTTGCCTGGATGCGCTTTCCCGGCCGCGCGCTCTTGATCGCGGTCATCATCGGCCTTCTGGTGGTGCCGCTGCAGATGTCGCTGATCCCGCTGCTCAAGCTCTATAACGGCGTCGGCGCTTTCTTCGGCGTGCCGTCCAAGACCTATCTCGGCATCTGGCTGGCGCATACCGGCTTCGGCCTGCCCTTCGCCATCTACCTGCTCAGGAGCTACATCGCCGGCCTGCCGCGCGAGATCATGGAATCGGCGCGCATCGATGGCGCCAGCGATTTCGAGATCTTCGTCAAGATCGTGCTGCCGCTGTCGTTCCCGGTGCTTGCCTCCTTCGCCATCTTCCAGTTCCTGTGGGTATGGAACGATCTCTTGGTGGCGATGGTTTTCCTTGGCACCGAGGGCGACCAGATCGTTCTGACGGCCAAACTCAACGCGCTGCTCGGCTCACGCGGCGGCGACTGGGAGATCCTGACGACATCGGCCTTCGTGACCATTATCGTGCCGCTGATCGTGTTCTTCTCGCTGCAGCGCTATTTCGTCCGCGGGCTGCTTGCCGGCTCGGTGAAAGGAGGCTGAAACAATGCAATCGGCTTTGAAGGCGACTTCGAGACCAGACCCCGCCGTCGACCGCGACTGGTGGCGGGGCGCGGTGATCTACCAGATCTATCCGCGTTCCTATCAAGACTCGGACGGCGACGGCATCGGCGACCTGAAAGGCATCGTGCGGCGCCTGCCCTACATCGCCGCGCTCGGCGCGGATGCCATCTGGATCTCGCCCTTCTTCAAATCGCCGATGAAGGATTTCGGCTACGACGTCTCGGACTATTGCGACGTCGACCCGATGTTCGGCACGCTGGCCGACTTCGATGCGCTGACGGCGGAGGCGCACCGGCTCGGCCTCAAGGTGATGATCGACGAGGTGCTGTCACACACCGCCGATATCCATCCCTGGTTCAAGGAAAGCCGGTCGAGTCGCACCAACCCCAGAGCGGACTGGTATGTCTGGGCCGACGCCAGGCCCGACGGCACGCCGCCCAACAACTGGCTGTCGATCTTCGGCGGCTCGGCCTGGCAGTGGGACACCAGCCGTCAGCAATATTACCTGCACAATTTTCTCGCCGAGCAGCCCGACCTCAACTTCCACAACCGAGAAGTCCAGGACGCGCTGCTGGAGGTCACCCGCTTCTGGCTGGAACGCGGCGTCGACGGCTTCAGGCTCGACACCATCAATTTCTATTTCCACAGCCAGGGTCTGGAAAACAATCCGCCGCTGCCGCCCGAGGAGCGCAACGACCAGACCGCGCCGACGGTCAATCCCTACAACTACCAGGACCATATCTACGACAAGAGCCGTCCGGAGAACCTCGGCTTCCTCGAACGCTTCCGCGCCTTGCTCGACGAATATCCGGCAACCGCTGCCGTCGGCGAAGTCGGCGATTCGCAACGCGGGCTGGACGTGGTGGCCGCCTATACGGCCGGCGGCAAGCGCGTGCACATGTGCTATTCCTTCGATTTCCTGGCGCCGGAAAAGATCAGCGCCGCCAAGGTCCGCTCGGTGCTGGAAACCTTCGGCAAGGTTGCCAGCGACGGTTGGTCGTGCTGGGCGTTTTCCAATCATGACGTGATGCGCCCAGCCTCGCGCTGGGCTTCCAATGAGGCAGATCCGACCGCATATCTCAAGGTCATCTCTGCATTGCTGATGTCGCTGCGCGGCTCGGTCTGCATCTACCAGGGCGAAGAGCTGGGGCTTGGCGAGGCCGAGCTGCGCTTCGAGGATCTGCAGGATCCCTATGGCATCCGCTTCTGGCCGGAATTCAAGGGCCGCGACGGCTGCCGCACGCCCATGGTGTGGGACGGCAACGCCAAGAATGGCGGCTTCTCCCAGGCAAGGCCGTGGCTGCCGGTGCCGGCCAAGCATCTGACGCAGGCGGTCAATGTGCAGCAGGGCGACGAAACTTCGCTGCTCGAGCACTATCGGCGCTTTCTCGCCTTCCGCCGCGCCCATCCGGCGCTGGTCAAGGGTAATATCACCTTCATCGAAAGCGAGGGGGACACCGTCGCCTTCACACGCCGGGAGGGCAATGAGCAGATCGTCTGTGTCTTCAATCTGAGCGCCAAGCCGGCCGAGGTTGACCTTGGCGGCGGATCGCTGCAACCTTTGCCGGGACACGGATTTGCGGGGAAAGCGGACGGAGGTTCCGTCCGCCTCGGCGGCTACGGCGCCTGGTTCGGGCGCGTCGACTGAAATTCAAATCACTGGGAGACAATCATGGCCGATGTCACACTGAGACAAGTGAAGAAGTCCTACGGCAACCTCAACATTCTCCACGGCATCGACCTCGATATCAAATCGGGCGAGTTCATCGTCTTCGTCGGCCCTTCGGGCTGCGGCAAGTCGACCTTGCTGCGTTCGATTGCCGGGCTCGAGGAAATCTCCTCAGGTGAGCTCAAGATCGCTGGCGAGGTGGTGAACGATGTGCCGCCGTCCAAGCGCGGCATCGCCATGGTGTTCCAGTCCTACGCGCTCTATCCGCACATGACCGTCTACGACAACATGGCGTTCTCGATGAAGATCGGCAAGGAGAACAAGGCCGAGATCGACCGCCGCGTGCGCCAGGCGGCGGAAATCCTGCAGCTGACCAAATATCTCGACCGGCTGCCCAAGGCGATGTCGGGCGGCCAGCGCCAGCGCGTCGCCATCGGCCGCGCCATCGTGCGCAACCCGAAGGTGTTCCTGTTCGACGAGCCGCTGTCGAACCTTGACGCCGCACTGCGCGTCGCCACGCGCATCGAGATCGCCAAGCTCAAGGAATCGATGCCCAACACGACGATGATCTACGTCACCCACGACCAGGTCGAGGCGATGACACTGGCCGACCGCATCGTGGTGTTGAAGGATGGCCATGTCGAACAGGTCGGCACGCCGATGGATCTCTACAAGAAGCCCGGCAACCTGTTCGTCGCCCAGTTCATCGGCTCGCCGGCCATGAACATCCTGCCGGCGACCATCGACAAGTCCGGCAGCCCGACGGTCATCAGCCATGTCGGCGGCCGCAAGGCTTCGGTGCCGATCGCGACACCTCTGTCGGCCAAGGGAGCCGCGGTAAGCTTCGGGGTACGGCCGGAAGATCTTTCGATCGCCAGCGGTGCGGACTATCTGTTCGAGGGAACGGTCGATTATGTCGAACAGCTCGGCGAAGTCCAGCTGGTCTATGTCGACATCGGCCGCGCCGACCTGCCGCTGGTGACCAAGCTGCCGGGCAATGTCGAGGTCAAGCGCGGCTCGACACTTCGGCTGACAGCCGATGCCGGCGACCTTCATATCTTCGACGCGGATGGACGGTCATTCGCCCTGCACGAGCTGGAAGCAAAGGCGGCCTGAGACAAAAGCCTGTCTCGACAAGCAAAAAGGAGCGGCGGGCAAGGCCCGCCGCTCCTTTTTGTATATCAACCGCGGCTGTTAGTTGTTGCCGAACAGGTTGCGGTCCGCACCCTGATGGGCCGGCTTCTGCACGTCGCCCGACGAATTGAGCAGCTTGTAAACGAGCGAATCGCCGTTACGGATCGAGCCCGTATGCGCGGTGTCGACGTTGGCGGTCGCCTGCTTGTTGATGTCGGTGCCGCCAACATTGTCGTTGCGGGCATAGGCGCTGCCAGCGGCAATCAGAAGAGCGGCGGCAGTAAGAACAATCTTTTTCATTTTTGATACTCCGGTTTTCTCGAATTCAAGGCGGCGGTTGCCCCGCCGCCTTGCGGTCGAATGTTGGTATCGGCTGTTAGTTGTTGCCGAACAGGTTGCGGTCGGCGCCCTGGACGGGCTTCTGTGCAGCCGGCTCCGACTTCTTGGTCGATGCCGTGTACGAGCTGTCGGTCGAAGTAACCGCGGGCTGATTGGCGCCGTTGGAGCCGAAGTTGTCGCTGCCGGCAAAAGCGCTGCCGGAAATGGCCAGAACGGCCGCGGCAGCAAGGATGATCTTCTTCATTTCAAGTACTCCTGAATTTCTGGACTTAGCCAGGGCGGCGGGCAAACCCGCCGTCAACTGGGGGTCGGCTGCTAGTTGTTGCCGAAGAGGTTGCGGTCGGCGCCCTGGACGACAGACTGCTTTTCCGCCGGAGCCGACGTCTTGATCGAAGCCGTATGCGAGCTGTCAGCGGTCGCCTGCTTGTTGATGTCGCTCCAGCCAACGTTGTCGTTGCCGGCAAAGGCGCTGCCGGAAATGGCCAGAAGGGCTGCGGCAGTGAGAACAATCTTTTTCATTTTTGGTACTCCAGTATTTTTCCGTCCGTCTAGCGGCGTGTCTTGGGATTAAAATCGCGTCGTTCGGACAGCCCCGATGTGGGAAAGCCAACTGGCCGTTTCCAATCACGAAGTTGTTCAGCGTGGACCAAGAATCCACCACTTGAAATTGTGCCAGAGCCTTCTACATCAAACATTTTTCTCTTAGATATCAAATGCTTATATAGAACCAGCGCTGCGATCACCAACTGTGTCTGAGGCTCAGCGTTCACACTGTCTTGCACGCACCGTCAACAGAAACGAACCGTTCGGTTCGATTTTAGTGCCCGCTAATAGTCACTTTTCGAAACCTTTAGCCGTATTGGCCCGCGTTCCGGATCGATTTTCGATCGCCGGCACAGCCGCCGCCGAGGCGATTTCCGGGCCGCGTTTGCGGCCCAGTCGTTACGCATGCGTGTCGCGCCGCATGGATGCGATGTCGCTTTCATGCCGATGTCGCAACCGCCGTCGTGATTAGATCATGCCATCTCAGGTGCCGCTTCGTGACGACGGGGCGGAGAATTGGGAAGCCGGTCAAAGTCCGGCGCTGCCCCCGCAACGGTGGTGGAGTTCAAGTCGCAACGGGAGACCACTGGGCGAAAGCCTGGGAAGGTGTTGCGACCGTCCGCAAGGACACTCCAGAGCCCGGAAACCAGCCAGAGATTGCTAGAACTCGACTGATCGCGGTGGGCGGTCAAGAGGCGGATGCTGCCCGTCCGGCGCGAGCCGGCATGCGGCCTTATCCTTCCTCCGTCACCACCAGTTCAGTCCTTGAATATGAGGACAGGACATGGATGCTCGCAACGACATGCTGAGGCTCTTGAATGGCCGCAGACAGGGCTTTTCGCTCGATCAGCCTTTCTACACCGACCCGGACTATTTCAAGCTCGACATGGAGCTGATCTGGTATCGCGACTGGCTGTTCATCGGCCATGATTGCGAACTGCCGAAGCCCGGCAGCTATATCACCGTGCAGATCGGCGACTATCCGGTCGTGCTGGTGCGCGACCAGCATGGCAAGATCAACGCCTTCCACAATTCCTGCCGCCATCGCGGCAGCCGCGTCTGCAACACCGACAGGGGCACGGCCGCCAAACTGGTCTGCCCCTATCACCAATGGACCTATGAGTTGGACGGCCGGCTGCTGTTCGCCCGCCAGATGGCCGACGGTTTCGACAAGAGCCAGTTCGGACTTAAGCCGGTCGCTTGCGAAAGCGTGGCCGGCTACATCTTCATCTGCCTGGCCAAGGAGCCCGCCGACTTCGCGCCGATGCGGACGATGATCGAACCCTATCTCAAGCCGCACAGGCTCAGTGAAGCAAAAATCGCCTTCGAGAGCACGATCGTCGAGAAGGGCAACTGGAAGCTCGTCTGGGAGAACAACCGCGAGTGCTACCATTGCGCCGGCAATCACCCGGAGCTCTGCAAGACATTCCCGGAAGCGCCGACCGTGACCGGTGTGCAAGGCGCCGACAGCGATCCGGAGATGCTGGCCCATTGGGCCAAATGCGAGGCCGCCGGGCTGCCGAGCAAGTTCCGCATAGATCCGGCCGGGCAATACCGCGCCACCCGCGCGCCGCTGTTGCGCGATGCCGTCAGCTATACGATGAACGGCAAGCGGGCGGTGAAGAAGAACCTCTCCGACAGCGTCTCAGCCGACCGCATCGGCACTTTGATGCACTATCACTACCCAACCACCTGGAACCATATCCTCATCGACCATGCCGTCACCTTCCGCGTGCTGCCGATCAGCGCCACGGAAACCGCGGTGACGACCAAATGGCTGGTTCACAAGGATGCGGTCGAGGGCGTCGACTACGATCTCGCCGAACTCACCCATGTCTGGACCGAGACCAACGACCAGGATCGCCGCATCGTCGAGGAAAACGCGCTCGGCATCCTCTCGCCGGCCTATGAGCCCGGCCCCTATTCGGAGCTGCACGAGGGCGGCGTCATCCAGTTCGTCGACTGGTATGCGCGCTTCATCGGCCCGCGCCTTGCCGAAGACGGACGCCCGGCGCTGCGCAGTGTCGCCTAGCTCATGTCGTCCAAAGTGCTCCGCGCTTTTGGGATCACGACATGAGCAGAGCAAAAGGACTTGAGGGATGAACGCGATGACTGATCTTGGCCTCTATCGCCATCTCGACCAGATGGCGCCCTGGAACGACAGGCTGCAAGTGCTGGAAGTGATCGGCGTCAGCGACGAGGCCCCTGGCGTGAAGACCTTCACCTTCCGGTCCGACAACCAGACCTGGTTCCGCTACAAGCCGGGCCAGTTCGTGACGCTGGAACTGCCGACATCGGACGGGCCGCTGATGCGGACCTATACGCTGTCGTCGTCGCCATCGCGGCCGTTCTCCATCGCGGTGACGGTGAAGGCGCAGGCAGGCAGCGTCGGCACACGCTGGATGTTCGATCGCCTGGTGCCCGGTTCGCACGTCAAGGCCTATGGTCCGAGCGGCGACTTTTCATTGCACAGCCATCCGGCGGCGAAATATCTGTTCATCTCGGCCGGTTCCGGCGTGACGCCGATGATGTCGATGCTGCGCTGGCTGAACGACTGCGCGCCATGGACCGATGTCGGCTTCGTCAATTGCGCACGGCGCGCGGAAGAGATCATCTTCCGCAAGGAGCTCGAACTGCTCGGCGGCCATATGCCGGGCCTGTCGCTCGGCTTCATGATCGAGGAGCGGTCGAGCCGCGAGGGCTGGTACGGCCATATGGGCCGCATCGACGCCATCCGGCTGCCGCTGCTGGCGCCGGATTTCCGCGAACGCGAAATCTTCTGCTGCGGCCCGGACCCTTTCATGCGCGCGGTGCGCGGCATGCTGGAAGCCGCCGGCTTCGACATGACGAAATACCATCAGGAGAGCTTTGCGGCACCTGCGGTGGAGGAAATCCCGGCACCGTTCGCAGCGCCAGCGCAGGACGGCGCTGCCGTCCCTGTCGAAGCCACAACACCAATCCGCTTCGCGCTTTCGGACGTCGATGCCGAATGCGTCGCCGGCCAGACCGTGCTCCAGACGGCGCGCGGCTCGGGCGTGCGGATACCCGCGGCCTGCGAATTCGGCCTGTGCGGAACCTGCAAGGTGAAGAAAGTCTCCGGCGCCGTCGAGATGAGCCACAATGGCGGCATCCTCGATCACGAGATCGACGACGGCTTCATTCTCGCCTGTTGCTCGAAGCCGCTGTCGGCGCTTGAAATCGAGGCCTGATCCGCTCGCGGCCCGACTGATTCCTGGAAATGGCCGGCGCGTCTCGAAAGCAAGCAGGCGACAGCAAGCCCGATCGAGGCAGTGGCGCTGTGCAAGTTCTGGCGGGCAGGCTGTGCTCACCCGACGGTTAGAACGCCTTTAACTGCTGAGCTGCTAGAAGACCAACAGTTCTGGTGGTGAAGGCTGTTGGCATGGATGCGCCGCTCGTTGCTCCAGGCAAGCCGGCGGACTTGAAGTTCAGCCGGGCCGTGTTTCGTCTCGGCGCGCCGGCTGCCGCAACGCTGTTGATTGTTGCCTATGCGATCGCCGTGTCGCTCGTCGTCGTGCCGAGCAATGTCGACGTGTCGTGGCTGCTGACGGTTGGCGAGCGTGTCCTCAACGGCGAACGGCTTTATGCCGATATCGCCGAGGGCAACCCACCTTTTTCAACCTGGCTCTATCTGCCCTTTCTCGTCATGGAACGGCTGACCGGGCTTGCAGCGGAGATTTGGGTGAGTGTCGGCCTGGCCGCGCTCGCGGTTGCTTCCGTCTGCTGTTCGGCGCGCATTCTCGCGCGGCGGGACGAAAAGACGCTGAAGCAATATGTCTGGATAATTCCGGCGGCGGTGTTTGTCGTGCTGTTCCTGTTCCCGCCGGATTTCGGCCAGCGCGAGCAGATTGCCGTCATCGCCTTGCTGCCCTGGCTGGCGCTGCTTGCGGCGCGTGATCGCGCAGCGGATTTTCGTGCGGGCAGTGTCACCGAGCGGATCGGTGCCGGTGTCGGTGCCGGTGTCTTCGTCATGATCAAACCGCCCTACAGTGTGCTGGCGCTGGCGGTGCCAGCCATGGTCATTGCACTGCAGCGACGTTCGCTGCATCCGCTTTTGACGACGGAAAATGTGGTCGGTGGCACTCTGACAATCGTCTACCTGATTGCACTCGCCTTCTTCATGCAGCCCTTCTTTACCGACGTGCTTCCCCTGCTGCGCCAGGTTTATCTGCCGATGCGCTTGCCGGTGCTTGGCATGCTGATGCTATGGCCCGTCACGATGTTCGGGTTCCATGGCAGCGGCCACGCTGGTCATGGCCTATCCCGGTCGTCTTCATTGCGATGTGAAAATATTGCTTCTGGCAGGAGCGGCCTACGTCCCCGCCTTCGTCATCATGGGCAAGGGCTGGACCTATCAGGCGCTGCCGTTCCTGACGTTCAGCGTCCTGGCGTTCATGCTTCAATACATCCGGCAGCCGCCGCTGCAAAGCCTTCCGATACTGGCCAAGGCCGGCACGGTGCTCGGCATGCTTTTGGCGGTAATGCTTGCCGTGCAACAGCAAATATCAGCCTTCGCAGAGCCTCGCAACGATCTTGACGCGGCGACTGCCGCCATCACCCGCGCCGTCGATCGCCCGGCCGTCATATCAATCGGTTCGCGCCTGCAGATCGGCAACCCGCTTGTCCGAATGATCGGCGCCCGCCTTGTCGGGCATCATCCTTCCGCCTGGATGATCCACGATTCCGGGGTTCTGATCGAGGAGGAAAGGGATCCGGTCAAACGCATGGAGTTGGACGTCCTGCGGCAGAAATACACGCTTGCTATCGCTGCCGAAGTTGCAGCCAAGCGGCCTGATATTGTTCTCGACGACGGAACGGAACAGCCGCGTTCGCCCGAGCCTCTCCGCGACAGCCCCGCGATGGCAAGGGCTCTGCAAGGCTATCGCCTACTGCATCAGAACGCGTCGACAACCGTGCTCATTCGCACCGATATCGCCCCGCGTGAGTAGGCGATACCGAAGCGTGATCGATTGAGGCCTTGGAGCGAACAGCTACTGTGCACCGCTGCCCGAGGCACGGGAACCAAGAGTTCCACCCTCACGGCGTCTTATGTCGACAAGCATCCACCCCGACAAGGACAACGGTACCAGCACGCCAATGCCAAGTCCGGCATTGTTCACCAGATGGGCAATGCCCGGGTAAAGCCAGATCAACGCCAGAAAAATCCTCGGCATGGCGCTGCGCGTCGAGAATAGATAGGCGACGGCAGCGGCCAAGCCTATCGTATCATAGCTGTAGCCGTAAGGCGTCGCCAGCGTTGCCAGCACGGCGGTGAGAACCACTCTTTCGCCGTGCCGCATCTGCCGCCATGGCAGCCATATCCAGAAAGCCGCGGAGATGGCGGCGATGGTCGCAACGGCCTGCATCGCATAGGCGACTGTCAGCCCCGATCCACATGCGCGCGCCAGGAAGAACATGGTGGCGGCGTTGGACTGGTAGGGCTGCGGATAGGGTGCCTCCAGAATCGCGGTCATCAAGGGGCGGGTTTCCGTCCAGAACAGTCGCCAGACGTCAAATCCGAGCGATGCGCCGGTCAGCATGAACAGCGCCGCCGAGGACAGGGCGGCGGCGGCGATGGCCCGCCAATTGCCGCTCGCCAATAGGCAGAATGGGACCAGAATCCCGAGATGCGGCTTGATCGTCAGCAAGCCGAACAGCAGCCCGGCCACGATCGGCCGCCTGGGCGCGACGGCCATTCCGCCGATGAGGAGAGCGGTGGTCAAGGCGCCGTTTTGGCCGAAGATGGCATTGACGAAGACGGCCGGACACACAAGGATGGCGGCTTCGGCGAGCGCGCCCAGTTTCAACGGCCGCACCGCCAGCCAGAGGCAGAAGACGGTGCCGAACGTCCAGATGAAATAGGCCGAAAAAATCGGCAGCAGCGCAAGCGGCGCGCCGAAGACGAGGATGCTGGGTGGGTAGCTCCATTCCTGATTGGGCAGATCGGGCGAGAACATAAGCCGCAGCGCCGCGCGATAGCCGTCAACGTCGAACAGCAAGGCCACATGGCCGTCGAGCGCCATGCGCCCGCCGGCCCATAGATTGGTGAAGTCCCAATAAGGCAGCCGGTCGCTAAGTTCAGAGAAGCCGTGCTCGCCGAAGGTCCACAGCGCAAGATGGTAGCGCAGCCCGATCAGCATTCCGGTGCACAGCACAAGCGCCGCGAATTGGAAATCGGAACGGTTGCGGGCAGTCTGGTTGTTCGGCGCCATTGCGTTGTCTTCCAAGACCCTGGCAGCTTGATAAGGGACACGCGTTAAGATCGGCTTATACAGAGCCTTCCTCCGGCTTCGTCACCCGCCGCAAGGTCAGATTGATCCGGCCGCCATTCTTGAGCAGTGCCGAGGTTGAAGGATAGATGCGGTCGACGCCGTGAAAACAGAGGCGGCCCTCGCCGCCGAGTACGACGACGTCGCCGCTTTTCAGCCTGAACGACTTGGTGGCGCCTTCGCGCGTCGTCTGGCCGACCCTGAACAGGCAATCGTCGCCTAGCGAAACGGAGACGACGGGTGCCGAGAAATCGGCCTCGTCGCGATCCTGGTGCAGGCCCATCTTTGCGTCCGCCGTGTAGAAATTGACCAGACAGGCCTCCGGCGGATTCGGATAGCCCGATACCTGCCGCCAGAGATCGAGCAGGCTCTCCGGAATCGGCGGCCACGGCTCTCCGGTCAGCGGATGCGTCGGCTGGTAGCGATAGCCGCGGTCCTTGTCGGTGACCCAGCCGAGCGGGCCGCAATTGGTCATGCGCACGCTCATCTCCTTGCCGGTGCGCGGCATGGCCGGCACGTACAGCGGCGCCTGCTGGACGATGCTTCTCACATCCTCGACCAGCGTCTCCTGCACGGTGCGCGGCAGATAGGCCGGCATGTGGCGGACGCCCTTGGGCAGAACGAGCATGGATTGCCTCGCATGACGATGGTTGAGGGCCGCAACATGCCACCATCCAACGCAAACGGCGACCCGAAAGCCGCCTGTCGAGGCGCGAGCCCGCTACCGTGTGAACAAACGCCGAATTCGCTTTCTGAATGCGGCGACGGTCTGTTTCGGTGATCGCGATGACTTTGAGCGTAAGGCGTGCGTGAAGGTGTCGACGTCTGCAACTCGCGGTGAGCGCGCGACGGTGTGCAACAGCGGCTATTGCTACATGGGCGAGAGCCGCAACATCACGGCTTCGCCGAAGCGCCGATGGGTAGGATCCGCTGTGTTGCCCGCCTGCTGGACGCACAAACACTCTCGTCAAACTCGATCAAGCACGCACATGGTGTGGTGCTTAATCGTTATCCACCCGGCCGCGCAGCTTCTTGATCGTGCCGCGTCCGGCCTTGCTCTTCAGCCGCCGTTCCACCGCGCCTTTCGAGGGCCGCGTCTTCTTGCGCGGCGGCGGTGGCGGCTCGGCGGCCTTGGCGACAAGTGCTGCGAGCCTTGCGCGGGCATCGGCCCGGTTCTGCTCCTGGGTGCGGAAGCGCCCCGCCTCGATGACGATGACGCCGTCCTTGGTGGCGCGCTGGCCGGCAAGCTTGATCGTACGGGTGCGCACGCGCTCCGACAGGCCCGCCGCATTGGCCGCATCGAAGCGCAACTGCACCGCCGTCGCCACCTTGTTGACGTTCTGGCCGCCGGGACCGGACGAGCGGATGAAATCCTCGTGCAGGTCGCTCGCGTGGATCACGGCTTCGCCTGATATGATGATGTTGTCGTCGGTCGGCATGCCGCAGTCATGGCGCGGCGGACCGAAAAAGAAAAGGCCCGATCGAAACCGGGCCCTCGATGGTTCTAACCGGCAACGATGCCCCGCGGCCTGGCGATTACTCAGCCGCTTCCTGCATGCGGGGCGCGGCACCCAGCACGACGGCATCGACATGGCTTTCGAATTTCTCGAAATTGACGGCGAACATGCCGACCAGCCTTGCCGCTTGCCGGTCATACGCAGCCTTGTCGGCCCAGGTCGAGCGCGGATCGAGAATGGCGCTGTCGACGCTGGGCACGGCCACCGGCACCTCGAAGCCGAAATTGGCGTCGGTGCGGAATTCGCCTGCCTTCAGCGAGCCGTCGAGTGCGGCGGCAAGCAAAGCGCGCGTCGCCTTGATCGGCATGCGCTTGCCGGTGCCGTAGGCGCCGCCGGTCCAGCCGGTGTTGACCAGCCAGCAATCGGCGCCATGACGGGCGATGAGCTCGCGCAGCAGATTGCCGTATTCCGAGGGGTGGCGCGGCATGAACGGCGCGCCGAAGCAGGTCGAGAAAGTCGCTTCGGGCTCGGTGACACCCTTTTCGGTTCCGGCCACCTTGGCGGTGTAGCCGGACAGGAAATGATACATCGCCTGCGCCGGCGTCAGCCGCGCGATCGGCGGCATCACGCCGAACGCGTCGGCGGTCAGCATGATGATGTTCTTCGGGTGATTGGCGCGCCCGGTCTTCGAGGCATTGGGGATGAAGTCGAGCGGGTAGGCGCAGCGCGTGTTTTCTGTCAGCCGCCCGTCATTGAAATCCGGCACGCCATCGGCGTCGAGCACGACATTTTCCAGCACCGTGCCGAAGCGCTGCGTGGTGGCAAAAATCTCCGGCTCGGCTTCGGCCGACAGCTTGATGGTCTTGGCGTAGCAGCCGCCTTCGAAGTTGAAGATGCCGTGCGGACCCCAGCCATGCTCGTCGTCGCCTATCAGCGTGCGCGAAGGATCGGCCGACAGCGTCGTCTTGCCGGTCCCCGACAAGCCGAAGAAGATGGCGGCGTCGCCGGCCGGCCCTTCATTGGCCGAGCAATGCATCGGCATCACGCCCTTCTCCGGCAGCAGGTAGTTGAGCATGGTGAACACCGACTTCTTCATCTCGCCGGCATAGGAGGTGCCGCCGATCAGCACGACCTTGCGGGTGAGGTCGACGGCGATCACCGTTTCGGTGCGGCTGCCGTGACGAGCGGGATCGGCGCGGAAGGACGGCAGGTCGATGATCGTCATCTCAGGCACGAACTGCTCGAGTTCGGCATTGTCGGGACGGATGAGCAGGTTGCGGATGAACAGCGAGTGCCAGGCGAATTCCGTGATCACCCTGGTGGGCAATTTCAGCTCCGCATCGGCGCCGCCGACCAGATCCTGCACGTAAAGATCCTTGTCCGCCGCATGGGCGCGGAAATCGGCGAGCAGCGTGTCGAACTGGGCCGGCGAAATCGCCTTGTTGTTGTCCCACCAGACTTCAGGCTCGGTGGCATCGTCGCGGACGACGAACTTGTCCTTGGGCGAACGGCCTGTGTGCTGGCCGGTCTCGGCGACCAGCGCGCCATGCGCGGTCAGGCGGGCCTCATTGCGCCGGATCGATTCCTCGTAAAGGGCGGCCGCACCGAAATTGTAGCGTACCACGCCGGTGGTTTTCAGGCCGATCCGATCGATCGCGCAAGCAGGATTGCGTTTGCCGACTTCCGACATTGGTGTCCCTTCTTCGATTTGCCGCATCTTTGCCGGCGCATTCCGGCACGCCCGCACCGCAGGCCCAAGATGGTCAGAAACAGAAAAGCCGAATGATATCAAATCATTAATCGATTTAAAAATTTTGAAAGTTGTTTAAATCGTTTATATGTGCAAAAAGTTCTGTGGTTGCCCAAAGGATTGGCAGCGTTCGATCGTCCAATCCGTTTAGAGGTGCAATTGTGACCGCCGGCACGCCGCCCGTGACAGCGGACAAGGCCTATGCCACATTTTGTACCTAATTTGTCCTGCAAAAGCCCCTTCTCTACCAAAGAAGGGACAGCTCATGAGGGAGCCGCTTGAAATGGCAACAATCGCGCTTGTCGATGACGACCGCAACATTCTGACGTCGGTGTCGATCGCTCTCGAGTCCGAGGGATATCGCGTCGAGACCTACACGGATGGTGCGTCCGCGCTGGAAGGCCTGGCGGCGCGCCCGCCGAATCTTGCCATCCTCGACATCAAGATGCCGCGCATGGACGGCATGGAGCTTCTGCGCCGGATGCGTCAGAAGTCCGACCTGCCGGTGATCTTCCTGACCTCCAAGGACGACGAGATCGACGAGCTTTTCGGCCTCAAAATGGGCGCCGACGATTTCATCCGCAAACCGTTCTCGCAGCGCCTGCTGGTCGAGCGGGTGCGCGCCGTGCTGCGCCGTGCCAGTGCCCGCGAGGCTGCGGCAAAGGCGCCCAGCCAGCAGGCCCGCTCGCTCGAGCGCGGCCAGCTCGTCATGGACCAGGAACGCCACACCTGCACCTGGAAGGGCGAACCGGTGACGCTCACCGTCACCGAATTCCTGATCCTGCATTCGCTGGCGCAGCGCCCAGGCGTCGTAAAAAGCCGTGATGCGCTGATGGATTCGGCTTATGATGAACAGGTCTATGTCGATGACCGCACGATCGACAGCCACATCAAGCGGCTGCGCAAGAAGTTCAAGGCTGTCGACGACGACTTCGAGATGATCGAAACCCTTTACGGAGTCGGATACCGGTTTCGCGAAGCGTGAATAGGCATTAGGCTGTAGGGAATAGTCGGTAGTCAGTTTTGAATGGTGCGGGCGGCCACTCATGCATCGACGCGCTCTCAGCCAGCCATTCTCTATTCTCTACTGCCTACTCACTACTCACTAATTACTAAGCAGGGACTGCTATTCGATGGCAGTGGAAGCACAGCGAAGCAGGCCGACGGGCGCCGCCAGGCGGCCGTCGCGCATCATGCCGTCCTTCGTTTCGAAAATCACGGTACCGATGCGCCGCTTCCTCGGCCATCACATCTTTTCCAGCCTGACGCGGCGCATTCTGTTCCTCAACCTTGCCGGCCTGGCTGTCCTGGTCACCGGCATTCTCTATCTCAACACCTTCCGCGACGGGCTGATCGATGCCCGCGTCGAAAGCCTGATGACGCAGGGCGAGATCATCGCTGGGGCGATCGCGGCATCGGCGACCGTCGAGACCGATTCGATCAGCATCGACCCGGAAAAGCTGCTGGAGCTGCAGGCCGGAGAGAGCCTGGGGCCTGGTTCGGACCAGCTCGACAATCTGGATTTTCCGATCAATCCCGAACGTGTCGCGCCGGTGCTGCGGCGGCTGATCTCGCCGACGCGGACGCGGGCCCGCATCTATGACCGCGACGCCAATTTGCTGCTCGATTCGCGCCATCTCTATTCGCGCGGCCAGATCCTGCGCTACGACCTGCCGCCGGTCGAGGAAGAGGAGCCCGACCTCGTCGAGCGCATCCAGAAGTTCATCTTCGACTTCTTCCGCAACACCGACCTGCCCGTCTATCACGAACAGCCGGGCGGCAATGGTGCCACCTACCCGGAAGTGGTCAAGGCGCTGACCGGCAGCCCGTCGACCATCGTGCGCGTCTCGGAACAGGGCGAGCAGATCGTTTCAGTGGCGGTGCCGATCCAGCGCTTCCGCGCCGTTCTCGGCGTGCTGATGCTGTCGACCGAAGGCGGCGACATCGACAAGATCGTCGCCGCCGAACGCAAGGCGATCCTGCGCGTCTTCGGCATCGCCGCACTGGTCACCGCCATCCTGTCGATGCTTTTGGCCTCCACCATCGCCAACCCGCTGCGTCGGCTGTCGGCCGCGGCGGTGCGGGTCAGGCGCGGTGTCAAAAGCCGAGAGGAAATCCCAGACTTCTCCGACCGGCAGGACGAGATCGGCAATTTGTCGATCGCGGTGCGCGACATGACCAACGCGCTCTACGCCCGCATCGAGGCGATCGAAAGCTTCGCCGCCGATGTGTCGCATGAGTTGAAGAACCCGCTGACCTCGCTGCGCAGCGCGGTGGAAACCTTGCCGCTGGCCAAGAACGACAATTCGCGCAGCCGGCTGATGGAGATCATCCAGCACGACGTCAGACGGCTGGACCGCCTCATCACCGACATTTCCGACGCCTCCCGCCTCGACGCCGAACTGGCGCGCGAAGATGCGGGAACGGTCGACCTGAAGAAATTCGTCACCGATCTGGTCGCCGTTTCGCGTGAAGCCACGCGCAACAAGAAGGCGGTCGAGATCGAGCTCAAGGTCGCCAAGCTGCCGCAGGGCGTCAAAGGCTATTTCGTCGTCGGCCACGATCTGCGCATCGGTCAGGTCATCACCAATTTGATCGAAAACGCCCGCTCCTTCGTTCCCGAAGACCACGGCCACATCAGCCTGTCGCTGGCACGCGCCGGCAAGTTCAACATCCTCACCATCGACGACAATGGTCCCGGCATCCGGGCCGACAACATCGACCGCATCTTCGAGCGCTTCTACACCGACCGGCCGGCAGGCGAGGCGTTCGGCCAGAACTCGGGCCTTGGCCTGTCGATATCGCGGCAGATCGTCGAGGCCCATGGCGGTACGCTGACCGCCGAAAACATCCCCGGCACCAAGCCCGGCGAGATCAAGGGCGCGCGCTTCGTCGTGACGCTGCCGGCAGAAGCATGATCCCGAAAAGTGAGACCCGGTTTTCGGATAAGATCATGCTTCATCCAAAAGGCATGATCCCGAAAAGTGGGACCCGGTTTTCGGATAAGATCACGCTTCATCCAAAAGGCATGATCCCGAAAAGTGGGAACCGGTTTTCGGACAAGATCATGCTTCATCCAAAAACATGATCGGGCAAGATTGTGCCTGACCCAATTGCGCAGCCTGAAAACATTCACGGAACCGGAATCCTGATCGGCGAGCGCGGCGTCCTTATCACCGGGGCGTCCGGCGCCGGCAAGACAACGCTGGCGCTGACGCTGCTGGACCATTGCCGCGCGCGCGGGCTGTTCTCGCGGCTGATCGGCGACGACAGGCTGCTTGCCGCGGCCCGCGCCGGGCGGCTGGTCTGTCGCGTGCCAGCGACTATCGCCGGCCTCGCCGAAGTGCCCGGGTTCATGCCGCGCCCCCTGCCGTTCGAACCGGCCTGCGTCGTCGACCTGCATATACGCCTTTTGCCGGCTGGCGAAGTCGCACGCTTCCAGGAGGACGCCAGCGACGAGATCGCCGGCTGCGTGGTGCCGCGTATCGACCTTGCCGAGCGTAACGCCGCCACGGCCCTGCCCGCCGTGATGGCGCGGCTGTCGATCGCGCCTTTTCTATGATTGGCTCCGGATTTTTTGCTGCAATGCGTCAAAATGGCGTGGGCTGGCGCAATTTTGGGCTTGTCAACGGGCCGCGCGTCGACAAGATAGCGCTCCCGCCGCCTGGAATGGCTGGCGAGCATAATATGCGCCTGTGAAGCGGCCATGACGGGAGCCACCAAAGAATGATCGGACTCGTGCTTGTAACGCACGGTCAACTGGCCACCGAGTTCCGACATGCCGTCGAACATGTCGTCGGGCCACAAGACAATTTCGAAACCGTGGCGATCGGTGCCGACGACGATATGGAACAGCGTCGCCGCGACATCGTCGACGCCGTGGCCCGCGTCGATACCGGGGCGGGCGTCATCGTGCTGACTGACATGTTCGGTGGCACGCCGTCCAACCTCGCCATCTCGGTGATGGAGTCCGGCCGCACCGAAGTGATCGCCGGCATGAACCTGCCGATGCTGATCAAGCTGTCCTCTATACGCAAAGGCGACAACATGACGGCCGCGCTCGACGAGGCGCAGGCCGCCGGCCGCAAATACATCAATGTCGCCAGCCAGCTTCTGAGCAGCAAATGAGCATGGTGTCGTCGGAAAAGGAGGACCAGATCGTCCGGGAGTTTCCGATCGTCAACCAGCGCGGCCTGCATGCACGCGCTTCGGCCAAATTCGTCCAGCTCGCCAGCGGTTTCGACGCCTCGGTCCATGTCGAGAAGGACGGCGTCAAGGTCGGCGGCACGTCGATCATGGGCCTGATGATGCTTGCGGCCAGTCCGGGCTACTCGATCCGCGTCATCGCCAGCGGGCCGGAAGCGCTTGAGGTCATGGACGCGCTGGAGCAGCTTGTCGCCTCCCGCTTCGGCGAGGAATGCTGATCCCGTACCACCGCCAAGCACGCCCGAGAGACATGCAGGGATAAAGATTTCTTTATATCCCATTGTCGTCCCAGCCCCGATCTGCTAGTCAGGCCGGCAATTCGCGCCCTTCGACGCGCCTCCCGGCGCGGGCGCATCCGCAACCAATTCGCAAGCATAACAATTCGCACGGAGCACTGCCATGACGGGTACCAAGGATTATGTGGTCGCCGACATCTCGCTTGCCGGCTGGGGCCGCAAGGAACTCGATATCGCCGAAACCGAAATGCCGGGCCTGATGGCCTGCCGCGAGGAGTTCGGTGCCAGGAAGCCGCTGAAGGGCGCGCGCATCACCGGCTCGCTGCACATGACCATCCAGACCGCGGTGCTGATCGAGACGCTGAAGACGCTCGGCGCCGACATACGCTGGGCGTCCTGCAACATCTTCTCGACCCAGGACCATGCCGCCGCGGCCATCGCCGAGGCCGGCATTCCGGTCTTCGCCGTCAAGGGCGAGAGCCTCGAACAATACTGGGACTACACCGACCGGATCTTCCAGTGGGCCGATGGCGGCCTCTCCAACATGATCCTCGATGATGGCGGCGACGCCACCATGTACATCCTGATCGGCGCCCGCGCCGAAGCCGGCGAGGACGTGCTGTCCAATCCGCAGAGCGAGGAAGAGGAATATTTCTACGCCCAGGTCAAGAAGCGGCTGAAGGCTTCGCCCGGCTTCTTCACCAAGCAGAAGGAAGCCATCCGCGGCGTCACCGAGGAGACAACCACCGGCGTCAACCGGCTCTACCAGCTGCAGAAGAAGGGCCTGCTGCCCTTCCCCGCCATCAACGTCAACGACTCGGTCACCAAGTCGAAATTCGACAACAAGTATGGCTGCAAGGAATCGCTGGTCGACGGCATCCGTCGCGGCACCGACACAATGATGGCCGGCAAGGTCGCGGTCGTCTGCGGTTATGGCGACGTCGGCAAGGGTTCGTCGGCCTCGCTCAAGGGCGCCGGCGCCCGCGTCAAGGTCACCGAGGTCGACCCGATCTGCGCCCTGCAGGCGGCAATGGACGGCTTTGAAGTCGTCACGCTTGAAGATGCGGCTCCGACCGCCGACATCGTCATCACCACCACCGGCAACAAGGACGTCGTCACCCTCGACCATATGCGGTCGATGAAGGACATGGTGATCGTCGGCAATATCGGCCACTTCGACAACGAGATCCAGGTGGCGTCGCTGCGCAATTTGAATTGGACCAACGTCAAGCCGCAGGTCGACATGATCACCTTCCCGGATGGCAAGCGGATGATCCTCTTGTCGGAAGGCCGCCTGCTCAATCTCGGCAACGCGACCGGCCATCCGAGCTTCGTCATGTCGGCGTCCTTCACCAACCAGGTGCTGGCCCAGATCGAGCTGTTCACCAAGGGCGAGCAGTATCAGAACCAGGTCTATGTCCTGCCCAAGCATCTCGACGAAAAGGTCGCGCGCCTGCACCTCGACAAGCTGGGTGCCCGCCTGACCGAATTGTCGGGTGAGCAGGCCGCCTATATCGGCGTCACGCCGCAGGGTCCGTTCAAGCCGGAACACTACCGCTATTAACCAAAGCTAAAATTACTACCAGATATTGACGCCGGGCGATTGACTTTTCGCCCGGCTTTATTTTTGCGCGCGATCAGCCTTCACGGCGATTCGGCGAGGGTTTATTGTCAGGTGATTCGCGACGCTTCCGGCCCGAGAGGGGATCAGAGAGGTGCGTTTCAGGGCGGTCTTGCATTCAGGCGGCGGAGAGGACCAAGACATGCCGGGGCAAAACCCGCACGGAGCGGGACGGGCCGTTTCCGGCGGCCATGACGATTCGGGGACCACTGGCTCCGCAATCCGGCGCGGACGTCTTTCATGGCGTGGCCGCGCGGGGCTGCTGCTTGCCGGGTCCATGCTCGCCAGCCCGTTGCTTGGCGCGGCGGCGCGCGCCCAGGGCGCCGGTGTGTCGGCGGCCGGTCTTTCGATGAACACGATCGAGGTCATGCAGCTTGCCGTATTCGTCGGCGTGACAGGCGCGGCATTTCTGTCGGCCATCGTTCTCATTCGCGAACGGGCCCGCACCTCGGCGGAGAATGTCGAGCTGAGGAGCCGCGTCGCCGACGTCAACGCGGCGCTGCGCCGTTCGGAGGCGCTGCTCAATTTGCGTGACCAGCGCGTGGTCGTCTGGGCCTCGGAAAACAAGAAGCCCGAACTCATCGGTACATTGCCGGTCGAAAGCGGCGCGCCGGAGGAGCGGGCGGCTTTCCTCGCCTTCGGCCGCTGGCTGATGCCGCGCTCGGCCGCAGCGCTCGAGCACGCCATTGCCGGCTTGCGCGAAAAGGCCAGACCCTTCGACCTCGTCATCGAATCGCAGGCCGGCGCACCGCTCGAAGTGCATGGCCGCAAGAGCGCCGCGCATATACTGGTGCGCTTTGTGTCGCTTTCCGAGACACAGCGCAGCCAGGCCCGGCTGAAGATCGACAACCAGCGGCTGGCCGCCGACCACGACACGATGATCGGCCTGCTCGAAGCGCTGAAGATGCCGGCATGGCTGCGCGACGAACACGGACGCTTGAAATGGGTGAACCGGGCCTATGCCGATGCGGTCGAGGCCGAGAGCGCGGAAGCCGCCGTTCGCGATGCCAAGGAGTTCCTCGGCGGCCAGGCGCGCGAGGCGATTGCCGCCCAGCACAATTCGCATCCGGTCTTCGAACAATCGCTCTCCACTGTCATCGAAGGCGACCGCCGCGTGTTCGCGGTGACCGACTTCGCCGGCCCGGACGGCTCGGCCGGCCTTGCCTGCGACACCAGCGCCATCGAAACCATTCGCGGCGAATATGAGCGGACGGTGCGCAGCCACGCCGACACGCTCGACCAGCTTAACACCGCGGTCGCCATTTTCGACACCGACGAGAAGCTGCGCTTCTTCAACCAGGCCTTCCAGAAACTGTGGGGGCTGGACAGCGGCTTCCTGCACAGTGCGCCCGACAATGCGCTTTTGCTCGACCGGCTGCGCAGCGAGGGCAAGATCGCCGAGCAGCCCGAATGGCGCCGCTGGAAGGAAGGCCTGCTCGGCGCCTACCGCGCGGTCGAATCGCAGGAACATTGGTGGCATCTGCCCGACGGCAAGACCATCCGCGTCGTCGCCAACCCGCAGCCCAAGGGCGGCGTCACCTGGGTGTTCGAGAACCTGACCGAGAAGATGGATTTGGAAAGCCGCTATCGCACAGCGGTGCGCGTGCAGGGCGAGACGCTCGACAATCTCGCCGAAGGCGTGGCGGTGTTCGGCCCCGACGGCCGGCTGCGGCTGTCGAACCCGGCCTTTGCCACGCTGTGGGGGCTGGGTGCGGAGGCCGCCAAGCCCAATGTGCACGTCTCGACCATCCGCGACCTTTGCGACCGGCAGGCGGTCGACAGCCCCTGGCCCGGTTTCGTTGCCGCCATCACAGGTTTCGACGATGAACGCCGCGACCGTCACGGCCAGAGCGAGCTCAACAACGGCACCGTGCTGCGCTACGCCGTGATCCCGCTGCCCAACGGGCAGGTGATGATGACCTTCGTCGACGTCACCGACAGCGTGCGTGTCGAACGCGCGCTGAAGGACAAGAACGAGGCGCTGGAGAAGTCAGACCAGCTCAAGAACGACTTCGTCCAGCACGTGTCCTACGAATTGCGCTCGCCGCTGACCAACATCATCGGCTTCACCGAACTGCTTTCGCTGCCCACCACCGGGCCGCTCAATCAAAAGCAGCATGAGTATGTCGAGCATGTCAGCTCGTCCTCCTCGGTGCTGCTGACCATCGTCAACGACATACTGGACCTTGCGACCGTCGATGCCGGCATCATGCAGCTCGACATTTCCGAGGTTCATGTCGACCGCACCATCGCGGCGGCCGCCGAGCTGGTTGCCGACCGGCTGCAGGAGCATTCGATCCGGCTCGAGGTCGATGCCGCTGCGGCGCCGAAGACGTTTCACGGAGATGAAACCCGCATCCGCCAGATCCTCTACAATCTGCTCAGCAACGCCGCCAACTACGCACCGGAAGCCAGCTCCATCCGACTCACCTGCCGCCAGCTGGCGGATGGGGTGGAATTCTCGGTTCATGACGACGGGCCCGGCATGCCGCCCGACGTGCTCGATTCGGTGTTCCGCCGCTTCGAACCGCGCGCCAATGGCGGCCGCCGGCGGGGTGCAGGCCTGGGCCTGTCGATCGTCAAGAGCTTCGTCGAACTGCATGGCGGCGGCGTTCGCATCGAAACCGGCAAGGACAAGGGCACGACCGTCATCTGCACCTTCCCCGACATGCCGGGCATCCGCGCCGCGGCCGAGTAGCGCGCTCGATGACGGAACCGGTGCTGGAGCGTTTGCTCACCGACGAGACACAGACAGCGCGGCTGGGCGAGGATCTGGCGCTGGCGTTGCGCGTGGGCGACGTGCTGGCGCTCAAGGGCGATCTCGGCGCCGGCAAGTCGACCTTGGCGCGAGCGCTGATCAGGACACTCGCCGACGATGCCGGCCTCGACGTGCCGAGCCCGACCTTCACTTTGGTGCAGAGCTACGATACCCGCATCCCGGTCCATCATTTCGATCTCTATCGTCTGTCCTCGGCAAATGAGCTCGACGAACTCGGCTTCGACGAAGCGCTGACGCAAGGGGCCGCCCTGGTCGAGTGGCCCGAGCGGGCAGAGGGCTATTTGCCGAAGAATGCGCTCTTGATCGAACTCGTCCATCATGGCGAGGGTCGGCTGGCGCGGCTGTCCGGGCAAGGTTCCGCCTTCGACCGCGCTGCACGCTCACTGGCCATGCGCGGTTTTCTCGAGAGCGCCGGCTGGGGCGAAGCACGGCGCCGCCATTTCATCGGCGATGCCTCGGCCCGCTCCTATGAGATCGTGACGCTTGCCGGCCAGGAGCCGCGCGTGCTGATGAACTCGCCGCGCCTGGTGCTCGGCCCGCCCGTGCGCGACGGCAAACCCTATGCCGTGATCGCCCACACCGCGCAGTCGGTCTCGGCTTTCGTCGCCATCGATCGCGCCTTGAAGGCAGGCGGTGTCAGCGTTCCGGAAATCCATGCGGAGGACCAGGACCAGGGTTTTCTGCTGCTCGAGCATCTCGGCTCCGAGGGGTTTCTCGGCAAGACCGGCGAGCCGGTGGCCAAGCGCTACGCCGCGGCAGCCGAACTGCTGGCCATGATGCATGGCAAGACCTGGCCGCAACGCCTGGAAGCGCGTCCGGGCAGCTTCCACGATGTGCCGCCTTTCGACCGTGATGCGATGATGATCGAAGCCGACCTTTTGGTCGACTGGTATGTGCCTGTCATATCGGGCAGTCCGGCAAGCGACGATCTGCGTGCCGGCTATTCCAGGGAGTGGAATGCGCTTTTCGAGCGGCTGCAGGGCAGCGAATACACGCTGATGCTGCGCGACTTCCATTCGCCCAACATCATCTGGCGCGGCGACCGCACCGGCCATGACCGGCTGGGCATCGTCGATTTCCAGGACGCGCTGATCGGGCCTTCAGCCTATGATGTCGCCTCGCTCGCCATGGATGCCCGCGTCACTATATCGCCGGAGATCGAGAAAAAGACGCTCGACGCCTATGTCGCGGCGCGTCATGCGGCAGGCACTTTCGACGAGGCAAGCTTCCTGGAAGCCTATGCAATCATGGCCGCACAGCGCAATTCCAAGATCCTCGGCATTTTCGTGCGCCTCGAAAAGCGCGACGGCAAACCCTATTATCTCAGGCACCTGCCGCGCATCCGCGACTATCTGCGCCGGGCGCTGTCCCACCCTGCGCTCGCCAGCCTGCGGGATTTCTACAATGCGCACGGGCTGCTTGAGGAACAAACGCTGTGACTGCAAGACCGGACACTGCCATCGTACTTGCCGCCGGTCTCGGCAAGCGCATGCGGCCGATCACGGACACCATCCCCAAGCCGCTGGTCAAGATCGCCGGTAAGACCTTGCTGGACTGGTGCCTCGACAGCCTGGCCGCCGCCGGCGTCGCCAAGGCCGTTGTCAACGTCCACTATTTTCCCGAACAGATCGTCGCCCATGTCGCGGCGCGCCGCGCGCCGCGGATCGTCATTTCCGATGAAAGCGAACGATTGCTCGATTCCGCCGGCGGCATCGTCAAGGCGCTGCCCGAACTGGGCGAGCAACCCTTCTATATCCTCAACGCCGATACGTTCTGGATCGATCACGGTCCGCTCAATCTCGGCCGCCTCGCCCTTGCATGGAACGCGGCGAAAATGGATATTCTGCTGATGCTGGCGGATCTCCATCAGGCGACCGGACATTGCGGCTCAACCGATTTCCTGGTGGCGCCGGACGGTGCCCTGCGGCGTTCAAAAGGCGATCCGGCGGGTCTGATCTATGCCGGCGCGGCGATCATCCATCCGCGCCTGTTTAGGGACGCGCCAGCCGAACCGCATTCGCTCAACGCTTATTTCGACCAGGCGATCGCCGACGGCCGCCTGTTCGGCATGCCAATGCTCGGCCACTGGATTACCGTCGGCACGCCCGACGTCATCCCGCTCGCGGAAGCGGCGGTCGCCGACGCGCTAATCGAGTCGCAATGAGCGGCTCCAGCCGCGTTTTCTCCATTCCCCCCGGAGCGCCGTTTCTGCCGACGCTTGCCGAGGCGCTGCTGGCCGGCCGCCTCGTCCCGGGCTTTCGCTTCGACGGCGATCCGGTCGCTCTGGCCGACGTGACCATCTATGTGCCGACACGCCGCGCTGCTCGTGCCTTGCGCGGCATCTTCGTCGACAGCCTGAAGGCACGCGGCGGCGGTGGTTCGGCGATCCTGCCGGTCATCCGTCCGCTCGGGGAATTCGATGAGGACGAGGCCCTGTTCGAGGCCGAGCCATCGGCGGCGATCGACCTCGCGCCACCGATCACGGCAACCGAACGGCTGTTGCTGCTGACGCCGCTGGTGCGCGCCTGGAAACGCCGGCTGCCGGAGCATGTGGCGAAACTTTTCGCCGAGGAGATTGTCATCCCCGCCTCGACCGCCGACGCGATCTGGCTGGCGCGCGATCTCGCCGGCCTGATGGACGAAATCGAGACCGAAGGTACGGACTGGGCGAAGCTCAAGGACCTGGTGACCGGCAGCCTTGCCGGATGGTGGCAGGTGACGCTCGAATTCCTCGGCATCGTCACCGATGCCTGGCCGAAATTCCTCAGGGAGAGCGACCGCTCGAATCCAGCCGCGCACCGCAGCGCGCTGATCCGCTCCGAGGCCGCGCGGCTGCGGCGCAAACCTCCCGCCGGGCCAGTCATCGCCGCCGGCTCCACCGGCTCCATCCCCGCCACGGCCGAACTTCTTGCCGCGATTGCCGGCTTGCCCGGTGGCGCCATCGTGCTGCCCGGGCTTGACCGGACGCTGGACGAAGCATCCTTCCAGGCGCTTGTCGCACCCGGTGCGCGGCCGGCCGTGCTTGGCCACCCGCAATACGGCCTGGCCAGGCTGATCGGCAAGATCGGCGTGCTGCGCGCCGATGTCGAGGAGATCGGCGCGCCCGGGCCGCAGCTTGCGCTTCGCGCCGCCCTTGTCGGCGAAGCGTTGCGGCCGGCCGAAACCACCGAATTTTGGGCCGAAACGCGCAACGGGTTTTCGGCGCCCGACATCACCGGCGCCTTCGCCGGCGTGACGCTGTTGGAGGCGGCCAGCGAACGCGATGAAGCCATCGCCATCGCCGTCGCGCTCAAGCAAGCCGTGGAAGACCCCGGCCAAAGGGCGGCCCTCGTCACCGGCGATCGCGCACTGGCCCGGCGTGTCTCGGTCGAACTCAAGCGCTTTGGCGTCGTTGCCGACGATTCTGGCGGCACGCCGCTCGCCAACACACCGGCGGCCAGCCTGCTCAGGCTGGCGCTTGAGGCGGTGTTCCGGCCGGGTGACCCGGTTGGCCTGCTGTCGCTGCTCAAACATCCGCTGCTTGGCCTCGGCCTCGAACGGGCTGATGTGCGCCATGCGGCGGAACTGATCGAACTGGTGGCACTGCGCGGCGGCACCGGCCGTCCCGACATCGCGTCGCTGTCGGACCTGTTCGAGGCCCGCCTCACCGGCCTCGGCGATGACAGCCGGCCGCCCTTCTGGCTTTCCCGCTTGACCGTGCGGGCCATCGACGACGCGCGGAATTTGCTCGGATGTCTCACACAAGCTTTGGCGCCGCTCACGGCCTTTCGTGGCCAGATGGACGCCGAACTTGCCGCGCTGATGAAAGCCAGCGTCGAGACGCTGGAAAATCTCGGCCGTTCCGCCGATGGCGGGCTGGGCGTACTCTATGCCGGTGATGCCGGCGAAAAACTCGCCGAACTGCTGCGCGGGCTGGTCGCGGCTTCGGCATCGCTGTCGTTCGCGGCCAACGAATGGCCTGACGTGATGGACGCACTGATCGCGCCCGAGACGGTCAAGCCGGCGCAGGGCACCGACAGGAACATCGCCATCTGGGGCGCATTGGAAGCCCGCCTGCAGGATGTCGACACGCTGGTCATCGGGGGGCTCAACGAAGGCGTGTGGCCGCGCAAGCCGGAGAGCGACCGCTTCATGTCGCGGCTGATGAAGACCGGCATCGATCTCGAGCCGCCAGAACGACGCATCGGCCTCGCGGCGCATGATTTCCAGATGGCCATGGGCGCGAGACACGTCGTTCTGGCGCGGTCGGCGCGTGCCGGCGACGCTCCGGCGGTTCCGTCGCGCTGGCTGCAGCGGCTGCTGACCTTCATCGGCACCGACCAGGCGGCAAAACTGCGCCGGCGTGGCGACGAGCTGCTCGCCTGGGCGCGCACGCTCGATACCGGGCCGAAGCGGGATTTCGCGCCGCGGCCGCAACCGAAGCCGCCGCTTTCCGTGCGCCCGACGCATTTCTCGGTCACCGAGATCGAGACGTTGCGCCGCGATCCCTACGCCGTCTACGCAAGACGCATCCTCGGGCTGATGCCGCTCGATCCTGTGATCCGCGACCCCGGTGCCGCCGAGCGCGGCACGCTGTTCCATGCGATCCTGCATCTGTTCTCGTCTGAGGTGGCCGATCCGCGCGCGCCAGATGCGCTGGCCAGCCTCATTGCCGCCGGCCGCGCCTGCTTTGCCGAGGCAGCCCTTCCGGCCGATGTCGAGGCGGTGTGGTGGCCGCGCTTCGAAAAGCTCGCCGCCAACATCATCGAATGGGAGCGCATACGTGCCGACGCGGTGGTCCAGCGGCATGCCGAGGAGCGGGCGGGGAAGACCGTCGTCGGCCAGTCCGGCGTGACGCTGTCGGGCTACGCCGACCGCGTCGATCTGCTGGCCGGCGGCATGGCCGACATACTGGATTACAAGACGGGATCCTCGCCGTCCAAGGCGCAGGCGCACACGCTGCTGGCGCCGCAATTGGCGCTGGAGGGCGCGCTGCTCAGGCGCGGCGCCTTCAAGGATCTGGGTGCGCGCGAACCATCGCAACTGGCGTTCATCAGGCTGAAGCCGAATGGCGAAGTGTTCGAGGAGTCCATCCTCGAGCACAATCGTCAGCCGCGAACCGCGGCCGATCTTGCCGAAGAGGCGTGGGCACGGCTGGAAAAGCTTTTGATCCACTACGCCGACCCGCAGACCGGCTATCTGTCGCGCGCGCTGCCGTTTCGCGAAGGCGAGACCGATGGCGATTACGACCACCTCGCCCGCGTGCTCGAATGGTCGGCCGGCGGCGACGCCGGCGACGAGGGAGGGGGGGCATGAAGAAGGCCTATCCCATCCCGAGCGACACCGCGAACAGCCAGGCCCGCGCCGCCGATCCCCAGAATTCCGCCTGGGTGTCGGCCAATGCCGGCTCGGGCAAGACCCATGTGCTGGCCCAGCGCGTCATCCGGTTGCTGCTCAACGGCACCGACCCGTCGAAGATCCTGTGCCTGACCTATACGCGCGCCGCCGCCGCCAACATGTCGAACCGGGTTTTTTCGACGCTGTCGGACTGGACGGCCCTCGGCGACGCCGAGCTGGCGGCAAGGATCGAAACGCTGGAAGGGCGCCGGCCGGATCGCGACACGATGCGCCGGGCGCGCCGCCTGTTCGCCGAGGCGCTGGAGACGCCCGGCGGGCTGAAGATCCAGACCATCCACGCTTTCTGCGAATCCGTGCTCCACCAGTTCCCGCTGGAAGCCAACATCCCCGCCCATTTCGAGATGCTCGATAGCCAGATGGAGGCATCGCTTTTCGCCGTCGCGCGCCGCGAGATGATTTCGGCCGCCGGCGACGCGGAGTTGACCGAGGCCTTCGCCACGGTGCTGGAGCGCGGCGGCGAGGCCGGTCTCGATGCCCTACTCGGCGAAATCGTGCGCAAGCGCGACGGGCTGCGCGATTTCCTCGATGCTATCGGGCGTGACGGCTTCCAGCCCTTGTTCGATGAGTTCCATTTCCGTCCCGGCCAGAGCGCCGAAGGCATAGCGGCATCGGCCTGGCCACTGCCGGGCTTCCTGCCCGACTATTTCGCCGGCTTCGCCCGGGCCGCCGAATCCACCGACGCCAGATCGGTGCTGAACAACATCCTGCCCTATGCGCGCCAGGCTTTCGCCGAGGGCGATCCGGTTCGCCGCCTGCAATTGCTTGCAAGAGCCTTCCTCAAGACCGATGGCGACCCCTACGACCCGGCAAAAGCCTTCAAGAAAGCCTTGACCGACCGGCTGCCCGATCTGGCCGAGCGCTACCGCTCGACGGCCAGCGCCATCATCGAAACCGTCGACCGGCTGGCGCTGTTCCGGATGCTGGAAGGCACACGCGCGGCGCTGACCATCGCCGACTGGCTGATCGCCCGCTACGAGGTGCTGAAGCGCAGCCGCGGCTTTCTCGACTTCAACGACCTGATCACCCGCACGGTCAACCTCCTGGCGCGGCCCGATGCCGGCCCCTGGGTGCAATACAAGCTCGACCAGGGCATCGACCACATCCTGCTCGACGAGGCGCAGGACACCAGCCCGGATCAATGGGAGGTGGTGAAGCGGCTGGCGGAGGAATTCTTTGCCGGTCTTGGCGCCCGTGACCGGGTCCACCGCACGGTGTTTGCCGTCGGCGACGAGAAGCAGTCGATCTATTCCTTTCAAGGTGCGGCCCCGGATTCCTTCGCCGATAGCCGGCTTTTGTTTGCCGGACGGGTGCGCGATGCGGAGGCCTCCTTCGCCGACCTCAAGCTGACCTGGTCGTTCCGCTCGACCGACGATGTTCTCACCGCCGTCGATCGCGTCTTTGCCGATCCCGTCGTGCGGCGGGGCATCAGCCACGACCCCGATCCGCTGAGCCACAAGGCGATCCGCACCGATGCGCCGGGCTATGTCGAGGTCTGGCCGTCGATCGGCGCCGAAGCCGTCGACGAGCCGGACGACTGGACGCAGGCCGTGGACCATGCCCATGCACCGGCGGTGCGCGTTGCCGAGAATGTCGCGGCAACCATTGCCGGCTGGATCGGCAAGGGCGAAATCATCGAGGGCCGCGGCCAGCGGCTGCGGCCAGGCGATGTGCTGGTGCTGGTGCGCAAGCGCGACAGCTTCGTCCACGCGCTGACCCGGGCACTCAAACGCCGTGACATTCCGGTCGCCGGCGCCGACCGGCTGAGCCTGCCCGGCCATATCGCGGTCAAAGACTTGATCGCGCTCGGCCATCTGCTGATCCAGCCGCAGGACGATTTGTCGCTCGCCGCCGTGCTGCGCAGCCCAATCTTTGACCTGCCGGAGGAGACACTGTTCACGCTCGCCGCGCAGAGGCCGCCCGGCGTGTCGCTGGCCGCATCGCTGCGCCAGCATGCCGGCGAAGATGACGCGCTGGCGGCGATCGTCGCCCAACTCGACATCTGGACCGATGAGGCCGCCTTGAGGCCGGTGTTCGAATTCTATGCCGGCCTCCTGGCGCGCGATGGCGTGCGCCGCAAGATGATCGCGCGGCTCGGGCCGGAAGCCGGCGACATTCTCGATGAGTTCCTGAGTTTCTGCCTTGCCGAAGAACGGACCGGGCTGCCCGGGCTGGAAGCCTTCCTGTCGACGTTGGAGAACGCCGGCCCCGAGATCAAACGCGAGATGGACCAGACCCGCGACGAGGTTCGCGTCATGACGGTGCATGCCGCCAAGGGCCTGGAGGGCCCGGTGGTGTTCCTGGTCGATGGCGGCTCCGCTCCGTTCAGCGACCAACATCTGCCGCGCTTGATGCCCTTCGATGGCTCGGGCACATACTGGGAAGGCAAGGGCTATCTCTGGCGTGCGGCCAGCGATGTTGCCAACGGCTTTTCGAAAGCGGCGGCCGCTCGCGCCCGCGAGCTCGCCGACGACGAATACCGCCGGCTGCTCTATGTCGGCATGACCCGCGCCGAGGACCGGCTGATCGTCTGCGGCTATCACGGCAAGCGGGCGCCGAGCAGCGGCACCTGGCATTCGATCGTCAGCCGCGCGCTGATCGGCGCGCCCGAGAGCGAACAGCGTCCGCATCCCGCCGGCGGCGAGCCGGTGCACCGTTTCCATGTCACCAAATTGCCCCCGGTCGCGCCAGGCGTCAGTGAACAGGCGCGGCAGGCCGATGCTTTCGGCCCGTTGCCGGCGACCCTGTTCCGGCCCTTGCCGCCTTTCGAGGATCTGCCGCGCCCGCTGTCGCCATCGGGCGCCTCGGCGTTGATCGACGAAGGCAAGGAGGCGGTGGTCGACAAGGCTTCGCCGGTGCTGGACGCCGATGCCGAGCCGGGCTTTGCCGTGCTGCGCGGGCTCGCCCTGCACAAGCTGCTGCAGATGTTGCCTGGCATTGCCGAGGACGAACGCGAAGGTGCCGCCGAACGCTACCTCGCGCGAACAGGTGCAGAATGGCTTCCGTCAGAGCGGGAAAAGGCCCTGGCATCGGTCATGGCCATCCTTGCCGATCCACGCCTGGGCCAACTGTTTGCGCCATCCTCGCGCGCCGAGGTGGCGATCATGGGCAGCCTGGAAGTGAGGGGCAAGATGCGCTCCGTTTCCGGAAAGATCGACCGGTTGGCTGTGACCGCGGATACGGTGTCGATCGTCGACTACAAGACCAACCGGCCGGCGCCCACCAGCCTGGCAGAGGTCCCGCCGGCCTATCTGCTGCAGCTTGCGCTCTATCGCGCCCTGCTGCGGCCGCTTTATCCCGGGCGGGAGGTGAAGGCGGCCTTGCTGTTCACGGAAGCGCCAAGGCTGATCGAACTGCCGGCCCGGGCCATGGATGACGCCCTTGCCCGACTCACAGGAGCGTGACACAAGACCTGCTTGAAGAAGGGCGCGACAGCCACCACATTTGGTGCGACAAAGAACTCTCGAAAGGATTTTCCGCATGGGTGCTACCGTCAAGGTCGACAAGAGCAATTTCCAGGCCGACGTGCTCAACGCCAAGGAGCCGGTCGTGGTGGATTTCTGGGCTGAATGGTGCGGCCCCTGCAAGATGATTGCGCCGGCGCTCGAGGACATCGCTGTCGAACTCGGCAGCAAGGTCAAGATCGCCAAGCTCAACATCGACGAGAACCCCGAGCTCGCCGCGCAGTTCGGCGTCCGCTCTATCCCGACATTGATGATCTTCAAGGGCGGCGAAGTGGCCGACATGAAGGTCGGCGCCGCGCCCAAAACCGCGCTGTCGCACTGGATCAACGGCAGCCTCGCCTGATCTATCCGAAATTCCGATCTCAAGCCCGGCCATCGCGCCGGGCTTTTTGTTGGCGTCATCGGTGCCACGCTCTGGCTCTCGCGTCGGGGCACTCCATGTCATCTGCTTGAGGCAGGACAGGAGAACCCCATGACCGGATCCGCCAAGGCCACTGTCTTCATCGACAATGAGCGCGTCATCGTCACCGAATACCGCTTCCAGCCGGGCGACAACACCGGCTGGCATCGCCACGGCCACGACTATGTCGTCGTGCCGCTGATGGACGGCAAGCTGAAGCTGGTGACCAAGGAGGGCGAGACCTTCGCCGAGATGAAGAAGGGTGCGCCCTATTTCCGCAAGGAGGGCGTCGAACACGATGTCATCAGCGCCAATGACGGCGAATACGCTTTTATCGAGATCGAGCTGAAGTGATCGTCTTTCGCCGCCAGCGCACCGAGAATCCATCTATCCGGCTGCGTATTTGGGATGGCGAGCCATCAACTGCCATCTTGATGGCAGAAGGCAGTCGGCGTATATCTCCCTAAGAAAGGGAGTTTCAAATGGCCGAACCGCAGCTCTCAGTCCGTAGCGCAAAAGCACGCGACCTGGCTCATCGACTTGCCCGTCGCGAAAATCGCTCGATAGCAGATGTGGTCGAACGGGCGCTTGAATCGTACGAGATTCGTGAGGCGGGCCGCGAACCTGCATCCACCTTCTATGCCCGCCTTACGGCAAGCTGCGGCGCCGATATCGATCTGGAGGAAATTATCCGCGAGGGCCGCCAAGTTCATTCGGGACCTGAGCTTTGATTTTCGTCGACACCAACGTGGTTTCGGAGACACTGAAGAAGACACCGGACCAAGCCGTCCTGGCCTGGCTTGTCCGGAACGATGCTGAATTGGCCCTTCCCACGGTGACGATTGCTGAAATCGCCTTCGGCATTCAAAAAATCCGGCCTGATGAGCGTGCGGATCGCCTGGAGCAGGGGCTTTCTCAATGGCGCCGTCGCTTCGCCGACCGGATCTTTGGGCTGACCGAAGAGGCTGCCCTGGCTTACGGCGAGATCATGGGAACCGCCAGCCGCCTAGGCCGTGGAATGTCGGCTCCTGATGGCATGATTGCGGCGATCGCGCGTGTGAACGGTGGTCGCCTGGCAACGCGTAACCTGAACAACTTCGGCCCGGCCAATCTTGAGCTGATCTCGCCTTGGGATTTCTAACTTTTCACCAGTCGGCGATACGGTCGCCACCGGTGAATTGCGCGCTTTTGGCGGTGTATTCGAATAACTCGATCTTTACGCCGTTGGGATCGCGGATCCAGGCCTGGAAGGTGTCGTCGCATGCGTGTTTCTTGGCCGTGACCTCGATGCCCTTCGACTTGATATGCGCGATCGCCGCGTCGATGTTTTCCACCTCAAGGCAGAAGTGGTTGATCTGGTTCTGCTCGCTGTATGCAGTGCCATCCTTTTGGAAGACCTCTACATGGCTGCGGCCGCCGCAATTGAGGTAGAAGCCGAAGACCTTGCCGTCGCGCAGGAAATTGAACTGCGTGTCGAGGCCGAATACGTCGCGATAGAAGGCTCGCGTCGCTTCCAGGTCATGCGCGAAGATGCAGACATGGGCGAGCTGCTTGACCTTGATCATGACTGGCTCCTCGCAGTGAGTGGCCTCACGTCGGCGGCGTGCCGTTCTCGGCCAACACCGCGCCGGCCAGATAGAGCGAGCCGCCGATCAGGATGCGCGGCGGCGGGCCGTCCCAGGTGTCGCGCAGCAGCATCAGCGCGCTGGCGACGGAACTGACGGGTTCGGCGCTCAGCCCGGCTTCCGTGGCGCGGATCGCCAGTTCGTCGTTCGGCACACCGGCATCGCTCATGCTCACCGGCACCGTGTAGACATGCCGGACCAGGCCCTTGAAGGCGCGGAAATAGCCGCTCTGGTCCTTGGTGTTGATCATCCCGGAAATGAGGAACAGCGGACGCGGATTCTTTTCTTCCTGCTCCGCCAACGCTTCGGCAACGACCACGCCGGCGCCCGGATTGTGGCCGCCGTCGAGCCAGATGTCGGCGCCCTTCGGCGCCAGCTCCGACAGCCGGCCCTGACCCAATTTCTGCATGCGGCCGGGCCAGGCGACATTGGTCATCGCCTTCTCGGCGGCGCGGTGGCTGATCTCGAAGCCGGCCGCCTTGACCGCGGCGATCGCCGCCGCCGCATTGGCGATCTGGTGGCGCCCGGGCAGACGGGGCGGCGGCAAATCCATCAGGCCATCCTCGTCCTGGTAGACCATGCGGCCGTTTTCCTCGAAGGCGAGAAAATCCTGGCCGTAGACGAAAGTGGGGCATTCCAGCCGCTCGGCGGTTTCGATCAGGACCTGCAGCGCCGTCTCGCTTTCCTGCGCCCCGATCACCACCGGGCAGCCGCGCTTCATGATGCCGGCCTTTTCGGCCGCGATCAGCTCGACGCGATCGCCGAGATAGGCCTCGTGGTCCATCGACACCGGCATGATCACCGACACGGCCGGCCTTGCGATGACATTGGTGGCGTCGAAGCGGCCGCCGAGGCCGACCTCGATGATGGCGGCATCGGCCGGATGTTCGGAAAACAGAATGAAAGTGACGGCGGTGAGAATCTCGAAAACGGTGATCTTCTGGCCTTCATTGGCTTTGGCGACGCGGGCAATGGCCTCGGCGAAGACATCGTCGTCGACCAGCCTGCCGCCGCCCTCGGCAGCAAGCCGGTAGCGCTCGTGCCAGCTGACCAGATGCGGCGACGTGTGGACATGCACCAGGCGGCCGGAGGCTTCCAGCAATGCCCGCGAGAAGGCGGCGCAGGAGCCCTTGCCGTTGGTGCCGGCGATGTGGATGACCGGCGGCACCAAGTCTTGCGGATTGCCAAGCCGCTCCAAAAGCCGCGTGATGCGGTCGAGCGAAAGGTCGAAGCCTTTCGGGTGAAGCGCCATCAGGGCTTCGATTTCGCGGTCGGCGGCGAGCGTCGTCATGACAGAATCCCGGCACATGGCCCGAGAGCCAGAATCGCTCCCGCCATGGCAATCAAAGGCTACAGCGCGCCGTGGACATGACGCAATCGCTGTTCGCGGCGGCCAAAGCACGTCGCGTCGAAGTGGATTCATGCGACGCGCTTCGGATCGTTGTTTTTATGCATGCCGTTTTCCCAAAAGCGAGGTCACTTTGGGCGACATGCACGGTGTCGCGTCAGGCGGAAGGCCGCGCCTCGGCGGTGACCACCGCCGGCGGCAGGATTTCCGCTTCAAGCGGCTTTTCAGCCTGCGGCATCTTGAGCAGCATCTTCAGCAGGCGCGCGATCGTCTCGCGCAGCTCAAGCCGCGACACCACCATATCGACCATGCCGTGCTCCTTCAGATATTCGGAGCGCTGGAAGCCATCCGGCAGTTTTTCACGGATCGTCTGTTCGATGACGCGCGGGCCGGCAAAGCCGATCAGCGCGCCGGGCTCGGCGATGTGCACGTCGCCCAGCATGGCGTAGGAGGCGGTGACGCCACCGGTGGTCGGGTTGGTCAAGACGACGATGTAGGGAAGGCCCGCTTCCTTCAGCCGGTCGACACCGACCGTGGTGCGCGGCAATTGCATGAGGGACAAAATACCTTCCTGCATGCGGGCGCCGCCGGAGGCGGCAAACAGGATCAGCGGCCGCTTGCGCTGCAAGGCGACCTCGAAAGCGTGCACGATGGCATCGCCCGCCGCCATGCCGAGCGAGCCGCCCATGAAGGCGAAATCCTGCACCGTCACCACCACCGGCAGGCCTTCGACGGTGCCCAGCGCGTTGACGATCGCATCCTCCAGGCCGGTCTTGGCCTTGGCGTCCTTCAGCCGGTCGGTGTAGCGCTTCTCATCGCGGAACTTCAGCGGGTCCTGCACGACCTTGGGGTTCTCGAGCTGCTCGTACTTGCCGTCGTCGAGGAAGTATTTCAGCCGCTCCTTGGCCGAGATCTTCATGTGATGGCCGGAGGACGGGATGACGAACTGGTTTGATTCCAGATCCTTGTGGAACACCATCTCGCCGGTCTCGGGATCCTTGATCCAGAGATTCTCGGGCATATCGGTACGCCGGCCGAGCATCGAATTGATCTTCGGGCGAACGTAATTGGTGATCCAGTTCATCGCTTCGGCTCCTGTCCTGACGAAGAGTTGGGTAAAGAGGTAAGAAGACTATTCGGCGGCAGCAAGGCGGGCCGAGCGCACGCCTTGCGCGAGGCCGCTGACCAGCGTGGCGACGGCCTCGGCCGGGTCGGCGGTCTTTTCGCCCTTCGGCCCCAGCACATTGGCGACCGCATTGACGATCGCCGTGCCGACGACGACGCCATCGGCATTGGCGCCGATCACGCGCGCCTGCTCGGCTGTCTTGACGCCGAAGCCGACGCAGACCGGCAGGTCGGTATGGCCCTTGATGCGCTTGACCGCCGCCGCCACCTTGCCGGTGTCGGCCAGCGCCGAGCCGGTGATGCCGGTCATCGATACGTAATAGACGAAGCCCGACGTGTTCTGCAGCACTTTTGGCAGGCGCTTGTCGTCAGTGGTCGGCGTCGCCAGGCGGATGAAGTTGATGCCCGCCTTCAACGCCGGAATGCAGAGTTCCTCGTCCATCTCCGGCGGCAGGTCGACGACGATCAGCCCGTCGATGCCGCTGGCCAACGCATCCCTCAGGAAACGGTCGACGCCATAGATGTAGATCGGGTTGTAGTACCCCATCAGCACGATCGGTGTTTCATTGTCGCCGGCGCGGAATTCGGCCGCCATCTTCAGCGTCTTGACCAGCGTCTGGCCGCCTTTCAGTGCCCTGAGGCCCGCCGCCTGGATCGCTGGGCCGTCGGCCATCGGATCGGAAAACGGCATGCCGAGTTCGATGATGTCGGCGCCAGCCGTGGGCAGCGCCTTCATGATCGACAGGGAGGTCTCATAATCGGGATCGCCGCCCATGAAATAGGTGACGAGCGCCGGGCGGCCTTCGTTCCTGAGCTTCGCCATGCGGCGGTCGATGCGGGTCGCCATGATCAGATCTCCATGCCCAGCATCGAGGCCACCGTGTGCACGTCCTTGTCGCCACGGCCGGACAGGTTGACGATGACGATCTGGTCCTTGTCCATATCAGGCACGATCTTCACCGCATGGGCGATGGCGTGCGCGGATTCCAGCGCCGGGATGATGCCCTCGACACGCGTCGTCAGCTTGAAGGCTTCCAGCGCCTCGTCGTCGAGAACAGGCACATATTCGACGCGGCCGGAATCGCGCAGCCAAGAATGCTCCGGGCCGACGCCGGGATAATCGAGGCCGGCCGAGATCGAATGGCCGTCCATGATCTGGCCGTCGGCATTCTGCAGGAGATAGGTGCGGTTGCCGTGCAGCACGCCAGGCGCGCCGGCATTCATCGAGGCGCAATGCTCGATGCCGTCGAGACCGCGCCCGCCGGCTTCGATGCCGATGATGCGCACCTCCTTGTCGTCAAGGAAGGGGTGGAACAGGCCGATTGCGTTCGAACCACCGCCGACGGCGGCGATGATGGTGTCCGGCAACCGGCCTTCCTGTTCGAGGATCTGCGCGCGCGCTTCGGAACCGATGACCGACTGGAAATCGCGCACCAGCTCCGGATAGGGATGCGGGCCGGCGGCGGTGCCGATCAGATAATAGGTGTCCTCGACATTGGTCACCCAGTCGCGAAGGGCTTCGTTCATGGCGTCCTTCAACGTGCCGTGTCCGGCGGTGACAGGCCGAACCTCGGCGCCGAGCAGCTTCATGCGAAAGACGTTGGGGCTTTGGCGGGCAACGTCGGTGGCGCCCATATAGACGACGCAGGGAAAGCCGAAGCGTGCGGCGACGGTAGCGGACGCCACGCCGTGCTGGCCGGCGCCGGTTTCGGCGATGATGCGCTTCTTGCCCATGCGCTTGGCCAGCAGGATCTGGCCGAGGCAGTTGTTGATCTTGTGCGAACCGGTGTGGTTCAGGTCCTCACGCTTGAAATAAACCTTTGCGCCGCCCCCGAGGCCCTTCGCCGAGGAAACCTCACGAAGATGCCTGGTCAGCCCCTCGGCGAAATAAAGTTTCGAGGGCCGCCCGGCATAGTGGGTCGACAGACCGGTGAGCTCGGCCCTGAACTCCGGATCGTTCTTGACCTCGTTCCAGTGCCGTTCGAGGTCGAGGATCAAAGGCATCAGCGTTTCGGCAACGAAACGACCGCCGAAAATGCCGAACATGCCCTGCTCGTCGGGTCCGGTGCGGAAGGAATTGGGTGTCGCCGGCTTGTTCATCGCCGATCTCCTGGTTTGAAAGAGTTATTCAGGCGGCGCGATCGTCGCGTGCTGCCCTGACGGCCCGGAAAAACTGCTCGATCAGCGCCGGATCCTTGACACCCGGCGCGCTTTCCACGCCCGAGGAAATGTCAATTGCGGGCGGATTGGCAAGCCGAAGGGCATCGCCGATGTTGGCGGCGTTGAGCCCACCGGAAAGCATGTAATCGACGCCGGCGTCAAGGCCGGCGAGAATGCGCCAGTCGAAGGTGATCCCGTTGCCGCCCGGCAGCTCCGAGCCCTTCGGCGGCTTGGCGTCGAACAGGAAACGGTCGGCGACGCCGATAAACGGCTCTATCCGGTCGAGATCGGCGGCCTCGCTGAGCGGCAGCGCCTTCATGACAGGCAAGCCATAGCGGGCTTTCAGTTCGGCCACCCGCTCGGGCGTCTCCGCGCCGTGCAACTGCAGCATGTCCGGTTGCATCTTGCCGACGATCTCATTGAGGAAAGTGTCGCTGGCATCGACCGTGACGGCGACCGCCAAAGCCTTGCCCCGCGCCGTTTCGCGCAGACGACCGGCTTCCACCGGCTCGACGTAGCGCGGGCTCTTGGCAAAGAAAATGAAGCCGACATGGCTGGCGCCACCGGCAAGGGCCGCGGCCATTGCCTGGTCGGTCTTCAAGCCGCAGATCTTGATGTCGAGCGCCATGGCGCGGGAATTGGCATGAAAAGCGACAAGAGTCGAGAAAAAGCATGCTGTTTGCCGGCAACTCCAAAGGCGCTACCTATTGATGGAGTGGATACCAGGCGGGAGAAAGATCATGGCCGACAGAACGGTCGCCGAACTCAGGCAGAAGATCGCGCAGGCGCGTGAGGTCATCGTGCATCTGATGGACAAGGCCGCCTTCAACGGCGCTGAGGCACATCGGGCGCTGGAATATTTCGGCAGCGATGAATTTGACCGCAAGTTCCTGCCATGGCCGCATCATGGCGATGAGGGATTGCGGCCTGAGGAGCTCAATGCGGCGAATGACGATTGAGTGGTGAGCGAGGCGTCGAAGCTGCCAATCTCCCCCCTCGTGGGGGAGATGCCCGGCAGGGCAGAGGGGGGCGCGAAGGATCGCTACAGACCGGTTTATTCCCGCCGTCGCTACAGCGCCGATAGGATGCTATTCAAACACGATCGCCTGCAGCGCGCCGCCGTTGCGCTTCAGCCAATCCTTGCAGCGATCGGTGTCGGGGCAGAGCTTTTCGCACAGTTTCCAGAATTTCGGACCGTGGTTCATCTCCTTGAGATGCGCCACCTCATGCGCGACGAGGTAATTTATGACGGGCGGCGGCGCCATCATGATGCGCCAGGAGAAGGACAGGTTGCCTTCGGAGGTGCAGGAACCCCAGCGGCTGGAGGTGTCCTTGTAGCGGATCGCCTTGGCACGCTTGCCGAGTGCCTCGGTGTGCCTGACCACCAGCTTCTCGATTTCCTTCTTGGCCTCGCGCTTGAGGAAGTCCGCGGTCCGGCGCGGCAGATGCACGCGATCGCCATGCACGATCAGCAGCGGACCGCGCTCGTCACGCGATATGGTGACGGTGCCGCGCTTTGACGGCTCGTGGACGATGCGGTGCGGCACGCCGCGCACCGGGATCTTGATGCCGGGTCGCACCTGCGGCCGCGTCGGCACCTTGGCCAACCGCTGCTCCAGCCAGTCCTGCTGGCGGTCGAGGAACCGCTCCACCTCGCCACGGCGCAAGCCCGGCGGCACGGTGATGCGCAGGCCCTGACCGCCGGAATCGATGCGCAGCGTCAGGCGCCGCGCCCTGGCGCTCTCGACGATCTTGAGCGGCAGCGTACGGCCGGCGACGCAATATTCGCGCTCCACCACGGGCGTGGGCTTGGGCTTTGGCAGATTGCGGAAGAAGCCGAAGGACATGGCCGGACGATACGTGATTCGAGGAAAACGGATAGAACAAAAAAGAAACGGCGCCGCTCGCGCGACGCCGTCTTATCACGATCTGGCCTGTCCTGCAGCGCCGCGCATCTTCTTGGATGCGCAAAGGACGCTGTAGCAGTTTAGGTTGACGCATGACCCTTTCCGAAAATCGGTTCCGGTTTCCGGGGTCATGCGCCCGCCCTCAGTCGTCAAGCAGGTTCGAGCCCTTGCCACGCTTGGTAGTCGTCGTTCCGGTGCTCGCATCGTTCTTCGCCGGAGCGGTCGACTTGTTGCGGTTCGCCATGAAGCGATCGAACTCGTCCTGATCCTTGGCGCGACGCAATTCGCGGGCATAGTCGTCGAACTCTGTCAGCATCTCGTCGAGCTTGCGGCGTTCCTCGGCGAGGCGCTCGAGTTCCTTTTCGCGCCAGTCGTCGAAAGCGACATTTCCGGTGCGGGCGGAGCCGTGACCCCAGCGCGCGGCCTTGTCGGAACCGCGGCGGCAGCCGGCGAAGATGCCGTCGGTCGCGCGGTTGACGTCACGCTTGAAGCCCTCGAGCCGGTCGCCCCAGATGATGTAGGCGAGCATGGCGAAGCCGAGCGGCCAGAACACCATGAAGCCGATCACCATCAACGCGATGGTTGCCGGCGTCCATGCCGGGCGGATCAATGCAGATGTGTTCATTTTCTCCCATTCCTTCGGTTGGTGACAGCCAGGAACGGCTGCGTGGAATCGAAATGGGAAGGAGAAAACAGCGATTCAAGACAATGTCCGCCAAAACCGGACAAGCTTCTGAAATGATTATCGCTTTTTGAGCATATCGAGGAAAAGCACGACCAGCCCGGCGATCAGGCCCCAGAATGCGGCGCCGACGCCGAACAGCGTCAGCCCGGAGGCGGTGACGACAAAGGTGACGGTGGCGGCCATGCGGTCGGCCTCGTCCCTCAGCGCGATCGCCAGCGCGTTGGCGAGCGAGGCCATCAGCGCAAGACCCGCCACCAGCACGATCAGGCTCTGCGGCAGGACGGCGAAGATCGCCACCAGCGAGGCGCCGAAAATCGCGAAGACGAGATAGGCGAGCGCATAGAAGGGCCCGGTCTTCCAGCGCTCGGCGGGGTCGGGATGAACGTCCGGCCCGGTGCAGATCGCCGCCGAAATCGCCGCCAGATTGGTGGTCGAGCCGCCGAACGGCGCCGACAGCAGCGAAAACAGGCCGGTGACGCCGATCAGCGGGCCGGGCTCCGGGTGATAGCCGGCGGCGCGCAGCACGGCGAGGCCGGACAGGTTCTGCGAGGCCATGGTGACGAGGTAGAGCGGCAGCGCCAGGCCAATCATCGCCTTGGCGGTGAAATCAGGTGCAATCAGCGTCAGCGTCGACAGTTCCGGTGTCGGCAGGCCGCCGACGCGGCCGGTGAGGAAGGCGGCGAAGCCGCCGCCGATCAGCACCGCCAGTACCGACAGCGCCGGATTGAACAGGCGGATGATGAAGAAGGCCGCGATCAACGGCAGGATCAGCCAGGGGTCGACAGGAACAGTCTTGACCGCGTTGAGGGCGAAGGTGACGACGATGCCGGCCAGCATGCCGGAAGCGACGGAGGGCGGTATCCTCGAGATCAGTTTGGTCAGCGGCCGAAACAGGCCGGTGGCGACCAACAGGACGCCGGTGACGATGAAGGCGGCGACGGCCTCGCCGATCGAAAAGCCGCTCGACGCCGCCATCAGCGCCAGGCCCGGCGTCGACCAGGCGGTGATGACAGGCATTTTCGTGCGCCAGGACAGCCACAGGCTTTCGATCGCCATGGCAAGGCAAATGGTCGTCACCCAGCTCGCCGTCTGGATTTGCGTCGCGCCGACCGCATGGGCGGCGGCAATGACGATGGCCAGCGTGCCACCAAATCCGACGATGGCCGCGACAAAGGCGGAGGTTGGGATGGAAAGGCGCATCGTCACTCGCCCCGCCCGGCCATGTCGCCGACCGCCCGCACCAGCATGTCGAGATCCTGCGGTCGCGACAGGCGGTGGTCGCCGTCTGATATCAGCGACAGCGTCACATCGTCCGCCGGCAACAGGCTGACCAGCTTCAGCGCGTGGCTCGACGGCACGTCGGAATCGGAAAGGCCCTGCAGGATGTGAACCGGGCAATGCGTGTCGATCGGCCCGGTCATCACCCTGTTATCGCGCCCGTCCTCGATCAGCGCACGGGTGTAGATGTAAGGCTCCTCGGAATAGTCCGACTGCTCCGCGAAGAACCCTTTTTTTGCAAGGTCGCGCTTCTGCGCCACGGTCAGGACCGGCTCGATCAGTTCGGAGGTAAAATCCGGCGCCGGCGCCAGCAGCACCAAGCCAACAATGGTCGTTTCACCCGCCTTGCGCAATTCCTGCACCATGCGCAGCGCAATCCAGGCGCCCATCGAGGAGCCGACCAGGATCTGGCTGCCCTTGGTGAAATGCCGGAACACGGCAAGGCTCTGCGACAGCCATTTCGAAATGGTGCCGTCGGCAAAGGCGCCGCCGGATTCACCGTGGCCGGAATAGTCGTGGCGCAGGAAGGCGCGGCCCTCTTTGCCTGCCCAGTCCGACAGCGTCTCAGCCTTCGTGCCCAGCATGTCCGACTTGTAGCCGCCGAGCCAGACGATGCCCGGTGTCGCACCCGCCGAATGGCGCACCGCGATGCGCGATCCGTCGACATCCAGGAAGGTTGGCGGCGTGGCGGTCATGGCTTTTCCTCAGGCCCATCTTTTGGAACGGCGTTCTTGTGGCACAGCCAATGGCGTGGCGAAAAGTGCTCGCGATGTTCTTTGTTTGGTGCAGGCCTGCGATCAGGGTGATTTTCTGTCAATGCTGTGCTATTGACTCCGCCCGCGCGCTCCCCACATTGGCGCGTCCACACATCAAGACTGACAAATCCTGAACGAAACGGCCAAGGAGACCACGACCATTCGCAGACCTTTCAAAGCAGCGGCGCCGACCAAGGATGGGCCGCGCTCCAACCGTGATATCCGGGTTCCCCGGGTCCAGCTTATCGACGCCGAAGGCCAGAACCGCGGCGATGTTTCCATAAACGACGCATTGCTGCTCGCCGAAGAGGCTGGACTCGATCTCGTCGAAATATCGCCCAATGCGGTGCCCCCTGTCGTAAAAATCCTCGATCTCGGCAAGTTGAAATACGCCAACCAGAAGAAGGCGGCCGAGGCGCGCAAGAACCAGAAGGTCATCGAGATCAAGGAGATCAAGATGCGCCCGAACATCGACAGCCATGACTATGAGACCAAGATGAAGGCGGTACGCCGCTTCTTCGAGGAAGGCGACAAGGTCAAGCTGACGCTGCGCTTCCGCGGCCGCGAGATGGCGCATATGGAGCTCGGCATGCAGCTTCTGAACAAGGTGCGCGAGGAAGTGGCCACCATCGCCAAGGTCGAGGCGGAGCCGAAGCTCGAAGGTCGCCAGATGATGATGGTGCTGGCGCCGCGCTAAGCAGACCCCGCTCGCTTCGCCGCGCGCCGTCTGCTTGGCTTTCCTGGGTTGTCGCAGGTTTTCATCGCAAAACCCTGCGACACTTTTGCTGAATCTGCCTGGATCACGATGACGTCAGGCATGGGCATCGCGCTCTAAATCCGCCTGAATTGTGCTACAGGGCGTCCCGGCGATCGGCGGGACGCCTGTTTCTTGTCCAGACGCTGCAATCGCCGGCTTTGTTTCATGCGTGTCGTCCTCGCAAACCGGGGCCACTTTTTGGGTGACAGGCAATTAGGCTCCTCGACGATCGGATTCCTCCCTTGGACAATGAACTGAAGTACGGGCTGGGCAACTACCAGCAGATGCGCAGGCTGGTGCTTGCCGTGCTGGTGGTGGTGCTGTTTTTGGCGCTGCTGTTTGGCCAGTCGACCTTCCCGCCCGACACGCCGGTGCATGAGACGATCGAGATGTTCGGCGTGCTGTTGATCTTCCTCGGCATTGTCGGTCGCCTCTGGGCGACGCTCTATATAGGCGGGCGTAAGTCCTCCGAGGTGGTGACGGGCGGGCCCTACTCGATCACACGCAATCCGCTCTATGTGTTCTCGACCGTGGCCGCGGCGGGCGTCGGCGCGCAGATCGGTTCGTTCTCCGGCATCATCCTGTTCGCGCTGCTGTGCGCGGGCGCGTTCCATATCGTTATCCTGCGCGAGGAGAAATTCCTCAAGGAAGCGCTCGGCGCGCCCTATGCCGCTTATCTGGCGCGCGTGCCGCGCTTCTTCCCGAACCTTTCCCTCTATCAGGAGGGTGATACGGGCAGCTTCAAGCCGCGCCTGCTGTTGACCACGCTGCTCGACGGCCTGGTGTTCCTGGTGGCACTGCCGGCTTTCGAACTGATCGACGGCGCCCAGCAGTCGGGCATGTTGCCGGTGTGGTTCACGCTGCCCTGATCCAGGATCAAGTGCCCGCGTCCCGACATCCAGCGAACGCGCGGCGCGGTGGGTGTTGCACAGCCGGCTGCTTTGACGTATAGGACCGCCGTTCAAGAAAACCGCCCGGCAGGGCATGCCGTGGCGGTTTCATTTGCTTTTCGGGCTTTGGTCGGCCCGAAGCGAACAAGAAGCGCGATACTGCGCCAACAATACGGAGTAGCAAAATGCCCAAGATGAAGACCAAGTCCGCCGCCAAAAAGCGGTTCAAGATCACAGGTACGGGTAAAGTCCTGTCGGCTGCGGCCGGCAAGCGTCACGGCATGATCAAGCGTTCCAACAAGTTCATTCGAAATGCCCGCGGCACGATGGTTCTGGCTGAACCGGATGGCAAGAAGGTCATCAAGAATTTTCTGCCGAACGGTCTCTAGGGAATGATGCCAAAAAGTTGCAGACTTTTTGGAAAGCATCATTCACCAAATAAGATCATTCGGACCGGACACGCATTTGTTTTACGCAATTCCGAACGGAAGCCGCCAGGCACCTGGAATTGCTTTTAAGGAGATCATGACATGGCACGCGTAAAGAGAGGCGTCACCTCGCACGCCAAGCACAAGAAGGTCCTAAAAGCCGCGAAAGGCTTCTATGGTCGCCGCAAGAACACCATCCGCATCGCCAAGCAGGCGGTGGAAAAGTCGCTGCAGTACGCCTACCGCGACCGCAAGAACCGCAAGCGCTCGTTCCGCGCGCTGTGGATCCAGCGCATCAACGCCGCGACCCACGAGCACGGCCTGACCTATGGCCGCTTCATCGACGGCCTCAACAAGGCCGGCATCGAGATCGATCGCAAGATCCTGTCCGACATGGCCATCCATGAGCCGCAGGCTTTCGCGGCCCTGGTCGCCAAGGCCAAGGTGGCGCTCGAATATCTGAAGAACACCACGCCGAACGCTTTTGAAAGCGCTGTCGCTTAAAGACCAGCGCTTCCCAAGCATTCGCAATTCTGATTTGGGGAACCCGCGCTGGCACGGCTGGCGCGGGTTCTTTTTTTGTGCCTGAACAATCAACTTAAACGTGACTTTCACGTTAGCGCAGATTTCCAACATAGCGAGTTTGACCGTGAACGACGCAACCACTGGCGTGGATACGCTTGAGAGTTCTCTTCTGGCCGATATTGCAGCCGCCGCCGACGAGCAGGCGATCGAGGCCGTGCGCGTCGCCGCCCTTGGCAAGAAGGGATCGATCTCCGAGATGCTGAAGACGCTCGGCGCCATGACCGCCGAGGAGCGCCAGCTCAAAGGCCCCGCCATCAACGGGCTGAAGAACCGCGTCACCGAGGCCCTGACGGCCCGCAAGGCTGAGCTGAAGGACGTGGCGATCGCCATGCGGCTGGCCGCCGAAAAGGTCGACGTGACTCTGCCTGTGCGGCAGTCGCCGGCCGAGCGCGGCCGCATCCACCCGATCAGCCAGGTCATCGACGAGATCGCCGCGATCTTCGGTGATCTCGGCTTCGCGATCGCCGAAGGGCCGGATATCGAGACCGACTATTACAATTTCACCGCGCTGAATTTCCCCGAAGGCCATCCGGCGCGCGAAATGCACGACACCTTCTTCTTCCAGCCGGACGAGAAGGGTGAGCGCAAGCTTTTGCGCACCCACACCTCGCCCGTGCAGATCCGCACCATGGAGAAGCAGAAACCGCCGATCCGCATCGTCATTCCCGGCAAGACCTACCGCCAGGATTCCGACGCCACCCACTCGCCGATGTTCCATCAGGTCGAGGGTCTGGTGATCGACAAGACAGCGAACGTCGCCAACATGAAGTGGGTGCTGGAAGAATTCTGCAAGGCGTTCTTCGAGGTGCCGTCGGTCAAGATGCGCTTCCGGCCGTCCTTCTTCCCGTTCACCGAGCCCAGCCTCGAGGTCGACATCCAGTGCGATCGCTCGCGGCCCGGCGAAGTGCGCTTCGGCGAAGGCTCCGACTGGATGGAGATCCTCGGCTGCGGCATGGTGCACCCCAACGTGCTCAAGGCCGGCGGGCTCGATCCCGACGAATATCAGGGCTTTGCCTGGGGCATGGGCATCGACCGCATCGCCATGCTGAAATACGGCATGCCGGACCTTCGCGCCTTCTTCGACGCCGATGTGCGGTGGCTGTCGCATTACGGTTTCAGGCCGCTCGACATGCCGACGCTGTTCGGAGGCTTGAGCGCATGACAGCCGCCCACACCGGCGGCTGCCGCTGCGGCGCCGTGCGGTTCGAGGCCTCGGCCGAACCGCACCACGTCAGCTATTGCCATTGCGGCGATTGCCGGCGGGCGAGCGGCGCGCCGGTGTCGGCCTTTGTCGGCTTCCCCGCCGGCCAGGTCGCGTTCACCGGCAAGGCGCTGAAGATGTTCGAGAACGGGCCGGTGACGCGCTCGTTCTGCGGCATTTGCGGCTCACCCATCGCCTATGTCGACGAGCGGCTGGAGGACGACATCTACTTCATGCTCGGCGCCATGGACATGCCGGCCGATTTCAGGCCGACGCTGCATGCCTATGTCAGCGAGCAGCTTCCCTTCCTGCATATGTCCGACGACCTGCCGAGACATCTGAAAACAAGCGTCAAAAGACCAGACGGAACAGTCCAATGAAATTCACCCTTTCCTGGCTCAAGGATCATCTCGAGACCGAGGCCACGCTCGACGAGATCGTCGAGCGGCTGACCTCTATCGGCCTCGAAGTCGAGCATGTCGACGACAAGTCGAGCCTGAAACCCTTCGTCATCGCCAGGGTACTGACGGCGGTGCAGCATCCCGATGCCGACAGGCTGCGCGTGCTGACGGTCGACACGGGCGACGGCAAGCCGCCGGTGCAAGTGGTGTGCGGAGCGCCGAACGCCCGCGCGGGCCTGATCGGCGCCTTTGCCGCGCCCGGCACCTATGTGCCCGGCATCGACGTGACGCTGACGGTCGGCAAGATCAGGGGCGTCGAAAGCCATGGCATGATGTGTTCCGAGCGCGAGCTGGAATTGTCCGACGAGCACAATGGCATCATCGATTTGCCTGAGGATGCGCCTGTCGGCACCAGCTTCGCTGCTTACGCGCATCTCGACGATCCGGTCATCGAGATCAATTTGACGCCGAACCGGCCTGACGCCACCAGCGTCTACGGTATCGCCAGGGATCTCGCGGCGAGCGGGCTTGGCCGCCTCGTCGGCGGCGCCATCATGCCGCATGTCGGCAACGGCATGTGCCCGGTCAAGGTGACGATCGAGGCGCCGGAACTCTGCCCTGGCTTCGCGCTCAATCTGGTCAAGGGTGTGAAGAACGGCCCGTCGCCGAAATGGCTGCAGCAGCGGTTGATCGCCATTGGCCTCAGGCCGATCAGCGCGCTGGTCGACATCACCAACTACGTCACCTTCGACCGTGGCCGGCCGCTGCATGTGTTCGACGCCAAGAAGGTCGCGGGCAACCTCGTCGTGCGCCGCGCGCGCGACGGCGAAAAGGTGCTGGCACTCGACGGCCGGGAATATGCGCTGACGCCTGACATGTGCGTCATTGCTGATGACAACGGCGTCGAGTCGATCGCCGGCATCATGGGCGGCGAACATTCCGGCTGCGACGAGAACACCACTGACGTGCTGATCGAATCGGCGCTTTGGGATCCGATCACCACCGCCCGCACCGGCCGCACGCTCGGGATCATCACCGATGCGCGCTACCGTTTCGAGCGTGGAGTCGATCCCGAATTCATGGTCCCCGGCGTGGAGCTGGCAACGAGACTGGTGCTCGATTTCTGCGGCGGCACGCCGACGGAGATCGAAGTGGCCGGCTATGCCGGCCACCAGCCCAAGATCGTCTCCTTCCCGCTGTCGGACATCAAGCGCCTGACCGGAATCGAGGTCCCCAGAGCGGAAAGCCTGGGCATTCTCTCACGCCTCGGCTTCACGCCGGACGGATCGGGCGATGTCGTCAACGTTACCGTGCCGTCCTGGCGCCCCGATGTCGACGGCAAGGCCGACCTGGTCGAAGAGGTGATGCGCATTCACGGCGTTGACAACATCGCCCCGCAACCGCTCGGCGCGCATGACGCGGTCAACGCAAAAATCCTCACCACGCTGCAGGTGCGCACCCGTACCGCCAAACGCGCGCTTGCCGTGCGCGGCATGATGGAGGCCGTCACCTGGTCGTTCATTCCGGCCAGACATGCCGAATTGTTCGGCGGTGGCCAAACGGCGCTGAAGCTCGCCAACCCGATCGCCGCCGACATGTCCGACATGCGGCCATCGCTGCTGCCGGGGCTGATCACCGCCGCACAGCGCAATGCCGACAGGGGCATCGGCGACGTGGCGCTGTTCGAAGTGTCGGGCACCTATGAGGGCGACGGCGCCGACCAGCAGCGACGGGTCGCCGCCGGCGTGCGGCGCGGCACCGCCAAGCTCGACGGCTCCGGCCGCAACTGGGCCGGCAATTCCGGCCCGGTCGGCGTGTTCGATGCCAAGGCCGATGCGATCGCGGCGCTCGAAGCCTGCGGCGTGCCGGTCGACCGGCTGCAGATCGAGCCCGGTGGGCCGGCCTGGTATCATCCCGGCCGCTCCGGCACGATCAAGCTCGGGCCGAAGACGGTGCTCGGCACGTTCGGCGAGTTCCATCCGAAGACGATGGAAGGGCTCGATGTCTCCGGACCGCTCTGCGGTTTCGAAGTGTTCGTCGATGCCGTACCGGAGCCGAAGGCAAAGCCGACGAAAACCAAGCCGAAGCTGGAGCTCTCCGCCTTCCAGGCGGTGAAGCGCGACTTCGCCTTCGTCGTCGACAAAGCCGTCGAGGCCGGCACGCTGGTGCGTGCCGCGCTTGCCGCCGACAAGAAGCTGATATCAGGCGTTTCGGTCTTCGATATCTTCGAGGGCGCGTCGCTCGGCGAGGGCAAGAAGTCGATCGCCATCGAGGTGTCGATCCAGCCGGTCGAGAAGACATTGACCGACGAGGATTTCGAGGCGCTGGGCAAGCGCATCGTCGAGAATGTCGGCAAGCAGACGGGCGGCGTGCTGCGCGGCTGAAGCAATTCCAGGAAAAGTGCTTAGCGGTTTTCCGTCCGGAATTGCGCAGGAATACGGATTGCGGAGCGATGGCGAATCGCCCTCCAAAGGGCGATGGACCATCTGCGCTATTCCGGGCTCCTGTTCGAAGCACAACGTGCGGCTTTCATCGACATCGTGTCGAAAGATGCGCTGGTTCGCGAAGCGCTGGAGCGCGCCCGCGCGCTCGACCTTCCGGATTGGCTGGTCGTCTCCGGCGTGCTCTACAACACCGTCTGGAACCATCTGACCGGGAAGCCGTCTGGATACGGCATCAAAGATGTCGACCTGTTCTATTTCGATGAGACCGATCTGTCCTATGAGGCCGAGGACACTGTCATTCGCCGGGCCGCGCGGCATTTTGAAGGGCTCGCCCTGCCGGTCGAAGTGCGCAACCAGGCGCGGGTGCATCTGTGGTATCCGCAGAAATTCGGACGGCCCTGCCCGCGCTACACGAGCGCCAGCGAGTCCATCAGCTATTTCGCCTCGAAGACGCATGCGGTGGGCGTGCGCCATGATGCCGACGGGCAATTGGAGCTGGTCGCGCCATTCGGGCTCGACGATCTCTTCTCGTTCCGCATCACGCCGAACCGGGTGATGGACAACCGGCGAACGCACGAGACAAAAGGCGGGCGGGCAAGGGAGAACTGGCCGGAGATTACGGTGGTGGCGTGGTGACCTCACCCTCCCCCTTGT
>NZ_JAFFIW010000032.1 GCF_018588885.1 Mesorhizobium sp. dw_380
TGCGCCACACCCCACCCCGGCGCTACGCGCCGACCCTCCCCATCAAGGGGAGGGTAAGATCTGGCCCTACACGCCTTGCCCGAAAGCGGTTAAACAAGTGCCATGAACCAGCACGCCAAGCTCCGCATCGGCCATTCGGCTTGTCCGCATGATTGCCCGTCGACCTGCGCGCTCGAGGTCGAGTTGCTCGACGACAACCGCATTGGGCGTGTCCATGGTGCCAAGTCCAATACCTATACGGCCGGCGTCGTCTGCGCCAAGGTCGCGCGTTATGCCGACCGCGTCCATCATCCCGACCGTTTGCTGAAGCCGCTGATCCGCGCCGGCGCCAAGGGCGATGGCGTCTGGAAGGAAGCAAGCTGGGAGGCCGCGCTCGACCTCGTCGCCGAAAAATTCGTTGCTGCCGAGGAGAAACACGGCTCGGAGACGGTCTGGCCCTATTACTATGCCGGCACGATGGGGCTGGTGCAGCGCGACGGCATCGACCGGCTGCGCCATGCCAAGAAATATTCCGGCTTCTTCGGGTCGATCTGCACCAATCTCGCCTGGACCGGCTGGATGATGGGAGCGGGCGCATTGCGCGGGCCGGACCCGCGCGAGATGGCGAAATCCGACTGCGTGGTGATCTGGGGCACCAATGCCGTGGTCACGCAGGTCAACGTGATGACCCACGCCATCAAGGCGCGCAAGGAACGCGGCGCCAGGATCGTCGTCATCGACGTCTATGAAAACGCGACCATGAAACAGGCCGACATGGGCCTTGTGCTCAAGCCCGGCACCGATGGCGCACTGGCTTGCGCGGTCATGCATGTGCTGTTCAGGGAAGGGATGGCCGATCGCGCCTATCTAGAAAAATACACCGACGATCCCGGAGGGCTGGAAGCGCATCTAAAGACGCGTACGCCGGAATGGGCCTCCGCAATCACCGGCCTTGGCGTCGCTGAAATCGAGGCCTTCGCGCGATTGGTTGGCACCACCAGGAAAACGTATTTCCGCCTCGGCTACGGCTTTGCCCGCCAGCGCAACGGTGCCGTCAACATGCATGCCGCCTCCTGCATCGCCGCTGTCACCGGCAGCTGGCAATATGAGGGCGGCGGCGCCTTCCATTCCAATTCGGGCATCTTCAAGCTCAACCAGGATGTGCTGGAAGGCACAGGGATGCGCGATCCCTCGATCCGCTATCTCGACCATTCCCGCATCGGCCCGGTGCTGAGTGGCTCCGGCGATGCACTTTATGGCGGACCACCGGTGACGGCGATGCTGATCCAGAACACCAATCCGGTGAATGTCGCGCCCGAGCAGCGGCTGGTGAAGCAGGGCTTTCTGCGCAACGACCTGTTCTCTTGCGTGCACGAGCAGTTCATGACGGACACCGCCAAGCTTGCCGATGTCGTGCTGCCGGCAACGATGTTCCTCGAGCATGACGACGTCTACAAGGGCGGCGGCAATCAGCATATCACGCTCGGCCCCAAGCTGATCGAGCCGCCGGAAGGGCCGCGCACCAATCATTTCGTCATCGAACAATTGGCCGAGCGCCTGGGAGTCTCCGACCGTCCAGGCTTTGGTCTCACCGAACAGCAGCATATCGACATCATTCTCGGCAAGCGCGGGCTGGGCAGCTTCGACAGCTTGAAGGAAGACAAGTGGGTCGACCTGCAGCCGGATTTCGAGACCGCGCATTTCATTGGAGGATTCGGCCATGCGGATGGAAAATTCCGCTTCCGCGCTGACTGGACCGGGCAGGCGGCCCCCAACAGGCCGCCGAAGAGCATGGGGCTGTTCGGGCCGGTGGAGCGACTGCCGGAATTTCCCGATCATGTCGACCTGATCGAGGTGGCGGACGAGGCGCATCCGTTCCGGCTGACGACCTCGCCGGCGCGCAATTTCCTGAACTCGACGTTCTCGGAAACGCCGGTGTCGAAGGCCAGGGAAGGCCGCCCGGAACTGCTTCTCCATCCCGACGATGCCGCCGCGTACGGACTGGCCGACGGCGACCGGGTCGAGGTCGGCAATATGCGTGGCGAGGTGGTGCTGCACGCCAAATTGTTCGACGGCATCAAGCGCGGCGTCGTGATCGCCGAAGGCATCTGGCCGAACAGCGCCCATGAGCGCGGGGAGGGCATCAATGTACTGACCGGCGCGGATGCGCCGGCGCCTTACGGCGGCGCTGCCTTCCATGACAACAAGGTCTGGCTGCGCAAGGCAAGTTGAGGCCGAAGGGAGCTTTGCTCCGCTCGCGACCAATCACACCGGCAGGAATTCGGCCACCTTTTTCCTGTTCAGCCGGTGCCGGATGTCGTCGGCGATCGCCTGGGCCTCGATCCCGATTTCGCGCAGCAATCCGGTGACCGCATTGTGGAAACCAATGAGGTAGAGGCCGAGATCCGAAGCTTGCGCGGTAACGCCGCTGCGATCCGGCTGGATGCCGGGTTCGAGGAATTTGGCATAGCCCGGCCGGAAACCGGTCGCAAAGACGATCGCGTCGAATTCGCCATGTTTGCCGTTGGCAAAACGGGCGCCGCGCTCAGAGATCTCGGCGACATCGGGGGCAACCTTGATCGTGCCTTCGCGGATCTTGCCGATAGTGCCCACGTCGATCACCGGAATGCGCGACGCAATCGCAATCTGTTCCAGCAGTCCCTGTCTTGGCCGTTTGAGCCCGTATTTTTCCAGCCTGCCCAACACCAGATCGAGGATGATGGGGAAAAGAACGTCATTGATGCGTTGCGGCCCCAGGCGCGCCGCCATGCCGACGATTTGGATGGGGACGCCGAACAGTTCGCGCGGCACGATATGAACGCCGCCGCGCACGGAAATCGTCGGTTTTGCGCCATTTTCCGCCAGATCGAGCGCAATCTCCGCGCCGGTGTTGCCCATGCCGATGACCAGCACTGACTGACCGGCAAAAGGCGTCGCATGGCGATAGTCGGCGCTGTGCAGTGTCTTGCCCGTGAAGGTATCGACGCCCGCAAATCTGGGCCGCAAGGGCTCGGCATTGTAGCCTGACGCGATCACCACATGTTTGGCGCGCAACGGGCCGGATGTCGCGTCCACATGCCAGCCGCGACCCTCGCGAGCGACCGCTTTCACCATTTCCCCAAACCTGGGCCGCAAGTCGAAGCGTTGCGCATAGGCATCGAGATAGTCGACGAAGAGATCGCGCGGCACATACCGCGGATAGTGCTTCGGGAAGGGCACGAAGGGTAGGGACGAATAGCGTTTGGTCGTATGCAGGTGGACGCGTTCGTAATGGCGCCGCCAGGCGGGCGCGGCCTGCTGCTCTTTCTCAAGCAGGATGAAGTCGACCCCGGCCTGTCGCAGGCACGCGGCAACGGCCAGGCCCGCCGGCCCGGCACCGATGATAGCAACTGGTGTGGTGTCGTCCAAGCGCGCCTCCATCGTTCAATTCGCGTCCTGAGAATGTCAAAAGCATGGCAGGGACCGACCGGGATTTGCCTCAATCCGGCAAAGGCACCGTCAGCCCGACCTTGACGCGGTCCATGGCGACGAAGGTGCGGAACTTCCGGACATTGTTGCTGCCGAAAAACAACTTTCGCGTCAGTGCCTCATAGGCTCCCATGTCGGCCACGGTGATGATCAGGATGAAGTCTGCCTCGCCGGTGACGTAGTAGCATTGCTGCACTTCGGGCGCCGCCGAGAATTGCCGCTTGGCCGCATCGATCAGTTCGGTGCGTTCGCTCTCCAGCTCCACCTCGACGAAGATGGTGATGGGCCGGCCGACGGCCGTCGGCTCGACCACGGCGACATTGCCCGCGATCACGCCGGCCTGCTCCATCCGCTTGATGCGGCGCTGCACCGCCGGCGCCGACAGGTTCACCGCTTCGCCGATCAGGCGCTGCGGCGTCGTATTGTCCCGCTGCAGGATGGCAAGGATGGCGAGGTCGAAGCTGTCGAGTGACGGTGGTGATTGAGGCAATGGAGATATCCGGCGAAACAAACTTGCATTTAGGAGGGCCAAATACAGCGCTCTTTGCGCCAATCCTGCAATATGTTCTCGCTCACCAACAAGGAGGCCTCAATGTTCCTGCTCAACCGCAAGGCGTTGCATCGTCAGCCGCTTGATGCGGCCGACGCCGAAACCCTTGGGCTTGCCGGGGCGGATGCGGTCGAGCGCTTTCTTGCCCATCGCGACAATCACAGCGTGACGCCGCTGCACGCGCTGCCGGCGCTGGCGAGCGAACTTGGCCTCGCTGCCTTGCATGTCAAGGATGAGGGCTTCCGTCTCGGCCTCGGCAGCTTCAAGGCGCTGGGCGGCGCCTATGCCGTCTTCCGCCTGGTGCTGGAGGAGGCAAGCAAACGGCTTGGCCGCCCTGTCGACATCGATGATCTCGATCGGCCCGATGTCCGCTCGGTCGCCGCGAGGATGACGGTCGCCTGCGCCACCGACGGCAATCACGGTCGCTCTGTCGCGCAAGGCGCCGAGCTTGCCGGTGCCAGGGCCGTGATCTTTGTCCATGCCGGCGTCAGCGACGAGCGGATCTCGGCAATAGCCCGCTATGGCGCGGAGATGGTTCGGGTCGACGGCAATTATGATGACTCGGTCAGGCAAGCCGCCAAAGTCGCGGCCGAGAAAGGCTGGACCGTGGTGTCGGATACGTCGTGGCCGGGCTATGAGCGCATTCCCGGCCTGGTGATGCAAGGCTATACGGCGATCGTGCGCGAAGCACTGCGCCAGCTGCGGGAGCCGCCGACCCACGTTTTCGTCCAGGCCGGCGTCGGCGGCATTGCCGCCGCGCTGGCCGGCCATCTCGCCATCGTGCTCGGCGACGCCAGGCCGGTCTTCACCGTGGTCGAGCCCGCGCGGGCCGCTTGCGTTGTCGCTGCTGCCCGGGCAGGGCGCGTGGTCAAGGTGGCGCACGATCAGCCGACGGTGATGGCCATGCTTGAATGCTATGAGGCCTCACAGGTCGCCTGGCGCGTGCTGGCGCGCGTCGCCGACGCCTTCATGACCGTGGAGGAGGACGACGCCGTCGCGGTGATGCGGCGGCTGGCGCGGCCAGACGGCGGCGATCCGGTGATCGTCGCCGGCGAGAGCGGCGGCGTCGGCCTTGCCGGACTGATCCGGGCGGTGGCTGAAAACAAGAACGATCTCGGGCTCGACAGCCGGGCTCGCGTGCTGGTGATCAACACGGAAGGGGCCACCGATCCGCATCGCTATGCCGAGCTGGTCGGCATGAGCCCGGCCGATGTGCTGGCCGGCAAGCTTGTTGCCGAGGCAATGCCATGATCGCGATCGACGCACAGCGCCTGCTTGGCCGCATCCGTGAACTCGGCGCTGTTGGCCGCGACGCGGAGGGCAGGCTGATCCGGCTGGCCGCTTCCGACGCCGACAAGCTCGGCCGCGATCTTTTCGTCGGCTGGCTACGGCGGGCCGGGCTCGATGTCGCCATCGACCGCGTCGGCAATATCTTCGGCATCTGGCAAAGCGAGGACAATGCAGGCGAGGCGCCACTGCTCATCGGCTCGCACATCGACACCGTCATCGATGCCGGCATCTATGATGGCTGCTATGGCGTGCTTGCCGGGCTGGAAGTGATCGAGACGCTGAAAGCGTCGGGCCTCGCGCCGTCGCGCCCGCTCGCCGTCGCGGCCTTCACCAACGAGGAAGGCGTGCGCTTTTCTCCCGACATGATGGGATCGCTGGTCTATGCCGGCGGCATCGGTGTCGAGGCGGCACTCGCTGCCGTCGGCACTGACGGCTGCACGCTCGGACAGGAGCTGGCTCGCATCGGCTATGCCGGCGACCGCGAACCTGGCTTTCTCAAGCCGCACATCTATGTCGAACTGCATATCGAACAGGGGCCGGTTCTGGAGCGCGAAGGCATTCCGATCGGCGCGGTGGAAACCCTGCAGGGGATTTCCTGGCAACGCATCACCCTCGATGGTGTCGCCAATCATGCCGGCACCACACCGATGTCGATGCGCTGCGATGCCGGATACGCTGCGGCACGCGTGATCACCTTCCTGCACGACCGGGCAGCGGCCTCCAACGCGCCAACCGTTGCCACCGTCGGCACGATGCGGTTCGAGCCGAACGCCATCAACGTCATACCATCACGCGCCGTCTTCACCGTCGATCTGCGCGATCCCGACGAGCAGCGCTTGCAGGCGGAAGAGACGGCGCCGGCCGCCTTCCTGCAACAGCTCGCCGCCGAGGGCATCACCGTGACAGTCGAGAGGCTGGCGCGCTTCGAGCCGGTTGTCTTCGACAGGCGGGTGGTCGAGCTGATCGAGGCCGCGGCGAGGAAGCGGGGACTTGTATCGAGGCGCATGACCTCGGGCGCCGGCCACGACGCGCAGATGATCGCGCGTATCGCGCCTGCGGCGATGATTTTCGTGCCGAGCGCCGGAGGCATCAGTCACAGTCCGCGCGAGCATACCGACGATGTCGAGCTTGTTGCCGGCGCAAACATCCTGCTTGATATCGTCACCGAACTTGCGGAGATGGAGGAGCGCAGGAGTGGCTGAACGCGATCCCGAAACGCTGAAGCGCGAGATGACCGGATGGCGGCGTGATCTGCACGCGAACCCCGAATTCGGCTTCGAGGAGAAACGCACCGCGGCCTTTGTCGCGGCCAAGCTGCGCGAATTCGGCCTGGACGATGTCACTGAGGGTGTCGGCGGAACCGGTGTCGTCGGCACGCTGAAGCGCGGCAGCGGCAACCGCGCCGTTGCGCTGCGGGCCGACTTGGATGCGCTGCGTATATCAGAGCAATCGGCCGCGCCATATCGCTCCGGCAATCCCGGCATCATGCATGCCTGCGGCCATGACGGCCACACGGCAATGCTGCTTGGCGCGGCAAAGCTTCTGGCCGAAGAGGGCGGTTTCGACGGCACTGTGCGCTTCATCTTCCAGCCGGCCGAGGAATGGGGCAGGGGCGCGCTGGCCATGCTCGCCGATGGCCTGATGCAGCGCTTTCCCTTCGACGAGATTTTCGGGCTGCACAACATGCCCGGCCTTCCCATCGGCCATTTCGAGACCCGTGCCGGTCCCATCATGTCGGCGGAGGATAACTTCGAGATCGTGCTCAGAGGTCTCGGCGGCCACGCGGCGCGGCCGCATTCGGGAAACGAAACGCTGGTCGCCGCCTGCGCCCTGGTCACCAATCTGCAGACCATCGTCTCGCGTCGGCTGAGCCCGGCCGACATATCGGTGGTTTCCGTGACTGAGCTGATCACCGACGGCACCCGCAATGCACTGCCCGGCCTTGCCCGCATCCTTGGCGATGCGCGCAGCTTCCGACCGGAAGTCAGCGCCGGGATCGAACGCCAGATGCGCATCATCGCCGAAGGCACCGCCGCCGCCTACAACGTCGCCGCCGAAGTCAAATACAGCCGAGAATTCGTGCCGCTGCATAACGATGCCGAACTGGTCGACGCCGCGTTCGCCGCCGCCAAAGACGTCTTCGAACCCGGCAATATCGCTATCGCGCGTGAGCCGATGACGGCCTCGGAGGACTTTGCCCGCTTCCTCGACCATGTGCCGGGCTGTTTCGTCTTCCTCGGCAATGGCGAGGCCTCAGCGCCTTTGCACAACCCGGCCTATGATTTCAATGATGAGGGATTGCTGTTCGGCGCCAACTTCCATGTCGCCATCGCCAGGCGACGGCTTGGGATTTGAAAGGTCCCTTCGGCACGCTTTTGCCGGGGGAAAACGCCTGGGAAGGGGCCGAAATCCTCGATCCCGCATGACGTAGCGGCAAGACTCAGCTAGCCTTCCCCCTGCGGCGGACCTGATATCCGCCTGGCCGGCGCTATCAGATTACCTCCCAAGCGGCGCCGGCCTTCTTCTTTGCGGCGTACGCTTGCTAAATTAGCAATAAAGACGCGGGCGAGCTGCGCAATGCCAAGTTCCGCCTCGAGGACCTCGAGGAATGTATCTTGGCAATACCCTGAACTCTCGACCTCTTCGTGCTGGATATCATTCCGGCACTGCCCGTATTCGCGCGGGAACAAAACGCCATGTCTCCGGTTGATCCCTATCAGAGGAGAACCGCTGCATGATCCGTTTGCTTCTGGCAGGCACCTTTGCTTTTCTGATCTATCGCCTCGCTCGCAGAATGATCGATGAGGTGCCGGACAATTTCGATCCCCTGCTGCTGCCGGCACCAAGAAGTGACCGCGAGGCCCTGCGCCGTCAATCGGCGGCGATGGGCGTCGATCCCAAGCGGTAAGCGATTTCAGGAAAAGTCCCGGGAAAAGCGCGTAGCGCTTTCCCTTGGGAATTGCATCAAAACCAAGAGCTGCGTCGCGCCGCTTCTTTGTTGCGAACAAAGCAGAAACGATGCTTGATGGGCGATGAACCTCGCCGCCCATGATTCGACCTATTTGGAATCGACCGTCCCGCCCGCCTATCTCGCCCGGCTGAACGACGCCCAGCGCCAGGCCGTCGAACACGGCGACGGCAGGGTCGCCGGGCCCTTGCTGGTCATTGCCGGCGCCGGCTCGGGCAAGACCAACACGCTAGCGCATCGCGTCGCGCACCTGATCGTCAAGGGCGCCGACCCGCGCCGCATCCTGCTGATGACCTTTTCGCGGCGCGCCGCGTCAGAAATGGCCAGGCGCGTCGAGCGCATCGCCGGTGAAGTGCTCGGCCGTGACGCCGCGGTGATCACGGATGCGCTGACCTGGGCCGGCACTTTTCACGGCATCGGCGCCCGGCTTTTGCGAGACTATGCGCTGGAGATCGGCCTCGATCCGGCCTTCACCATCCATGATCGCGAGGATTCCGCCGACCTGATGAATCTCGCGCGCCACGAACTCGGCTTCTCCAAGACGGAGGCGCGCTTTCCGACCAAGGGCACGTGCCTTGCCATCTATTCGCGCGCCGTCAACGCGCAGGCACCACTCAACGAAGTGCTGGGGTCGGCTTTTCCCTGGTGCGCTGGCTGGGCCGAGCAGCTGAAACAATTGTTTGCGGGTTACGTCGAGGCTAAGCAGGCGCAGAACGTGCTCGATTATGATGACCTGCTGCTCTACTGGGCGCAGATGGCGGCCGAGCCGGAAATAGCGGCGCATCTGGGACAACGATTCGACCACGTGCTGGTCGACGAATACCAGGACACCAACCGGTTGCAGGCTTCGATACTGATGGCGCTGAAGCCCGATGGTGCAGGGCTGACGGTGGTCGGCGACGATGCGCAGTCGATCTACTCGTTCCGGGCCGCCGAGGTGCGCAATATCCTCGATTTTCCCCTGCAGTTCGCGCAAACCGCCGACGTGGTGATGCTGGAGCGCAACTACCGCTCGACCGACACCATTCTCGCCGCCGCCAATGCGGTGATCGGCGAGGCCTCGGAGCGTTTCACCAAGAACCTGTGGTCGGAGCGCAAATCCGCCGCCAAGCCGAGACTGGTGAGCGTGCGCGACGAGGTTGAGCAGGCGAATTTCGTCTGCGATACGATCCTTGCCGAGCGCGAGGCCGGGACAGTGCTGAAATCCCAGGCGGTGCTGTTTCGCGCCTCGCATCACAGCGGGCCGCTGGAGATCGAACTGACGCGGCGCAACATTCCCTTCGTCAAGTTCGGCGGGCTGAAATTCCTCGATGCCGCCCACGTCAAGGATGTGCTGGCGGTGCTGCGCTTCGCCGAGAACCCGCGCGACCGCGTCGCCGGTTTTCGTGTGCTGCAGCTTTTGCCGGGCATCGGGCCCTCGGCCGCCGCGCAGATCGTCGAGACCATGACCACGGCGTTGGATGAAGCGATGGGCCTGGCCGGCTGGCGGCCGCCGCAGCGCGCCGCGGACGACTGGCCGGGGTTCGTTTCGCTTTATTCCGGCCTGCGGGCCGGGGCCAAATGGCCGGCCGATCTCGAACAGATCAGGCTCTGGTACGAGCCGCATCTGGAGCGCATCCACGAGGATGCGATCACGCGCCGCGCCGACCTGTTGCAGCTCGAGCAGATTGGGTCGAGCTACGCTTCGCGCGAACGGTTCCTCACCGAGCTGACGCTCGATCCACCGGACGCCACCAGCGACCAGGCCGGGCCGCCGCATCGCGACGAGGACTATCTGATCCTGTCGACCATCCACTCGGCCAAGGGCCAGGAGTGGAAGAATGTCTTCGTGCTCAACACGGTCGATGGCTGCATACCGGCCGATCTCGGCGTCGGCACCAAGGAAGACATCGAGGAGGAGCGCCGGCTGCTCTACGTGGCGATGACGCGGGCCAAGGACAGCCTCAATCTGGTCATGCCGCAGCGCTTCTTTCCGCACGGCCAGGCGGCGCGCGGCGATCGCCATCTCTATGCCTCGCGCACGCGCTTCATCCCGGCCTCGATCCTCTCCGCGTTTGAGCAGGTGTCGTGGCCAAGTGCGCAGGCCGCACAGGGCAGGGCGCCCCGGCCGGACGTGCGCGTCGACATCGGCGCGCGCATGCGCGGCATGTGGAAATAGCCGAGGCCGTGGCACCGATCAGGATCGCCATCGCCGGCGCGCTCGGCCGCATGGGCCGCCAGATGGTGGACGCCGTCCAGGCCGACGCGCGTCTGGCGCTCGTCGCCCGCTTCCATCGTCCGGGCAGTGTCGGCGACGGGCTGGTCAGCCGCGACCAGGCGCTTGCCATGGCCGATGTGGTCATGGATTTCACCACGCCGGCGGCATCGGCCGATCTGGCAAGGTTTTGCGCCAACCGGGGCGGCCCGGCTTTGGTGATTGGCTCGACCGGTTTCGACGCGGCCGAACTGGCTGATATAGCCGACGCCGCGAAAACCATTGCCATCGTGCGCTCCGGCAGCTTTTCGCTTGGGCTCAACATGCTGGTCGGACTGGTCGAGCAGGCGGCGAGAGCACTCGATCCCCAGGACTGGGATGCCGAGATTTTCGAGGCCCATCACCGCCATAAGATCGACGCGCCGTCGGGCACGGCGCAGATGTTGGGGCAGGCCGTTGCCGGCGGACGTAGTGTCGAACTGGATGCTGTCGCACGGCGTGTCCGCGACGGCGTCACTGGCGCGCGACCCGCCGGCGAAATCGGCTTTGCCGTGCTGCGCGGCGGCAGCATCGTCGGCGAGCACAGCGTCAGCTTCTGCACAGAAGGCGAGCTTGTCACCCTGTCGCATGCGGCCGGCGACCGCATCATGTTCGCCCGTGGCGCCATTGCCGCGGCACTCTGGCTGTCGGGACGTTCGCCCGGCCAATACGATATGCGCGATGTGCTGGGGTTGAACGCTCTGGCATGAATTGCCGATACTCCTTTTCGCTTGGCGGCTGAAAGCCAGCTGAAAGCTTGGGCGTGCCATGACAGGGTCGCGGTGTCACCGCATGACCGGTCCTCGAGCGGCCGGCGAGGAGGAGAATGCGGCGCAGCTTCACGGCGCGCCGCCCAAGTGGAGGAAGTTTCGTGACCGGTTTCATCTCGAAGTGCGCCCTGCGCACAGCGGCGCTAACGCTTGCCATCGCAGCCACAGGCGCCACAGTGGCTTCGGCTGCCGACAAGATCACCATCATCGTCGGCGGCATGGAAAAGCAGATCTATCTGCCTGCCGTGCTCACCCAGCAGCTCGGATACTTCAAGGACCAGGGGCTCGATGTCGAGCTGCTCAACTCGCGCGCCGGCGTCGAGGCCGAAAATGAACTGCTGGCCGGTGCCGTCCAGGGCGTCGTCGGCTTCTATGATCACACCGTCGACCTGCAATCGAAGGGCAAGTATATCCAGTCGATCGTCCAGTTCAGCCAGGCGCCTGGCGAGGTCGAGCTGGTCTCCGCCAAGCACCCGGAGATCAAGTCGCCCGCCGACTTCAAGGGCGCCACGCTCGGCGTCACCGGTCTCGGCTCCTCGACCGATTTCCTGACCCAGTATCTTGCCGTGCGCAATGGCTTGAAGCCCGGCGATTACACGCTCCTGCCGGTCGGCGCCGGCAACACTTTCATCGCCGCCGTCAAGCAGGACCAGATCCAGGCCGGCATGACCACCGAGCCGACCATCGCCAAATTGCTCAAGACCGGAGAAGCCAGCATCCTGGTCGACATGCGCACGCCTGAGAAAACCAAGGAAGCGCTCGGCGGTCCGTATCCGGCGGCGTCCTTCTACGTCCAGTCCGCCTGGCTCGAAAGCCACAAGGACGAGGCGCAGAAGCTAGCCAACGCCTTCGTCATGACAATGAAGTTCATCGCCACGCACTCGGCCGAAGAAATCGCCGAAAAAATGCCGAAGGACTATTATGCCGGCAACAAGGATCTCTACGTGCAGGGGCTGGCCGGCGGCAAGGCGATGTTCACGCCGGACGGCCGCATGCCGGCCGAAGGTCCGCCGACCGTGCTCAAGGTTCTCTCGACATTTTCGAAGAGCCTGCAGGGCAAGCAGATCGACCTGTCGAAGACCTACACGACGGAATTCGTCGACGCCGCCAAATAGCGGCGTCAGCCTGCCACTCATTGCATAACAAGGGTTTGCGCCGGCTGCTTGAATCAAGAGGGCAGCGGCGCAGCCTTCACAAACACCCGAGAGATCCGTGGCACTGCCGCGGACTCCCTTGCTCCATTGCGACAGGAGTGCGCCATGCAAGTGCAACCCATGGCGGCCGAGAAGTTGTCTCAGGCCGCCCCACAAGCCGATGCCGCGATTGCCATCGACGACGTGACCCTGCGCTTCGTCACGCCCGACGGCCACATGATGACGGCGATCCGCGACTTCACCATGACGGTGGCGCGCGGCGAGTTCGCTTGCGTCGTCGGGCCGACCGGCTGCGGCAAGTCGACGACGCTCAACCTGGTCACTGGCCTATTGCGTCCGACGACCGGCAATGTCCGCGTCATGGGCAACCCGGTCACGGATATTAGCCGCGACATCGGCTTCGTCTTTCAGGCCGATGCGCTGTTTCCGTGGCGCAGCGTCATCGACAATGTCGCCGCAGGTCCGCTCTATCGCGGCACGCCGAAGGCGGAGGCCTATGAGCGGGCACGCGACTGGATCGGCCGCGTCGGGCTCGGCCGCTTCGAAAAACATTATCCGCACCAGCTTTCGGGCGGCATGCGCAAGCGCGTCGCGCTGGCGCAAACCTTCATCAACCAGCCCAAGATCCTGCTGATGGACGAGCCGTTCAGTGCGCTCGACATGCAGACGCGAACAGTCATGCAGGACGAGTTGCTCGACCTGTGGTCGGAGCAGAAATCCTCGGTCGTCTTCGTCACCCACGACCTGGAGGAAGCGGTGGCGCTGGCCGACAAGGTCTATGTGCTCACCGCTGGGCCGGGCACGGTCAAGAGCGTCTATCGCATCGACCTGCCGCGCCCGCGTGTCATGGCCGACATCCGTTACGACCCGAAATTCATCGAGATCGCCAAGGTGATCTGGAACGATCTGCGCGAGGAAGTGCAGCTCGGCCAGAGCCGTGGCCTGCAGACGGGCCATTAGATTTTTGTTTCGCAATTCCGGACGGAAAACCCCGTGGCACTTTTTCCTGGAATTGCTCTGAGAGGAGACACCGCCATGACCGCCATTTCTCCGACCATGTCCCAGGCCGCCGCTCGCGATGCTTCGATTGCCGCTGCCGAAGCCCGGGCAAGGGCGAGGCTGCGCCGGCGTCATGCGCTGGTTATCGGCCTGCGCCTGGCCATCCTCGTTGCCTTCCTCGGCCTGTGGGAACTCGGGGCCGACTACAACATTATCGATCCGTTCTTCTTTGCCAGCCCCTCCGGCATCTGGGAACAAATCTGGTCGTGGATCACCGAGGGCACCTCGCAGGGGCCGCTCTGGCTGCAAATGTATGTGACGCTTGAGGAAACCTTCCTTGGCTTCATGATCGGCGCCCTGGGCGGCATCGCCGCCGGCATTGTCCTTGGCCGCAACCGGCTCTTGGCGGATGTGTTTTCCATTTACATCAAGATCGCCAATTCGGTGCCGCGCGTCGTGCTCGGTTCTGTATTCATCATCGCGCTCGGCCTCGGAATGGCCTCGAAAGTGGCGCTGGCCGTGGTGATGGTGTTCTTCGTCGTCTTCGCCAACGCCTTCCAGGGCGTGCGCGAGGCCGACAGGGCGATGATCGCCAACGCCCAGATCCTCGGCGCTTCGCCGTTCCAGATCACCCGCACCGTCATCATCCCCTCGGCGATGAGCTGGATCCTCGCCAGCCTACATGTCAGTTTCGGCTTTGCCCTGGTTGGCGCCGTGGTCGGTGAGTTCCTCGGCGCCAAGCAGGGCATGGGCCTGCTGATCTCGACCGCGCAAGGCGCCTTCAACGCCAACGGCGTGTTCGCCGCGATGATCATCCTGGCTGTCATGGCGCTGGTGGTGGAGTTCATCATCACCCGCTTCGAGAACTATGTCGTCAAATGGCGACCGGCGCCGTTCAATGAGCAGGGGACCTGATCAATTTCCGATCCGGCTTGCTGCGATCAGGCCAAGGGCAGCCGCACTTCGACCGTCAGACCGCCGGCCGCGCCATCCCTGAGGGTGACGCGGCCGCCGGCGTTTTCGACGACCTCGCGCACGATGGCGAGCCCCAGCCCGCTGCCTTCCTCGGCCGAACCGGCGATGCGGTAGAAGCGCTCGAACACGTGGTCTCGCTCGTCCACCGGTATGCCGGGCCCGTCGTCGGCGACCGTCAGCACGGCTTCACCGTCGATGGCCGCCAGTCTCACCGTGACGCTGCCGCCTGCCTGGGAGTAACGTAGCGCGTTGTCGACGAGGTTGACGATCATCTCGCGCAGCATGGTGCCGTCGCCGACGACCGGCACGGGGCCGTTCTCGTCGAGGCCGAGGTCGATCTTGCGGGCGATCGCGTTCGGAGCATGCGTTTCGAGCACCTGCCGGGCCGCTTCGGTGAGATCGATGCGATCGGCGCGCGGCCGGCGGCTGCCGGGCTCGGCCCGCGACAAGGTCAAGAGTTGTTCCGCCAGCCGCGCCAGTTTGCCGGAGCTTGCCTGCAGCGCCACCAGCGCTTCCTGGCGCGCATCGGGGATAGTTTCGCGAAGCGCGTAGCTCGCCTGTGTCGACAGCAACGCCAGTGGCGTTCGCAATTGGTGCGCGGCGTTGGCGATGAAGCGGCGCTGCGCCGCCATCTGCGCCCGCACCCGATCCATATAGGCGTTGAGGGCATCGATCAGCGGCCGGATTTCACTTTGCGCGCCTGGAACCTCGACCGGATCGAGGTCACTACGGCTTGGCGAACGCACCGCATCGCGCAGCCGGATCAACGGCGCAAGACCCCGACGCAGGCCGAGCAGCACAAACACGCCGGCAATCGCCACCAATGCCAGCTGCTGGGCAAAGGCGCTGAACCACAGCCGTTTGACCATCGCGTCATGGCCGGCAAGGGTAACGCCCACGGTGACTGTTATCGGTGAATCGGCGCCGGCGCCGATCACCGCATGGCCGAGGGTCTGGACCCGCAGCCGATGATCGCGATAGGGGGCTTCGACACTGGCATGCTGCGGCGCTTTGGGCAGATCGGGGTATCCGGTCAGCAGCCGCCCGCCTGCGGTCTCGACGCGATAATAGACGCTGTCGCGGTCGCCGGTGTCGAACATCTCGATCGCCGCCGGAGGCACCGTGGCATCGAGCACTCCGTCGACCATGGCGACCTGCTCGGCAATGGCCCGCGCCGATCCGACCAGCATGCGGTCGGTGACCAGATCGGCGGTTGCCAGCGCATTGCCATGGCTGGTCCATAGATTGATGGTCGCAAGCCCGGCGAGAGGCAACACCACCCAGGCCAGAAGCTGCAGGCGAAGACTGTTAATCCTCATGGCGCCAGATCGTCATGGCGCCAAATCGTCGTGGCGCAACAGATAGCCGAGACCGCGCAAGGTGGCGATTTGGACCCGCGACCCTTCAAGCTTCTTGCGCACACGGTGCACATAGATCTCGATGGCGCTGGGGTCGGCATCGGTCTCGAAATCGTAGATCGCCGCCGACAGCGCCGCCTTGCTCACCGTGCGCCCGGCCTTGACCATCAATTGCTCCAGCACCGCATGTTCGCGCGGTGTCAGCGCCAGTGTTTCGCCGGCAAGTGAGAACAGCCGGGTGTTGGTGTCGAAGATGAGGTCGCCGCAGGCAACGACAGGCGCGGTCCTGTCATTGGCGCGGCGCAGCTGCACCCGGATGCGCGCCTCGAGTTCCTCGATCTGGAATGGTTTGGCCAGATAGTCGTCGGCACCTTCATTGAGGCCCTTGACCCGGCCGTCGAGGCTGGCATTGGCGGTCAGCACGATCACCGGCACCCGGTTGCCGCGCGCCCGCAGCATGCGCAGCACTTCGAGGCCGCCCATGCGAGGCAGCGCAAGATCAAGGATGACGAGCGCGTGGTCGCCAGCCGCCAGCGCGTGCTCGACATCCTCACCGTCATGGACAATGTCGACGACATAGCTCGCCTGACGCAGGGTCTTGCCCAACCAGTCGGCCAGTTCGCGATTGTCCTCAACAAGCAGCAGTCGCATATCTATGGCAGTCCAGATCCCACCTGCGGCGTTCCAGCGGATCGCCTTGGCTGATGGGCCGCGGCGATCTCTGTTGAATGAGCGACAGTATCGATCTGAACGCAAGCCAAATGCGGTGTTTGCCACGCAAGGCAGCAGACCTCTGCAGGCTCATTTCGGCCTATTCTCATCTATAAATCGAACCGAACGGTTCGGTTCTGATTGACAGATTGTATCGCATACGGTGAACAATGGCCCCCAAAAACGCTTCGGTTTCCCAGAAGGCGAAAGCTTAAATGACTGAAATCATTGAATAATAAGCCACAATTTTGCTGCACCGCAACATTCATTGTCTATAATATAATGAAGTTCTGCAAAATCGCCGCAACTGGAAATCCCAAAAGGCACTCCCTACCTCGGGGTGGTCCGAGCGACGCGAAATTCCTCCCAAGGGCACGCCACTAGACGGACAGGACAGAAGAAATACTGGAGTAAAGAAAATGACCAAGATCGCTCTTACCGCCGCGGCCATCCTCGTTGCCACGGGCACTGCTTTTGCCGGCAGCGACAATTATGGCTCGGCCAACGTCAACCAGCCCGCCGCCGCCGTCGACAATTCGGTCACCGCTTCGACCTCGAAGTCGACCGCTGCGTCCGTCCAGGCTCCGCAGGGCGCTGACCGCAACCTCTTCGGCCGCTAATCGCGACTGCCGATACCAACCCAATCCTAAACTCAGGAGTACTTAATATGACCAAGATCGCTCTCACCGCTGCCGCCATTCTCGTTGCCACGGGCACTGCTTTTGCCGGCAGCGACAATTACGGCTCCAACAATGTCAACCAGCCGGTTGTCACCCAGTCGACTTCCAACGTCGACACCTTGCACACCGGCTCGATCCTGAAGACCGACAAGGCGCAGGCCGACGCCAATGCCAAGGTGCCTGCCGAGTCGGGTCAGGGCATCTGGGGCCGCTAACAGCTTCAAACCTTGCATGACGACAAAGAGCGGTGGGCCTGGCCCGCCGCTCTTGTTTTTTGCGCAACAGGGACAGGCGCTAGCCGGCATCGGTTTGAGCGGCCGGTCTTAGCACCCGGCAGAAAAAACTTCCGCTTCCAGGAATAAAACCGGACTGCCTCGGGTCTTGTCCTTAGCGGAACCGTCCTCCCAAGACGCCGCCTAACGGATGAAACAGGAGATTGAAATGAACAGACTTGCTCTCGCTGCCGCTGCTATCCTCCTTGCGACCGGCGGCGCCTTTGCCGGCAGCGACCATTATGGCTCCGACAATGCCAATCAGCCGGTTGCTTCGGTTGCCGGCGTGGATCATGCCGTCACCGGCGCGGTCGAGAATACGTATATGGCCGGGCACAAGGCAGCCGACACTAGGATGAACACCGCCACCGACTGGCCGGAACCCGGCCAGGGCATCTGGGGCAACTGACGTCTCGGGCGCGGCGGACTGGCCTGCCGCACGCCCGGCATTGGATTTCTAGCTCAGATCCTTCGGACGCAGACAATGCGTCAGCTTTGCGGACGACAGGGCCGACCACTCGCCCTCGAATACGAAGCGCGCAAGGGCGGCCGTCGGGAATTTTTCCTCGAGCCTCTTGCGCGCTTTGGCCTCCGAGCCTGAACCGGCAAGCTGCTTCGCCAGATCTTCCAGGCCCGGATTATGGCCGACCACGATCAAGCACACGCTTGCCGGGTCGGCTTGACGGATCTGGCTTAGAATATCCGCCGCCGAAGCCTCATAGAGCGCATCGACAAACACGACCCGGCGATGCGCCGGCAGTTCCGCCGCCACCAGCCGCCAGGTGTCGCGGGTGCGCAGCGCCGGCGACACCAGCGCCTGATCCGGCAGCCAGTCGCGCGCCGCAAGCTCCCGCCCCACCGATCGGGCCGCCTTCAATCCGCGCTCTGCGAGCGGCCTGTCGAAATCATCGAGACCAGAATCGTCCCAACTCGATTTGGCATGGCGCAGAAGAAGCAGCTGTCTCATCGGCATTGATCAAGAACCACGGGAACTGGTCAGACGAGCGCGGGCCCTTTGCCTGATCAGTTCGATGTCGAAGGGAACGAATGGGCCGCTTTCTAATCCCTCCAGCCAAGCTCTGCGCAGCCATTCGGCGTCGGCCCGGCCCTGAGTCTTATTTAGCGCTTCCGAGCCAAGTGCCATGCCGTCATCGTCCCGATCCAGGCCTCTTACGGCGTAATCCGCGCCAGATGCTCGAGGTCGGCTTCCTCGCGCAGCGGATCGGGCGCCATCACCACCGAGGTGCCGTTGTCGGCATCGTCGGCAAAGTGGGCAAGCACGGTGCGGCCGGCCTCCATGCGTGCCTTGCCTTCGGCGACCAGACCCAATGCCAGCGCATAGAGCCGATGCTCGGCTTTCAGCACCCGGGCAGCAAGCGTATCCGCATTGTCGCCGACCATCACCGGCACGGCCGCCTGGGCGATGATCGGGCCGTCATCCATCTCGGAGGTGACGAAATGCACGGTGCAGCCGTGAATGCGCAGGCCGGCGGCAAGCGCGCGCGCATGGGTGTCGAGGCCCTTGAATGCCGGCAGCAGGGCAGGGTGGATGTTGATCATGCGGCCCTGCCATTTCTGGACCAAGCCGGGGGTGAGGATGCGCATATAGCCGGCCAGTGCCACGATCTCGGCATTGAAGGCCATGAGCGCCGCGTCGATCGCCGCGTCATGCGCCTGCTTGCTGCCATGGTCTGCACGAGAAACGACCTGCGTGGCGATGCCGCGCGCTTTGGCGATGCCGAGGCCGGCGGCGTCCGCCTTGTCCGAAATGACGCCGACGATCTCCGCCGGAAAGGCTGGGTCGCTGGCCGCCGCGATCAGCGCGGTCATGTTGGAGCCGCGCCCCGAAATCAGGACGACCGTGCGTTTTCTCTGCGTGCTCATAGGCCGATCGAGCCCCGATAGATGACGCCGGCATCGCGCCGCGGCACGATGCGGCCGATCGGCGTTACAGTCTCGCCGGCTTCCTGCAGAACGGCGGCAACCTGCGCCGCCTGGCCGGAAGCGACCGCCAGGATCATGCCGATGCCGCAATTGAAGGTGCGCATCATCTCTTCCGGCGCCACGCCGCCGGTCTTGGCCAGCCACGAGAACACCGCGGGGACATCGATAGCCTCAAGGTCGAGCTCGGCCGAGAAATCCTTGGGCAGCACGCGCGGAATGTTTTCCGGGAAGCCGCCGCCGGTGATGTGGGCCAGCGCCTTGATGCCATGCGTGTTGCGGATGGCCTTGAGGATCGACTTGACGTAGATGCGGGTCGGTTCGAGCAGCGCCTCGGCGAGCGTCGCCTCGTCATTGAACGGCGCCGGATCGCTCCAGGCAAGACCGCTGGTGGCAACGATGCGGCGCACCAGGGAAAAGCCATTGGAGTGGAGGCCGGAAGAAGCGAGGCCCAAAAGCACGTCGCCTTCGACGATGTCGTCGGTCGGCAAAAGCTGGCCGCGTTCGGCGGCACCCACCGCAAAGCCGGCGAGGTCATAGTCCTTGCCGTGATACATGCCCGGCATTTCCGCCGTCTCGCCGCCGATCAGCGCGCAGCCGGCCTGACGGCAGCCTTGCGCAATGCCGCCGACGATCGCCGCACCCTGGTCGGGATCGAGCTTGCCCGTGGCGAAATAGTCGAGGAAGAACAGCGGTTCGGCACCTTGCACGACGATGTCGTTGACGCACATCGCGACCAGGTCGATGCCGATCGTGTCGTGCTTGCCGGCATCGATGGCGATCTTGAGCTTGGTGCCGACACCGTCATTGGCGGCGACCAGCACCGGATCGCTGAAGCCGGCAGCCTTGAGGTCGAACAGGCCGCCGAAACCGCCGATCTCGCCATCCGCACCCGGCCGGCGCGTGGCCCGCACCAGCGGCTTGATCTTCTCGACCATGAGATTGCCGGCATCGATATCGACACCGGCCTCGGCATAGGTGAGCCCGTTCCTGCGCTTGCTCGTTTTGGGCTGGCCCGTTTTGGGCTGGCTTGTTTCGCGCTTGCTCATCGCAATTTTCCTGCTCGTTTGCGGGCTCTTCGCATGAACGGTTTCGGTCCGCAAGGATAACGGCGAAACCCCGCGCCATTTGGCCGACAAAAGCGTGGATAGCCGGGCATCTCACACCAGACTGGCTGTTGCCACGCGCTACGTCGCCCTTGCCCCGGTCCCCCATCTCCCTCATCTATCTCGAAACGAAGACGGCGGGCCAATGGGTTGACCATCCCAAACCTGATCACCATCCTGCGCCTTGTCCCGGTGCCTGTCGTTGTGCTGGGCATGCTGCAGGCCCGCTGGGAGTGGGCTTTTGCCGGGTTCGTCATTGCCGGCGTCTCGGATGGCGTCGATGGTTTCATGGCACGCCGTTTCAACAAGCAGTCCAGGTTCGGCGCCTATCTCGATCCGGTGGCCGACAAGCTGCTGCTGGTTTCGGTGTTCGTTGTCCTCGGCTTTGCAGGCGAACTGCCGCTATGGCTGGTCGTCATCATGGTGTCGCGCGATGCGCTGATCGTCTGCGCGGTCCTGTTGTCCACGGTGATGGCTCATCCGGTCGAGATCAAGCCGTTTCTGGTGTCGAAGGCCAATACTGCCATACAGATCGTGCTGGCGGCGGTGGTGCTTGGGGAACTCGCCTTTGCCCTGAACCTCGACCCGCTGCGGCCGGCCCTCATATTGCTGTCCGGGGTCTTGACCGTGGCTTCGGCCGCGGCCTATCTCGTGGCTTGGCTGAGGCATATGAGCGGCTATGGCGAAAGCTCCAAACCGGGCACCTGACCAAGGATCCATCGAAGCGGCCGCTGAGGCTGCGGCGGCGGGCGAAACTGCGTCTCTGGCGTTCCGCCGGCAGATCTTCTTCTGGCTGGCCGGATTGGCGGTGCTTGCGCTGTTCCTCTATGTCTTCAGCGCCATCCTGCTGCCTTTCGTCGCCGGGATGGTGCTCGCCTATTTCCTCGATCCCGTCGCTGACCGGCTGCAGCGGCTCGGCCTGTCGCGTTTCATGGCGACCGTGGTCATCCTCATCACCTTCCTGATCGTGCTGGTGCTGGCCTTCGTCATCCTCATTCCGGTGCTGGCCACCCAGATGGCCGATTTCGCCGGCAAACTGCCGGAGTACCTGACCCGGCTGCAGAGCCTGATCACATCCTTCGATCCGAAATGGCTGGAGCAGAAATTCGGCGTCAATGCCAATGGTTTGCGCGACGGGCTGAATTCACTGCTGACCTCGGGCTTCGGCCTGCTCACCACGGTCTTCACCTCGATCTGGAGTTCGGGCGTGGCGCTGGTTTCGGTGATCAGCCTGTTCGTGGTGACGCCGGTCGTCGCCTTCTACATGCTGCTCGACTGGGACCGCATGGTGACGGTGATCGACAGCTGGGTGCCGCGCGACAACGTCACGACGGTGCGCGCCATTGCGCGCGACATCAACACCGCCACCGCCGGCTTCGTGCGCGGGCAGGGCACGCTCTGCCTGGTGCTGGGCGCCATCTATGCAACCGGCCTGACGCTGACCGGGCTGAATTTCGGCATCCTGATCGGCCTGTTCGCCGGGCTGATCTCCTTCATCCCCTATGTCGGTTCGCTGACCGGGCTGGTGCTGGCAGTCGGCGTCGCCTTCGTCCAGTTCTGGCCAGACTGGACCATGATCCTCGCCGTCGCCGTGGTCTTCTTCATCGGTCAGTTCATCGAAGGCAACATCCTGCAGCCCAGGCTGGTCGGCAAAAGCGTCGGCCTGCACCCGGTGTGGCTGATGTTTTCGCTGTTCGCCTTCGGCGCGCTGTTCGGTTTCGTCGGCCTGCTGATTGCCGTGCCGGCTTCGGCGGCCGTCGCCGTGCTGGTGCGCTTTGCCATAGCCCGTTATCTCGAATCGCCGCTCTACAAGGGCCACGCGACAGAGCCCTTGCCGCCGCGGCCGGCCGATCGCGGCGGTGGCCACCGCACGCAACCGCGTCGCTGAAGTGACCGCCCAGCGAACAGATCCGCCGCGCCAATTGCCGCTCGATCTCGGCCACGGCACAGGCTATTCGCGCGACGAGCTCGTCGTCTCCGGCACCAACAGCCAGGCGGCGGCATTGGTCGACCGCTGGCCAGATTGGCCCTCGCCGGTAGTCGTGCTGGCAGGCCCCGCCGGTTCCGGAAAGACGCACCTGGCTTCGATCTGGCGTGCGCGCGCCAACGCGATGGCTGTCGACGCCGGGCGCATGGGGGACAGCATCGCCAGTCTCGGCGCCCGGCCGGCGCTGATCGACGATGTCGATGCCGGCGCAGTCGACGAACAAGGCCTGTTCCATCTGATCAATGCGGTGCGTGGCGCCGGCTCAACGCTGCTTCTGACCGCGCGCAGCTTTCCCGCGGCCTGGGGCGTCGCATTGCCCGATCTCGCTTCGCGGCTGAAGGCGGCCGCGACCGTCGAGATCCATGAGCCCGACGATCTCCTGCTTGCCGGTGTCATCACCAAATTGTTCGCCGACCGCCAGGTCGAGGTCGAGCCGCATGTCGTGCAGTATCTGGTGCGGCGCATCGAACGCTCGCTTGCGACGGCGATGCGCGTGGTGGAGCGGCTGGATCGCACCGCGCTCGAGCGCAAGATGCCGATCACGCGGGCGCTTGCCGCCGAAGCGGTCAACGCCATGGATGAGGGACAGGGCGAGTTCGAGATTTAGAGGGCCTATGTTCAGCCGGCCTGCCAAGGGGCGTGTCCCATTTCGGGAAAAAGCAACTGGCACCGGTCTTGCTGCACGAGCTTGCCGGCTGACCCCGGTCCTGATCGGGTTCCTGATCAGGTTGTAGGCTCGCCGGGAATGAGGTGGTTGGGGTTCTCGCCCGGCGAGCTTGCCTTCAAATGCATCGAGCTCTCGCCTTTGGCTGCTGAAACCGACCATTCGATGGTCTAATTTCTGATATGGACCAGAGAACGGTCCATGAGGAGCAACCGATGCAAGTATCCGTCACCGATGCCAAGGGGCAGTTGACTGAACTGGTGCGCCGCGCAGAGGCGGGCGACGAGGTCATTCTGACCCGCCACGGCCATGCGGCGGTGCGGCTGGTTCCCATCAAGGCGGTGCCTGACAAGACAGACCGTCGGGCGCTCCTGGAAGCGGCGTGCGCAGCGGGTGCCGCCAAGGCGAAAACCGGGCCGTCTGCGGCCCGTAGCCAGGATTTCCTCTATGGCGATAGCGGCATGCCCGAAAGATCGCGGTCGACACATCGGCGCTGATGGCGATCATCCTTGATGAAGCGCAAGCCGACGCGTGCATGGCCGCGCTCGAAGCCGAGAACGACCTCCTGATTTCGGCCGGCACCGTCGCCGAGGCGATGATCGTCGCGGCCCATCGTGGTATCGCTGCCGAGCTTTCCAGCCTGATCGACGGACTTGGTTTCGAGGGGTGGCGGTGACGCCGGCGTCGGCCCGGCGCATCGCCGAGGCTTATTTGAAATGGAGTAAGGGCATCCACCCGGCCGCACTCAATTTCGGCGATTGTTTCTCCTATGAGGTGGCGAAGGAACACGCCTGCCGTCTGCTCTATGTCGGGGCCGATTTTTCCAGGACAGACATAGAAGGCGTGCTTTAGGGCCGAGGTCTGCGCATCTGTCTGCGTTCCCTGGCGCTCAGGCGCGGCGGTAGCCGGCGAGTTGCGCGTCGTCGACGTCGGGTAGATTGATCACGATGTTTTCAGGGGTGCGGCAGGCCAGCCACCACAATTCTTCCGTCGTGCTCATATTGGCTTCGAGATGCGGCAGGAACGGCGGCACGAACATGAAGTCGCCAGCCGAGAGTTCGACGAACTCCCGATAGTTCTCGCCGAAATAGATGCGGGCGTTGCCCGACAGCAGATAGGCGCCGGTCTCGGCCTCGCCATGGTGATGCGGCAGCGATCTGAAGCCTGGCGCATTGCTGGCCTTGCCGAACCAAAACTTGGTCGCCGAAGTGTGTTGCGGCCCGACCCCGGTCACCAGAGCCATGCCGCCGGACTGGCTGGTCTTGTTGCTCTCCTGGCCTTTCCGGGTGATCACCGGTCTGTCATTTGCTGCCATTTCATAAAGCCCCCCTGTCATAATTTAGACTCGCACAGGAAACTGTCGCGGAAAGGCCCACGACTGCAAGCGTCGCGGGGGTCAGCATTCGACGGCACCGATGGCTAACGAGATTGCATGTAAAAAAAGGGGATGGTCGGAGTGGAGAGATTCGAACTCCCGACCCTCTGGTCCCAAACCAGATGCGCTACCAGCCTGCGCTACACTCCGAACGGTCTGTTGCCTATTCATTTCGGTGTTAGATGGCAAGTGCAAAAACCTTGCCGCCATGCGCATTGCGCAGTAATGACGGGCAAAGGGCAGCGATGCTGCCTTGCACAACAATGAGGTGGCCATGTCCGCGCGCATTTTCAGCCCAGCCAAAACCGCGATGCAGTCCGGCAAGGCCAAGACCGGCTACTGGGTGCTGGAATTCGACCCCGAGATGCGCAAGAAGATCGATCCGCTGATGGGCTATACCACCTCGGGAGACATGAGGAGCCAGATCAGGCTCACCTTCGACACGCGGGAAGAGGCCGTGGCCTACGCCGAAAAGGAAGGGCTTGCCTTCCGTGTCGAGGAACCCAAAGAGACCAAGCGCCGCCAGATTTCCTATGCGGAGAATTTCCGCTATGACCGCAGGACGCCCTGGACACATTGAAGCCAGCGCAAGTATCCAGCCGGCCCTTTGGCCGGCCAGCGGTCCCGTAGCTCAGCTGGATAGAGCACCGGCCTTCTAAGCCGATGGTCACAGGTTCGAATCCTGTCGGGATCGCCAGTAATTTCAACAATTTAAGCTGCGTGGCCTGATCTGGGTCACCGAATCCTTTCCCGCGTGAGGGTCAGTGCCGCAACTCTGTGCAATGCAAGCGGGTGCAGGAGCTTAATGCCCGTCCGCGCGGCGATCCCGGAATTATTTCGTGATCTTCCGGGCCTGGAACCTTAGCGCACACCGCGCGTTCGGGGCCTTGTATTCGCGGTGCCTCATAAAGCGGCAATGTGCGGACCGGCGAATCGGGTGGGGCAAAACAGGTGCGGGTTGGGGGAGGAGAAGCAGGCCATGTCGAAACGTGAAATTGGAACGTCCCCCGCTTTGGGGCGGCGTATCGCCGAACTCAAGGCCAGAATGCAGGATGCCGAAATTTCCGAACATGAGATGAAGACATTTCACAAGGTCGCCGCCATCATGGGGGCAGGCGACGGTTCGCTACGACTGGATGCCGACGACCTGATCGCGGCATCCTTCGTTGTCGAGACGGGTGGGCAGTCAGCCAACCGCTGACGTTCAGGATTTTTCCCGCATCCGCGCGAAATTCGGTGAATGCGCTTCCATCGCCGGAGCATGGCCGCCTGTTGAGGTAAGCGTGCTCCGGCTCCCGCTCATCCGATCTCGAATTGAAAGGAAAGTCTTATCATTTTGTTTGCGTTGGCACGTCATAGTAGGGGCGGCTAACGGAGTGGAATGGGATGAAGCTCGACCTGTCGCCGACCAGCTGGGGCAGGGTGATTGCCGTCACCGCCGCCGGTACGGCGTTCTTCATTGCGGTGGCGTTTTTCGTCGATTCGTTCAATTTCCCCTATCTTTCGCCGGAGGCTGTCTGGCGCGCGCAACTGACCGACCTGCTGCTTCCCCTGGCACTGGGTGGGTCGTTTCTGTTTTTTCTCATGTGGAAGATCCGCCAGTTGGCCATAGCCCAGCGCGATCTCAGCGTCGTCGCCGCGACCGACAGTCTGACGGCGGTGCTGAACCGTGGCGCCTTCTCGATGCTGGTCGAGGCCTATCTCGAGCAGACCCGCAAACAGGAGCAGGCCCGTTCCGGCGCGTTGCTGATCATCGACGCCGACCACTTCAAGTCGATCAATGACCGCCTCGGTCACGATTGCGGCGACCAGGCGCTCAAACTGATCGCGCAGGCCATCAAGGGTCAATTGCGCGGCAGTGATATCGTCGGCCGCATCGGCGGCGAGGAGTTTGGCGTGTTTCTTCCCGGTGTCGATCCCTCGCAATCCTGGCTGGTTGCCGAAGGCATCCGCCGGCGAATTCGCGAGATGGACTTTTCGCCCGGCGGCCGCTCCTGTCCGCTTTCCGTCAGCATCGGAGGCACCAGCTTCAGCGGCCCGACCACCTATGAGGCGATATTCTCGGCCGCCGACAGACGGCTCTATGCCGCCAAATCGAACGGACGCGATCAGGTCAGCTTCGATCCGGCGGAAGCCTCCCTGGCGGTTCCGCCCAGCGCCGCCACCGTGCATTGACCAAAGCCCTGCAGCAGGTGGAGGACTGACGAAGAGCGCTTCCTTGACGCTTTCTTGCCGGTGTGCTTCCTCCGGGCAAGTGATGTATGGGGCATCGCAGGAGACGTTCCTGCTCCCCTCTACGATTGCCCGGGCTGCCGGTAGAGCCCAACCCTTATCGGTACCGGCGAATGGTGGGACGGCCCTCAGGCAAGGCCAGGTAAGCGCAGCGGTCATGATCCATTTGTTCAACGGTTTTCAGAACCCGTTTGGCGGCAGTGAACGCGAAACCCTGGACCTCTATCGGCTGTTGAGCGCCGATGCGGCGGTGCGTTTGTGGGCAACCTCGTCGCGCGTGTCGGACGAGCTGATGCGGCACTTTCCGGTTCGCGGCGTCTCGCCAATGACGCGCGACGTGCCCGATGGCGGCACCTATGTCTTCCTCGGCGCGCATTGGCGCAACAAAATGTGGCCTTACCTGATCCCCAGGCCGCGACGGCTGATCTATGTCTTCAACACCTTCCACCCGAAGATCATCGCGCTGACGACCGGCATGCCGCGCCTGCTGGGCTGGCCCGACGCCGAATTGGTGCTGATCTCCGACTTTCAGAAGCGCCTGCTGCGGGTTGAAGGCGTCGTGCACCCATCGCCGATCGATATCGACCGGTTCTCACCGCGGCCGGCAAGGCCGGACGGTCCGTTCACTGTGGGCCGCCTGAGCCGCGATACGGCGGACAAACACAACGCCGACGATGTGGCGCTCTATGAGGCATTGCTGGCCGATGGCGTTGCGGTGCGAATCCAGGGCGGGGCGACGCTCAAGGAGAAGCTCGCGCAGCATCCGCTGCTCGAACTCCTGCCGCAGGGCCAATTTGCCGCCGAACAGTTCCTGCCGACATTGGACGTGTTCTATTATCGCACCGGCTCGCATGTGGAGACGTTCGGCCGCGTGGTGTTCGAGGCGATGGCCTGCGGTTTGCCCGTCGTGTGCCATGCGCATGGCGGCTATGCCGACCATATCAGGCATGGTGAAAACGGTTTTCTGTTCGAAACGACTGAGCAGGCGGCGCGGATCCTGGCCGAACTCAAAGCCGACCCGGCGCTGCGGGCGAGGGTGGGCCATCAGGCGCGGCAGACCGTCGAGCAGCTGTTTTCGCCGCAGGCATTGCGGCAGCGGCTTGATTTCTACCGGCGTTAGCGGCACCACGCCATCTGGCCTTCCGGACATCGTTGGCACGCCAACAGATCAAGCGAGACTTCCTACCGATGACATTGATGGGCGCCGCGGCACTGCTGATCCTGGTTCTCACCTATGCCGGCGTCGCAATTGGCCGCATCCCTGGCCTGCGTCTCGACCGCGCGGGTATCGCGCTGCTTGGCGGCGCCGCGATGATCGCCATTGGCGCGATCAGCATGGAGGATGCCTACCGGGCCATCAATTTCGACACCATCACACTGCTGCTCGGCATGATGATCGTGGTGGCGCACCTGAAAGTGTCGGGCGCCTTCCGCGGCCTGGGCGCCATCGCCATCGAGCATGCCCATGCGCCGTTCATGCTGCTGGTGATGGTAACGCTTTTGACCGGCGTGCTCTCGGCCTTCCTGGTCAATGACGCCATCTGCCTGGTCATGGCGCCGATCGTTGTCCACGTCACCCGCGTCATCAAACGCAATCCGGTCCCGTATCTGATCGCCACCGCCACCGCGTCGAACTGCGGCAGTGTCGCCACCATCACCGGCAATCCGCAGAACATGGTCATCGGCGCGCTGTCGGGCATTTCGTATCCGGCCTTTTCGGCGGCGCTGGCGCCGGTCGCGCTGTTCGGCCTCGTCGCGGTCATCGTCATCGTGCGCATCGTCTACCGGGCCGAATTCACCCGCGCCGCCGAATTGACGCCGCATGTCTCGCGCGGCCGCATGCATCGTGGACAGGTGCTGAAGGCGGTGGTTGTCTGCGTCGGGCTGGCTATCGCCTTCTTCGCCGGCGTTCCCGTTGCCAAGGCAGCGCTCATCGGCGGTGCCATTCTCCTGCTCACCCGCGCCATCAAGCCGGAACGCATCTACCGCGAGATCGACGGTCCGCTGCTGTTCATGTTCGCCGGTCTGTTCGTGGTGGTTGCCGGCGCCGAAAGGACGCTGCTGACGCCCGATATAATCGCCTCGGCCAAGGATCTCGGCCTGGGCGATGTCTGGCGTTTGTCCGGGTTCACCGCGGTGCTCTCCAACATCATGAGCAATGTTCCGGCTGTGCTGGCACTGCGGCCGTTCATACCCGGCCTGGAGAATCCGCAGCGCGCCTGGCTGGTGGTGGCGATGAGCTCGACGCTCGCCGGCAATTTCACCTTGCTCGGCTCGGTCGCCAACCTGATCGTTGCCGAGCATGCGCGGGTCACCGGTAACCCGTTGTCCTTTGGCGCCTTCTTCAGGGTCGGCTTGCCGCTCACGCTGATAACGCTCGTCGCCGGCACGGCGTGGCTGGCGTTTGGGTTCTAGCGGGGAGCTTCGATCTAGTGATAGGCACGGGGCCAAGCGATAGCGGCAATTTGATCCGGCGGGCCGTGGCCGCGTTCAATTCCGGCAATCACGGCCAGGCGGTGGAGCTGTGTGAATTGGGCCTGAAGCAGCACCCGGGAGATCCGGCGCTTTGCCATCTTCTGGCGGCTGTATTGTTCGCGAAGACAGACCTGCCCGAGGCTCGTGCACGCATCGAAGCGAGTCTTGCCGCTCGCCCAGACAATGTGCCGGCCTTGATCCTGGCATGCAGGATTGCCCGGGCCGAGGGCCGGTTTGAAGCGGCGCTGCAGCAATTGGACCGCGCTGCAAGGCTCTCATCGCAGGTGGAAATACTCATCGAGCGGGCACGCACCCTGGATCAGGCCGGCGATAGTTCGGCGGCGGGCGTGTCTTGGACAATTGTCTTGCAACAGGATCCGAAATCCGAGGAGGCGGCGGCTCGCCTCGGGCGTCTCGCGTGGGAACGCGGTGCGTCTCTGGAGGCGGAAGCATTGCTCGAACGCGCCGTCGCAGGAGGCGGGCATCCAACCGCCTGGTTCGATCTCGGGCTGGTGCGTCAGGACATGCGCAAGTTCGCCAGCGCCGCACAGGCCTATCGACGGGTGCTCGAGATGAGCCCGGACGCACCGGAGGCTGCCGTCAATCTGGGTGTCGTCCTGCAGGAAACCGGCGATCTCGACGAGGCCATGGCCGCCTATTCATTGGCCTATGGTCTGAGCCCATCCACCTTTGGCGTCATCGCCATGGCACTTACGTCGGCGCCAAGTGGCCGGCTATGGCTCGATGAGGAGGCGCTGCGTCGCTCACTCGCTGGTGGAGCGCCCCCGTCTGGCGCGAAACCGTTTGCGGTAGACGCCGGGCGTTGACAGGACATCGGCGACCGTCTGCGCATAGGCGGCTTGCCGTTTCTCGTCGAAAACCTCGTATTCGAGCTGTGGCGCGGCCCGCGGAACCGCAAAGCATTGCGCGACAGGAGTTCCTCTCCTGAGCACGCCCGAGAATTCAGGCTCCGTCCAGACCGCCGGGAAATTGATGCCGCCATCGCTGAACCGGTCGCAGTCCACCAGCCCCGTCACCAGCCTGAAGGGCAGATCCTCGCGATTGACCGGATGCGTCGCAAACAGCGACCAGCCGTCCTCGACCTCAATGGTCCAGAAGCTGTTGAATTTGAGGGCGGCCTGGCCTGGTTTCGCAAACGGGCTGCCGGCGAGTTGACCCGGCGTGTGGAAACTGAGCGGGGCTCTTGGGTGGTTTTTGGTAACCGGATCTGGGATCTTCCAATCCCAGGAAAACGCCCCGTTATCGACAACGACATCGCAAGGCAGCAAGACCATGAAGCCATAGGTCATCGCGTCGACCACCGGCGGGCAGTGCTTGAGCGTGCGAATGTCGCGGCCGTGGATCATCGAATATGCGGTGGCAGGCATCGCGCGCAGCCAATCCGGCAGAGCGCCTCGCGCCGGCATTGGGCGCGGCAAATGTTCGACCAACATTGGATCACATCGGAAAATAACACGCATCGCCGCCTCCTGGCGTTGCGATATCATGGTTGGCAGCCACGCTCAAAGCCGGTCAGTCCTTGTTCCAGCATCTTGCCCGAACAAGTGTTGCGGCGGCCCGGCCGGCTGCTTCGATGTAGTCGGGATTGCGGTGGATCAGCATGATCGAAAAGCAGCCATCTATCAGCAGCACGATCTCGCGGGCCAGGGCTCGCGGCTCCTCAATGTCGAGCCCGGACAATTCGCCAGCCAGCCATGCCTCGAAATTCGACTTGTGCCGCGACCCGACCTTGATCGCTGGGTGCCCAGGCATCGAGGCGAGTTCCGCGGCCGTGCGCAGAAAGCCACAGCCCTTCCACTTTGGATGGCGCGCGACCCGCGCCAGATTGCTGAAGATCGCCTCGACCTTGCGGTCCGCGCCACCATCCGTCTCATCGAACCACGCGGCCATCTGCTTCAGATTGGGCTGGTCGCGTCCATCGAGATAGGCGGCGATCAGGTCGTCCTTGCTCTTGAAATGATAGTAGAGCGTCCGCTTGGTCAGCCCAGCCTTTTCGGCAATGGCATCGACGCTGACACGGCCGATTCCTTCGGCATAGAAGAGCTTTGTCGCGGCTTCGACGATACGTTTTCGGGTCGGGCTGACAGCTTCAGGCATGGTCGATGTATACCGACTAGTGAATATACAATCAATCGAAAGCATGATCCTTTTCTCGCCGTATCTGAAGAGGAAAAGCAATGACCGATCTTGTCCTGAGCGAGACGAGCGACGGGGTTACCGTCCTCACCCTCAATCGTCCTGAAAAGCTCAATGCACTGAATTATGCCCTGATCGATCGCCTGCTCGCGATCCTCGACGACATTGAAGTCGATGGCAGCGTCCGGGCTGTCATCCTCACTGGAGCAGGGGAGCGGGCGTTTTCGGCGGGTGGCGACATCCATGAATTCTCGGCCAGCGTGGCACTTGGCGCCGATGTCGCAATGCGCGACTTCGTCACGCGTGGGCAGCGGCTGACGGCGAGGCTGGAAGCGTTCCGCAAGCCCGTCATCGCTGCCGTCAACGGCATCGCTTTTGGCGGTGGCTGCGAAATCACCGAGGCCGTGCCGCTCGCCATCGCCAGCGACCGTGCCCTGTTCGCCAAGCCGGAGATCAACCTCGCAATGCCCCCGACTTTCGGCGGAACGCAGCGCCTGCCGAGGCTGGCTGGGCGCAAGCGGGCGCTTGAACTGCTGTTGACGGGCGACTGGTTTCCGCCGCCGCGGGCGCTTGAGCTGGGTCTCGTCAACGAGGTTGTGCCCCATGCCGAGCTGATGCCGGCGGCACTTGATCTGGCCAAGCGTATTCTGCGGCATTCCGGACCGGCCGTCGCCAGCATTCTCACGGCAGTGGCGAGGGGACTCAATCAGAGCATTGCCGAAGGCTTGGCTATCGAGACCGAGCAATTCGCCCGCATGGCTCCGACCACCGACCTGCGTGAAGGGCTCGATGCCTGGATTGAGCGGCGCAAGCCGAGCTACGACGGTTCATGGGCCCATATCACACGGCCTGATGAGGCCCGACGAGCCTCAACGGCACTCGATCAGCGTGGGACACGGACCAGGGTGCCATCGCCGCCACATGGCCCTTGATGTCTGGCGGGAGCAACACAAGCTAATCCTAAGCGCTAGAACTACTCGTTTGCGCCAAGGTTATGGCCCGCGTCATCCCAAGCACCATTCGCAGCCGGAATACCGGCGAAGGCAATGGAGGCACCAACTACGGGTCGACCGCAAAGCCGTAGCATTGCAGTCGACCCGTAAGGCCTCAGGGCGACACGTCGAGATGGCCTTTCATGTTGGGGTGGAAACGGCAGAAATAGTCGACCGCTCCCGCCGCCTTCAATGTCAGGCTTGCTGATTTCTTCGGCGGGATCATGACCTCCCAGCTGCCCTTCACGGTGGCCGTGTGGGCGATTACGTCCTTGTTCACCCACTCGATCGTGTCGCCGACCTTCGCCTCGACGGTCGCCGGCGAAAAGACAAGCTTGTCGATGGTGACCTGGATGGTTGCTGCCGCCGCTGGCAGCGTCGCAAGGACCAGCCCCGGCACGGCCAGCCATAACAGGCGATGCAAGGCGATCGCGTTCATTTCAGCATGCCGGCGACATGTTCGGCATGCTGTTCATGGCCCTGGAAGATCTTCAGGCCGGTTTCCAGCAAGCTCTTCAACTCGGCATTGCTGGCCGAGGGAATGAGCAGGGTCTCGAGCGCGCCGTTGACCTGCTTGTGATAGGCGACTTCATTCTCGATGTAAGCCTTGTCGAAAGCCGCCCCTTGCAGCTTGGCGAGCTTGGCGCGCTCCTCTTTCGCCGCCTTCGTCAGCGCCTGGCTGGTGGCGTTGTCCTCAGGCTTCACCTTGAGCTTCTTGACCAGATCGAGCGCCTGCTTGTTCACCGCTTCGTGGTCGCGCTCCATGTCCTTGGCGAAGTCGACGACCTCCTTGGTCTTCGATTTCTCGAGCGCTTGCTTGGCTGCCTCGATGTCGAGGACGCCTGCCGTATAGGCGATATGGGCGATCTGCGGGTCGGTCGGCTTGTCGGCGGCTTGCGCGAACGGGGCAGCGCTGACGAGAAGCAGGGCGGCAAGGGCCGCTGTGTATCGGGTGAACATGGCATCCTCCTTTGCCCGGCTGCGCGGCGGCGCCGGGCCTGCGTTTTCAGTTGACGCTGATTGGATGCGGGGCGGGCAGAAACGTTCCCGGAAATTTTGGACAGGATCATTCGAGGCCCAGCCTTCCCATCACCGCCTGGGTCAGCCGTTCGCAGCGCCGGCCGGCGAAGGGGAAGGCGTCGAGCAGCACCGGGCCGATTTCATCGTCCAGCGCCTTGCGCAGCAGCGCACGCGCCCGGTGCAGCCTCGTCTTGACGGTTTCCGGCCGGACGCCGAGCAAATCGGCGGTTTCCTCCATGCTCAGCCCCTCGATGACGCGGGCCACGAAAACCATGCGGTAAATGTCGGGCAGGCTGTCGGTCGCCCGTTCGACAAGTGTGAGAATCTGCCGCTGCGCCATCGTCCGCTCCGGGTCGTCGCTGGGATTGAGGGGAAAGGGGATGATCCGCGCTTCCGGATTGTCAGGCATCGCCACAGTGTGGCGCCTCTTGCGCAAACGGCCGAGCGCCTCGTTGATGACGATGCGCGACAGCCATGTGGCGAGCGAGGAATCGCCGCGAAACGCCGCCAGATTGGCGAAGGCGCGAACATAGGCCTCCTGGACCACGTCCTCGGCTTCGGCGTCATTGCGCACCACGCCGCGCGCTATGCGGTAGAGCCGCTGGTTGTACCTCTTGATGATGACGCGGAAGGCGTCCGCCTCGCGCGCCAGCGCCCGGTGCACGAGCAGCAGGTCGCCGGAAGGATTTTCGGCCACCTCGTGCGCCGTGGCTGGCATTCCAAGCTTGCTCATCGCGACCGGATCTCCCCGAACAGACGCTTGACTGCACGTTTGATGCGCCTGCCGGAAAAGGGTTCCCGGATTTTCAGCAATCCGGCTTCGCTATCTTAGACGCAATTCCGGACGGAAAAACCGTTCCACACTTTTCCTGGAATTGCTCTAGGCTGCCGCCAATCCCTTGTCTGCGGTCTGCACGCGCGCGGCCGCCGCCAGAAGGTCGGTCTGCGTGATCAGGCCGAGAATGCGCCGCTCGCCATCGACGATGACCACGGCATGACTGCGGCCGTCGGTCAGCACCGGAAGCAGGCTCATCGCCGGCGTGTCGGGTAAGGCGGCGCCGGCCGTGGACATCACACCTCTCACCGTATCGACGGCCCTCGTCAGCTCGCGCAAGCCGACAGCGCCGACCAACCGGGCATCCGCGTCGACCACCGGCAGAGTGCGGATATTGTGATCGAGCAATTGCCGGCGCGCCTCGTCGGCCGTGGCGTGCTCAGGCACCGCAACCACGTCGCGGGACATGATGTCCCCGCACAGAAGCGTCCGGTGCGAACGCACCATGGCCTGCAGCTCGACTTGCCTCAAAAGCCGTTCGAGGTCGTTGCGGTCGATGTCGAAAGTTTCATCGAGCGTGGTCAGCGCTGCGTCGATATCTTCGGGCCGGAAGCCGACACGCCGCTGCGCCGGCGGATCGGCGGTGCCGTGACTGTTGGCTGCGGGTGCGGCGACATGCGGGTAGTTGCGCCGCGCCAGCCTGTGAAAAAGAAAGCCCAGCGCGACCAGGATGGTCGAATTCAACGCCACCGGCACGAACGGAAACAGGAAGCCCGCGCTGACAACGGCCGGCCCGCCGAGCGCCGCCGTCAATGCCGCCGCACCGCCTGGCGGATGCAGGCAGCGCGTGAACGACATCGCCGCGATGGCAAGCGCAACCGCGAGGCCCGAGGCAATGACTGGATCATGGACAAAATGCGCCACGGTCACACCCACCAGCGCCGAAATGGAGTTGCCGCCGATGATCGACCAGGGCTGCGCCAGCGGGCTCGCGGGCACGGCGAAGAGAAGCACCGCGGAAGCGCCCATCGGCGCCACCAGCAGCGCCACATGCGGGCCGCCACCCATTGCCAGCCCGCTGATCACGCCGGTCAGCGCGATGCCGATCGTGGCGCCGATACACGCCAGGATGCGTTCACGCAGCGTCGCGCCGGCGAGGATGGGGACAAAAAGACGAAAGGCCATGGCAAGCTTTGTGACGGATCGATTTGGCGAGGATGCGGATGCAGCACGCAATGCAGCCTGACCAACGGATTTGAAAGTCAAACAAATCCGGAAAGTCGCGGCCCCGGAGAATAATATTGCGTACCGCGCGGCGCCGGAGTGCTGCGAGCGGCTCGCGCTTTGTCATCAGCGTCAAAGCCTTGCGGCCGTTTGCTGATTCTCTCCGGCGGTCAGCCCGTGGGCGCCGTCAGGCGGCGGCAGCGGCCAGCCCGCGCATGATGTCGGCTTTCAGGTCCTCGACATCCTCGAGGCCGATCTGCAGCCGGATCAAAGGACCCTCGTAAGCGGGTTTCGCAACGACGCGGTCGCCCAGCCAGACCGGCACCGCAAGGCTCTCATAGCCGCCCCAGGAATAGCCCAGCCCGAAAATCTGCAGCGCGTCGAGGAAGGCGTGCTGCTCCTTCTGGCCTCCGCCGGCGAGCACGATGGAAAAGATGCCGCTCGAACCGCAAAAGTCGCGCTTCCACAGGCCATGGTCCGGGTGGCTGGGAAGGGCAGGGTGGAGCACGCGCGCGACGCCCTTCTGTTCCTCTAGCCACGAAGCGATGGCGAGTGCGCTGCGCTGATGATGCTCCAGGCGCACGCCCATCGTGCGCAGGCCGCGCAGCACCTGGTAGACGTCGTCGGGCCCCGCACAGCAGCCAAGCGTGCAAAAGCTCTCGTAGAGCTGCTTCCAGCAGCCCTCATTGGCCGAAACCGTGCCAAGCAGCACGTCGGAATGACCGGCCGGATATTTGGTCGCCGCATGGATGGAGATGTCGACGCCGTGGTCGAGCGGCCGGAAATAGAGCGGCGTCGCCCAGGTGTTGTCCATCATCACGATGGCGCCGGCCGCATGTGCGGCCTTGGCGATCGCCGGTATGTCCTGCACCTCGAACGTGTTGGAGGCCGGCGATTCCGTGAACACCACTTTGGTGTTGGGCTTGATCAGCGCCGCGATGCCAGCGCCGACGCCGGGATCATAATACTCGACCTCGACGCCCAGCCGCTTCAGCATCGTGTCGGCGAAATTGCGGGTCGGGTGATAGACGGAATCGACGATCAGGAGGTGGTCGCCGGCCGACAGGAAGGCGAGCAGCGGTATGGTCACCGCCGCAAGCCCGGACGGCACCACGATGGTGCCTGCCGAGCCTTCCAGCGCGTCGATCGCCTGGGCAAGGGCGTCGGTCGTCGGCGTGCCGCGCGTACCGTAGGTGTATTTCTGGCTCCGCGCCGCCATCGCGGCGGCATTGGGGAATAGCACGGTCGAGGCATGCACCACCGGCGGATTGACGAAGCCGAAATAGTCGTGCGGGTTGTTGCCCGAATGGGCAAGCCGCGTGTTGATGCCCATCGTGCCGGAAACTTGCCCGCTGCCGTCCTTAGCCATTCTTCGTCTTCGCCTTGTTTGACAAGGCGCTAGCCATAGTGCGGTGGCATGGCCCGTGCAACAGCGCACCGTCCGCCAGGGCGCGGACTTCGAATATGCCAATTCCGTGCGTGAGAGACACCGCAGCCGAAGTCGCGTGCTGAACCAAGCGCGCCGATCGGCCTATTGTGGGCGGCCATTTCCGGGGCGTTGATGGCGGCGGCCGGCGCGTGGTTCATCTCTCGGGGCCTTCGAGAGCGCAGGTCTGGTGATAGTCTTCCGGCGCGCCAATTCATCCCGTCTCCAGATCAGTGACGCCAAGCTAGCGCCAGCGATGGATATCGCCGCTCGCCGGTATTTTCATTGAATGAGCTTTGCCGACTTTATTCGCGCTTGTGACTAAATCGCGGGCGCGTTTGTCTGCAATTCAAGCATTTCAGGCGGCCGATTTCCAAACGCGTTCGGATTCGGTCATTTCCCTTGACCTCACGGGAATTATCGCCTTCGATGCCATTCGTGAATGGGAGGTGGCGTGTCGGTTACGATGCGGGGTTCCGGAAATGGGCCGGGATGGGAGCTGCGTTCACGCGGGAAAAAGATCAGGGTTTGCCCTGAAAAACAGAGAAAAGGGTCTGTGGGTCATGAAACATATTGCTATCGGCATTCTTGGCGCCGCTACGCTTGGGTTGATGGCGTCGGCCGCCTCGGCGACCACGCTCGACACAGTCAAGGCGAAGGGCTTCATCCAGTGCGGCGTCTCGACCGGTCTGGCCGGCTTCTCGGCCCCGGACGACAAGGGTGACTGGCAAGGCATCGACGCGGATTTCTGCCGCGCCGTGGCAGCTGCCGTCTTCGGTGACGGCACCAAGGTCAAGTTCACGCCGCTCAGCGCCAAGGAGCGCTTTACGGCGCTGCAGTCGGGCGAGGTCGACATCCTGTCGCGCAACACCACCTGGACCATCAACCGCGACACCGCGCTTGGCCTGAATTTCGTCGGCACGACCTACTATGACGGCCAGGGCTTCATGATCAACGCCAAGAAACTGCCGGGCGTCAATTCGGCGCTCCAGCTTTCGGGCGCCGCCGTCTGCGTGCAGAGCGGCACCACCACCGAACTCAACCTCGCCGACTACTTCAAGGCGAACAAGATGGAGTACAGTCCGGTCGTCTTCGAGAAGCTCGAAGAGGTCAACGCCGCCTATAACGCCGGCCGTTGCGACGTCTACACCACCGACCAGTCGGGCCTTTATGGCATTCGCCTGACGCTGGACTCGCCGGCCGACCACGTCGTGCTGCCCGAAATCATCTCCAAGGAGCCTCTCGGGCCGGCCGTGCGCCAAGGCGACGATCAGTGGTACCACATCGTCAAGTGGACTTATTTCGCGCTGCTCGACGCCGAGGAGCTCGGCATCACCAAGGCCAATGTTGATGAGATGAAGAACTCGGCCAGCCCGGAGATCAAGCGCGTGCTCGGCCAGGAAGCCGACACCAAGATCGGCACCGATCTCGGCGTCTCCAATGACTGGGTCGTCAACATCGTCAAGGCCGTCGGCAATTATGGCGAAATGTTCGACCGCAATGTCGGCTCGGGCAGCCCGCTCAAGATCGCGCGCGGCATCAATGCATTGTGGACCAAGGGCGGCCTGCAATACGCTCCGCCGATCCGCTGATTGAAATGTGATCCGGGAGGCAGATCATCTGCCTCCCGGTTTCTCTTTCCAGGGGATGGTCGAATGGCATCGCAGGAAGTGCTTCGTGAGGAGACCAGCCGGTCCTCCTTCTTCAATGATCCGAAAGTCCGGAGCCTCTTCTTCCAGACGCTGGTCGTCATCGTGCTGTTCGGCTCTGTCTGGTGGATCGTGCAGAACGTCATCGACAATCTGCAGCGCCTGCACATCGCCTCAGGCTTCGGCTTCCTCAACGGCCGCGCCGGATTCGACATCTCGGACACGCCGATCGCCTATACATCGGATTCGACCTATGGCCGCGCCATCGTCGTCGGCCTGATAAACACTATCATCGTCGCGGCAGCCGGTGTCATCACCGCCACCATCATCGGCTTCGTTATCGGCATCGGCCGGTTGTCGCAGAACTGGCTGATCCAGAAGATCTGCACGGTCTATGTCGAGATCTTCCGCAACATCCCGCCGCTACTGGTCATCTTCTTCTGGTATTCGGGCGTGCTGGCGGTGCTGCCGGCGCCACGTGACAGCTACCATCTGCCCCTCGGCTCCTTCCTCAACCAGCGCGGCTTCTATTTTCCCCGCGCGGTCTGGGGCGAGGGCTCCTGGTTGATTTTTGTCGCGCTCATCGTCGGCATCGCCATGGCCTGGTTCGTCGCCCGCAAGGCGCGCCAGCGGCAGATGGCGACGGGTCAGCAATTTCCGGTGCTCTGGACTTCAGTCGCGCTGATCGTCGGCTTGCCATTGCTCGCTTACGTCCTGAGCGGCTTTCCGCTGAGCTTTGATCTTCCGAAACAATCGACCTTCAACCTGACCGGCGGCTTTCAGGTGAAGCCGGAATTCCTATCGCTCTATCTGGCTCTGTCTTGCTACACCGCGGCCTTCATCGCCGAAATCGTGCGCGCCGGCATCAGGGGCGTCAGCAAGGGCCAGACCGAGGCTGCCGCGGCACTTGGCCTGCGGTCCGGGTCGATCTTGCGGCTGGTCGTCGTGCCGCAGGCCATGCGCATCGTCATTCCGCCGCTGACCAGCCAGTATCTCAACCTGACCAAGAACTCGTCGCTGGCGATCGCCATTGGCTATCCGGACCTGACGGCAACGGCCGGCACGGTTTTGAACCAGACCGGACAGGCGGTCGAAGGCGTGCTGATCATGATGATCGCCTATCTCATACTCAGCCTGGTGACCTCGGCCGTCATGAACGTGGTCAACGCCAGAATGGCGCTGGTGGAAAGGTAGAGCCATGCAGGAACACGACATGTCCTGGGTGCGCACCGAAATGGCGCTGGCGCAGCCCGCGCCAACAAGCGTCCGCGGCCCGATTGCCTGGGTCCGAAGGAATCTGATCGGCTCGCTCGGCGACACCATCCTGACCATCCTTGGCATCGCCATCGTCGCCTGGGTCCTGCCGCAGGTCATCAACTGGGCGTTCATCAACGCACAGTGGACCGGGCCGGACCGCACTGTCTGTGCGACCATTACCCAAGGCGGCATCCAGCCGGATGGCTGGACCGGCGCCTGCTGGGCTTTCGTCAATGCCAAGTTCGGCCAGTTCATGTTCGGCACCTATCCGATCGAGGAGCGCTGGCGGCCGATCCTGGTTGCCATCCTGTTCGTGGCGCTGCTGGTGCCGATGCTGATCCCGCGCGTGCCGCGCAAGGGGCTGAACGCTATCCTGCTTTTCCTGGTGCTGCCGATCGTCTCCTTTTTTCTGCTGATTGGCGGCGCTTTCGGCCTTCCGCACGTCGAGACCTCGCGCTGGGGCGGCTTGCTGGTCACGCTCAGCCTGTCCTTCGTCGGCATCGCCGTCTCACTGCCGCTGGGCACCGTGCTGGCGCTCGGCCGGCGCTCGAAAATGCCGATCGTCAAGACGTTGTGCGTGGTCTTCATCGAGACGGTACGCGGCATCCCGCTCATCACCGTGCTGTTCTTCGTCAGCGTCATGCTGCCGCTGTTCCTGCCGGCGGGCGTCACCTTCGACAAGTTCCTGCGGGCACTGATCGGCGTGTCGCTGTTCGCAGCCGCCTATATGGCGGAAGTCGTGCGTGGCGGCCTGCAGGCGATCCCAAAAGGCCAGTATGAAGGCGCCGATTCGCTCGGCCTCGGCTATTGGCAGAAGATGGGGCTGATCGTGCTGCCGCAGGCGCTGAAACTGGTCATTCCCGGCATCGTCAACACCTTCATCGGCATGTTCAAGGACACCAGCCTGGTTCTCATCATCTCGATGTTCGACCTGCTTGGTGTGGTCAAGCAAAACTTCTCGGACGCCAACTGGGCGACGCCGCAAACGGCCAGGTCCGGCCTGGTGTTCGCCGCTTTCGTCTTCTGGCTGTTCTGCTTCGGCATGTCGCGCTATTCCATGTACACCGAACGCCGGCTCGACACCGGCCACAAACGCTAAGAACAAGGGGACCCTGTCATGGCCACCGAAAACGCCGTCAGCGCCGAAGAGATCAAGGTCAACGCCGCCAAGATGCACATCTCGACCACCGATGTCGCCATCGACATCATCGCCATGCACAAATGGTATGGCGAATTCCATGTGCTGAAGGACATCAATCTGAAAGTGATGCGCGGCGAGCGCATCGTCATCTGCGGACCGTCAGGCTCCGGCAAGTCGACGATGATCCGCTGCATCAACAGGCTGGAAGAGCACCAGAAGGGCAAGATCATCGTCGACGGCAAGGAACTGACCAACGATCTCAAGAAGATCGACGAGGTGCGCCGCGAGGTCGGCATGGTGTTCCAGCACTTCAACCTGTTCCCGCATCTGACCATCCTGGAGAACTGCACACTTGCGCCGATCTGGGTGCGCAAGACACCGAAGAAGCAGGCCGAGGAAATCGCCATGCATTTCCTCAAGCGTGTCAAAATCCCGGAGCAGGCCAACAAATATCCGGGCCAGCTTTCCGGCGGCCAGCAGCAGCGCGTGGCGATCGCCCGATCGCTGTGCATGAACCCGCGCATCATGCTGTTCGACGAGCCGACCTCTGCACTCGACCCTGAAATGATCAAGGAAGTGCTCGAGACCATGGTTGGGCTGGCCGAGGAAGGCATGACCATGCTGTGCGTGACCCACGAAATGGGCTTCGCCCGCAAGGTCGCCAACCGGGTGATCTTCATGGACCAGGGCCAGATCGTCGAGCAGAACACGCCGGCCGAGTTCTTCGACCACCCGCGCCACGAGCGCACGAAACTGTTCCTGTCGCAGATCCTGCACTGACGGTTGCACACCGACCGCTGAAAGCCCGGCCGCAATGTGGCCGGGCTTTCTGCATATGGGCAGCCAATGCCATCGGGAGCGGGGTCGTCGATGAGAAGGTTCTGGCGTTTCGTTGCAGGCCTCCTGGCCGCAATCGTGCTTGCCGCGGGCCTCGGCACGCTGGTGCCGCGTCCTCTCTGGCCGGCGGCCGCTGCGGGCGAGGGAGCGCGGCGCATATTGGTGCTGAAGAACCCGATCCACACCGACATCGCCATCCCGGTCGACGAGGAGGTTCGCAGGCGTTTCCACTTCCTGGTCAAGGCCGGCCTTCCGGCCGACGCGCCTGACGTGCGCTACATCGTCTTCGGCTGGGGTGGCCGCGCCTTCTATCTGGAAACACCAACGTGGTCGCAACTAAAGGCGATGCCGGTGCTCAAGGCGCTGACGCTCGATGCCTCGGTGATGCATGTCGATGTCGCCGGCGCGATCGCCGAGCCGCATCCCGACGTCGCGGGCTTCGATATTGGCGAGGAGCGGTTCGCGGCATTGCTCGACTATATCGCGGCGAGTTTCCAGCAGGGGCTGAACGGCCCCGTCGTGATCGAGAATGCGAGCTATTCCAGCTTCGACCGCTTCTACGAGGCGAACGACCATTTCAATGCACTGGTCGGCTGCAACACCTGGACGGCGGCGGCACTGCGCACCGCCGGCCTGCGCACCGGCTGGTGGAACCCGCTGCCGGTGTCGCTTGGGCTGTCGATGCGGCTTTACAACTGACCACTGAACGTGTCGCCAAAGTGGTCAGCCGGTCTTGCGCTCTTGCTTTGCCACGTATTCGCGAAGCGCCTTGTTGATCGCGCTTTGGTAGCCGCGACCATCCGGCTCGCGTCGCTTGAACCATGCGACGAGATCGGAATCGAGACGCAGGGTCAACTGCTGCTTGATGGGTTTGAAATAGGGATTTCGAACCGCGTTTTGCCAGAATTCTTCGGTCAATTCGGGAATATCGCTCGTGTCGATGTCATCCTCAGGTCGCGCTTTGAGAGCGGCAATTTCAGCCTTTTGTGCTTCCGTCAAAGAAGGCGGATTCGTTGGATCGATTTTATGTCGGACGATCTTGCCCATAGCGTCTTTTCTCCTGAGGCGTGGCTCCCCGCGCTGAAATGATGCGGATCACCTCCATCCCGTCTTCCTCTCGATCAGCGTGCGCGATCAACAAAACCAATCCCCCGTCGACGGCGCCAATTGTCTGCCAACGATATTCGCCTTCTTCCACCCGATCCTGGATCGTTAATGCAAAAGGGTCGAAGAAAACGCGAGCTGCGGTCTCGAAACTCACGCCATGTTTGCGCAACTTGGACATTGCCTTTTCGGCATCCCATTCGAATCGCAATCTAAGCCTCGTGTCACTGCGAAAATGTAACTACAAATTACCACTACGTCAAGAACTGGCCAGTGTTTTGATTTCAGCCGGTCGCCAGCCGTAGAGCCAGTCGAGGTCGGTGGCGAGCTTTTCCGAAGGCCGCATTTTCAGGAACAGATTGCGGGCGACTGCCACTGGACCGGCGGCATGCCAGGCAAGGCGGTTGACGGCGCCGCGACGAGCCACTCTCGCGATGCGCGGCCGTCGCAGGTTCTCCCATATCTGAAGACTTCTTGTCGGATCGGCAGGGAAGTCGGCGATGATATGGGCAAGCATTGCCGCGTCCTCGATCGCCATGGCTGCGCCCTGCGCCGCGAACGGCGTCATCGCATGCGCCGCATCGCCGATCAGCGCGATGCTCCTGCTCGTCCAGGGCCGTGTGCTGTCAACCGTATGGATCGGCCATGCCGTCCAAGGTCCGGCTTCCTTGACGAGGTGGCCAAGTGCCGATGACGCGCCGCGCAGGGCGCCGGTCAGAATTCCCTGGTCGGCATTGCCGGACCAGCCCTCGGCAATCCGCTCGCCCCTGGTGAAGGCGGCGAGATTGAAGGCGCTGCCTCTGCTGACCGGGTAGGCGACCATATGGAAGCCGGGATGGAGGAAAGTGGTGACGCAGTTGGTGGCGCCGATGGCGGCAAAGGCCTGCCCAGCGGGGCTGCCGGCCGCGACGGTGGCACGCCAGGCCAATTCGCCGGAGAAGTGGCTTTTCGCGAAGGCGGCGCCTTTGCCGGAATTGACAAGCGAACGTGTCGACGACCAGACGCCATCGGCGCCAATCAGCAAAAACCCCTCGGCTCCAACGATCTTGCCGTCAATTTCGGCTGTCGCCGTGATTCCGTGGGGACCGCCGGCAACGCTGCTGACACGGGCGCCAGTGGTGAGATGGATATCAGGCATCTCGCCAACCCCCGCCATCAGCGCGCTCTGCAGGTCGGCCCGGTGCGCGACGAGATACGGAGCGCCCCAGCGAATTTCGCCAGCTTGCCCGAGTGGCACGCGCGCCAGTTCGCGCAATGTCGCGGCGTCCTTCAGCACCACGGCCTCCGGCCGCACCGCCGCCGGCAGCAGTCGGTCGAGCACCCCAAGCTGGCGAAGGATGCGTGTCGCGTTGGGAGAGAGCTGGATGCCGGCGCCAGCCGCTTCAAGGCGCTGCGCCTGTTCGAACACCTGCACAGGATAGCCGCGTTCGGCGAAGGCAATGGCCGCGGTCAGCCCGGCGACGCCAGCCCCGGCGATGACGACTTGCCGGGAGCGCGTGTCCATCAGGTCTGTCGCGAAAGAATCAGGCGGCCTGGTCGATGTAGAGGCAGCCGGCCGGCAGCGTTTCGGTTGCCTTCAGCTTCGGCGAATAGCGGTAGAGCGTCGAGCAATAGGGGCAGACTTTTTCATTGTCGTCGCCCATGTCGAGAAACACATGCGGGTGGTCGAAAGGCGGATTGGCACCCGTGCACATGAATTCCTTGACCCCGATGTCGATTGCCGGAAAGCCCGCATCGTTCTGGAAATGGGGAATGGAACCGCCTGCCATCGTCGTCTCCTTAACGCAGTCTCGTCTGCATCTGGATCATAACAGGCCTCTTTGCAAGATCGATGAAATGAAACTGTCGCAAAAGCCTGTCAGAGGATAAGTTAAGCCGGTTAACCGGCTGGAGCATTTTGCAGCCAAGCGGAACGGCTTGGGGTCGCAGAAATGCGGCTAAGCGACCAGGCGTAGGAAGAGCAGGAACCATGAACGAACTGAAGCCGGTGCAGAGCGAATTCATCAATGTCGAGGCGGCGAGCCCGGAGGGCGGCAACCCGGACCGTTTCGTCAATCGTGAGTTTTCCTGGCTGCAGTTCAATCGCCGCGTTCTCGAGGAATCGCTGAACACCAATCATCCGCTGCTGGAGCGTGTCCGCTTCCTGTCGATCTCGGCAGCCAATCTCGATGAGTTCTTCATGGTGCGCGTCGCTGGCCTCGCCGGCCAGGTGCGCGAGGGCATCGTCTTGAAGAGCCCTGACGGCCGCACCCCCGAACAGCAGCTCGAACAGCTGCTGCGCGAGGTCGAGCGGCTGCAGGAAGACCAGCAGAAGAGCCTTTCGGCTCTGACGGTGCTGCTCAACAAGGAAGGCATCGAAAGCATCACCCGCGACGCGCTGACCAAGGACGAGAAGATCTGGCTGGAAGAGCATTTCCAGGACCAGGTGTTTCCGGTGCTCACCCCGCTGTCGATCGACCCGGCGCATCCGTTCCCGTTCATTCCCAATCTCGGCTTCTCGATGGCGCTGCAGCTGCGCCATCGCAAGAATGGCGAGGAGATGAGCGCGCTCTTACGCCTGCCGGTGGCGCTGAAGCGCTTCATCCGCCTTCCGGATCGCAAGCACCACGTCCGCTTCATCCCGCTGGAAGAGGCGGTCGGCCTCTATATCGGCAAGCTGTTTCCGGGTTACGAGGTCAAGGGCTCAGGCACATTCCGCATCATCCGTGACAGCGATATCGAGGTTGAGGAGGAATCGGAAGATCTGGTGCGCCTGTTCGAGACGGCGCTGAAACGCCGCCGCCGCGGATCGGTGATCCGCATCGAATTCGACAGACTGATGCCCAGCGAATTGCGCGACTTCGTCGCCGGCGAGCTTGGCGTCTCGTCGAGCCGCATCAGCGTCTTGACTGGTCCGCTGGCGCTCAGCCAGATTTCCGAGATCGTCTCCGTCCCCCGCGACGATCTCAAATTCACGCCCTACAATCCACGCTTCCCCGAGCGCATTCGCGAGCACGGGGGCGACTGTTTTGCCGCCATCCGCGAGAAGGACATCATCGTCCATCACCCCTACGAATCCTTCGACGTGGTGGTGCAGTTCCTGCGCCAGGCAATGGCTGATCCCGAAGTGGTGGCGATCAAGCAGACGCTTTATCGCACCTCCAATGACAGCCCGATCGTGCGCGCCCTGGTCGACGCGGCCGAGGCCGGCAAGTCGGTGACCGCGCTTGTCGAGCTCAAGGCGCGTTTCGATGAGGAAGCCAATATCCGCTGGGCCCGCGACCTCGAGCGCGCCGGCGTGCAGGTCGTGTTCGGTTTCCTCGAACTCAAGACCCACGCCAAGATGTCGCTGGTGGTGCGACGCGAGGACGGCAAGCTGCGCAATTACGTGCATCTCGGCACCGGCAACTACCATCCGGTCACAGCGCGCATCTACACCGATCTGTCCTTCTTCACCACCGATCCGACGATCGCCCGCGACGTTGCCCAGCTGTTCAATTTCATCACCGGCTATGCCGAGCCGACCGCCGAAATGCGGCTGGCGATCTCGCCGTTCACGCTGCGAAACCGCATCCTGCAGCACATTTCCGACGAAGTTGCCCACGCGCTAGAAGGAAGGCCGGCGCGAATCTGGATGAAGATGAATGCGCTTGTCGACCCGATCATCATCGATGCGCTTTATGATGCCAGCCGCGCCGGCGTCGAGATCGACCTCGTCGTGCGCGGCATCTGCTGTCTGCGACCGCAGGTGCCGGGCCTGTCGGAAAACATCAGGGTCAAGTCGATCGTTGGCCGCTTCCTCGAGCACAGCCGCATCTACTGCTTCGGCAACGGCCACGGCCTGCCGTCGGACGAGGCGATCATCTACATCTCCTCGGCCGACCTCATGCCGCGCAATCTGGACCGCCGCGTCGAGACCATGGTGCCGATCACCAATCCAACTGTGCATGAACAGGTCCTGGGCCAGATCATGCTCGGCAACATCATGGACAATCAGCAAAGTTTCGACGTATTGGCTGATGGAACCTCCCGGCGCGTGATGCTGGAGGAGGGCGAGGAACCGTTCAACGCGCAGGAATATTTCATGACCAATCCGAGCCTGTCCGGACGGGGTGACGCGCTGAAGTCGCATGCGCCCAAGCGCATCGCGCAGTTCAAGCGCCGCAAGAAGAACGCCGCAGCGTCCGGCTGATGCTGTCTGATTCCCAGGGCCGGCTGCAGGACCGGCGACCGCTGTCCATCATCGACATCGGGTCGAATTCGATCCGCCTCGTTGTCTATGAAGGGCTGGCGCGCTCGCCGACCATGCTGTTCAACGAAAAGATGCTGGCCGGTCTTGGCCGCGGCATCGTTTCGACCGGCAAACTCGATCCCGAGGCGGTGACGCGCTCGATGGAAGAGTTCCGCCGCTTTCGCGCGCTGTCCGACCAGGCCGGCGCCGGGCATATGTACGTCTTGGCCACGGCCGCAGCCCGTGAGGCCATCAACGGCCCCGATTTCATCCACCGCGCCGAAGAGGTGCTGAAGACCGAAATCCGGGTGATCAGCGGGCGCCAGGAAGCCTATTATTCGGCGCTCGGCGTCATTTCGGGCTTCCATCCGGCCAATGGCATCGCCGGCGATCTGGGTGGCGGCAGCCTTGAACTGGTCGACGTCAATGGCGAAGCGATCGGTGACGGCATAACGCTGCCGCTCGGTGGCCTTCGCCTGCAGGACATGGCGAAGAACTCGCTCAGCCAGGCGCAGAAGATCGCGCGCGACGAACTGGCGCGGGCCAAGCTGCTGAAGGGCGGGCAGGGCCGGCCCTTCTACGCCGTCGGCGGCACCTGGCGAAATCTCGCCCGGCTGCACATGGAGATGACCAATTACCCGCTCGGCGTCATGCACCATTACGAGATATCAGCCGACAGTGCGACGGCCTTTCTCAAGCAGGTGGCCAAAGCCGAGATCGAGAAGGTCAAGGGTATCGAAGGCGTCTCGAAGAACCGCCGTTCGCTGCTGCCCTACGGCGCCATCGTGCTGCAGGAGATCATGGCGGCGATGCAGCCGTCGAAGATCATCGTCTCGGCGCTCGGTGTGCGTGAAGGCTTTCTCTATTCGCTCCTCGATGAGGCGGAGCAGAAGGCCGATCCCTTGATCTCGGCATCCGAGGAACTCGCCCGGTTGCGGTCGCGCTCGGTCAGCCATTCGCATGAACTGGTCGACTGGACGGCCAAATCCTTTGCCGCCTTCGGCATCGATGAGACGGAGGACGAGGCGCGCTACCGCCACGCCGCCGCATTGCTGGCCGATATCGGTTGGCGCGCGCATCCGGAGTATCGCGGCAGGCAGTCGCTCAACATCATTGCCCATGCCTCTTTCTTCGGCGTCGATCATCCCGGCCGTGCCTTCCTGGCCTTGGCCAACGCCTATCGCCATGACGGCATCTTCAACGAATCGATCGCGCCGGAAATCAAGGCGCTGGCAACGCCGCGCTATCTCGAGCGTGCCCGGGTGCTGGCGGCGATGATGCGTGTCGTCTATCTGCTGACGGCCTCGATGCCCGGCATCATGCCCAGGCTGAAATGGGAACAGCGCGCCAACGGCGTGCTGGCGCTGGTGCTGCCCGCGTCGCTGGCCGATCTCTATGGCGAGCGCCCGGCCGGCCGGCTGGCGCAACTTGCAAGGATCACCAATCGCCGGTTGGTGCTGGCGGTCGAAGGCGGCCCGAGCGTTTCCGTCAAATAAAGATCAAGTCACGTCCGCACCGATGCCGAAACCGCGTCCGTCGGCCGACCAGGCTCCGGCACCGGCCATGGCCAGTGCCAGGAAACCGCCTGATATGGCGATGTCCTTCATCAGCATCTGCTGGTGCAGGAAGGCGAGTGTAACGTCGCCGACGCCCTGGCCATGGTGACCGATGTAGCCGGCCGCGATACAGAAAGCGGCGAGCAGCAGCGCCACGATCCGGGTCTGGAAGCCGACGAGGATCAGCAATCCGGCGATCAGCTCGAACAGGCCCGTGCCCCAGGCGGCGAGCCCCGGCAGCGGCAGGCCGAGATCGGTGAAATAACTGGTCGTGCCGGCAATGTTGGCCAGCGCCTGGAAGCCGGACGGTACGAATAGCACGGCAAGCAGCAGTCGTGAAACCAGAAGCAATGCGTTGCGGGTCATGGTCACCTCCCTTGCCGGCACCCCCAATTGGCCTCGGGCCGCCCGCACCGCAGTCTACGCTGGTGAGGCAGCAGCTGAAACCGGCGAGCTATTCCAGACAACGAAAAAGCGGCGCGGAAAATTCCGCGCCGCTTCAGTCAAGGCTTGGGAGGGAGGTTCAGCCGCGCTTGGCGTCGATGGAATAAGCGCCGGCGCCCGATGAAGCCAGCAGCAGGAAGCCGCCGGTGATGGCGAGGTTCTTGAGAAACTGGATCATCTGCATCTGGTCGGCCCAGCCGGTGTGGGCGACCAGCCCGGTGGCGACCGTGAAGATCGCGAGCACCACGGCGGCGATCCTGGTCTGGAAGCCGACGAGGACGGCGAGGCCGCCGAGCAGTTCGATGAGGCCGACGACAACCGCTGTTACGGTCGGCAACGGCAGGCCGAAGCCGCCGAAATAGCCAGCGGTGCCGGAAATGGCGGTGAGCTTGCCGAAGCCGGAAAGTAGGAAAATGACCGCGAGCAGGATACGGCCGAGCAGGATGGTGACGGAGCTGTTGGACGCGGTACCGGCGCCGGCGGCAGAAGTGTTGATGGACATGGTGGCTCTCCGAATGGGTTGAATGACCACTGAGATAGACGATGCCGACTGTTCACCAAAGCCGCCTATGCGGCGACACATTGTTCACAGGCCATACGTTTCCGTGATTGGACGAGACGCGCGAAATTCGTGTCGGTCGATGCGGTGACGGGAGCAAATTTTCCCGCCGAAAAACCTCACCCCGGATGTGTCATGTCCTCCGGCCGCACCAGCCGGTCATAGTCGGCCTCGCTCACCAGGCCGGTGGCCAGCGCTTCCTCGCGCAGTGTCGTGCCCTTCTTGTGCGCCGTCTTGGCGATCTTGGCGGCATTGTCGTAGCCGATGGTCGGGGCGAGCGCCGTCACCAGCATCAGCGAGCGGTCGAGGGCCGCCTTGATGTTGTCTTCCCGCGCCTCGATGCCGACGACGCAATTGTCGGTGAAGGAGACGCAAGCGTCGGCGAGCAACTGCACCGACTGCAGGAAGTTGTAGGCCATCAGCGGGTTATAGACGTTGAGCTCGAAATGACCCTGGCTGCCGGCGAAGGTCAGCGCCGCATTGTTACCGAACACCTGCACGCAGACCTGCGTCATCGCCTCGCACTGGGTAGGGTTGACCTTGCCCGGCATGATCGAGGAGCCGGGTTCGTTTTCCGGCAGCGACAATTCGCCGAGGCCCGAACGCGGGCCCGACCCGAGGAAGCGGATATCGTTGGCGATCTTGAACAGCGCCGCGGCCGCGGCATTGATCGCGCCATGCGAGAACACCATGGAATCATGGGCGGCGAGCGCTTCGAACTTGTTCGGCGCGGTGACGAAGGCGATGCCGGTGATGGCGGCAATGCGATCGGCCACCCGCTCGGCGAAGCCGACCGGCGCGTTGAGGCCGGTGCCGACGGCGGTGCCGCCCTGCGCCAGTTCCTGCAGGCCGGGCAGCGTCGTCGCGATGCGTTTGATCGAGGAGGCGACCTGCGCCGCATAGCCTGAGAATTCCTGGCCAAGGGTGAGTGGGGTGGCATCCTGCGTGTGGGTGCGGCCGATCTTGATGATGTGGTTGAACTCCCTGCTCTTGGCGCCGAGCGCCTTGTGCAGGTGGTGCAGCGCAGGGATCAGGTCGTGCACGATGCGTTCGGCGCAGGCGATGTGCATCGCCGTCGGATAGGTGTCGTTCGACGACTGGCTCATATTGACGTGATCGTTGGGATGCACCGGCTTCTTCGAGCCCATGACGCCGCCCAGCATCTCGATCGCCCGGTTGGAGATCACCTCATTGGCGTTCATGTTGGACTGCGTGCCCGAGCCGGTCTGCCAGACCACCAGCGGGAAATGGTCGTTGAGCTTGCCGTCGATGACCTCTTGCGCGGCCGCGATGATCGCCTTGCCGATTGCGGGATCGAGCCGCTTCAGCTCCATATTGGCTTCCGCCGCCGCCCGCTTGACGACGCCGAGCGCGCGCACGATCGAGGCCGGCTGCTTTTCCCAGCCGATCTTGAAATTGCCCAGGGAACGCTGCGCCTGCGCGCCCCAGTAGCGGTCGGACGCAACCTCGATGGGGCCGAACGTATCGGTTTCGGTTCTGGTTTTCTCAGCGCTCACGGGAAATCTCCGGTCTGTCGATTTGGGCAACGGCGTATCGTGTTGCACAAAACGCATCAAGCGGAGAATGATGTCGAGACAGGTACAAATCGGTTGAAGGACGAGGGCCTTTCCTTCTCCCCTTGCAAGGGGAGAAGGAAGGCCTGTTCCGGCTGGCCAGCCGAACTCCGGTTACGCGCCAACAGTCTCAGGCTGCCGCATGGCCAGCCGCGCGGCGACAAAATCCTTGACCTGGCGGATCGCCTGTTCGCGCGAGACGCTGCCCGGCTCCAGACCGAGCCGCAGCCAGAGTCCGTCGATCAGCGCGGTGACGCCAAGCGCGATGTCGTCGGCGTCCCTGCGCGAGGCAAGGCCGTGCAGGCCCGACAACAGATTCGAGCGCATGCGCGCGTGAAGCACCTTCTGGATGCGCGCCAGCTTTTCGTCGCGCGGCACCTCGGCGCAAAGCGAAAGCCAGGCATGGCATAGAGGCGGCAGGAACAGATGCTCCTCGAAATTGCCCTCGATCACGGCGTCCAGGCGCTCCCTCGGCGTCCGCGCCTGGCGAAGCCGGACGACCACCGCATCGCGCAGCACGGCGTTGGCCTCCCGCATCGCATGCTCGAACAGTTCCTGCTTGTTGCGGAAGTAATGCAGCACGATTCCCTTGGAGGCTCCCGCATGAGCGGCCACCTTTTCCAGAGTAGCACCCGCAATGCCTTCGCGCTCCAGCACCGCGAAGGCCGCCTGCCGCAATTCCTTACGGCGTATGTCACCGAGACGCTTGAGTTTCACGGGTTCGATCCATGCATGACGAATCCACGTTGACATTTTCGTCCAGCCAGATCAATCATTGACCGATGGGACAATAAAAAGACCAAGCGGTCAACAGCGAGAAGAGCTGGTCAATACGATAGAGGAGAACGAAATGCTGCGCATCCTTGCAAATGGCGTCTGTCTTGCCGCGTTGGCGCTGGCGTCTCACGCGGCCCAGGCGGCGGAGGCCGAACAATGCAGGACGGTTCGCATGGCCGAGCCCGGCTGGAACGATCTTGCCTTCACCACGGGGGTGGCCAACGTCCTGCTGCAAGCGCTCGGCTATCAGCCGCAAAGCGAGGTGCTTGGCATCAACGTCATCTATGAGGGCATGAAGAACAGGGATCTGGACCTGTTCCTGGGCTACTGGGATCCGGCGATGGTCACCTATTACGAGCCCTACAAGAAGGATGGCTCGATCGAGAATGTGCACGTCAATCTCGTCGGCGCCAAATACACCTTCGCCGTGCCGACCTATGTCTGGGAAGCGGGCGTCAAGGACGTCTCCGACCTGCACAAATTCGCCGACAAGTTCGGCAAGAAGATGTACGGCATCGAGCCCGGATCCAACCAGCTGATGATGGATGCCATCGCCGATCCGGCCTTCGGCCTGGACGGCTGGCACGTGGTCGAGTCGAGCGAGGCAGGCATGCTCTCCGAGGTCGGCTATGAGATCAAGGAGAAGCAGTTCATCGTCTTCCAGGGCTGGGCGCCGCACCCGATGAACACCATGTACGATTTCAAGTATCTGACCGGCGGCGACAAGTTCTTCGGCCCGAACTTCGGTGCCGCAACGGTGACGACGCAGGTGCGCAGAGGCTATCTCGATCAGTGCCCGAACGTCGCGCAATTCCTCAAAAATCTCGCCTTCGACATCGATTTCGAGAATGTCGGCATGGGCTACCTGATCAATGACGGCATGAAGCCGGAGGACGGGGCGCTGAAGGCGATCACGCTCAACAAGGACCGCCTTGACGCCTGGCTCGCCGGCGTCACCACCTTTGACGGCAAGCCCGGCCTTGCCGCGGTCAAGGAAAAGCTCGGCCTGTGACGCCGGCAGTACTGGACACGGGCTTGGATGCCCCGGTGGAACAGGACGCCTGGGCCGGCCGCAAGCAACTTGTCGATGTTGGCGGCCTCGAGATCGCCTATGTCGAGATATCAGGCGCCGAGCCGGCGCTGGTTCTGGTGCATGGCTTCACCGATACCAGCCGCAGCTTTTCGCTCCTGGTGCCGCATCTGGCCGGTCGCCGGCTGATCATGCCTGACCTGCGCGGCCACGGTGCGTCGCAAACGGGCAAGGGCTTCGGCATCGCCGACTTTGCCGATGACATTGCCGGGCTTATCCGGCACTTGCGGCTCGACCGGCCTGCCGTCGTCGGCCATTCCTTGGGTGCTATGGTGGTCATTGCGCTGGCCGCGCGGCACAACGACCTCATCGGGGGGCTGATGGTCATGGCCGGCACGCTGAAGCCCGATTTCGCGCAGGGTCATCCGCTCGTCGCGGGTGTTCAGGCTCTGCGCGATCCGATATCGCCGGCCGACCCGTTCTATGCCTGGTGGCATGCCTGCCGGCCCGGTGTGCCCCAGCCGTTTCTCGCCGGCCTGGCGAAAGACGCATCGGCGATGCCCGCGGCGCGCTGGCGGGCCATCCTGGAAGAAATCTGCGGGGCCGACCTGACCGGTGCGGCACAGGCAGTGCGAACCCAAACGCTGATCCTCGCCGGCGCGTGCGACCCGCTGTTCGGCGAAGCGCACCAGCAGGCGTTGCTCCGCGCTCTTCCCGAAGCCGTCTTCCTGCGGGCCGAAGCGTGTGGCCACAACCCGCATTGGGAGGAGCCGGCTTTTGTCGCCAGGGCCATCGTTGAGGCATTTGAAGTCTAATGCATGCCGCCCAAAAGTGTCCTCGGTTTGGAGAGAACGACATGCATAAAATAAATACCCTAAAGCGCGTCGCATGAGTCCGTCTCAACGCGACGCGCTTTAGGTGCGCCGCCCGGCCAACGATCGCGACGTGGGCGACAGCCGCAAGGTCTCCGTTGGTTTGGTCAGGTCAAGCCGAGCTGCCTGCCAAAAAGCCAGCCAATCTGGCGAGACGGCAAAGGTGGCTTCATGGCGGGCATGCGCCTCGGCATCCTCGAAGCCGGTGACGGAAATGAAGACATTTTCACTCGCCCGCACCGGCAGGCGTGGAAAGCTGTTTTCGGCGTGCTCCGTGACAAAAGCGGCGAGCAGGCGGGCGCCGGTTGCCTTCATCATTGGCGCCGCCTCGGCCTCGAAGCGATTGGCGAACTCGGTCTCCGCTCCCGGCCGCAAATGATGAATCCGGATGACTACAATGCCAGCCATCGACCTGTTTCGAATCGGCTTTTCGCCGATAGCCAAGGCGGCCCGTTCCATGCCCGAGAGGTTGAAGCCGGCGCCTGACCATGCCGGCTTCAGCAGCAACACATCGTCGGAATCGATCATCGTCGCATTGGCCGCGTCACGGTGCGCCGCCCAGATCGGGCCGTCGTAGAACGTGGCCAGAGCATCCTTGCGTGCGTCCATACCGTCGAAGCCGCGCAGCCAGACGAACATGTCCGGACGGTCAAGATCGCGGAACTGGCCGATGATGGTCATCCCGGCCTCTTCCTGGCCTTCGATCAGCCTGCCGTCGAAGAGGTCGATGAGTTTCTCGCGCTTGCCTGATTTCAAAGTGTACTGCCGCAATTCGACGACAGGCGAGGCGAGCGCAACGGGGGCTGCTGAGGCATTCAGGGGCAGGTTCATCCGTCAATCCTAGGAAACAGGGTGATCGTCCTGTTTATAAAACAGACCGGTTGTCCTGTTTTGTCAATATGCTATCTTCTTCTTCCTTCTCCCCTTGAGGGAGAAGGAAGATTGGCGCGCAGCGCCAAGACGGTTGAGGGTGTCGGACGGAACACCGTCTATGCCAAGCTGGCTATGGCAAGCTGGAGCACCCCTCATTCGCCTTCACTTCGTTCAGGCGCCTTCTCCCACAAGGGGAGAAGGGGAGATTCGCGATGGCACGGCATGCCCAAAAACGCATCAACGACCCCGAAGGCATGCGCAGGAAAGTGCTCGATGTCGCCGAGGAAACGTTTCAGGCGCGCGGCTATCATGCTTCCAGCCTCGGCGACCTGATGGCGGCGGCCGGCGTCAGCGGCGGCGCTCTGCATCACCATTTCCCGACCAAGAAGGCGCTGGCCCTGGCCGTGATCGAGGAGCGCGTGGCGGCTGCGGTCGACGAGACATGGATCGTGCCGGTCAAGGCGGCGGCTTCGGCCCGCGAAGGGGTGCGGGCTGTCTTCGAGGCGGTGACGGCGGAACTGGAGCAGCAGGGTTTCGTGCGCGGCTGCCCGCTCAACAATCTGGCGCACGAGCTGTCGCTCGCCGATCCCGATTTCCGCGCCGCCCTTGCCGGCATCTTTACGGCATGGCGCAAGGCGATCGCCGGCAAGATCGAGGCCGACCAGCAGGCGGGCAGGGAGCGAGACACCGATCCCCAGCGCTTTGCGGCGCTCGTGATCGCCACCTATTCCGGCGCCATGTCGATGGCCAAGACGGCGCAGGACGCCGGTCCGCTGCGCGATTGCCTTGCCGCGTTGGAGTGGGGCGCTTCCCAAGCCGCATCATCCCAGGGCGAGCCGGGGGCGAGGCGGCGTCGCAGGGTGCTGCGACGGTACGGCACCTTGTGAGGCTACTCGGCCAGCGGCTTGACCGTCTCGTAGCCGTTGACCGATTCCGCGCTGGTGCCTTCATCATAGCGCCGGGCGAGAGCGGCCTGCAGATCGGGTGCATAGAGCGCGGTGAATGCGTCCAGCGTCTCGCCGCTCCCGTTCTTGAAGGTCTCCTTGACGGCCAGCACATTGTATTTGCAGTCGCCAAGGCTGAAGGTCTCCTTGCCCTTGACCACCAGGGTCAGCGTCTGGGTGGCCTTCGGCTGCTTGCCCGGCGACAGCTCGACGAACTCGATCGTGCTCTTGGCCCCCATCTGCAGCGGAAACAGCTTTCGCAGATCCGAAAACGGGATCATGGCCAGCCGGCCGGTGTCGCTGTCGCGAAAAACCTCGATCAGGCCGGCAAACAGGAACTGCTTCTGCGGTGATTGCGACTCGTAGGTGTTGGCGACGGCGATCATCCCGCCGGCCGCGGGCCGAAACTCGCTCTGGATGCCGGGCCTCGCCAGAACGAACCCGTTTTTGGCCGATTTCGCATCGACGCAGGGGCCACCGTGCGCGGCGCCGGCGGTGAGCAGGATCGTCAAGATCGTGCCGGCAAATACAGTCTTCATGGCATTCCCCCTTGCAACCAGTCTCGATCCGGACGCCCATGAAAATGGCAGACGCCCGTCGCGATGTCGATCATCGGGCCGCTCTTCGCGCAACAACGTCGCGGGCTGAACTTTACGGCCGGCCGCTCTCCATGCTGAAATTCCCGCATGATGAATCGCCACGCCTCTGCATTGCTTTCACGGCGCAGCTTTCTGGTGCAGGCCGCCGGTCTCGCCACGGCTGGTGCGCTTTCACGTCCGGCGTTCGGCCAGACGGGCGAACGCATCCAGCCCATCGACGCCACATTCCTGTTCATCGCCGATGTCCATGCCTGCCGCATGGCAAGCGGCTTGAGCCCCAATTGCCAGCAGGAGGGCAAGACTGACGCTGCACTGCTGCGCAACGTTGCGGCGCTGAACGCCATCAATGACAAGCACTGGCCGGCCGAGATCAACGGCGTCGCCACCGGCCTGCGTTCGGCTGGCAGCCGGATCGGCATGCCGCTCGGCCTCGTCGTCGGCGGCGACATCACCGACGATGGCGGCGGCCAGATCACCCAGCCGAGCGAGGGCACGCAACTGCTGCAATTCAGCCAGCGCTACAGCCAAGGCGTTGGCTCCGACCGTGTCCACATGCCGGTCTATGTCGGCCTCGGCAATCACGATCTCGACCAGAACGGTCCGCCGCACCATGTCGACTGGTACCGGCGCGAAATGCGCGACTATGTCGAGGTCAACCACCGCGCCGGCGTGTTCTTCAAGCCGCCGGTGCCGGCCACCAGCTTCGATGTCGAGACCGACTGCTATTCCTGGGATTGGGGCGGCCTGCATCTCGTCCAGACGCATCGTTTCGCCGGCGACACCGGCCATGGCGCCGACAGCAGCCTGCCATGGCTGAAGCAGGATCTGGCGACCTACGCGGCGGACGGGCGTCCTGTCATCCTGTTCCAGCACTATGGCTGGGACACATTTTCGACGGAGCGGTGGGACGCCGCCAGGAGAACCTACGACGACAACGGCGCCGGCGCGCCGCACTGGTGGGGCGAAGCCGACAGGCAGGCGCTGCTGGCGGCGCTGAAAGGCTATAATGTCGTCGGCATCTTCCACGGCCACCAGCACGCCACACCGCTGGTCTATCGCCGCGACGGGCTCGACCTGTTCAAGCCGAAGGCTGCCTATATGGGCGGGTTCGCCGTCGCCAGGGTGACCAGCGACGGCATGGATGTGGTGCTGGGCGAGGCGAGGGATGACCATGGCGAGGTCACCTTCACCAACGCTTTCAGCAAGGGCTGGAGCACGTGAGAGGCGGCCTTCGACACCTATGGCGGCGAGCTGGCGCCCGATACCTCCGCCTATGTCGACGCCGTGCTGGCGATGCCGGCGATGCGGCAATGGTATGCCGAAGCCGCCTGGCCAGAGCCCGGCCCTGACGAATAGGCCTGTCTGTGAAGCGCCTTCCAGAAGGATCGGGACGACCTAAGTACGTTGGGGCAGGCGCCTTTTGGAGATGTTGCAATGTCTGTTTCTTCCGCACTTGCCGGACGGGTTGCTCTCGTCACCGGCGCCTCTTCGGGCATTGGTGAGGCGACGGCCGCGGCGTTGGCCGTTGCCGGGGCAAGGGTGGCGATCGCCGCCCGCCGCGCCGATCGGCTCGAAGCGCTGGCCGCGCGCATCGAGAGGGCCGGCGGAACGGCGTTGCGCATCGAGGCCGACGTCACCCGCAACGACGATGTCGCCGCCATGGTCGGGAAGGTGGTGGCCGAATGGGGCCGCCTCGACATCCTCGTCAACAATGCGGGTGTGATGCTGCTGTCCCCGGCCGCCGAGGCAACGCTCGATGATTGGCGCCATATGGTGGAACTCAACCTTTTGGCGCTGATGGGCGTCACCAAGGCGGCGCTGCCGCATCTCAAGGCCGCCAGGGGTCATGTCGTCAATGTCTCGTCGGTCGCCGGCCGCGTCGCCAATCCCGGCGCCAGCGGTTACGCGGCGACGAAGTTTGGTGTCGTGGGCTTTTCGGAATCGCTGCGGCGCGAGGTCTATGCCGACAAGGTCCGCGTCACCGTGATCGAGCCTGGCCTGGTGCGCACCGAGCTTGGCGACCACATCACCAACGCCGCCTCGAAGGCGGGGCTGGACCAGCGCCTCGCCACGATGGAGGCGCTGACCGCCGAGGATGTCGCCGCCGCCATCGTCTACGCGGTCAGTCAGCCGGCGCGCGTCAACGTCAACGAGATCGTCATCAGGCCGACCGATCAGGAGCGCTAGCTACAGTTCGCAGGCAAGCCTTGGCGATCTGAAATCCTACCTGGAGAACGGGTGATGGCCAGCCACGACAGACCTCGCGCTATCGCCGATGTATCGGCGGGCATGATTCTCGCCACCGTGACGATTGCGGCTCCGCCCGAGCGGGTGTTTCGCGCATTGACGGCGGATGACCAGATACCGCTCTGGTGGAGATCGGACGAGCTTTACCGGACGACGAGACATAGAGCCGACGTGCGGCCAGGCGGCGCATGGCGATCGGAAGGTATAGGCGCCGATGGCCAGGAATTTCATGTCCAGGGCGAATATCTCAAGGTCGAGCCACCGCACCTCCTGGTCATGACATGGAAGGCGCCATGGGACGACGACAACGTCACCATCGTCACCTATACGCTCGAAGAAGTCGATGCCGGAACGCGGCTGATCTTGCGGCACGAGGGTTTCGCCGCTCGCGAAGGCGCCTGCCGCGATCACGGCCTCGGCTGGGAACGCGTGCTCGATTGGCTGGCCACCTTTCTCGCTGATGAGGCCGGCGGCAAGCCTCAGGGCGTGTTCCACTGCCGGCTGATCCCGCCACGGCCCGACTTTGCCTTCACCCTGACCGATGCGGAAAAGGCGCTGATGAAACAGCATTCGGATTATTTGCGCGGCAAGCTGGGCGAGGGAGGTGTCATCCTGTTCGGGCCGGTCGCCGATCCTGCCGGCCCCTGGGGACTCGGCATCGTGCGCGCCGACGATGAGGCCGCTGTGCGGGAACTGACCGAGGCGGACCCGGCGGTTCGTTCAGGGTTGGGCTTTCGCTATGAAATCCTGCCGATGATGACCGTCGTGATGTGAGGTGCCAAAAAGAAAACGCCCCTCGCACTTTTTATCGTGCGGGGGGCGTCTTGGCCGTTAGCAGTTCCTTTGATTGCTCTCGTGAACCGCTGACGCCAACCATGTAATGCGCGTCTTCCAAAATGGTTCCCGTCATATCGAAATTTTCCGGAGGTCGCATGGCCGGAACGCTTCGGTTCGCGCGAGCGCCAAGGTCGAATCAACCAGAATCAAACCAAGAATTGACAAGGCGACATTTGGAGTTTAGAAGACCTGTGTCGATATTTGTTTGACTGACTTTTGTTATCCGCGCTTCCGAGCGCGCCTTTGACGAACTTCCCACATCAAAAATCGGGACAAACGACGTTGTGCATCCGCATGACGGCGAACGAATATTTGCCATGGAAAGGGTTCGTCATGAGCACCGGCACAGTTAAATGGTTCAACGCCACCAAGGGTTTTGGTTTTATTCAGCCTGACGACGGCTCCGCCGACGTTTTCGTCCACATCTCGGCCGTGGAACGCGCCGGCATGCGCGACATCGTCGAGGGCCAGAAGCTCGGCTACGAGATGGTCCGCGACAACAAGTCGGGCAAGATGTCCGCCGATCAGTTGAAGGCGGCCTGAAGAAGGAATTCAGCTGTCCCGGTGACCACGGATGTACTGGCACCGGTGAATGGCGAATTCGGGCGTATGGCCGCGGAAACCTGAGTTTCCACGGCACATCATGCGCATGGAAGGAGTGTTTCCTGCGCATCCAACTGGATGCGCGGCGCTCCCAGGGAAGGTCAGGCGGTGCCTGGCCTTTTTCATTTTACGCTTGTTGCCGCCGAAAATGCGCTGCGCATCGGGCTGAACGTGCTAAGGGACGCCCCAGCAATTTGAATCCGCTGCCGTATGGCTTTGTGCGTGGTCCTGACCGAAGACCCGGTCTCGCCCTATCGGCACCAGGCTCCTGACAGGAGAAAGATTTTGACCGCCCATTCGAAGACAGCCGTCGATCCGGCCGTGTCGCTGTTCAGCAAGACCCAAACCCAGTCGATGTCGCTCAACCGCATCATTTCCGAGCGCGATGCCGTCAGCCAGGCGCGGGAAGCCAAGACCGCACGCTTGCGCGAACTGCGCCTGGAGAAGGAGGCTGACGAGATGGCAGAGGCCGCCACGCGCGCGGCGCTGCCGAAACGAGCCGGAAAACGCTGATGGCCACCAAGCGCGTGCCGCCAACGCCGATCGCGGCCGATGCGACCATCGCCGACATGGTCGCAACCCTCGACAAGCCGGTCGAATATGTCCGGCGCGTGCTGGAAAAGCTCGAACGCTGCAAGCGCGCCCATGGCGATGCCCAGGTGCGCGTCGGGGTGCGCGGTCGTGCCGAGTGCCCGAACTACCTGATCGAATATGTCCGCGAAGACGCCAAGACCCATGAGCGGGTGACCTATCAGGACGCCGCCTACAGCGGCAGCACGCACCGCGAACTGGCGCCGCACCACATTGCGGAGACGAGGAACTGGTCGCCCGAGGAAATGAACATCACGGCGGTTTCGGCGCTGATCGGCCGCCTGCGCAATCCGCGCGCACCATCATCGCGTTTCGCCGACGAGGACTGACATGGCCATAAAATTCTCCGCCAAGGACCAGCCGGCAGCGCCGGTTGCCGCCGCAAAGCCGGCCAAGCCCGTCGCCGCGCCGAAAACCGCCGAGGCAGCGACCGATCTGTTCAAGTCGCCGGTGGATGCGCCGAAGGGCAAGACAGCCAAGAAGAAGTAGCGCCTTGCCGCACGACGCCGATCGCAATCCTGCCGCGCCGGGGCTGCTCGTCCTGGCAGCCAGCCTGCCGTCGTCACGACGCGACAACACTTCCCCTTTCGATTGCCAGAGTTGCGGCGCGTGCTGTTCCTATTCGGCCGAGTGGCCGCGCTTTTCCACGGAAGACGATGCGCAACTCGACCGCATCCCGGAAAAATACGTGGCGGCCGATCTGTCGGGCATGCGCTGTGAGGGCGTGCGCTGTTCGGCCCTTACAGGCGAAGTCGGCAAGTCGACCGCTTGCGGCATCTATGACCTGCGCCCGGATGTCTGCCGCGCCTGCATGCCTGGCGACGAAGAGTGCCTGATGGCGCGCCGGGAACACGGATTGCCGACGGAACTGCCGATCTCCCCCCAGATGGGGAAGATGGCCGGCAGGCCAGAGGGCCCGCCAGCCCATCGGCCTATGTCCAAGCAAACACGAGAATAGATTTAGACCGTTCGAAAGGGCTGAGAGGATCCGTCGCGCCCCCTGTCCTGCCGGACAGCCCTGCCCACGAGGGGGAGATTGGCCAATCGCCTCCGCTTGTGCGCCGACCCACAGCCCGATACCTTCCTGGCCGGGCCGGGCGCTGGAGGAAAATCATCGTGAGCATAGAATTCTTGTTGACGTCGCTGATCGTCGTGGCTTCGCCCGGCACCGGCGTTCTCTACACGATGAGCGCCGGCCTTTCGCGCGGTGCGCGGGCCTCCATCATCGCCGCCTTCGGCTGCACGCTCGGCATCATCCCGCATATGGCCGCCGCTATCACCGGCCTGGCGGCGCTGCTGCACACCAGTGCGGTCGCTTTCGAAACGCTGAAATATCTCGGCGTCGCCTATCTGCTCTACATGGCCTGGAACACGCTGAAGGAGAAGGGCGGCCTGAGCGTCGAGGATAATGTCGCGCCGCGCTCGGCCGGCAAGGTGATCGCCACCGGCATTCTCGTCAACGTGCTCAATCCGAAACTGTCGATCTTCTTCTTCGCCTTCCTGCCGCAATTCGTCAGCACCACCGAGCCCAACGCGCTGTCGAAGATGCTGGAACTCAGCTCCGTCTTCATGCTTTTGACCTTCGTGGTTTTCGTCGGCTACGGCATCTTCGCCGCCTCGATCCGCAGCCATGTCGCATCGCGGCCAATGGTGCTGACCTGGATGCGCCGGACTTTTGCCGGCGCCTTCGTCATGCTCGGTGCCAAGCTGGCGCTGGCCGACCGGTAGCGGCGACTGCCCGGCCCTCAGAGAGCATCAGCAATCGATCCTGCTTCGGCTGTGATTCACTGCGAGAACACGATATCAATCGTAGATGCCCAATCTGGATGATCAGTAAGTGGCCGATACCGCGGTCGAACATGGACAAAATGCGCGTGGCCGTTCCGAGCCTCCGGGCCGACCACCGCGCAATCGTGCGGTGATGAAGCACTCCGATGTCCTTGGCGGGCTCGACTACCTGGCGGCGGACTATCACCGGCAGGACTTCTCCAAGCACGTCCACAACGAGTATCTGATCGGCCTGATCGAGCGGGGCGTCCACGATGTCTGGTGCCGGGGCGAGACTTGGCACGCCGGTAGCGGCACCATCGCGACCTTCGCTCCCGGCGAACCGCATTTCGGGGGTGCGGGTGACGACCTTGGCTGGAGCCAGAAGATCTTCTACCTGCCCGAAGGCCTTATCCGGCAAGTCCTTGAGGACAGCGGCCAGACCGAACCCGGAACGATCGACTTCAAGAGCCCGTTCCAGGAGAATGCCCCAGTTGCGCACGGCCTCAGCGCGCTTTGGCGCCTGCTTGAACATGAGCACAGCTCGGCACTGGAGATCGAGGAGCATCTGATCCGTTTCCTGCCCCACGTCTTCGCACAAGTCGGCAGGTCGCGCGTTGCTGAGCGGAAATTCGTGCCGCCGAGGTTCCGCGACGTGCGTGACTTCATCCATGCCCACTCCGACGAAGTCCTGCAGCTCGCCGTTCTTGCCGCCCTCGCCGGATGCTCCAAGGCGACGCTGATCGATGGCTTCAAGGCGCATTTCGGGGTGCCCCCCACCCGCTACCTGATCCAGGTCCGCATCGACGAGGCGCGCCGGCTGCTGAGGCGAGGTGAGCACGTCGCCGAGGTCGCCGTCGCGGTCGGGTTCGCGGACCAGAGCCACCTGACCCGACACTTCAAGGCGGTGTTGGGGGTGACGCCGGCGCGTTACCTCTCGGTTTGAATATCGTTCAATAAAGCGCGCGGCGAACCGTCTAGCTTGGACGCTCAATGGATGAAACGAGCGTCAAGATCATGAGCGACAACAAGCAGACCCGCCCGCGCGGCTTCACCAGCGACAATATCGCCGGCGCCTCCCCCGAGGTGATCGCAGCCATCACGGCGTGCGCTTCGGGTCAGGCGCTTCCCTACGGCAACGATGAGTTGACGCACATCGTCGAGCGCCAGCTCGCCGAGGTGTTCGAGCATGAGGTCGACGTGTTCCTCGTCTCGACGGGATCGGCGGCGAACGCGCTGGCGCTCGCGGCGATGACGCCGCCATGGGGCAGCGTCCTCTCGCATGCCGACGCGCACATCAATCGCGACGAGTGCGGCGCGCCGGAGTTCTATACTGCGGGTGCAAAGTTGGTGCAGCTTCCCGGCGAGGCCGGCAAGATCGACCTCGCCGCCTTGGCCGTCAATACAACGCGCATGGTGGGCGACGTCCACTCGGCCCAGCCGTCCAGCGTCAGCATCACGCAGGCGACGGAGGTGGGATCGGTCTACGCGCTCGATGAGATCAAGGCGATCGGCGATATCTGCCGCTCGGCGAACCTGCCGCTACACATGGACGGCGCCCGCTTCGCCAATGCCCTCGTCACTCTGCGCTGCTCGCCGGCCGAGATGACATGGAAGGCCGGCGTCGACCTTGTGTCATTTGGCGCCACGAAGAATGGAACGTTTGGGGTCGATGCGGTCGTCTCGTTCCGCAGAGATCTCGCGAGCACGATCGCTTTCCGCCGCAAGCGGGCCGGCCAGTTGAGTTCCAAGATGCGCTTCATGGCGGCGCAAATGGACGGTTATCTGAGAGACGGTGTCTGGCTGCGTAACGCGGTCCATGCCAATGCGATGGCGTCGGCGCTTGCGCAAGGATTGGCAACCGTGCCGGATGTGGAGATCCAGCAGCGTCCCGAGGCCAACATCCTATTCTGCCAACTTCCCACGTCCCTGATCCGGGGGCTGCTCGACATGGGATTCCGCTTCTACCATGATCGCTGGGAGTCCGGGATCGTGAGGTTCGTCACCTCGTTCGCGACGACCGAGGCCGACGTGTCCGACTTGATTGGAGCGGCGACCAGCCTCTCCACACCGATTGCCTCGGCTCGCGCTCCGGCTGGCGCCGAATGAGCGTGACGACCGTCAAGCGCTATCTCGCCGCCCCGCCACTCCGGGGCGAGGTCGCCATCGACACCGAGCGAAGCGCGGGTCGACTTCGCCTTCGCTCACGCCGGACCGGGCCACCGGAATCCAAAACCTTGGCGGAGGTTTCCGGGCCGGGGCCTGAGCGCGGCCTGACGGAACGCACTTGTCACGCCAGGCCTTATCCCTTCACATTGCCCATCGCCTCGACGATCCGTCCGTCTTCGACGCGCATCAGGTTGACGCCGCGCAGCGAGTTGCCGTCGGCCATGAAATAACGCCAGCGGATCGTCGCGCGGTCGCCGGCGACGAAGGTTTCCTCGATGTCGAAGCGCGTGCCGGCCTGGGTTGCGATTGCCGTCCAGAGTCCCACGCACGCCGCCTTGCCGGCATGGCGCGCCCCGTCCGGCGCCGGCACGGTGTTTTCGATCACGCAATCCTCGGCCACCAGTCCGGCAAGTGCCGAGGGGTCGTGGCGTTGGAACACGTCGTTGTAGCTCCGCATGATCTCGGCCGTCTGCCGCGACAGATCGTTCGCGGCTGCATCCATGATAAGCTCCTGTGTCATCTTTCTTTCTCCTGACTTCATAGGCCTTTGACGACTTCGATGAGCGTGGCCTTGAGAGTGATCTGAGGCACGCCGGCAAGAGCCCGTGAGACGAGGCAGCCGGTCTTGGCGGACTGCGCAAGGCGCTGGAATTCGTCTTCGGCAAGACCCGCGATCTCTGCCTTGGTTTCGATCTCGATGCGGGTGATCGTCGGACCCGCCGCGGAGGCGCCGAGATGCACTTTGGCGGTCGTGTGAATATTCCGGGCGATGTGGCCGTCGCGGCCGAGAATGGCGGTCAGCGCCATCGAGAAGCAGCCGGCATGCGCCGCCGCGATCAGCTCCTCCGGGTTGGTGCCGGGACCATTCTCGAAACGTGACGGAAAGGAATAGGCGCCTTCGAAGACGCCGCTGCCGAGCCGCAAATGGCCCGAACCTTCCTTCAACGTGCCCTGCCATTCAGCTGAAGCTTCGCGAATTGTCATAGTGTCCTCCTTGGGGTTGGCTGGGGGGCATTGAAAACGTGCCGTCAAACACGGTCAGCTGCCGTCGATGACCACTTTCCCGAACACGTCGCCTTGCTGGAAATAGCGGTAGGCTTCGGCCGCTTGCGCGAAGGGGAAGACCTTGTCGACGACCGGTTTCAGGCGGTGCGTTGAAACGGCGCGCAGCATGGCTTCGAGATCGGTCCGGCTGCCGACGAAGATGCGGCTGATGGTGGCGAGGCTGCGCTGATAAAGCGCTGCTGGCATCTCGATCGACCGGCCTTTCGGATCCTGCAGCGTCAGCAGCACGATGTGCCCGTAAAGCGTGCTGGCAATCAGCGACTGCGCAAAGGTCGCCGGGCCACCGGTCTCGATGACGAGATCGATACCCCCGGTCTGCTCGCGCACAGCCGCACCCCATTCCGGCAGGTCAGTACTCGAAACGACGAGGTCGGCGCCTAACGTCCGTAATCTGTTGGCTTTCCCGGCTCGCGAGGTGACGGCCACGACGCGGCAGCCGAGCAGCTTGGCGAACTGCAACGCGAACAGCGCCACACCACCTGAGCCGATGACCAGAACCCATTGGCCGGGCTTTGGAATTCCGGCGCCAGTCACCGCATTCCAGGCGGTCACGCCGGCGCAGGTCAGCGTTGCCGCCTCATGCCAGTCGAGATGATCGGGCAAGCGCACGGCCCATTGTTCGTCGAGGATCGCGTATTCGGTCAGCATGCCGTCGAGCGTGCAGCCCAACTGGTCGATCAGCCCTGCATTGATGCGGCCATCGATCCAGCGCGCGAAATAGCTGCCGGTGACGCGGTCGCCGATGGCGAAGCGGGTGACCGCATCGCCGATGGCGACGATTTCACCGGCGCCGTCGCTGAGCGGAACGATGCCTCGGCGCGGTGTCAGCGGATAGGTGCCGTTGATGATCATCGTGTCGCGACGGTTGAGCGAGGTGGCGCGCACCCGCACCACGATCTCATGCGGTTTCGGCTCCGGCCGCACCTCGTCCTGCATCACAAGGCATTCTGTTCCGTTGGACCCTTCAAGACGATAGCTTTGCATTCCGATCCTCAAATATGTAGACTGATCTACATAGTATGTAGACCGATTGTCATATTCCAGGCAAGGCCTATAATGGCTCTCCTGACAGAGGTTGACATGGCAAACGACACCCGGGCCCGCATACTCGAGACGACAGGACTGCTGCTCAGGCAGCGCGGCTACCACGGCACCTCGCTCAACGACATATTAAGCGCCAGCGGCGCCCCGCGTGGCTCGCTCTACTTCCATTTTCCGGGCGGCAAGGACCAGCTGGTCGTCGAGGTGACGCGCGATAGCGTCGCCGATGTGACGACCAGGCTGCGCGAGGCGCTGGCCGCGGAACGCGATCCGGCGGTGGCCGTCCATCATATCTACCAGTCGGTGGCGCGCATGCTGGAGGACAACCAGTTTTCGCTCGGCTGTCCGATTGCGCCGGTCGTGCTGGACTCGCCCACCGACGTGCCGGACTTGGCGGATCTATGCCGCTCCGCCTTCGAGCAGTGGATAGGTCTGTTGCGGGAGGCCTTCGTCAGGGCGGGGATACCTGAGCGCCGCGCGCACGCCTTGGCGCTGCTGGTCGAATCCTCGCTGGAAGGGTTGATGGTGATCGCGCGCGCCACCCGCGACCGCGCCCCGCTGCAGGCGGTCGCCGATGAGGTCGCCGCACTGATCGAAACCGCGGTGCTCGCTGGCGGGGTGCGGCAACGCGCGGACGCCGCCGTCTGAAGTCAAGCGCCCTGGTTCGGGAAACATGCGCGGGCGCTCAGGTTTGGGCCATTCGCCAACGAGGTGAGGAAGGCCGGCATCACGGTCGCGAACGCGTAGGAAACCTGGACACTCGAAAAGCCGGACAGGCCCGAGCAGGTGGTGTTGTTGCTGATGGTGATGTTGGAGGCGCTCAGGACAATGCCGTCGGTCGCCGCCCTGCTGCTGATATAGTTGACCGCATTGGCCGCGCTGTAGACGCCGTTCTGCGCGCACCCGCTTTGCAGCACGCCGACACAGCGCGCCCCCGCGGCTGCGATTTCGTTCAGCACGTGCTGTGACCAATACATGCGGCCGAACTCGAAGGTGCCCATCAGCACCATCAGCACCGGCACCGACAGCAACGCGAACTCTACGGCATTGGCACCGGATCTGTCGTTCAGGAACGAGCGGCGAGACCTCATTGCGGCCGCACCACAGACTGGACGGTGATGTTGCCGTCGTTGACGATGCCAAAGCCGCCAAAAAGCGGTGCATAGGGCTTGCTGGCGCTGATTGTCACGAATTTGCCCGAAAGCGCACCGCCACTGCAGACGCTGCTGCAAGCTACCGGGGCGCTCCAAGCCACCGCCCCCGAACTGTCGGGGCAGTAGCAGAGGTCGGCGTTGGAAGCGGTTCCGGTTTGGGTCGCGGCGGATGTGCTGGCGTTGTACGCGATCGTCGCGCCATTGTTGATGACGACCCGAATGTTGCCGCCATTGCCGCCGAGGCCGCTCGTAACCACGGTCGCGATGTTGCCGGCCAGCGCGCCGCCGCCGGAGGAATTGACCTTGTCGCCGTTGAGCAAGGCATAGTTAGAACCGGCCGAGACCGCCGAGCTCAATTCGAATTTGGCTTTCAGAGAGCCGCCGATGTCGACGGTTCCGGCCAGGATGAGCAGCAGGATCGGGCTGACAAGGGCAAACTCAACCGCCGAGGCGCCTTTCTTCTCCAGCCGGAGGAAGTCCGGGAACGAAGGGCGCCGGCCAGCGACCAAGCGATCGAAGCGAAACAGTGTTCTCATTGCACGAGGCTTACCTTGCTGCTGCCACCGGCGCTTGAGGCGGCGATGCATTCCGACGCGGCGGCAGTGCCACCTGATAGCGTGATGAGCGAACCAATCATCTGCAGGCATTTGCTTGAATCAGATGGCGAGCCCAGCACGCTGGAGCCGCCATTCATGATGATCGGGCCGTAGGGGAAATAGAAAGCGCCGGAGATCTGGGCGTTGGAGCCACCCTCGGCAAAGGTGGCGCCACCTGTGTTCGAGCTTGAGATCGGCCCGATAACGGCCAGCTTGGCGGTGGCGCCTGATTGCGGCGCGGTAAGCACGATGTTGCTGTAGCCGGCAGCGACGCAGAAGACATAGCCATTGCAGCTTCCCGAATTCGATTTGGCCTTGCCCGACAGCACCAGCGTCACATTGGCGCCACTGATGCTGATCGTGCTGCCGCCGCAGCTTGCGCTGCCGCCACCATTGCCGCCGAGTGCGAAATAGCCGTCAACCGTGTAGATGCCCGCGCCGAGCAGGATGGCGCCCGAGCCGATGAAGTTGCCTTCGATGTCGTGCTGTGCCGTGGCCGGAACCACGAAGCAGCTGCCGCCGCCGCCGCCGTTCACATTGCCGACGACCTGGAACACGCCCGAGCTGGTGGCATCGGCCATGATCGTCTGGGAGCCGCCGCCGAGCGTGATGGCGTCGCCATTACCGCCGGGGCCGATCTTGTAGCTGTTGGATGTCCCTGACCCGAAGATGAGCGTGGCGCCGCCGGTGTTGTTGAAGCCGCCGGGCAGCTCGAATGTGCTCGGTCCGCCGAAGGTCAAGGTGCTGGTGTTGCAGAGGCTGACGCGCGCGATGCCGCCGCAGCTGATATCGCTCATGCCGATCTTGAATGTGCCGGCGCCGAAGGTCGTGGTGCCGTAGCCGGTCATCAGTCCCTTGGTAAAGTTGAAGTTGCCGGCACCGAAGGTGGTGGTTCCGGCGGTGGTCACCTGGTTGCCGAAATTGTAGGTGCCGGCTCCGAAAGTCGTGATTCCAGCTGTGGTGAGCGTCTTGGCGAAATTGTAGGTGCCGGGGCCGAAATTGGTCGTGGCGCTCGTCGTCAGGTCACCGGCAATGTTGTAGACCGTGGTCGCCGCGCCGGTTGTGGCGAAGTTCAGGTTGATACCGCCGCCGATGGTGATTGTGCCCAGGTTGACGGTCGTCTTGCTGCCGCAGTCCAGCGTCCAGGTCGACGATGACGATGCCCAACTGGCGGTGCAGCCGAGCGTGCTCGCTTGGCTTTTGGTGGAGCCCGTGCTCCAGCCGAAGTCGATGTTGCTGCCGCTGGGGGTGGTTGGCGCTGTCGGCGCGGCCGTTGTCGAAAGCGCCGCAACGGTTGCAAAGCGGGCGACGGCGGCCGCGACGGCTGAATTGCCCGCCAACGGATCGGGAGTCGATTTCTTGGTGATCACCGCCGCCGTCCCGTTTGGTCCGGTGATTCCGTTGCACGGCTGGCTCGGGGCCGCGGCGGAATTGTAGTTGATGCCGATCGCCGAAATGCTGGTGCCGCAGGGGACAGTCACCGTGTTGTTGGAAGCGACGGTGCATTTCGGCGCCGAGATGGACGTTCCGCCGCTCAGCGTCAAGCCGGTTCCGGTGCCGTCGAGCGCAAGCATGCATCCCGGTGTTTGCGGCTGCGCGCCGACCTCGGCGACTGAGTTGGCATAGATCTGCAATTGCTGGCGATCGCTCAACACACGTGCCAGGAGAAGGGTCTTATAGGTGTTGATCGACACCGAAACGGCGTTGACGCCGGCCGTCTTGGGGGAGGTAACCAGGCTGACCTGTACATCGGCGGCGGGGACGCCGTTGAGCACCGCCACGCCGACGGCGGTGGCGGTCATCTGATCGGTGGATTTGTTGGTATTGTAGGCGAGGGCACCCGCGAAGGCCGAAAGGTCGGCAACGCGCTGATTGTCGGCGCGCTCGACCAGCGCGCCGCCATATTCGGTCACCAGAGCGGCCATGCCGATCAGCAGCGGCATCACCAGCGCCGAGATGATCAATACGTTGCCGTCTTGGTTTCGCAAAAATCGTCGGAAAAAATGCATCTGTGTTGCCCTGGCACGCCCAACGCCGCAGCAGCCCTGCTGTGCTCCCTCTTTTTAGTAGACGCAAATATGTTAAAAATTATTGTCGGACAAATATCCGCCGAGCTCCCAGACGCATGATCGAAACTGCTGATTTTGTTGGCAATTTGCCTAAGAAAAAATCAATGGGCAGGTCTGAATCCGCAATTGGACTTTGCGGGCGTGAGCGTCAAACGCTCACGAAAAAGGGCGGCATCGCTGCCGCCCTCTCGGTATCTGAAAGCTGATAGAGGTTGGACTAGAAGTCCATGCCGCCACTCAAGCCGCTTGCGGGCTTGAGCAACTTGGATTCATGGGCGTGCTTTATGGACTTCTTAGAAGTCCATGCCGCCACTCAAGCCCGCTTGCGGGCTTGAGCAACTTGGATTCATGGGCGTGCTTTATGGATTTCTTAGAAATCCATGCCGCCCATGCCGCCCATGCCGCCGCCGCCCATGCCGCCAGGCATGCCGCCGCCAGCCGACCCCTTCTTCGGAGCCTCCGCGATCATGGCTTCGGTGGTGACGAGCAGGCCGGCGACCGAGGCCGCGTCCTGGAGAGCCGTGCGCACGACCTTGACCGGATCGACGATGCCCCGGGCGCTCC
>NZ_JAFFIW010000033.1 GCF_018588885.1 Mesorhizobium sp. dw_380
GTTATCTTCCCTGCGGATCAGCCGCCGAAAGGCTTCAGCAGACACCTGTCTTGTTTTGTGGAACTCGGGCACAACTAGAGTTTGTCCTTTCCAGCTCACATCGACCCTGAAGATCGAAATCCACTCGCGCGGGAATGGTTCCTCAACGCGAAGAGCTGGCACAGTTCGGCCTAGCGCCCTCAGCCGGTCAGGGGATTGAGGCCGTGCACTGGCCGCCTTGTGGACGCGGCGGCAAAATTCCGCCGCGTCCTTATGTGAACGCGAACGCACCTCAAAGATCCGTTCAGCTCTTGATGAAAGCCAGCAAGTCGGGGTTGATGACGTCCGCATGCGTCGTCAGCATGCCGTGTGGGTAACCTTTATAGACCTTCAGAGTACCGTTCTTCAGAAGTTTGACCGACAGCTCGGCCGAGTCATCGATTGGCACGACCTGATCATCGTCGCCATGCATGACCAGCGTAGGCACGGTGATCTTCTTCAGATCCTCGGTCTGGTCAGTTTCCGAGAAGGCTTTGACGCCGTCATAGTGAGCCTTTGCGCTACCCATCATGCCCTGAAGCCACCAATGCTGAATCACGCCCGGATAGACTTTCGCGTTCGGCCGGTTGAAGCCATAGAATGGGCCTGAGGGAAAATCGAGAAACATCTGTGCCCGGTTATCTGCCAGCGCCTTGCGAATTCCGTCGAAGACTTCGATCGGCAGGCCGCCCGGATTCGATTCCGTCTTCAGCATCAGTGGCGGAATGGCACTGACGAGCACGGCCTTGGCAACGCGACCTTGCGGCTCGCCGAATTTGGCGACATAGCGCGCCACTTCACCGCCACCGGTGGAGTGCCCGATGTGAACGGCATTCTTCAAGTCGAGGTGAGCGGTCACCGCCGAGGCGTCTGCGGCGTAGTGGTCCATATCATGGCCACCGGAGACTTGGGCGGAACGCCCATGGCCGCGGCGGTCATGAGCAATCACGCGAAAACCCCGGTTGACGAAGAACAGCATTTGGGCGTCCCAGTCGTCCGAAGACAGCGGCCAGCCGTGATGGAACATGATCGGCTGGGCGTCTTTCGGACCCCAGTCCTTGTAGAAGATTTCGACGTCGTCTTTGGTTCTGACGAAGCTCTGGGTCATGTCGGAAATTCCTTTGCTGGTTGGGGTGGATTTTTCCGTCGCGATGGCTGGTACGGCCATCGCAATGGAAGCGGTCGCGCGCCGCGAGGCTTGCCTGGCGACGTCGTTGTTCCGAACTCCTGTTCACCGGGCGGTTAGGACGAAGCGGCGGTTTACCTCGGTCCAGGCGCCGATCGACGGCGCCCGGGATCGATCATCGGTTTCAAAGACGTTCGTCGATCCAACCTTTGATGTCGGCCATGACGACCTCCTTGTCCCTGTCATTGAGGAGATCATGGAAGTGGCCGTCATACAGCTTCAGCGTCCTGTCGGCGGAGCCGGCAGTTTCATAGAAGAGTTGGCTGCCGCTCGGCTTCGTCGCCTTGTCGGCCGTGCCGTGCAGAATGAGCACGGGCAGCGTCATTAGCGGGAACTCGTCCTTGAGCCTCTCATCGGCGCGAACCATCTCGGCAATCGTCTTGCTCGGCTGGGTTTCATGGGCGATGAGCGGATCGGCATTCATGGCCTCGACGATGGCCGGGTCGCGCGAAAAGTCCTCGTTCTTGAGATGCAGGACATGCGCGTGCGGTGCGATGTGGCTGAGCCCCTTGAGCACCGCAAGGGCGAAGTCGGGTGCCGGCACCTGGAACGCGAAGCTCTCGCAGATCAGCCCCGCGAGCCCGGCCTGGTTTTCCAGCGCGTAGAGGCAGGCGACCACACCGCCTGCGCTATGCCCCAGCAGGAACACCGGCAGGCCCGGCTCCCGCGCTTTGGCAATGTCGATGATGCCCGAGACATCGCTGACATATTCGGCGAAATTGTCGACATAGAAGCGCTCGCCATCCGACCCGCCGCGTCCGCGCAAGTCAACAGCATAGACGGCCAGACCGTCGCCTGTGAACTGCTCGGCCACCCAACCATAGTAGCCGCCGTGCGAATTGAAGCCGGGGACGATAACGACGACGCCGCTCGGCTTGGCGAATGGGCGCCATGACCGAAAGGCTATCTTCAAACCACCATCACCCTCGAAACGATCATTGACCGGGTTGAGGACTTCCTGGCTCAATTTCTTCTCCTGTCGAGCTGCCAAGCTGAGGCTTGCAGAGGTATCGGCTCAACGTCCTTCGACCGCGAAGACGATTTCCGCGAAGCCGGGAACTGTCTTTTCGCGGAGCCAGTCGCGCTGCAGCTCGCAGGCGAACTGAACCCAACTTACGGGCACCGCTCCCGCCTGCATGATGCGTTCGAGCCCTGCCTGGTGTGCCTCGACGGAAGTGCCGCCGACGGCATCGATCACGGCATAAACCTCGAAACCGTCGCGCAACGCATCGAGCGCGGGAAAAGCCAGACAGACCTCGGTCCAGAGGGCAGCCATGACGAGCTTCTGCCGACCGGTCGCCCTGACGGCGTCGGCAAAGTCCTGATCCTCCCATGCATTGATCGCCGTGCGGTCGATCGGTTCAACGGTCGGGAAAATGTCGCGCAGTTGGTGAATGAGGGACTGGTTGCGACCGGTGCTGACGTTCACCGTCGTCAACACGACCGGTACATCATAGAGTTTCGCCGTCTTCGCCAGCGCTACAATGTTGGCGACAAGGGTCCGCCGGTCCATTGACGCCACGGACGTTACCTGGACCGGTTGATAGTCAATGATCACGACCGCGCAGTTGCTGGGCGTCAGGAGATGGTCCTGGACCGGATTGCGCGTGGGTCGACTGGCCATGGGTCTCTCCTTTAGCTTACGGCACGCGGCCTGGTGGCCGGGCAGCTACTTGGCGAGAAAATCGGTGACGAGCTTCATTGTGGCGTCTGGATTCTCCTCCATGATCCAGTGCCCGGAGCCAGGTACGATCCCGGCGGTTACATTGGTTGCGACAAAGCGCAGAACATCAGCCTGACCCGTGCCGAAGGATTTTTCGGCACCTAGCGCCAGCACCGGCATGGCAACCTTGCCACCCTTGGCGAGAAATTCCTTGTTGTCGGTAGCATCCTGGTTGAACGCGGCGAACTGCTCGAAGGCATCGTGCATGGCATGGGGTCGGGCGTAGAGCTTCGAATAATGCTTGCGTGTCGCTTCATCGATGGCCTTGGGATTCGCCGACAGCTCATTCCAGAAGCGGTCGAGATAGATGCGCTCCCGGCCCGCCACCAATCGCTCCATATCGGGGCCACGGAAGTTGAAATGCCACAAGAGCGGCAAGCGGATGATGTTTTCCCAATCGCCGATACCAGGCAGCGGCGCATCGATGACGGCCCAGCGTGTGACGCGGTCGCGGTACTGGGCGACGAAGGCGTAGCCCACCATGTTGCCGATGTCGTGGGTGACGAGCTCGACCTTGTCAATTTTCAGCTGATCCAGGACGCCGGCAATGTCGACCGCCTGGTTTTTCTTGGTGTAGCCGGTATCCGGATGGGCCGAGAGCCCCATACCGCGCAGGTCAGGCACGATCACGGTATGGTCCTTCATCAACCTGGCGGCGAGCGGCGCCCACATGTCGCCGGTATCGCCAAAGCCATGCAGCAAGAGCACGGCAGGCCCCTTGCCACCAACGCGGACGTAAAGGCTAGTACCATTGGTCTCGATCGACCGCGCCTTGAATTCAGACGGAAACGGGACGACCCGAGCCGCCGCCGGCAAGGTAAGAACCATCAGGCCTAACGCAGCTATCACTATCTTGAGCATGTTGTTCTCCGGAAGCCTTGAGCATGTGGGCCGAGCCGTCTCGGCCCGACGGACGAGCTCGCCGCGAGAACAATAGGTCTCCGTGCTCCCGTTGAATTGCCTGAATCTGACCTGGATTGAAGGAAGCAGGCCTTTTCTTGCGCCGCCGCCGCCCGCGCACGATTTTTCGTTCCGAGCGAAACCAGGGGTGATAAGGCTGCTTTCACACGGTCAGGGAAGCGTCATGAATACGGGCAAGGGAATAGCTGACGACGCGGGCGCGAGGCTGAAACTAATCGAGCAAGAACTGGCTCGATCGAGGAGTGACCTCGATGCCGGCCGGAAGCTTTCGGCCCGGCTCACGGAAGAGAACGAAACACTTCGTATCTATGCGGACCGGCGGCAGTGGGAGGCGGGTTTTCGGCTCGCCACCGACACGACACCCGGATTGATCTGGTTCGGCGGTGCGGACGGTTCAGTCGAGTTTCTGAACACCCAGTGGTGCGCCTACACCGGGCTCACCATGGAAGAGGGGCTGGGCTGGAACTGGGTAAGCGTCATCCATCCGGACGACCTCCCCGGCCTGGCGGAACATTGGGGCGAGATCATCAAATCGGCACGCCCGGATGAGCATGAAGCGCGGATGCGCCGATCCGATGGCGCGTATCGATGGTTTTTGTTGCGCTGCGCACCACTGCTCGATGAGTCGGGCACGGTGATCCGGTGGTACGGCACGAACACGGACATCGAAGAGCGCAAGCGCGTCGAGCAGGCGCTCAGTGCTTCGGAAAATCTGTCGCGCGGCCAGGTCGCCGCACTCAAGAGCACGCTCGAGGCGCTGGCGATGGAGCCCGCCGCCGACAAGTTGGTGGAACACGTGCTGCGCATCATCACCGAGCAATTCGGTGCTCATAGCATCAGCGTCTGGAGACTTGATCCCGGGAGTGGAATGATAGGCATCGAGATGGCCTTCGAAGAGGGCCGGGTCGTAACCAGCGCCGATCCGCGGTTCGCCGGGATGGACAAGTGGCTGCCGATGGAAGAGCGCTGGCCCTGGCCGGAGGTCTTTCGTACGGGTAAGCCAAACCTCATCGAAGACATCCGCACCGTTCCAGCCTTTGCTCTGCGCGATCGTCTGCTGCCCATGGGCATCATCACTGTGTTGCTGGTGCCCATGTTCGTTGCTGGCCGTCTTGAAGGGGCGATCGGTCTTCGTTTCGCCGAGAAACGGATGTTTGGCACCGAGGGGATGGATCTTGCCCAGGCGCTGGCCAACCAGGTGATGCTGATGATCCAGTTCGCGCGCCTTTCTACTCAGACACGCGAAACGGCCGTGATCGCGGAACGCAATCGCATCGCTCGCGACATCCACGACACTCTTGCCCAAGGGCTTACAGGGGTGATCGTGCAGTTGGAAGCTGCCGAGGATGCAAACCAGCGGGGCCTTTCAAGGGAAGCCGGAGAGCATCTGGACCGCGCCCGTCGCCTGGCTCGCGAGAGTCTCAACGAAGCCCGGCGTTCCGTGCACGCACTTCGACCGCGGGTGTTGGATGATAGCAATCTCAGCGGAGCGCTGGCCGAGCTTTTCACGAAGATGACGGCAGGAACCAGCCTGAAAATGGAGTTCGCCGTACTTGGCGCACCGCGATCGCTGCCTCCGGATTCGGAAGAGAATCTGTTTCGTATCGGTCAGGAGATTCTGACCAACGCCTTGCGCCATGCACAGGCGAAACTCGTGACCGCCAAGCTGATTTTTTTGCCAGGAGAAGTCTGTCTTGACCTGCATGATGACGGACGCGGCTTTGATCCCTCGAGCAAGAATGATGGATACGGCTTGCGCGGAATCAGGGAGCGGGTCGAAAGAATAGGCGGTCAGCTCGTTGTTCAAAGCTCGCCCGCAAAGGGCACGGCCGTGCGCATCATATTGCCCTCGCAGGAGGCTTGAACGTCATGAGCATTGCGCCTGAAAAAACGCCAACCGCCAGGATCAAGGTTCTGATTGCCGACGACCACGTAACCGTGCGCGAAGGCTTGGCAGCAATCATCGGCCGTCAGTCGGACATGCTGGTCGTCGCGGAAGCCGCAACCGGACGCGATGCCGTCGATTTCTGGCGGCAGCAGCGTCCTGATATCGTGCTGCTCGACCTGCGTATGCCGGTTCTCGACGGTGTCGCGGCCATGGGCGAAATCCGACAGCAGGACCCTTCCGCGCGCATTGTCGTTTTGACCACCTTCGACACGGACCATGAGATTTCCCGCGCAGTCAAAGCCGGTGCTCGCGGCTACCTGCTGAAGGACGCTCAGCGGGAAGATCTGCTCGACTGCATCCGCAAGGTTCATGCCGGCGAGACCTGTATCCCGTCGCTGCTAGTGGCAAAGCTTGCGGCCGCCGTCAGCAGCGAAGAACTCAGCGGCCGCGAGATGCACGTGCTGACCCTGTTGGCGCAAGGCAAGGGCAACAAGGAGATCGGCCTCAACCTGCACATCAGCGAAACGACTGTGAAGTCGCATCTGCGCAGCATCTTCAACAAGCTCAATGTTCTAAGCCGGACCGAAGCGATTGCCGTCGCCAGCCGGCGGGGTCTGGTTCAACTTTAGCAGGTCACGGGGCTCGATCACCTCTGTCGACGTCCCGGCCTCGCTTGCTGTCCTGGTTCGAAAGTATGAGCCGACGCCGGCCCATTGGAAGGACCGGAAATTCCATCGCCTCACCAATTTCGCGAGACCTCCGCGAAGCGCATCATATCGGCGTTGCAGGAGCGACGTGCTGCCGCGAGGGACAACCGGTGACCAGTCAAACGACCGATCGTTTGGGCGAGCAGACGCCGGGCTTCATGGCAGCCGCCGAGAAAACGGCTTCGCATAGACAGATGCGATGCTTGACCGGCATTCGTGTCGAGGTCGCCCACTTGCATGGTCCGCGCCCGCATCCGGAGGACCTCCGGTCAAAACGGCCGCGCCTGACCGCGATTCTGGAGCAGGTCGGCGGCCGCGCGGAAATGCTGTTGACGCCGCACAGCCCCGCACAGTCCATGCCAACCTCGGCGGAAGGGACCGTCAGACATCTGACGTTCGTCCCAGCCGGCATCCCTCTCTGGCAGTTTGCCCGACGGTCCCACTACATCCGGCGACTGGTCATTGATTTTGATCTCCCTGAGCTGGCGGAATGTTTCGGTGAAGCGCTCGAATTTACATCCCGTCTCGCGCCGCGCGTGATGTTCCAGGACAACCGCCTCCTGGCTCTCGTCGAATTGCTGGCGGATGCCTGCGTTGGCACCCACCCGGATGATCGCTTCTATGGCGATAGCCTTGCCCTGGCGATATCCCACAATCTGTTTGGCTTAAGGAGGCAAGAGGAGAAAAGGGGTGGACTTGCCCCCGCACAGCTCCGGCGCGTGACGGTGCTGATGGAGCAGAGCCTGCCCAAAGCCGTTTTTCTAAAGGACCTGGCCGATATGGTCGGGCTTTCCGAGGCCTATTTTGCCCGTGCTTTCAAGGCCTCTACGGGGGTGTCGCCGCACCGCTGGTATCTTGCCGCGAAGATACGAAAGGCACAAAAAGCACTCCTTGAAACAAGCGACACACTGGCCGAAGTAGCACTTGCCACCGGATTTGCCGATCAGAGCCATTTTACGCGTGCCTTCAGGACGATCACTGGATTCTCGCCCGGCGCTTGGCGCAGGAATCATTCGGCATAAAGATCCGATTTGCCGCCGCTTAAAGATGCTCACGGCTTGCTTGACCGAAAGATCGGCCTATGAACCTGCATGATATCTGCCCGCGACGCTTATGAACTGCCGTCGCGTCCCTGTGTTTGGCTCCATGCGGTGCCCGTCTGCCTATGCGCAACCGGCCTCCGGCGTAGTCGCAGACGATGTCTCCTTTCAGGAAGCAGCAAAGCCGATCCCTACGGGCTGGCATTGGGCGCGAAGCTGCCGTTCGCATCGTGGAAAACATTTCGTCGGCTACGGGTCGCGTCACGACGATACTCGCACCGATCTTAAGGTCCGCAATTGAAGATCCGTGACCCGAAACTGCCAATCCGCTGTCGGCCCTAGGCTGCCGAGCAGCAATGCGCCTGATCTCGGCAGTCAATCTCCATCGTCAGGACTTGAGCCGCAGGCGTCATTCGTGAGTCGGAATTTCATGTGCGGTCTTCACCCGACAGCCGGCCGAAGGCTGAGCCACGCGTTACTCAACACATGCGCCAAATGTGGAAGATGGATTATGCCCGCCACCTGTTAATCGAGCGTTCTGCTCGCCCAGGGCCGGGCCGTCCAGTCGCCGATACGCTCTACCAATCGGTCATCATGCGTGCAGTCGAAGACGGGTGACAAGCGTGGCGAGTTCCGCCTGACGGCATGTGTTGGTCTTGGCGAATACCGCTTTGAGCTGAGTGCGCGCGGTTTCGCGGCTGACGCCGAGTGCAGTTGCCGCCGCATTGATACCATCGCCCAACGCAAGGCGAGCGGCCAGCCTGGCCTCGGCTGCCGTCAAGCCAAATGCAGCGCGCAAGCGCAGTGCATTCGGGCGCGCCAGAGACCGCAGGTCAGTCAGCAGGAGGACGGCGCAGCCGGCGGTGAACAGATCACACCCGAGCGCGCTCAACGGCATCACCTCCGCCAGAAGCCAAGGCCTTTCGCCGCGGCTGATGATCACCGGTTCGGCCGGAGGCGTTCCGTCGAGCCGGCTGTGCAAACCGCGTGAGAGTAGCCGCCGCATCCGGTCGTTGCTGCAGGGGTCATCGGTCGCCGGGCGACCTCTCACAAGGTAGAACTCCTGACCAACAAGCTTCTGTGCCGAAAGGTTAAGGTGCTTTGCGCGTCCCTCTTCGTCGAGCAGAATGGCCGCGCAGCTTGCTCGTTCAAGGGACGCGAGTTCCGACGCCTGCTGGAAGGCTGCGAACCGCTTGGCGAGCCTTACGATCCTGCCAAGGTGCGGACCAACTGCCGCGAAACAGTGGGTTTCCTCGGGAAAGAACCTGCCACGGCGCGCGCCACGATAAAGCGGCAGGCTCCAGCGATGTTCATCCACCATGAAGGGCGTTGACGCATACCAATCCCGTGCTCCGGGATGGGCAATCTCCTGGTAGTAGGGCAGCGTCCTGCGCTCCTCCTCCGTTGAGATCTGATCTTCGATGAGCGTCGTATAGCCTGCTCGGCGGAATGCGGGCGCTCTCTTAACGTGCGGGTCCGGAGCATCGCCTTCATTGCGCAGCCACAATTCGTGGAATTCGGCGTGTTCCGTGGAGATGGGCATCTTGGGCGGCACCTCTTCGTCGTCTGAGAAAAAGGTGCAGCTTTCGGCGCCTAACGACTCTGCAAGCAATTGCAAGGCGCGTGGCCACTCGGCCGGCGCCAGGACCGCATCGTAACAGGCCTCGATGGCTCGCTCAGTTCTTTCCACAAGCATCGACCAACTCCGTGGTCGGAAAGGCAAGCTTCAGTAGCATGTTGTGCCTCGGAGAAACAGCGCTGGATGCTGGCTCACACTACCAGCAAAAGCGCAGGCCCGGTTCACCCTTACGGGTGATGCGAGACAAAGTCGCCGGCAGCATCCTCTCGTTCGACCAACCGGAAAGACGCGCTGATATGATGTCCTTCGTTCCACCCTTCGCTGGACAAGAAGAATCCCGACGGGCACGAGGCGGGCTATTTGCCCTCGCGGTGAGCCTGACAACGTCGCTGTCGGCCACAGCGGCGCAGGTTCCCTCGGTGGATCTCGAGCTGGTTCTTTGCGTCGATGTATCGTCTTCAATGAGCGAGGCGGAACAACGGCTGCAGCGGGAAGGATATGTCAACGCACTGCACGATTCCGCGGTGTTGCAGTCCATCGAATCCGGCCGGCGTGGCAGAATTGCCATAGCCTATGTCGAGTGGGCGGGTCCAACTCACCAGAGTGTGCTGATACCATGGACCGTTCTCGATGAGCCCGAAGATGCGGCCGCCTTCGGCGAGGTGCTGCGGGCTCAGCCGATCGTCAGAGGACGCGGCACCTCAATCTCAGGGGCGATCCTGGCGGCGGGCAAGCTACTGGCCGAGGGGCCGGCAAGCGACCGCCGGGTAATCGATGTCTCTGGCGATGGACCCAACAATGCCGGTCTGCCCCTTCAACCCGTACGTGACGCATTCATTGCCGCCGGTGTGACCATCAACGGACTGGCGATCTCGCTGCACGCAGCCGACACGCTGGATAGCTTTGGTCCGCGCTATGTCGAGCTGTATTATGAGAGCTGCGTCATCGGCGGTTCCGACGCTTTCATCGTCAGGGTCGACAGCACAGCCGAGTTTGCAAAGGCAATTCGGAAGAAACTCGTGAATGAAATAGCAGGTCTGTCCGCTGGTATGCAGCCTGCGGCCCATCAGATCCGCTCACGACCTGACGTCGATTGCGTCACGATCGGAGTAGCCCCTGGACGATAGGGCTGCGGCGGGCGGACCTCGCATAGTCCGATAGCGGAAGGTCCGCAATGCGCCCAACAACGGTCATACAAGCTAACTTCATCGTCTCCCAAAAGCGGACAACTACTTGAGCGCCGCATTTGAACATGGTTCAGGCTGGCGGCAACGGGCGATATTCCGATTGAATCCCGCCTGCCATTGGTCATAGGACCTCCATGCCATTGAAAGATCCGAAAGGATCCGTGTTCCACAACGTTGCGCCGGTATGGAGGTCCTCCGCTAACAACTCCTAACGGTCCCATACACCCCACAACAAGCCATCTCCTATGACACCTGCTTTGATGATCGAGTAGCGCTGCAGTCGCGGCGCCAGCATCAGAAGCTAACGATTTGTGCGACCGTGGAATACAGGCTCGCCTACCTTTGAAGGGGATCTGTCATGAACGTCAAAGCTCTTTGTCTTGGCGCCTTCGCTCTTTCGATCGCCGGAAATGCATCATTTGCCGGCGCACTTGATGCGATCGACAACCTGCAGCCATTCTACACCGACAGCAGCATGAAAACGTTGCGGCCGATGCCGGAATTTAAGGCCGCGTTTATGGCTACTCCGGTACACACACGAGACATGATGATGAGAGAGTGCCAAGACGCTGCTCAGAGCAAGCCATACGCCGAATTCTGTGCCACCGTGAACGCACTGGCTGGAATGAAATAGAAGTCGAGCTGTTTCTGCTTGGCGCCGCATGCTGGCCCGGGGGTCAACTTTGGCACCCACCAGGGCCGCGGCCAGCAGCGGCCACAAAAACTTCTGCGTGAGAACTACTCCGCATTGTGCATTGGCGCTATCCCTGCTGACGCTTCACGTGTGGGAGCATAAGCGAACGCCGCTCGTTCGCGGAATTCGGCGGGCTGAGCCGCGCTCTCGGTGGCCGGTTGTACAGCCAAAGCCATCTAGTTCGGCGTTGCCAGCATGTAAGCGGCTAACTGCAGATCTGCTGTCTCCAACCCCTCCCCAAATTGCGCGAAAATAGGCCGGAGAAGTGCTCGGGCGTCATCGTGTCGTCCCCGAGCGGACAGCAGGGAAGCAAGATCGACTGCCGTCCGCAACTCCCATGCTCGCGCGCCCTGACGATCGCTGAGCTCCAAAGACCGCCGAAAACAAAGTTCCGCTCCTTCGTCGGCGCCAAGTTGTGCGGTCGCGAGAACGAGATTGCCCTTTACGCGCAGCAATTCCGGCATATAGCAAAGATCGCCGTTTGCCTCGACCTGCTGGATCGTCTCCTCGGTCAGTGAAAGCGCTTCCACGAACCGGCCTGTCGCGGAGAGGCCCTGAACGAACGAGATGTTGAGCGGCGTGGTAAGAAGTTCGTAGGGGGCGGCGTGAAGCTCGGCAAGGCAGGATCGAAGGCTTTCGACACCGCTGCCTGCATCGCCTTGACGAATGGCGAGTTCGCCTTTGAAGGCGCGAGCCAGGGCAAGATAAGGTCCGAGCGCATGAGACTCGGCACGGGTGAAAAGTCGATCGATATACGCCTCCGCACCCTTTAGGTCACCGACCCAGAGCAGTACGGAAATCGCCCAGATAAGTGCAATGGAGAGTGTCAGGGGATGGTTTAGGCCTTCCGCTTCCTCGACTGTCAGCTGCGCGCGCGATACGGCCCGATCCGGATGGCCTTGCAACCAGAGCGTCCTTGCCAAAATTGACCCGGCCAGAATCCTTCCGTCGAAGCCGAGATAGTTCGTCGTGGTCCGGTCGGAGCGCGGCCCGTATCGCAGCGCCGCTTCGAGCGCGGTCTGCGCACGCCCGAGCTCCCCGCAGAGATGAAGTGAGATCCCCATCAGAGCGTGCGCCAAAGTGGCGGAAACAGTGTCCTCAAGGGTTCCGGCGATAACGGAACAGCGATCCGCATGGTGCAGCGCAGCCCTGAACTCTCCCCTGCGCAGATAGAATTGCTGCAACGGGCCGAGAATCTGAAGCTGATCGCGCGCGTCGCCACGCTGGTCTGCAATGGCAAGGCTTCTGTTCAAGGCCACACCCGCCGCGTCTTTTCCGCCACGGGTGTACATCAGGGACACCCCCAAGGCGGCCTGTAAACGCATCTCGTCCGATCCGCCGCCGGTAGCGTCATCGAGGGCAAGAACCGCCCGCGCCGTCCAGCGATGACATTCGGTGAGCAAAGACATCGATAGAAAAACAGGAGCCGCCCCTGTGGCCAGGCGGATGCCGACTTCAGTGTTTCCGCCAGGCCCGAAGCACCAGTCCAGAGCCGCTCGCACATTGGCCAGGCCCGCGAGGTGAAGCGACCGTTGCGCGGCGCTCGACAAGCTAGGCCACTCTCCTCCCGTTTCCTCCAGCCAGCGCAGGTAGTGGGTCGCGTGACGTTCTGCCAAGCCCCCGAGCTCGGCATCGTCGACGTCGAGGTGAAGGGCGTAAGTCCGCGTCGTGTCGAGCAGCCGGTAACGCATGCTTGCTCCCGCAGGCCTTGCCGCCACCATCGACTTGGCAACAAGACTATCGACGGCCCCAAACACCAGAGCCTCGTCGACGGTTGCGCTCGTCCCGACTTCCAGAGCGGCCTCAATCGAAAAATGGCTGACGAAGACCGCGAGCCGACGAAGCAGATGGCGTTCGAAATCGGATAGCAGCCCGTAGCTCCAGTCCAAAGTGGCCTGGAGGGTCTTCTGCCGCGGCGGCGCGCTACGTTGCCCCGACCACAACAGCGTCAGCCGTTGGTCGAGAAGTTCCGCGGTTTTCTGCAGGCCGAAACTCGAAACCCGTCCAGCCGCTAGTTCGATCGCGAGCGGCACGCCGTCGAGCTTGCGGCAGATGCCAGCCACGGTGGCGGCATCCGTACCTTGGAGGTCGAGCCAAGCACCGCTAGCCGCTGCGCGTTCCAGGAACAGCTGGGTGGCAGGGAAGCTATGCGCCATGGAAGCGGTGAGTTCCAGATTGTCAGGCGCGCACGCGAGCGGCTCCAGCTTGTAGACGTACTCGCCTTCGACCTGAAGAGGCTCGCGGCTCGTTGCCAGCAGGTGAGCTTGCGGTGCAGAAGCGAAGATGCGGGCCGCCAGGTCTGCCGCGGCGTCGATGACATGCTCGCAGGTGTCGAAGATCAGAAGGATTCGCTTGTCCGCAAGATAGGCGACCAGACCGGACGCCGCGTCGTCGGATTGAAGTGATAGTCCCAGCATCGACGCTACGGTCGGCGCAACCAGCCTAGGATCGCTCAGCGCCCCGAGGTCGACGAAATGCACAGCACCCGCGAATGCCTCGACTAGATCATGGCCTACCGCCACGGCAACAGTGGTCTTGCCAACACCGCCAGTGCCAACGATCGTGACGAAACGCGCGCCGGCCAGTTGAGTCGAAAGTGCGGCGGTGTCATCCGTCCGGCCGACCATCCGGATCAGGCGGCTTGGCAGATTGGCCTGCGGATAGCTGGCAACGACCTCCCTTTGAACATGGTCTTGGCTATTCGATCGCGAGACCGGTGCTACAAAGCAGTAGCCCCGCCCCGTCAGGGTGGTGATATAGCGCGCGCCGTCCTTGCCGTCGCCCAACGCCTTCCTGAGATTGGCGACGTGAAACCGCAAACTGCCTTCCTCGACGGAAACGTCGGGCCAGACTTGAGCCAGCAGTTCCTTCTTGCTGACGATTTCGTTGGGACGCGTAGCCAAGGTTGCCAGGATATCGAATGAGCGCGTGCCGAGGCCGACTGGCATGCCTTGCCGCAGCAGGAGCCTTTCGCTCGCCGCCAGCGTGAAGGGACCAAACGATATCCTGTCGTTCGTCCGCGCGGCTGGGGATATCACGGCGTCGTTCTTCATTGCATCTTGCCTGATGGCTGGGGCAGGTCCTGGTTCGAAGTCAAAGACCCGTGTCCACTCCCCGAGAGGCGACTTTGAGGCAGGAGCGCGCGGCCCAGTTCCCATACGTGCGGCAACTGGCGAGCGCTAACACTCCATCATAGTCCATAACGGGTCCCTTGGACGATCCTCCTTTATGTTTCGAAGCAGCAAGAATTTCTGCTGACCGGCCATAGGAGAATGATCATGCCTGAATTGCCATCCACGCTCATGCGGGCGCGGGCCATTTCAGCCTGCTTTCGCACTCGCTGACAGCGACGCTTCGCGCCCATTTCCCACCGATTTTCCCAGTGCTTTTTTGTAAGGAACACAGAGATCATGACCCAATCTGGAAAGCTCCTATACACCGCCAAGGTCCATACCACGGGAGGCAGGGATGGCATGTCGCGCAGTTCCGACGGTCGACTTGACATCAGGCTTTCCACGCCCGGCGGTCCTGGCGGCGGCACCAATCCGGAGCAACTGCTTGCGGCCGGCTGGTCGGCCTGTTTCGAGGGTGCGATGGCAATCGCCGCCCGCAAAATGAACATCATTCTGCCGCCCGGGGTGGCGATCGATGCTGAAGTGAAGCTGAACATCGCCGACGGCGCGTTCTTTCTCAGCGCACGCCTCAATGTGAGTGTGCCGGGGCTTGAGCGCGACGTTGCCCTGGCCGTTGTGGAAGCCGCACATCAGACCTGCCCCTACTCCAACGCCACGCGCGGGAACATCGAAGCCGCAATCAACCTAATCTAGCCAATCGATCACATTGGTCGATCAGGCGGAGCCACTCTCGGCAAAATGCCATCACAACAAGGCTACACCAATGAACACGATCAAAACCCTGGAAAAAATCGACCATCATCGTCGCCGCTTTTTCGGCGTCGCTGCCGTGACGGTCGCCGCAGCGCAGCTTGGCGCGATCGGTATTGCAGGAGCGCAAGGCGGCGGGACGGAAACGCCCCGCACGGCAAAGTCCAGAACCTCTTTCTCCTCAATGAAGCAGATCGACGCGGATCTGCTGAGCGTCGGATATGCAGAGGACGGTCCTGCGGATGGTCCCCCGGTCATCCTTCTGCACGGATGGCCCTACGACATTTACAGCTATGTCGATGTCGCGCCGCTGCTTGCAGATGCAGGGTACCGGGTGATCGTGCCATATCTGCGCGGCTACGGCGCGACGCGGTTCCTGTCGGCCGCAACGCCAAGGAATGGCCAGCAGGCGGCGATTGCTTCCGATGTCGTTGCCTTCATGAAGGCGCTGAACATCCACAAAGCGGTGATCGCCGGCTACGACTGGGGCGGGCGGACGGCCAACATTATCGCCGCGCTCTGGCCTGAGCGCTGCAAGGCCATGGTGTCAGTTAGCGGTTATCTCATCGGCAGTCAGGCGTTGAACCAGGCACCGCTGCCGCCGAAGGCCGAATTGCAATGGTGGTATCAATATTACTTCGCCACTGAACGGGGGCGAGCGGGTTACGAGAAATACACCCGGGACTTCGCCCGCCTTATCTGGGAACTTGCCTCGCCGAAATGGGCCTTCGACGACGCCACCTTCGAACGCTCCGCTGCGGCATTCGACAATCCCGATCACGTCGCCATCTCGATTCACAACTATCGCTGGCGGCTCGGTTTGGCGCCGGGCGAGCAAAAATATGATGCTCTGGAAAAGAAGCTGGCGGGGTTTCCAGTGATAGGCATGCCGACGATTACGATGGAAGGTGACGCAAACGGTGCGCCGCATCCCGATCCGGCAAATTACGCCAAGAAGTTCTCCGGCAAATACGAACACAGACTGATCTCGGGCGGCATCGGCCACAATCTGCCGCAAGAGGCCCCGCAGGCCTTTGCCCAGGCGGTCATTGACGTCGACAAGCTCTGACGGGCTATCAAACGGAGCCTTCCGATGAAACCTCTCCACCTTCTGCCGTGTGTGGGCGCGATCATTGCGTTATCGGTGTTCACAGCGATGGCCGGAGCAGATGGCAATGCGAAACTGCGGGCCGCGTCGCCGATTTATGGTGTCACGATCCCTGAGGGATATCGGCAATGGGAACTGATCGCGCCGGCAGAGGAAGCAGCACCCCTGAACGAGCTTAGAGCGGTCCTTGGCAACGCCGCGGCGATCAAGGCATACCGCCAGGGAACGCTGCCGTTCCCTGATGGGACTGTCCTCGTAAAGCTCGCTTGGAAACACGTTCAATCGCCCGAATTCGAATCCGCCTCCGTTCCCGGCGCGGCGACGACGGTTCAGGTCATGGTCAAGGACTCGAAGAAATACGCCGCCACCGGCGGATGGGGATTCGGGAGATTTGTCGACGGCAAACCGGCCGATGAGGCCCAGCATCAGACCTGCTTTGCCTGTCATGAGGCGGGCGTCCGGGGGCATGACTACGTCTTCACGCGCTACGCACCCTGACGGTTCATTGGAACTGCTGTCTGAACGCCTGCGCCGCAGGCAAGCTATCGAAGGAGGAAGCCGTGCCGCAAAGATGGCTTATCACAGGAAGTTCGCGCGGCATTGGCCGTGCCTTATCGGAAGTGGTCCTCGACGCCGGTCATCGCCTGGTCGCGACCGCGCGTGAGCCCGCGCAACTGGCTGACCTGGCGGAGCGCTACGGTGATGCCGTCCGGATAGCCGCGCTTGACGTGACGGACCCGGTTGCGGCACAGGCGGCAGTCCGTGTCGCCGTGGATAGTTTCGGCGGCCTCGACGTGGTGGTCAACAATGCCGGCTACGGCAACGTCAACTCGGTCGAGGATGCGGACTTGGATGATTTTCGCCGGGAGATCGAAACGAACCTGTTCGGGACGATCATCATGACCAAGGCGGTGATCCCCGTCATGCGTGAACAGCGCGCTGGCCACATAATTCAGTTCTCGTCGGTCGGTGGACGCGTCGGCGCTCCAGGTCGCGCACCCTATTCGGCCGCCAAATGGGGCGTGGAGGGTTTTTCCGAAGCACTCTCTCTGGAAATGGCTCTGATCGGCGTCAAGGTGACTGTGATCGAGCCGGGGGGGTTCCGGACCGATTTCGCAGGCTCCTCAACCTCGCTGAGGGAGGGCCGGGCGGAATATGATGCGGTCGTCGGTGCAACCGCCAGGCTGCAGCGGGCATACAACAACCGTCAGCCCGGCGACCCGACCCGGGCGGCACAGGTGATTCTCGAGATCGCCACGATGGATCGACCACCGTTGCGCCTGCCGATCGGCAGCGACGCTGTGAAGATCATCGAGCGGGCCGATCTCGGGAAGCTGGAAGAACTCGAGCGGTGGCGCGGGCTGAGCATCTCAACGGACTTTCCGCCGGAGGATCGGCCAGCCGCAGGACCGGGCAATGACCCTTCCGAAATGTCTTCATCTTAGCTTTGCGTCAATCGCATTGAGACCGAAACAAGGCAAAACCATCGAAAGGACATTTGAGATGAAAAGACTGCTGGCAGGATCGGCAATCGCAATGGCCATTCTAGGCAGCGCTTTTGCGCAGCCACAGAAACCCGCCAACGTTATGCCCACTATCGTTCTGGTTCACGGCGCGTTTGCCGACGCCTCGAGCTGGAACGGCGTCGTCGAAATCCTTGAGAAGGACGGCTATTCTGTTGTGGCTGCTGCCAACCCCTTGCGGGGTGTCGCCAATGACGCACAATACGTTACCGATATCGTCTCCAGCATTGCATCGCCTGTCATCCTCGTCGGCCATTCCTATGGCGGCTCGGTCATCAGCGAAACCGCCGACCCCCGCAACAATGTCAAGGCGCTGGTCTATGTTGCGGCGTTTGCACCGGAGGTCGGCGAGACTGCCGCCGGGCTTGCGGGAAAGTTCCCCGGCAGCACCCTTGCGCCCACACTTGCTCCGCCCGTTCCGCTTTCGGGCGGCGGGAAGGATCTCTACATCCAGCAAGACAAGTTCCACGATCAGTTCGCGGCCGACGTTTCCGGCCGCGAGGCAAAGCTGATGGCCGCTTCGCAGCGGCCCATCACTGAAGCGGCGCTGAACGAGGCCCAGACCGCAGCGGCGTGGAAGAAGATTCCGAGCTGGTTCATCTATGGCGATAAGGACAAGAACATCCCGCCGCAAGCGTCAGCCTTCATGGCCGCACGGGCTCACTCGCGCGATACGGTCGTGATCAAGGGCGCTTCGCATGTGGCGATGGTGTCGAATCCTGGACCTGTCGCGCGGCTAATCGAAAAGGCGGCTACGGAGGAATCGCGGTGAAAGCCATCGTCATGAGCCGATGGAGCGGACCGGACGTCGAGTTTGTGGATGCGCTCGAGCCAACGCCAGGTCCGGGAGAAGCCCTGGTTGACGTCGCGGCGTAAACTTCATGGACACGGACGTGCGGCGAGGGCTTGCCTGGACGGACGTGCTGGATCTGAAGATTTTGGCGTAGAGGCGCTGGCCGCGTGATGGCGTCGCGGGCAGGGGCGCCGATTTTTGGCCGGGCCGTCGTGTCGCCTGGATTTATCGCCGGGGAGCTATGCCGAGAGGGCGGCGATACGGGCCAATGTGCTGGTGCGGATACCGCATACGATCGACGATCGCATGGCGGCTGTGAGCAATACAGGGGCTCACAGCCAGCCACTTCGCAACGGATTTCTATCCCGTGCCTCCCGGCGAAATCGCGCTTGTCCATGCTGCTGCTGGCGGAGTCGGTCTGCTGCTAAGCCAGGTCACCAAGCTGAGGGGCGGCGGCCATGTCATCGGCCGAGCCTCCTCGGCAGACAACCCGGCGATCGCCAAGAAGGCGGGCGCCGATCATGTTCATTGTTGATACCCGGGGACAGTTTGCCGACGAAGTGGTTCGCCTGTCGGACAGCGAAGGGGTGCACGTGGTCTATGATGGCTCCGGTCCCTGGATCATCGAGGGCAAACTCAAGATCACGATCGGCGGCGAATATTCCCTGGCGGATGCGGCGAATGCCCATGCTGACACTCGAAGCCGAACGACCATTGGAAAGCTGCCGCTCATATTCTGGAGACGCGCTGCGGCGTTGGCGCCGTGGCGAGCGATTGCCGCTCCTGCCTTAGCGAGACCGCATCGCTTTGCGCCTAGGTTCCACGGAGTGGCTGTTGGCGATACCGAGCACCGTTGTGACAAGGACGTAGAAGAGTGCGGCGAGTGCGAGGGCGCATCCGTACCACAATGCGGTCGACGCGCCGGTGCCGACGGCATAACCACCGATGGCGGTGCCGATCGAAATGCCGAGATAGATCCCCGAAGAATTGAATGCGACGACGAGCGCTGAATCTTGCGGGGCGCTCTCAATCAACCGGTGCTGTTGCGCCGGTGTCTGCGACCAGCTGCTTGCGCCCCAGCATGCCATGAGTACCGCCACGCCAGTGTAAATGCCTGCGGAGGGGAAGTCGCTGAAGCACGCCAGCCCGCCGAGCGTGCCCGCCATAACAGAATAGACCGTGATGAGCACCGCGATCGGGCCGAAACGGTCTGCTGCCCAACCGGAGGCATAACTGCCAACCACCGCGCCAAAACCGTAGCACAGAAGCATCAGCATGATCGAAGCGGGTGAGATCAGCAACGAGTCGAGTATTTGGACGGTAAAGGCATAGGGCAGGTAACATGCCGCCATGCCGATCACCGTCAGCGGTAGAACCAACATTACGCCGGGACGAGCGAGCACGGCAAGGCGCCGGCGCCACGTCACCGGCGCGTTGCCGGGAAGCTTCGGCATGACGGCAAGGACGCCAAGCGCGGCGATAAAAGACAAGACACCGACCAATGCGAGCGATGCACGCCAATTCATCGCCGTGCTTGCAATGCGCCCGAGCGGAACGCCGAGCGCGGTAGCCGATGCGAGCCCGCCGACAATGATGGCAAGCGCGCGGGCGCGAAGGTGCGGAGGCACGATCGCCGCTGCAACGGCGCCGGCGCTCGGCGTATAGGCAGCAGCTGACGCCGCCGCCACGATTCGGGAGGCGATAAGAATTCCAAGCGTCGGAGACACGGCCGATGCGATGTTCGCAAGGCTGAGGAAAATCAAGGCTAGGACCAAGAGCTTTCTGCGCCGCATGGTCGCGGTGAGGCTCGTGACGACCGGTGCAAGCAGTGCATAGGCAAGCGCGAATGCCGTGACCGACTCGCTCGCCACAGCCGGGGTGACGGAGAGGCCATCGGCCATTGCGGGAAGGAAGGCTGACACGATGAATGCATCAGTGCCAACTGCGAACGTTCCCACCGCCAAGACGAAAGTGGAGCTCAGTCCGTACACTGCCGGAATGGTGACAGGAGTCTCATCGCATTGTGCATCCGGAAAGTTATTCATTTCGAGTGGTCCTCGTGAGGCATCGAAACGAGTCTTCGATGTCCTGTCGCAGCATTCGGGAGGATGGACAGACGCTTTCAGGAAGCGTCAGTATCTGAGCTTGGAAGGGTGACTGGGCGGGCGCGATGTGCGAGGAACTTTGAGCCGCACAATCAGAGCCGCCAAGACCGGAAAATAGATTCACGGGGCGGTACCGCGTTCAATTGCTGATAGCAGCTTCGTGTCGTCGTGCTCCCATGCATCAGCCAGAGGCGTCGCAGCCGCATCACGACACACTGTCGAGCGCCTGGTGCTTCGCTCTCAATCAGTCGATGGCGGTAAAGCGCGAAATCCAGTGCAACGGCGATCTCAGGCCTGCCATCGCGCGTGACTTCCGTCAGTGAGAGCAATTCGGCGAACGCCCGCCCCGCATCAAGGTCGTCGAGCAGGTCGCAATTTTCCTCACGGCAGGAATCCCTGGTGATTTCCTGATGATGCTCCCGACGAGAGCCGTCAGCTCTTTCCACGCTCATCATGAACTGTCCGCCTTGAGCCAACGCAACCTGAACGTCGGCAACGAGGCCCAGAAACGCCGATCTAAATTCATCTCTCTCGTAGATCGCTGCAGACAGCCCTTTCTCGATCTCCAGTTCGAACGCAATGTCGTGCCCCCAAAGTGAAATGCGTTCGGCCCTCGTCAGAATCGCAGCAACGTTGATCACCCTCGCGGAGGAGATATTAGGCTCTGCAAAGCCATCGAGGGTGGCTGCATCGCCCGCAAGGCGCGTTGACCGTCGTCCATTCTCATCAGTGCTTTCACAAGGTTTGGCTAGGTTGTCCTGAAGCAAATGGATGGCGCTTGCCGCGAGCCCGATGACAGCGCCAACGTTCAGTGGGGTCTCCCGCCCAAAAAGTCCCAGAGCCAAAAGTCTGACAGGTTCTTCCTTTCCTCGGCCATTGATGGCCGTGTCGGATATAGGTTTCATGTTACCTCCGGGATGTTTGCGCTTTGGATCGTCGGCGTGCGAACAATCGAACCTGCAAGTGCGGTTGGTCTCCGTGCCACTGTCGCTGTTTGTGACGGTAGGATCGAGTTCGACAGTGTGAGGCGGCGTTATCCCTCGCAAGGCGGCGGCAAGGCACTTTGCCAAAGACCGCGGCGTATCGGCCAATTGGCAGCCGGGACATCTGACGACCTGCTCTGACCTCGCAAACCGATGATCGCTAACAATCCATCATAAGGCATAACGGGCTGATCGCTCGATTTGTGGCTATCATCGGTGATCCAAGCCGGTTCCTGCATGCCGCAACGAAACCCGCTTCATCGGAAGACAGGGAAACGTTCGGGAGCAGTCGACACATCGACACTGTTTGCCGCCTGCCTCGAGGATCAGCCATGACACTTCTCCTAATTTCCTATCTGGCGGGCGTGTTGACGATCGTTAGCCCCTGCATCCTTCCGATACTGCCCTTCGTCTTCTCAAGGGCGAACCAGCCCTTCGCCTGTGGCATTCTGCCGATGCTGATCGGCATGGCAGCCACCTTCGCCGCTTCAGCAACGCTCGCGGCCGTTGCCGGAAGCTGGGCAGAGCATGCCAGTGAGATCGGGCGCTTTGCGGCAATAGCGCTTCTGGCCGTGTTCGGCGCAGCACTGGTTTCACCGCGCCTGGCAGCGGTTCTATCCCGACCACTCGTCGCCTTTGGGAGCCGCGTTTCGAGAACTGCCGACGGAAGGGGCCCGAGCGTCGGAGGATCATTGCTGCTCGGTGTCGGAACAGGCTTTCTTTGGGCCCCCTGTGCGGGCCCGATCCTTGGGATTGTGCTCACAGGAACTGCCCTTCAAGGCGCCAATGCGCAGACGACACTGCTCTTGGGATTCTATGCTGCCGGCGCGGCCACGTCGCTTGCCCTGGCATTGCTGGCCGGCGGTCGAATGCTCGCGGCAATGAGACGTTCGCTCGGTCTCGGCGACGGCATCCGGCAAGGTGTGGGGATTGCCGTTCTGGCGGGTGTTGCGGCCATCGCGCTCGGCCTCGACACTGGTCTGTTGGCGAAGTTTTCCTACGCAGGCACGGCTGGCATCGAGCAATCCTTGCTGGACCGGCTTCCCAAGGATTCCTCAAAGGCATCGACGGCTGACGGCAGCACAACGCTTCCCGAAGTCGATGCTCGTCCGAGCTATCGCAGCAGCCTGTCAGTCGAGGGCCGGCTCCCGTCACTCGACGGCGCCGTCGAGTGGCTGAATTCCAACCCCATCAATGCCGGTCAACTGCGCGGCAAGGTCGTCCTCATCAATTTCTGGACCTATTCCTGCATCAACTGCATTCGATCGCTGCCCTACGTGCGTGCGTGGGCGGAGAAATACAAGGATCAAGGCCTGGTGGTGATCGGCGTTCACGCGCCCGAATTCGCCTTCGAGAAGAAAATCGAGAATGTCGAACGCGCGACACGCGACTTCGGCATCAGCTATCCGATTGCGATCGACAACGATTACGGGATCTGGCGCGCCTTTGGGAACAGCTATTGGCCCGCCGCCTATTTCGTCGATGCCGAGGGGCGAATCAGACATCATCATTTCGGAGAAGGCGAGTACCAACGCTCCGAGCAGGTCATTCAGGAACTTCTGGCCGAGGCCAAGGGAAGTCAGGGGGTCGACAACAAAATGCCGGTGACGGAACGCGCACTCGACTTCGCTTTGGAAAGCTCCGGGCAAACCTACATCGGCCATGTGAGGACGTCGAGCCTCGCCTCCCTCGGATGCATCGACGACAGGGCCCAGAAATACACGGCTGGGCAGCCGGCGTTCAATCGATCGAGCCCAGCCGGACACCGGATGGTGGAAGCCTGCCATGGATGACTTATCCTCCGCCACACGGGGCGGCCGGATAGCGTTCGGCTCATTTTGCCTCACGCCCAGCGAACGGTTGCTGACCAGGGAAGGAATTCCGGTCGAAATCGGTGGGCGTTCGCTCGACATCCTCATCGCGCTTGCGGAACAGCCTGGCCGGGTCGTGTCCAAACGGGAATTGCTGAAACGCGTATGGCCAGACGTCGTCGTCGAGGATGGGAGCCTGCGCTTCCATATGGCCGGTCTGCGCAAGACCCTTGGCGATGGCGAAGGCGGCGCACGCTACATCGCTACCCAGGTCGGAGTGGGCTACGCTTTCGTCGCGCCGGTTCAGCCGCTACCGATTGGAAGCAATGGATCAGCATCATTGGCGCCGCTCGACCGATCAGCGGAGCACCGTCCGGAATTTGACCCTGCCCCCATTGGAAAGCTTCCCGCGCGGCTGCGGCGCGTGATTGGACGCGAACGCGACGTCCAGTTGCTGACGGATCGCATAGCAGACGCAAAGCTGTTCACAATCGTTGGGGCTGCAGGGGTTGGAAAGACGACGCTTGCGGTCGAAATAGGACATGCCCTGTCACCCCGCTTTGCGAACAAGGTGAGCTTCGTCGACCTGGGGACCATTGAAGATCCAACACTGGTGTCTTCGGCGCTGGCCGGTGCGCTCGGGATTCTTGTGCCCGCTGAAGACGCAATGACGGTGATCCTGGGTCATATCCGCGCGCAAAAACTGCTGCTCATCCTTGATAATTGCGAGCATCTGATCAACGCGGTATCGGCCATTGTCGAACGCATCGGTGAAGCTGCTCCAAACGTTAATATCCTGGCGACCAGCCGGGAGCCGCTCCGCGTCCGAGGGGAGCACGTGCACTGGCTGGGTGCACTGGATTATCCGCCCGAGACAGCGGGCCTCTCCCTTGGCCAGCTTCTTGCGTATCCGGCAGTCGAGTTGTTTGTCGAACGCGCAGCTGCTGGCAACAGCGCGCTTAGGATAGATGCCGACACCGCCCGCGTGATTGCAGACATGTGCCGCCGTCTGGATGGAATGGCGCTGCCAATCGAGCTGACGGCGGTAAGGGTGGCTGCGCATGGACTGGATGCCACGGTAAGGTTTTTGGGAGAACGGTTCAGCCTTGGCTGGACAGGGCGCCGCACGGCGCTGCCGCGCCAGCAGACACTCCAGGCCACACTTGACTGGAGCTACGATCTTCTGCCCGAAGCGGAGCGCCGCACGCTCGAACGGCTATCGGTCTTTCTGGGGCCTTTCCAGATCGACGCTGCGCTGGATGTCGTTGCCGACGGGACCGTGAACGCCGAAGCGGCCGTCGCGGCATTGGATGAACTCACCGCGAAATCGTTGATTTCACCGAACCGTTCGGGAGGCGCAGGCTCTTATCGATTGCTGGAGATGACGCGGGCTTATGCCAGGGAGAAACTTCTCGCCAGGGGCGGGGAGGAGTTCAGCACCGTCGCGCGGCGGCATGCGAAGTTCTTTCTGAATGAACTCGAAGTGACGGGCCGCTCGGAAAGAGACTTTCACGATGGCGCGGCGCTGTTCTCTCATCAACTGGCCAACGTCCGCAGCGCCCTGGATTGGAGTTTTGGGACCGGTGGCGATCTTTCCATCGGAGTGGCCCTGGCCGCCGCCAGCGCGCCAGTATTGCTGACCCTTTCGCTACTCGTTGAGTGCAGGATCTGGTGCGCGCGGGCGATTGGGCAGCTTGCGGATCAGGATCGGTATCGCGGCACCTCTGTCGAGCTTGAGTTGCAGGCCGCCCTCGGTTTCTCACTGATGTTCGCGCGGGGGAACAGTGAAGCGGCTGAAACCGCGTTGCGTCGCGCCCTCGACATTGCGGTCGAACTGGCCGATCGCTGGAACCAACTGAGGCTGCTCGGCCGCCTCCATATTTTTCATGAGCGGATCGGTGATTTCAAGACCGCCCTCGAGTGGGCCGAGATGGCGGTCAAGGTTGCCGATGAGATCGGCGAATCGGAAGCAATCGCGGTTGCTGCTTCGCTCGCCGGCATTTCTCATCAACTGGCAGGAGATCAACGGCTCGCCCGGAGGGAACTGGAGCTGTCGCTGCAAAAGAGCATCCCTTCCGATCGCGGCCGCACGATCTACTACGGATTCGATCATCGGAACCGATCCGGCATTGCGCTCGCACGCACGCTGTGGCTGCAAGGATATGCAGATCAGGCGCGGCGCATTGCCGAGCAGACAGTGCAAGAGGCCGCCAGTCTGGAGCATCCTGTCACTCATTGCATCGCGCTCATCTGGACCCTCTCGGTCCATATCTGGACCGGCGACCACGAGAAAGCAGAAGCAAGCCTCAACACGTTCGCTGATTCTGCCGAAGTAAACGCACTTGGCCCCTACATCGCCGCGTCCGGTGGATTTAGGGGAGAACTGGCTGTTCAGCAGCAACGGGCGGCGCATGAAGGTTTGGGCTGGTTAGAGGAAAGCATCGCCCGCTTGCGGTCCGCCAGATACGAGCTGTTGACGACAAGCTTTTCGATCGCACTGACGCAAGGCCTTGTGCTGCATCGCCGATTTGGGGAAGCGCTGGAGCTGGTGGATGCCACGATCGACCGTTGCAACAGAAATGGCGAGCTGCTCGCCATGGCCGAACTGCTCCGGGTCAAGGCGCAAGTCTTGCAGTCGGCTGCCGGGGAAGGCACAAGCGAAATCGAGGCCTTGCTTCTCGACTCGCTTGCCTGGGGCCGGCGCCAGGGAGCCCGCTCCTGGGAACTGAGAAGTGCCATCGACCTCGCGCGCCTTTGGATGGACCATCGGCCGGCCGAGGCGCTCGCCCTGCTGATGCCCCTGCGCCAGGCATTTTCCGAAGGTTTCGATACCGCTGATTTGCGCGCGTCAGATCTGCTTCTGAGCACGCTCGTTGGTTCAGATCGGGGAGGCGTCGCTGCGGCGGCAGATCCTGCTCGAACCCAGCAAGGTCAGGCATGGGGCCAGTAGCGTGTACAGAAAATTCGGTTTGAAAGGCATATCGCAGGCATGCTGGTGCGAGCGGTGAAAATCGGGCGATGGAGCCGACACGACATGAAGCCGCAATGGTACCAAATGTTGGACGGGAACGCTCGCCGAGCATTTTGGACTTCGTTCGCGGGGTTCGGTCTGGATGCGATGGATGTTCAACTCTACGCATTCATATTGCCCGTGCTCCTCACCGTCTGGGGCCTGAGCCATACCGAGGCCGGACTCCTTGCGTCGGCAACCCTGGTCTCTTCCGCGATAGGCGGTTGGATTACCGGACTGCTTGCGGACAGGGTTGGTCGTATCCGCATGCTGAAAATTACGATGCTTTGGCTCGCGCTCTCCACATGCCTTTGCGGTCTTGCCGATAACTTCGGTCAACTGCTGGTCGCTCGCTTGCTTCAAGGTCTCGGCTTCGGAGGGGAGTGGGCCGCCGGCGTTGTGTTCGTAGCGGAGGTCGTTGCGCCTGAGGTTCGAGGCAGAGCGGTCGGAATGGTCCAGAGCGCCTGGGCAGTGGGATGGGGGATGGCGGCAATGATATCGGCTATCGTGCTCGCCTTGGTCCCGCCAGATCTCGGATGGCGCATTACATTCACTGTCGGGCTTCTCCCGGCATTCGTGGTCTACGTCTTCCGGACCAGGCTAACGGAGTCGGAAACTTTCTTGAAAGCAGGACCGCCATCATCCTGGCACTCGATCTTCTCTCGGTCGATGGCAGCGGCAACGATCAAGGGAAGTCTTCTCGCTACAGGGATGCACGGCGGCTATTGGGCGATCGCGACCTGGTGGCCGGTCATGCTTCGTTCCGAGCGCGGGCTCTCGACGACAGCCACCAGTGCAAATCTGGCGGCGGTCGCAAGTGCTTCGTTCTTCGGTTACATATCAAGCGCCTGGCTTGGTGATCGCGTAGGGCGAAAAGCCACGTTGGTCAGTTTCGCCATGGGCGGCATTCTTACGGTGCTTGCCTGCACCGAACTTCCGGCGTCCAATTTCGAATTGCTGCTTTTAAGCTTCCCTCTCGGCTTTTTCGCGTTGGGAATGTTCAGCGCAATCGGCCCCGTCTTGACAGAACTCTATCCGACCGAAATCCGGGGATCCGGATTGGGTTTCTGCTATAATTTTGGACGGGGCATGGCCGGCGCGACACCTTTGCTGATCGGCGGCAGTGCCGCGACCATCGGTATTAACCACGCGATAGGAATATACGTAGCCAGCTCCTATGGCCTTGTCTCTTTGGTAGCGATCTTTCTGCCTGAGACGCGCGGGCAGGAATTGAGGAGCGTGTCCCAGGCGAGATCGTGAACCGATGAGCAATCGGAAATTCACCTCGAGGCCCAGATCCGACCGCGAAGGATGATCGACCGGTCGAATTCCAGGCGGCCACCGAAGCACGCGCTCGTCTTTGATCCCCCGGGACGCGATTTCGCGCCGCCATTTTCGGCTGAGAAACGTCCGACTCTGTTTGCGCCCCCAGATGAAATCAATCTGGCTTCGCCATTGACAGTCAATGGTGTGGCACACCAGCACGGCGTCGATATCGTGCGTGTCAAAGGTGTTCTCAGCAGCCCGCACCCTTTCGACGGCCAGCGCTTCTGAAGGCAGCGGCTCGCATTTTTTCATGACGCGCCTTTGATCTCCGAGCGTCATTGCAGCCCAGTCATATGATGGATCGTGCCAAGCGGCTATCCCCGTTCCTGATGCCCCAAGAGGGACAGGTCCGGCCCTCGCTGCCAGTTAGGCTGCGTTAGCCGTCATGATTTGACACAGGCGCAGGCCAGGAGCGGATGGTTGGTCCTCTCTTGCGGTCGATACTCATCCATTCTCAATGAGCAGGTGAGGCATCAGGACATCGGCTCGGCAACAGCCGCGGAGGCGCCTATCCCGCTCAAGCTGCCTGCCGGACGGTCTCGGCGCTTAGCGGCTCGTATTTCTTGCATGCTAAGAATCTTTTCGAGATATGCCAAGTGGCGCCGACATATGATGTTTGAAATTGCAGGGTTATTCCGACGGGGATCGCTCATTCAATAGTCAGATGCCGGCACATTATATTCGAGAAGTTCAACAACATTCGACATGTGATGATATTAGATGCCGTTAAACATCGGTTTCATCTCTGGAAATGGCTGGATTGGCACGCCAGATTGCGGCGGTCCGAACGACGTATCCTCCCAAGCACTTCGTCTGACGGATTTATCCGGAACAGGAGAACTGAAATGAAGACCTTCGCCATTACTGCAGTTGTATTCATGATAGCCACCGGCAGCGCTTTTGCAGGAAGTGATCACTATGGCTCCAATTACTGGGATGCTAACGCCGGCTCGATGGACGGGTCGCACACGGCTTCTATCAAGAGAGCCGCGAAGAACGCGATCGAGAAAGCGCCGAAGACCTCGCCCTATAACCCGGCGGACTACTACGGCCAGGGCCTCTGGGGAATGTGAACGTCTGAACAAGCGCGTGGGCATGTGAACGGCGCCAAGATCGGCCGTTCATCATGTCGAACGTTCGCCCCCCCTCTTCTGAAGGGGGGCATCGATTCTCCCTTCGATTATTAAGCAAGTTCAAGAGAATGAATCATGTCAGAATATAGCTCTGAGACCAATCGACGTGCGTTTCTTGCCAATTCAGCCGTGGTGCTGCTCGCCGCCTCGGCGATGGGGAGCCCGATCAGCCTCTCATCCGCGGTGGCTGGGGCGGCTGCCGACCCTGCGGTCCGACCATTCCGTGTCGACATCCCGGACGAAGCGATTGTCGATCTTCGCCGGCGCTTGGCCGCAACTCGCTGGCCCCATCGGGAGACGGTTGCGGATCAATCCCAGGGTGTGCAGCTGGCAGAGCTGCAGGACCTCGTTCGCTACTGGATGACCGACTACGACTGGCGAAAGGTCGAGACGCGGCTGAACGACCTGCCAATGTTCATCACTGAGATCGACGGCCTGGACATCCAATTCATACACGTCCGTTCGCCCCACGAGAACGCCATGCCGATGATCATGACACATGGCTGGCCCGGCTCGATCCTGGAATTCATGAAGGTTATCCGCCCGCTCGCCGATCCAACCGCACATGGCGGGGTTGCCGAGGACGCCTTCCACATCGTCGTGCCCTCGATACCCGGCTTCGGCTTCTCCGGGAAACCGTCGAAGACGGGGTGGGGCTCCAACCAGATCGGTCGTGCCTGGGCCGTGCTGATGCAGCGGCTGGGATACAGCCGATATGTATCGCAGGGTGGAGACTGCGGTTCGGTGGTCTCTCAGCGCATGGCGCTTCAAAATGTGCCCGGACTTGTTGGCATTCACGTCAATATGCCGGCAACCGTTCCCAAGGAGATTGCGTCCATCCTCGCCGCTGGCGGACCGGCGCCGATCAATCTGCCAGAGGAAGAGAAAGCGGCCTTCAACGCGCTCGATGCCTTCTACAAGGATAGCTCCGGCTACGCCAGCATGATGGTCACGCGACCACAGACCATCGGATATTCGCTTGTTGATACGCCTGTCGGGCTCGCCGCATGGATTTATGAGAAGTTCGCTCAATGGACCTACAGTGGCGGCAAACCGGAGCGGGTCCTGACGAAAGATGAGATGCTTGATGACATCTCGCTTTATTGGCTCACGGGGTCCGGAGCCTCCGCCGCGCAGATCTATTGGGAGGACCATTCCAACAATTTCAACGCCGTGGACATCGCCAAGATGCCGGTGGCGGTGACCGTCTTCCCTGGCGAGATCTATTGCGCGCCGCGCAGCTGGGCCGAGCGCTGCTATCACAACCTCGTCTACTTCAGCAAAGCCGAGAATGGCGGACATTTCGCGGCATGGGAGCAGCCTGAAATCTTCACCCGGGAAGTCCGGGCGGCCTTCCGGTCGCTTCGCTGATCGAGCAGCGCAACCCAAGCCTGCGGAATGACCCATCGAAGCACATCGATCAGCGCTCCGTAGTCTCCCATTTCAGTCGCGATAGCCGTGCGGCCTTCGCGACTGAAAAATCCACCCCAAAGGTAGCCAGCTTTGACTAGCACTCGCATGTCCGTGCAATGACCGTGTCAGCACCATACCTCCCTAAACCCGCCAGTCCGCTCTCGTGAACTAGGCCGTAAACTCATTAGCGGCAGGCGTTTGGGACGCCGCCCAGCGCAGTTGATGGAGAAAGGCTGTAAACTGATTGGGTGCAGCGTCGGCTGGCACGAGCCGGGCAGATCAAAGCCAGAGGTCGCCCCTCTCGGTCAGATTTCGCGCAGTCAGCCGAGCTGCGGCGTCGTCGTTCCATTTGTTTTTGCCGGAGAAAAGCCTGACTGATCGGGTAGCTGAAGGCCACTCCCGATCACGTAGGCCGTCAAGATCGAGTGCTACGCGAGACGCTGAGAATTCCCGAAGTTGATCCTGCGTCTCCAGCCCGGGCAACTCCACCAAGTTCTTGCAATTGGTTAGTGCAAGCCGCTTCAGGCTCGCTCCGTTCAGGTCCACCTGCTTCAGTTGGATCTGGTCTTCAATGCGGAGCGCTGATAGTGCGGGCAACCGAGACAGATCACCCATCGTTGTCAGGCCCTGCACGCGGATAACTTGCAAAATCTCAAGAGACTTGTTCGACAGGTCGTCAAGATCGACACGACCTCCCAAGATCAACTTCAGCTCCTTAAGCGTCGATATGCCGTTCACAAAATTCAGCGGATGTTTCTTGGCATAACCACTTAATGTCAAGTTCCGCAACCGAGGCACGTCTTGCAACCCGTCGATACCCTTTGAGAGTCCGTTTTGAAATTCACGGATGAGCGTTTCGGCGGATGAGATTGCCGCCCATTGCGACAAGGATCATGGCTTGCGAGACGTCGATGCGCTGCTCGTAGTCGCGCACGAGGCGGCGCCATCTTGTCATCCAGCCGAAGGTCCGCTCGACGACCCAGCGGCGGGGCAGTATCTGGAAGCCCTTCTGGTCGTCGGATCGACGGATGATCTCGACCACGAAGTCGAGATAGGTGGCTTTGTCCATGAGCTTCAGCCGGTCATAGGCGCCGTCGGCGAACAGATGCTTCACCCAGGGCCAGCGCTTGCGGACACCATCCAGGATCGCCTGAGCGCCGGCGCTGTCGGAGATATCGGCGGTGGTGAGGTTGACCATCAACAGCCGCCCATCCGTATCGACGGCAATGTGTCGCTTGCGGCCGACAATCTTCTTGCCGGCGTCGTAACCCCTTGTTTCAGCTTGCGGAGCCTTGACCGACTGGCTGTCGATCACGCCAGCCGTGGGAGTGGCCTCGCGCCCGGCGCGCTCGCGATCCAGCATCAGTGCCACGTCGTGGATGGTCTGGAACAGAAAGCGCCGCGCCAACTCGCGGAACCAGCCGTAGACCGTCTGCCAGGGGCCGAAATGGATCGGCAGCATCCGCCAACCGCAACCCGAGCGGACCAGGTAGCGCACGGCGTTGACCACCTCCCGGAAATCAACCTCGCGCGGACGGCCGCGACGCCCAGGCTTGGGCATCAGCGGTGCGAACTGCTCCCACTCTTCGTCCGTCAAATCAGACGGATAGCGCTTGGTCTTCTTGGCGATCTGGGCCAAAGGCAGCCTCGCTTTCGGTCGGGCTGATGGGCAAGATGCTGAAGTAGCCGTACTGATCTGACAGATGGCTGTAGAACTTCGATCCGGGCTCACTGCCGTAATGTAGATTGACATCACCCTGAACGCCAAGTCCGAGCCTATCCTGCTCCTTCATTGTGGTGAACGTTGACCGCGGCATCAGATGCTGGTCGATCGGCCGGAAGGATCGGCTGCCGTCGACCCAGATGTCGGCAGATCGCAGCCGGTCTCGCAACACGGCAAGCGTTGCAATCTCGTAGAGGCGACGATCGGGTCTCTGCGGTCCCAAGATGAGCCGTCGATCAGTTTGGCTGAGGTGGGTGACAGGGACGCGATCCGGAAGTGTCCGTCGCTTCTCGGCATAGAGCCGTTTCAGAAGCGAAATTGCCGCAAGAAGCGGATCGTGTCGCCGCGCCGATTGGAACGTGAACGCCAGCAGGAACGCCCCGGCATACTTGTTGACGGTCGCATGTTGCTCGGCCGCCAACGCCAAGGGCGACGCCTCGTTGTCCTCGACCATCGATTCGAGCTCAGGCTTCATGCGGAGCAACCGGTGCCAGCCGACCTTCTGATCGAGAACCTCCAATGCGTTCCGACCATAGTCGTTGGCAGACTGCAGGGCAGTGATCGTGTCGAGGAACATGCGCAGTGCCTTGGCGGTATCTGGCCTGCAGTCCATGTGTCGCTGCTTCTTGCGGTTATTGGCTTGCGAGAACAGCCGACCCATCAGCTTGATAAACATCGACACTGCATCGTCGGTGAGCTTCTGGCCGAGCTTGATTACCTGCGCCACGATCAAAGCGCCCCGGCGACTCGCATTGAAATCATTGGCCAGCCATGCCGGCGTGGCGTTAGGCGCCGAACACAACGTTGAGGGAACCGACAGCTACGAAGCGATTGCCATCTACGGTGAGAACACCTCCCTACGAGCGCTTTGCTACCTTCTCCAGAACTGCGCTGCCGGCACCAGCGGCTTCGGCAGCATTCGTCTTCCCCGGATCGAGACCCCGCTTCGCGGCATGTCGTGCGCCAGCGATGTACTCAAGCTTCTGCACGAGTGCCGAAACGACCGTCAGCCCCAACCTCCAGCGCTACCTCAATCAGCTGCGCCCGGGTGCTCTCGATGATTTCCTTACCGCGCCACTTCGACAGTCGCGCCCAGCCTAACATGGCTCAGCGCTGCACGCGACATCTGCAGCGCGACGTTCGACAGGGGCTCTCGCCGATCGGTCCGAATTATTCCCGGATCATAGCTCTTCCGGGCGAACACCTCCTGCACCATGGGCGCGAAGAACTCCAGCGGCCGCGTGACGTAGTCCGGATCGAAGCTCGCCTGGTCCCATCTTTCGCAGAATTCCACACAGTCGTCGAAATAGGCGGAGTCCCTGAACGCGTCCCGCTTGCGCGGGTTCGCACCGACATGCTCGCCGTAATAGACCAGCTGAAAATCGCCGTGCTTCTCCACCACCCAGGCGCATTGTTCGCGCACGAACGGTCGTATGATGGCAGCGGCATATTCGTCGTGATTGTAGGGAGCGTAGATGTCGCCGATGTCGTGCAACAGCGCCGACACCACCCAGTCGATGTCTGCGCCGGCATTCCAGGCACGCGTGGCGGCCTGCAGCGAATGGCCAAGCCGGGTCACCTTGTAACCTGACAGCGATTTGTCGAGTTCCACCATCGCTGCCAAAAGTCGGTCGGCCGTGCCGGCGGCATATTCGGTTTCATGCTCGGTCAGGAAGGCGTAGTCCTCACGGTCGCCATCCTTCATCTGGGTAAACTTCACGGTTTCCATTGGCGAAACTCCAAATTCTGGTTCTGTCAGCGGGCCATTTCAAGATAAATGTCGTCGCCGTCGACATGTACGGGAAAGGTGCGAGCCTTTAGCCTGTCATCGACAAGGCATTTGCCGGACCGGATATCGAACTCCCATCCATGCCAGGCGCAGCGAATGAGCTCTCCGGCGCGTTCGTAAACGAATTCCGTCTTGTCTGTTTGCCTGGTGGTACCGGAGATCGGCCCCTCGCAGAGCTGACCTGCGCGGTGCGGGCAGATGTTGAGCAGCGCGGCGTAGCCATCCTCGAGCTGGAATATGCCGACGCCGATGCGGCCGATGGTGACGATCCTCGGCTTGCCGACAGCGACGTCGGCGGTCTTGCAGGCGAAGGTCAGCGCGGGGGCGGTTGCTGCGGCTGTCATCAGGCGACCCTCGCGGTAGCGGCCGGAGCCTCGATGCGCTTGTAGACCTCCAGCGCATTCAGGCCCATGACCTTGTCGCGCCATGCGGGCGGGATGTGCAGATTGGTCGGCGCGTCGAAATCCCAATGCGGATAATCGGAGGCGAAAAGCAGTGTGTTCTGGCCGTCCATGTGCTCCAGCGTTTCCCACAGATGCCTCACGTTCTGAGGTTGCTCGAGCGGCTGGGTGCTGAAGCGGATGTTGCGGCGGCAATATTCCGAGGGCAGCATCTTCAGCCACGGCGTCTCTTTGCGCAGCGCCTTGAAGTTGGCGTCAAGCCGCCACATCAGCGAAGGCACCCACGATACGCCGCATTCGATGACGACGAAGTAGAGGTCGGGATACTTCTCAAACACGCCGTTGGAGATCATGCTGACCACATGGGTCATGGCCGGCTGGCTGAGCAGGGCGTGCGTTTCCCAGTAATAGGCAGTCGGACCGCTGGCGACCGCATTGTGGTTGACGCCGCCCTGGCCGCCGAAATGGATGGCGAAGGGCAGGCCGACCTCAGCACAGGCCTCATAGATCGGATGGTAGAAGGGATCGCCATAGGGGCGCTGCGAGCCGTGGCTGGCCAGGACCTGCACGATGTCCTTGTGGCCGCCGAGGCGCCGGATTTCGGCCGCGGCTCCGTGCGGGTCGGTTGGCGAAATGATGATCGATCCCTTCAAGCGGCTGTCCTTCGGCAGCCACCAGTCGATCATGTAGTCATTGTAGGCCTTCACCAGCGCGTTGGCATAGTGGTAGTTGGCTAGCGTCGAAGCTTCCAAAGGCTCGTCGGCGGTGAGGATAGCCACGTCGATGTCGTAGAGATCGAGGTGCTTCTCCTTCATGATCAAATAGTTGTCTTCCTCGGTCTCCGGCCGGATGTCGTGCCGCGAAAACCCCTCCGGATGCAGCCATGGTCGGTGGCCATGCGGAAAGCTTCCCCTCGGCCCAGGCTTCTCGCCGCGAACCAGGAAATCGCGCCAGTAGGGCTCGAGATAGGGGAGCAGCACCTCGGCGCTGGACCAGTAATTGTGGACGTCGGTGTCGACGATGAACATGGGTAGGCACCTGCCATGGAGGGTGGGTGGAAGACGGGGTAAGCGTGCGCCTCAGCGGCAGCTCCGGCAACGCAGCCAACGGCAAGATGTTAATCGGCGAATCCGATTACCTGTTGTCGGAACAGCCTGAAAAGCGCTAGCAGTTGCGGGAATTCTTGCGCTGGATGGCTGCATGCAGATCGAACTGCTGGATACGTTCCTAGATCTGATCGAAACCCGCAATTTCAACAGGACAGCGGAGCGACTGGGCATCACCCAGTCGACCGTTTCCAGCCGCATCCGCACGCTCGAGGCTCTCCTGGAAAAGCAGCTCTTCATCCGCGGCAAAAGCGGGACTGAGCCGACCGTGGCCGGTCTGAGGTTCGAAGAGCACGCGCGCGCGGTTAGGCTGCGTTGGCTGGACGCTCGCAGCGAAATCCAGGCGGTTGGAAAGTTCGATCGCCTCATCCGCATCGGCATCCAGTTCGAGCTCTATGAACGCGTGTTGGAAGGGTGGCTGGAATGGGTGCGGGCGACGATGCCCAAGCTCGCGATCTATGTCGAGATCGACTACTCGAACCAGATGATCCTTGATCTCACCACGGGCAGCCTCGATCTGGCGGTGCTCTATTCTCCGCAGTACTTTCCGGACATGCATTACGAGCAGATCGCGGAGGAAAATTTCGTCATGGTTTCGACGCGCAGCATTGCCTGGAGCGAGGTCAAGCCGGCGGACTATATCCGCGCCAATTATTCGGCCTTTTTCAACCGCGCCCACAAGCAGATGTTGCCGGAATTGGAAAACAGCCCGGTTTCGACGGGAAATGGCGGTGCCGTTGTTTATCTCCTGCGAAGCCGGGGCGGTGCCGCCTTCGTTACGGAAACGATGGCGACAAAATTGCGGCAGGAGGGTGTGGCGCACCCCGTTGCAGATGCACCGAAGATCTCACATCCCATCTATTCAGTCGTGCATGTCAGGCACCACCATTCCCATACCCATGTTCGCCTGCTCAAGGCACTCAAACTGATGACGGCGTAGCATCTACAGGTCGATGACGACGTCGCCTCTCGGCATGCTGCAGCAGGACAGGATGAAGCCGTCCAGGCGCTCAATTTCTGTCAGGCCGCCCATATCGTTCATCTCGACTTCGCCCTGAAGCAGCTTGACCTTGCACGTGCCGCACACACCCATTCGGCACGACGTTTCGATGTAAATGTCCTTGGCTTCGGCCAGGTGCAGGATTGTCTCACCTTCGTTGCTCTCGCAGCGCACGCCGGAGCGCTCGAAGGTGACAACGGCTTCCGTGCTGCCAAATGCCTTGTTTGCTGGCGATGGTTCGAGGCCGAAGCTTTCCATGAAAATCCGCTCGGCTGGAACCGCAAGTTCGATCAAATGACGGCGCATTGCCTGCATGAATCCAGTCGGGCCACACAGGAAAGCCGTTCGTGTAGCCGCATCCGGGACAAGACGCGCCAACCGGGTCGCGTCAAGCCGGCCGCCACCTTGGGGTTGGCCGGATCCAGGCGTTTGGCTGCACACTGTTTCGACCCTCAGCTTCGGCATGCTTTCGCGCAGCATCCGCAGTTCCTGGCCGAAAAGGACATCGTCCGGCGTGCGCGCGCATTGTATGAACGCCAGGTCGAGGTCACTACCTCTATCATACTGGGCCCGCACCATCGACATCAGTGGCGTGATACCGCTTCCAGCGCACACGAACAGCGCTTTCTCGACGGCGCGGCCGTCCAGTGTGAAGTCGCCCCCGGGTTCGCTGATCTCGACCGAGCAACCTGTGATGAAATGATCGTGTAGGATACGCGTGGCCCTGCCATTCGCCGCGGCCTTGATCGTCAAGGCGATACGTTGAGGCCGGGTCGGTGGCGATGCGATGGTAAACACCCGCGCGTAACGATCGCCATCCCAAGAGAAGCGGATCGTAACGAACTGTCCGGCAAGGAAATCGAACATCCGACCATCGGTCCTCTGGAACTCCAGAGTGACGATATCCCCTGTTTCCTGAATGCGATCAGTGCAAACGCAAGAGTGCAAGGTGCCAAGTGGTGCCTTTGTTTCGGCGAGAACCGCATCGATGCTCATTCGGTCATGTCCCGGATCAGACGGAGAAGTGAAACATCCTAAACAGAGTTGGCGGCACAACCCCGCGCTTCGTTGATCGCGAAAGGCGTTCAGATCCCTCTTCAGCTGTAAGCGGCAAAGAGTGCGGAGCCACTTGATGCCTTGCGCTTCACCTCCAGGTCAGGTGACGGTTCGCTCCTCAGCCCGCCATTCGGTGGTGAGCGGAACGGACCTCAACCAACTACGTGGCGCCTTCTAGATCACCGAAGCCGCGACTGGCTCCATTCTCATGGCAGAACTTCCGGGGCCAGGGCACCCGATGTTCTCACACATTTGAGCCCGTAGGACCCGACTCGTGGACGGCTTTTCAAATGCGTGCTCGTTTGCGTTGCGGCTTAAGTTGGCGACGGCGAACCAGATTCTGGATACCCTCGGCGACCATCGCGAAGCGTTGGCATTGCTCTCTGCTACTGGACACGTTCTTCATATGTCGCCGGCCTTCGCACGGCTGCTGGGGGAGCGCCTGGATGTCAGGTCCGGTCATGTCCACGCAGTCGATCCACTTGATGCGAACGAACTCCGCACCCTCATTTTTCGTGCATGCGGGATTTCTTTGGTGCCTGGCTCGAAAATCGAACCAGCCGTCCTAACCCGCCACGATGGCCCGCCCCTCGTCATCCATTGCTTGCCGATAGCCGGAGCTGCCAGAGATTCTTTCGGGCTGGCTCGTGCCGTCCTGGTGGTTGACGACCTGACGCCTACCGGCGCGTTCAATTGACGTCGTGCTGCTCCCGGTAATTGCTCCCGGTAATTATGAGCAGAAGGAGTTCCAGATGGCTTTGCCGAAACCGCTTACAGGGCAAAAGGCGCTCGTCACGGGCGCGAACTCCGGAATCGGCAAGGCTGTAGCAATCGCCTTGGGGGCGGCTGGAGCAGACGTGATTGTCAACTATGTGACGATGGACAGAAAGCGCCGCGCCAACTCGCGGAACCAGCCGTAGACCGTCTGCCAGGGGCCGAAATGGATCGGCAGCATCCGCCAACCGCAACCCGAGCGGACCAGGTAGCGCACGGCGTTGACCACCTCCCGGAAATCAACCTCGCGCGGACGGCCGCGACGCCCAGGCTTGGGCATCAGCGGTGCGAACTGCTCCCACTCTTCGTCCGTCAAATCAGACGGATAGCGCTTGGTCTTCTTGGCAATCTGGGCCATCCGCCCACGGCTCTGCTTTGTCCACATCAAAAGCTTGAATCACAACCAAGCCTCAGACGGAACCCATAGCCAGCCGATTTTCAAAACGGTCTCTTAGGATTGTGCCATCCAGAGCTCACCGTGCCGCGGGTTGGGCGGAAGGGTTGGCTCCTGAGCTGGCAGTGTGGTGCATAACCGGCGATCTGCTTCCGCTGCGGCCGAATTGGCTGAGCACAGCCAGATGGTGGGGCGGGCCGCCGGTGCTGGTGCGATCCTCAAGTGCGGGGCGCATGATGACTTCGCGGCTGACGCCGAAACGGGAGGCGAGCGCGGTCAACTCTTCCTCGTCCCAGGTTTTTACCTGGCCCTTGGCGCGCACAAGCTGCTCGCCTAGCAGCCAGTCTGCTGGCACCAGCGCGGCTCCGGCAACGGCATCGCAGCATTGCTCGACGGCGGCGCTGGCCGGCTCGGGAGCTTCGAAATCAAGCCCGCTGATTCCGCTGGCGCGCACGACCAAGTGGCAGAACTCGTGCATCAGCGTGAAGGTGCGTGGTGCGGTCCTTGGAGTTGATAAGAATGAGTGGCAGCTTGGAATCGGCAATGGAGAACTTGGCATTCCGGCAGACGAACTGTGGCGAGTGGTAAGGTTTGAGGTCTCGCAACTGGATAAGTTGGGTGCACGAACGCGAATGGCGTTGCCCTGGTTCCTTCAAACTGCCCAGCACTATTCAAGCGCCATTCGTGCGAACGACTAATGAAGCGGCCCGCTTGTCGGCAGCGATCGTAGAAAGGCCGAGGGATTACTTCGGCGTCGTTACGCTCGACGCAAAAGGTGCCGTCTACAACGGAAGGCTCGACGTCACGGTCGGCGGCAAGAGTATCGGCTGTGCCGAGCGGATCGGCAGCGCAACCTGATCTCATCGTCAGATTTACGAAAAAGGGGCGCCGGCGGTCGGCGCCCTTTTTTTGGTGCGCCAGGGTCCGGGGGGATGACTGAACGACAGCTGAACGAAGATTCCGGCAGCGTTCAGCCACGAAATGAGACGGTTGGCCATAGGCTGAGACAGCCGGAAAATGGAGACCAGGATGACCTTCACCCTGTTCAAGACCCTTACCGCCGCTCTCGTTGCCGGCAGCATCGGCCAGGCGGCGCTATCCGCACCGGCTTACGCGGGCGGCTGGGTTTCGGTGACATTTGCTCCTGACAACGCCCGCGACGCGGGTGCCATGGCGACCGGCCTGCGCGTCTATTCGCTCTATCGCGGCCTGCGCGGCGCCAGCATCCGCCAGTTGGGACACGGCAACGCCGCCGGCATGGGACAAAACGGCGGCGGCAATCTGGGCATCATTCATCAGGAAGGCAACGGCCATTCCGCCACCCTGCAGCAGAACGGCAATGACAACGCTTACGGCATTTTCCAGTTCGGAAGGAGTAACAACGCCAATGTCGTTCAGAACGGCGACGGTGGCGGCGGCGCCACCTTCAGCTACGGCTGGTAGCAGCCGACGACCGATGGAGACTCTGACCCGGAGATAGTCAATGCTCGTCGCTGGCGGCTCGCTTGGCTGATGACCGTTCGGCGCTGACCTCAAGCGCTTCCTCTATGTCGAACTTGGAGCAGGGAGGTTCGCCTGATGGATTGTTCGGAAAATTGCACGAACGGGGGTGATAGCTTGCTGCCTGATTGGTACGCTTCATCCATGCCTTCCTGCATAGCAGCAGGAGGCGAATGCCGGCCTCGCGACCAGCAAGGTTTTGTCTGGAAAGCACCTTTTCCCGCAATGTCACTTCAAGGATGTGTAGATTTGTGAAGCGACACCCCAATATTCTCCATGATTTAGGCGTCTCTTGTATACGGCTACCCTCGTATTCCTGACCGGGCGCGCGAAGATGCCCTCTCGTTTGGCAATGGCAAGCGTTAGGCATCACTGGTATTGGTGGCGTTCGTTCACGCACACGCAGGCGCCCGCAGATGATATCCGATTCAGAAAAGGCCGAGGCGGTCGAGCAACTGCTCGAGACGCCAGATCTTGCCAGCACGCTGGAGAGCGAACAGTTCAAGAAATTCCTCGACCAGGTGCCAATTGCTATCGCCGTCTCTGACCTGAGCGCCAAGGAGCGTGTCGTCTATGCCAATCCCGAATTCGAGAACCTGTCTGGCCTGAAGGCGGCTAGGCTTTCCCGAGAAAACTGGGCTGCCCTTTGCGGTACCGGCATCCATCAACAGAAGGATCGCCCGTTGGTCGACGCCTTGGTCGAAGAGACCGATTTCGTCGGCACTTTTTGCTTGGAACGGGGCGAGGATAAGGCGGCGATCGTCGACGTCTATTCCAATGTCATCGAGGATGACAACGGCAAGATCTGCTTCAGGCTGGTGGCGTTGGTCGACGTCTCGGCCCATGGCGAGCCCGAGGATCCGCGCTCGGTTGACGAGCGCATCAGAGAAAAGGACACGCTGCTGCGCGAGCTGCAGCACCGTGTGAAAAACAACTTGCAGATGATCACGGCATTGATTCGTATGGAAACCCGCAACGCGGCCGAGCCGGACCAGAAGCGTTTCGAAAGGCTCGCAGGCCGTGTTGACGCGCTCGCCATCCTTTACCAAACGCTTTCGGCAGACGAGCAGAACGATGAGGTCGATCTCGGGGTCTATCTCAGCCAGATCGCGTCAGCCGTCATGAATTCTCATGCTGTCGAGGGCATCCGCCTCGACATGAAAGTCGATACCTATCCAGTCTCGATAAACGTCGCCATGCCGATTGGGCTCGTCGTGAACGAGCTGCTGACCAATGCGCTCAAACATGCCTTCCACGGTCGTGACGGCGGCACGATTACGCTGCATAGCAAAGTGGACGACGACGGCTGCCGGGTCGTCGTCGCGGATGACGGTATCGGCCTGCCGGAAGGCGAGACATGGCCAAAGCGCGGTAAGCTCGGCGCGCTAATCGCGCGCTCGCTGACCGAGAACGCAAAGGCGGAGTTCGACGTCAACTCAAGCGCGAATGAGGGGACAAAGGTGACCATCGCTTTCAAACGGTCGGCCGCCACGGACTGAAATCGCCATGTCGATGGCGATCCGCATCAATGAGGCGAGGCTGTCCGACTTCCATGCCCTGCAATCAGCCGTCACCAATCGCAAGCCGTCGCGCGACCTGTATCTTGCGGCAGCCGGTGATCGGGATCGTGAACCGCGACATGGTCGCCATCGACAAGATTGGCCGGAAAGATCACCAGATTGGTGCCGCCGGCGTGACGCAGCGACGGAAACAGGATGCCCCGAAGCCCGGCGGTGAGAACCAAATCCGCAAGCTTCCGGCGCCAGGCACAATCCCACTCCTTCCAAGCGCCGTCCCAGATGCTCGGGTCGAATCCCTGCGAAAGGTCGGCGACCTCGGCGAGTGTGACCTTGTAGGGGGCTAGGGTGGCCGGCGGGCTGATGCTGGTGCCTGTCTGTATTCATCGAGCGCCGTCTGGGCCGAACGGGACAGGTAAAGCGCTTCGACGCCTGGCCGGTTGAAATGACCGCCGTCAATCGCCGCGCCTGCACCGCTGGTCGGGAGGAGGGCCCATTTGGGTGTCAGATAGCGATGGAAGATCTCGTCCGGCCCGACGCTGGTGACCTTCACCCGCACGCCCCGTTCTCGAGATCCCGAATGAAGGCCAGGACTGCTTCAACTTGGCCGTTCGCGACGAGCTCGGCCGCCGTGCGATGGCTATAGTCGGCGATCGGTTCATTGCGATACCAGTAGATTGCCTTGTCGACGTCGCCGGTGAGCTCCGTTGCGGCCGAAATCACCTTGACCATCTCGCGCATCCGGCCCTGCAGGCGCTCCGATGACGGGTTGCGGAGCGTGTTGCGATGAACCCTTGGCCACCTCCACGCCCAGCGCCTGCGACAGGCGCTTCGGCGAGATATAAGGGGTGCGCGGCTCCTGCAGGCTGTCGACAAAGCCTGAGACCACTTTCGATTGTGCGAGCTGTGCGAGGGGCATGACAAATCTCCGACCTCTCTCGTACGCACAATATATGCACGTTCCTAGGCGTAGCAAGTGAACATAGCCTGGCGCATTCCAGCGCACTGCTTGTGCTTCCCCATCCTCGTAGGGGATGGTAGCTAGCGGCAGCAAAGCGCCTCAATTGACGCCGTAGAGACCGTATTTAGCCTTGCTGAATAGCAGACATTCGACAACCGGATCGTAAGTCGCCGATGCGCCACTTGCCGACCTCAACACGTCTAAGCGCGAACGATTGGTGATGCCCGATGAGCGCGTTCGCAAGGCATCTCGCTGTTACCTCGCGGTGACAAAGGCACCGCCACGGTGGCGTCGACCGGTTACACAGATCAGGAAATATCTCCGGCCTTCTGGGAGTGGCGAGTCAGCGTCCCCAGAGGCTGCGTGGGCGTGTCGTCGGTTGGCTGTTAGCGCGGCGACTGGAACGCTCCACGCCTCGCAAGCGGGATAGCGAAATCTCGTGAAGGCAAGGTCAAGCTGCGTTCTCCGTTCTGTATCGTCGTACGGGAGGAGATTGGGAGAGATGGTTACCATGCGCGTGAGGCGTGGAAGTTGGCAGGACCTGGGCGCGGGGCGGCCTGCGTGCGGGCGCTTGGCTGAGCGGTTCGATGACCACGCAGCGCCACCTCGCGGCGATCCTGGCTTGCGACGTGATCGGCTATTCGCGCCTGACGGAGCGCGACGAGCGCGGCACGCTCGAGCGGCTGAAGATCTACCGCAAGGACCTCCTCGAACCGATGGTCTCAGAGCACCAAGGTCGGATCGTCAAACTCACCGGCGACGGCATGCTGTGCGAGTTCGCGAGCGTCGTTAACGCGGTGACCTCGGCGATGGCGATCCAGCAGGCCTTGGCAGAACACGAGGCGGAGACGCCGGAGGAAAAGCGGATTCGCTTGCGCATCGGAGTCGATCTCGGCGACGTGGTCTGCGAGGAGGACGGCGACCTGTACGGCGACGGAGTCAACATAGCCGCCCGTCTCGAAAGCATCGCCGATCCAGGCACCGTGATTGTCTCGGGCACCGCCTACGACCACCTTCAAGGCAAGCTCGACTGTGGCTTCACGCCGCTCGGCGACTTGCGCCTCAAGAACATAGAGCGGCCTGTGCGCGCTTACCGCGTCGAGACCGACGCCAGCGCCTCTGAGGCTGCATCGCCTCCCATGCCCGAGAAACCCTCGATCGCGGTTCTGCCTTTCACCAACATGAGCGGCGACCCCGACCAGGAATACTTCGCCGACGGGCTGGTCGAGGACATCATCACGGGATTGAGCCGGGTGAACTCCTTCTTCGTGATCGCCCGCAACTCGTCCTTCACCTACAAGGGCCGGGCGGTGGACCTGCGCCAGGTCGGGCGCGAGCTGGGCGTCCGCTATGTGCTCGAAGGCAGCATCCGCAGGGCAGGATCGCGGGTGCGCATCAGTGGGCAGTTGGTGGACGCGATCAGCGGACACCATGTCTGGACCGACCGCTTCGAGGGCGACGTGAGCGATATCTTCGAGCTGCAGGACAAGGTGACCGAGAGCGTCGTCGGCGCTGTCGAGCCGAGCATCCGGCTGGTGGAGATCAAGCAGGCGCGCATGAAGCCGACCGACTACATCAGCGCCTACGACCTCTACCTTCGCGCGCTGCCGCGCTTCTACAGCATGACGCGCGAAGGGTTTGCCGACGTGCGCCGGCTCACCAACGAGGCCCTCAGCATCGACCCTGGCTTCAACTTGGCGAAGGCACTCGGCGCCTATGTCCGCAGCCTATCCATGAGCCAGTGCTGGCACGAGCCTGACGATATGCGAGTCGCCGCGCGCATGGCGCGCGAGGTCCTGGCGGAAGCGCGCGACGACCCCACGAGCCTACGCTTCGCCGCGCAGGTGATCGCTTATAGCGCGAAGGACTACCAGATGGCGCTGGGCACGATCGAACGATCCCTGCTGCTCAACCCCAATTCGGCGCAGGGCTATACGGGTAGCGGCTGGGTGAACGCACATTCCAGCCGCCCGCTTGTCGCGACCACTTCCACAAAGCAATGCGGTTGAGTCCGGTCGATCCGAGAAGGGCATCGCGCTCTCGGGTAGGCGAAGATGACTTCGCGTGTGTCCTCCGGGTCGAGCCGCTGCGACAGCTCGGTCGAGCCGACGAGGTCCACGAACATCACTGTGAGTTGCCGCCGCTCTGCGCGGGAATTCGAGGCCGCTGGCAGTAGCGCCGCCACTCGGGGCAGGGTTGTAATCTCAGCGAAGCACGCAATGGCGGTGAGCAACTTGCGCCGATGGCCGATCGATGTGACCCCGAGCGCGGTCAGGTCCCCGGCGGTCAGCTTGGAAAGAACCTCGAGGTCGATGTCGTTGTCACGGAAGACCGGTGCGTACTCGCCCAGGCCGAGGCCTCCCAGCCATGCCTCAATATCCACAGTGCCTTCTCCCAAGCGGTCGAGGCTCTGCGGGGAACTATATAGCAGATCGGAAGAAGGATCCTCCCTTTTGTGCGAGTAGCAATCCCGGCTTTAGGGTCGTCACGAGCTACGCCGAGTTTAGCCGTCCGAACGAGAATGCAGACATTCAATCCGGTGGGGCCCAAGTCTCGATCTGACCCAACGAGGGCGTGCGTGCTTGCTAGAACCGGTCGGACCGCTGTCTCTTGCTCTGACCCCTGAAAGCAGACGCTGCTAGCGACAGGGCTGGACGGCTTGATTGCGCCAAGTCCGGGCGCTTCGCCGGCCTGTCTCGAACGACTCGGTCGATCCTGTGCGGACCATCCGACCAATGGCTCGGGGCTATCTTCCCTGTGCTTAACGGCTCTATGTTGAGAAGGACGGCACTGATCTGGCTGCAGTAGGCTGGATAGAGGGAGCACGACGTGAGTGAGACCCGGAAAATAGCAGCGATCCTGGTCTCGGATGTGGTCGGCTACAGCCGGCTCGCCGGCGCCGACGAGGATCGCATCCTGGCGCGGTTGCGGGCGCTGCGCAGCGATTTGATCGATCCGACGATCGCCGTGCATCATGGTCGCGTTGTCAAGCGCACCGGGGACGGAGCCCTCGTCGAGTTCCGCAGCGTCGTGGACGCCGTGCGCTGCGCCATCGAGGTGCAGAATGGCATGGTTGAGCGCAATGCCGGGCTGCCGCCCGACCGCCGCATCGACTTTCGCATCGGCATCCATCTGGGCGATGTCGTGGAGGAGCGCGACGGCGATTTGATGGGCGACGGCGTCAATATCGCCGCGCGGCTCGAAGGCATTTGCGAGCCTGGCAGCATCTGTCTCTCCGAGCAAGCGTACTGGCAGGTCAAGGCAAGGCTCGATCTCGCAATCCACGATCGCGGCGCGGTGCAACTCAAGAACATCGCCGATCCGGTCCGAGTTTATTCGCTGCAGGTCGGAGTCCCCGCACAGGCGAAGTCCGCGGCACCCGCGGAGGCCGCTGCGCCGGGGAAGCCTTCGCCACAGCTCGCGCTGCCCGACAAGCCTTCGATTGCCGTTTTGGCGTTCCAGAACATGAGCGGCGATCCTGAGCAGGAATATTTCGCCGACGGGATAACCGAGGATGTGATCACCGACCTCTCCAAGGTCAGCGGCCTGCTGGTGATCGCGCGCAATTCGAGCTTCGCCTATAAGGGCAAAGCTGTCGACGTGCGGCAGGTGGCCCGTGAGCTCGGGGTCCGGTCGGTGCTGGAAGGGAGCATCCGCCGCGCCGGCAACCGTGTACGGATTACCGCTCAGCTGATCGATGCGGAAACCGGCGGACACCTTTGGGCCGACCGCTTCGATCGCGAACTGAGCGACGTCTTCGCGGTCCAGGACGAGGTCACCCGGCGGATCGTTGACGCGCTGATGATCAAACTGAGCCCGAGCGAAGCCGCGATGCTTGGTGCTGTCAAAACGACCAGCAGCAAGGCACACGACTTTTTCCTGCTCGGGCGCGAGGCGCTGTGGGGGACCATCAGGAACCGTGACGTGTTCGAGCACTCGACCGACCTGTTCGCGCAGGCGATCGCCCAGGATTCGAGCTATGGCGAGCCCTATGCCGGCCTCGCCATGGCCGAGGTGCTCAACTGGCAGTTCCATTGGACGGATGGCTGGAGCGAGTCGCTTGAAAGGGCCGAGCGCCATGTCGACTTGGCCTTGCAGAAGAGTCCGCAGGTTGCCTTCGTGCACTACGTCGCCTCGGTCTTCTACTTGTGGAAAAAGGATCTCGACCGATCCGCGGCTGAAGCGGACGCTGCGCTGAATCTCAATCCGAACTACGCTCAGGCGCACAACTCGCGCGGCATCGTCAACATCTATGGCGGCCAGCCCCTCGCGGCTATTCCTCATATCGAACAAGCCATCCGGCTCGATCCCGCGTTGAAGCAGCTATACATTCACTTTCTCGGCTCTGCCTATCTTGTCGCCGGCAAATTCGAAGCTGCCTCGGCGCTGTTCCGGGAGCGTATACAGCTCGCCCCGAAGACCGATCTCTCTCGCGCCTTTCTTGCTGTCGCGCTCGGCCATTTGGACGAGGCCGAGGAAGCCGGCCGGGTCTGGCGCGAACTGATGGAGATCAATCCGAAATACTCCTTTGCCGAGCATGTTGGACGGCTCCCCTTCCGCGATCAGGCCGACGTTGACCATCTGTCCGAGGGCCTCAGCAAGGTTGGCCTCCCGGTTTAAATGCAAATTGGCATCGAGCTGTCTGTCTTGGTGACGTCTCGGGTCTGCTTCCCGAGCTTCAAAAAAATATGGGGAGGTTCGCGTAAAACGTCCGTCCCTGGCACAAGGCGAGGTGTCAGCGCGGGGTCGCCCTCGGCCGCTTTCCATTCGAACCCCGGACTGCGGCAAACGTGATCGGCTAGATGTTGAGTCCCCTGGTTTAATGGGGCGGACCGCGCCTGAATCGATCGAGGCTCGTTTGTCTAGCTTTGTTAAATGTATTCAAAGGGTGTGAGGCCTTTGAGGGTCTCCAGGCCGCGATGAAATTGTAGGCTGAGCAGGAATGCTTGAGACTTGAGCAATTGTCATGTTGATCGATGACGAGCGACAGCTGTCCGCGAGAGTGCCCGTGATACGGCCAAGCCCTATGTCCTCATCGGGGTCAGATAACGACGATGCCCACGTCCAACTGAATGTCCGGTTTTGACGGTCCGCACCGTGAAGGCCCCCATTGCATTATTCGGACACGGATTCACCATAGCGGCGTAACGATCACGGGCAAGCGGTCAATTGGAGCGGCATGAGGCCATCAGCGTCGAGTTCAATGCTGTCTGACAAAACATAATCTCCAGTGAGGTTGATCCGGTCCCAACCCAAAGGAGAAAGCCGCGAAAGCAGCTCGGGATCGAGCGTCATTCCGCGTTTTCGAAATTCGCCCACTGCGCGGTCGAGATAGCGGCAATTGAACAGGATGATCGCGGCGGTAACGAGATTGAGGGCCGCCGCCCGCATCTGCTGATTTTCGAGGCCACGATCCCGGAAGCGTCCCAGCCGGTGGAAAGCAACCGCGCGCGCCAGGCTGTTGCGGGCTTCTCCTTTGTTGAGTTCGCCGGTGACGAGCTGGCGCAGCGCAGGGTCCTGGAACCATCTCAATGTAAATAGCGTGCGTTCGATACGACCAACCTCGCGCAGTGCGGCGGCAAGGCTATTCTGTTGCCGGTATGCGGAGAGCTTTTTAAGGATCAGCGATGGCGTGACGGTCCTGTCGCGCATCGCCCCGATGTCTTTCTTCAAGATCCATACTTGACGGAGCGTCAATCTAAGATTTTGTGATTGCAGTTCCAAATCAAATTGATAACGAAGTCCAGAGGTCAGGGGGCGTGGTTCCAGGCCCCAGCCAAGCCGTTCGCTAGAAAGGCGGAGCGCGAAGGTGAGCTGCGCCAAGGCGGGCGAGAGCTTTGAGTGACGGCCAGCGCAATGATGACAGCTGGTCCCAGAGATCAAAAAAGAGCGATAGCACTGATACCAGCCCGTCTAAGCCTCGTTCGCAACAGACGCTTCGACCGCAGCCACCGGCGCTTCCAGCGTCCAGACGATCCCATCTGTGCCGTACTCAAGACTAGCCTTCCCGCCGACCGCCTCCGGCGCAACGCGCTTCAACACCACGGTCCCAAAGCCGCCCTGGCCGATTTTCTCGACCTTCGGCCCATCTATTTCCGCCCAAGTGAGCTGGAAGAGCTTCGAGGCACCGGAACCGGTCGCGTTCCATCGGACTGAAATCGTGCCCTTGTCTCCTGAAAGCACGCCGTATTTGGCTGAGTTTGTCGCGAGTTCGTGGAAGGCTATGCCGAAATACTGGACGGCGTTGGGGCTAAGGACGATGGATGGTCCCGACATGGAAATCCGCCCCTCACTGCCGAAGGGCTTGGTTTGCGACAGCAGCAGTTCGAAGAGGGTGACGCCCCTCCATTCGCCAGCAACAAGCAGATCATGCGAACGTGACAGGGCCATGATTCGCTCCCGCACCTGCCGTTCGAACACCACCGGGTTGTCGGCTCGCTTGTTGGTCTCCCTGATCATTGAAAGGATAACAGAATACTGGTTCTTGACCCGATGGTTGACCTCGCGCATCAGCATGCAGATGCGATGCTCGTTCTCTTTCCTCGATGTAATGTCCCGCGCAATCTTCGATGCGCCGATGATCTGCCCGGTTGCGCTGCGCACAGGCGATATCGTCAGCGAGACCGGAACCAGGCTGCCGTCCTTGCGCTGACGGATCGTTTCGTATGTGTCGACCGCTTCGCCACGGCGAATGCGTTCAAGGATGCGAGGTTCCTCGTCCTGGTGGTCATCCGGGATCAGCATGGTCACCGAGCGGCCAATCGCTTCCTCGGCGGTATACCCGAACAGCCGTTCGGCGCCGCGGTTCCAGCTTTTGATGACGGCGTTCAGATCCTTGCTGACGATAGCGTCGAACGAGGACTCCACGATGGCCGACAGATGGTGCCTGGCCTCCTGGGCACGCTGGCGGTCGGTGAGGTCAAACAGCATGTTGACGGCACCAATCAGGTTGCCCGTCTCATCGCGGATCGGTGTCGGATAGGGCTGGAATGGAAAGAAGGTCCCATCTGGACGTTGCGCTATGGCTTGCTGGTCGCGCACAGGCCGGTTTTCCTTGAGCGCGATCGCCATCGGGCACTCGTCATGCGGCAGTTCCTTGCCGTCAGGCGTGAACAGCTTGAATGTCACGCACCATTTTTCTTTGCCGATCTCGGGCTCGCGGCCGGCAAGGTCGGCGGCGGCGCGGTTGTAGTAGGTGATCGTCCCATCCTGATCAGTCGTGTAGATAGCAACCGGCAGACCATCGAGGATCTGGTGATAGGTGCTGTCCTGCCGCTTCAGCTCCGTGCGGGTGCGTTCCAGGTCAGTTACATCGACAGTGAAACAGCGTGTGTTGATCAACTTGCCATCGCGGAAATGTCCGCTCGCGGTGATTTCGACATGCTTGATTGAGCCATTGCGAGCCCTCAATCGCGCCGGATATCTCGTGATCTTCTCGCCACGGGAGAGGCGGCATAAAATGTCGTCGATCACATCCCGGTCGGGATAGAACTCTGCAATATGGCGACCGATATATTCCTGCGCCGAATAACCGAGTAGGTCGAGCTCGGCCTTGTTGGCATGCAGAATGGCACCGTCCGCACTCACCAAGTGGAGAGCAACGGCACCGTTCTCAAAGAAATCCTGGTAGTCGAAGTTCCGGTTATCCCCACCGGACGTTTCGGGGTTGTTGAAGGCGACAACATTCGCCTGCGGCACTTCATTCATCCCAAACCCCTCTCTGCTTAACCGCCTTCAACGCGGGCCGTGGGCAATTCGTTCCAACAGCTCGCCCCTCGCGGCCTGGGCACGATGCTCCTGTTGATTCAGCCTTTCGCGACATACAAACGTGGAGCCGGACGGAAACAACCTCGACTCGTGTTTCATCTAAGAACGTGCAATCGTGCCTCACATGGACAAACCTCTGGTCCTTGTCGTCGACGACGAAGCTTTGATTGCCTTTGAGATGGAGGCTGCTCTTTCCGGGGCAGGCTTCACCGTAGCATTGGCCTCGTCATGTTCCGAGGCGGCGCGTTTTCTCGCGGACCACACACCCGCAGCTTCGGTCCTGGACGTCAGGTTGTCGGACGGCGAGAGCGTGGAGGCGACCAAAACACTGGCTGGCCGCGGTGTACCGTTCGTCGTGTATTCCGGCCTGGGCGTTGAGGATAGCGACGAGGCATTCTCACTTGGTGTGACAGTGATGAAGCCGGCCGAACCGCAAGAAGTTGTCCGCCTCCTCAGAGAGCTGATCGCCGGTCAGCAACCAAGGTTGACCGGGTAGCTGCACCCTTTGGTGTGGCGCTTGCGGACTTAGGTGGGGGGCCGGCGTGAGGTGCGTGGCGATGTCCGTTTCTTCCGGTTGCCCGCCGACCTTTTTGCTCGGGTCTCTGTTTTCTGGTTCCTTTTGGCAGCGCGGAGACAAAGGGCGCGCATTTCCTCGACTTCGGCCTCGGTGAGATGCTCGATTCCGATGAAATCATTCTTTCCGCGGCCCGCCCTGATCAGTTCGTCAAGTTTGGCCTGTATGGCCGCTCCATCCCGGTTCTGTGTGTTTTGAATCAGGAACACCATGAGGAAGGTGATGATCGTAGTGCCGGTGTTGATGATGAGCTGCCACGTCTCGGAGTACTGAAACATAGGCCCCAAGGCGGCCCACAGGATAACGGAGCCGACGCAGAGGGCGAAAGCCCAAGGTCGACCGGTGGCGCGGGCAACGGCCCCGGCCATTCTGGTGAACGATCGTTCCATGAAGCCCTCTTGCATGGGAACCCTGACGATCATCAGGGCGCCGGACAGGCGGGAAGGCCTTCCTAAGCCGCTTCAGCGGCGATGTTGACAGCTGCCTCGGCGAGTTCCGTCAAGGACGCGTCGGTCTCTTTCTCTTCGCCGAGCGTGAGGTCCAGCAGGTTGACCGCATCGGTCAGGCCAAGTTCAGAGGCCCAGGTCCGCATGGTGCCGTAACGGGAAATCTCATAGTGCTCGACCGCCTGAGCGGCGGCCAGCAGACCGGCGTCCAAGGCAGCCGCGCCCTTATACTCGCTCATGATCTCGGCGCCTTCCTCGGTGATGCCGATGATGGCCGCACACGTCTTGCCCGCCGGTTTCTTGCCGATCGCCTCGAAAACCTGTTCGAGGCGGACCACATGCTCCTTGGTCTGTTCACGGTGCTTTTCGAAGGCAGCCTTCAAGTCCGGGCTCTGTGCAGCCTTGGCCATTTTCGGCAGGGTGGCGAGTATTTTCTTCTCGGCGAAGTAGATGTCTTTGAGCGTGTCGTGGAATAGGTCATTGAGACCTTTATTCGATGCCTTGGACGTTGCCATGTCGAGGACCTTCTTTGTTGATTGCGAGCGATAACTCCCCCAACGCCAGACGGTTCCAGCAAGCCCCTTGCCGCAGGACCGAGCGGGTTCCTGATGCTTGCCTAGCGAAGACTCTGCCGGCTCAGTTGCCGCGCCTCGCGCAGCAGCGAATTCCGGTCGGTGCCGATCAACCGGAGCTGGGTGACCCGGCCGTCGGTAAGACGGCCGATCCGAACGGGGCAACGTTCGTGGCGCTAAGGATTGTCTCGGCGACGCTTGGCACAGCGACGGGCTTGGCGACTCGCACAGAGGCCCGGGTCCTGGATAAAAGCGGAAGCCCATTGCAAGTCTTTATGCCTGCTGCAATGCCATGACGTGAATGCGCGGCCTCTATGCCAAAATAACTTTTTGTGCAGTGCAGCAACAATGCCGCTCCTTGCGCGTTGACCAGTGCCGTTCAGTCACCGCGTGACTTCGAGGAGTTCCATTGCGAAAGATCTCAGATACCATCGCTCGGCTGGGCCAGGCATAGGGCAAATCAGAGTGGTACTGCCGGAAAGGCCCCATCAGACGCTCTCGCTCCGCGCGAACACTTCGGGTCAAATCCTGGGAACCTCAAGGCGAAAACATATCTTCCGAAAACCTGCCGAAGGGGGCGCCGCCAGCGACTACGATTATCATTCGGGCTGGTCCCAGCCGGCTGATCAGACCGGTTTCGCACTGCTGTTCCCCGAGCAGCAACGGGCCCCAACAATCCGAACCTCTGCTTCAACTGGCTGAGCACAGCTTACGGTCCCTTTCGCTCTGATGCTTGAGATCGGATGGCGAGGGGCTTGTCTTGACTTTGCTGCTGTACAGCTCCGGTTACGCTGCCGCTCTAGGCGAAAGGCAGCTGGCACGCAATCATGTTTAGCCCCGCATAATGCGATAGACAGCTGCATCACCCTCCACACCTCGAAGAGGCGCGTCAAAAGCCACGACACGACGGCCGGCAAGCAGGTCACTCACGCCTGGCGCGGAATAGAGCGCTTCGGAGACGCAAATTGAGTGTGACGGCAATCGATGGACCGCAGTGGGCACCCATCTTTAGGATGATTCCCGGCCTGGCATTGTCGCCATTGAAGCGATCGATTTCTTCAAAAATGTGAAGGGCGGCCGAAATCGCATCCGGTGGCCGCGAGAATACTGCCATCACCGCATCTCCGATCGTCTTTACGACAGCGCCGGAATGCTGGTGAACCGCAGCATTGAGAAGCGCGAAATGCTCGCGGACCAAAGCATAGGCGTTGAGGTCGCCCAGGCGCTCGTACATGGCGGTCGAGCCCTTGAGGTCCGTGAACAGGAAGGTGATCTGCCGGATGCCGAGCCCCTCCTTCTCGTCGACACGTTCGGACCGGAAGAGTTGGCGGAAGGTTTGCCGAGCAAGCAGCGCTCCACCGGAAACATAAGGGTCGAAATCGAGCGCCGGCTTGGTAGTCAGAGCGACAAGCTCAGGCGGCCAGTTGATGATAAACAACGAACCTCGCACTGCCCCCCTATTCGCCACCTCGATGACGATCGGACCTGGTGGCACAGCGGGTAGCGCCGGCAAGAAGCGCTTGCCGTCATAATCGATCTTCAGAAGTGTCGGCGCCGACACCGGACCGCCCGATATTGGCACGGCGAATGCGGCCTGCGTCTGGACGTTGACGCCCGAAAGGGCGCCCGGTCCCAGGTCGGCGCGGAGCACTGTGGTGGTGCCGGGCGGCAGAAACGTCATGCCCCGAACGAAGCCGTGCAGAACGTCAAGAAAGCGAACGTCTTGCCCCGGCAGCCGCCCGTCATGTCCAAAGTGGAGCTTCCAGTGAAAATCCTCGACAGGAAGCGTCTCGGGATCGTGGTATGGCAGGCGCCGTAACTTCGGCGATACCGAGAAGGTGACCTCGATGAAGTCGTCGAGGTCGGTGTCGCCCGATACGTCGCACAGGCCACAGACATAGTGGGTCTTCAGCGTGCGCAGGGCGCCGAAACTATCGAGCACCATCCCGGACTGGGGACACAGCACATCCCAGCTCATGTCGAACAAGCCACAGCGGGCGGCATGAAGGAAGAGGTCGATTGCTTCAGGCCCGGCGATTGCGCGGTCGCGAGCAAAGCTCAGCGGATTGACGCGATAGAGTGCGTGGTCGTCGGCACTCCTGATCAGCGTCTCGAATTTCGAGATGACGCGTGGGCTCCAGGCTCGCGCCTGCTCCACCTTGGTCATCTTGCTTTCGAGAAGACGATCGTCGACCACCGTCACGCCGGATCCTCAACCTTACCTCGCGACAGCGTACTAAAAAAACCAGCGCGATGCGAATGGGAATTCCTTTGTTGGCACGCTGCGCATTGAGGAACAGGCGCCCTAAGTGCACCAAGGGCGCGACCAGCCAGCTAAGGTCGCGGCCTATCTCATGGGGCATGGCAAGCCATGAGTATCCCCAGGCCGACGTCCTTCCATAGCGCGTTGTGGCAAGCGCTGGCGATCGGGGTTTGGTTGATCGCGGCCCTCTATGTGGCGCACGCGATCATCGAACTAACGGCCGACGCTCCGGCGTCGGCCGATTGCCTGAAAAAAGTGCCCCTAATGCGGAACTTAGCCCTGTCCAGCAAAACGGCTCTAAAGCAACGCGCTGAATAAGCGCGTCTCAAGGTTCCGGAGTGATCGCGTGCGGGCGGGGGGCGCTTTCGCGCGGCCGCGTAGAGGCAACTTGGTCGCCATCCGTCGAACTGCCGTCCGTCAATACCAATTTTGAATAATCGACAATGCCCGAGATCCTTTGGCACTATCCGTGTCTCCTGAAGAATATTTCGTGAGAGCGGATGGATGCGTGGGCTGCGATTTGGCGAAAATGGTCGGTCCGGGATGGCGTTCGCCGAGGCTGAGCGCGCCGCCAAGATGGCCAGATTGAAATCGCTTCGTACTCAGTTTCTGTTGGCGGAAGCTGATTTGCAGGCTCCTTTTACCGAAGAGATCGATTGCTCTCTGCTTCTCACGGCGCTGTGAGGATTTCAGGGGAGTGCGCGCGCAATCCATCCCGGACCGTGACCGCGCGCGCGAGCGCCTGTCAGCTGTTGTGGCTGTTGCGATTTCAAACTCGGTCATCTGAGAGCTGGTCCTGCCGGCGTGCCAAGGGCCATCATTGAGGTGTCGAGCGGCTGACCAGACACTAGGTGGCCGGCGCGGTAAGCGTTTTGGGTGAAACGGGGCCGTGCCGGCCTTGAGCTGGGCATGAGTGGGGAACCTGCCAGCTCGCACATATGCTAGCCGCACATTAGCGACTGCGCAATTAACTGTGATAATCTAATCCTCGCGGAACGCAGACTTACCAAGCACCATCGGCGAAGGCAGGTCAGGACAGCGCTTCGTCGACCATGCGATAGGGCAGCGCAGCAGAGCCGCGATTTCGGTGCGCTGGCGACCCATACCGGTCAGGCGCTGGATTTGGGCCGTCGTGTTGGCGATGTCTTCTGCCAGGATGTCAGCAAGCGTAGCCGCTGGCTCGCGAGGCACACCGGCGACAGCCCAATTCCGCGCGCTTCTCTTCGCTTCATGATCTTTCACTTAAACTTGGGGATCGTTTCAAAGAATAGGCCGGCGCGGTGCTAAGCGTTGGGTTGAACACAGGCCGTGCCGGCCTACCGGATCAGGACATCCAGCGATGATCAAACTACCGGCACATTAGCGACGGCTCCATTAAGCCTGATGGCCTAATCTCTCAGAAGAGGACGGCCGACACGGGTTGGGAACCCAACCAAATCCCCGCGTCGGCCTTGCGGGGAAGCCAGCACCCGCATTCCATGAACTACGCTAGGCCGAAGATATGACAAGGCGTTGGTAAAAAAGCGTACAATAGCGAAGGCCCGTCTCCGGGTGTCGAGATCAGTGACGGGCCCCCTGCCGATTGCTTGGTGGAACCCTCGCCAAGCATCATCCCAACTTCGATGTCGGAGACATGTTTCGGCTTGGCGGTTTCAAAGGAGGGCTCCTTACCAAGCGTGGGTCGGCGCGAATGCGCCAGGTCCGGAAAGCGCTTCGTCGACGACGTGATAGGGGCAGCGCAGCAGCGCGGCGATTTCAGTGCGTCGGCGACCGTTACCGGCCAGGCGTCTGATTTCAGCGGTGGTGTTGACGTTCATGGCCGCGATGTCTCCTCCCAGAAAGTCGGCAAGCGTGACCGTTGGCTCGCGGTCGCGGGCGATGCAAGGAGTGAGGGGCTCCTGGCGCTTCTCTTCGCTCATGCGCCGCGCCGTCTATGTCGCGGTGGATCTTCAATCGATGCCGATCTACCGGTATCGGCCAAGTTCGACATTCCAGACCGCTTCGCCGAATGGCAAGATAGGGAACCTGCCCTGAATTGCTGCTTGGTTGGCGTCGAGCTCCAGTATTCTGGTATGGTAACCCAAATTTGCTGACGAAGTAGCCTACTTCATGTTCCTCGTCTCCTGCTGACACGCGTGCGGGCTTGGTAATCGAGCTTGTCCTTGTCATCAGCCATCGCTGCCGTAGCGTTCTGGCCAGCGGCGGTCGGCGATTTGGCGTCTTTCGAATGGGCAGCCAAAGCCTGTCCTCGCCTTGCGTACGTCGCCAGAGCGCCTTTCGGCGAGCGCATCGTGCGCCTGGACTTCGAGTCGACGCTCCTGGGCAGCACGGCGGTTGGCTTCTTAATGTCGCTCAAGCGCGCGATCACATCGCCCAAAGACCCGATCCTGCAAGAATTTCGCCAAAGACCGATTTCACTCGGAACATATCAGGAGACGACCGGTTTGGTGGAGGCTGTACACACAACCAAGGAGATCAACCATGATTGCCAAACTTCTCTCCGCCACCGTTCTTACGGTCGCTCTGGCCACGTTGGCCATGGCGCAGTCGAGCGGTTCCGGCTCAAACAATGGTTCGGGCTCGACGACTGGGAACATGAATGGCACCGCGGGCACCGGCTCGGGCTCGGGCTCAGGTGCATCGACAACGCCCGTCGACCCGAACGCAACAAATTCGACAACAAATTCGACAACGAAGTCGGGCGGCATGACTGACCGCTGCAAGGATGCCGCGGGCAATGATATCGACAACAACACCGCCTCCGGCACGACGACGTCAAATATGCAGAACTGCAACAAATGAGCCGGTGCATCATAGCGCTTCCGGACGTTGTTCCTTTCCATGCGTCGGCAACGATCCGGCAGCGTTTTTGCGGATGCAGTAGCAGCAGGCGCAGATGAGCCGACAGGCCGTCGAGCAAACGCCATCCCCACTGTTGTGGGCGGCAGGCGCATCAGCGGCGGTCGTCATTGCTTTGGCTGTCTGCGCCATCGGATCAGTCCGCGGCAACAATCTGCGAGAAACCACCATCCTGCAGGCGGTCGGCGGTGACCCTGAACGGGCCGTCGCGGCAATGATCCGCAATGGCTGTGGCGGATGTCACGAAATTCCTGGAGTCCCTGGCGCCCATGGCACTGTCGGTCCCTCCTTACGAGGCATTGCCGAGAGGGGATATGTCGGGGCGTCGCGAGCCACCCCAGACGCGATGATGCGTTGGATCAGCAGGTCGCGGGACGTCGATCCCAAGACGGCCATGCCCAACACAAATCTGTCGCCCCAGGAAGCGCGCGATATCACCGCCTATCTCTATGCACGAACATGAGACGCGCTGAGCTCGTTTCCCTGCGAAAGCGTCTTGCCAGCAGAAGCAGCAGAGCGAGCAGCAATCCGGCGCCACTCGCCGCCAGTGCCTGGGCCGCCAGAAGCGTGACCGTTTGCTCAGTCGACGAGCCTGCCCGCATCTGGCGCACGTCGGCCGCCGTGGTGCTCACGTCCGGATTTCCGAACCGCGCGGTCACATAGTTTGCAAGTGTCGCCACTTGGCCATCGTCCAACCAGCCGCCGAAGGCCGCCATTGATTTGCGCCCCGCGACATCACCAGCCTTGACGCCTTCAAGGATCGTCATGACGACATTCTCAGGCGTGGCTGCGCCGAGGGCGGTGTTGCGAATTAGTGACGGATAGGACCCGTCAGGTGATCCGCCTCCATTCATCCCATGGCACCCCGAACAGAGTGATCGATAGAGATTGTCGCCGTCCGTGCTCCCGCTGCCCTGCGTCTTGGTTCCAGCATCGCCGGCGATCGCGGGCACATTGCCCCATGAGAAACGCGGCTGCCTCTCGTCTCCCGTTTGGGCGGGCACATCCCTGAGATAGGCGACCATGGCGTGGATGTCGTCATCTGAAAGATGTTGCAGACTGTTCATGACCGTTTCCGCCATCGGGCCGCCCGCATAAGCCTTTCCAGCCACGGCACCCGTTTTGAGAAATCGAAACAGCTCCTCATCGCTCCAGCCACCCACGCCTGCGATCTTGTCACCGGTGATGTTGAAGGCTTGCCAGATACCGGCGGTGCCGCCGGCAAACTTGCGATTTTCATCCATGCCGAATGTCGTGTTTCGCGGCGTGTGACAGGCACCGCAGTGGCCGAGCACCTCGATAAGATAGGCGCCTCGGTTCCATTCGGCGGTTCGGCTCAGATCCGGCGTGAAACTGCCGGTGTGCAAGTTCGCGAACTTCCACAACACAAGTATCCAGCGCTGGTTGAACGGGAAAGGCAGGATGTTTTGTGGCCGAGGTTGGGAGATCGTCGGCTGCGCCAAGAGATAGACCCGGATCGCGAGCACGTCCTCGCGGCTCATCGCGGCGAAGCTGTCATAGGGCATGGCGGGATAGAGATCGGCTCCATCGCGCCTGACGCCTTTCTGGACGGCTGCCACGAACTCGTCCGCGGAATAGCGTCCGATGCCCGTGTCGGGATCCGGTGTGATGTTGGTGGAATAGACATCGCCAAATGGTGTCGGTACGCGATAGCCTCCGGCGAACGGGCGGCTCGGGTTGGACGTGTGGCAGCCGACGCAATCGGCGGCTCGGGTGAGATATTCACCTTTCTGGATTTCGTTCGCTTGCAGTGGCGTGCAAAGCGCCAACGATGCCAGGACGACCGCGACCGCCTGAGAGATGGCGCAGGGGTCTGGAACGCTTGCGGCAAGCCAGAGCGGACGCCGCCGACCGCGGATGACCGATCGCCGGCCCTTCGGCATGGTCACAGTTCGCACCCGCTGAAGATCAGCCCTGCCACCATTTGCGCCAGTATGATGAGTGTGAACAGCGCTCCGATGCCCACCGAAGTCCTGGCCAGAAACGCGCGCGCACGCACCTTCAAGGGCGGGCTTGTACCATGTCTTCGGTCACGAACGGCGCGCCACGACAGCAGCACGCCTGCCGTGGCGGCAGCGGCACCTATCAATGAGAACAAGGCGGTGACACGAAAACCGGCGTGGCATTGCCAAAATGCGATGGAATAGTCGAGCTGGAGCGTTATTGCCCACGCGGCTGGTCCGCTGACCAGGCCTGCCCAGGAAACGCCGGTGCGGATCGCCTGCATCTCACATCCTCGGAGCCCAATAGATAACGAGATAGAGCACGACCCATGAGACGACCACGAAGTCCCAGTAGAAGGCATTGTCCGAGACGTCGCTGAAGCGGCGGCCCGCCTTGCCTTGTTGCGTGAACATGAGAACTGCAAGGACGAACGTGTCGCCGACATCGGTAAGAAGATGCGTCGTATGCAGCCCGAGCAGGAACCAGACGATCGACCCGTAAGCGTTCTGATCCCAGGAAATCCGCAGCGCCGGAAATTCCCAGATGCGAACGATCAGCGGAAGGATTCCGACGATCGACATGACGACTATGCCAAGGCGAACTTTCGCGAGGTCCTGACGCCGCGCCCAAAGTTCGACCAGATGGTTGGGCACGATGCTCGCAACCAGAATGATTAGTATTGCCGTGCCCGGCAGCAGATCTGGCGCCGGCGCTCCGATCGGCCACCGCCGGGCCAGCACAGCCAGATAGAAATAAGTGCCGATCGCCAAGGCGAAACCGGTCGCCTCAAGGGCGATGAAGGCGAGGGTCCCCCACCACATCGGGCTCGCCGCTCCGAAGTCATATGTGGGCAGGTGGCTGACGTCGGCGACTGGGCGGTGCCTCATTCCTCGTCCTCCGGTTCGCCTTTCGGCCAGAACCAACAGATAAATCCGATCGAAACCGGTATCGCGCCCCAAACCACTGCCCAGGGCGTGTATATCGAACCGAGAAATGCACCGCCAACCGCGATGGCCGACAGCAACGGCCAGATCGAATTGTCGGCCGATGGCACTCTGAGTTGCGGCACCGCGTCGGCGACCGTGCCGGCGAGCACCTCGCGGGCATCGACGCGCAGGCCCTCGACCACGGGGAGCAGGTCGGGTTCGGCCCAGAGTGGTTCGCGATGGGTCACCACCGGCAGCCGCGAAAAATCGTAGGAGGGGGGCGGCGAGGTCGTTGCCCATTCGAGCGTGCTCGCCCTCCAGGGATTGTCTCCGGCAATGCGGCCGTTGCGAAGACTGAGCAGGATGTTCAGGAAGAAAAGCGCAAAGCCGGCGACCACCACCAGCGACGAGAGGCTGATGAAGAGGTTCATCTCGCCCCAGCCGCTCGCCGGCGGGTAGGTATAGACGCGGCGCGGCATGCCTTGCAGGCCGAGAATGTGCATGGGGAAGAAGGTGAGATTGAACCCGACGAACACCAGCCAGAAATTCCAGCGGCCGAGTCTCTCGGACAGCATGCGCCCGCTGATCTTGGGAAACCAGTAATAGACGGCGCCGAGCAAGGGAAAGACGGCGCCGCCGACCAGCACATAATGGAAATGGGCGACCACAAAATAAGTGTCGTGCACCTGCAGATCGAGTGGCACCGAGGCGACCATGACCCCCGTCAGGCCGCCGATCACGAAGGTGAAGATGAAGCCGAGCACGAAAAGCATGGGCGTGGCGAAGATCGGCCGGCCACCCCAGATCGTCGCAATCCAGCAGAAGATCTGAATGCCGCTCGGAATGGCGATCATCAGCGAGGAAGCGGTGAAGAAGCTCTCGCCGAGCTGCGGCAGGCCCGTCGCGAACATGTGGTGCACCCACAGTCCGAAGGAAAGAAAGCCGATCGCGACCAGCGACAGCACGATCCCGAGATAGCCGAAGACCGGGCGCCGGACGAAGGTCGGTAGGATCGCGGAGACGAAGCCAGTCGCCGGGATGAATATGATGTAGACCTCGGGATGGCCGAAGAACCAGAACAGATGCTGCCACAGCAGTGCATCGCCGCCTGCGGTGGGATCGAAAAACTTCGTGCCGACCAGTCGGTCCAGGATCAGCATCGTGCTCGACACCATCACCGCGGGCATGGCGAACAGGATGACGAAAGCCGTGACCAGGACCGACCAGACATAGAGCGGGATACGGTCGAGCGACATGCCCGGCGCGCGTTGTTTGAACACCGTCGCGATGATCTCGACGGCGACCGCAAGTGCGGACACTTCGGTGTAAGTTACCATCTGTGCCCAGAAATCGGGGCGCTTTCCGATTCCATATTCAGGTCCGGCGAGCGGCACATAGGAAAACCAGCCGGCATCCGCGCCGGTTTCGAAGGCGAAGGCGACCCAGATCATCAGCCCGCCAAATAGATAGACCCAATAACTGAAAGCATTGAGCCGCGGAAAGGCGACATTGCGGGTGCCGATCATCAGCGGCACCAGGTATATGGCGAATGCCTCCATCACCGGCACGGCGAACAGAAACATCATCGTCGTGCCATGCATGGTGAACAGCTGGTTGTAGAGATCGGGACCGATGTGGCCGGCCTCGGACTGGGCAAGCTGGAACCGCATGGCGACAGCCGAAAGACCTGCAAGGATGAGGAACAGGAAAGCCGTCACGATATAGCGCCGGCCGATCAGCTTGTGGTCGACCGTGACCAACCAGCCGTAAAGACCTTTCGGTGTCCGCCACGTATGCGCCAGAAAGGCGCGCAGTCTCGCCTCCTCGAGGCCGGTGTCGCGTACGCCCTTGAGGGCCTCCTGTTGAGGCTCGGCCGACTTTCCCGCGATGCCGCTCATTCAAGGCTTCCAAGGTAGGTGACGACCGCGTTGAGATCGTCGGCGCTAAGGGCAATGCGCGGCATCTTGGCGCCGGGCTTCATCGACTGCGGATCGGCGATCCAGGCGGCAAGCGCGCCAGGGGTCATGGCCAGCGTATCCGCGGCCAGTGCGCGTCGGCTTGCGAGATGGGTAAGATCAGGTCCAATCGTTCCGCTGGCATGCGTGCCTCTTATCGTGTGGCAGAGCGCGCAGCCGGTGGAAAGAAAGGCCTGCTGGCCGCGCCGTCCTTCGTCGCCGTCGGGCGCCGGCGCGGCGGCGTCTTGCCTGGATTGCCATGCATCGAAAGCTTCGCGGCTTTCCGCGACGACTGTAATGGCCATGTGGGCGTGCTGGTAGCCGCAGAACTCGGCGCACTGACCACGATAGATTCCGGGTTTGTCGGCTATGAGCGTGAGCTCGCTTGGCCGGCCTGGAATGAGATCCCGTTTGCCCGCAAGGTTTGGCACCCAGAAGCTATGGATGACATCGGGCGAATCGAGCTCGACCTTGACCGGTTCGCCAACCGGGACATGGATTTCGTTTGCCGTGACGATCGCTTGCGACGGTTCGTCTTTGGGGTAACGGACCTCCCACCACCATTGATGCCCTGTGATCCGGACGGTAAGCGTTTCCGTTCCGCTAAGCGAAGCAATGGATTTGCCGGCGAAAAAGCTCGCTGTCGTCAGCATGATGAGCACCAGAACGGTCAAGGCGACGGCGCTTGTGACAGCGCAGGCCAATCGGCGTTCCTGATGGGGATCGGTCTCAAGCGGTGAGCGCGTTGCATCGGCCGGGCATTGACGCAAAAGCGCTGCCGCCAAGAGCAGCATGACAAGCAGCCATGTGGCCGCCGCAACCGCGCCGAAGGACCAGATCAGATCAAATATCCTTCGGGCATTCGCACCATGTGCATGGAGCGCGGATTGCCGGTCGCTGCACCCTGCCAAGACCAGCATTGGCGCTGTGCCGATCCACTGTGTTGGATCCGCGGCCTTTCCTGGAACCCTGCCAGTTGTGCGATTGCCGGACGAGATTTGCGTTGGACATGCAAAGGCGGGCGACATCAGCGGTCGTGTCCGCTTGCGAAGGCGGGCCAACAGACTCATGCACCTTGCCATGAAGGCGCTCCACCATCGTTGCCAAGGCCATAACGCGGCTGGTTGCAAAAGGATGCTTGGCAACTCTGCTGCCACGTAAGGGACACAGATGTGGTCCCAGGCGGGGTGCGACCGTCCTTCGGTATATCGGCGCAAGCGCGATTCTAGAGGATGGGCAGGTGCGAAGGCTGTCGCCGCCCGCTTGTTCTAATCCAGAAAGCGGCTAGGAGCAGTGCGGCTCCGCCATAGATCAGGCCGGCGGGGATCCACATCATCAGGCCCGCAAGCTGCTGATCCTCGAGCGGGCTGAGACCCCACATTCCCGAGCCGACGGCATTTTCCGGGTACCACAGCCTGGGGGAGACAACAAACAACGCGCCGAGCAAGCCGGTGTGCAACGAGGTGAAGAAAAGATGCATCACCGCACCGCCACAGTCTTGTTCGCGGCCAGGGCGAGGCAGCAGCACCCACCAGAACAACAGCCCGGTGCCGAGGAAGCTCGCGTGCTGGGCATAGTGCAGAAAACCCTGCTGAAGAGCAGCCTCAAACAACACCGGGACATGCCATATCCATATCGCGGCTCCGTGCAGGACCGTTGCGACCACAGGGCGGCTCATGAACGCCCAGACCGCCCGAAGCACAGTTGCATGCCCGACCGCTCCGAACGTCTGGCGCAGCCGCGCCGGCAGCGCCCACATTATCGCCGCCGTCGGGCGGGAAGCCGCCAGCAGAGGTGCCGCGACAGCCATCAGCAATTCGTGCTCGATCATATGAGCGGCAAATACATGCTCGCCCAACGCATGCACCGGGCTTACAAGTGCGACCATCAGGCCGGCCCAGCCGGCAACAAACAGCAACGCCTGCCGCGATCGCAAAGGCCGTCCGCGTCCGCTCCGCCACCAGAGCCGGCTGGCGCCTGCAATATAGAGCGACACGAGTACCGCGAGCGGCAAGGTGATCGGAAGCGCCGGCGTCCAACCGGCTTGCCGAGCGTCGTTGCCATAGCAGATGGAGGTCGAGAAGAGCGCGTCGAAGCTCATGGTCCGCCCCTTGCGGGCGCGTAGGTCTTCTGGATGGATTTCGCGGCTCTACGCATCCATCATCGACTTCGCCGGCTCCCGGGCGATATTTTCTTCGATGCGTTCGTGTCCCGGCGTCTGTGGCAAGGCCTGGCGGAAATTCTTAGCGTAATCGGGCGGCATTTTGGGCGGCATCAGCGGCTCATAAGCATCCACCAGCGCTTCGATCACGACCGGACCTTCGGCTGCGAAAGCCTCGTCGAGAACCGTCTCGATATGATCGGCCCGCTCGATGCGAAAGCCCTTTGCGCCCATTGCTTCGGCCGCTTTGGCAAAGTCGATCGGGTGCAATTCGCAACCGAACTGCGGGTTGCCCAGAAACATCATCTGCTCCCAGGCGATCTGGTTGAGCATGTTGTTCTTGATGACCAGAAGCTTCAGCGGGGTCTTGAAGCGCACCGCCGTCGAGAATTCGCCGAGCTGCATGGCAAAGCCGCCGTCGCCGATGATAGCGGCGACCGGCCGACCGGGAAATGCTATGCCGGCAGCGATGGCATAGGCAAGGCCGCAAGCCATGGATGCAAGTGATCCGGAGACACCAAACGCCTGGCCGTCGCGTAGATCGACATGGCGGGCGGCAAGCTCCGTGTTCTGACCGGAATCGGTGGCCAGCACCGTGTCGTCGGCCAGTCTTTGTCCGAACGCACGGGCAACCGTCTGTGGCTTCAACGGCTGCACCCGCGTGTCTTCCGACTGCCTCATCATCTCGCGCCATCGTCTCATGGTCGCCTGCGAGCGTTGCAGGAATTCATCGGAGGGTTTTTGTGTCAGGCGCTGGTTCAGCGCGCGCAGCGTCTCGGCCGCGTCGCCGACAAGGCCGGCCTCGACCGGAAAGCGCAGCCCGATCCGCTGCGCATCGCAGTCAATCTGGACGCCACGGGCCTGCCCGGGCTTGGGATAATATTCAATGTAGGGAAAGGTGGAACCGACAATCAGCACCGCATCACAGGTCTCCATCGCCTCTTGCGAAGCCAGGGTTCCCAGGATGCCGATCCCGCCGGTCGTGTAGGGATGGTCATCCGGCAGCACCGCTTTGCCCAGCAAGGCTTTCGCGACGGGTGCCTGCAGCAGGTGCGCCGTATCTTCGAGTTCGGCGGCCGCGCCGATGGCGCCGCGTCCGGCCAGGATCGCCACCCGCGAAGCGCCGTTGAGGATGGCGGCGGCTTTGTCCAGTTCGACGTCCAACGGCATGCTGTGTCCGGCAAACATATCCTGCGGCGTGTGCGCCGGGCGATTGCGCTTGGAGCGCTTCGACGCGTCGCCCTCCTGCTCCTGGACATCGCTGGCGATCGACAGATGGGCGACGCCCTTGCGCGCCAGCGCGGTTCGGCAGGCGAGGCTGGCGACGTTTTCCATATGCGCGGCATCGGATACATGAGCGTTGTAGACGGAAACATCGTTGAACACGCGCGTCAGATCGACATCCTGTTGCGTGAACGTCTCGATCAGATCGTGGAACTGCATGCCCGTGATCGCCAGCACCGGAGCCTGATCTAGCTTGGCGTCGTAGAGGCCGGTTAGAAGATGGGTTCCGCCGGGACCGGACGTCGCCAGGCAGACGCCTAGCTTTCCTGTCCACTTGGCATAGGCGCATGCCATGAAGGCAGCTGATTCTTCGTGCCGGACCTGAACGAAGGCTATTTTGTCGCTCCGGGTGCGCAGCGCCTCCATGACGCCGTTTATGCCGTCTCCCGGCAAGCCGAACACAACCTCCACATTCCAGGCGACAAGCGTATCGACGAGAATTTCTGCTGCGTTTGGCATGTCAGGATAGCTCCGGTGGATGGTATCCGAACCGGTGAACCCCGACTTGGTTCCTTCGTCACAAGAAATCGTGACATCTTTCCGGAAGGCGATCTCCCAGGCGAGGTCTATTCGATCTGCTCGAAGGTGCATTGCCGTGGAGCCTTGTCGGGACGCCAGCGCAGCAGTTTGGTGCCATGGCGGAAGCGGTTGCCGGTAACATGGTCGAAGCGAACCTCCACCACCAGTTCAGGTTTCAGAGGTTCCCATTGTCCGCTGCGTTCTGTGCTCCAGCGGCTTGGGCCGCCGGGCGCCTTGCCGGTGAAGCCCGGCTCGGACCGCAGCCTTTCCAGCCGGCGCGTGAGCGCTCCTCTGTCGCTCCTGGCTATGGTCGACGTGAAGCCGACATGATCGAGCATGCCTTGGTCGTTGTAGAGACCGAGGAGCAGTGAGCCGACCTCACGACTGCCCGCGAGATAACGGAATCCACCGACAACACAATCGGCGGTGCGTTGCGGCTTTACCTTCACCATCGCACGTTCGCCGCACAGATAATGGCCGTCGAGCATTTTGGCGACGACACCGTCGGTCGATGCGTGGCCGGCGCCGTTCAGCCATCGTGCCGCAGTCGCGGCATCAGATGTGCACTTCGACAGACGAAGATCCGGACTGTTCGAGGAGGTCACGAAGTCCTCGATCGCTCGCCGCCTTTCGACAAACGGTTTGTCAGTGACGACCTCGCCGCCCGGCCTGGCTAGCATGTCGAAGAGAATGAGACCGGCAGGCGTCTGCGAACTCAGTTTGCGGATTCTGCTTTGTGCGGGGTGAAGACGCATCTGCAGCGCCTCGAAGGAAAGCTCGCCATCGATCTCGATGACGATCTCGCCGTCGATGACGAAATGCACGCGCTTGAGATCGCGCAACGCCGTGGTGATTTCAGGGAAATAGCGGCCGAGCGGTTTGCCGGATTTGGCGCGCAGCTCAACCTCGTCATCGCTCTTGAAAGCCAGGCAGCGGAATCCATCCCATTTGGGCTCGTATTGCCAGCGGCCTTCACCCCAGGGGATGGCGTCGGCAAGCCTAGCCTCCATCGGAGAAGTGTCCAGCGGGAGTGGAAAGGCGTTCATCGCTTTATGTCCGGATCGGGCCTTGAAAACCGACGTGGCCCTGGCCCTTTCAACTTCCAGGGCCGGCACCGCGTTCCATCCATCGGTTGGTGCCAAAGCCTCGAAATGCTTAGCGAGGGGACATTTTTCGATCGCCACCGGAACCTGGTGACGGTTGGCCGCTTGATGTCATCGGCAGCGCGAACGGAGATGCCCCATCGATCCCTCGTTATGGTAGCTTTCGTCGGAACCGTCATTCTCATGCAGGCGCCGCCCGGCCCCGACAGCATGCTCGTGTTGGCTCGCGGCATCGGGCAGGGGCGCGGCGTGGCCCTGTTCACAGTGCTCGGCATGACGCTGGGGCCGGACTGGTGCAGCTTCCGCTGGTTGCATTTGGCCCGTCCTCGCTTGTCCGTGCCTCACCTCTGGCTTTCAGCCTGCTTCGATGGGCTGGCGCGGCCTACATTGTTTGGCTCGGGCTCCGGCTGCTGCTTTCATCTTCGGCAACAGTTACCGCCGACAACATCGAGGTGCTTCGACCGTTTGCCGCCCGCGAAGGCATGATCGCCAACCTGAGCAATCCCTGGCCTTTGATGTTCATGGTTGCGTTCCTGCCGCAATTTGTCGAACCCAATCGGGGCTCTGTCACATTTCAACTGGTGTTGCTCGGTGCGACACAAAAGATAACGGGGGTGCTGGTGCTGGGAACTTATGCGTTGGCGTCGGGGGCTATCGGCGCATGGATCATCCGGCACCCCCGCCAAAAGCTTTGGCAGCAGCGGCTCGCCGGCTGTTTTATCATTGGTCTCGGCGTGCGGATGGTGATCGGTGGTGGCACGACCCATTGACGAAACGAACCGCTTGTTCGCCTCTGGATCTGCCGGCATCGACACCTGCGTTGCAGGGCCGAGCAGGGCGTTTGCTGCGATTTTCGGCACTAACGAAAGAACCGCATCGGACGAAATCGCCTTCGTCGACCTCGGCGCTCTCCAGGAACAAAAAGCCTGACTAGGGGTTCGAGCCTCGTCTTAACGCAGCTTCAAACCCGCTTTATGGAAATCCGGTTGGAATGTTTGTCATGACGTCTTGCATGCCCTTGGTAAAGACGCGCTTGCAATGAGCGGGCCACCTGATGCGGGCCAAAGGGCAAGCGAGCGAAAAGAAGGCGGCGTTGTCCGGGCCCTCGGGCTTGGATTGATAACCGGGGCGGCCGACGACGACTGTTCGGCCATTGGCACCTATGCAAGTGCCGGAGCCCGGTTCGGGCCAGACCTGCTATGGACGGCACCTGTCACTCTGCCGATGATGTATCTCGTCGTCTATCTTTCATCCAAACTTGGTCAAGTTTCGGGCCGTGGGCTTTTCAAGGTCATATCGGACTTCTACCCGCGTTGGCTGCTATGGTCTGTGCTGGTGGGCGTACTGATCGGCAACACGATCGAGGCAGCCGCCGACCTTGGCGCCATGTCTGCGGCCATTGTGCTGTTCTTTCCGCTGCCTGCTCCCTTGCTCGTCATTGTCGTCGCGATCGTCATTTTTGCGCTCCAGGTGTTCGGATCCTACACATTGATCCGCAATGTGTTCCGATGGCTGGCGCTGGCGCTGCTTGCCTATGTGGTCTCCGCCGTGCTTGCCAAACCGGATGCGGCCTCGGTCCTGCGCGGCACACTGCTGCCAAGGATAGAGTTCAGCCGCGAATACCTCTCCATTCTCGTCGCCATCGTCGGAACGACGCTCTCCGCATATCTTTACACCTGGCAATCCAACCAGGAGGTGGAGGAGGAAATCGCCAAGGGCAGAACGACCCTTGAAGAGCGCAAGGGCGCCACAGAGAGCGAACTCCGCCGATCCCGCCGCGATATCGTGATCGGCATGACGTTCTCCAATCTGATCATGTATTTCATCATTCTTTCGACAGGCTCGACGCTCTACAAGGCCGGCCAGACGCAGATCGAGACCGCGGCGCAGGCGGCCGAAGCGCTGCGGCCGCTTGCCGGCGACGCGGCGGGCATTCTTTTTGCAGCAGGCGTAATTGGCGTCGGTTTTCTGGCTGTTCCGGTCATGACGGCCGGCGCTGCTTTCGATTTCGCTCAAGCGATGGGATGGAAGAATGGCTTGAATGCCAAGCCCCAGCAGGCTCCTAAATTCTACATGGCGATCGCAGTGATCACGCTGGTGGCGGTGGGTCTCAATTTCTTCGGCTTCAATTCGATGAAAGCCCTTGTCTGGTCGGGCATCGTGCAAGGATTTTCCACACCTCCCCTCCTGCTCCTCCTTCTCATCATGACCAACAATCGCAAGATCATGGGTGACAAGGTCAACAGCAAAAGCACGAAC
>NZ_JAFFIW010000034.1 GCF_018588885.1 Mesorhizobium sp. dw_380
ATAGTGACGGGGAGAAGTGCCCGGCAGGGCGATGAGGGGCAGCGCCGACCTGGATCGTTTCACTGCCAATCTCGCGCCACGCCCCGTCTGCTGGACCATGAGCCTTTGCTTGCCGCCGGCTGGAGGAAACCGTACGCACGACCGCAACTCCGTTTCCGACCTCCGACCACACGCAACCTCTCGCCACCCACCCATCATGAAACCCAGGGATATCGCCGCCTACATCTTCCTGGCCATCACCTGGGGCTTGTCCTTCCTGGTGCTGCTCAAGGTGGTGCATGCCTTCGGCTGGGTCGGTGCGGTTACCTTGCGCGCGCTGATCGCCGGCATCACGCTCTTCCTGCTCGCCACGGCGACGCGGCGGCGGCTCGATTTCAGCGCCGGCTGGCGGCACTTCGCCGTGGTCGGCGCGACGACGGTCGCGGCGCAACTGATCGGCCTGTCCTACGCCACCCCGCGCATCGGCACCGCGATGGCGGCGATCCTCGTTGCCGCGATCCCGCTGTTCTCGATGATCCTCGGCCAGTTGTGGGGGCTTGAACGCATCACTCTTCGCGGACTGGCCGGCCTGCTGCTCGGCGCCGCCGGCATCACCGTTCTGGTCGGCTTTCCCGCCGTCCCGGTCACGGCACCCTTTGCGTTCGGCTGCGCCGCCTCGCTGTTCAGCTCCTTCTCCGCCGCCTTCGGCAGCAACTACGCCAACCGCCATCTGCGCGCGGCCGGCTCGTTCGAACTCACCAGCGCCGCCTTCCTGTTCGGCGGCCTGATGACGCTGCCGCTACTGTTGGTCGTGCCGGTGCCAGCCATGCCGCGTCCCGTCGACTTCCTCTACCTCGTACTCCTCGCCTGCGCGATGAGCGCGCTGACCTACCTCGTCTATTTCCGGCTGGTTGCCAGCATCGGCGCCACCAGGACGATCAGCGTCGAATTCGCCGTGACCACGATCGCGGTGCTGGCCGGAACGCTCCTGCTCGGCGAGCAGCTGACCATCGTCCAGGGCTTCGGCGCGGTGGCAATCATCGGCGGCTGCATACTGGTGCTGGACCCGTTTCCGCGCCGGACGGAAGCGGCCGTCTTGCCATCGGCCCCGCCTTTGGTGTAATCGCTCCGCACACTCGAACGTCTTGAAAGGAGGGCTCACGTGTTTACGTTCTATCGTCACCATCGTCAGCGTGGCCCGATTTCCGCCCTGCGAGCTTGCTTGCAGGGCTAACCAGGGACGGTCCGGGTTTTTCCCGCTTCGATTTTTTGGTCTGCCCTTCGTGGTGCCGCTAAGCCGAGCCTGATGGCCGGCACGCGCACCGTCAAAGTGCACCCGGAGTTGTCTCCGGCAAGACCAGAGAAATCCAAAATGGCCCTGATCAGCCTCAAATCCCTCGGCGTCACCGTGAGTGCGCCGCTGTTTTCCAATCTCGACCTCACCATCGGCACCGGCGACCGGCTCGGCATCGTCGCCGCCAATGGCCGCGGCAAGTCGACCTTGCTCAAATGCCTGACCGGCGAGATGGAGCCGACCTCGGGCGACATTACCCGCACGCGCGGCCTGCGCGTCGGCCATGTCGAGCAGTCCGTTGCCCCTGCCCTGCTTGCCCGCACCTTTTATCAGGTGGTGGCCGATGCCCTGCCGGCGGAACAGGCCGAAAGCGAGATGTGGCGCGTCGATGTGGTGCTCGACTCGCTCGACGTGTCGGAGGCGATGCGCGAGCGAGAAATGCCGGCGCTGAGCGGCGGCTGGCAGCGACTGGCGCTGATCGCCCGCGTCTGGGTCACCGATCCCGATGTGCTGCTGCTCGACGAGCCGACCAACCATCTCGACCTTGCCCGCATCAGCCAGCTGGAAACCTGGCTGAACGCGCTGCCGCGCGAGGTGCCGGTCGTCATCGCCAGCCACGACCGCGCCTTCCTCGACGCCACCACCAACCGGACGCTGTTCCTGCGCCCGGAACAGTCGCCGGTGTTTGCGCTGCCCTATTCACGTGCCCGACAGGCGCTCGACGAGGTCGATGCTTCGACCGAGCGCAAGTTCCAGCGCGACATGAAGGTGGCGCAGCAATTGCGCCGGCAGGCCGCCAAGCTCAACAACATCGGCATCAATTCGGGCAGCGACCTTTTGACGGTCAAGACCAAGCAGCTCAACCAGCGGGCGGAAAGACTTGAAGAGTCGGCGGCCCCTGCGCATCGCGAAGAGTCGGCCGGTGCCATCCGGCTCGCCAATCGCGGCACCCATGCCAAGGTGCTGATCACGCTCGACGACGCGGCGGTCGAAACGCCGGATGGGGCGCTGCTGTTTCGGACCGGCAAGCGCCACATCTGCCAGGGCGACCGCATCGTCCTGCTCGGCCGCAACGGCGTCGGCAAGTCGCGTTTTGTCACCCTGATCCGCAACGCCATTCTCGAGCCGGAAACGGTGCCGAATGTGAAGGTGACGCCGTCGACGGTGCTCGGTTATAGCGACCAGGCGCTGTCCGGCATCAGCGGCGACGACACACCGCTGGCGATGGTTTCGCACCGCTATGATGTCGGCGAGCAACGCGCGCGCTCACTGCTTGCCGGCGCCGGTGTCAGCATCGAGATGCAGGCGCGCAGGATCGGCGTCCTGTCCGGCGGCCAGAAGGCGCGGCTGATGATGCTGGCGCTGAGGCTCGCCAATCCCAACTTCTACCTGCTCGACGAACCGACCAACCATCTCGACATCGACGGCCAGGAAGCGCTGGAGGAGGAATTGCTCAAGCATCAGGCAAGCTGCGTGCTCGCCTCGCACGACCGCTCCTTCATCCGCGCCATCGGCAATCGCTTCTGGCTGATCGAGAAGCGTCGGCTGACCGAGGTGGAGGACCCGGAGGATTTCTTCCGCTCCGTGGCTGAGATGGCGGGTTGAGGCGAAGGATCGATGTCCCGCCGGACTATGAAGGATCAATCGGCCCGTAAATTATTTGCTTACAGGCTCTTGATGAGCGTAAGCAATCTGTTTACATATGTCGATGATCAAGTCCTTCAAGAACGAGGCACTGTCGGACCTCTTTCAAACCGGGAAAACCGGAAAGATCGATGCCAAGATGCACAAGCGCATTCTTGTCCGGCTTGACCGCCTGGAAGCTTCGGAGAAGCCGGAGGAGATGAACCTCCCCGGCTTCGACTTCCACCCGCTGAAAGGCTTCGATCCCATCCGCTACACGGTTCATATCAATGGCCCGTGGTGCATAACATTCGAATTCGACGGTAAGGACGCCGCCCGCGTCGATTTCGAGCAATACCACTGAGGCGGCGAGATTGGAGAAGTTCGACTTATGACCGTGCACGAGCCGACGCGTCCGATTGAGCGTTGTCCGTCCCACCCGGGAGCGCTGCTTGAGGACATTATCCCGGCAACTGGAAAGACCAAGGTGGAAATTGCAAACCTGCTCGGGATCTCCCGGCAGCAGCTCTATGACATCATCCGCGAAAAGAAGCCGGTTTCGCCGGCTGTGGCCGCTCGCCTTGGGAAGCTGTTCGGCGACGGCGCCGCGATCTGGCTTCGGATGCAGGCGGCTTTCGATGCCTGGCACGCCGAGCGTGAGGTTGATGTCTCAGCTATTCCGACGCTTAAGGTCGCATAGGCGCCGCTCGGCGGTGCCTGAATCAAACCCCGCCACAAAATAATTTCGACGACCTGTCGGATCGTCCGATCCTGCCTCGTCCTTGGGATGCCGACACGATGATGCCGGCGCCAACCCAGGGAGAACTATCATGTCGGTCCTGTCATCAATTGGTCGCATCGCAACCCGGTACGCGGCGGCGCGCGCCCGCCACCGCAGTGATCGCATCCTGCTTTCGCTGCCGCCCGAACTGCGCAAGGACATCGGCTTTCCGGAAATCTTGGACGCACGAAACAGCCGTCGCGCGGCCACCTTCTCGGCCAAGGTTATATGACCGCGGCGAACCAGCCCAGGTGCCTTTCGTTCGAATCCGCCGGTTGCCCGGCCTGTCCGGGCGCGGCCTTCGAACAAATTTTCGCAGCCATGTAGGATTGCCGTCACCTCACGCGTCCTATGGCTCGCAAGGCCCACGCCATACGCCAAAGCCATACGCCAAAGAGGAGTAACACATGACTGACCAGACCCCCGTTCAGCCCAGGGCAGAAGTGCTCGGCGGATTGACCCCCTATCTGCAGGTGGACGGCGCCTTCAAGGCGGCCGAATTCTACAAGAAGGCCTTCGGCGCGGAGCAGGTCTTTGCCTATCCGGCAGATGAAAAAGGCCGCACCATGCATGTCCATCTCCACATCAACGGCTCGACGCTGATGCTGGGCGACGCCTATCCCGAACACGGCCATCCGCACAAGGATGCTCAGGGCTACACGCTGCAGCTTCATCTCGGCAGCGATGCCATCGACAGCTGGTGGCAGCGCGCCATCGACGCCGGCTGCGAAGTGGTCACGCCGTTACAGGTGATGTTCTGGGGCGACCGCTGGGGCCAGGTGAAGGATCCGTTTGGCGTCGCCTGGGCGATGAACGCGCCGGTGAAGTAGGTTTCCTAGCGAGCTGGCGTCGCCCGCCAATGGCAGGACTGACGCGCTCACCGCCGGGTCGTATCCCCGCCGACCCGGCGCTCGTTTTTCAGCAGAGGAGTTCACCATGTCCTATGTCGATGGTTTCGTGCTCGCCGTGCCAAAGGCAAAACTCGACGACTACAAGAAGTTCGCCAGCACCGCTGGCGCAATCTGGAAGGAGTATGGTGCGCTCGCCTATGTCGAATGCGTCGGCGAGGACGTGCCCTATGGCGAGATCACCTCGTTCCCGCGTGCCGTGCAGGCCAAGGACGACGAGGTCGTCATCTTTGCCTGGGTGACGTATGAATCGAGGCAGAGCCGCGATGCTGTGATGGCCAAGGTGATGGCCGATCCGCGCCTGCAGCCGGACTGGGCGACCATGCCGTTCGACGGCAAACGCATGATCTTCGGCGGCTTCGAGACGTTCATAGAGCTTTGAGCAGCTGGTGGAACGCTATCTGACTGATCGTAGGCCTTGGAGATTGGCCTAAGCGCCCATCGCTTCGTCCTATGGCGGAGCAAGGAGCGAAGCGACGCGGCTACCCGCCGAGCTTATCAAGCAGCGGCTTCAGCCGCTCGCCATAGCGCTTCCACAGGTCGACCGAGCCTTGGTACATCGGCTGGCGCACTTGCGCGGCGGATGCCGTGCGCACCGGCCGGTCGGTCTCGTGGAACGACAGCACGGCATCGTCCCATGGCAGCCCGAGATAGTCGATGAGTGCCCGGCTCTGCCCTTCCTGGTCGGCGACGAAATCCTCATAGCGCACGTCATGCACGACGCCGGGCAACACCCTGTCCCAATGCGCCATGATATCGGTGTAGAGATTGTGGAAGTCGGCGAGTTCGCCGAGATCATAGCCATAGCGATGGCTGTCGCCGCGGAAATGCACCTTGTAGATCGAAAGGCAGGTTGCCGCCGCATCGCGGGCGCAGTGGATGATCCTGGCCTTCGGCATCATCATGTGGATGAAGCCGACAAGCAGGAAGTTGCCGGGCATCTTGTCGGTGACGTGGCTGATATGGGGATAGCGGGCATGCAGCATGTCGAGATAGGCCTGGCCTGCCTCGGCAAAATCCGCGTCGCCTGCGTCAGATACCCCCCAGGGAAAGCCGCCCGGCATCGTCGCCGAGAACTGCTTGCCGACCGCCTGCTTCAAGATGCTGAGCTCGCCCGCGCCATAGACTCGCGGATGGCTGGCAATGATCTGCTCGACCAGCGTCGTGCCCGAACGCGGCATGCCGACGACAAAGATCGGCGCGTCATCGGTGATCGGGCTCGGCTTGTGCCTTTCGAAGAAGCCGGCATCGAACACCGTCTTCATCGCCTCGAATTCCGCGCGCGTCCTGACGGGGTCATAGTTGATCCCCTTGCGGCGAATGGCATTGCCTTCGGCGAAATAGTCGAAGGCCCTGTCATAATCCTTCAAATCGTCATTCGCCTTGCCGAGGCCGAAGGATAGCTGCATGCGCGCCACGCTGTCCTGCGGCGCCTTGGCGTGCTGGGCTTCCATGCCGGCCAATTCGGCATCCCGCTCCTTCTGGCGCTTGACCTGCGTCAGCATCAGCCAGGCTGTGGCCATGCCGGGGTTGATCGTCAACGCCTGCCGGAACAGATCGGCCGCCTCGTCGAGCTTGCCCTTTTCCATCAGCCCAACGCCGAGCCCGTGCAGCAGGTCGGCATCCCTGGGGCGTATCGCCAGCGCTTCGCGGAAGACAGCCAGTGCCTCGTCCAGCCGCCCGGCTTCCTGCAGGGTTTCGGCAAGCCCGATGCGGGCGCGCACATGAAACGGGTTGCGTGCGACCGTGCCGCGATAGATCTCTTCAGCTTCCTCGAATTGGCCGAGCTGTTTCAGCGACGAGCCGAGATTATCGCGCGCCGCGAGCTGGTCCGGCCGCAGGTCCACCGCGCCGCGGAAGAAGTCGATGGCCGCCGCGACGCGGCCGAGATCGCGCATCACCGTGCCGAAATTGTTCAGGAAATCGGGATTCGTCGGCTGCAGGCTCACCGACCGTTCGATGAGATCCAGCCCTTCTTCACTGCGCCCGGTCTGGTGCAGCAGCAACCCCAGGAAATGCGCGGCGGCCGCGTGTTTGGGCTGACGCGCCAGCACCTGCCGGTAGATCGACTCGGCCTCTTGCCGACGTCCGGCCTGGTGCAATTGCAGCGCCTGCTGCACATACTGGTCGAGGCCCAGCGGCGGCTGTCCTCCCGCGCCAGACCTGGCTCCCGCACCCGCCGCTCGTCTTTGATCTCTGTTAATGGGAAACCTGCCGTATTTGTCCGCCTGCCGCGATCTAGGCCATTGGCGCGGCAGGTTCAAGGCTTTGCGTGGTTCTGCGCCTTTCTGTCGCCGTGAAAACGATCAGATCAGGCGGTTGTTCTCGGCAACCTGCCTGGCCCGCCTCACGGTGCCATCGGTGTCGGAGATCATTCGCCTTGCCGCCTCATCGCTTCGGATGGTCAGCCGTGCCGACTTGACGATCATCGGCTGGCCAGCTGGGTCGACGGCAATGGCGTGTATGGCGGTTGGCCTGATGATCGGATTGACCGCTACGGTCTTCGAGGTTCTGACTGAGACCATGATTTCATCCTTGTTCCGGAGCAAATAAAAATAGAGGCACCAGGGCAAATCCCCTGCGCGTTCTCAAGACTTTTTTAGAAATATATCGGACCATAGCAGAATTGTTCAAACGTTTATAGCGATCTGTTTTTCCATCAAAGCGGGCGGATTTTGTAAATCTTCTTGAAGATCGAGCTCAATCGAGCTATATAGCACTGATCGTTTGGGCCAGAATTGGCATCTCGGCGTCAGAGGTTCTCGACCCGCCAATCTCATTCCAAATCGTCGATACCGGATGCACGGCGCACTCGCCCTGCGATTTCTCAATCCCCGAAAGACACCAATGAACACCGGAACCGTGAAATTCTATAATGGCCAGAAGGGCTTCGGCTTCATTCAGCCGACCGATGGCGGCAAGGACGTTTTCGTCCATGTCAGCGCGCTGGAGCGCGCCGGCTTCCCGGGCCTTGCCGAAGGCCAGAAGCTGCAGTTCGAGTTGGAGCGTGACGGCAAGGGCCGCGAGTCGGCCGCCAACCTGCAACTGATCTGATCTGGCCGAATTCGATGAACGCTGACCACGGATGTACTGGCAGCTCTCGAAAGCGGCTTATTTCCAGCGATTGCCGGAAATAGGAAAGCGGGGCTCGTCCCCGCCTTTTTGCTTCAGGATCGCCGTCTCGCATGCACGCCAAGGCATAAAAAGATCAAGGCCAAGACAATGCCGGACCGCACCACCCATTCCATCGCCCATTTCACCGCACCCTTCGGGCTCGGCGGGTTGGAGGGACAGCTGCCGGCCGGCGACTACGACATCGATCACGACGAAGAGCTGATCGAGGGCATGTCACGCATTGCCTGGCGCCGCGTCGCCACCTTCATTCACCTGCCGGCAAGGGCGGTGAAGAACCCGACCACCAGCCAGCTTGTCGCCATCGATCACCTCGAACTCGAAACCGCGCTGAAGCGCGACCGGGAGAATGCAGCATGATCCGTTTCCAGCAGAATGCACGTCCGCGCACCGATACGCCATCGCACCTCTTCGCCGTCGGCCAGACCGTGCGCATGAAGAGCCGCACCGGCGTCCTCAACAAGACCGCGGAACTGTTCGAGATCAAGAGCAAGCTGCCGGTCAAGGACGGCTCGCCGCAATACCGTATCCGCAGCGAGCAGGAGACCCATGAGCGGGTCACCACGGAAGACAATCTCGAACCGGCCGACAATCCGATTGTTGTCAACAATCCGGCGATCTGAGCCGTCGGCAACGCCAAGACAACCCGCACGAGGAGCAGACAAGATGGCCAAGGGTCAACAGCGCAGCAACCGCGAAACACGCAAGCCCAAGAAGGACAAGGTGGCGACCAAACCCGCCTCCCCGTTCGGCTCCGCCGTCAAGCAGGCGGAGAGCGGCCTGAAGCCGAAGTCCAAGAGCTGACATCCCTTGGGGGGCGCCTCATGCGCCTCTCCGTCATCTCCCGTGTGAGGCCGACGGGCGCAACAGGCCGATGCGATGCTCGGCCACGGAGGCTTGCTTGAATTTCGTCATCGAGTTCTACCGTTCACGCGACACCGAGGAAGCGACGCTCGACAGAGTGCCGCTGGAAGCTCCGACCCTGCGCGCCGCGCTGCAGGGCGCGACCGCTTTGTTCCACAGCCTGGCCATGCCGCAAATTCCCGATCGCCTGCGCATTTCGGATGAAAACGGCAGCGAGCTTTATGCTGGGCCTGCCGATGGAGCCTATCCGGTCTAACCCATGCATGTCGCCCAAAAGTGATCTCGGTTTTGGGAGAACGACATGCATGGGGACCAGAAATGGCTCTCAAGGTCTAGATAACCAGGTCCCATTAGCAGAAAATAGGCGGCGCTTCCCTTCTCCCCTTATTGAACCAGGAAAAACTCAGCACTGCCCGCCGCCAACGATGCGATAGTCCGCGGCGCGGGCTTCGCAGGCGTTGGGGAAGGTGCGCATCTCGCCGTGTCGGCGGGCGCAGACGGGCGCGTATTCGCGGGTACAGAACGTCTGCTCTTCGCCATCGACGCCACCACCGCCGCCACCGCCGTCGCGACAGGGACCGTCGCGCACGATGCGGTAGCCGGCGCGGTCGGCAAGGCAGGCATTGGCGAAGGTCTGGCGGTCGCCGCCGCGCCGGGCGCAGACCGGTTCGTATTGCCTGGTGCAGAATTCCGGTTCGGGCCGCGGCGGGCGCGGACGTGGTCCCGGCCCGTCATCGACGACGACGGTGCAGGCGGCCAGCAGCGACGACAGGAACAGGACGGCAAACCCTTGCCGCGATAAGCGAAACCCTGGCCGCGAAAAGCCAAATCTTGCCTTCGAAAAGAATGCCGCCAGAAACTGCATGCTGATCTCCCTCGATCCCATACCCGATCGCGATCCTCGCCATTCCCTTGTCAAATGCAACCGCAGTTTGCGGCTCTCCACACGGGAAACGGGTGGTGGGCCCGTGACGGGCATCGGTTGGCGCCGCTGGCAACCCTGGCCCATGCGTGACCCTGCCCGTGGGCCGATGACCGGCCCGGCAACGAAGCCTATTTGCGGCCGGTCGACGCTCAGATCGGTCGATTCGTGCGTCGGGATGCGCCCATCGGGGCGGCCCGCGGTGCTATCTTGCAACCTTCACGTTTCCGTGCGATAAATTCCGTGTTCGGGCATTTGCGACCCGGAGAGCGGAACGTTTTGGACGACCTTTCCCCGATACTGTGAATCTCTGACGGCCCCGTTTTTCGGCGGGGGGTTTGACCATGCGCCAATGCATGACTGCCGAAAGCAACCACCGGGAACTGCCCTCGACGCCGGGCAGGACCACCAAAGACTGAACGGGTGAAGGAGTTTCCCCAATGGCCCAGACCGGCACCGTTAAATTCTTCAACGCGACCAAAGGCTTCGGTTTCATCACGCCCGACGGCGGCGCCAAGGACGTGTTCGTCCACATTTCCGCGATCGAGGCATCGGGCCTGCGCACGCTCGTCGACGGCCAGAAGGTCACCTTCGACGTCGAGCCGGACCGCATGGGCAAGGGCCCGAAGGCGGTCAATCTCCGCGCTGCCTGAACCCTTCGCACCGCGCGTCCTCGATAGCGAGCGAACGACACCCTGAGCTTGCCCGCCTCTGGGGCACGCAGACAGATTTTTGAAAGGCGCGGCGATTTTCGTCGCGCCTTTTTCATGTCCGCCACACAGCATAAAAGCATGTCGCCCGGAAGTTGATCCGGCTTCGGGTCGACGACATGCATCATAACAAAGACTTAAGCGCGTCGCGCTTTAAGTGCCTGCAAAAACTTTCTCTTGCCGATGACGCTAAAATAAAGGACAAATTTCCTCTCGGGCATTTGCCGGCCCGAGACTGGAATTTATGGGATCAAAGGAGCTTCCCATGCCGCAGACCGGCACCGTCAAATTCTTCAACCATGCCAAAGGCTTCGGCTTCATCACGCCGGACGATGGCGCGAAGGATGTCTTCGTCCATATTTCGGCCGTGCAGGCGTCGGGTCTTCCCGGTCTCGAAGATGGGCAGAAGGTAACGTTCGACACCGAGCCGGACAAGCGCGGCAAGGGGCCCAAGGCCGTTAACCTGTCGATCGGCTGAGCCGGCTTCACACTGTCGGCTCCGACAGGCAGCCGGCTCGTTTCGAGCGTGGTTTTTGGCGACCCTCTTGAATCGGCAGTCGAAATCCGTTCAGCCTCCGTTCAGCCACGGTCGCATATTAGTCTTGGGTAAAGCCGGACCGCATCCCCTGCAAGACTGCACGGCCCGGTACGAAGGAGACCAAGATGAACCGAATTTTCAAGACAGCCGTGCTGTCCACCGCCGTGGCCGCTACCATGCTTGTGGCCCTGCCCGCGGCCAACGCCGATGAGTGGCGTCATCACCGCCATCATGGTCATGGCGACGCGATCGCCGCCGGCGTGCTCGGCCTCGCCGCAGGCGCACTGATCGGCGGCGCGTTGGCCAACCAGCAGCCGCCTCCGCCTGACTATTACGATGACAGCTATGACTACGATCGCGAAGTGCGCATTATTCGCCCGGCCCCGATCCGCCGCTACTACGCGGAGCCGCGCGTCGTCTACCGCCAGGCCTATGCCGAGCCGTGGACGCGTGACTGGTACGAGTATTGCTCGGACCGCTATCGCAGCTTCAACAGCCGCACCGGAACGTTCACCGGCAATGACGGCGAACAGCATTTCTGCACGGCAAACTGAGGCTTCCCTACCCCCAAACAAAAAGGCGCTGACCGCAAGGCCAGCGCTTTTTTGTTGTGGCATTCTCCGATCCAGTTGGCCACCAGGGTGTGTCGAGATTCAGGTCAGGCCGAGTCGAAAATGGCAGCATCAGAGAACCGGAGCGGAGCGTACTTTTGGGTACGTGAGCACCGGCCTACGCCGGCCGTAGCCCTTGATTGCCACGACCATTCATAAATGCTTCGGCCGGCGAAGGCCGGAAGCGCAGGAAGCTGCCATTTGCAGACCGGCCTGACCTGAATATCGGCACACCCTAGACCAGAAACGGATTGGTCCTGCGCTCCTCGCCGAAACGGCCGCCAGGACCGTGGCCGCAGATGAAACCGATATCGTCGCCGAGCGGCAACAGCTTGTCCTTGATCGAGGCAATCAGCGTCGCGTGGTCGCCGCCCGGCAGGTCGGTCCGGCCGACCGATCCGCGAAACAGCACGTCGCCGACATGGGCGAACTTGGCCGCGCGGTTGTAGTAGACGACGTGGCCAGGCGCATGGCCGGGACAATGCAGCACCTCGAACACATGCGAACCGAACGACACCGTCTCGCCTTCGGTCAGGAACCGGTCGGGCACGCAGTTGCGCGAACCGCCAATGCCATAACGCCTGCCCTGGTTCTCCAGATTGTCGAGCAAGGGCTTGTCGGCTTCGTGCGGCCCGATGATCTCGACGCCGAGTGCTTCCTTCAACTCCATCGCGCCGCCGGCATGGTCGATATGGCCATGCGTGATCCAGATCGCCCCGGCCGTGATCGCATTGTCCTTCAGCACCGCCAGCACCTTGTCGATATCGCCGCCCGGATCGACGACGACTCCGTGCTTGTCGTCCATGTCGAACAGGATGGTGCAATTCTGCTGGAACTGTGTGACCGGCACGATGCCGGCGTTGAGCTGACCCATGATCGTCCTTTCGGTATCTCGGCGGTGATGTAGAGACATCGGCGAAAGCCGTCCACCGCTGAAAGGGCAAACAGTGCGTCTCAAAGAAATGGGCGGCCGAAGCCGCCCATTTGAAAAGCAGAATTAGACAGAAATGGCTTACTTCTTCATGGCGCCCATGACCGCGCCGAGAATGCCGGTCAGGATCGCGCCGCCGCCGGCGCCGCCGATGATGTTCTGCAGATTGAGCGCGCTGCCCAGACCGCCCGTCGCCGCCGCGGCCGCCGCCGGATCGACGCCGTGGCCAAGCAGGCTGCCCAGGATCGCCGCGCCGCCGACGCCGCCGATGGCGCCGCCCCGGATTTTGGGAAGCTGCCCCATCGCCGCCGTCTTGATCGCCGCGCCGACCGCCTGGCCGCCGATGATGCCAGTAATGATCTGAATGATGATCGGAAGAAGCGTGTTCATGTCCATATGATTAGTCCCTCCATAGCGCCAGCCTCCCGGGCCGGACACCATCATGAGACGCCGAATTGGATGAAAGTCAAATGCAGAAACGCTGAAATAAAGAGGCGGCCCGAAAACCGCCCCTGCTTGCGTGAAAAGCTGTGACTATCGTTATTCTGCGGCTATCGCGTGCTTGGGCTGAACGGCCACAGAATAGTCATTCATGAGATTCTTGGCGATTTCACCAACCTCGAATCGGTAAGGGCCGATCTCCGAAACCGGCGTTACTTCCGCCGCTGTCCCGGTCAGGAAACATTGCTCGAAACCCTCGAGTTCTTCCGGCATGATGGCGCGTTCGATCACCTCCAGGCCACGATCCTTGGCCAGGCCAATGACCGTGCGGCGGGTGATGCCGTCGAGGAAGCAATCGGGCTTGGGCGTATGGATCTTGCCGTCCCTGACGAAGAAGATGTTGGCGCCCGTTGCTTCTGCAACCTGGCCGCGCCAGTCGAGCATCATGGCGTCGGCATAGCCTTTTGCTTCAGCGGCATGCTTGGACATGGTGCAGATCATATAGAGGCCGGCGGCCTTCGACTTGGACGGCGCCGTGCGCGGGTCGGGCCGGCGCCATTCCGCCACATCGAGGCGAATACCCTTCAGCTTCTGCGCCGGATCGAAATAGCTCGGCCACTGCCAGATGGCGATGGCGCAGTTGATGCGGTTGTTCTGTGCCGAAACGCCCATCTGCTCGCTGCCGCGCCAGGCGATCGGCCTGACATAGGCGTCCTTGAAGCCTTGCTTCTTCAACAGCGTGGTCGAGGCGTCGTTGAGCTCGGCCACCGAATAGGGAATCTTGAAGCCGAGCAGGCGCGCCGATTCATGCAGGCGCTCGGTGTGCTCGTTGAGCTTGAAGATCTCGCCGCCATAGGCGCGCTCGCCCTCAAAGACCGCGCTGGCGTAGTGCAGACCGTGGGTCAGCACATGGATCTTGGCGTCGCCCCACGGAATAAACTCGCCATTCATCCAGATGAAGCCGTCCAGTTGATCGAAGGGAACGGATGCCATGGTAACCTCCCGCGGACCGCGGCCCGCATATCCTTGGTGTCGTTGCGTGTTCTTTTTGGCCGCGCCACGCGATTGGAGACGCCGGCCGGTATCTCGAAAGGTAGGAGGATAATAGCACTCTGGCAAACTCAGGAAATTCCGGAAAAACCGGTCTGCCTTGCCTTTTCGTTCGCAATCCGCCCAAAAGCTTGTCAAAAATTACCATTGCAGGGAAATTACGTCAATAGTACTGACATAATCTCCCGTTTCCATGGAGAAATGATGACGGATCGAAGCCACGCAGCCAGGAAACCGATAAGAACCGCGATTACGGACGAGGACGGCATCGATTTCGCCATCATCGAACTGTTCTTCTTCGCCTATCGCGACTTCACCTCCGATCCCGACCAGATCCTGGCCGATTACGGCTTCGGCCGCGCCCACCACCGGGTGCTGCATTTCGTCAACCGCCGGCCGGGCCTGACGGTCGCCGAACTGCTCGACGTGCTGAAGATCACCAAGCAAAGCCTGGCGCGCGTGCTCAAGCAGCTGATCGACACCGACCATGTCGTGCAGTTGCAAGGTCCGCGCGACCGCCGCCAACGTGAGCTCTACCCCACGGCCAAGGGCCGTGCGCTGGCCCTGGCGCTGGCACGGCCACAGTCACGCCGCATCCGTGCTGCATTGGAAGATTCCGGAGCCACCGAACGGACCTTGGTGGAACGCTTCCTCGAAGCGATGGTCAATCCGGAACTGAGAGCTCAGATCGACGTTGGGTCCGCAAAAATGTCAGGAAAAAGCCATGGAGAGCACTGAGAGGGTCGATCAGGCGGCCGCACCGGACGACGACGCGCCGCATCTGCTTGTGGTCGACGACGACACCCGCATTCGCAATCTTCTCAAGCAGTATCTGACCGAAAACGGCTTTCGCGTCACCGTTGCCGGCAATGCCGGCGAGGCCAGGCGCAAGCTCGCCGGTCTCGATTTTGACCTGCTTGTGCTGGACGTGATGATGCCGGGCGAAAGCGGCGTCGACCTCACCAAGGCGCTGCGGGCCGAAAAGAACGTGCCGATCCTGATGCTGACGGCGCTGTCGGAAACCGACAGCCGCATCTCCGGACTGGAAGCCGGCGCGGACGACTATCTGCCAAAACCCTTCGATCCGCGCGAGCTGATCCTGCGCATCAACAACATCCTGCGCCGCGGCGGCCCGGCGACCACGCCCAAGGTCGAACAGCTGGTCTTCGGCCCCTACACCTTCCAGATCGCCAGGCGCGAACTGAAGCGCGGCGGCGAGGCGCTGAAGCTGACCGACCGTGAGCAGGAGATCCTGGCGATCTTTGCCGCGCGCGCCGGCGAAACCATCCCGCGCCACGAGCTGGTCGGCGACGATTCGGAAGTCGGCGAGCGCACCATCGACGTGCAGATCAACCGGCTGCGCCGCAAGATCGAGCGCGATCCCTCCAACCCGGTCTGGCTGCAGACCGTGCGCGGTATTGGGTATCGGCTCAGCGTGGAATAGAGTACCGGCCGCGGCCCTAGAGCATGATCCCGAAAAGTGGGAACCGGTTTTCGGAAAAGATCGTGCTCCAACAAAGAGTTAGATCAGGATGACGATTGAACAAAACGTCGTTCTGATCCAGTGCCGCCGACGGATGAAAAGAGCCAATGGCGACCACGGAACTGGAACAGCCGGGGGATGACGGCTTGAGCGCACGCGCCACGCGAACGCTCAAGGCGGTGCCGCGCATCTGGAACCGGTTCTGGCGTCTCGTCTCGCTTTACATGCCCAAGCGCCTTTATGCGCGCTCGCTGATCATCGTCATCGCGCCGATGATCCTTCTGCAATCGGTGGTCGCCTTCGTGTTCATGGAGCGCCATTGGGCAACCGTGACGCAGCGCCTGTCGCAGGCCACCGTGCGCGACATCGCTGCGATCATCGACATGATCGAGACCTATCCGCACGACGCCGACTACGCCAACATCATCCGCATCGCGCAGGACCGCATGCAGCTGAAGGTCGATCTGCTGCCGCCGGACCCCTTGCCGCCGCCCGGTCCAAAACCGTTCTTCTCGATCCTCGACGACGTTCTCTCGGCCGAAATCACCCGCCAGATCAACCGGCCGTTCTGGATCGACACGGTCGGCAATTCCAATATCGTCGAGGTGCGCGTCCAGCTCGAGAACAAGGTGCTGCGCGTTTTCGTGCGCCGCAGCCAGGCCTATGCCTCGAACACCCACATCTTCCTGATCTGGATGGTCGGCACCTCGCTGGTGCTGCTGATGATCGCCATCCCGTTCCTGCGCAACCAGATCCGGCCGATCCTGACGCTTGCGGAGGCTGCGGAAAGCTTCGGCAAGGGCCGGCCGATGCCGCGCGATTTCCGTCCGCGCGGCGCCGAAGAGGTTCGCCGCGCCGGCTTTGCCTTCATCCAGATGCGCGAGCGCATCGAGCGCCAGATCGAACAGCGCACCGCCATGCTGACCGGCGTCAGCCATGATCTCAGGACCATCCTCACCCGCTTCAAGCTGCAGCTGGCGTTGGCCGGTGGCAAGGCCGAGACCAAGGCAGCCCTCAACCAGGACATCGACGACATGCAGTCGATGCTGGAAGGCTATCTCTCCTTCGCCCGTGGCGAGGCCTCGGAGGATCCCGGACGTTTCGATCTGGAAGCCTATTTCCAGAAGCTCGGCGAGGAAGCAACCTTGCGGAAATGCAAGCTGTCGACGACGCTTTCCGGCGATCCGACCGTGCATGTGCGGCCGAACGCCTTCGCGCGGCTCCTGTCCAACGTCATCGGCAATGCCTTCCGCTATGCCAAGACGGTAGAGGTCGACGCCAATCACGGCCGTGGCTCGCTTGTGGTCACCATCGACGACAATGGTCCCGGCATTCCAAGCGACAGGCGCGAGGATGTGTTCAAGCCTTTCATGCGGCTCGACGAAGCCCGCAACCTCGATGCCAGCGGCACCGGGCTCGGCCTGTCGATTGCCCGCGACATCGCCCGCAGTCATGGCGGCGACATCACCCTCGACGATAGCCCGCTCGGCGGCCTGCGCGCCATCATCCAGGTTCCGGCGTAATCGGAGCATGATCCCGAAAAGTGGAACCGGTTTTCTCGGACAAACGGAAACCGTTTGTCCAGAGATCATGCTCCCAAAAGACCTGCTTCATCCGCCCGTCATGAAATCATGGTGAAGAGCGCGCATGAAGCGCGCGACCACTCTTGATTCGGCCCAGGCGCCTCACTTCGACTCCGTACCCGCCCGGGTGCGTTGGAGCGAAGCGAGGGCTGCAGGTTGGTCGCCGTTCCGGCATCGTCTCAAGGCAACCGTCGACCTTTCCAGCAAAGGGCCGCCATGCGCATATTGATGGTCACCGACGCCTGGCGCCCGCAGGTCAACGGCGTCGTCCACACGCTGGAGCGGCTCACCGAAACGCTGAAATCCTTCGACGTCGCGGTCGATTTCCTGACGCCCAACATCTTTCGCACGCTGCCCTTGCCGACCTACCCCGACATCCGGCTGGCGCTGACCACGCCCCGCCATGTCGCGCGCCTGATCGACGGCTATAAGGCCGACCACATCCACATCGTCACCGAGGGACCGCTGGGCATCATGGCGCGGCGCTATTGCCGCAATGCCGGCCGGCCGTTCACCACCAGCTACCACACGCGCTTTCCCGAGTATTTGAGCGCCCGCCTGCCGGTGCCGGAAAGCTGGGCCTATCGCTGGCTGCGCGATTTCCACAATTCCGGCCAGGGCACGCTGGTCGCCACCCAGTCGCTCGCCGACGACCTTTCGGCGCGCGGCTTCAACAAGCTGAGGCCGTGGACGCGCGGCGTCGACACCGACCATTTCCGCCCCGACAAAAGGAAGGACCTCGGCTTTCCCGGCCCGATCTTCCTCTGCGTCGGCCGCGTCGCCATCGAAAAGAACCTCTGCGCCTTCCTCGATCTCGACCTGCCCGGCAGCAAGGTGATCGTCGGCGAAGGGCCTGAGCTCACCAAGCTGAAGGCGCGCTACAAGCAGGCGCATTTCCTGGGCCATCGTCCCAATGACGAACTGGCCGAGATCTATGCCTCGGCCGACGTCTTCGTCTTCCCCAGCCGCACCGACACGTTCGGCAACGTCATCATCGAGGCGCTGGCCAGCGGCACGCCGGTCGCCGCCTATCCGGTGACCGGGCCGATCGACATTGTCGGCGACGGCGTTGGCGGCGCGGTCTCAAACGATTTGCGCGAGGCAGCGCTCGCAGCCCTTGACGTCGATCGCACCGAGGCCCGCGAACGCGCCATGCGCTACAGCTGGAAGGCTTGCGCCGAAATGTTCCTCGATGCGGTCGACGAGGCATTGGGCAGGACGCGCAAGCTGGCGGCCTGACGAGGGCCAGCTAATCTCCAACGCAGCGGGACAGCGCCCCCCTCTGTCCTGCCGGACATCTCCCCCTCAAGGGGGGAGATTAGATGTCGTGACTGCTTTCGCCAATTTTCAACGCTGAAAAGAGAGCGGTGGAGACGAAGCTGCCAATCTCCCCCCTTGAGGGGGAGATGCCCGGCAGGGCAGAAGGGGGCGTGAAGGAACGCGGCGGAGGTGTCCTCTCTAAAACAGCCGCCCGCCGTCCGGCACCTTGCGCTCGATGGCGCCGAGCACCACGGCGCCTTCCTCGTCGGGGAAGCCGAGCGTCAGCACTTCCGACATGAACGGCCCGATCTGGCGCGGCGGGAAATTGACCACCGCGAACACCTGCCGGCCGATCAGCGTTTCCGGTGTATAATATTTGGTGATCTGCGCCGACGACTTCTTGATGCCGATATCGGGTCCGAAATCGATCTTCAGTTTGAAGGCCGGCTTGCGTGCCTCGGGAAACGGCTCGGCCTCGACGATCGTGCCGGCGCGGATGTCGACACGATCGAAGTCGGCAAAACTGATCTGCGGCTTGCGCTCGCTGCTTGAACTCATCTCCCCGCCCTACAGCGCTCAGGCGTTGCCGAAGGTCTCGAACAGCACGCCGGCCAGCGCGTCCTTGGCCGAGGTTCCCGACCAGACGACGAACTGGAAAGCCTGGAAATAGCATTCGCAGGCTTCCAGAGCCGAGGACAAAAGCACCTCGACCTGCTGGCTCGACGGTTCGACTCCGCCGGCGAGCAGCAGCGACTGACGGAACATGATCGCGCCCTCCTGCTCCCAGAGATCGAAATGGCCGAACAGCATCTGTTCGTTGATCAGCGACAACAGCCGCATCACTTCCAGCGCGCGGGTTTCCGGCACCTTGATGTCGAAGGCACAGGCCAGATGTAGCGCCTCGAAATCCTCCATCCAGGAGAAGGAGACGTGATAGTCGGTCCAGCTGCCGGCAACAGAGATCGAAATTTCATCGTCGCCGGCCCGTTCGAAGGACCAGTCATTGTTGTGGGCCACCTGCTCGATAACATCCACCGGATGGATTTCGCGGGAGAATTCGAGTTCGAGAAGTTCCATGGAATGCTTCCTGTCGTTCTGAGGAGCGCCGCCACACGCTCCGCGGGAGGGCACACACAACGAACAATCTGATCTAGAACTCGGACGGCCAGGACTTCTCGACGCAAAGACCCCAGACCGGACCCCACCGCCCGGCCGCATGACCCTGCTCCGAATCATGCAACAAATTCAGTCTATTGATCGGGAGTCGCGTGAACAGCCCAATTTTTCGCACTGCGTCATTCGCATGTGGAAAGGCGCTGTCACAAAGATTCATGCAATGCCGTTAAGCGATTCACGGCAAAGCGCTTTTCAGACTTGGACTATGTGGAAAAGTTTAACGATTATTTTTTTGCGCGGGGCTTCGCCGCCGCCGCTGGTGCGGCATCACCGGCCAGCTCGGCGAGCCTGGCTTCGAGCGCCTCGATACGGGCGGCAAGGCGGGTATTCTCGTCGCGGGCCTTGGCGGCCATCTCGCGCGCAGCCTCGAATTCCTCGCGCTGCACCACGTCCATCGAATTGAGGATCCGCTCCGCCTGGCCCTTGAAGGCGGTCTCGACCTCGCGCCGGACGCCTTGCGCGGCACCGGCCGCGTCGGTCATCAGCTTGGCGAATTCATCGAGAATGCGGTTCGGTCCGGTCGACATGGCAAATCCTCGCTTGCTCGAAGTGACGTAATGGCGCTGGGCGCCGAATGCAAGAAGGTTGAAGGCTGGTGCGGCCTCTGCGTTGCTATGGCGCATGGCGATGCCGTGCTTATAAGAAGCTCTCAACCGCCCCAAGCTGTACTTGAGGTCGCCAAATCGCCTCGTAGTAGGCGGTCCTACGCCGAAGAAACTGGTGGCGGGCTTAGGCCGCCACCTCCTGTGCTCGATATTGTGATTGGTCTATCCTATCATCGGGACGCATGCTGGCCTTGGGTCAATCGGGGCCCGCGGATCCGTCTAGAGCTATGCCCCAGGACCCCATCCGAATTGAACAGTTTTGGGATAAGAACCCATTGGTAATGCAATGGATGGAGCAATTCCTTCCGACAGATCGTATGTGGCAAGATGCGGTGGCCACGGTAATAGGTATATTCATCAATGGCTGTATAGGTTGGACGGTATTATCTCTATTTGTCCCGAATAACGTAGTAATTTGGATAATTAGTGTAATGCCAGCATCGTACCTTTTGGCAGGTCTCAATAATAGAATGGCCCGTGCACAGCGTAAATTCTTCCACGCCAAGAGAGATGATGGAAGAAGTGGCGACGCCAATAGTGCAACTGGCTCAAACGGCCCCTTTGTGGAGAGGTAGCTATCAACCGCAGAGTGTGGGGTTTATGAAATATAAAATCGCGTCGCCTATTGTGTTTCATCGCGTCCCGCGTCCCAGCACTGCTCATCTCCAACACAGGGTCAACCAAATGGCAACGCCCCCGCGCCGACCGACAAATCCGATGGCAGCCGCCGAAGCTGCTTTCAAGCCGGTGAAGAAACTGGCGCCGCCAATTCGCGAAGCCTCGGCCGCGCCTAATGTCCGCGAGCTTGTTTCGATCAGGATCGACCGCGCGGTGCTCGATCATTTTCAGGAAGACGGTCCCGGCTGGCAGGACAGGATCAACGATACGTTGCGGCGGTTGGTGGCAGCCAAGCCTCAGGATTGAACGGGGGCCTGCACGGCGCGATCGCCCGCGAAGGTGATCCCGGTCGCGACACTTGACGGCGACCGCCTTGCCTTGACCCTGCCAAAACCCTGCCGCATGGTCCGCGGCCGAACGCGACCGCAACCGAGAGCTTCCCGTTGAACGAATATTTCCTGCTGCCGCTGGCCTCGCTGCCTTTTCCCCAGATCAACCCGATCCTGATCCAGATCGGGCCGCTGGCGGTGCACTGGTACGGCGTCGGCTACATCGTCGGTATCCTGTTCGCCTGGTGGTATGCCAAGCGTCTCGCCGCCAATGCGAGGCTGTGGCCGAACGGCGTCCTGCCTATGAAGCCCGAAGATCTCGACGATTTCATCGTCTGGGCGGCGATCGGCGTCGTGCTGGGCGGCCGCACCGGTTATGTGCTGTTCTACGATTTGGCGCGCTATATCCAACACCCGCTCGACATCTTCGCCGTCTGGCAAGGCGGCATGTCGTTTCATGGCGGCCTGCTCGGCGTCACCCTCGCCATGACGCTGTTTTCCCTCAAGCGCGGCATCCGCACCTGGTCGCTGTTCGATGTCGTGGCCGCCGGCGTCCCGGTCGGCCTCGGCCTTGTGCGTGTCGCCAACTTCATCAATTCCGAACTCTGGGGCCGGCCGACCGATGTGCCCTGGGCGATCGAATTCCCCAATGGCGGACCGTTCACCCGCCATCCGAGCCAGCTCTACGAAGCCCTGCTCGAGGGCCTGGTGCTGTTTATCGGGCTGCGCATCCTCACCCATTCGCGCCTCAGGCTGAAGACGCCGCGCTTCGTCGGCGGCGCCTTCATCTGCGGCTACGGCCTGTCGCGCATCTTTGTCGAGTTCTTCCGCGAACCCGACCAGCAGCTCGGCTACCTCCTCGGCACCAACTGGTTGACCATGGGCATGATCCTGTCGACGCCGATGGTGCTGGCCGGCATCTGGGCGATGGCGACCGCCAAGCCGGTGCCGCAACCACGGCCGCAGGCGACATGACACGGCTGAAGACCCGGATCGTCGACCTGATCGAGGCGGTTGGCCCCCTTCCAGTCAACGAATACATGGCGCTGTGCCTGTTCGATCCCAGCGACGGCTATTACACGACGCGCGAGCCGTTCGGCGCTGCCGGTGATTTCGTCACCGCCCCCGAGATCAGCCAGATGTTCGGCGAACTCGTCGCCGTCTGGCTTTACGAGGCTTGGGCAGGGATCGGCCGGCCGATGCCGGTGACCATCGCCGAGATCGGCCCCGGCCGCGGCACGCTGATGAAGGACATGCTGCGCACCCTGTCGCGGCTGGAACCGGCACTGGCCAACGACGCGGCCTTCGCCATGATCGAGACCAGTCCGCGCCTGGCCGAGGTCCAGAAACAGACGCTTGGCGCTACACCTTTTGTCATCGGCTGGCACGAAACCATCGACACCTTGCCCCATCAGCCGCTGTTGATCGTCGGCAACGAATTGTTCGATGCCGTGCCGATCCGCCAGTTCGTCCGCGCCGGCGCAGGCTGGCGCGAGCGCATGATCGGCCTCGACGACAAGGGCGAGCTTTGCTTCTTTGCCGGCGCCGGCTCGGTCGATCCGACGCTGCTGCCTGTCGATGCCGCCGAAGCGCCACAAGGCGCGATCGTCGAGATTGCTCCCGCTCGCGCGGCATTGATGGCGGCCATCGCTGAACGCATATCCGGACATGGCGGCGCCGGCCTGTTCCTCGACTATGGCCATCTCCAGCCCAGTGTCGGCGATACTTTGCAGGCCTTGCGCCGGCACAATCACGAAGATGTGCTGGCCAATCCCGGCGAAGCCGATCTCACCTCCCATGTCGATTTCGCCGCCCTTGCCGCGATCGTGCGCGCGCATGGTCTGGACGCCCATCTCTCGACCCAGGGCAATTTCCTGCTCGGCATGGGCATTCTCGAGCGTGCCGGCCGGCTTGGAGCCGATGCCGGCCAGGCGGCCCGCGACAAGATCGCTGCTGATGTCGAACGCCTCGCCGGGCCGCAAGCCATGGGCGAGCTGTTCAAGGTGCTCGCCGTCCTGCCGCGTGGTGTGGCCGCCCGCCTCTCTGCAACGACGCCCTTCGCCACGGCGGATTGACTTTTCATCGCTGCCCCTCCCAATCTCCCGTCCGGTGAAAGAGCGGTCGAACCGCCGACCGCTTTTTCTTGACGAAACCGCCCACACGGACAACAACGCCCGCATGCTGAATCAGACCAAACCGGATCCCGTTCGGTCGCCGCTGCTGGACAAGGCGCAGGCACAAGGCATCCGCCACGGCTATTTCACCCGCACGGGCGGCGTCTCGACCGGCATCTACCAGGGCCTCAACATCGGCACGGGATCGGATGACGACCAGGCGCTGGTGGCGCAGAACCGCGCCCGCGTCGCCGCCTGGATGGGCGTGCCGGCGAACCATCTGTTGACCGCCTGGCAGGTCCATTCCCCCGACGTCGTCGTTGTGAGCGGACCCTTTGCCGGCGAACGCCCCAAGGCCGACGCTATCGTCACTGACCAGCCGGGCATCGCCATCGGCGCCTCGACGGCCGATTGCGGCCCAGTGCTGTTCGCGGATGCCGGGGCGCGCATCATCGGCGCCGCGCATGCCGGCTGGAAGGGCGCCTTTACGGGCGTGCTCGAAAACACCATTGCCGCCATGGAAAGCCTCGGCGCCCGGCGCGAAAACATCGTCGCGGTGCTCGGCCCGTCGATCGGCCCCGAAAACTACGAAGTCGGGCCGGAATTCGTCGCCCGCTTCGTCGAGGCCGATGCGGAAAACAACATTTATTTCAGGCCTTCGGCACATGCCGGCCACGCCATGTTCGACCTCAACGGCTACACGGTCGACCGGCTGACAAGGGCTGGCGTGACGGCCGAGGGTCTCGGCCGCTGCACCTATGCCGAGGAAGATCTGTTTTACTCCTACCGGCGCACCACGCACCGCGGGGAATCCGATTACGGCCGGCAGGTTTCGGCAATCGTTTTGGAGAGGGAATAATGGCGCTGCATTTTGAACGATCGGAATTTGACGCGCGGCGCGACCGGCTGATGATCGAGATGGCCGAGAAGAAGCTCGACGCCATCCTGCTGTTCGCGCAGGAAAGCATGTACTGGCTGACCGGCTACGATACGTTCGGCTTTTGCTTCTTCCAGTGCCTGGTGGTGAAGGCCGACGGCTCGATGGTGTTGCTCACCCGCTCGGCCGATCTGCGCCAGGCGCGCCAAACCTCGATCATCGACGACATCGTGCTGTGGACCGACCGCGATGGCGCCAATCCGGCGGTCGACTTGCGCAATCTGCTCAACGATCTCGACCTGCTTGGCGCCCGCATCGGCGTCGAATACGACACCCATGGGCTGACCGCCTACAATGGCCGCCGGCTGGACGAGCAGTTGCAGACCTTCGGCCAGATCGCCGACGCCTCCGGCATCGTCGGCCGGCTGCGTCTGTTCAAGAGCCCGGCCGAGGTCGCCAAGGCTGAGAAGGCCGCCAACCTCTCCGACGATGCATTGGACGCGGCCTTGCCGCTGATCAAGCAGGGTGGCGACGAAGCCCTGATCCTGGCCGCCATGCAAGGCGCGATCTTTGCCGGCGGCGGCGATTATCCGGCCAACGAGTTCATCATCGGCTCCGGCGTCGACGCGCTGCTGTGCCGTTACAAGGCCGGCCGCCGCAAGCTCACCAAGAACGACCAGTTGACGCTCGAATGGGCAGGTGTCTTCCACCACTACCACGCGCCGATGATGCGCACGGTTCTGACCGGCAAGGTCTCGAAGCGCCACCAGGAGCTGTTCGACGCGGCTCGCGCCGCCCTTCTAGCCGTCGAAAAAGCGATGACGCCGGGCAGTAGTTTCGGCGACGTGTTCGACGCGCATGCCCGCACCATGGAAACGCACGGCCTGACCAAGCACCGGCTGAACGCCTGCGGCTACTCGGTCGGCGCCCGTTTCACCCCATCCTGGATGGACATGCCGATGTTCTACCAGGGCAACCCTGAGCCGATCGCGCCGAACATGACGCTGTTCGCTCATATGATCATCATGGATTCCGAGACCGAGACGGCAATGACGCTTGGCCGCACCTACCTGACCACCGAATCGCAGCCGAAGCCGCTCTCCCGCCATGATCTCGACTTGATCGTACAGTGAATCCATAATGGGAGGCGTTCTTCGCCAAGGAGTTAGAAGGCAAATGAGACGATCGCACGTGACGACCGTGTCATTGCTTGTGGCATTGGCTCTGGCTGCCTGCACCAACGCAAAGGACGTTCTCGAACCTTCCGCCATCACCCCGCCGGCGGCCTCGGGGCAGACCGCGCCGGCAGCCCAGGGCAGCGCGGCGGCCACGGCTCCCGCGACGTCGGCAACCGCGCCTGCCAACACCACCGCCGGCGCCCCCGTGACCGCTGCCGCGCCGCTCACTTCAGCCCAAAGCGCTGCCATCCTGTCGAAGACCCGGCTGCAGATCGCGCCGATCGTCGGCGCCTCGGTGGAAGCCGCCACGCCGTTGACGGCGGAATTGCAGGCGCGGGCCAAGCAGCGCGGCATCACGCTGGCCGGCAGCCAGGACCAGGCCGCGACCCATGTGCTGAAGGGCTATTTCTCGGCCATCTCGGAAGGCAAGGACACCACCGTCATCTACGTCTGGGACGTCTACGACCCCGCCGGCAACCGCCTGCACCGCATCAACGGCCAGATGAAGGCACCTTCGGTCAATTCCGGCGGCGGCGGGGGCACTGACAGCTGGAAGGCGGTCTCATCAGCCACCATGCAGGCGATCGCCGACCAGACCATCGACCAGTTCGCGGCGTTTCTGGGCGGCAAGGCGGGTTAGGGCATCGGACCCAAGAGTGGAAACGGTTTTGGGAAAATCCGATGCGCAAACGAGAAGAGGGAGCAGCGGCGGGACTCCGCTGCTTCCTGTTGCCTGCCGGTGATGGTGTCCAGCTTCCTGGGATTAGCCGGCGGATTCCCGCTTGCAATACCGGCGCGGGCCGCTAAAAGCCCGGTTAACAGGTACAGGCGAGTCCGTCAGGTCTCTCCATCCTCCACCAGGAACGGTGCATGAAACTCTTCGCGGGCAATTCCAACAGGGTGCTGGCCGAAGCGGTCGCCCGCTATCTCAACGTCCCGCTGGGCAAGGCCAGCGTCAGGCGCTTCGCCGACCAGGAAATCTTCGTCGAAATCCAGGAAAACGTGCGCGGCGAGGATGTCTTCATCCTGCAGTCGACTTCATTCCCGACCAACGATCACCTGATGGAACTGCTCATCATGATCGATGCCTTCATGCGTTCGTCGGCCAAGCGCATCACGGCGGTCATTCCCTATTTCGGTTATGCAAGGCAGGACCGGCGCGCCTCCGGCCGCACGCCGATCTCGGCCAAGCTGGTCGCCAACATGATCACCCGCGCCGGCGTCGACCGCGTTTTGACCCTCGACCTCCATGCGGGCCAGATCCAGGGCTTTTTCGACATCCCGACTGACAATCTGTTCTCGGTGCCGGTGATGGCCCGCGACGTGAAGGCGAAATACAAACAGCTCGGCAATGTCGTGGTGGTGTCGCCCGACATTGGCGGCGTGGTGCGGGCGCGTGCGCTGGCCAAGCGCTTCGATGCGCAACTCGCCATCGTCGACAAGCGCCGTGAGCGTCCAGGCGAATCGGAAGTCATGAACATCATCGGCGCGGTCGCCGGCAAGGATTGCCTGCTGATCGACGATATCGTCGATTCCGGCGGCACGCTGTGCAATGCCGCCGATGCGCTGCTGGCCAACGGCGCCACCAGCGTCACCGCCTACATCACCCACGGTGTGCTGTCGGGCGGCGCTGTCGCTCGCATCAGCGGCTCGAAGCTGCAGGAACTGGTGATCACCGATTCCATCCAGCCGACGCAAGGCGTGCTCGACGCTCCCAACATCCGCGTCATCTCGATCGCCGACCTGATGGGCGAAGCCATCTCGCGCACGGCGACCGAGGAATCGGTGTCCAGCCTGTTCGACTAAACTCTTTGTGTTGACGCAATTCCGGACGGAAAGCCGCTTCACACTTTTCCTGGAATTGCTTCAGACCGCGACCCGCCGTTACGGCGCCGGGCTTTCCAGGCGAACCGGGCCGATCAGGCGACGAGCGACCTCGACGCTTTCGCGTGCGCCGCGCATATAGCCGCGCGGCGAGGTCCCCAGCATGCGCTTGAACATGGTGATGAAGGCCGGCACGCTGTCATAGCCCAAGTCGAGCGCCACCCTGGTGATCGGCTCGCCATCGGCCAGCCTCGGCAGCGCCGCGAACAGGCAGGCCTGCTGGCGCCATGTCGACAGCGACAGGCCGGTCTGCCGCTGGAAGGCGCGTGTGAACGAGCGCCGGCTCATGCCGACGGCGTCGGCCCACTCGTCGATCGTCGCGTGCGGCGAGGGTGCGGCGACGAAGCGGCGGCACAGCGCCGCGAGCCTCGGATCGGACGGGAACGGCAGGCCGAGCGGACGTTCCGGCAGGGTCGGGATTTCGTGCAGCAGAAGACTCATGATCAGCCCGCCGCGGCCTTCCAGTTCGCCGCCCTGCGGCAGCTTTTCCGATTCCACGATCAGGCTGTGCATCAGGTCGGTGACGCCGACGACGCGCAGGCCTTCCGGTAGCCCGGCGATCGCCTGCGGCATGACATAGACGGAGCGCATCGAGACATCGCCCAGCATCTCGACGGAATGCTCGATGCCGGCCGGGATCCACATTGCGTGGTCGGGCGGCACCATCCAGCGCCCATGGCGTGTCGTCACCAGCACGACGCCGACCAGCGCATGCAGCAGCTGGCTGCGGCTGTGGCGGTGCAGCGGCACATGGTAGCCGTCGGGATATTCGGTCGGCAACGCCACCACTGGCCCGACAGCCTGTTCGAGCCATTGCCAGCGGCTCTGGTGCAACCGCCCCAATTCGGCGGCGTCACCTCTGAATATCTCCCTGCCATGCGGCATCGGCTATGGCCCACTTGCGAAACTATTGGACCAAACCACGAAAGAAGTCGCCTTGCAAGCAGCTTATAAGGCTGCCTGCGGGAGCATCTCGCCACACACTCTCCCTGGGCGGGAACGCCCCGCCGCGTCATCCTACGGTACCGCCGCCAAAAAAGACCACGGAGCCTATCTTGACCGATACGACAGCCGCCAGCGTCGCGACACCTGCGAGCGCCAGTCACGCTTCAGCCCAGGCGACGGCCTTCACCGTCATCCTGGCGGTGAGCCTGTGCCACTGCATCAACGACATCATGCAGTCGCTGCTATCGGCTATCTATCCCTTGCTGAAACAGAATTACGGCCTCGACTTCTGGCAGATCGGCCTGTTGACCTTCACCTTCCAGGTCACGGCATCCCTGCTGCAGCCGATCATCGGCATGGTCACCGACAAGCGGCCGATGCCCTATTCCCTGCCCTATGGCATGGCCTCGTCGCTGATCGGCCTGGTCGTGCTGGCCTATGCCGGCCACTATTACCTGCTCTTGATTGGCGCTTCGCTGATCGGCATCGGCTCGGCGATCTTCCATCCGGAATCCTCGCGCATCGCGCGCTTTGCTTCCGGCGGCCGGTTTGGCCTGGCACAGTCGCTGTTCCAGGTCGGCGGCAATTTCGGCCAGTCCATGGGCCCCTTGCTGGCGGCCTTTATCGTCGTGCCCTTCGGCCAGACCAGCATCGCCTGGTTCGCTGTCGGCTCACTGATCGGCATCGTCGTGCTGTGGCAGGTCGGCGGCTGGTACAGCCGCCTGCGCGCCGCGCAAGGCAACCGCAAGGCGGCAAGCTTCGTCTCGCCCTTCCCGCGCCGCAAGGTGATGTGGGCTTTGGCGGTGCTGACCCTGCTGGTGCTGACCAAGAACGCCTACATCGCCAGCCTCGCCAGCTACTACACCTTCTATTCCATCCATAAGTTCGGCGTGTCGGTGCAGATGAGCCAAGTGATGCTGTTCCTGTTCCTCGGCGCCTCGGCGCTGGGCATCCTGCTCGGCGGCCCCTTCGGCGACCGCTACGGACAGAAGGCGATGATCTGGTTCTCGATCGTCGGCGTGCTGCCCTTCACGCTGGCGCTGCCCTACGCCAACATGGAATGGACGATGGTGCTGACCGTGCTGATCGGGCTGATCCTGTCGTCGGCGTTCTCCAACATCGTCGTCTTCGCGCAGGAACTGGTGCCGGGCCGCGTCGGCATGATCGCCGGCATCTTCTTCGGCTTCGCCTTCGGCGTCGGCGGCATCGCGGCCGCCGTGCTCGGCGTCGTCGCCGACATGAAGGGCATCGACTTCGTCTTCCAGATCTGCTCGTACCTGCCGTTCCTGGGACTGCTAACGGTGTTCCTGCCCAACATGAGGGAAGCCCGGAAGGCAGTGGCCGCTTAGACCCTCTGAGCTGTATGCGCAAAAGCACCCGCCTGATGGCGGGTGCTTGACGATCTCGAACAGTCTAGGCCTTGAAGAAGGCCAAGAGGTCGGCGTTGATGACATAGGCGTGAGTGGTCGCCATGCCATGCGGAAAACCCTTGTAGACCTTGAGCTCGCCCTTCTTGAGCAGCTTGATCGACAGCAGCGCCGAATCGGCGATCGGGACGATCTGGTCGTCGTCGCCATGCATGACCAGCACCGGCACGTCGATTGCCTTCAAATCCTCGGTGAAGTCGGTCTCCGAGAAGGCCTTGATGCAATCATAATGCGCCTTGGTGCCGCCCATCATCCCTTGGCGCCACCAATTGTCGATGACGCCCTGCGAGACCTCGGCGCCCGGACGGTTGAACCCATAGAACGGACCGGCCGGAACGTCGCGGAAGAACTGGGCCCGGTTGGCAGCCTGGGCGGCGCGGAAGCCGTCGAACACCTCGATCGGCAGGCCGCCCGGATTGGCAGTTGTCTTGAGCATGATCGGCGGCACAGCGCCGATCAGCACCGCCTTGGCGACACGGCCGCCGGCGCCGTACTTCGCGACATAACGCGCCACCTCGCCGCCGCCGGTTGAGTGGCCGACATGGATGGCGTTCTCGAGACCAAGATGCGCCGTGAGTTCGGCCACATCGGCCGCATAGGTGTCCATCTCGTTGCCGATATCGGTCTGGGTCGAGCGGCCGTGGCCGCGGCGGTCATGGGCAATGACGCGATAGCCTTGTGCCAGGAAGAACAGCATCTGGGCGTCCCAGTCGTCGCTGCTCAGCGGCCAGCCGTGATGGAAGACGATGGGCTGACCGGTTCCCCAGTCCTTGTAGTAGATCTGCGTGCCGTCCTTGGTGGTGATCGTGCCGCTGCCCGAGCCAGACTTTGTCTGCGAAGCCATCTCAATCTCCTTTGATTGTTATTGCGATAAATAATATCGCGACATCAATACCGCTAACGCAGCTCGAAGGCCTTGTCCATAAAAATATGTATCGCGATATCATTTTTCGTGGTATGCATTTTGTGATTAATCGGCAAAGGAATGCGTCGTGCCTCTCCCGTTGGACAATCAGCTCTGCTTCACGCTCTACGCCACCAGCATGGCCATCAACCGCACCTACAAGCCAATGCTGGACGAGATGGGGATCACCTATCCGCAATATCTCGTGCTCAACGCACTGGGTGAGGCCGACGGCATGTCGGTCGGCACGGTCGCGCACCGGCTCGCCCTGGAATCGAGCACCGTCACACCGCTGGTGAAGCGCATGGAACAGGCCGGGCTGGTGACCCGCCAACGCAGCCAGACCGACGAGCGCCAGGTGCAGGTTGACCTGACCTCAACCGGGCGCGCCCTGCTTGTCCAGTGCAACTGCCTGAACGAAACCTTGATCGAACGCTCGGGCATGACGTCGGCTGAACTCGACGTGCTGAACCGGCAGGTCCAGGCGCTGCGCAATGCGCTGGGCGGCGACCGGTAGTCAGAACCTGTTCCCGACCACCGCTTGCACCCCTGCCCGCCTTCGGCTATAGAGCCGCCACCCGCGTAGACACCCTTGGAGGCAACGCGGCGGAAGGCTGCCTTCCCCTTGTGATCCCGAACAAAGGTCCGCGTATGCGGCCGCCGGCATTCGGACATCCAGGACCGGCCGCTTTCGACGTTTACGGTTCAGGCAATTTGCCCGCCGCGAACGCTCCATAACACGCGAAAGGAAAAGCCATGAGCCACGATACTTACGAGCTCAAGGCCGAAGCGCGCGAACAGGTCGGTAAGGGGTCCGCCCGTGCAGTTCGCCGCAACGGTAAAGTGCCTGCAGTAATCTATGGTGACAAGCAGCCTCCCCTGGCCATCGCTCTCACCTACAAGGACATCTACTACAAGATCCATGGCGGTGGGTTCCTGACCACGATCGCCACGATCGATGTCGACGGCAAGAAGATCCAGGTCCTGCCGAAGGACTTCCAGCTCGACCCGGTCAAGGATTTCCCTGTCCATGTCGACTTCCTGCGCATCGGCAAGGACACCGAGGTCAATGTCGACGTGCCTGTCCACTTCATCAATGAGGACAAGTCGCCCGGCATCAAGCGCGGCGGCGTGCTCAACATCGTGCGTCACGAAGTCGAGTTCCACTGCCCGGCCAATGCGATCCCGGAGTTCATCACCATCGATCTCACCGGCACCAACATCGGCGATTCGATCCACATTTCGGCAATCAAGCTGCCGGCCGGCGTCAAGCCGGTGATCTCCGACCGCGACTTCACCGTCGCGACCATTGCCGGTTCGTCGGCGATGAAGCCGGAGACGGAAGAGACCGCCGAAACGGCGGCACCTGAAGCGGCGGCACCTGTCGCCGAAGAGAAGTAACTTTTTCACGCCTGGAGCGGACGATGCTTGTCTTTGCAGGCCTCGGCAATCCGGGCGCGAAATACGCTGATAACCGGCACAATGTCGGCTTCATGGCGGCGGACGCAATCGCCCGCCGCCATTCCTTTTCGCCCTGGTCGAAGAAATTCCAGGGCCTGATCGCCGAGGGCACGCTTGGCGGCGAAAAGATCATCCTGATCAAACCGCAGACCTTCATGAACCTGTCCGGCCAGTCGGTCGGCGAAGCGCTGCGCTTCTACAAGCTCTCCCCCTCCGACCTCACAGTCTTCTACGACGAGATCGATCTTGCCGCGGGCAAGGTTCGGGTCAAGGTCGGCGGCGGCTCCGGCGGCCACAACGGTATCCGCTCTCTCGACCAGCACGTCGGCAAGGATTATCGCCGTGTACGCATCGGCGTCGGCCATCCCGGCGTCAAGGAGATGGTGCATGGCCATGTGCTCGGCGACTTCGCCAAGGCCGACCGCGAATGGCTGGACGTGCTGCTCGACACGATAGCCGACGATGCCGGATTGCTGGCCAAGGGCGACGACAATTCCTTCATGAACCGGGTGACGCTGGCATTGCGCGACAAGCTCGTGCCGACCGGCGACGACGACCGCCCGCCACCTAAGGCACCCAAGGCACCGAAGGCCCAGAGCCCAAAAGCCCAGAGCCACATCCGCCAGGCGCGCCCGCAACAGGCGCCCGCCAAGCTGCCGGAGACCGGCCCGATGGCCGCCATGCTGAAGAAACTGTTCGGCGGCAAGGACTGAGCTTCGACAGGATCAAGGCCGCGGGGCTTGACGTTGATCACCCCGATCGCCCATAGCCCTCCTCAAATTTCGCTTTTCCCGATAGGACTGACACAATGGGTTTCAAATGCGGCATCGTTGGCTTGCCCAACGTCGGCAAGTCGACGCTTTTCAACGCGTTGACCAGGACGGCGGCGGCACAGGCCGCCAATTATCCGTTCTGCACCATCGAACCGAACACCGGCGAGGTGGCGGTTCCCGATCCGCGCCTGCAGAAGATCGCCGCGATCGGCAAGTCGAAGGAGATCATCCCGACCCGCATCTCCTTCGTCGACATCGCCGGCCTGGTGCGCGGCGCCTCCAAGGGCGAAGGCCTGGGCAACCAGTTCCTCGCCAACATCCGCGAGGTCGACGCGATCGTGCATGTGCTGCGCTGCTTCGAGGATGACGACATCACCCATGTCGAGGGCCGCATCGACCCGGTCGCCGACGCCGAGACGGTCGAGACCGAGCTGATGCTCGCCGACCTCGACAGCCTCGAGCGCCGCATCGTGCAATTCCGCAAGCGCGCCTCGACCAAGGACAAGGAAGCGACGACCGTATTGCCGATGATGGAGGCCGCACTCGAGCTGCTGCAGGCCGGCAAGCCGACCCGCATCCTGCTCAAGGGCATCTCGGCGGAAGACCTGCGCATCCTGCAGGGGTTGAACCTTCTGACTTCGCACCCCGTCCTCTATGTCTGCAACGTCGCCGAAGCTGATGCCGCCACCGGCAACGAGCACACCAAGGCAGTGGAGAAAATGGCCACCGCGCAAGGCGCCGGTACCGTGGTCATCTCGGCCGCGATCGAGGCCGAAGTCGCCCAGCTCTCGGACGAAGAAGAGATGGAGTTCCTGTCCTCGCTCGGCCTCGACGAGCCTGGCCTGAACAAGGTCATCCGCGCCGGCTACGATCTATTGCATCTCATCACCTATTTCACCGTCGGGCCCAAGGAGACGCGCGCCTGGACCGTGCACAAAGGCGACAAGGCACCGCAGGCCGCCGGCGTCATCCACACCGATTTCGAACGCGGCTTCATCCGCGCCCAGACCATCGCCTACAATGACTTCGTCACGCTGGGCGGCGAAGTGGCGGCCAAGGAAGCCGGCAAGGCGCGCGACGAAGGCAAGGAATATGTCGTCCAGGACGGCGACATCATGCTGTTCAAGTTCAACACATGATGTGACGGAGAACGTGCCGCCAATGGCAGCGTGACTTCGATCGGGCTGGCCCCAAGCCGGCTACTGCCCCACCACCGTCCGGCCGCTCACCCACACAGTGGCGATGTTGGCCCGCGCCGCATTGAGCACGATCTTCTGGAAGACATCGTCAAGCGTGTCGTCGGCCGGGTTGATATTGATGTTCGAGGCGCTTGCCCGCGCATCGATCAGCAGCGCGTCGAATTCGTGGCCGACGCGAAAACTGCCCGTCGGCAGGTCGAGCGCTTCCGCGCCGCCGGCGGTGGCCAGCCAGAACGCCTCCTGATGCGTGATCGGCTCGCCGGGCGCGCCGCGCTGCTCTGGCTGCAGGCCGGCATGCACGCCGCTCTGCAGCGTTCTCGACGCCGACAGCGCATGCCGGCAGCCGTCGAACAGCGACGGGCTGTAGCCGCCCGAAATATCCGTCCCCAGCCCGACATGCATGTGCCGGTCGAGTGCCGCACGCAACGGAAACACGGCGTTGGCGAAATAGACATTGGATAGCGGGCAATGGGCGACGCCGGCGCCCTTCTCCCTGATCAGCTCCATGTCCTGCTCGTCGACGAAATTCGAGTGCGCCAGGATCGTGTGGCGGGTGAGCAGGCCGAAACCGTCGAGGCTTGCCGCATCGGTTTGGCCGAAGCGCTCTTCCACGAACTGCTTTGCCCAGTCGCTCTCCGAACAGTGCGTCTGGACGTGGCAGCCGAATTCGGTTGCGAGCTCCCCCAGCCCTTGCAGCGCCGCATCCGTGCAGCTTGGGATGAAGCGGGGCGTGATCACCGGCTGGACCAGCGGCCTGTCGCCGGGATCCATTGACCTGACCGCCTCGATGAAGCGCCTGGTGTCAACAACAGCGATTGCAGCATCGGCATCGCGATAGAAGGGCGGGCACTGCTCGGGATCGTCCATCGCCACCTTGCCGACCAGGGCGCGCTGGCCCTTTTCGAGGCAGATCCCGGCAAGCGCCAGGCTCGCTTCGACATGGACGGTTGCGAAATAGAGTGCCGTGGTTGTGCCGTTGGCCAGAAGATTGTCGACCAGATCGGCATAGACCTCACGGGCATAGTCGACGTCGGCATAGCGCGCCTCGAGTGGAAACGTGTATTTCTGCAGCCAGATTTCGAGCGGCACGTCCAGCGCCTTGCCCATCTGCGGCCATTGCGGCGCATGGATGTGCAGGTCGATCAGGCCGGGCAGCAGGAACTGGCCCTCGGCAAGCTGCACAAGCTTGCCCGCCTGACCCGCATCGCTCTTGCGCGTCGCATAGTCCGGATGACCGGGCGCCAGGATCTCAGCGATGCGCCCCTGAGCGTCGATGCTGAACAGGTGATCCTCCAGCACCTCCAGCCTGCCGCGCTCCGGCGTGTGGAAGGCGGTGCCGAGCAAAGTGAAGGGCGCTCTCGTCATGTGTCGCTCCGGTGGCACTGCCGCGTGAGACGGCCATCGTGTGGCCTAGAAGAAAACAGTTGGCAAACTTTTGCACGGCTGTCCTTTGGCGCCGACTGATCCCATGATCGGCTGGGGATTTCCAGAGGGGACATCATGGAACGCGTTGCGCCAGAAATCACTTTGATCGCCCAGCCGGACGATCCGTTGCCCCTGGGCAAGGCCGCCCTGCTCGGCCTGCAGCACGTGCTGGCGATGGACGTCTACATCGTGCCGTTCATCATTGCATCGGTGCTTGCCTTCAGCGTCGGCGACGCCGGCGCCTTCATCCAGTCGGCCTTCGTGGCGGCGGGCATCGCGACGCTGATCCAGTCGCAGCTGCTGATGCGGCTGCCGGTCGTGCAGGGGCCGTCCTTCGTTCCGATCGGCGCAGTGTTGGCCATCGCCTTCGGCGCCGGCGGCGGCATAGGCGGGCTGTCGGCCGTGATCGGCGCGCTCATACCCGGCGCCATATTGGTCATGCTGCTCGGATCGCCGACAAAGCTCTTCCACCGCCTCGTCAACCGCTTCGTGCCGCCCATCGTCGGCGGCGCCATCATCATCGTCGTCGGCGTCGCGCTGATGCCGGTGGCGCTCAAGGAGAGCGTGTTCGCCGTCCACGGCACCGCCACCGTCGGCGGCAACATCATCCTTGCCTTCATCGCCGCGGCGGTGCTCGTCGGCTGCATGCTGACCGGCATGACGCTCGGTGCGAAAGGCGCCTGGCTGCGCCTGCTCTCCGTCATCATCGCGCTTGTGGCGGGCAGCGTGGCGGCCGCCTTCATGGGCCAGCTGGACATGACGGGCGTTTCTGCCGCGACCTGGTTTTCCATGCCGCGCATTGCGTTTCTCAATCTCGACGTGACGTTCTCGCTGTCGGCGACGCTGACGATGCTGATCGTCTACATCGTCGTCCTCGCCGAGACCACCGGCACCTGGTTCGCGGTCGGCGCCGTTATCGACAAGCCGCTGTCGGATGAACAGCTCGACAGGGGCGCCACCGGCGAAGGCCTCGGCTGCCTGGTCAGCGCACTGCTCTGCAGCACGCCGGTGACCGGCTACTCGTCCAACGCCGGCATCATCGCCATCACCGGCATTGCCAGCCGTGCCGCCTTCGCCGCGGCCGGCATCTTCCTGGTTCTGTTCGGCCTGATCGGCAAGCTGTCGGCGGTCATCGCCTCGATACCGGGGCCGGTCATCGGCGGCGTCTTCGGCGTGCTGTGCGTCGTCATTGCCATGAACGGTTTTCGCGTCGTGCGCGGCACGCCGCTGACCGAGCGGAACATGCTGGTCATCGGCCTGCCGATCCTGATGGCGCTGTTTGCCACGCTGGCGCCTCCGGATTTCGTCAAGACGCTGCCTGACATCGTGCAGTATATTCTAGGCTCATCCATCGCCTTCGGCGCGGTCTGGGCCATCGTGCTGCACCAGATACTGCCGAACGCCCGGTAGGGGCATTGGGAGGCCGGGCACCAGGACCCAGCCTCCCGCCGGCGGCCGCTCCCCTCACGCTGGCTTACCAGAAAGGACTTGACCAAATCGCCCGCGGCCTGCATCCGGGTTTGCCGATCCATGCGGATCGCGCGTTCTGCAACCGGATTCCAGACCATGACCGGAAAGACATGGGCCTACGAGGATTTCGTCGAGGGTGCTTCGTTCAACCTCGGCACCAAACAGGTGAGCGCGGCCGAGATCGTCGAGTTCGCCAGCGAATTCGATGCCCAGCCGATGCATCTTGACGAGGAAGCCGGCAAGGCCAGCATCCTGGGCGGCCTCTCGGCTTCGGGCTGGCACACCTGCGCCATGTTCATGCGCATGCTATGCGACGCCTTCCTGCTGGACTCCACCTGCCAGGGCGCGCCCGGCGTCGATCACGTCAAGTGGAAGAAACCGGTTCTGGCCGGCGATACGCTGAAAGGCAGCCTGGTGGTCCTGGCCAAGCGCCCGTCCCGGTCGAAGCCGCAACTCGGCTTCGTCACCATGCGCAGCGAACTGGTCAACCAGCGTGGCGAAAGCGTATTCGAGCTTGAGAATTCCGCCATGTTCCTGACGCGGGATGCCGCGAGGTCTCAGGCATGACCCTGGACGAATTCTTCCGCATCGGCACCACGGTGACGCTGGGCACGCACACATTCGAGCCGGCGGCGATCAAGGCGTTCGCCCGCAAATACGATCCGCAGATCTTCCACATCGACGAGGAGGCCGCCAGGAAGAGCGTGCTCGGCGGTCTCTGCGCCTCCGGCTGGCACACCGCCGCCACCTGGATGAAGCTCAACCTCGCAGCCGGCATGGATGCCGGGGGCGCCAGCTGGAACGGCCCTGGCCCGATGCCCGAATTCGGCCCCTCGCCCGGTTTCAAGAACCTGAAGTGGCTGAAGCCGGTCCATGCCGGCGAGGCCGTCACCTTCACGCGCACGGCGCTTTCCCACCGTCCAATCGCCTCACGCCCCGGCTGGCGTCTGCTGGCGCTGCGCTGCGAGGCTTTCGCCTCGGCCGGCGACAAGGTGTTGGAGTTCGAGAGCGCCGTGCTGGTGAAGGTGGAGTAGGTTCCTCCTTCTCCCCGTTTACGGGGAGAAGGTGCCCGAAGGGCGGATGAGGGGCGGCACCAGCGCTGGTGTTTTCAATGTCCCTCGAACCCGATCAGTGTTCGCACCGGCACGCCAAGCGCCTCGAGCTTCTGTCGTCCACCCAGATCCGGCAGGTCGATGACGAAGCAGGCGGCCAGGATATCGGCGCCGATCTGGCGTAGCAGCTTGACCGCCGCCTCAGCCGTGCCGCCGGTGGCGATCAGGTCGTCGACCAGGATCACCTTCTCGCCAGTGGCAACGCCGTCCTTGTGCATCTCCATTTCGTCCAGCCCGTACTCCAGGCTGTAGGCGACGCGCACCGTCTCATAGGGCAGCTTGCCCTTCTTGCGGATCGGCACGAAGCCGGCTGAAAGCTGGTGGGCGACGGCACCGCCCAGGATGAAACCGCGTGCCTCGATGCCAGCGATCTTGTCGACCTTCTGGCCGGCATAGGGATGAACCAGTTCGTCGATGGCCCGGCGGAAGGCGCGTGCGTTGCTGAGCAGCGTGGTGATGTCGCGAAACAGGATGCCAGGCTTGGGATAGTCCGGAATGGTGCGGATCGAGGCCAGCAGCGTGTCTTCGAGCGAAGGTTTCATGAAGGCGGCTCCGGATAGTCCAGCGGGCAGGTGTGAAACGGCGCGGGGACCAATCGTAACCCGACCCGATCGACAACGGCTAGCGCGATGTGGCGGCTGAGACAAGCCGCATCCGGCAAGGGATTGATCTCGCCGGCCCAGCCATCTTCCGCATCCGCATGATCCGCGACGGCCCGCCCGGCCGACTATCTGAAACGGAGATTGGCGCGCGACAATTGTCCGATCGAACTGCAGCCCATCAGCTTCATGTCGCGTTCGACCTCGACCCGCATCTGCTCAAGCGCCCTTTCGACACCCAACTGGCCGGCCGCCGCCAGAGGAAACATATAGTAACGGCCGATGCCAACAGCCTTGGCCCCGAGCGATAGTGCCTTCAGCACATGGGTACCGCGCTGTACGCCACCATCCATGATGACGTCGATCTTGTCGCCGACAGCATCGACGATCTCGGCAAGCTGGTCGAATGCCGCCCGCGAGCCATCCAGCTGCCGCCCGCCATGGTTGGACAGTACGATGCCGCTGCAGCCGATATCGACGGCGCGTCTGGCATCCTCAACCGACATGATGCCCTTGAGGCAGAACGGACCTGACCACTGCCTGACCATCTCGGCGACATCGTCCCAGGTCATCGACGGATCGAGCATCTCGGTGAAGTAGCGGCTGATCGACATCGTCCCGCCGCCCATGTCGACATGTTCGTCGAGCTGCGGCAACTTGAAGCCCTCATGGGTGAAATAGTTGATTGCCCAAGCCGGCTTCAGCGCGAACTGCGCCATGCCGGCAAGGTTGAGTTTGAAGGGAATGGCAAAGCCAGTGCGCTTGTCGCGTTCGCGATTGCCCCCGGTGATGCTGTCGACGGTCAGCATCATCACTTCTACGCCAACCTGCTTTGCCCGCTGCATCATCGCCCGGTTGAGGCCGCGATCTCGGTGGAAGTAGAACTGGTAGATCTGCGGGCTACTGCTGATCCTGCGCACCTCCTCGAGGCTGACGGTGCCGAGCGTGGAAACACCGAACATCGTGCCGTATTTGGCTGCGGCTTTGGCGACCGCCCTCTCGCCCTGATGGTGGAAAAGCCGCTGCAGGGCGGTCGGCGAGCAATAGAACGGCATAGCCAATTTCTGGCCCATGACGGTCACCGACATGTCGATCTCGCTCACCCCGCGCAGGACGTTGGGGACTAGGTCACAGCTTTCGAAACTTGCGGTGTTGCGGCGATAAGTGACCTCGTCATCGGCCGCGCCATCGATGTAATTGAAGATCGGCCCCGGCAGCCTTCGCTGCGCCATCCGTCGGAAATCGGAAAAATTGTGACAGTCGCTGAGCCGCATCATCGATTTCCAAGGCCATGGCTGACGAAGCCTTTGCCGCCGTTGGAATATCAATCAGATGCGGCTATGCCAACGGACTAATTGCTGAGCTCCCCTAGAGAACGGCCGTGATCATGAAAAGGGGCGCCCGAAGCGCCCCTCTCTGCAGAGATGGATTGCCGACGAAAGCTACATGCCGAGGTCGGCCCGCAACTCCGCCCTGGCCACTTCGTATTCGGCCTTGAAGTCGTCCCGGTTGAGCAGGACCGCGGCAATGACGCTGCCCGAGATTTTGCCCATCTCGACGTCGGATGGATAGTGGATGCCGCCGACAACGCGGTTGTGGGCGTATTCGGCCGCGCGCGCCATGATCTCGGCGCGCTTCTCCGGAACCATGTCGGCCAGGATGATGCCCATCATGGTGCCGACGGTAGCGTGGCCGGACGGCCAGGAACCGGAGCTCGACAGCTTCACCGCCGGCTTGACGACGTCGCTGAGCTGGTGCGGACGCGGACGCTTCCAGACATCCTTGGCCGGGTCGACGACGGCGCCTTCGGTGGCCACGACGCGATCGAAGAAGGCGCTGAATTTGGGCAACGTCTCCTTGTTGAAATTCGGCCCCATGACGTCGGCGAAGCGCCACACATTCTCCTCGGCATCGGCGACCGCGCGGGCTTCCATCTCAGGCGTGCGGGTCACCTGCAGCGTCAGCACCTCGCCGAGTTCCGCCTTGGTCTCAGCCGAATCGTTCGCGGGAGGTGGCGGCAGGATCACCGTCAGGTCGATATCCTTGTTGGTGACGAACGGCTTTGCATCTTCAGCCTGGGCGGCCGAGCCGATGACCAGCAGCAGCAGACCAGCCGCCAGCGACGCGTATTTCTTCATGGGTGCGAATCCTTTGTTGGAATAACGCAAGATCGCCCCATGCGGTGACGGCCATGTGACATGACTCCCAGAATCAAAAAGGGCGCCTCTTGGCGCCCGTGCATGACCGTATTGCCGTCAGAACGGCTTAAGGCCTGTTGAGATTCAGGTCAGGCCGAGTCGAAAACGATGGCTTCCGAGAACCGGAGCGGAGCGTACTTAAAGTACGTGAGCACCGGCCTACGCCGGCCGTAGCCTTAATTTAACCGCCACGCCGCTCATGAGTGCTTCGGCCGGCGAAGGCCGGAAGCGCAGGAAGCCATTGTTTGCAGGCCGGCCTCACCTGAATATCAGCGGGCTTTAGTGCGCCACGCCTTCCCATACCTTGCGCTTGGTGAGGTAGACCAGCGCACCGAACAGCAGCAGGAACACCAGCACCCGGAAGCCCATCTTCTTGCGGTCTTCCATATGCGGCTCGGCCGCCCATGTCAGGAAGGCCGCGACATCGCGGGCATATTGGTCGACGGTCTGCGGCGAACCGTCATCATAGGTGACCTGGCCGTCGGAGAGCGGCTTGGGCATCTTCAACGAGACGGCGGAGATGAAGTAGGGATTGTAGTGCGTGCCTTCCGGGATGACCATGCCGGCCGGCGGCGTCTGGTCGTAGCCGGTCAGCAGCGAATGGATGTAGTCGGGGCCGCCCGCATCATACTGGGTGAAGATGTCGAAGACGAACTGCGGAAAGCCACGCTCGACGCCGCGCGCCTTGGCCAGCAGCGACATGTCGGGCGGGGCCGCGCCGCCATTCGAGGCAGCGGCGGCTTCCTCATTGGCGAACGGCGCCGGGAAATGGTCGGACGGCTTGCCGGGACGGTCGAACATGTCGCCCGCATCATTAGGACCGTCATGGATGGTGTATTCAGCCGACAGCGTCTTGATCTGCGCATCGGAATAGCCGAGGTCGGACAGCGTGCGGAACGCCACCAGATTCATCGAATGGCAGGCCGAGCAGACTTCCTTGTAGACTTTCAGGCCGCGCTGCAGCTGCGCCTTGTCATAGGTGCCGAACGGGCCGGTGAAGCTCCAGCTCATTTCCTTCGGCTCGTTGATCGGGAAATGCGTCGGTGCCGCCGCATTGTGCGCCTCTTCGGCCGCGAACGCTGAAGTACCCGCGGCCCCGGTGCCGATGGCCACAAGGCCGAGCAGCGCCAGCGAGGTGAGAATCTTTTTCATGCCAAATCCCCTTAGATTCTCTACCGCTCTGTCTTTCTGTTCGAGCATGATCTCTGGACAAACGGTTCCGTTTGTCCGGGAAAACCGGTCCCCACTTTTCGGGATCATGCTCTAGCCCTTGGTCTGTGGTGCGGCCGCGGCGGCCGCCGGATGCCCGCTGCCACCCTTGTTCTTCTCCAGCACCGCCTCGGTGATCGAGTTCGGCAGCCTGCGCGGCGTCTCGATCAGGCCGAGCACCGGCAGCGCGACCAGGAAGAAGAAGAAGTAGAACAGCGTCGCCATCTGCGCCATGAACACATAGCTGCCTTCCGCCGGCTGCGAGCCCAGCCAACCAAGCAGGACGGCATCGGCCACGAACAGCCAGAAGAACAGCTTGTACCAGGGCCGGTAGACCGCCGAGCGCACCTTGGAAGTGTCGAGCCACGGCACCAGGAACAGCATGATGATGGCGCCGAACAGGCACAGCACGCCGCCGAGCTTGGAATTGATCGGCCCGATGTTGAAGGTGATGGCACGCAGGATCGCGTAGAACGGCAGGAAGTACCATTCCGGCACGATATGGGCCGGGGTCTTCAGCGGGTTGGCGACCGTATAGTTGTCCGGATGGCCGAGATAGTTCGGCAGGTAGAAGACGAAATAGGCGAAGAAGAACAGGAACACGATCATGCCGAACGCGTCCTTGATGGTCGCGTAAGGCGTGAAGGCGACGGTGTCGGTCTTCGACTTGACCTCGATGCCGGTCGGGTTCGACTGGCCCACGACATGCAGCGCCCAGATGTGCAGCACGACGACGCCGGCAATCATGAACGGCAAGAGATAGTGCAGCGCGAAGAAGCGGTTCAGCGTCGGATTGTCGACCGCGAACCCGCCAAGCAGCAGCTGCTGGATCCAGTCGCCGACCAGCGGAATGGCGGTGAAGAAGCCGGTGATGACGGTGGCGCCCCAGAAGCTCATCTGTCCCCAAGGCAGCACATAGCCCATGAAGCCGGTCGCCATCATCAGGAGGTAGATGATGCAGCCGAGAATCCAGAGCAGCTCGCGCGGCGCCTTGTAGGAGCCGTAATAGAGGCCACGGAAGATGTGGATATAGACGGCGATGAAGAAGAAGGAAGCGCCGTTGGCATGCATGTAGCGCAACAGCCAGCCGGAATTGACGTCGCGCATGATCTTTTCGACGGAGCCGAAGGCGAGATTGGCATCGGACGTATAGTGCATGGCCAGCACGATGCCGGTCACCATCTGCGCCACCAGCATGATCGACAGGATGCCGCCGAACGTCCACGCATAGTTGAGGTTGCGCGGCACCGGATAGGCGACGAAGCTGTCATAAACCAGCCGCGGCAGCGGCATGCGGGCGTCGAACCAGCGTCCGAGACCGGTTTTGGGCGTATAGGTCGAGTGTCCCTCGCTCATCGAAATATCCCCCTGCCTCAACCGATAAGGATCTTGGTATCGGAAACGAACTTGAATACCGGGATCGCCATGTTCTCGGGCGCCGGGCCTTTGCGGATGCGGCCGGCGGTGTCGTATTGCGAACCGTGGCACGGGCAGAACCAGCCGCCGAAATCGCCTTCCTGGCCGAGCGGGATGCAGCCCAGATGCGTGCAGACCTGAACCATCACCATCCAGGCTTCCTTGCCGGGCGTGGTGCGGTTGGCGTCGGTCGCCGGCGCATCGGACGGCAGGTTGGCGTTGCGCGCGATCGGATCCTTGAGATCGGAGAGATTGACGGCTTCGCCGTCCTTCATTTCCTTCTCAGTGCGGTTGCGCACCACGACCGGCTTGCCGCGCCACTTGACGATCAGAGAACTGCCAGGTGCCAGGGAGGAGACATCGACTTCGACCGAGGCCAGTGCCAGCGTCGAGGCATCGGGGCGCATCTGGTCGATGAACGGCCATGCGACGGCACCGGCGCCGACCACGGCGGCCATGCCGGTGGCGACGTAAAGAAAATCTCGACGATTGGGATCGTGGATGTCGGTTGCGCTCACGGGTGCCTGATCCTTTTGCCTCTTCCGCGCCGGTGGCCGAGCCTTGTTCCCCGCTCCATCACGCCAACCCGACAGCGCATGGCGAACAGGCTAGCGAACTCCTCCGGCATTTGGACTTCGGTTTATGCGTGAAGCCTGTTTTTGTCCAGACGGATCAAGGCACATGGGCAGATTGTCGCGGGGACAAAATCCCCTGTCGCGCAGCAAGGCAGTGAATGGTCGCGAATGGCGGCTAAACCGCCGGGAAACAACCGCAAATCCAGTGTCCTCGACAGGAGGCCTATATGGTCTATCTTCCTTCACATGGCGCATATCATAGATCGCGAGGAATGGGCTGTTCGTCCCGGCCACTGGCCCGACCGCTGGAAGGGCGAACTGCAAGGCGGCGCCTACGGCTCCAACTCCTGCCTGATCTTCAACCACCTGCCCGACGTCGGCGGCGGCCCGCGGCTGCACTCCCATCCTTACGCGGAGATCTTCATCATCCGCCAGGGCACCGCCCTGTTCACGGTCGGCGACAAGGAAATCGAGGCCTCCGCCGGCCAGATTGTCATCGTACCACCCCACACGCCGCACAAATTCACCAATCCCGGTCCGGGTCCGCTGGAAACGATCGACATTCACGAGAACGGCACCTTCATCACAGAATGGCTGGAGTGAGGGTGCGTAGCCCTGTCGGTTTCCCGATTGCCGCCTAGATTTATGGGACAGGCAGTCGGCAGGACCAGGACATGCAAACCTCGAACGTCGAAATCGAAGGGCTGAGCATCGCCATCCGCGAGGCAGGCCCGGCCGGAGCGCCGGCTTTCCTCCTGCTGCATGGATGGCCGCAAAGCTCCTACGCGTTCGAACGGGTGATCGGCCGGCTGGCAGCCGACTACCGGGTCGTCGCCCCCGACCTGCCCTGCATCGGCGGCTCGCAAGGCATGCCCAAGGCTGGCGACAAGAGGACCCTGGCAAGGCTGATGAGAGGCGTCGCCGAGGCATGCGGGCTGCGGCAACTCGTGGCCGCCGGCCATGATGTCGGCGGCCAGGTCGTGTTTGCCTTGTTGCGCGACCACCCGGAGTTACTTTCCGGCGCGGCGATCATGGACGTCGTCGTTCCAGGTGTCGCGCCGTGGGAGAAGGTCATTCGCAATCCGCAAATCTGGCACTTTGCTTTCCATGCCGTCCCGGCCTTGCCGGAAACGCTGGTCAGCGGCCATCAGAGCGCCTATTTCGACTTCTTCTTCAATACGCTTTCGAAGCATCGTGCCTCGATCCCTGACGAGGCCAGGGAAATTTACGCAAAAGCCTATTCCCGTCCTGAAAGCCTCCAGGCCGGATTCGACTGGTATCGCGCCTTCCCGGAGGATACCAAGGCCAACGCCGTGCGGCCGGCGAAGCCGATCGCGGTTCCGGCGCTCTATCTGAGGGGTGCGGCCGAGTCAGGCGACATCGGCGACTATGTCGATGGCCTGCGGGCAGCCGGGCTCTCAAATGTCGAGGGCGACATCATTGCCGACAGCGGACACTTCATCGCCGACGAAAACCCCGAAGCGCTCGCCATCCGCCTGGCGCGATTCCACAGGGAAATCAGCGCTGCAAGCTCCGACCCTACATGGCGCCAAGCCTGACCAGCACGGCTTTCGGGATGTTGTATTCGCGGATCACGGCGTCATGCTTTCGAAGGCCGCACAGCTCGCGCTGGATGAAATAGCCATGCACCGCCATGGCGGCCTCCTTAAGAAGCCGAGGGCGCAACTGCTCGTCGCCATTGCCACGCAGTCTGGCCAATGTCTCTTCCACACGCTGTCCGGCACGGCCGAGTGCCGCCGCCTTCTCGGCGAGGATTTCGTGGCCAAGCGCATCGAAGGCAGCTTCGGCAGCGGTGGCGCTGGCAAGATGAGATGGCGGACGCAACGACATGTCAGCCTCCTTTCCCAAAAATCATACGGTGTGTGACGAATTCTTCGCCCGCCACCGGCTGGAAGCCAAGTCGCTCATAGAAACCAAACGCTTCTTTCGGCGCGCGGGTGTTCAGCACAGTGAAATACTGGCGTGCCCTGTCGATGACCGTCTCCACAAGCACGCGCCCAAGGCCGTTGCGGCGATGACGCGCGCTGACGAACAGGTGCCGGACCCGGCCGTGGCGCATGCCCCCGAAATAAGGATCGATGTTCAGCCCGCAGACGCCAGCGAGTTCGGGCCCATGCCATGCCCCGAACAGCGCCTCGCCCCGCTTCAGGAACTTGTTGCGGCCGCCTGCCCAGCCATCCGCCAGCCGCACCAGCATCCAGTAGCCTTCCAGCCGGCTCTCTTCCTGTAATGCGTCGAAGGCCGGCATGATTGGCCGGAAACGCTTGAGCACATAGCCGGTTTCTGGCGATCCACTCATGGTTCACTCCGCCGGCCGCGTCTCTTCGAGCACGCTTTCCTCGTGATAGAGGAAGCCGCCCGACTGCCGCTTCCACAGCCGCGCATAGAGCCTGTCGAGCGCCACCAGCTCGTCATGGGTGCCTTGCTCGACGATGCGGCCACCGTCGAGCACCACGAGGCGGTCAAGTGCTGCGATCGTCGACAGCCGGTGGGCGATGGCGATGACCGTCTTGTTCTCCATCAGCCTGGTGAGATTCTCCTGGATCGCCGCCTCGATGTCGGAATCGAGCGCCGAGGTCGCCTCGTCGAGGATCAGGATCGGCGCGTCCTTGAGGAAGACACGCGCGATCGCCACGCGCTGGCGCTGCCCGCCCGACAGTTTCACGCCGCGCTCGCCGACAAAGGCCTCGTAGCCGGCACGGTCCCGGTTGTCGCGCAGGCCAAGGATGAACTCGTGCGCCTCGGCCTTCCTGGCCGCCGCGATCACCTCGGCGTCGGTCGCGTCAGGCATGCCGAGCTTGATGTTGTCGCGCAGCGAGCGATGGAACAATGCGGTGTCCTGGCTGACGACGCCGATATTGGCGCGCAGCGAATTCTGCGTCACCTCCGAAACGTTCTGGCCATCGATGGTGATGGAGCCGCGTTCCAGGTCGTAGAGCCGCAGGATCAGATTGGCGAGCGTCGTCTTGCCCGCACCCGATGGTCCGACCAGCCCGACCTTTTCGCCTGGCTTGACGACAAGGTCGATGCCGTTCAGCACGCCGAACCCCTTGCCGTAATGGAACTCGACTTTTTTCACGTCGATGCGCCCGCCGGCGACGACAAGCTCCCTGGCGTCGGGCGCGTCGGTGAGCCCGAGCGGCTGCGAGATCAGTGCCTTGGAATTCTCCAGCACGCCGAGATTCCGCAAGATGCCGTTGAGCTGCATCATCAGCCGGCCGAGCAGCATGTTAAGCCGCAGCACCAGCGACAGCGTGAAGGCGACCGCGCCGACGGTGATCGAACCCTCGACCCAGAGATAGACGGCAAAACAGCCGATCGCCGTGATCATGATGCCCGACAGCATCGTCAGTGCCATGCGCACGCCGGTCAGCCGGCGGGTGAAGGGGCGCAGCGCGTCGAGATAGATGTCGAAACCGTTCCTGATGTAGCGGTCGTCGCCATCGGCCGAGAACAGTTTCAGCGTCTGCACGTTGGAATAGGAATCGACGATGCGGCCGTTGATCATCGAGCCGGCCTCGGCGGTCGCCTCGGCATGTTTGCGGATTGCCGGCAGATAAAGCCGGGCCAGCCAGCCGAAGGCGACGATCCAGATCACCACCAGCACCGCGAGCCTGAGATCGAGACCTGCGACCAGCGCCAGCGTCGTCACCGTGTAGACGATCATGAACCAGACGACCTCGATGAAGCTTTCCATCAGGTCGCCCGTCGCCTGCCCCGCCTGCCAGACTTTTGTCGCGATGCGGCCGGCGAAATCGTTCTGGAAGAAGGCATAAGACTGGCGCGAGACATGCCGGTGCGCCTGCCAGCGCACCAGATTGTAGAAGCCGGGCGTGATCGTCTGTTCGTCGACCAGCGCCGACAGGCCGACGATGATGGTGCGGATGACCAGCACCACGGCGGCCATGAACACAAGTTCCGGGCCGGCGGCGGTCCACAGCGCATGCCAGCTGCGTTCGCCGGGAAGCTGGTCGAGAATGTCGACCAGCCGCCCGACGAAGTAGAACAGGCCGGCCTCGACCAGCGGCGCGATGCCGCCGATGACGAGCATGGCGAAGAAGGCGAACTTCGCCTGGCCGACATAGTGCCAGATGAAGCCGCCGACGCTGGATGGTGGCCGAAGGCTCGCCGGCTCCCTGAACGGATAGACCCAGTTCTCGAACCAGCGATAGACGGCTGTCATCATGCGGCGGCCATCATTCTGCGGCTTGTCCCTTTGCGATCGCATCGTTGGCGGCATCGGCCGGGATGTCCTCGAGCAGGAACCCGCCCGACTGGCGCTGCCAGAGCTGCGCGTAGAGCCCGCCCCTGGCGACCAGCTGCTCGTGCGACCCTTCCTCGATGACGCGGCCCTGGTCCAGCACCACAAGCCTGTCCATCGCCGCGATGGTCGACAGCCGGTGGGCGATGGCGATGACGGTCTTGCCCTGCATGAGCTTGTAGAGGTTCTCCTGGATGGCAGCTTCCGCCTCGGAATCCAGCGCGGAGGTCGCCTCGTCAAGGATAAGTATCGGCGCGTCCTTCAACATAACGCGAGCAATCGCGATGCGCTGCCGCTGGCCGCCCGACAATTTGACGCCGCGGTCGCCGACATGGGCGTCGAAACCCTTGCGGCCACTGGCGTCCGAAAGCCCACCGATGAAGTCCAGCGCCTCGGCCCGCCGAGCGGCCTCGACAAGCATCTCGTCTGACGCGTCGGGACGGCCATAGAGGATGTTGTCGCGCACCGAACGATGCAGCAGCGAGGTATCCTGCGTGACCATGCCGATCTGGGCGCGCAGCGAATCCTGCTTCACGTCGGCGATCTCCTGGCCGTCGATCAGGATCCGGCCGCTTTCCAGGTCGTAGAATCGCAGCAGCAGGTTGACCAGCGTCGACTTGCCGGCACCCGAGCGGCCGACAATGCCGACCTTTTCACCGGGCTTCACCGCCAGCGACAGGTTTTCGATCACGCCTTTCTGCTTGCCGTAGTGGAAGCGGATAGCCTCGAAGCGGATCTCGCCTTTGGAAACGGCGATCTCCTTCGCATCGGGCTTGTCTTCGACCAGGCGCGGCAGCGAGATCGAGGCGATGCCGTCCTGCACCGTGCCGATGTTCTCGAACAGGCCCGACATTTCCCACATGATCCACTGCGACATGCCCCACATCCGCAGAACCAGGCCGATGACCACGGCAACCGCGCCGATCGTCACCGCTTGCCCCATCCACAGCCACAGCGAGATGGCGGTGACCGAGAACAGGAGCAACGAGTTCAGTATGTAGAGCGAGCCGAAAAGCACCGTCACCAGCCGCATCGACCGGTAGACCGTGTCGAGGAAGCCGCCCATGCCCTCCTTGGCGAAGGACGCCTCGCGGCGCGCATGGCTGAACAGCTTGACCGTCTGGATGTTGGAGTAGCTGTCGACGACACGGCCGGTCATGACCGAGCGCGCATTCGCCTGTTCCTCGCCGACCTTGCCGAGGCGCGGGATGAAAAAGCGCAGCAAAAGTATGTAGCCGACCAGCCAGACACCCAGCGGTGCGGCCAGCCGCCAGTCGGCCGAACCGACGATGAACAGCATGCCGAGGAAATAGACGATGACGTAGTTCAGGACGTCGATCACCTTGATGACGCATTCGCGCACGGCAAGCGCCGTCTGCATCAGCTTGGTGGCGATGCGGCCGGCAAACTCGTCCTGGTAGAAGCTCATCGATTGCTTGAGCAGGTAGCGATGCACCTGCCAGCGGATGCGCATGGGATAATTGCCCATCAGCGTCTGCTGGTTGAGCAGCGAATGCAGCCACACCGTACCCGGCAGCGCGAACAGCACGATGAAGGCCATGCCGGCGAGCTTCCAGGCTTCCGTCTGCAGGAAGGTTTCGCGATTCTGCCCCGACAGCCAGTCGACGATGCGGCCGAGGAAGCCGAACATCCACACCTCGGCGATGGCGATGGCCGTCACCAGCACCGCATCGATGAGGATATAGGGCCAGGCGCCGCGCGTGTAATGCAGGCAGAAGGCCACCAGCGTCTTGGGCGGCTCGACCGGTTCCGCTGCCGGGAACGGATCGAGCCTTCTTTCAAACCAGCTAAACAACAACATAGGTCATGCTCATAAATCTGTTTTCCGCTTACGCGGCCTGGCGACGTACGAAGTCCCCGGGCCGCATGGCGCCGAGGGCCGACGGTCCGGAATCATCCGGACCGGCGGCCCTGCTTCGCGCAATATAGGGGCTCGCGGGCTTTTCGCCGACAGGCGCGTTTGCCGATCCTGACGACACGGTGCCGCCGGCCCGGTTTTTCGCGCCTGGCCGGATCAGCCGGATGATCCGGCGCACCAGCGACGGCCGGCTCGGATCGGGAACCGCGTGCGAGAAATCGACATCCGGCAGCATGCCGCGATGCGGCCGGCGGCGAACCTGGGCGTGGACCGCCGACGAATAGGTCTCGCCGATCAGCAGCGCCCAGGTCGCCATCTTGCGCTCGTGCAGGTTTCTTGAGCCGGGTATTCTGTAGGGATCGAACATTGGTCCGTCCTCCATGTGAAGATGCGATAAAAAGGGTGAAGCAGCCTCGACCACCGGCATTCGGCCGGAGGTGCGCATTGCCTCGGTCAGGGCACGATGACGAGCATCGGTCCGGACACGACTGAACGAGTCGGTCTGGACATGTTCAGACTGGGCGTTCAGCCCTTTTGACTTTTTGAAAAACATCGCAGGATTCCTTCGAGAGCCGAAAAATCGTTTCGGCGGGAATCGGTGCGATCAAGTCTTAGAGAGTCAGGAGAACCGTCGTACCGAAACCGCCGCGGGCCGTACTGGCCCCCAGGAGAGGTGCAGGATGTGCATGGTCATCATGAATTACCCCTCCATCGGTTCGGGTTGACAATGGACCTGACATACCCGACTTCGCAGAAAATGGCCACCCGCAGGTCCAGCAATTTCCAAAACCGCGACCTCGCTGTTGCCGATCTGCCACTTATTAGAAGGATGCGGAATTGAACTGTTGTCTCCGCATCGCGCTCTACCAGCCGGACATTGCCGGCAATACCGGGACAATCCTGCGCTTCGCCGCTTGCCTCGGGCTTGGCGTCGACATCATCGAACCCGCTGGCTTTCCGCTCTCCGACAAAGCGCTGAAGCGCGCCGGTATGGACTACCTCGAAATGGCTGATCTGACCCGGCATGTCGACTGGCACGCCTTCGAGGCGTGGCGTAAGTCCGGCGCTCGCCGGCTGGTGCTTTTGTCGACCAGGGCCGCCACCCCCTATACGAGCTTCAGCTTCGCCAGCGGCGACATATTGCTGTTCGGCCGCGAATCCGCGGGCGTGCCGGATCCGGTCCATCAGGCGGCCGATGCGCGGCTGACCATCCCGATGCAAGGTAGCGCGCGCAGCATCAACGTCGCGCTCTCCGTCGCCATGGTGGCGGGCGAAGCCATCCGGCAGCTCGGATAGGATCCGCGGCCCGTCGACGACACCACCCTTGCCGCTGCCGACGACGGCGGTTTCTCCAGTCATTCTCACCCAGGCGCACATCGCCTTCTCCTCGTTTGCCCAATCGATATTTCTTCGCTACAAGCTCAACTTAACTTGAGGTCAAGCGGAAAGTGGGAAATGGCGCCAGCAGCGGAATTGACGGTCGGCCAGGTGGCCATGCGCAGCGGCGTCGCGGTGTCGGCGCTGCATTTCTACGAAGCGCGCGGGCTGATCCGCAGTCACCGCACCTCAGGCAACCAGCGCCGCTACGGCCGCGACGTGCTGCGGCGTGTGGCGATCATCAAGGTCGCGCAGGAGGTCGGCATCTCGCTGGCCGAAATCGGTGCCGCACTTGAATCGTTACCTGAAGGCCGCACGCCGACGCGCGAGGATTGGAATCTGCTTTCAACGGCTTGGCGCGATAGCCTCGACCACAAGATCAGCCAGCTAAAGAAGCTGCGCGACGGCCTTACCGACTGTATCGGGTGCGGCTGCATGTCGATCGACAAATGCCCGCTCAGGAACAAGGGCGACAGGCTGGCCAGGGAAGGCACGGGGGCGAGAAGGCTGGTGGCAGGCTGAGACAGGGCGCTCGCGCTAGTCCGCGGCCGGCAACCGCCTGATGGTGAATTCAATCAAATCACCCGGCCGTTCGAACCAGCTTTCGATCTCGGTCCAGTAGGCCTGCTTGGGGAAGCGCTCGAACCATTCCTTGGCCTTGAGGCGCGCATCGGAGCGCGGCAGGACGAAGGTCTCGCGCAGGAAACCGTCGCGCGGCATGCGTGCACGTTCGGCCCGGCTTTGGTCGAGCCTTTTCTTCAGGCCATCCAGCGGCGGTCTTGCCGGGGTGCGCACGAAACCACTCCTTGCACCTGGCGCATGACCCCGAAATCGGAATCGGGTTTCGGAAGGATCATGCGCAAAACCAAAGTGACTTGACCCTGTCCCTTAAGAGATTAGGGATCCCGCCCGGAAAAGACGAGTCTTTTGTCGACTCACCGCCCCGCAACCGGAGACGGCACTTGGAACGACCTGAAATACCGGCTGGCCTGCCCGCCGACATCGAAGAGAAGAAGATGAAGGCCCGCCTGTGGTTCGAAGCGCTGCGCGAACGCATCTGCGCCGCCTTCGAGCAGATCGAGCAGGATCTCCAGGGCCCTCTCGCCTCGTGGTCGCCGGGCCGTTTCGAAAAGACGCCCTGGGAGCGAGACCAGGGCAAGGGCGGCGGCGGCACCATGTCGATGATGCATGGCCGTGTCTTCGAGAAGGTCGGCGTCCACACCTCGACCGTCTATGGCGAATTCTCGCCGGAATTCAGGAAGCAGATGCCCGGCGCCGAGGAAGACCCGCATTTTTGGGCCTCCGGCATTTCGCTGATCGCGCATCCCTGGAACCCGAACGTTCCGGCCGTGCACATGAACACGCGCATGGTGGTTACTTCAAGCCAATGGTTCGGCGGCGGCGCCGATCTGACCCCGGTGCTCGACCGCCGCCGCACCCAGGACGATCCTGATACCGTGGCCTTCCACCGCGCCATGCAGTTCGCTTGCGAAAAAAACGCTGATGTCGCCGATTATCCGAAATTCAAGGCGTGGTGCGACGAGTACTTCTTCCTGCCGCACCGCAACGAGCCGCGCGGCACCGGCGGCATCTTTTTCGACTGGCTGCATTCGGCGCAGGACAAGGGCGGCTGGAATGCCGACTTCAACTTCGTCCAGGATGTCGGGCGCTCCTTTCTCGTCGTCTACGGCCATCTCGTGCGCGCCAACTTCAACGAGAACTGGACCGACGGCGACCGCGACGAACAACTCATCCGCCGCGGCCGCTACGTCGAATTCAACTTGCTTCACGATCGCGGCACCATCTTCGGCCTGAAGACCGGCGGCAATGTCGCGTCGATCCTGTCCAGCCTGCCGCCAGAGGTGCGCTGGCCGTAAAAATATGGTGAGCGCGATGTGAACCGCATTGACGTCCCATTCCAGCGAAATGGGCACGGAATGTGGCACTGGTTGCCGTGAAAAATTTCTTTTTCGTCTAATAGTCAATTGAAAAGACTGGGTTATTTTTGGGCCGGGTCGGGAAGCGCCGGTGGTCCGCCGAGGGCGATTCCAGGAAAGTGCGAGACGGTTTTCCCTCAGGAATTGCGTTCAAAACAAGCGAGCCGCGACTCGACGCGACCGGACGGCCCAAGACGATGCGGGATTTCCAGTCAAAAGCATGCCCGCTCTTTCCAGGAGTACTTTCCAATGCGCAAGATCATTGTTTCGGCTGCCGCGGCGGCCTTGCTCGCTTCCGGTTCGGTGGCATTCGCCGCCGTCAAGCACACCACCGGCACGATCAAGACCTTCGACGCGACGGCCATGAGCCTGGTTCTCGACAATGGATCATCCTTTACGCTTCCCAGCACCTTCAAGGATCCTGGCCTGAAGGTCGGTGAAAAGGTCAGAGTCTCATGGGATATGAGCGGCAAGAACAAGATTGCCGAGTCAGTCAAGATCGTGAAGTGACGACCAACCCGCCCGGGCTGGACAAGACGATGTCCGGCCCTGCCCTGGGGTAAGCGTAGAGGGCGAAGCAGCGCTGCTTCGCCCTTTTTGCCGGTTGACGACAACCAATACCACCCCATCTGTGTTATGCTTGCCCGCTCGCGGTTCAAAGATCCAGAACCGGACCTTGAGCCAAGAAAGTGCCGGAGCCCCGTCCAGGCCCGATGGAGGAAAAAGGAGAAATCTGATGAAGGAATTTCACTGCGGGTCGCTCGTTCCCGGCTGTGACTGGCACACGCGTGCCGAGGAGGAAGCCGAAGTGATGCGCCGCGCCGTCGAGCATATGCGCGAGACGCACGGCGAGACCGTTATCCGCGAGACGATGATCGAGGCGATCCGCTCGCGCATCGAGAAGGCCCGCGACGCCGCGTAGGTTTTGCGCGGACCATGACGCCCGCCATTCGCTTTTGACGCGTGGCGGGCGCTTTGATGTATGGCACCCCACATGGCTCGTTTCGACGCGGTGCGCTTCGCGCCCGGCGGGTCAAAAAATTATATTCCCTCCAGCTAAATAAACCCCGCGGTAACCGAACCCGTGCCACTGTCGGCTGGATAATCCGGCTACAGTGGGCTGCCAGAGGAGCCCGTCGCCACCAGGCACTGATCCGGAACCGGTGGGGTGAGGTGTTTCGCGCATGCGCGAAAAGTCCGGCAGTCGAGTGAGTTTGCGCGCGATGGCGCTGCTGCTGTGCGCGCTCATTGGGGCATCCCCGGTTGTTGCCCAGGAATTGACGACATCGTTGGTCGACATCCATCAGGGCTCGCCACTCAGCGATCGCGCGCGAGGCCTGGGCAATGGCGGTTACGAACTGCAGAGCGGAAACCGGGTTTCGTTCAACCAATGGTACCGCGCAAGCTGGGTCGACATGCATGTGGACCTGCTGACGCAGATTACCGAGGACGCCGGCATCCTTTGGGGATTTGGGACCGGGGAACAGGGTGAGAAGTACAGGATCGAGCCCAGCCTCAAGCTCGGTTTCCTCACCCAGATGCATCCGAGCCCGAACAGTACCCTTTCCCTCTCGCTCACCACGACTATCGGCGGCAAGCTCACCGAAAAATCCTGCCAAGCCGACTATGGCGACCTCGGTACCTACAGCGTCAATTGCCGGCTTGCGGCCAGCCAGATGGCACCTGAGGAAACGCTGAAATATCTGGTTAACGCTAAACCGGAGAGCCAGCATCTGTGGCTGAACTACCGTGTTACTTTCTGATCGCCGAGGCCATGGATTGAGAAAACCATCATCCCCGCGGCTCGCGATCGCCCGTTCCAGTTTCTTGTTTGATCGGAGTAAGAACATGCCAGCTAGACATTTGAAATTCGGTATCGCCACGGCTTTCGCCATGCTGTCGGCGCCGATCGCGTCGGCACAGGAGGCCCCCGATGCGGACGAGATGGCCGCGCTGTGCCATGGCGGCCTGTCCATATGCGTAAGTGCAACGATCCCGGCCGCGCGCACGCAAGCAGCAACAACACCAGGGTGGATGAGCCCCGACGTTGGTGCAGCGTGGGCCGCGGGTTACAAGGGCAAGGGCGCCACGATTACGATCGTCGACGATTTTTCCAGTACATCGCGGTTCTCCGGCAACTTTGGCATCGGGGTGCAGACCCAGCGGCACGGCGAATGGACTCGCGAGGAAGCCTCCATGATTGCCCCCTTGGCAACCATCAGGTCGAAGGACTTCACCACGAGTTCATCAGTCACCTTGGCGCCGGGCCTGAACGTGCTCAATCTGAGCTATGGCATGTACGCCACGGCGGGCTATAGCCCGAACCAGATCGGATGGAGCGCGGAGGAGGCTTCGATCATCTCTTATGCCACCAGAGGGTCAGCCATTGTCTCCAAGGCAGCCGGCAACGACTCGGTTGCCGTCGGCGGGGTCACGAACGGCCAGCAGGACTATCTCGACCTCGCCCTGGTTGGCAAAGCGTCGGCTATCTTCGTCGGCGCGCTGTCCACGAACGGCACGACGACCAACAAGGCCCAGCTCGCATGGTACTCCAACTACGCTGGCTCCAATCCGCTCGTGCAAAGCCATTTCCTTGTGGTCGGTGTCGATGGAAGCAAGACAGACCTTTATGGCACCTCCTTCGCAGCGCCGATCATCTCAGGCTATGCAGCGATCATCGGCAGCAAATTCACCAAAGCCACGCCGACCCAGATCACCAACGATCTGCTCAACACGGCTCGTACCGACACGCTGGTGAACTATAATGCCTCCGTATACGGCAAGGGCGAAGCGAGCCTTTCACGCGCCTTGGCTCCCGTGGCCATCAGGTAAATGAGCAGCGTTTGGTTCGACGACATTTGATCGTCACGGAGGGCAGCCTTCGAGCCACTCTAGGTTTCAAGGGCCTTCGCGGCGCGTTCGAGCAGCGCGTCGCGATCGGGCGCAAAACCGGCTTCGATCCATTCCGCCTCGAGGTTCTTGAGGATTTCGCCAAGCTTCGGCCCCGGCGTTGCGCCGAGCCCCGTCAGGTCGGCGCCTTTCAGCGGAAACACCGGTTTTTCCCATTTGAGCGCGAAGGCCAGCAGGCGCGAAAAGCCGCCGGCTTCAAGCAGCGCGTCATTGTCCTCGACAGCGCGCACCCGCGCGGCCGCGAGCGACAGCCTGAGACGGTCGACAAATCCTTGCCGGTCGCCGCGATAGAGTTTCTTTGCCAGTTCGCCCTCGGTCGTCTTCGGTTCGACGGCGCTGGCCAGTGCCCAGCGGCGCAAACGGTCCGCTTCAGCGGTCGAAAACCTGAGCCGCTCGGCGAGCGTCTTCATGCGCGCGGCATCCGGCGGCACGATCGCCTCCAGCCGCAGCATCGGATCCACCGCCCAGCCCAGATCCTTCTCGGCTTTGGTCAGGCCGTGGATCGCATCGATGCCCCATTTCTCGCTTTCCGGCAGCGCGGCGGTCAAGACACCGGCCTGCCGCATCCAGAGCAGCGCCCGCGAGGGATCGGGCGCCGACAAAAGCTTCTTCAGTTCGGACCACACGCGCTCGGCCGAAAGTTGGGCGAGCCCATCCTTCAGGCGGGCGCAGGCCTTCAGCCCCTCGGCGTCCGGCCGACCCTCGCCATACCAGGCAAAAAAACGGAAGAAGCGCAGGATGCGCAGATAATCCTCGCGGATGCGCGCCTCCGGGTCGCCGATGAAGCGCAGACGGCGCGCCTCGATGTCGGCGATGCCGCCGACCAGGTCGACAATCCGGCCGTCAGCCTCGGCATAAAGCGCGTTGATGGTGAAGTCGCGCCGCTCGGCGTCGAGCTTCCAGTCGCGGCCGAAGGACACTTTTGCCCGCCGGCCGTCGGTCTCGACATCGGCGCGCAAGGTGGTGACTTCATGGGGCTTGCCGCCGGCAATCACCGTGACGGTGCCGTGCTCGATGCCGGTCGGCACCGTCTTGCAGCCTGCCGCCTCGGCGCGGCGAATGGTTTCCTCAGGCAGGCAAGTGGTGGCGATATCGACGTCGGCGACCGGCTGGCCCATCAGCGTGTTGCGCACCGCGCCGCCGGCCACACGCGCCTCTTCACCGCCTTCGGTGAGCGCGCCGAGCAGGCGTTGCAGATGCTTGTCGGTGAGCCAGGCGGCCCTGCCCGCGATCGAGACACTCACGCATAGAGCCTTTCATAGAGCGTACGGATGATGCCGGCGGTGACACCCCAGATGCGCCGGTCACCATAGGGCATATCATAGAAGAACCATTCCAGATCGTTCCACATGCGGCTGTCTCGCTTGTGGTTCGCCGCGTCCATCAGGAAGCGCAGCGGCACTTCGAAGGCGGCATCGACCTCGTCGGCGTTCAAGGTCAGCTCGAAGCCGGGTTGCACGATGCCCAGCACCGGCGCGATGCGATAGCCGCTGCCGGCGACATACCAGGGCATGCGGCCGATGATCTCGATGCGGTCCCGGCCAAGGCCGATCTCCTCGAATGTCTCGCGCAGCGCCGCCGATTCAGGATTTGGATCGGTTGGGTCGATGGTGCCGCCGGGAAAGGCCACCTGTCCCGAATGGCTGCGCAGCCTTTCGGCCCGTTTGGTCAGGAGAACCGTCGCCTCGCCATCATGATCGACGACCGGGATCAGCACCGCGGCATTGCGCAGCGCCTTGCCCTGGTTGAGGCGCGGATGACCGGGATTGAAGCGATGATCGCCATAGTCGTCGCCGGCATGCGCTTGCGGTTGAGCGGCAAAGCGCGCGCGAAAATCCGCCGACGAAAACGGCGCCGGCGACACCTGGTCCATCACGCGCTCAGCCGCTTCAACTGGTCAGCGGGCATGACCGCGAACACCGCGCCCTTCGAGCGCACCGCGAACATCGTCTTGCCGCCGATCTCGATCTCCTCGCCATGCCCGACCAGTTCGTACATCACAGGCCGCGCCACCAGCGCCTCGAGCCTGCCGCGCACCAGCACATAGGGCTTCAGGCCGCCGGTCCCGTTCTCGTCAACGAAGCGCAGCGGCCGCTCCGGTCCGGCTTCGACCACGTCGCCGACATTGGTGCGGAAGGTGATGATCTGTTCGTCGCCGCTGCCCGAAACATCTATCTCGACGGCGACGAACGGCGCGTCGGCAACGCGGATGCCGACCTTTTCCACCGGTGTCACCAGATAGGTCCTGCCGTCCGCATCCTTGCGCAGCACGGAGGAGAAAAGTTGCACCAGCGGCATGCGGCCGATCGGCGTTCCCAGATAGAACCAGGTGCCGTCGGCCCTGATTTCCATGTCGAGGTCGCCGCAAAAGTCGGGATTCCAGCGCTCGACGGGTGCCGCGCCCTTGCCGGCACGCGTCGCGCGCGAGATCAGCGCCTCCAGGCCGCGCGCCTCGGTGGCATCGGTCAGGCTTTGGTCGCGATGTTGCGAGTGTCCCGTCATGGTCACGAAATAGTCACTGTTGTTCCGCTTGTCAGCCTAAGTCTGTGATTTAAATTTGAGCATAGGCCCTACGCGAGGCCGAATCGCGGCACCTATGGTATGGTGCGTACCGGTATTTCCAACCAAAGGGATCGATGCGGCATGAGCGTGATGGTCAAGGAAAGCCCGATCAGCGAAAAGGACATGGTCGCCGAGGCCGAGAAGGCGCTTGCCGACATTTCCAGGATCCGCGACGGGGTCGGCCGGGTGATCTTCGGCCAGGAAAACGTCGTCGAGCGCACGCTGGTGGCGCTGCTTGCCGGCGGCCATGCACTGCTGGTCGGCGTACCGGGCCTGGCCAAGACCAAGCTGGTCGAGACGCTGGGCGTCGTGCTCGGCCTCGATTCGCGCCGCATCCAGTTCACGCCCGACCTGATGCCGTCCGACATTCTCGGCTCCGAGGTGATGGAGCAGGACGAGACCGGCAAGCGCTCCTTCCGCTTCATCGCCGGGCCGATCTTCGCCCAGCTTCTGATGGCCGACGAGATCAACCGCGCCTCGCCGCGTACCCAGTCGGCGCTGCTGCAGGCGATGCAGGAGTATCACGTCACCATTGCCGGCGCCCGCTACGACCTGCCCGCGCCCTTCCATGTGCTGGCGACACAGAACCCGCTGGAACAGGAAGGCACCTATCCATTGCCCGAAGCCCAGCTCGACCGCTTCCTGATGCAGGTCGACATCCTCTATCCCGAAATCGAGGCCGAGCGCCGCATCCTTCTGGAAACCACCGGCATCGAGGATGCGCGGGCCCTGAACGTGCTGCAGCCGGCGCGTCTGAAGGATATCCAGATGCTGATCCGCCGCATGCCGGTGCCCGAAAGCGTGGTCGAGGCGATCCTTACCCTGGTGCGCTCGGCGCGCCCGGGCCAGGGCAATGCCGAAACCGACAAGCATGTCGCCTGGGGCCCCGGCCCGCGCGCCAGCCAGGCGCTGATGCTGTGCACCAGGGCGCGCGCGCTCTACGACGGACGGCTGGCACCCTCGGTCGACGATGTGCGAGCGCTGGCCGAGCCGGTGCTGCAGCACCGCATGGCGCTGACCTTCGCCGCCCGCGCCGAGGGCACCAGCGTGCGCGACGTGGTGGCGAAGCTGGTGAAGGGGATTTAATGGCGCGCATCGGCGAGGTCCAGGCTCCGGCGGCGACGCGCGACGCGCTCGCCCGTGGCCGGTTGCGGGCTTCGCTTGTGCCCGACCTGCTGGTCGAGGCGCGCCGCATCGTCAACACCGTGATTGCCGGCTGGCATGGCCGCCGCAAGCGCGGCATCGGCGAGAATTTCTGGCAGTTCCGCCCCTATGTCGAGGGCGATTCCTCGCGCATCGACTGGCGCCGCTCGGCCCGCGACGACCACACCTATGTGCGCGACCGCGAATGGGAAGCCGCCCATACGGTGTGGCTGTGGGCCGACCCGTCGCCCTCCATGCTCTACAAATCGACCGGCGCCAGCGTCTCCAAGCAATCGCGCGCGCTGGTGCTGACGCTCGCCATGGCCGAGCTTTTGTCGCGCAGCGGCGAGCGCATCGCCTGGCCGGGCCTGACCGATCCGTTCACCGCCCGCAACGGCGCCGAGCGCATCGCCGCCCAGCTCATGCATGCCGGCGAGTTGCCGGCAAAGCCTGACCTCACAGATATCAGGCGCTTCTGCGACATCGTCATCGCCAGCGATTTCCTCGATCCTGTAGAAGAAACAATGTCCTGGCTCGACGTGCTCGCCCGCCACGGCGTTCGCGCCCACCTGATCGAGGTCGCCGATCCGGCCGAGGAAACCTTCCCCTATGCCGGCCGCACCGAGTTCACCGACCCCGAGACCGGCGACAAGCTGACCGCCGGCCGCGCCGAGATGCTCGGCGATGACTACCGCCTGCTCTACACCGCCCGCCGCCAGGAACTGGCCGGCTGGTGCAAGCGCCTCGGCTGGAGCTACACCGTCAACCACACGGATCGGCTGGCCTCCGATGCACTGGTGCGCCTGCACATGGCGATGACCGCCGAGGGCTCTTATGCCGGGCTGACTTCCAGTCATGCCGGGCTGACCTCTGGTCATGCCGGGCTGACTGCTCACGGTCGCGCCGGCATGATCGCCAGTGGCGATCAGCCCAGGCCGACCACAGGCGGTCGACCAGGAAAGGCCGTCGCATGAGTTGGCTGCCGCTCTCCTTTGGCGCCCCCATGGTGCTGTGGGGCCTGCTGGCTCTGCCGGTGATCTGGTGGCTGCTCAGGCTGACGCCGCCCAAGCCGCAAAGCGAGATCTTCCCACCGCTGAAGATCCTGGCGCGCGTGCTGAAGCGCGAGGAAACGCCGCAGCAGAGCCCCTGGTGGCTGACGCTGCTCAGGCTGCTGATGGCGGCCCTCATCGTCGCCGCATTGGCCGAACCGGTGTTCAACCCGCACGAGAAACTTCCGGCCGAGGGTGCGGCACTTGCGCTGGTCATCGACAATGACTGGGCCAGTGCGGCCGACTGGAACAAGCGCGTCGCCACCGCCGAGCGGCTGATCAACGATGCCGGCTCGCATGGCGTGCCGGTCGTCATCGCCTTCACCGCCGAAAAAGCCAATGCGGAGATCGGCCCCTTCGATGCCGCGGCGGCACTCGACCGGCTGCGCGCCGCCAAGCCGCGGCCGATCCCGACCGACCGGCCCGCCGTCTATGCCCGCGTCGCCGGCGTGCTGGAGCGCCTGCCCGGCACCAGCGTCGCCGTGCTGGCCGACGGCTTGGCCGCCAAGGGCGACGAGGCCGCCTTCAACACGCTTTTGTCGAAGAACGCCGCCCGCGTCGTCTGGGCAACCGCCGACCGGCTTTCGCTAACCGGCTTGACCGCCGCCGACAACCAGGTCGACGGCTTTGCCCTGACCGCCATCCGCGCCCCGGGCGATCCGGCGCCGGCGCAGGTCACCGCCGGCGCCTTCGACGACAAGGGGCGCCGCATCGCCGATGCGACGCTGACCTTCGCGCCGGGCGAAGCCACGGCCACCGGCACGATGGCGGTACCGTTCGAGCTGCGCAACGACTTCGCCTCGATCGCCCTCGACGGCGAGCGCCAGGCGGGTGCGGTGCGCGTTTTGGACGAAAACTCCAAGCGCCGCCGCGTCGGGCTGCTGTCGCAGGCCGAGGCCGACCAGGCGCAGCCGCTTCTGTCGCCGCTCTACTACATCAGGCGCGCGCTGCAGCCCTTCGCGGATCTGGTCGAGCCGTCGAGCGCCGATCTCGCCGACGCCATCCCGCAGATCCTCGACCAGAAGCCGGCGATGATCATCATGGCCGACATCGGCACCATTCCCGCGCAAGTCCGGCAAAGGCTGGTCGACTGGGTCGACAATGGCGGCACGCTGGTGCGTTTCGCCGGCTCGCGGCTGGCCGCCGCCGGCAATGACGACGACCTGCTGCCGGTGCGCCTGCGCACCGGCGAGCGTTCGCTCGGCGGCGCGTTGTCATGGACCTCGCCGCAGCCGGTCACCGAATTTCCCAAGGCCGGTCCATTCGCCGATCTGGCGCCGCCGACAGAGGTCACCGTGAGCAGGCAGGTGCTGGCCGAACCGACGCCCGATATCGTCGAGCGCACCTGGGCCGCACTTGCCGACGGCACGCCCCTGGTCACCGGCCTGAAGAAAGGCAAGGGCACGCTGGTGCTGTTCCACGTCACGCCCGAGGCGACATGGTCGAACCTGCCGATATCGGGCAGCTTCGTCGAGATGCTGCGCCGCATCGTGCAGCTGTCGCGCAACCAGGGCGCGGCGGTCGCCAATGCCGAAGCCGCCGCCACATCGCTCGCACCCTACCGCATGATCGCGGCCGATGGCTCGCTGGTGCCGCCGACGCCGGATGCGCGGCCGCTGGTGCCGGGCGCCGGCGCGCTGCCGGTGACCTTGGAGAACCCGCCCGGCCTCTACGGTTCCGAGACCGGCGTCTTCGCCCACAACCTGCTCGACGCCACTAGCAAGTTTGAGCCGCTGGCGCGCCCGCAAATCACAGTGCCGGTCACCACGATCCAGTATGCCTTCGACGAATCGCGCAATCTCAAGGGTGCGCTGGTCCTGGCCGCCCTGGCGCTGATGCTGCTCGACACGCTTGCGGTGTTCTGGATCGGCGGCCTGTTCTCGCGCCGGCCGCGCCGCGCCGGTGCGGTGGCCACCACCGCGGCCATCCTGATTGTGCTTGGCGCGCTGTTCGGCCATGCCGACCTCGCCCGCGCCGACGACGCCAAGCCGGGCGACGAAGTGGCCATCACGGCGATTTCGAAGACCCGCATCGCCTATGTGCTGACCGGAGTGCCGGGCGTCGATTCGATCAGCCGCGCCGGGCTCGAGGGCCTGACGCGTTTCCTGATCGAGAAGACGGCGCTGGAACCGGGCGCGCCGGCCGGCGTCGACATTTCGAAGGACGAGCTGTCTTTCTATCCGCTGATCTACTGGCCGATCGATCCTTCCGCACCGATGCCGAGCCAGGCCGCCATCGCCCGCATCGACGCCTACATGCAACAGGGCGGCACCGTGCTGTTCGACACGCGCGACCAGTTCGCCAACGGCATCGGCGCCGATTCCACCAGCCCGGCGACCGAGCGGCTGCGCGACATCCTCGGCAATCTCAACGTCCCGCCGCTGGAGCCGGTACCCTCCGACCACGTGCTGACCAAATCCTTCTTCATCCTGCCCGAATTTCCCGGCCGCTTCGCCGGCAGCCCGCTCTGGGTCGAGGCATCGCTCGATGCCAGCAACGCCGATAACCGGCCGGTGCGCACCGGCGACGGTGTTTCGCCGATCATGATCACCGCCAATGATTTCGCCGGCGCCTGGGCGGTCGACGAGAATGGCGATCCGCTGCTGCCGACCGTACCGGCCGACCCGATGCAGCGGATCTACGCGCTGCGCGCCGGCGTCAACATCATGATGTACATGCTGACCGGCAACTACAAATCCGACCAGGTGCATGTCCCCATTCTGCTCGAACGGCTGGGGCAGTAACATGACCTTCCTTGTTGCGCTCCCTATGTGGATCGACCCTCCCAACAAGCGGGAGGGTGAGAGATGAATTGGTCGATCTCCTTCGAACCGCTGATCTCCTGGCCGTTGCTCGCTCTGGTGCTGGTGCCGCTGGCGTTGCTGGCGCTTGTCGGCCTGTGGTTTCGCCAGCGTGGTGCTGTCCTGCGCTTCATCGCCTTGCTGGCGCTCGCCGCAGCGCTGTTCAACCCGGTGTTCCTCAATGAGGAGCGCGAGCCGCTGAAAAGCGTCGTCGCGCTGATCGTCGATCGCAGCCAGAGCCAGGATATCGGCGACCGCACCAGGCAGACCGACGAGGCGCTGGCCGGGCTGCAGCAGCGGCTTGGCCGCCTCAAGCAATTCGACGTCCGCATCGTCGAGGCCGGCAAGTCCGAAGCCGCCGAGGAGCGCACCCAAACGCGGCTGTTCGGCGCGTTGGAAGGCGCCTTCCGCGACGTACCGCCCTCGCGTATCGGCGGCGCCATCATGATCACCGATGGCGAGGTGCATGACGCGCCCCCGGGCGCACCCGACTTCAACGCCCCGCTGCACGCCCTGATCACCGGCAACGACCACGAAAAGGACCGCCGCATCCGCTTCGAGAACGCGCCACGCTTCGGCCTTGTCGGCAAGCCGCTCGACATGACCTACCGCGTCATTTCGACGGAAAACGAGACCGGCCCGGTCGATGTGCGCGTCTCGGTCAATGGCGAGCAGGTCGCGGTCGAGCATGCCACCGTCGGCCAGGCCATGCCGCTGCAGGTGACCATTCCGAGTGCCGGGCGCAACATCATCGAACTCGCCATCGATCGCGAACCCGGCGAACTGACCGACACCAACAACCGCGCCATCGCGCTGGTCGACGGCATCCGCGAGAACCTGCGCGTGCTGCTCGTCTCCGGCGAGCCGCATGCCGGCGAGCGCACCTGGCGCAATCTGCTGAAGTCCGACGCCTCGGTCGACCTGGTCCATTTCACAATTCTGCGGCCACCGGAGAAGCAGGACGGCACTCCGATCAACGAATTGTCGCTGATCGCCTTCCCCACCCGCGAGCTGTTCGTCGAGAAGATCAAGGATTTCGACCTCATCATCTTCGACCGCTACCAGCACCGAGACGTGCTGCCGATCCTCTATTACGACTACATCTCCGAATATGTCGAAAAGGGCGGCGCGCTGCTGATCGCCGCCGGCCCCGAATATGCCGGTGAAAGCTCGATCGCGCGCACGCCGCTGATGTCGGCCCTGCCGGCCATGCCGACCGGCGAGGTGGTCGAAAAGGCCTTCTATCCGCGCCTCACCGATCTCGGCCAGCGTCATCCGGTGACGCGCGGCCTCGACGGTTCGGCCACCGAGCCGCCGCACTGGAGCCGCTGGTTCCGCACCATCGGCGTGCAGAATCCGCAAGGCGAAGTGGTGATGAAGGGCGCCGACAACCGGCCCCTGCTGCTGCTCGACCGCAAGGGCGAGGGCCGCGTCGGCATGCTTCTGTCCGACCAGGGCTGGCTGTGGGCGCGCGGCTTCGAGGGTGGTGGCCCGCATGTCCAGCTCTACCGGCGCATCGCCCACTGGCTGATGAAGGAGCCCGAGCTCGAGGAAGAGCGGCTCACAGCCGAGGGACGCGGCATGGTGCTTGAGATCCGCCGCCAGACGATGGCCGACGATCCCGGTCCCGCGCAGATCATCACCCCGTCCGGCAAGACCGTGACCGTCAAGCTCGAGAAATCCGAGCCGGGTGTCTTCCTCGGCAGCGTCCAGACCAGCGAGATCGGCCTCTTCCAGGTCGCCAATGGCGATCTCGCCGCGCTCGCCCATGTCGGACCGGTCAACGCGCCGGAATTCGCCGACGTCATTTCCACGCAGGACAGGCTGAAGGCACCGGCGGAAGCCACCGGCGGCAGTGTGCGCCGGCTGGCCTCGTCCACCGCCGATGTGACCCTGCCTTCCATCGTGCCGGTGCGCTCGGCGGGCGATGCCTCAGGCAGCGACTGGATCGGCCTGCGCACCACCGACGACAGCGTCTTGAAGGCAGTCTCGCGCGTACCGCTGTTCGGCGGCTTCCTCGGCCTCGGCCTGCTGCTCCTGGCGATGGGTTCGATGTGGTACCGCGAGGGAAGGTGAGCTTCCTTCTCCCCGTCACTAGACGGGGAGAAGGTGCCG
>NZ_JAFFIW010000035.1 GCF_018588885.1 Mesorhizobium sp. dw_380
CGGCGTCGATAATAGTTCAACGCAAGTTGAACTTTGCCACCAACAGCCCTAGCTGTAGACGGACCGCCCATCCTTTCCACAAGCCCCAAAGACAAGGCCTCGAGATGAACCAGTACACCCCGCCGAAAGTATGGACCTGGAACAAGCCGAGCGGCGGCGCCTTTGCCAGCATCAACCGGCCGATCGCCGGACCGACGCATGACAAGGAACTGCCCGTCGGCAAGCATCCGCTGCAGCTCTATTCGCTGGCGACGCCGAATGGCGTCAAGGTGACTGTCATGCTGGAGGAGCTTCTGGCGCGCGGCCACGAGGGCGCCGAATACGATGCCTGGCTGATCCGCATCAACGATGGCGACCAGTTCGGCAGCGGTTTCGTCGAGGTCAACCCCAACTCCAAGATCCCCGCTTTGATGGACCGCAGCGGCAAGACACCCATCCGCATCTTCGAATCCGGCTCGATCCTGGTCTATCTCGCCGAAAAGTTCGGCGAATTCCTGCCTGTCGAGCAGCCGGCCCGCGCGGAGGTCCTGTCCTGGCTGTTCTGGCAAATGGGTTCGGCGCCATATCTTGGCGGCGGCTTCGGCCATTTCTACGCCTACGCGCCGGAAAAATTCGAATACGCCATCGATCGTTTCTCGATGGAGGTGAAGCGCCAGATGGACGTGCTCGACCGTCGCCTCGCCGAAACTGAATATCTCGGCGGCAAGGATTACTCGATCGCCGACATGGCGGTGTGGCCCTGGTATGGCGGGCTGGCGCTCGGCCGCATGTACAATGATTCGGCCACGTTCCTGTCAGTGCAGGAATACAGCCATGTGCAGCGTTGGGCGAAGGCGATCGACGCGCGCCCGGCGGTCCAGCGCGGCCGAATGGTCAATCGCGCCTTCGGCGAGCCGGCCATGCAGTTGCACGAGCGTCATGACGCCAGCGATTTCGACACTAGGACGCAGGACAAGCTGGCCGCCGAATAGACAACGGCAACGCCGGATTCAAAAGAAAGCCCGCCACGGACACGAACCGTGGCGGGCTTTTTTAGGCCAGTTGGTGTCGCACCGGCTGCCGTGGCAAGGCCACGGATCAGTGCAGCACCTCGACGATCTGACGGGTGTCGGGATCGACCAGGACAGTCTGGTGATTGATCACGGCGACGCGGTACCTGACATTGGGCACTTCGCGCAGTACGACCCTGTCCGGCACCGACGAGCCGAGCTTGAGTTCGACGCCCAGAAGATTCACCGACGCCAGCGGCTCTCTCGTGATGTATTCGCGAACGACCGTCTCATCCTGCGGCTGCACGACGACGGTATCCGCCAGAGCCGCGCCAATTCCGCCCATCAGGACGATCGCGGCCGCCGCACTCGTCGAAAGATAATGTTTCATGACAACCTCCATGGTTGGCTATTGGCCCCTCAGGAAAAACTCGGCCATCGCCGCGAGGTTCCATGTCGATCGCTGAATGAATTTCGAGAAGTTTTCGAAAATACCGGTTTCGATTGTTCCGGTGTGCAAAAGAGAACGTCAGATATGCTTTTGGACAATCGATCAATTGTATTTCTGGCTATGTCGCCTGAGAATTGGTCAAGAAATCAACTTGCTTCGGAAAGGCATCGGAACACTCTTTCTGAAGGCTGAAGGGGAGTTCGACCCGTCATCGTGTCTAGCCGCAACCCGGCGCTGTTGCCGGGGTCCGAAAAGGCCCGCCCTGCCTGAAGCAGGACGGACCCAAAAGGGGCCGGCGGAGGTGGCGGCCTCACCGGTCACCGTCGCAAAACGCCTCTGCTGGCATCTGGTTCCAATCCCCGAGCTGCCTGTTTGCCATACGCAAGGATGTGCTCACAGAAACGTGACCGCTCCGTAATATTAGATCACTCTAAATTGACCTGCGCCGGTGGTATTGATGATGATGCCGCCAATCCGGCGGCAGGAACAGGGGAGGATAGCTCATGAAGATCAAAACTGTTTGCTTGGGAGTTCTGGCTGCCACCGTGATTGCGGGGTCTGCCTTGGCCGGCATTCTCGACGAGCCGAAGATGATGGCCCCCTTCTTCACCGACAAGTCCATGAAGACCATGAAGGCCGATGCCGATATGAAAAAGGTCTGGGCGAAGATGTCGAAGAAGAACCAGAAGGCCATGATGAAGGAATGCCAGGATGCGGCGATGAGCAAGCCGCATGCCGAATTCTGCGCGAAGTTGAACGCGCTGGCCGGCCACGCCTGACATCGTCCACGCCAGGGGATGGCGGGCCGCGAGGGCCGCCATCCCGGCGCTTAAGATCCAGTTGTCAAAACCGGACACCGTCCCGATGCAGCGGTGGGACGGCCTCGATAGGATCCTGGTTCGTCGCCACGTCTTGTGCGCGCCTGTAGATCAGCCTCACGACGAGTACGAAGTAGCCGACCTGCAAGACAAGCAGGCTCACCACCGTCCAGGCAAATGCCGCCCAGAAAGAACCTGTAGCCAGGTAGGTCCAGACCGCGACAACGGCTGATGTGGCTGACATCCCCACGAGAAACTGCCCAAAATACATCGACCCCTGATCGCCGAACCCGTCCCGGCCCAAGCGACTCCCTGCCCGGATCCCAATATCCACCCATAACGTTTCATTATTTTAGCAACTGCGCAAGTATTCGATCATCGCGCCGGCAGCTCTCGAATTTCGTTGCGCGTCGGCTTGGTCGGATCGCGGTGATCGCGGCGCTTTGGTGGTGGCAGGCTTGACCGCAAGCCGCCCGCGATGCCTGGCGCGGGTCCCTGCCCGCCGACGCGGGAACAAACGCGTTCAGCCCGAGTTTCGCTTCCAGTCTTTCCAGGAGGCAACCATGGCACCGCGCAACAAACCACGCACCGAGATTGACGAGATGCGGGAAATCGATCCGGATCTCGAACTCGACAATGACAACGCGCAAGATGAAGGCCCGGCCATCCAGCGGCAGGACTGGGATGCCGTACGGGGCGCCGATATCCTGCCTGAACCGGTGCCGGAAGACGGGGAGTTCGCCTATGATCTGGAAAAGGAGGGCGATCTTCCCGAGGAAGACGACGACAACCCCTATCAGGACAGCGACGAGGCCCTGCCCGAAGACGAGGAAGAAGCCGCGATCGCCCGCCGCACGAGGCGGGAGGGCGGGTTCGACGAGACATGAGCGGAGGGCTGTTTTGACTTCCTCCCGACAATGCTGTTTTCCCCGCCGCGATAGCCGCGAAAAAAGCTTTGTCGGCTATATTTTTGCCGGGCCTTGACCTCCGGCTTGGCCGCACCATTATATCTCGTTTGACTAAAATAACGGAACGTCCAATGGACATTGCCGGAACCGAACGGGGCCTCCCGGACCTTTGCGTCTGACCCCTAAGACCTTGGTCCTACAAGGAAAACCAAGCGGTTCGATGTCGCCGCGACTTTCCAGGAGACGTCGGTCTCGCGCGCCGGCATGGACGATACCGAATCGACGGTGGCGGTTGCGAAGGCACCGAATTCGGCTTTGCCATGCCGTGAGAAGCCGCGATATCGCTCAGCCGCCCACGAGCCCTGCAAGGTCGAATTCCCGGCGATTGGCAAGAGCGTGTTCGCATCGTCGTCCGGCCTGCACGGGGCTCCATCGGATCCGCTGCCGAAGGCTCCATCGACCGATGAAATGGAGGCCGCGCGCCGCCATCTTGTCCCGTCCCGGCGCCCACCTTCGTCCTTCGACAGCATAAGGCGCTATATTGCAATTGGCTAAATCGCGGAACGTCCAATGGACATTGCCAGAACCGAACGGGTCCACCCGGACCTTTGCGTCCAACACCCAAGACCTTGGTCCTACAAGGAAACGCAAAAGGCCAAGGAGTCCCTCTCTCCGGGAACATCCGGCCCCTGCCGTCGTTTGCCGCAAGTCTCCAGAACCGGACTCTTCTCGCGAGGACAGCGTGACGCACCATCGGTCCACCATCATCAAGACAGGCCATGGCCCCGGCACGGCGGTTGCCGTGCTAACGGTCGGGTTGGCGGCGGTGGCGATTGTGTTCCTCGTCCTTGGCGGTGCGCTCTATCTCGGCGAGCAGCCCTCCCATCGACACGCTCTCTCCTCCGTGCCGGCCCGATCGGCCCAGTTGGGCGATCGCGGGCCGATTGACCGATGACGTCGCTATGCGTGGCATGGTAGGCAGTATGGCATCCGCAATTTAGCCTCGCCTATTCCGTTTTCGCGGAAGTTTCCATCAGCGGCCGATGTGCAATGCTGTTCATGCGGCGGTACGAGCCGCCCTGGTTGACGCGGACGTCCCAAGCCATCCCAACAATGCGCCCCCCGTCCGCGTCGACCATGGCAAACGCCTGGCGCCGGCTCTCGAGCCCGCTCACTACGGCGCCCAGCAAACAGCACCACGCCATCGCTCCGAAGAACCGATCTCTCACACACCAGCAGCTGCGGTTCAGCCACCAAGCGCGTATTTTATGAGATGTCCCATGGTCAGGGATCTGCCTCCGATAGGGGGTTCCCAGTTCGGATCCTGGATCAGATACGAATGACCGTCTCCATAGGCCAAGCCGACCAACGTTTCCGCAACAATACGGCCGCCCACCGGGCCCAAATGGACCGGCTCCTCATCACCCTTGCTGCCCGGTTGCGAAGCGCGCTTGAACCAGTGGTGCTGCGCTTCCGCCAACAAATAATACCAAAGCGGTGCATTGTCGGCGAATTCCCCGTCGATATCGATTATGCTCTTGGCACCCTTCATTTCGTCGAGGACGGCTTTTCCTATCTTCAGATCGGCATCAGGAATGACCGGCACACCCATCGCCCGTGCCACGCTCTGCCCGCTTGGCATGCGCAAGGCGAGCCCCCGAAGCAGATTCCGGGCAGCGAGGTTGGCTGGGTCGTTTTTCGGATCGATCGGCGTGGCTTGCAACTGCTCCACAGTGAGAGGTGGCGAAGCCGGCACCGTTTTTGAAAACTCCGGGAGGAACCCAAGGGGGTTCACCAGGGACGTGTCGATCTTGTAGGCCGGCTGGGCCCGATGCGGGCCACCCTTTCTACCCGATCCGTCAATGTCGAAGAACAAACTCCAATCGATGGCCCATTGGGTTGGAAATTCGTCGAAGCCGTTCAAACCCCTGTGGGCGACACCCGCGAATATGAAGAAGCGGCCGGCAAGTCCGCGAGCCTTCTCGTCAACTGTTGCCGACATTGGATCATCGCCGCCATGCAATTCGGTGTTCAGCCGATAGATCGGCCTCACCATCGAATGACCAAACCGGTAGGCCGCCACTGAAAATTCCAACGGCATGTAGGGCATGTTGCGCCAATGGAAGAACTGAAGCTTGGGCTTCTTGTCGGCGGCATTGGCAATCGACCTACGGTGAGGGAGTATTTCATCAATCAACTCAGCACCGCAGATACGCGGCAAAAAGTCGTTGAGAACCACATACTGATAGTGCCAGCGCACCATGCGCTGGACTTCTTCGAACGAGGCTCCCTTCAACTTTGGCTCGTCCATCAGCCGGTTGTGCAACCGCATGAATATGCCGTGCAGCTGCGAGACGATGACGTTCTCGTCGTTGCGCTTGTCCCCGATCAGCGCGCGTGCGGCGGACTTGGGATTTTCCGGATCACGGTAGCGCGGAAGATCACGCGACGTCGAAGGCTTGTTCAGCTCATGAAGTTGTTTTCCCAGCCGAAATTTTCCGTCGATATACATATAGGGCTGGTCCGCCGGACCACGACCGTAGACGCTGTCCAGGTCGAGGCGAGGCGTCCGGAAATCCACCAAGCTGTCCGGATCGTTCATTTGCATCAGCAAGGAGGAGGGGTCGAAAGTGATATCATGGTCGATGAACTGGCCGAGATATGTATATCCGGCCGCAATGCCGGTATTTTCCTCGTCATCCTGAATATGCTTATCCGTCTCGACCGCGGCCATGGGCCTGTTGTCCGCGGTTTTCTCCGGGTCGGCCGTCATCTCGCCTCCCAACGCGACAAGAGCGGCTTGGGAATGAACGGCTGGAGCAAGCTCCCTGAACATCCGGCCGAAGCGGCCTTCGAACAGAGATGACCGGCGGGGGACATCAGCGCCTCTGATGCCGCCTCCGTGTGGGCTAAACGAACTTTTGGCTGAACTGGATTTCATGGCTGCCCCCCGCAAAACGTGTCTTTGACAGGCAAGATCCGGACGCGAGTGCGACACCACGCACATGAAGCGACCTGACGATAGTATTTGATGAATTCCCAAATAGACAATTCGGGCGTGCTTTTAAATAGAAGTTGAAGAGTTGGATTTCACCTATATTTACAAAACTGTAAACAAAGACAAATGTCAAGCTATCGCTAAAACAAATAAACAAGAGAACCACACTGAACAAATCCAATGATTTCTCCAACCGCTAGAAATCATTGTTTTTTGTCAACATTGCCAACAACGCTGAATTCCCGGCAGCTCCCGCGGAAGGGCTCTCAAAGCCTGTCTTCGGCAGGCAAACAGCTGAAGGCGCCATTCAGTTCAAGCTGTCATGCCGGTACAAGCAATGTGGTGTTCTCTTGCCTGCGACGGAGCTGTGCCGCAGGCGGACATTCGTGCAGAGTCACCTCAACTCCACCCAGACCGGTGCATGGTCGCTGGCGCCGTCCTGCCCGCGCACGTCGCGATCGATGCCGGCCGCGGTCAGCCGGCGGGCGAGCGTCTTCGACAGCAATATGTGATCGAGCCGCAGGCCCGCGTCGCGCGGCCAGCGGTTCCGGCGATAATCCCAGAAGGTGTAGAGCGTCTCCTTCGGGTGCGTCTTGCGCAGCGCGTCGGTCCAGCCCTGCTCGATGAGCGCGGCAAAGGCGGCCCGGCTTTCCGGCTGCACCAGCGCATTGTCGTCATAGGAGCGGGTGGGGTAGATATCGCGCGGCTCGGGCACGATGTTGTAGTCGCCGGCCAGCACCACCGGCAGGCCGGTGTCGAGGAGCTGTTCGGCATGCGCCTCCAGCCGCGCGTGCCAGGCGAGCTTATAGGTGAATTTCGGCCCCGGCTGCGGGTTGCCGTTCGGCGCATAAAGACAAGCGATCACGATGCCGTTGACCGCCGCCTCGATGTAGCGGCTCTGCCTGTCGGCATCGTCGCCGGGCAAGGCATCGCGGGTCAGGACGGGTTCGGCGCCGCGCGCGAGTATGGCAACGCCGTTCCAGGTCGGCTCGCCCCTCCACACCGCGCCATAGCCGGCCGCCGCGAGCGCCGAGCGCGGAAATTGCATATCGCGCGCCTTGAGTTCCTGCAGGCAGACGACATCGGGTTTTGCCACCGCCAGCCACGCCAAAAGGTTTTCCAGCCGGCTGTTGATGTTGTTGATGTTGAAGGTGGCGATCTTCATTGCGCGTCGTCATCCTCGGGCTTGACCCGAGGATCCATGCCGTGACGCCTGCGATGGAAGGCAGCGGTGCAGATTTTTGCCCCGTTGCTGCTCTCGAAAGTCACGGCATGGATCCCAGGGTCTGCGCGCGTCGCTTCGCTCCATGCTTCGCCCTAGGATGACGAAGTCGATGGTTGCGTCAGCTTGGCCCTCACCGTCTCCGCCAGTGTCTTCAAATGATCGGCTGCCGAGAACCCCGAAACGCCCTTGCGCGGCTTGAGATCATGGTCGCCATCCTCCAGCCAGATCACCTCGATCGCATCGGACAGCCCATAGCCCGCCACCTCGTCCCTGGTGCCGAACTCGTCGCGCGTGCCCTGGAAGATCAGCGTCGGCGTCTTCAGCCCGGCCAGATGCTTGGTGCGCAGTTGGTCAGGCTTGCCAGGCGGATGGAAGGGATAGCCGAGGCAGACCAGCCCCGAAATCTCGCCCTTGGCGAACATCTCGTCCGCGACCATCGAGGCGACCCGCCCGCCCATCGACTTGCCGCCGATGATCAGTTGGCCGGTCACGCCTTTCGCCCGGAGGTCGGCGATTGCCTTGACATATTCCGGGTTCACCGTCTCGGCGCGCGGCGGCGGCTTGCGGTGGCCATAGCGGCGGGCGGCCATGTAGTGGAATTCGAAGCGCACGACCTGGAAACCGGCGGCGGCAAGAGCCTTGGCGGTGGCGGTCATCGAGGGAGAGTCCATCGACGCGCCGGCGCCGTGGGCGAGCAGGATAGTTGATTGGGCGGTGTCGGGACCGTCGAAGAGGAAGGTGGTCATGGGACGGCCTTTCGAAGCATGAGCCTACCAATCCTTCTTGAATCATGCCGCCAGATTATGCTTGCGCGGCACCCGCGCCGCAAACCTGCGATTGCAGATATTCCACGCGCGCGGCGAGCAATCCGGGCCAGCCCGTCGCGTCGATACCGCCTATCCACTTGCAAGCAGCTTCACGCCCGTGAGCCTGTTCGAGCAAGCAGAAATAGGCGGTGTCTCGCCACGCGCCGCACAATTGCGAATTGCCGTCCATCACGTCGAGCGCCGACGCCCAGGTGAACCATCGCCTGATCCATGCGCCGACCTTACCGTCGAAATCGTTGACGCACTGGGTTACGAACATGGCGAGATCGGCTTCGTTAGCCACCCAGAAAGTGCCACGACCCCTGACGAAATCCCCGTCGATGGCATCGAATCCTACTCTCAGAAACGATTTGCTCAATCGCCGGGAGCTTTGCGTCCTGAATTGTGTCGAGCTCGGATCCTTGATCTCGTACCAGGCAAAGAAATCCTTGTCGGACTTCGCGAACTTCTTCCACGTGAACACCGCCACAAGCGAGCAATCATATTCGCCGTACCGGCGGTCCGTGTAACACTCCAGTTCTACGCTGAAATCGGTCAGGTTGTCCGTGGACGCGATGAGCAACTTGGCGCCGTCCGGCTTGAGCCACCTTTCGCCAAGGCGAGCATGCAACTCTTCCACCACCCTCCTTCGAATGGTTTTTGCATCCAGCATGTCAGTCACGATGCTGATTTCTGAGCCAGTTGCATATCCACGAACTGCACGCCCCTGGCCGCCACGCCAGCCCATTCCGATTCCGCATCGAGTTCCAGATACCGCGCCCAGAGCCGGCGCGCCTCCAGCAGGTGTCCGGCGTCGAATTCCAGCCGGGCGAGGTTGAACACCGGATCGGCATAGGTCTTGTCGAGCCCGATCGCCTTCTGCAAATGCCGTCGCGCCGAGGCGTCGCGGCCCTGTTCGCTCATCAGTCCGGCAAGGTTGAACCAGGCTTCGACGAAGGCCGGGTCGAGTTTTAAGGCGCTGATATAGTCGTGCGCGGCATCCGCCGCGTGGCCGCCGGCGCGCAGGCAGTTGGCGCGGTTGAAGGCGGCGATGGCGTCGGTCGGGTCGATGGCCAGGCAGCGCTGGTAGAGCGCGGCCGCCCCATCATGGTCGCCGCCCTCCTCCGCCGCTTCCGCCTCGGCGAACAAGTCTTCCAGCGTGTCGTCGCCATGGGCGGCGGCACCCAGATCGAACAGCAACTGACCGTCGAGCTCGCTTTGGCCGCCTTCGAGATAGATGGCGTCGGGCCGGCCGTGCTGGGAACCGACATTGAGCGATTTGGCGGTCAGCGAGGCAACCGGGCCGGAGCGGTGCACCGAGCGCGCGATCGCCCCCCATGTCGCACCGCCGGCCACCAGGCCCGCATATTTGCGCGCCAGGATCAGGTCGCGGAAGGAATAGGGTTCCCCGTCATGCTCGAAAGCATCGAACAGCGACAGCAGGTCGAGGTCGGCGCCGGAGAGCCGCGATTGCTCGATCAGCGATTGCCGCGACAGTGACGATGCTTCCGGCGCCTTCATCAGCCCGAGCAGGCGCAAAAAGCCGTTCTCGCTGATCAGCGTACGCCCGGCGGCGCGCTCGGCGGCAACGCGGCGCTCGATCTCGGCATCGCCGTTTTTACCGACCCCGGCCCTGGCCAAAATTGTCCGGCCGAACACGACATGCGTTGTGCGCCTGGTGATGCCGCGCCTGAGCTGGCCGTGCTGGCGCTCGACCTCGCGCGCGGCGAGCCGCAGCGGAAACGCCGCCAGCGCGCCGATCGTGCCGAACACGGCGCCCTGGATCAGGACGGCTCGTGCCGTCATTTCTTGCTCTTGCCGACCGCCTTCAGCAGATTGGCCTTCAGCGGATTCTCAGGTGCACCACCCGCTGCCGCCTTCTTGGCGGGCTTGGCGGGCGCCTCGTCGGCCTTGCTCTTCGACTTGGCCGGCGGCTTCGACTGCGACAGGCTAGCCTTCAGCGCATCCATCAAATTGATGACATTGCCGCGCTCCGGTGCGGCCGCTATGATCGGCTTGTGGCCCTTGAGCTTCTCGCGGATCATTGCCATCAGCGCGATCTCGTAGCGGTCCTCGTAATTCTTCGGGTCGAAGGTGGTTTCCTTCTGCTTGATCAGCGCTTCGGCCAGTTCGAGCATTTCCGGGTCGGGCTTGCCGGCCGGGATGTTGCCGAAATATTCAGCCGTGCCGCGCACTTCGTTCGGGTTCCTCAACGTGCACACGAACATGCCGTTCTCGCGTGCGCCGATCGTCACCACGCGCTCGCGGCTGGACAGCACCAGCCGCGCGATGGCGAGCTTGCCGGACTTGCGCATGGCTTCGCGCAGCACGGCGAAGGTCTCCTCCGCCATCGCGCCATCCGGCGCCAGGTAATACGGCGCGTCCTGATAGATGACATCGACCTCGCCCTCGTCGACGAAGGCCTCGATGTTCATCGTATGGTTGGATTCGATCCTGACCGCATCGAGGTCGGCATCATCGATGATGATGTACTGCTTGTCCTCGTACTCGTAGCCCTTGACCAGATCCGTGCGCTCGACCAGCCCGAGTTCGGGGTCGACCGGCTTCATGTTGATGCGGTTGTGGGTCTTCTTGTGCAGCTGGTTGAACGATATGCGCTCGCTGGCGCTGGTGGCGGGATATAGCCGCACCGGACAGCTGACGAGGCTGAGCTTGAGGTAACCTTTCCAACTTGCCCTGGGCGCCATGATACACTCCTACGCGGCCATGCACTGTCGTGCAGCGCTCTTCGTCCGCAGGACGAACAAGGCTGCGCAAATCCTACACCGACCCAGCACAATACCGGCAAATCCCTGACGAAATGTTTTAGGGCGCCGGAGGGGTCGCGGGCGGAGGATAATTCAAATTGTCGGAAGCGTCGATGATATCTCTTCGTCATCCTAGGGCGGAGCAAGGAGCGGAGCGATGCGGCGCAGACCCTAGGATCCATGCCGTGACATCGATCGAAGAATGCGGCGGATCAGAATAGCCGTCGATCGCGCCACCCGCTATCGTGGCCACATGACCGGCTACGTCTACATGACCGCAAGCCAGAAGCGCGGCACGATCTATATCGGTGTCACCAACGACCTCGGCCGCCGCGTACCCGAGCACAAGTCCGGCCAGGGCTCAGGTTTCACCAGCCGCTACGGCGTGCAACGCCTCGTCTGGTACGAGGAGTATTTCGACATCACTGATGCGATCCAACGTGAGAAGTCCCTGAAACGCTGGCCACGACAGTGGAAGATCGAACTGGTCGAGACGACCAATCCGGAATGGTTCGAGCTCTTTCGCGGAACTGGTTGGTGAGCGTTTTGCACCGTCGCGGCGCCCTTAAGTCGCGGCATGGATCCTAGGGTCTGCGCGCGTCGCTTCGCTCCTTGCTTCGCCCTAGGATGACGAAAGATGGGTAGGCAAATCCCTGGCAAACTCCTCAATCTCCGCCCAGGGATCCCCCGACGTCTCCAATAACCCCGGCAGCGACGAATAGTTCAGGTCCTGCGGCGCATCGATCGCCTCCAGGTCGCTCCAGCTCACCGGCGTCGAGGCCGGCAGGTTGGTGCGGGCGCGCAGGGAGTATGGGGCAGCCGAGGTGTGGCCGCGCGCGTTGCGGTGATAGTCGATGAAGATGCGCTTCTTGCGGTTCTCCTTGCCCATGGTGGTGGTGAAGGTGTCGGGCGCGGTGGCCGCCAGATGGGTTGAAATGGCGCTGGTCGCCTGATGCAGCTTTTTCCAGTTCTGCTTAGGTGTCACCGGCACGGTGATGTGGATGCCGTTGCCGCCGGAGGTCTTGGCGAACGGCACCAGCCCCAGCCCCTCCAGCTCGCCCTTGATGTGGACGGCGGCCTCCACCACCTCGCGCCAGGAAATCCCCTCGCCCGGGTCGAGATCGAAGACGATCTGGTCAGGTCTGTCGAGATTGGTGCGATGCGTGCCCCAGGTGTGGAACTCGACGACGCCGAACTGCGCCAGCGCCAGATAGCCCTTGGCGCCTTCGACCGAGAGATAGGATTTTGTCTCGCCTTCGGAATTGGTCGCCTGGAACGTCACCACCGAGGGCGGCATGCCGGTGAAGGCGTGGCGCTGGAAGAAACAGTCCTTCGGCAGGCCGGTCGGGCAGCGCACCAGCGACACCGGGCGGCCGAGGATGTGCGGCAGCATGAAGTCGCCGACCAGCGCGTAATAGACGGCGATGTCGAGCTTGGTCGGTCCGGTCTTGCCGAACAGCCGCCGCGTCGGGTTGGTCACCCAGATGGTGGCAAGGTCCGCTTCCGCGATCAACCGCTTGCGCTTGGCCGAGACCGGCGTCGACAGCCCGACATCCCTGAGCCCCCGGAACACCGCGTGGCGCAGCGCATTGTCCGCCGTGCGATTGGCATAGTGGATGTGGGCCGAAAACAGCGGCTTCACCCAATGCATCTCGCGCATGATTTCGCGCGGCACGCCTTCGGGCGCCGTCGCACCCGATGTCAGCGGCCCCAGCCGGGCAAGCAGGTCGGCGGCGGTTCCGGCATCGAAGCCGGTGCCGACCTTGCCGCGATAGTGCAGTTCGCCATCCTCGAACTCGGCAAGGCCGAGTGCGGCCAGGCCTTCCGCCGCATCGGAAACCGTGTAGCCGGCAATGACGAAGTCGCCATTCTGCAGCGCCTTGGTCTTGGTCCAGCTCTTGGTGCGGCCGCTCTGGTAGATCGCCGTCGCCCGCTTGGAGACGACGCCTTCGAGCCCGAGCTCCGAAGCCTTGTTATAGAGCCCTTGCCCCGAGCCTTCGACATGGTCGGAAAACTGGATGGCGGAGTTGGCGCCGAGACCGGCGAGCAGTTGTGCCAGCAGCGCCTTGCGCCGGATCAGCGGCGTCTTCGTCAAGTCCCAGCCGTCGAGATGCAGGAGGTCGAAGGCGTAGAAATGCAGCTTGCTGCCGGCGCCCGCGGCCAGCGCGTCCTGCAGCAGCGCGAAGCGGCTGATACCCCGGCCGTCGAGCACGACGATCTCGCCGTCGACGATCGCCTCGCGGCACGGCAGCTTGGCGAAGGCGTGCGGCAGGTCGCCATAGCGCTTCGTCCAGTCGATGCCGCCACGGGTGATCAGCCGCACCTCACCGTCGGATACATGGGCCATGGTGCGGTAGCCGTCGAATTTGATCTCATGCAGCCAGAGCTCGTTGGTATTCTCGGCAAGGCTTTCGCCGCCGGGCGGCTTCGGCACCTGTGTCGCCAGTTGCGGCTCGATGCGGCTGAGCGCCGGCGCCTTCGCCGCGCCCGGCAGTTCGCCGGGCTTCAGCGAACCGGGCTTCGGCGCCGACTTCGCGGCCGGCTTCGGTGGCGCCACCAGGTCCTCGATGCGCAGGCCGGATTTCACGCTTTCCGGGCGCGCTTCAAGGATGTCGAGCTTGGTGTCGGACGCGAGGTCACGCTCCTTGAACAGCAGCCAGTTCTTCTTCTCCGCGTCCTCGCCGGGCTTGGGTTTCAGCCGGGTCAGCATCCAGCCGCCATTCAGCTTTTCCCCGGCCAGCCGGAACTTGGAGGCACCGGTGCGCAGGCTCTTCTCGACATCGTCCATCGGCGCCCAGGTGCCGGTGTCCCAGACGATCATCGGCCCGCCGCCATACTCGCCCTCGGGAATGACGCCTTCGAAGTCGATATATTCGAGCGGATGGTCCTCGGTCTCGACCGCCAGCCTTTTGTCGGCCGGATTGAGCGAAGGCCCGCGCGGCACCGCCCAGCTCTTCAGCACATCGCCGACCTGCAGGCGCAGATCGTAATGGTCTGATGTGGCGTGATGCTTGTGGACGACGAAGCGGTTGCCTTCGGCGGTGATCAATCCGCCGGCGGGTTCCGGCGTTTTGGTGAATTCGCGCTTGGCGCGATAGGTGCGGAGCTTGGCGGGCGGCATGTCAAAAGCCGAGCCTGGCGGAAACCAACAATCGCCTCGTTCCTTCGCGCCCCCCTCTGCCCTGCCGGGCATCTCCCCCTCTTGGGGGGAGATCGAACTTCACGCCGGCCCTCGCGAATGTCGGACGTTGAAGGAATAGTGCGGTAGGCGAAATTGCCAATCTCCCCCCTGGAGGGGGAGATGTCCGGGAGGACAGAGGGGGGCGCCGTAGGGCGCTACGTTTGCACCACTCGCGATTTTTCACGTGGTCTCAATCGTCAGCAGCCGGCGTCAGCTCGAGCTCGGCGGGCGTCAATCCCTGCTGCAGCTGGGCAAGGCGGAATTCGTCGACCCAGTAGGCCTCGCCGTCGACCAGCACGCGCGCCCGGTAGGCGCCGTCCGAAAAGCTCTGCGCGGTGATGTAGACCTTGTGGCGGTCGAGCGCCTTGCGCACCGCGGCGCGCTTGGCATTCTGGCCGATGACGGGACTGATCATGACGCTGCCCTCGGTCGCCCTGACACAACACGGCCGCTTCCGCGGCCCGGCGACTGGGCCCAAGGATGACCGAGACGCGCTGCCCTGTCAATTTGCCGAGTTGATGGCCACCACAGGCCGCGGTTCGGACAAATTTTGCCAGGCTTTTGAACGGTCTTGGGCCTCGACTTGAATCAAAACACGAGACCCTGTCGAAATCCGCTCCCGGCGAACGACATTGGTGCGGCGCTCACGAAGCGCGACCACCAGACAACAGGGAGCACCATCATGGCCAAGATGCTTGTCATCTATAAAACCCCCGCAGATCCGGCGGCCTTCGACCGGCACTATTTCGAGATCCACGTGCCGCTGGCCAAAACGCTTCCCGGCCTGCAGCGCTATGAGATCAGCCGGCGGCCGATCGTGAACGTCTTGCAAAGCGAGGTGCCCTATATCGTCGCGACCCTCTATTTCGACAGTCTGGAGGCCATTCGCGCGGCCTTTGCCGGCGAGATCGGCAAGGCCTGTGCGGCGGACCGGCGCAAGTTTGCCGGCGATGACGACCTCCAGGCGATGCTGCTCTTCGATACCGAGGCGCTGTGAGCGGTCGTTTCGCCGCGCGCGGCTGTGGGTCTCTGCTCCCGAAGCTGCTTCGGGGGCCGCGGAGGTCCGTTCAGTTCTTCAACCGCCGCAATCGGCACATCACATTATGCACGGCCTTGTACAGCCCCGGCCTGGAGCGCACGAAAACCTCGGTCTTTGCGCGCAGCTTGATATAGGCTGTCGCGCCCGTGCCGCGCAGCGTTATCGCCTGGCACAACTCGCCCAGCACCGCGCTCGAGGCGCCGATGTGCTGCTTGTAGCCCTGGCTGCCGACCGACAGGTCGAAATAGTCGAGCCCTTGCGCGCGCGCCCACATCATCAGCTTGCCGATCGTCGTCAGGCCCGGCGAGACGTTGGGCACCGCGTCCTGGTCGATCCCCAGCAGCAAGGCGTGCAAGGTACCCTTCATGATTACCACATAGATGACGGCGAGATAGGCTTGACCGGCACGCAGCCCGAACAACCGCACCGAGCCGTCGGACAGACCTTGCAGGGCAGCATTGCGGTAGAAGTCGACGACCAGCGCCTGCGTCAGGAGGTCGAAACGCCCGAGCTCGCGGAAGCGGTTGAGCCTGAGCTCCAGCAGTGTGGCGAAATGGGCCTCCACCAGGGCAGGCGTGTCGGCTTCGACCAGATCGAGCTTGCCCAGCTGTTCGAAGCGTCGGCAATGCTTGTGGAAATTCTTGGCGAAGGACGATTTGCAGATGCGCTTGATCAGCGTTTCGGGCTCGCCATCCATGGCCAGGCCCGAGGCGATCTGGATGGAGTCGCGCACCACCGAAAGCAGCGCCAGCGGATTGGCGACACCGTGGATCTGTTGCGGGATCCCCACGATGTGGACTCGGTCCGTCGGCGGCAGCACCGCGCAGACCGCCGCCCAGGCGGCATCGGCACTTTGCCTGGTCCAGGGTCTCGCATCGGCCAGCAGCGGCGCCGAATAGTCACACACGCCGCGGCTCAGCCATTCGACCACATAGTGACCCAAAGCGCGGCGGCGCATCAGCGGCAGAAGCATGGCAGGCGCGCCGGTGGCGGCGTCATCGACCTCGACGATGAGCAGGTCCGCGTTTTCGGGCATCAGCCGCCTGGCGATCCCCTCCACCCAGGCAAGGCGCTGGTGGCCGGTACACAGGCCATTCGCCTCAATCCGCTGCCACGGCGGCCTTACCGTGTCGAAGCTGGTGTGCAGCCGCGCCGTATAGCGCACGGCGGCGGCCACGCCCACGGCAATCGGCGAGATCGGCCCGCCGGATGCTTTCGACATCACGGCCGGTCTCATTGCCTGGCTTGACACATGCTTCTCCCGTTCGTTCGGCCCGCCCTGAGCGTCCTCAGCGCAAGCGCCGCAAGCCCCGCGTCAGTCCCTGGACCGCGTTGAGCAGCCTTGGGTTCGAGCGCACGAAAGCCTCGATCCGGTCGCGGAACTCGATGCCGGCACTCGCGACACCGCCCCGCATCGTGAATCCTTGGCAGAGTTCGACCAGGACCGAACTCGTGGCGCCCATATTTCCCTTGTAGCCCTGGTTGCCGACCGACAGGTCGAAATAGTCAAAGCCTTGCGCGCGCGCCCAGCCCATCAACCTGCCCATGATTGCAAGTCCTGGTGAGACATTGGGCACCGCACCCTGGTCGATTGCTATCAGGAGAGCATGAACAGTGTCTTGATGGGCCAGAAGATATTGGACCGCGATCAGGGCCTCGCCGACGCGCAGCCCAAACAGCCGGACCGAACCGTCCGACAGGCCCTGAACAGCGGCGTTCCGGTAGAAATTGACGACTCTCTCCTGCGCCAGCAGATCGAAGCGGCCAAGCTCGCGAAAGCGGCTGAGCCGCATCCGGACCAGTTCGCCGAAGATACGCTCCACCTCGGCCGGCGTGCCGGCCTCGACCAGTTCCACATCGCCGAGCCGTTCGAGCCGGCGCCAGTCCTTGTTGAATTCCTTGACGAAGGAGGGCCTGCACAGGCGCTTGAGGACCGTGTCCGGGTCACCGTCGATGGCGATGCCGAACGAGGTGTATTTGGAATCGCGCGTGGCCGCGAGCAAGGCAAGCGGATTGGCGACACCGCTGATCTGTCGCGGAATCCCCGTGATATGGAACCGGTCCGCCGGCGGCAGCACGGAGCGCACCGCGGCCCAGGCCGTCTGTGCGGATTGTGCGGTCCACGGCCTCGCATCCGCCAGCAGCGGCGCCGAATAATCGCACACGCCACAGCTCAGCCATTCAATCACCCGATGGCCGAAGGCCGGCCGCCGCATCAGCGGCACCAGCATCCTGGGTTCGCCCGTCGCAGCGTCGTTCACTTCCACGATGAGGGGTTCGGCACCGTCCGGCATCAGTTGCCCGACGATCCCCTCGGCCCACGCATAATGCTGATGGCCGGTGCACACACCGTCCGCCTGCAAGCGCAGCCACAGCGGCCTGACCGTCTCAAGGCTGGTGTGCAATCGCGCCGTGTAGGCGTCGTTCGCGGCGACGCCGACTGGATGAGAGACCTGCCTGTCGGGCAAGCCGGTCACCTCAGCAATTCCCACTGCCTGGCCTGTCACGTGCGTCTCCTATCGTTTCGCCGCGGCGAACGTGATCGCCCGCCGCCACGAACCCAGGCGGCTGGAGTGCTGCTGGTCCGGGTGCTCGATGTTCCACATGCGGTGGTGCGCGAAATACCAGGATGCCACGAGCACGAAGGTCTCGGAGGCCGCGGAGCCCAGCAGCGCCCAGGGCGGAGACGCGACTGAAAGCAGGATCGCGATCAGCGCCAGCCCGACGATCGCGCCGCCCATCGTGATGAACGCGACGATCCGGAAATCGCCCATCACCTCGAGAACGACGCGAGGCATGACATAGGCGGTGATAGGCACAAAATTCGCGATCACGAAAAGCCCGATGAACCCGACCGAGGCATCCTGGAGAGCCTGGGATTTTATCATCGGCAGGACAAACATGATCGCGCAGCCATAGGCGAGGCTGCCGAGCCCCATGACGATAGACCAGATTTTCGCCTGCGCCCAGACGCGGCGTGTTTCGTTGTTGCCCATCAGCTTGGCAAGCTCCGGCTGAAACATGTTGACGAAGGCGAGGGTGATGATGCGCAGTGGCGCGAACAGCAAGAGAACCGCCGCAAGCGGTGCGTAGGCGGCAGGCCCGGCAATGCCCGCGACCAGCAGCGCCAGGCATTGACCCTGGATGTTGGTGGTGGTCGCGCTGAAGGCCGACCAGCTCAGCTGGCGCCAGAGCTTGGTGTAGCGTCGCCGCGTCGGCATGCGGAAGCTGATGCGAAGCCTGCGGCCCGCCAGCCGGGCCAGGACGAAGATGCCGACGAGATTCGCCGCGGCAAGTACGCAGAACATGGTCTGCAGCGCATCCTTGGCCAACCATATCGCCAGACCGGCCAGGACGGTGCCGAAGATTGTGAAGGCGGCGTCGCTGATGGAGACGATCACCTGCTGGCGGCGCGCGAAGAATGCCGTGCGCATATGGCTGCGCAGCGACCACGCGCCGACGAAGCAGCCGGCGGCAATGCCGCTTGGGTCGCCCAGCAGGCGCATCAGGACAGCCGTGACGACGGCCATCAGCAGCGCCACGACCACCGCCGCCGTTCCAAAGGCCACGTCATGGGCATCGACGCCGGCGCTGTTGGCGCTTTTGGCCATCCATATCGACGCGGGGACGGCGGTGAGCGACCTGATGTAGGATATGCCGACACCGCCCATCACCATCGCGATGGCGAAGAGGCCGTAGCCTTGCGCCGACAGCATGTGCAGCAGCATGATGTTGAGGGCGAAATGGAAGCCGCTCTGCATCGCTTCGCCGCCGATCATCAACGCGAGGCGCCGGACCAAATGGATCGGGAGTTTCACGGTCATGTCTCCGCCTGGCAGGCGGTTGCCGCCCTGCCCGGCCTTGCCATGGTGGCTTTCAGCTTGTCGGCCGCGATCGCGGCGATCGCGGCCGCGGCGACCGGCTCACTGAAGATCGTCTCGTAGCGTTTGCGGCCGGCGGCGACAATACCGCGCCAGGCCTCAGGGGCGAGGATGATCTCCTGCAATTTCGCGGCAAGGGCGGCCGCATCGCCTGGTGGAACATGCCAGCCGGTCTCGCCGTCGCTGACCACCTCCACCAGCCCGCCGATCGCCGACACCAAAGGCGGGCGGCCATAAGCCATCGCCTCGATGGCGACGCGGCCGAGCGATTCCGGGCGCCGCGAGGGCACGGTGACGATGTCGGCCCAGCGATAATGCTCGGAAGGGTCCGGTATGAAAGGCAGGACGCTGACCCGTTCGGTGAGCCCCATGCTGCCGACCAGTTCGGCCAGCGCGCGCTCGCGCTCGACGCTTTCGAAGGCGCCGCCGACCAGCCGCACCTCGATCCTCGACTGGAGCTCCGCCGGCATCGAGGCGATCGCCTCCAGCAGCACCTCCTGGCCCTTGATGCGGTTGACGCGGCCAAGCAGCAGCACCCGCAGCGGGCGCTTGCCGTCATAGGTCATCGCCTCTGCCGCCGCCGGACCGGCAACGCCATTGTAGACGACATGGGAACGTGCGGATTTGGGCTCGCCGAACGCGGCGCGGGTGGCGCGCGAATTGAAGATGAGATCGGCATGGCTCCAGCGCATCAGGCCGATGAGGATCCTGCGCATGGCGCCTTCGGGAATTTCGTGGATGTGCAGCACCGCCTTATGCGGGAGAAGGCGCGCGGCCAGCGCGTAATCGGCGACGATCGAGGTGTTGACATAGGTAAGGTCGCAATCCCTGAGCCGCCGCCACGCCCTCAGCACCGCCACCGGCAGCCGTGCCATCTCGACCGTGGCCAGCCTCAATATGGCCTGGCGTCTCAGCACCCAAAGCGGTTCGAAGACGATCCGGCTGGCATGCGCCTCGAGGATTTGCACGATCGGCCCACTGCGCGGCAGCACCACTTCGATGTCGGCGGACGGAAACGCGGCGCGCAGCGCAGCGACGCTCTCCGCGAAGCTGCGGTCCGAACCATAGAGTTCATAGCCCTGATGAACGCAGGCAATCCGCATCTTTGTATCCGCCGGTGCTGCAGCCATCGCGCTAGGCGGTGGCGTGCATTAACCTCGTAGCAAGAACCATGCCTGAGCGATCCGTCCGTTGCCGGACCCCAAACGCCTGGCAACGCCTCGTTTCGATACACCTACACACAGAAGGGTTGACCGATAATGAAACAACCGCCCGGTTCAACACCGTTTTTTTACAACCCGGCGCGATGATCGTCCGCCCGCACACCGCAAATCGTGGGATGGCACGGAAGTTGCCAGTCTTCTTTTGATAATACAGTAATAGCTAATATACACACAGAACCGATCCGAAAGCGCCACCGGCCATGAAATCAGAGACGCCTGCCATTTTGATCCTGGGAACGCGCGGCATTCCCGCGGCGCATGGCGGCTTTGAAACCTTCGCGGAAAGGCTGGCGCTTTTTCTGGCCGGACGCGGTTGGAAGGTCGGCGTCTACTGCCAGGAGGAGGTCGAGCAGGTCGGCCAGAGGGTGCGCGTCGAAACCTGGCGCGGCATCGATCTCATCCACATCCAGGTCGCCTCGAAAGGTCCGCGCGCGACACTGGAATTCGACTGGCAATGTGTGCTCGACGCTGCCCGGCGGCCCGGCGTCTGTCTGGTGCTTGGCTATAATGGCGCGGTCTTCCTGACCTGGCTCAGGCTGATGCGGCGCAAGGTCATCACCAACATGGACGGTATCGAGTGGCGCCGCCCCAAATGGGGGCGCGCGGCGCGCACATGGTTCTGGCTCAATGAGTGGATCGGCGCCTGGGCCTCGCACCGCCTGGTCGCCGACCATCCTGTCATTGCGGACCATCTGGCAACGCGCCGGCCGCGCAGCGCCATCGCCACCATCGCCTATGGCGCCGATCCGGTGACGGACGCACCCGAGGCGCCCGTGCGCGCGCTTGGCCTTGAGCCTGGAAAGTACCTGATCTCGATCGCGCGCATCGAGCCCGACAACAACATCCTGCCCATCGTCGAAGCCTTCTGCAGCCAGAAACGCGACATGAAGCTGGTGGTGCTTGGCACGCTTTCCGACGCGATTCCCTATCATGTCGCCGTCCGCAAGGCGGCGAACGCCTCCGTGGTCCTGCCCGGCGCCATCTACGACCAGGCGGCGGTGAAGGCGCTCAGGTATCACGCGCGCGCCTATATGCATGGCCACACGGTCGGCGGCACCAACCCTTCGCTGGTCGAGGCGCTGGCCGCCGGCAACATGGTGATCGCCCACGACAACCCATACAACAGGTGGACCGCGGGTGCCGCCGCCATCCACTTCACCGACACGCAAAGCTGCGCCGAGGGGATGCGGCAGGCGATGGAGGACGACGCGCTCGTCAGGACCTGCGGCGCCGCCGCCAGGGTCCGGGCCCGTGAAGCCTTCCGCTGGGAGGATGTCCTGGTCGCCTATGAGCGTGAAGCCTACCGCTTGCTCGGCATGAGCGCCGCCGACGCGCTTGCGCGTCCATCGCCCGGCACCGCATGAGTGGCCGGCCGCGCCGGCGGGTGCTGAAGACGGCGGCGTGCATGGCGCCTCAGAGCGCATGGGCGAATTCGGCGCGCTGCGCGCCGATGCCGTCACGCAGAGCGCCGAGGCACTTGGGTTGGCTATGCCGGTGGAGTAGATTGCTTACCGCCGGATTTGCCTAAGCGTCTCCCTCGACTTCGTCATCCTAGGGCGAAGCAAGGAGCGAAGCGACGCGGCGCAGACCCTAGGATCCATGCCGGGACGTTGAAGCGCCGCAACGGTGCAGAATGCTCACCATCCCGTGCCGCGAAAAAGCTCGAACCACTCAGGATTGGTCTTTTCGATCAAGTCGATCTTCCACTGGCGTGCCCAACGCTTCAGCGACTTCTCGCGCTGTATAGCGTCAGTGATGTCGAAGTACTCCTCATACCAAACAAGGCGCTGCACGCCGTAGCGACTGGTGAAGCCTGCGCCTTGGCCAGACTTGTGCTCAGGGATGCGGCGGCCGAGGTCATTGGTAACGCCTATATAGATCGTGCCGCGCTTCTGGCTTGCAGTCATGTAGACATACCCAGTCATCCGTGACTTTAACCCGCGTAGGTTCGAGCGGCTATTCCTGACCGCTGCATCCTTCGACCAACGTCACGGCATGGATCCTATGGTCTGCGCCGCGTCGCTTCGCTCCTTGCTTCGCCATAGGATGACGAAGCGCGGGGGAGCCTGACGCTAACGGCGAAGGGGCAGGCCCTTTCGCTTGTCATTCGCAGCTCCGCGCCCCGCTTGTGCCCCTCGCCCCACCACCGCCCTTGCCGGCCGGTACAGCGCCAGCGCCATCACCACCACCTTGGTCAGGATCGCCGTCTTCGACGCGATGCTTTCCGAGGTGTTGAGCAGGAGCAGCCATCCAAGCATCGGCAGCCAGATGCCGGGATGGCAGTGGCGCGCCACCTCGCGCATGAACAGTGCGAAGGCGAACGCCATCAGCAGGGTGAAGACGATGCCCTGGTAGATGACCATGCGGATGATCGGGTTCTCGATGCCCTGTTCGAGGCCGTTGATGCGGCGCAGGCTTTCGACCAGGTCGATATCCGGCCCGACGATCAGGTCGCGCAGTTCCAGGTGCTTGAAGAGCTCGAACATCTCGACGCGGGCATTGGCGCTGCCATTGTCCGACACGAAGCGCTCCAGCAACGCATCGAAGAAGCCGTAGGACGCCGCCAGGACGATGGCGACCGGCAGCAGCGCGGCAAGCATGAAGCCCAGCGCCGCACCCAGCAAGTTGACGCGTCCTTGCCGCAATTTGCCGACACCCAGAATAAGCAGGTAGAAACCGCCGAGCACGATCGTCACCACCATCGCCGAGCGGCCGCCGAAGGTGACGAGCGCCGCGAATTGCAGGCCGATCAGCCCGAGCCGCAGCGACGTTGGCAAGGAGCGTGAACCGGAGAGCAGCGCCAGCACGTAGATCGCGGTGACCGTGGCATTGCTGAGCGGATGGCCCTGAAGTGCGGTCGAGCGCAGGTCGTTGACGAACACCGCGCCGTCGAACCGGTAGGGGAAGATCAGCGTCTTGGTGGCGAACTCGAACAGCGCAAGCAGCGCATTCGCCGTCATGACGACATGAATGACGGCCCGCAGCCGCGCGAATGCCCTTTCGTCATCCTCGCCAAGCATCAGCACGACCAGCGACGGCGCCACATAGGTGTCGATCATGCCGGCCATGCCGGGGCGTTGCCGCAGCACCACGACGCACAGAAGCACGATGGCGGTCACCATCATGAGCGCCGCGGCCGGCCGCCTGTCGGCAACGTCGACCGCATAACCGACGGGGTTGCCGAACAGGCAGGCACGCCACGCGAACAGAAGCACGAAGAGATAGGTGGAGGGATGGATCTTGGTCAGCGCGCTGCCGAGCAGGCCTTCGTAGTTATAACCCACAACCCACAGCAGGCCGCCCGAGACGCCGAACAGCAGCGCCACCGCCACGGTCACTCCGAAGCGGGTCACCCGGTCGACGGAGCGTCCCGAGGCGACGCCACCATGGCCCGAGGCGGCCGGGACGGCAGCCCAGGTGGCGGCCATTTCAGGCCGCCTCGTCGACCAGCAAGGCGGCGGTCGGCAGGCGCCCCATGACGGAAATGGCCTGCGAGGCCGCCGTGACATCGCGCATCGGCGTCACGTTCAGCGTGGCGACGAGCACGATCTCGTCGACCATGGCGACCAGCGGAGAAGCGTTGAGATTATCGGCCAGCGCGCCGCCGTCGACGACGACGAGTTCGAAGCTGCGGCCCGCTTGGGCCAGCATATGCTGGGTGAAATAGACGCCCTGCGCTTCCGAGAAGACGGCCTTTGGCCGGCCACTGCCCAAAACAGCGACATTGCTGCCGGCCGTGTATTGGCTCAGCGCCTCGAAGGCATATTCACCGCGCAGCACGTCGAGGAGACCAGGCTGCGGCTCCCTGCTGCCGCTACCGGCATTGGTGTCGATGAACAGGACACGGCTGCCCCTGGCGGCCGCGGCATTGGCGAGCAGGCGCGCCACCCTGCTCCGCTGCGCGGCGTCCTGCGGTGGCGACGTGACCAGGATGGACGGCACCAGCGGCCAGTCCGGCGGACGCCGGCTGGACGAGAAAAGGCGCCTCAGCGCCAGGCCCGCGACCGCATCCGTCTTCTGTCCGGCCGGGGCAGCCGCGCCGCCAAAAGGCCACCAGCGGCGGCGCGCCGATTTCGCCGGCAGCACGCCCACCACAGGCGCATCGATGGCCGATTGCATCTGGGCGCTCGAAAGCACCGTCGGCGAGACATATTCGGTGATCAGCGCCAGGCCGGTGCCAAGCCCCAGGCCGCCGAATATCGCGCCGAACAACAGCAGCGGCAGAGGCGGCCAGCTCTTCTTCAGGGCCGGCATGGCATCCGAGATGACACGCGCATTGGTGCTGTTGACGGTGATCTGCTCGCGCGTCTCCTGCGCCCGCTGCAGATAGGTGGCGTAGACGGAGCGCACCGCCTCGAGATCGCGCTGCAATTCGCGCAGCCTGACCGACGCCTGGTCGGTGTCGAGCGACTTACTCTTCATGCCGGCGACCTTGGCCTCCAGCGCCTGCTGGTTGGCCAGCGCCCGCTCGTAGTCGGTCTCGGCGGCGGCGCCGATGCGGCCGAGTTCGCGCGCGATGAGCGCGCGCGTGTCGCGCAGCTGCTGCTGGGCCGCGATCATCGAGGGATGGCGCGGCCCGAGTTCGGTGCCGAGCTGCGAGACCTGGTCGACAAGCGTCGCCTCCTGCGCCCGCAGGCTCGATATCACCGACGAGCGCATCGCTTCCGAGGTCGCGTCCGGCGCGCCGCCCGACCGGCGCAGTTGGTCGACCTGCGCCTTCAGCGCGGCGGTGCGGCTCTGCGCGGCCGAGAGCTGCGTGTTGATCTCGGTCAGTTCCTGGTCGCTGACCAGATTGCCCGCCGCCATCACCATGTTGTTGGCGGACTTGTAGGCCTCAACGGCATTTTCGGCCTGCTGGACGCGCTTGCGCTGCTCATCGAGCCGCGCGGTGATGGAATCGGAGGCGTCCCTGGCCATCCTGGCGCGCGCGTCCGCCTGGTCGGCCAGATAGGCCTGCGCGATCGCATTGGCCAGAAGTGCGGCCTTGTCGGCGCTCTTGGCCGTGATGATGACGTCGATCACCAGCACCTTGTCGGCCCGCTTCACCGCCAGCTGCCTGCGCAGCGCGTCGAGCGTCTTCACCGTCTTGTCGCTCTCGTCCGATCGCGGGCCCAGCAGTCCGCCGAGCAGGCGGCCAACCAGGCCCTGCCCGTTGAATTCCGGATCCTCGGTCAGGTTCGTCGCCTTGATAGCCCTGAGCAGCACGCCGCTCGACTGGACGACGCTGACCTGGCTTTCCACCATGGTGATGCCGCCATCGGGTGGCACCCGGCTCGGATTGACGTCGTTGTTGACCACCTGCAGGTCCTGCGGGTCGATGATGATTTCCGCCACCGAGCTGTAGAGCGCCGGGGTGAACAGCCCATAGAGCAGCGTCACAAGCGTCAGCAGCGCGGCGGTGGCGAAGATCAGGAAACGGCGGCGCACCAATATGCGCTTCAGGTCACCCAGCTCGACGGTCGAGGATGCATAGGACGCCGTCGGCACTGGCTCCGGGGCATATTGGACCACCTCCGGAGCATGTTGTTGCGGCAACGAGAGCAGGGATGATTGCAAAGGTCGCTCCGACAACACTCCATCTGTCCGCAAGTCTAAATCGCGGCTTCATCCTAGCTATTCCTCCAACTGTTAAAACACTGTTAATTATGTTCGGAGCTCTTCTGATTTTTGGCACGGACTTTGCGTAGTAAAAACGCATGAGGGGTGTCGGCGCGGCGCGGGCGGGCAGGAGACGGACCGAAATGAGGCAGCACTTCACGCCGGCCCATCCGTCCGCGCTTCAGCCGTGTCCAGAATTCGAACACCGGCAGGATGCCGAACATCAGAACGCAAGGGATGCGACATGCAAGTGAGCCTACGCCTGGACAGCGAATGCCTCCGTGCTTTTCACCTGATGCTGCTGCAGCGCCTGGCAGCACTGCCGCATGTCGAGCTCAGCGTCGACGCCAGGCCGGCTGATGGCGGCATTCCAGGCAGCGCCGTGGCCCTGTTCCAACTTGAAACGGCCATCCATGGCCTGCCCGCAAACGGGGTGGCCAAGCGCCTGCCGCTTTCGGCGCTGGCGCCCTACCCAACGCGGCCGGCCGCCTCACCGGATCTGGTGATCGACCTCTGCGGCGACGTGAGCCTGGACGGAACGCGCGTCTGGCGCGTGACCTATGACGGCGCCGCTGGCGAAGCTGTCTTGCTGGCACTGATCCTCGACGGCCGCACGCCGATTGCCCGCATCGAGGAGAACGGCGCCGCCATTGCCGAAGGACGCCTGGGCACCGAATATGGCGGCATCGCGCTTGCCTCCTTCCAGGACATGCTGGCGCGCACGGCAAGCCTGATCCTGGCGGCCCCGATCCTCCCGGCAATGACACGCGCGGCGCGCGCCGCCTTGCCCGTCCTGCCAGAGCCGGCGCAAGCCGTCGCCCCGCCGGCAATGCCCTCCACAACCAAGCTTGGCGTCAGGGCCGGCAAGGCGCTGGCGCGGCGGATCGTCCAGAAAATCTACCATCTCTGCTACAACGCCCCGCACTGGAAAGTCGGCTGGCGCCGAACCGATGGCCGCGACCTTTACGACCTGCGCGCGCATCCGGCATCGGGCTGGCAGGAACTGCGCGACGACGGCAGCCGCTTCTATGCCGATCCGTTTCCAATCCTTTATCAAGGGAAGGTAACGCTGTTCGTGGAGGACTATATCCACCGGCTGGGCCGGGCCATCATATCGGCCGTACCTTTCGGCCCGTCGGGACCGATTGGCCGCCCGGAGCCGGTGCTCGACCTGCCCTATCATCTCTCCTATCCCTTCGTCTTCGAGCGCGACGGCGAGGTGTGGATGGTGCCGGAAAGCTGCGCCAACGGTACGGTCGACCTCTACCGCGCCACCGCCTTCCCCGGCGGATGGGTCAAGGAAGCGACGCTGCTGTCCGGTGTTGTCGCCAGCGACGCCACCCTGGTCGAGCATGGCGGTCGCTGGTGGCTGTTCGCCACGGTCAGGGACGGTGGCGGCGCGTTCTCCGACGCGCTGCATCTGTGGTCGGCGCCGGACTTTCGCGGGCCATGGACGCCGCACCCCAGAAATCCCGTATTGATCGACATCGCCTCGGCGCGACCGGCCGGCCGCATGGTCGAGCACGACGGCCAGCTGCTACGTCCGGTGCAGGATTGCCGCAGGAGTTATGGCGCGGCCCTTGGCATCGCACGCGTTGTTCACCTTGATTTGAACGGCATGGAGCAGGTCGTCGAGACGATCTTAACCCCTGGTGCGCTATGGAGTGGGCGCAAGCTGCACACGCTCAACGAGGCGGGTGGCCTGGAATTCATCGATGGCTCGGGCATCGCGCCGCGCTGGAAGAAGAGGCGGCCGTCATTAACCTAAACAACGCTTACCATCAGCCACCCGCACTGGTTGCTTCAGGTTGATAAGGATTGGGAGGAAGATATTTCAACAACGGATCGTGAGAAGAAAGATGACCAGCATAAAGGATAGCGAGATGACCGGCGCCGAGGCCGGGCAGGCCGAAGTCGACGTGGCGATTGTTGGTGCGGGACTGGCCGGCACGACATTGGCCACCCTGCTGGCCAGGGCGGGCCGCAAGGTCGCGCTGATCGATCCGCACCAGACCCATCCCGACGAGTTCAGGGCCGAGAAGATTGGCACGGGCCAGGGCCGCCTGTTCGAGAAACTGGGCCTGAACTCGATCGTCCTGCCTCTCCTGACGCCGATGGACGACATCCATGTCTTTCGCCTTGGCCAGTTGTTCTCACGCGATCGGCGCGTCGAATATGGATTCTCCTATGGCGCCCTGATCAACGGTCTGCGCGCGGCCCTGCCGCCCCAGGTACCGGTCACCGTGGGCAAGGTCGCAGAGATCACGACCGGGCCGGACAAGCAGCGGCTTGTCCTCAACACCGGCGCCATCATCGAAGCGCGGCTGCTTGTGGTGGCCACCGGCCATAGCGAGGCGGTGCGTCGCGCCATCGGCGTCCGCCGCGTCGAGATTTCCAAGGCCCACTCACTTTCGATCGGCTTCGATCTTGCCGTCTCGCCAAGCGAATGCACCTACCAGACCGTGACCTGTTTCGCCAGGCGCCCCGAAGACCGCATCGCCTACATCAGCGTATTTCCAATCAAAGGCACCATGCGTGCGAACATGTTCGGATACCGGCAGGCTGGCGAGGCATGGACCAAGGCGTTCCGTCAGGATCCACAGAAAATGCTTTGCGAAATGATGCCCGAGATCGCGGCGCAGTGCGGAAACTTCAAGATCAGCGGACCTGTCGAGATCAGGCCGATCGACCTGACGAGGACGGAAGGGCATCGCCGTGACGGCGTCGTCTTCATCGGCGACGCCTTCTGCACGACGTGCCCGACGCCGGGCGTCGGCATCGCGCGGGTGATGACCGATGTCGATCAGCTCCACTCGGTTCACATCCCGCGCTGGTTCGAAACACCAGGCATGGCGGCCGACAAGATCAGCGCCTTCTATGACGACCCGGTCAAGGCGGCCACGGACGAGGACGGCATGCGAGCGAGCCAGTATGCCAGGGCGATCACCATCGGCACCGGACTGGAATGGCGCGTGCGCCGCCTGCGCAACAACACGGCGCGCCAGCTGATGATCATCGGCCGCAAGATGCGCAATTTCGGACAACGGCCAGCGACAGTGGCCGAGATGCAATAAAGGCGCGATCAACCGACCGCGCCTTATTGCTTTTGCCTCACCGGGCGAACCCGTCAGACGTTCAACCGCTCAACTTGGCGTCTGGAATGACGACGGAGCCGCCACGACGGACGAAAGCTTGTCCCGCTTCTGCAATGTTGGCTTCTCATATTTCTTCAATGTACATGCCCTCCTCGTTGAATACCGGGCTAAAAGAGCCAATTTGCTGCCATATGTCAATTGTGCGACGTCCGGCTGCACAGCTTAAAAGTGTGCAACGTCCGGCTGCGCAGCTTAAAAGCCCATGACCCCAGCTGCAGTCCCGCCTTCCTCGCCTCCTCGCGCAGGATGCGGCCGGAATTTCGAACTGGCCAATGCCGGGCCCCTTCAGTAATAAATCGTTGCCGAGAAACGCGATGAAGATCGCGCCGGGAGGAAGCATCATGTCGAACAATGCCTTGCCGCTGGTCATCAGCGCGCCGGAACCACGCACGCTCGAGCTGATCTTCACCCCACCGCAACTGGCGCGCCTCAAGGCCCACTACCGCATCGTCGAGACGACGGCTGACGGCGTCGCGGAACTGCCGGAAGATGTGTTGACTGAAGCCCGCTATATCATCGGCCAGCCGCCGATCTCGCCGGAAACGCTGGACAAGATGAAGGCGCTGCGCTGTGTCTTCAATGTCGAGACCAACCTCGTCAACAACATGCCCTATGAGACGCTGTTTGCGCGGGGCATCCATGTCGTCACCACCGGCCTCGTGTTCGCCGAGCCGGTGGCAGAGCTTGGCCTTGCCATGGCGCTCAACCTTGCCCGCGACATCGTCGATGCCGACCTCGCCTTCCGCCAGGGCAAGGAGTTGTGGGGCGGCGACGGCAACCAGACGGCGCGGCTCTTGTCGGGCGCCGATGTCGGCATCATCGGCTTCGGCGATCTCGGCCGCGCGCTGAACCGGCTGCTGACCGGTTTTCGCACCCGCACGAAAGTCTTCGATCCCTGGCTGCCGCCGTCGATCCTGATCGACAATGGCGTCGAGCCGGCTTCGCTCGACGAGGTGCTGACCTCAAGTGATTTCGTCTTCGTCGTCGCCTCGGTGACCTCTGAGAACCAGGGCTTTCTCGGCGCGGACGCGTTCGCGAAGATGCGCAAGGGCGCCGCCTTCATCCTGCTCAGCCGCGCCGGCGTGGTCGACTTCCCCGCTTTGATGGCGGCGGTGAAAAGCGGCCACGTCGTCGCCGCCAGCGACGTTTTCCCCGAGGAGCCGCTGGCGCTGGACCATCCCGTGCGCACCCTGCCCGGCTTCCTGCGCTCGGCCCACCGCGCCGGCGCGCTCGACATCGCCTTCAAGCGCATGGGCGACATGGTGCTGGAGGACATGGACCTGATCGACCGCGGCCTGCCGCCGCTGCGCTCCAAGCGGGCAGAGCGCGAGACGGTCTCGCGCATGCGCTCGAAGCCGGCCGACAGGAATTGAGGCCACGGAACCTTGGCGGCGTTTTGGCTGCGGCACAACGATAGGGCGCAACCGTTGATCCGCCCCTTGCGTCGTGCAATCCGGCTCTGGACCCCATCTTGTGGGATTTAGGCATCAGCTTGTCCTAAAACAGCGAATAGCTGGGGATTTCAGGGACCGAAACGCTTTGACAACAGGCATTCCCTGGCGTCACGTGCACTGGCCAATGTATGGGGCAAGGGGAATAAAATGAAGAAAAGCTATGTGAAGCCGTCGCTTCTGAAGCGCCAGAAACTGTCGTCGATTACCGCAATTGCGTGTCCGATCTCGCAGTGCGCGGACTGAACCGCATGGTGATAGCCTGACCAGCCCGCTTTTCTGAGGTGGTGTGATGGAACAACCATCCCTCTGAAAAGTTTTGAAAATGGCCGGACGGTCTTAAGCCCGGCGTACTCCAGAAGGCCCGTCACGAGTCGCGTCGGTGGCGGGCCTTTCCGTGTCGGCCTGCGCGCGGCGCGAATCTCAGACGGCCGGTCAGCGGCCATGCGGCCTGCAGATGTCCGGTGTCGTCAGCCTCGACGACCCGCGCCTCGACCAGCTTGTGGCCAGCCTTGTGCGAGCGCTAGAGTGGCATTCCTCGCAATAAAGATCGGCCTGCCGACATGAAATTGGACTGAGAGCAACAAGGGTTCGCGATGCTCAACACCTTCGACTATGGCGGCAAGGAAGCCGACACTGTGCATGCGCTGGAGGAGGACATCATCTTCGGCCGGCTGGCGCCCGGCACGCGCCTGGTCGAGGACGTGCTGCTCGCCCGCTTTCCGGTTTCGCGCCACACCATCCGCCAGGCGCTCTACCAGTTGGAAAAACTCGGCATCGTCACGCGCGAACGCAACAAGGGCGCCATGGTGCGCCGGCTCTCCCCAGAGGAGGTGCGGCAGATCTACGAAGTGCGCGAAATGCTGCAACGCCAGGCGGCGCTGATGATCCCCCTGCCGGTCAGCGACGCGCTGATCGCCGAACTGACTGACATTCACCGCGTCTACAGCGGTCATGTCGACCGCGGCTATCTCAGGGGCATCCACGAGGCCAACGACCGTTTCCACCTCACAATGTTCTCGGCCTGCGGCAACGCCTATCTCGTCTCCTCGATCGAACACTACATGCGCCTCAGCCTGCCGGTGCGGGCCAATTCGCTGGCCGACAGGGATAAGCTCGACGTCTCGCGGCAACACCATTGGATGATGATCGAGGCGCTGAAGCGCAGGGACAATTGGGTGCTGGCGCAACTCTGCGTCGACCATCTGCAGCCGAGCAAGGATTTCTATCTCCAGGAGATAGGAACGGCGGCTGGCGCGGGCGGCTAAACCCGGATGCCGCGCGGACAACGCCACCGCGCTGTCCTCTGCAACGATTGCCAACAAAAGGCTCCCCTCGCGCGACTCGCGAGGGCACCATCAAGGCAACGAAGAGCTTCGTGGAAAGTTTCAAGGTTTCACGAGAATATATTTCTGCCGGTCCCACCTTTCTTGGGATGATAAACTGGAACTTCCCCGACTCTGGGCCGTTCAAAAGCTGATCGTTTGCTTCGGCGGTCAAAAAAACAGGGAAGGATCCTATCATGAAAACCAAGATGATCTGCTTGGGCGCAATTGCGCTTTCGATAGCCGCCGGCTCGGCTCTCGCCGCCGGCAGCACTGGCACATCCGCTCTCGACGACCCGGCCAAGATGCAACCCTTCTACACGGACTCCACCATGAAGAAGATGCGCGGCAATGACGAGTTCATCAGAGCCTGGAAGGCGCTGACGCCCGAAGACCAGAAGATGATGATGACAGCTTGTGCCGACGAGGCCAAGAACGCCAATGCCGCCAACAGCCATCCGGAATTCTGCAGCAGCGTGAAGGCGAATGGCGGCAGCAAGTAAACGCGTCATCGCCACGTCCATGAAAACAGCCCTATTCGGGGCTGTTTTTTGCGGCTGGTGCGGCCGGCCCTTCTTGCCGCTCCAGCGCCCCGTCGGCCATAATCCGCGACTTCGCGGAGAACACCGATGTCGCTCAGCCCTTTGCTCCACGCCTCGCCCGTCATCCAGCTCCATGCGGTGATCGCCGTCGCCGCGCTGCTACTCGGCGCCGCGCAGCTTTGGCGCAGCAAGGGCGACCGGCTGCACCGGGCGCTCGGCCGCGCCTGGGTGGCGCTGATGGCGACGGTCGCGGTCTCCGGCCTGTTCATCTGGACGATCCGGCTGTGGGGCCGTTCAGCCCGATCCACCTTCTGTCGCTGTTGGTGCTGGTGATGCTGTGGCGCGGCGTGCGGACCGCGCGCGGCGGCAACATTGCCGCACACCGCCGCATCATGCAGGGCACCTACATGTTCGGTCTCGTCATCACCGGGCTTTTGACCTTCATTCCCGGTCGCACCATGTATTTTGTCGCCTTCGGCCCGCAGGGCGCGACGCCATGGAAACTCGCGATCTTCGCCGCCCTGGTCGTCGTGGCGGCAGGCGCAGGCCTCTACGCCGCGCGCAGCGCAAGGACCGCGATCGCGCGCTCGAAAGCATTCCGTAGCGCCTGACCCCGCGAAACTCGTTGCGCCGCAATGTAATTTTGCAGCCCTGATCGGCTCGCGAACCGGCGACCGGGGCGGACCCTTTGTATCGGATCAATACTGTTCAATTCAGGCTTTGCTTGCAGTATCGGCTACGCCAGACGGAAGCTGACCATGTGATGGCGACCATATCTGCCTGCGCGCTACAATTACCGGCTAATAGCCACCGGGACATCTCCAGCGCGTGGAATGAATGCACGCGCGCGCGATGCTTTTCATGCAATGTCCAAGTCGACGTCAGAAACAACTTGACGGCGAAAACAATATGGCGCCCTAATAAAGCTCAGCCTAAACAAAATACTGAATTGGAAGGCTGAACCAGCAGGGGATGACGGCACCATGATGGTGCGCCCCGGCGTGAGTTCCGAAGGTTGGGGTCTTCGGCAACGCAGCGCGACAGTCGCGGGGTTCGCGGGGGCGAAACCAATGACCTTGGATGTCTGGCATCATCCGGACGTCATGCGATTGTTGGGTGAGATAGAAAATCTCGCTCGGCAACCGGAAGTGGACGACTTTTTCTGGCTAAGAGCGGCCGCCACCGAAAACAAGGCGCCCAGTGATGCCGATGGGTTGAACCTCTTTGAGGCCGCCAAGGCGCCTGATGGCGTCGGGGACCTTGCCGTTGGTGAAATGCCCGCCGGCCAATCCAATGCCGGGAAGGTCTTCAGAATCGCCAACATCGTCCTGCAGGGTGGCGGTGTCCTGGGGCTTGCCCATGCCGGCTTCGTCACCGGTTTGGAACAAGCTGGTGTCCGCTTCGTCGGCATCGCCGGTGCTTCGGCCGGCGCCATCATGGCCATGGGCATGGCCGCCGTGCGCGGCGATGACCTGCTCAGCCCGACCCACAAGAAGGTGGTGGAGATCGTCGGCGCCATGCCGATGGCCACCTTCATCGACGGGCCTTATCGGACCCGCCGGCTGATCAAGCAGATATTGCTCAAACGGTATTCCTATTTGCCCTCGTCCTGGTCGGGCTGGCTCGGCGCATTTCGGCAGATCCTGCATACACGCGGCCTCAACTCCGGCAACGCCTTTGAGGACTGGTTGCGGAGCGTACTGGCCGAACGTGGATTGCGGACGGTCAACGATCTCTTCGACCGGCTGAGAAATATTGCCGAGCAGCTGAACAAAGCGATAAAGAACGCCAAGCAAAAGACCCAAGGAGAAAAAACGCCACTGTCGTCGCTAGAAGAAGTTACTCTGGGAGGACGAGATCTGCTGCAGATTATGGCAGCCTGCACGCCGATCGGCGTCAAGTTCCAGTTTCCTGACGACATCAAATATCTGTCGGCCCAGACCGGCGCCAATTCGCCGGCAGCCTTGGTGCGTGCGTCGATGTCGATCCCGTTCTTCTTCGAGCCAGCTGTCTTTACTGTCAATAAGGGTGAGAAATGGGAGAAATTCATCGAGGAGAAGTTCGACAACCTTGCCGACGCGAGCAAACAGCGAGAATTGTCCCATATCGACGAGGTCGCATTTCTTGACGGCGGCATCTTTTCCAACCTGCCCGTCGATGCCTTCAGCACCATCCTTCTCAACGTGCCGACCATTGCAGTACCGCTGATGAACACCGCCCCGGCAAAACCCTATCGCCGCCGTGCCCGGCTGAGCAGCCTGGCCGACGATATCAGCGTGGTGGCATTCATGGTCCGCAACCAGCGCGATCGCGACGCCATCGAGACGCTCGAACGCCGCAAGGAACTGTTCGAGAAGCGCCAGACGAGCCCAGGCAGCGAGCGCTACTCGATGCCGCCGTCATTCCCGTTCCGCCTCGCGGCCATCAACGTCAAGGACAGCAACTGGCTCAACTTCGTCATGGACGAGAAGGACATGATGGACCTGTTCGTGATGGGCCTGGAACGAGCCCGGGATTTCCTGGAGAAAGACCTGAAGGGGAAGAACAAGAATGGCTGACACCACAGAAACCAATTCAAAGAAAGACCCCACCCCCTTGGAACTGCTGCATCAGATTGTTGTCGCGGCGGAGCCGTTGCTTGCCAAATACAGAAAAGAGGCAAACACGGTTCAGTCTCTCCGTCGGCCGCCGGACCCACAGGGCCAAGGCGAACAGGCCAATGACGATCTTGGATCCGATGCCATGGAGCAGCGGCTGAAGAACGCGAACGCCGACTTGAAGAAGGCCGATGAAGAACTTGCGAAAAAAATTATGGAATTCGAGGAGGCCGCCGGCAAGCTTTTCCACACCGTGTATAAACTGGCCAGCCGACAGGAAAATCCCGCCATCTTCTACGACGAACAGGCGAACTCGCTGGCGGCACCGCAGGCCACCGGCAAGTACGATCTGAAGAGCGAATGGACAGCTCTGGCCAATATCAAGATGGTCGGCATTTCCAGCGGTGATACCGTTAAGGAGGTTAACCGCCTGCTCGACCATACTAGCGCCAAGCGCATCGCCGAGGAGATGGATATCGTTACCTATCACTCCAACGCCGCGCGCCTTTTCGATCGGGTCAGGGCCGAATTCAACGAGGCTTCCCGGCTGTTCGATAAGGACCAGAATGAAATCGACGAGATGCTGGAGGCGATCAAGGAATTCAGATCGACACAGGGAGAGTGGCGCGGAACTCTGTCCACGACAAAAGGCAGGGACAAGCCAGTCGCTTCGGATTTGCAGCCGCCGCTCGGAGACATCAGCCTGCTCGATAACGCCGAAAAGTTCCTTCGCCGCTATTGGAATTTCCTTGACTATGCCCAGCGATATGCTGGACGAGTAGGGCGCGAGTTCTACACCGAGGCGTCCGTCGATGCTTACAAGGATGCCACCCGGCCCCATGCGCAGCGCATCGAGAAGCAAGGGTTGTTCGCCAGCCCTCAGATCCTTTTCATGGGTGTCGTGGCGGCGCTAGCAGTCGCCATCATCCTGATCCTGTTCGACAACAACCTGGCCCTCAAAAACTGGGTAATTCCCGCCGCCGCCGTTGCCGCCGTGGTCGCCTATCTGTTTTCGATCAGGTTCGGAAACACCGCTCGCGCGTCCATCATGAGCGATCTACGGGCGACGCTTTATAGCAGCGTACTGGAAAAGGCGGACGAAGTGCCGCCAGGATCAGGGCGGTATGACGAGCCGGTTGCCAAGGCGACAGGTCGCGGGTCCGACGACTATTTCAAGTTCAGCAAGATTGCATGGGACCGGTTTGACACTAAGAACTCCGCAAAACCTGGTGGCAGTGGGCAGGCTTCGCTCGGCAACGATCTTGCCAGCGTCAGCGAGAAAAAATGGCCGAAACACATAAGCCGGATGCGCTTCAACAATACCATAGTATTCTTGGCGATAGCCGCTATTCCGGTGCTTTTATCCTATTGTTCGCGCACACTGGACTTTGGCAGAAACCAGTCCTTCGCCTTCATCTCGCGAAGCGACGAACTCGGCTCCTGCGTGCTCGAACACGGTCGTGTCCTTATGGCGACCGGCGGCAGCTACTTTGTCGAGACCCGTGATGGCAACCCGGTGACCGAGATCGCCAAGTCTCTGGTGTTGCGCATCGAGCCGTCGGAAGCAGCCGCGAAGCCGGAGCTTCCACGCTGCGACGAACGGCGCCCGGAACCGAAGCCGCAGGATCAGACGGCATGGGTACACGCCACCAACACACTGGCCGAAAACATCAAGACCGGGCTCGACGCCTTCGCCGGCAAGCTTGGCGCCGGGCAGATTGATCCGGCATCCCTCGCCGGTCTGGCTACCGCCACCAACAACCTAGCAGATAGCCTCAAGCTGGGGCTGCAAGCTGTCGCTGAGCACATTCCTGCCTTGCCGGCCAATCCAGGCCCTAGCGCCTCGGCGGCGCCCGTTGTCATTGCCGTCTACGTTTCGCCCGAAACGCAGGCCGGCCCCACTATCGTCACGATGCTCTACGACATTAGCAATGGCGGGATAAACGTTCCGTTCCTCCATCCGGTTACCGGCAGCAATGACACTGCGTTTTGGGGCAAAAATGGCATCGATACGGTGGAGAAGGCTTTCTACTTCGGCGCCAGCGGCCTGAACGACCCGCTCGGCACTGGGACGTGGCGAGACACACTGCACAATTATGGCGCCTACCTCGCAAGCTGCATGAAACCCGCAATAGCCGCCGGCGCACCCAGATTGAAGCTGAGCGTCGAAGGCTATGCGAGCGAAGATTGGCTGGCGGCACACACGAATGAGGAAAGGCAGAATTTGAACCTCTTCCTGGCGGAAGGCCGGCGTATCGCCGCCATCAATGCGCTCGATGTCGATCCCGCGTTGATTGACATCGAGAACAGGCCGGGGCCAAAGACACTCGGCAATTGGGCGCAGGTGAAGGCCGACACGGTGCGCGATAATTTCCTGTTCAAAACCTATGGTGCGATGGCAGCAGGCCTTGTGAACAGGCATGCGCAGCTCTTGAAAGCTGGCAAACCGGTGCCAATAGACTTTTTGGCGCGTGCCGCCGCTGTCACCATTGACGGCGAATTGCCAGAGCAATGCCGTCGCCCCAAGGCCGGCTAGCGCCCGCCGCCGCGGAAACTGGCGGTCCTCGCTGCCCTGACTGGTCGCTGCAATGCTCAGTCCGATTATGGCGATCAAAATCGATGGAATCGGCCAGCCCGACGCCGAAAGGCGACGGTTTTGCCAACTTGACGTCGATCAGGGCACTTCCCGCCGGCTCAGGTTCCCGACAAAGCGGGGACCGCGGTGACGCGGGAAAGCTGATCGCGCTTGCTGAGCGTCGGCTTTTCGTAGGTCTTCTTCATGATATCCCCTTGCCCAGCGCCGAGATTGCACCATGGCCGCATCGCGTCAAGCCGCGACCCCGATGTGGTGACCGCGCCTGGAAACGTCGCCGTGTTGCATTGTCACCGCACGCCGATGCACAGGCACCGGCGAAAGTGCCGAGTTGCGCCGGCTCAGAACGGGCCGGAGGCCACGATCGCGACGACGCTGGACAGCCTCTCGCGCTTCACCAGAACCGGCTTTTCGTAAATCTTCTTCATGGAATGCCCCCAAATGCCCAAGATTGCCCCGCGCGCAACTCGCTACGGAAGCCTTTGCGTGTCAAGCCACGACTGAACAAGGTTCCGTGATCGCCCGCCGGCATCACCGTCCCACCGAGCGCGTCGAGCGCATCCGCCTTCCCGACCGCTTCCTTTTTCTGGCCATGTTGCATTGCGATAATTTTGTTGCATTGCGATATCGACCGACCCGGCCGACACTGCATCGGGCTGGGCTGGCGGGCTGGGCTTGCACGAAGGAGGCCTCGTGGCGGCATCGTTCCGGCCAGACATACAGGGGTTGCGCGCGCTGGCAGTCGGCGGCGTCGTTGCCTACCATTTCGGCCTCGCAGCACTCCCCGGCGGCTTTGCCGGCGTCGACATCTTCTTCGTCATTTCCGGCTGGCTGATCTCGACGCACCTCATGCGCGAAATCGCCGAGACCGGCCGGCTCGACCTCTGGCGCTTCTACGCCCGCCGCGCCCGGCGCCTTTTGCCGGCGGCCCTGTTCGTCATCCTGGCGACGCTCGCCGCCGGCTATTTCATCCTGGCGCCGCAGGAACAGGCGCTCTATTCGCGCGGCGCCATGTATGCCTCGGCCTACGCCATCAATCTGTGGCTGCTGCGCTGGTCGTTCGACTATTTCGCCAGCGACGCCTTAAGCAATCCCTTCATCCACTTCTGGTCGTTGTCGGTCGAGGAGCAATTCTACCTCGTCTGGCCGGCGCTGCTGCTGCTCGCCGCCTGGCTGCGGCCGGGCCGGCGCATGGCCGCGACGGTGATCGGCGTGGCCGGCCTCGCCTCCTTCGCGGCTTGCCTGTGGCTGACCAGCCTGTCGCCGGCCTGGGCCTTCTACTTCTCGCCGCTGCGCGCTTGGGAGTTCGCCGCCGGCGGCCTGGCGACGCTGGTGCCGGTGGCCTGGCGGCACCAGCGTTCGTGGCTGCGTGCCGCTCAGGGCTGGCTCGGCCTGGCGCTGATCGCGGCTGCTTACATCTGGCTCAGCGAAGACCTGCCCTTTCCCGGCTGGTATGCGGCTCTGCCGGTTGCCGGCACGGTGCTGGTGCTGCTGAGCGGCGCCGGCGAGCACAACGACGAAGCCAGCCCGATCGGCTGGCAGACCTTGAGGCCCGCCGCCGCGCTCTCGCTGCCGCCCCTGCAATGGATCGGCGCGCTCTCCTATTCGCTCTATCTCTGGCACTGGCCGGTGATCGTCTACGCGCAAATGCTGGTGCCGGATCTCAGCGCCTCGCAGCGCTTCGGCTGTGGCGCGCTGGCGCTGGCGCTGTCGGTGCTCAGCTATCACCTGATCGAGAATCCTGGACGGCGTTTCGGCTGGCTGACGGCGGGCGCCCGCGCGCTGGCCCCCGCGCTGGGGCTGACGGGTATGGGCGTGGCGGCGGCCTATGCCAACGCGCATCTGGCCACGCGCAACATCGACCCTGCCCAGCGCGGCATCGAAGAGGCCGCCGAGCAGCCCTCCACCGCGCGCGCCATCGACAAGAACTGCCTGCTCGACTTCCATACGGTGAAGCCGAAACCCTGCATGTTCGGCCCGGCCGAGGCCGCCCGCACCATCGTTCTGTTCGGCGATTCGCATGCCGACCACTGGTCGACGCCGCTGGTCGAGGCGGCCAGGCGCAACGACACCAAAGTGGTCACCTATCTCAAATCCTCATGCCGCGCCTCGCGGCTCTCGACCTTCAACACGGTGCTGAAGCGCGACTACACCGAATGCGACGCCTGGCGCGAGCAGGCGATAGCGGAAATCATCCGCCGCAAGCCGCGCCTGGTTGTGATCTCGGAATTCTCGATCGGCAATCTGACGCGCGACATGCCCGCCGCCGTCCGCAAGGCCGAGGTCGCGCGCTGGCAGGCCGGCCTGCGTTCCACCTTGCAGGCCTTCAGCCACGCCGGCGTCGAGACCGCCGTCATCCGCGACACGCCGATCAGCGACAGTTTTGCCGATTCCTGCGTGGCGCGCGCGCTCTGGTGGCGCGAGGCGCCCTCGCGCTGCGACACGCCAAGGGTCGAGGCCGCCAATGACGATGTCGCCGCCACCGAACGCGCCGTGGTGAAAAGCGTGCCCGACACGCTCTATGTCGACCTCACCGACCGCTTCTGCGGCCCGACAGAATGCCACGTCTTCATCTCAGGCAAACTCGCCTTCCGCGACCGCCACCATCTGGCGACATCCTTTGCGCAGACGCTGGAAGAACCGCTGGAGAAGGCGCTGTTTTAGGAGGGTTTAGCTTACCTTCTTACCCGGTTGGAGAGAAGGAGAACCACGCCTCTATCGCCACCCGCCAGACGCCGTGATCCGCTCTCCGCTCACCCACGCCGCCTCGTCCGACGCCAAAAACACCGCCACCTTCGCGACATCCTCCGGCTGGCCGAAGCGGCCGAGCGGAGTGATCGCGACCAATGCCTTTTCGGCCTCGCTGCCGACGATGCCGACGCGCTGCAGCCCTTCGGTGTCGACACCGCCCGGCGCGATTGAGTTGACGCGGATATTGCGGCGGCCGAGTTCCCGCGCCATCGACAGCGTGATCGAATCCACTGCCGCCTTGGTGGCGGCATAGACCAGCGAATTGGGCTGCGGATTGAAGCTGGCGACCGAGCTGATGTTGACGATGCTGCCGCCTTCCGGCCCAAAATGCCTGGCCGCCGCCTGGGTGGCCAGCACAATGCCGAGCACATTGGTATCGAATTGCCGGTGGAATTCGGCCTCGCTGACCGCTTCCAGCGGCTCGAAGCGGAACACGCCGGCATTGTTGACCAGGATGTCGACGCCGCCGAACGAGGCCTTCGCCGCTTCGAACAGGCCGCGCACATCGGCCGCCCGTGCGACATCGCCCTGCACTGCGACGGACCGGCCGCCGGCTGCTTCGATGGCCGCGACGACGCGCTCGGCCCCCTCCCGTGACGAGACGTAATTGACCACCACGGCTGCCCCCGCCACCGCCAACCCTTTGGCGATAGCCGCGCCGATGCCCTTCGACGCGCCGGTGACGATAGCGACCTTGCCGTTCAAACTGCTCATCCATTTTCTCCGTGTGATGATGATGAGCGGTATTTAAGCTTGCCGAAAAAGCGTGTTAGCCTGACTTCAGGCCGTTCTTTTTTGCCTGGAATTCCGTAATCGGTCCGCCTCAACATGCGATGTCGACGTCATGACCACCATCCTTGAAAAGACCTCCGGCCTCGTCGCCTTCGTGCGCACGGTGGATGCCGGCTCCTTCCAGGCCGCCAGCCGGCTGATCGGCTCCAGCCCATCGGCCGTATCGAAGAGCGTCGCCAAGCTGGAGCGTCGGCTCGGCGCAAAACTGATCCAGCGCTCGACGCGCCGGCTGGGGCTGACCAGCGAAGGCATTGCCTACTACGAGCGCGTGGCGCCGCTGCTGCGGGCGCTCGACGATGCCGAGGATATCGTGCAGGGCACCGGCACGGCGCGCGGCCTGCTGCGCGTCACCGCCCCTGTCGAACTCGGCCGGAGCCTGATCGCGTCATGGGCCGAGCGCTTCCTGGCCGAACAGCCCGATGTGAAGCTGGAGCTCAGCGTCACCGACCGCCACGCCGATCTCATCCGCGAGAACTACGATGTGGCGGTGCGCATGGGCGTGCTGGCGGATACCGGGCTGACCGCGCGCCGCATCGCCAGCCTGCCGATCGTGCTGGTGGCCGCCCCTGCCTATCTCCAGCGTCGAGGCTTTCCAGCCTCGATCGAGGATTTGCGCGCCCATGATTTCATCCGCTATGTCTCCGCCGGTCGCCCGCTGCCCGTCACCTTCGCCGACGGCAGCGGAATCGTACCCGACGGCCGCCTCGACACCGATGACGGCGGCGCCATCCGCCATGCCGCCCTTGCCGGCACCGGCATCGCCCACCTCATGCGCTTCGCCGTGCAGGAAGACCTCGACGCCGGACGCCTGGTTCTCGTCTTGCCCGAAGTGCCGATGCCGGCCATGCCGGTCCACATCGTCCATGCCTTCGGCCGGCAGCTGCCGGTGCGGGCAAGGCTGTTCGTGGAGTTTCTGGCGAAGCAGATGGGGAGGTTGGGGAGGTAGAACTCCCCCTTCTCCGTTCACGGAGAGGTGGTCCGGATAGCGGCGCTCGCGGATCAGTGCACGCCAGCGAATTGCTCTCGATGATGGGCCAAGAATGCCGGATGTGGCCACAGTTTCCGATCCGACGGAAGGTGCAATCCTTGCGATTCCGGTCGAAACAGATTTCTCAATTCGCTAGGCACCCGGTTATGCGCGACCAGCAGCCGATGGTTCTCGTCTATCGAAATCAGGTGCCGGTCGAACAGCCAATGGACGGTCGCCGACAGCGCGATGCCGTTCTGGACAATGTCTGGTCCGCCGACCGCGACTGGCTTGATATGGGCTGCCTGAACCTCGGCTCGACCGCCGCCATTGATCATGCGCAGGCCGGTGACGGCGCATTTGTCTTCATAGGCACGACAAACCTCCAGCCGGAAAGTTGCGTCACGAACTTTGCGGTTCAGCAGGATCTGCTCGACCTGACGATCCACCTTTTCGGCAAAACCGGACTGTCCAGCAGAGTCAGGCTGCATCAGCAACGGAATATCGAACGGCAACATATCGGGACTGACTCTTCTGGCGTTGGCAGGATCCAGCGGTTCGCTAAGGCCGGTTAAGACGATGTCGTCGAAATCCTCGCTCAAGATCGGACGCATCGACTTGCCTTGCACTGCCTGACCTACGCGGGTGGGGTCGAGAACCTCGCGCAACAATGCCTCCGCATAGCGGCCATCCCGGATGAAGGGCACTGGCGTCGGAAATTCGAGATAGTCTGCGACATTGGCATAGTAGTGGTCTGCTCGTTCAGGGTCTGGCACGACACCGGTCACACGCGCAGTCGCGATATAGGCGCGGCGGCCGCCATTGCGCTGGGGCTCGCGAAACAGCACCCAATCGCCAACCGCATTCCGCGCCGCTTCCAGATAGTTGCTGCGCGCGGGAAAATGATAGCGGCGAGTGATGTCATCGTCATAGCCAGAGCCCGGCTTCACATCGAAAACGGCTTTCACGATTCCATCCCGGAAATGCAAAGAGATCAGCTTAGCGATACTTTGGACGACGCGCGAGCCGTCGCCTCCCGATGTCCGCACGCTACGCCGCACCTTGCAACTCCATGGAACGAGGCCGCATCTCGGGAGTTATATTAGGTCAACCTTGAAAAGGAGGTAGCGATGAAGAAGCTCCTACTTGTCTCGGTTATCGCCATTGCTTCGGCGGCGGCGATGATCGCCCCCGCTGACGCACGCAGCCATGTTTTTATCGGCATCGGCGGCGGCTACAATGACTATTACGGCAACGACTATTACGATGGTTATGGTGGCTATCGCAGTCGCTACATCTATAGCCCCTACGACGAAGACTACTACGACAACGGCTACAGGCCGTATTATTACCACCGGTACCACCGGTACCACCGGCACCACCGTTGCCGCGTCGAACTGGTCACGCACTGGCGCTATCACCACAGAGTAACTGAGGAAATCCGCGTCTGCGGCTGACCTGACCTTGTGAAACTGATCCGGCCGGCATCTGCCGGTCGGATCGTTGCGCCGCGCTCTCACCGCCCCATCATCATTCCATAGTGCACCGCCAGCAGATCCAGCCCGACCTTCAGCAGCTTCGTCACCACATCCCTGCCCTCGCCGGTCTGTTCGGCCAGGCTCTTGATCGACCCGCCCGCGCAGCAGACCTTCTGCACCACGGCGGCGACCTCCCAGTGGCCGAGCGCCCTGGTGGCGGCGGCGTAGGCGCGGCCGGCGTCGAGCACGCTGTCGGCGATGCCGCCGCCCATCCGGCTGCCGTCGACGCGCTCGGTCCAGCGCATCGGCTTGACGCTCGCCTGCTGGCTGCACTGGAAATCCTCGCGGTAGCGCTGGCCGGCCTCGCGCTGCTGGCGCGACAGCGAGGTGATGCCCAGCAGCGGGTCAACATTGCGCACCCGCACAATGCCGCCGGTGGATGTGTAGCCGTCATTCGACACCTCGTAGACGCGCCGCGCTTCCAGCGTGCCGGCGGCGAGCCGCTTGCGGCCGAAGGCGTCATCCCTGAGCGCGAAATCATGGCCGATCTCGCGGCGGATGCGCACCTGCTCGGCCTCGCCCTTCGGCAGCTTCGGCGCCTGTGGCTTGGCGGCTTTGGTTTTTTTGGGCATGGAGCGGCTCCTTGGGTTGGGGTGTTGGTGGAGAGGCTGGCGATCCTTCGCGCCCCCCTCTGCCCTGCCCGGGCATCTCCCCCTCTTGGGGGGAGATCGAGGGATCGCGGCCTTCGCCAATCGCAGACGTCGTAGGAGAAGCGTGGCGGCCAAGCTGCCAATCTCCCCCCTTGAGGGGGAGATGGCCGGCAGGCCAGAGGGGGGCGCTGTCCTGCCGACCTGTCGGAGATGATCATCCCGTCATCTGCCTCACAGTTGCACTGGCAGCGCGCCTCGCCAGCAGCTCGCGCATCGTGCGCCTCTCGCGCACTTCGATGCAGAGCTGGGCGCTCGACGGGCAGAACTGGGCGTTGCCGCTCCTCACCTCGCCGCGCACGAAGCGCTGGATGGCGGCCTGCAGGTCGCAGAGCTCGGCCTCCCGCACGGCGCTGAGATAGCCGCGTATCTGCATCTCGACATCAGTCAGGGCGGATTGCGGGAAGCATGAGAACATCGCTGCCAGCGCCTTGGTCGCCTGCTGCAGTTCGGCTGCGGTCATGGGTGCGGATCTCCTCGATGATGGCATTGGCGGCGTCCAGGTGGGTTTTCGGCCGCTGCCAGCCGGGTTTTTTCCCCGAAAAAATGGGGTCTGTTCTGTTTTTACCCGCGAGGGACAAATGCTGAGCATTTTCCCGGGAAAAAGCGGAAGCTTTTTCACTCTGGTTTCTGGAGTCTGGAAAATGCCGCGGCAAAGTGCCGGCATTTGCCTGGGAATGCGCCTTTGTTTTCAACGCGGTGGCGGCGCCGCCGCGCGAGCCGGCGGCCGCCCTCGCCTCGCTTTTGACCCGCGCCTTGTTGAGTTCCCTGGTCAGCCTCTTGTGGCCGATCTCGCCCGCCTCGCGCTCGAAGAAGGTCAGGAGATCAGGGCCGATGGCGCGCCACTTTTTGAGTGAAAGCCGCGCCACGCGCGCGAGCTTGGCATCGTCGTCGGGCAGCCGGCCGCCGGCGTTCCACATCGCCATCAAAAGCAGCATGTAGGCGCCGATCTGCTCGGTGGAGAGCTGCAGCGTGTCGCCGACGAAATCGGAGACGTAGAGCTGCATGAAGGGCCGCTCGCTCATGCCACGCTCCGCGCCGCGCCCACGGGCGGGTTGATGGAACCAGCCGCACGCCCGCACGTTATGACGCGTCGATGCAAAAGGGAGGTTCGCCGATGACGGCCTTCATGCCGGTGACGCTGCGCTTTTGCGACAACAAGACGATGCTGGTCGGCTCCGTGGCCGAAGCCGAGACGGCGCTGCGGCAGCAATGGCCCGACAAGACCGCGCCCAGCTATCTCCATGCCGCCCGGCTGGTCAGGCTTGCGATCGAGGGCAGTTGCTGTCCGCGCACCGCCTTCGAAGCATTCAGCAAGGCCGCCCGGCAACAGGGCATATTGGTGGTCAAGCCGAGAAGCCGCGCGCATGACTGGCTGGACGCCGCCGCCAGCCCGTAAAGCGGGCGCGACGACGGCGATGCAACCGCCGGCCGGCCTCGCGCGTTTATGAGCGTCGGCTTGAAAGCCGCGCCCCGACCGAAGGTGAACGCAGTGGGTACGATGAAAACCGGAGTGCCGCTCAAAGTATGCCTGGACGAGCAAGTCGAGGAGATCGACAGCGTCAGTGACGCCGCCGATTTCCTGCAGCGCTGGCCGATCGAGCGGCGCGGCCACGTCTACCGTAGCGCGCTCAACGCCTGCAGCGCGGCGATCGCGGCGCAGATATCGGAATCCGACGCGATCAAAGTCTTCACCGGCTTTGCCCGCGTCGCCGGCATTCTGGTCGAGGCCGGAGGCCCGGCCATGAGGCTCGAGAAAAGGACGACGCACAGCCGCATGCCCAAAGAGGGCCGGCAGGCGCCGAAATAGGGATGTGAGGGTCCTTTCTCCCCGTTTCGCCTGCGTCTCGGTAAATGGCATTTGCCTGTCCAAGTCCATCCCCGACGTTTAATCCTGTTAACTCGCGCTGCCCCTCATCCGCCTGCCGGCACCTTCTCCCCGTGAACGGGGAGAAGGGAGCTCTCGTCTATACCGCCTCGAAAACCCGGCGCTGAAAGCGCGCCTGGTGGTAGCTGCAATAACTTTTCAGCGCCCTGGTGCGCATGCCGCAGCACAGCATGTCGGCATCAGGCCGCCCGCCCGGCGCATCGTTCTCGGAATCTTCCTCCAGCGCCAGGTCGAGCGGCGCGCGGCAGCGGGAAAACAGGCAGTCGATGAAGCGCATCGCCACGCCATGCGGCTGGCGGCCGATCGGCCCGCGCTGCGGCGCCGGCACTTTGAAACGATAGGCTTCGCCGTCGGCGACCAGCACGCCCATCTCGCGCACGAACAGGCGCGGCGGCAGCCAGGCCGGCGACGAATCGCGCTTGGGCCGGGCCTTGTTCTTGCGAGCGGCGACGATGCCCTCGGCAGCACCCGCTTCGAGGAGCTTTCCGGCGGCAGCCTTGCCATTGGCGCTGCTCTTCGTCCGCCTTCGGCCTTGTCGCTTGCTCTTCACCCGCTTGGCGGTGGCCGGCGGTCCTCCCTTGCCATTGGCAAAGCCGATCGCGCCCAGCATGGCGTTGCGGTGAACGATGCCGATGATGGCGTTGCGCGAGACCGGGCTGCCACGCAGCGCGCTGAACGCCGCCGCGATCCTCGAGGCCGAAAGCCCGTCCCTCAGCCAGCGGGCGATCTCCTGCAATTCGGCGTCGCTATATCCCGCCATGTCCAGGCTCCATCCAAGGGTGCGCCTTCGGCCGCGCTTCGAGAGCGCGCGCCGTCGGCCATGCGTCAGGGCGCGGCCACCGGGCCGCCGTCGAGGTAGTGTGTTTCGGAGTCCGGCTTCTCGCCGCAATCAGCCGGAGCGGATCGATTGCCCGGCGGCGAGGCGCGCAAGCCGCTCCTGCGCCGACTTCCTGTCGGGGGCGGAAACCGCCCTGCCCGTTGCAGGCTCGAACAAGATGACGGTGCCGTCCTGCGTGCGGATGCACCGGTCGAATTGGGGGCCGGAGCCGAGGGGAGCGGCGGCTCCGGCCGTTCCGGTCGCCGGTGACGGGCGGACCGGACCCGGGGCTGGTGCGGTCAAGCACGGAGCCTCGGGCTTCGTCCCGGCCGGGGAGGAGGACGACCGGGACGGAAGGGAATGGGACGCCTCACAGGAGGCCGGCGCTACCGCGCCATCAAGGCTGGACAGGTTCTGCATGGCCAGATATAAGCATAACTCAAAAATAGATGCAAGCCATTCTTTCATAGACGAGAGCAGCTTTCATCGCTCACATGGGCGCCATGGCAAAAACGGAACTGTCGATCAAGGTCGGCGCGGCGATCCGCCAGGCGCGCAAGCAGCGCGGCCTGGTCATGCGCCACATCGCCGAGCACAACGACACCGATGTCGCCGCCGTCGGCAATTGGGAAACCGGCCGCAACCTGCCCAAGACCGAGAACCTGCTGAAGACCGCCGCCTTCCTGCGCGTCGACCCGGTCGCGCTCGGCAGGGGCGAGGTCGTCTTCCTCGACGATGCCGGTCCGGTCGCCGATGCCGAGATCGTCACCGATGCCGGCCCCTTGCCCGCAGGATCAATGGATGTCGAGGTGCTGGGCGCCGCGGTCGGCGGCGACGACGGCGACTTCACCTTCAACGGCGAGCCCGCCGGCTATGTCCAGCGCCCGCCTGGCGTCCGCAACCTGCCGAAAGTGTTCGCGCTGCATGTGCTCAGCGATTCCATGGTGCCGCGCTACGAACCCGGCGACCTGATCTATTGCGGCGGCCGCGACGCCGTGCCCGGCGACCATGTGGTGATCGAGACCTTCCCGGAAGAAAACGAGCGCAACGGCAAGGCCTTCATCAAGAAGCTGGTCAAGCGCACGGCGGCCGAACTGGTGGTCGAACAGTACAATCCGCCCAAGACGCTGACCTTCAACCGCTACGCGATCAAGCACGTCTGGCGGGTGATTCCGCTGAAGGAACTGCTGGGGTATTGAGGGAGCGCTTTTCCCGATGCAGCGCCCCGCCGGCGTTCTTACAACATTGATAGCTGACGAAACCATCCGGGACAGCCTACTTTCTCCCCGTCTCTATACGGGGAGAAATGTCCGGTAGGACAATGAGGGGCAGCGCTAAGATTTCGGTAAGTAGCGTCTCGAATGCCACACTTCGCAGAAAATAACTAAAATTGGTAACTCTCTCCCAGACCATCAGAATAGAAGTTCAATTCTGCCGAATCAGCGCTGCCCCTCATCCGCCTGCCGGCACCTTCTCCCCGTATAGTGACGGGGAGAAGGGGCTGGGGTCGCGATGTCAGCGAAAACCATCCGCGACAGCACGTCCTTTTGATCAAGCCCGCCGCGCCCCCTCCAGCGGCACCGCCCGGTCGCTCAGCATTTGCGCCTCGCTGCGCACACGCTGGCGCTCGTCGATGAACGCCGCCTGGATCGAGATCGCCGTGCCCGGCAGCCCGTCGGCGCGGCAGGCCGAGCAGACGATGCGGCCCGAAAGCGCCGCCAGCGGCGTGTTGCCATTCACCCCGAACCGCTTCAGCTGATCGGGCCGCCACCATCTGTTGCGGCCGCAATCGGCGCATTCGACGGAGATCGATGCGACCTGCGCGATCACTGATTCCCTGCCCGGCAATGCCATCGCCCCTCCTCGCTCTTTGTTCCTGATTTGTTCGTATATTCCTGTGTTTTGGCCCGGGAGTCGAGTCGCAGTTTCAACACTCTGCCAAAAGTTTCTCTTCTCTATATTTTTGAGTTATGCTTATATGTACTCGCAAGCATGAGTCATCAGATCCGGGAGCAACGATGGATGCCGCCGATTTCGCCCGCGCCTGCGGTTACACCGGCGACAGCCCCGCTTTGCTCGAAGCCTTCGAGGCGATCCGCAGCAGCGGCATCGCGCAGGCCCGCCACGACCATTTCAGGCGCAAGGCCGTCATCGATGAACTGAAGCAGTCAGAGCCGCTGTTCCTGGCAGCGATCGGCCCGGCGCTGTCGGCGGAGGAGGCCATCGAGGATACCGCCCGCTTCATCGCCTGCTGGCGCAACATGCCGCGCTGGCGCCAGGAGCGGCGCCTGCCCGACCTCGTCAGGGCCAGGCAGCAACGGCTCCTGGCGCGCTTCCTGCGCCGCTACGGCCATCGTCTGTGGGCGCTCGAAGCAGCCTGAGGCGGGCGGCTTCTGGCAAACGGCGTTGCGGGTGATCTTCCCCCTTGTGGGGAAGGAAGAACTCACCTTCTCACCCGCGACTTCAGCCACCGATCAAAAGCCACCGCCAGGATCAGGATCAGGCCGATGACGATGCTTTGCGTGTAGGACGAGACATTGTTGAACTGCAGACCGTTCTGCAGCACGCCGATGAGGGCCGCGCCCACCACCGTTCCGCCGACCGAGCCGATGCCGCCGAACAGCGAGGTGCCGCCGATGACGACGGCCGAGATGACCGTCAGCTCGTAGCCGATGCCGGCGACCGCTTCCGAGGAGTTGAGCCTGGCCGACAGCACGAAGGCGGCGAGCCCGGCGAAGAAGCCGACGATGACATAGACCGAGATCAGGATGCGGTCGACGCGCAGGCCAGACAGCCGTGCCGCCTCGGCATTGCCGCCGACGGCGTAGACGGCACGGCCATAGCGGGTGTAGCGCAGCACGATGTGGCACAGGATCGCGGCAATGGCGAAGATGATCGCCGGCACCGGCACCGGGCCGATCAGCCCCGTGCCGAACCAGCGCATGGAGGCGTCGAAGCCCGAGATCGGGCCGCCATTGGAGATGGTCAGCGTCAGCCCGCGAAACACCGTCAGCCCGCCCAGCGTGACGACGAAGGGCGGCACTTTCAGCCTAGTGATGGCGAGCCCCTGCACGCCGCCGGCCGCCGCCCCCACCATGACGGCGGCGAGCAGTGCCGCGAACCAGCCATAGCCCTGCGTGCCTGAGGTCGACAGCGACAGCGTGTTGGCCGCACCGCCCTTGGCGACGACGGCCGCGACCATGCCGCAGAAGGCGAGCAGCGAGCCGACCGACAGATCGATGCCGGCGGTCAGGATGACGAAGGTCATGCCGAGCGCGATCAGCCCGGTGATCGAGATCTGCCGCGTGATGTTGAACAGGTTGATCGGGTCGATGAAGCTCGGCTTCAGCACGGTGAAGACGACGACCAGGGCCGCCAGGAACATGAGCGGCCCGAAACTCATCAAGAGCCTTGCGATCGTCGCGCCGCCGCGCTGGTTCTGCTCCTCGGCGATGCTCATCGTGCCTGCCCCTCTGCGTCCTGCCGCCCTGAATCCTGCCGCTCGGTATCCTGCTTGTCGAGCGCCATCAGTTCCATCAGTTTTTCCTCGTTTGCCTCGACGCCCGGCATCTCGCCGGTGATGCGGCCCCGGCGCATGGTGACGATGCGGTCCGACACCGCCAGCACTTCGGGCAGTTCGGACGAGATCATCATCACCGCTATGCCGCGCGCCGCGAGCTGCACCAGGATCTGGTGCACCTCAGCCTTGGCGCCGACATCGACGCCGCGCGTCGGCTCGTCGACGATCAGCACTTTCGGATCGCGCGCCAGCCAGCGGGCCAGGATCACCTTCTGCTGGTTGCCGCCAGACAGGCCCTCGATCGCCTGCTCGGCCGAAGCCATGCGGATCGACAGCATCTTCCTGAAACCGGCAAGCGCGTCGCGCTCGCGCCGCTCGGCCATGAAGCCGAAGCCGTTGCTGAAGCGGCCTAGAGAAGCGACCGAGAAATTCGGCAGGATGCCGAGTGCCGCAAAGATCGCCTGGTGCTTGCGGTCCTCCGGCACCAGGCCGATGCCGAGCGCGATGGCATCGGCCGGCGAGGCCGGCGCGATTTGCCTGCCGTCGAGCGTGATGGTGCCCGCCGCGATGCGGTCGGCGCCGAAAATGGCGCGCGCCAGTTCAGTGCGGCCGGAGCCGACAAGGCCGGCGACGCCGAGGATTTCACCCGCCTTGAGATCGATGTCGACGCCGTCGAGCACGATGGCATGCGGCGCCTCGGGATCACGCACGGTGCGCAAGCCGCGCACCGACAGCACGACATCGCCGGCGACCGCGCGCAGCACAGGCCGCGCATAGAGCTCGGAGGCGGCGCGGCCGACCATCTTCTCGATGATCCGCGGCAATTGTATCGGCCCGCCTTGGCGGTCGAGATGCCCGGCCAGCCGGCCGTCGCGCAGCACGGTCATGCGGTCGCAGATGGCGACGGCCTCCTCCAGCCGGTGGGTGACGAACATGACGGCGACCTTGTCCCGGCGCAGCCGGTCCATGATAGACAAAAGCCGCTGCACCTCGGTCTCGGTCAGCGCCGAAGTCGGCTCGTCCATGATGATCAGCCGGCTTTTCAGCGACAGCGCGCGGGCGATCTCGACCAGCTGCTGTTCGGCCACCGACAGCGCCGAGACCGGCGTCATCGGATCGATGGAAAGGCCGACGCGGGCGATGATGTCGCGGGAGTCCCGCTCCATGCGCCGCCAGCTCACCAGCCCGAGCGGCCCGGTCGGCGCGCGGCCGATGAAAATATTCTCCGCCACCGTCAGCGTCGGGATCAGGCTGAGTTCCTGGTAGATGGTGACGATACCGAGCCGCTTGGCATCCTGCGGGCTCGACGGCTGGTAATCGGTGCCGTCGAAAACGATGTGCCCACTGGACGGCGGCATGACCCCCGACAGGATTTTGAGCAGCGTCGACTTGCCGGCGCCATTCTCGCCGAGCAGGCCGAGGATTTCGCCGGGGTGGATATCGAGCGAGACATCGCTGAGCGCGGTCACGCCGGCGAAATGCTTGGTGAGCCCCTCGACGGCAAGCAGGACGGGTGCGGCTTCAGCTGGCAAGGGTGGCTCCCGGATTGTAGTAAGTCGCGGGACAGCGCCCCCCTCTGTCCTGCCGGACATCTCCCCCACGAGGGGGGAGATTGGCAGTTTTGCCGGCAGCGCCTTTTCTGCAGGGCTGGTAATTGGCGAAAGCGGAGACAACGGCCGATCTCCCCCCTTGAAGGGGAGATGGCCGGCAGGCCAGAGGGGGGCGCTGTCCCGCCAGCCTTGCCAATGAGCTTTTCCCCGCCAAGTTCTACTTCGTCTCGCTCAGCCTCTCCGCCTTGTCGAGATTGTCCTTGCCGATGACGATCGGCGTCAAAAGCACCAGCTTCTCTTTCGGCTCGGTCTTGTTCTTGGCGTAGGCGACGGCGATCTGCACGGCGGTGCGCGACTGCTGGCCGGGGAACTGTTCGACCGTGCCGGCGAGCTTGCCGTCGCGGACCGCGACCAGCGCTTCCGGCAGCGCGTCGAAGCCATAGATCTTGACGTCGGTGAAGTTGCGCGCGGCGCACGCTTCGAGCGCGCCGAGCGCCATGTCGTCATTGGCGCAGATGATGGCGTCCGGCTTGCCGTTGGCGGCAAGGCCGGCTTCCGTCACCGACAGCGCCTCGGCGCGAGCGAAATTGGCGGTCTGCTCGAAGATGATCTGATATTTGTCCTTCAACGGATCGAGCACATTGTGGACGCCCTTGTTGCGGTCGATCGCGGGGCCGGCGCCGGGCTGGCCCTGCAGGTGGAACAGCTTGGCGCCGTTGGGAAACGCCGCCACCATGGCCTTGGCCTCCGCCTCGCCGCCCTTGACATTGTCGGCGCCGACATGGGCCAGGATTCCCGCGACACCCTCGACGCGGCGGTCGATCGTCACCACGGGAACGCCCGCCTTGACCGCTTCCTCGATCGCCGGCGCCAGCGCGTTGACGTCAAGCGGCGAGATGACGATAGCGTTGACCTTCTGCACAAGTGCGGCCTCGATGTCGGCGGTCTGCTTGGTGGCCGAGTTCTGGCCGTCGCTCTCGGTCAAATTGACGCCCTGGGCCTGGGCCTCGGCCTTGATCTCGTTCAGCATGTGCACGAAGAACGGAAAGCCGAGATTGGGCACCGATCCGAGGATGGTGAGCTTGTCCTGCGCAAACACCGAGGGTGCGGCAAGCATCATGGCGCCGAAGGCCGCGGACGACAGCAGGAATTCACGTCTGTTCATGGTTGATCCTCCTCCACAAGAACGCACGGCCCCGGAAACCGGGACGGTTTCAGGAAGGATCATGCGTCAGTTCAAAGTGTTGGAGCATCCTCCTTGCGTTCGACACGCATGCCGCTCCAGCTGATCGCCGTTGCAAACCTGCCTCCCATCGGCATCAGCATTGGGATGCTAACCCAGGGTCAACCATTTGTGCAACATCGATATAACAGAGTTGGGCGGCCCATTATCGGAATTGCCGGATTTTTGATTGGGGCGTCCTGCCCTGCCTGAGAGACGCGACGCTGCGCCAGCCTGACGGACTTGTCGGCTTTCGCTGGCTTTCCCATTTCTGTTGAAAGCCTGCCCGTCAATGTGTATAAATACACATGAGTAGCGCCGACATTATTCGCCTGCTGGAAGCTGACGGCTGGTTCGAGGTTGCCCGAAAGGGTCATGCGCAATTCAAACACCGCGGCAAGCCAGGACGGGTCACCGTGCCTCATCCCAGGCGCGATATCCCGATAGGCACTCTACGCAGCAGCTAAAAGCAATCTGGACTGAAACTGAGGTGACGGACATGAAGCAGTATATCGGACTTATCCATAAGGATGCCGGCAGCGACTTCGGTGTGTCTTTCCCTGATTTCCCCGGCGTGATCACCGCCGGCAAGGATCTCGATGACGCCCGGTCCATGGCTGAAGAGGCCCTCGCCCTCCACATCGAAGGGTTGGTCGAGGATGGCGATGCCGTTCCGGAGCCTTCCAGTTTAGAGGCTGTGATGGCGGACGCTGACAACCGTGACGGTGTTGCAATCCTGGTCGCGGTGAAGACCGAGGCCAGGAAAACTGTGCGTATCAACGTGACGCTGCCGGACGACGTTCTCCAACGGATCGATGCCTTTGCCGAAGCCCATGGCTATACTCGATCCGGGTTTCTCGCGAAGGCGGCTGAAAAGGTGATGGAGCTTGAAACGGCCTGATGCAGGTCGAACAAAGTGACCTCTGTTTTGAGAGAAGACGGCATGCGCAGGAATGGGGCCTGAACCTTCCAAGCCGATGAGCCGGAGATAACCATGAAGCCACAAGTCATCTGCCACATGCTGGCGTCGCTCGACGGCAGTCTCCATCCGAGCCGCTACACCACAAGCCCGGACGGAACCCGGGCCGAATGGTCGAGCCTCTACGAGCACATTCACAATGAGCTGGCGGGCGATGCCTGGATCGTCGGACGCGTCACCATGGCCGAGATGAGCAAGGCCGGCGCGCACCCACCGGCCAATGCCGGCAAGGTCGACCGGCCGTATCACTTTGCGCAAGGCGGCGCAGCTACCTATGCGGTTGCCCTCGATGCCTCGGGCAAGCTCCACTTTGCCAAACCCGACATCGGCGGCGATCATGTCGTGGTGCTGCTCGCCCGCGACGTTGCCGACAGCCACCTGGCCGAGCTCGCCGCCGACGGCGTGTCCTATATCGTCGCGGAAACGACTGATATCGATCTCGCCGCCATGCTCGAGGTGCTCGGCCGCGAACTCGGCATCCGCCGGCTGCTGCTCGAGGGCGGTGCCGGCATCAACGGTTCCTTCTTCGCGGCCGGCCTCGTCGATGAGCTGAGTCTTCTCGTTGCCCCCGCGCTTGACGGACGAGCGGCAAACCAGGGGTTTGTCGAGTTCGGCGAAAGCGGCCTGGCGGGCAAGATGCAGTTGTCTCTCAAGAGCTGCGAAGCCCTGACGCATGGGCTCGTCCACTTGCGCTATGCGGTCAGCCCTGGCTGAAGCCGCTTTGCACGTGCATCAGTATCGCATGGCGTCGAGGTCGGCGATCAGCGTCGGGCCGGTCGGGTGCCAGCCGAGCCGAGCCTGGGTCAGCGCGCTGGAGGCCGGCAAATCCATCGCGGCGAACATGGCCATCCAGCCGAAATGCTCCGCCGCCTTTTCCGGCCCGATCGAAACGACCGGCACGTTGAGGCCCCGGCCAAGCGCCTCGGCGATCTCACGCACCTCGACGCCTTCTTCGCCGACCGCGTGATAGCGGGCGCCCGGCTGCCGCTTTTCCACGGCGAGCCTGTAAAGCCGCACCGCATCCATGAGATGGCCGGCCGGATAGCGATTGCGGCCTTCGCCGACATAGGCCGAAACGCCCTTCTGGCGCGCGATGTCGATGAGCGGCGAGATGAGGCCCTGCTTGACCGGGTTGTGAACCTGCGGCAGCCGCACCACCGACAAATTGACGCCAGCCTCCAGCAGCGCATTGCCGGCGAGTTCGGAAGCGACACGCGGATTGGGATGGCTTGGGTCGAAGACGTCCTCGCTCGCAAGCTCGCCATGTCCAGGGCTGCCTGCGCCGGTCCCGGAGGTGATCACCAGCGGCCGGTCGGAGCCCGTGAGCGCTTCCCCGAGGGCCGTGATGACGCGCCTGTCCTTTTCGCAATTCTCGACAAACCGCGAGAAATCATGGTCGAACGCGGTGTGGATCACGGCGTCCGCCTTCGCCGCGCCGTCGCGCAGCCCCTCGGGCTCCTCGAGGGTTCCGCGATGCACCTCGGCGCCCGCCGCGATGAGAGCCTCGGCGCCCGCGTCGGAGCGGGTGACGCCGACCACCTGATGGCCTGCCTTGAGGAGTTCGGGAACCAGCGCCGAACCGATGAAACCGGTCGCGCCGGTGAGAAAGATACGCATGCAAAATCTCCTGCACAGTTGCCCGCGCAGTATCGCCGGTCTATTATTCCATTAAAGTAGTGACTTTATCATGGTATAATGACTAACAGGATGCCCAACAATTCCGCCGGCTCGCTCGCAGCCTTCCTGAAAGACCGGCGCACCCGGCTCGACCCGGCCTCGTTCGGCTTTTCCGGGCGCCGGCGCACACCAGGGCTGCGCCGGGAAGAGGTCGCCCAGCGCGCCAACATCAGTCCGACCTGGTACACATGGCTGGAACAGGGCCGCGGCGGCGCGCCCTCGGCCGATGTGCTGAACCGCATCGCCAAGGGGCTGCTGCTGACCGAGGCCGAGCGCGAACATCTTTTCATGCTGGGGCTCGGGCGCCCGCCCGAGGTCCGCTATATCGGCGCCGACGGCGTCAGCCCTCGCCTGCAGCGCCTGCTCGATACGCTCGAGGCAAGCCCCGCTCTGATCAAGACGGCCACCTGGGACGTCGTGGCCTGGAACCGCGCCGCGCAAATCGTGCTGACCGACTACAGCACCCTGCCCGCCGGCCAGCGCAACATCCTGCGCTTCATGTTCCGCAGCCCCGTCATCCGCGAAAAACAGCACGATTGGGAAAGCCTCGCCCGTTTCGTGGTGGGCGCCTTCCGGGCCGATGCGGCGCGCGCCGGCGCGGTCTCAGAGGTTGCCCAGCTGGTGGACGAGCTTTGCAGCGTCAGCCCCGAATTTGCCGCCCTGTGGCGGGAAAACGACGTGCTCAGCCACGGCGACGGGACAAAGCGCCTGAAGCACCCGGAACTCGGCGACATCGAGCTGGAATATTCGGGGTTCGCGGTCGACGGCCGGCCGGATCTGAGCATGATCGTCTATAACCCGGTCGACAGCGCCGTCGCCGACCGCATTCGCGCCCTGGCCCGGCGGCTCAACGGCAAACCATAGACGACCAATGCGATAGCGCCTCTCCCTCAGCGCCGTTCGCACACCGCCTTCAGGATCCGCAGGGTCGGACCCCAATAGAGGTTGGCGTGCGGACGGATCGCCGGTTCAGCGAAGTCGCTGAGCGTCAGCGTCAGCAGCGTGCCGCCGTCCGCCGGTGCCAGGGCAAAGCTGACCACCGTGTGGTTTTCGGGCGCGTCCGCCAGGCGTGAAGCCGACAGCGTGCTCCAGTAGCTGTAGGCGAAGCTCTTCTGCGGCTCGAACATCCGAACCGTGCCGTGGTTCTCGAACGGCATGCCGTGCAGCACACCACGTATGACGATCGCGCCACCTTCATGTCCCTGCAGGCTGACGGTCAATTCCTCGTCGGACATCCATTGCGGGATCATCCCGGGCGTGGTCAGCACCTGCCAGACCTCGGCCGGTCCGGCATCGATGGCGATAGTCTTGACGATCGGCGCGGAGGGATCGGTCACCGCCCGGTCACCGCGACTGTGGAGTTGAGGCCATCGCCGCCCCCGAGGGCGCAGCATGGGGCGCGGCCGCATCGGCCATACCGCTCCTGTCACGCCTGCGCGCTTGCCGGCTGATCGCCGCCACGGCGGCGAAGGCCGCGATGCCGAATAGCCCGACCACGACATTGAGCCACAAGGCCGGGAGGACGCCGAGGCCCCCGATCATCAAGGTGAGGCCGAACGGGGCGAAGGCGGAACTGAACTGCCGCGCCGCCGTGATCCAGCCGACATAGGAGCCGTAGCGCTCCTGGCCAAACAATTCGAGCGGCAGCGTGCCGCCGACAATGCTCATCAGGCCCGAGCCGAACCCGAAAAGCACGGCGAACAGCATGGCGCCGGGAACGGAAGGCGCCATGAGCAGCAGCACCGCAAGGCCGCCGGCCAATGCGGCGGTCGCTCCGAGCGCCAGCCATGTCTGCGCCAGGCCGCGGCCGAACAGCATGTTGACCAGCCGGCTCGCCACTTGCGACGGGCCAAACAGGCTCGCCACCAGCACCGAGGCGCCGCCGAGACCAACCAGGGTGAGCAGCGGCACCATCTGCACAAGGATTGCCGAGAGCACGAAGCCCTCTACGGCAAATCCGGTCAGCACCAGAACGAACAGGGGCGACCATCGCCGGTCGGGCGCGGGGCCCGACAGGCCGGCGGTGACCGGGAGAATTCTCTGCGTCCCCTTGCCCGCGCGGCCCGGAAGCCGGGCCAGCCACCAATGGATCGGCAGGCAGACAAAGGCGTTGAGCGCGGCAAACAGAATGAGAACCTCGCGCCAGCCGAGATGCTGGTGCAGCAGCGTCGTCAAGGGCCAGAACAGGGTCGAGGCGAAGCCGGCGATCAAGGTGAGATGGGTGATGCCGCGACCCGCACCGCCGAGCTGCACGATGGCGACGAAAGCGGTGCTGTAGAGGACGAAGCAGGAGGCGAGTTCCATGGCCAGCACGCCGATCGCAAAGCCGGCGCGCCCCGGCGCCAGCGCGCACAAAAGCAGCGCGCCCGCCGCCGCCAGCGATCCGGGCACCATCAGGCGCCCTGCCCCGACCCTGTCCGCCAGGCTGCCCGCGAAAGGCGACAGAACAGCGCTTGCCAGCAGCGACACCGACAGCACGGCGAACACCCATTGCTGCGACCAGGCGAGCTCCACTGCCACCGCCGGCGCCAGGATGCTGTAGCTGTAGTAGAGCGTGCCATAGCCGATGATCTGGGTGGCGCCCAGCGCCCAGATGGCGGAAGCGGGGATCTTGCCGTCGCTCACGCGGCAGCCTCCATCTTGCCTGCGCAGCCGCAACCATTTTTGCCTGCGGCCTTGGCGTCGGCATCCGCCACGCAGCAGGCATCGATCTCGGCCGGCGCCGGCCCTCCACAGCAGCCTTTCGAGGCGCCGCCCGCTGGCACCGTGCAGACGCCGGTTTCGGGTAGCACCAATTGCACCGCGTCGGCCGCCGCCATGTCGCCGGCGATCGCCGCCGCCACCGAGCGGACCTGCTCATAGCCGGTCAAGAGCAGGAAGGTCGGCGCGCGGCCGTAGCTCTTGATGCCGACCGTGTAGAAACCGGGTTCCGGATGGCCGAGTTCGCGGTGGCCGTGCGGAGGCACGTCGCCGCAGGAATGCTCGTTTGGATCAATGAGCGGACCGAGCGCCTTGACGCTTTCCAGCCACGGATCGAGATCGAGCCTGAGCTCCCTGGTCAGCGACAGATCCGGGCGCTGTCCCGTCGCGGCGATGATGCGGTCGACCGGACCGAGTTGCCGCAAGCCTTCCTCACCCTGTCCCTCGACAACCAGCCTGCCCTGCCGCTCGCGTATGGCAAGCGTCGCAAAGCCGGTCGCCAGCCTGACGCGGCCGCTTTCGGCGAGGTCGCGCACATCGGCGCCGAGTTCGCCGCGCGCCGGCAGCTGGTCGGCATCGCCGCCGCCATAGATGCGCACGAGGTCGGTTCCGCGCGTCGCCCAGATGAAAGCCGTGCCGGGCTCGGCCTCCGCCAGCCTGGCAAGATCGAGCAAGGCGTTGGCTGCCGAGTGGCCCGAACCGGCAACCAGTGTCGTGCGGCCGGCATAGAGCGCGCGGTCGCGGCCCAGAACATCGGGGATGCCGTAGGCGATGCGGTCGGCGAATTCGGCCTCGCCTTCCGCGGCGATGCCGCCGGCACCGAGTGGGTTGGGCGTGCGCCATGTCCCCGAAGCGTCGATGACGGCCCGGGCACTGTCGCGCCTTGTGCCGTCGGCGGTTTCGACGACGAGCATGAAGGGCCGCGTCCCGCGCCCGCTGCCGCGCACCTTGTCGGCGCCCCAGCGCGATATGGCGAGGACACGCGCATTGGTTTCGATTGCCGGCGCGAGTTCCGGAAGGCTGGCGAGCGGCTCAAGATAATGCGCGACGAGGTCATCGGCGGTCGGAAACGCTTCCGGGTCCGGCATCCGCCAGCCATGGCTTTGGAGCAGCTTTCCGGCCGCCCCGTCGATGCAATAGCGCCATGGTGTGAACACCCGGACATGGCCCCAGTCGCGCAGGCTGGACGCGACACCGCTGCCGGCTTCATAGAGCTTCACCGGCAGGCCCCGGGCCATGAGATGAACGGCGGCGGCCAGACCAACCGGGCCGGCGCCGATGACGGCGATTGGCAGATCGTTTTGCATAGCCATACTTTCTATCCTTCCGGTATTATCGAAATAAAGGGCAAAAATTAAGCGGCCGCGTCATTCGTTGCCGGATTGCAAGCCGCGTCGGCGCAGCATTCGTCGGCGAGGAAGCCGATGAGATCGTTCATGACAGGATAGTTGGCGCGGCAGATCAGCGTCGTCGCCTGCCGCTCCTGGCTGACAAGTCCGGTCAGGATCAGGCGGTGCAGATGGTGCGACAGCGTCGAGGCGGCGATGCCGAGGCTCTCCTGCAGCGTGCCGACCGGCCGGCCCGCCTCGCCGGCCCTGACCAGGATGCGATAAAGGTTCAGCCGCGTCGGATTGCCGAGCGCTTCGAGCTGCTTAGCTGCTTGTTCGAGTTTCATGGAAATACCATGACGCCAACGACAGGAGTCGTCAAGCCCTATTTCGAAGAAAATCGAAATAGGAGTCAGACGACCCGCTTGCCGCCGGCGTCGACGACGACCTCGCCGTCCTCCTTGGTGAACGGCCCGATGTCGGGGTTGGGCAGGAAATCGAGCACCGCTTCGGACGGCCGGGCCAGCACCACGCCGAGCGGCGTCACCACGATCGGCCGGTTGATCAGGATCGGATGCGCAAGCATGAAATCGAGGATCTCGTCGTCGCTCCATTTGGGATCGCCAAGGCCGAGCTCCGCATAGGGCGTGCCCTTCTCGCGCAACAGCTCGCGCGGCGTCATCGCCATCGCCTGGAGCAATTCGATGAGCCTTTCGCGCGATGGCGGCGTCTTCAGATATTCGATCACCTCCGGCTCCTCGCCGGACTGGCGGATGATCGCCAGCGTATTGCGCGACGTGCCGCAGGCCGGGTTGTGATAGATGGTGATGGTCATTGCGGGGTCCTTTCGCGGGACATGGCGTTGCGGACGGCGGCCCCCTGTTCGTACCAGCCTCTGCTTCGGTTCACGATCCACACCACGGAAAGCATGACTGGAACCTCGATCAGGACGCCCACCACGGTTGCAAGTGCCGCACCCGAATTCAGCCCGAAAAGCGCGATCGCGGCCGCGACCGCCAGCTCGAAGAAGTTGGATGCGCCAATCAAGGCCGATGGGCCGGCCACGCAATGCCGCTCGCCGGAGAGCCGGTTGAGCAGATAGGCAAGACCGGAGTTGAAATAGACCTGGATCAGGATCGGAACCGCCAGCAGCGCGATCACCAGCGGCTGGGCGATGATCTGCTCGCCCTGGAAGCCGAACAACAGCACCAGGGTCGCCAGCAGCGCGATCAGCGACACGGGCTGCAACGCGGCGAGCAACGCATCCAGCCCGCCCTGCCCCCTCACCGCCAGCAGCCGCCCGCGAACCATCTGCGCAACCAGCACCGGCAGGACGATGTAAAGCGCAACCGACAGCACCAGCGTGCCCCATGGCACGGTAATTGCCGACAGCCCAAGCAGCAGGCCGACGATGGGCGCGAAGGCGACGATCATGATCGCGTCGTTGAGCGCCACCTGCGACAGTGTAAAGTTCGGCTCGCCGCGCGTCAGGTTCGACCAGACGAACACCATGGCCGTGCAAGGCGCCGCGGCAAGAATGATCAGCCCCGCAATGTAGGAATCGATTTGCGCGGCGGGCAACCAGGGCCGGAACAGCCAGCCGACGAAGAGCCAGCCCAGCAGCGCCATGGAAAACGGCTTCACCGCCCAGTTGATGATCAGCGTGACCCCGATCCCTCGCCAATACGTGCCGACGCTGGCCAGCGAGGCGAAATCGACACGCAGCAGCATGGGCACGATCATCAGCCAGATCAGCACCGCGACGGGGATGTTGACCTTGGCGATCTCCGCCGAAGCGATGGCGCCGAACACGCCCGGCAGCAGATGGCCAAGCGCAACGCCCGCGACAATGCACAGCGCCACCCACACGGTGAGGTATTTTTCGACGAAGCCGATGCCCGGCCGCACCGTCTCGCCGGCATTGAGAACGTGATCCGACATGATGATTTTCCTTGGTTCAGCCAGCCTTGGGCGGGTTGCGGCCAATCTCGTCCAGCCGCTTCCGCGACGTGAGCCTGTCGACGGTGTTCATCGGCAGGCTGACCGAGTTGCCGGTACTGTGAAACAGAACGTCCGATCGGTCATGGTTTCCACCTCAACATTTGCAGGTCACGGCCTGGATGACCGGCTGGCAAAGCTCCGGCGCGCCGTTGCAGCAATCCTCCATCAGATAGGCCAGGAGATCGCGAAACCCGGTCATGTCGGCCGTGTAGCGGATGCTGCGCCCTTCGCGTTCGGCATGCACCAGACCGGCCTGGCCGAGCACCTTCAAATGCGCCGACATGGTGTTTTGCACCGTGCCCAGCCGTGAGGCGATCTCGCCTGCCGGCACACCCTCGGCCCCGGCCCGAACCAACAGCCGGAACACCTCCAGCCTTGTTTCCTGACCGAGCGCGGCGAGCGCCAGCAATGCTGCTGTCTTGTCCATTCATCTATCTATCCGGATTTATGGATTAATGGCAATACGCCTCGATACGAAACCTGTGGTTCGCGGCTATACGGACAGCAGGCCCATTGAAACGGCCGATCGTGTCGCTGCATATGGGCGCATGGCTCAACGCGGCATTCTGTCCTTCATCGTTGGAACCGGCGTTGGTTCGCTTGGCGGATTGATCGGGCTTGGTGGTGCCGAGTTTCGCCTGCCGTTCCTGATCGGCCTGTTTCGCTTTGCCGCCTTGGAAGCGGTCATTCTCAACAAGGCCACCAGCCTGGTTGTCGTCGCCAGCGCGCTGCCTTTCCGGCTGTCCGTGGTGCCGTTTGCTGATGTCGCCGCCCACTGGCCGATCATTATCAACCTGCTTGCCGGCTCTCTGGCCGGTGCCTGGTTCGGGGCCGGATGGGCGATGCGGTTGAAATCGGAAACGCTCTACAAGATTATTGCACTTCTGCTGGTCGGGATCGCGGTCATCCTGCTGGTCGGCCACGATCCCCAATCGAGTGGCGATCCTGTCGCCAGCGGTTGGCTACAGATTGTGCTGGGCGTCATCGCGGGCTTCGTCATCGGCGTCGTCGCCAGCCTGCTTGGCGTGGCCGGTGGAGAGCTTCTGATCCCGACGCTGATCCTTCTGTTTGGAGCCGACATCAAGCTTGCCGGCAGCCTTTCGCTCGCCGTGAGCCTGCCGACGATGCTGGTCGGCTTCACCCGCTACAGCCGCGACCAGAGCTTTGGCGTGCTCGCCAGGAACAAGGCATTCGTCGCCGCGATGGCAGCCGGATCGATTCTTGGAACGTTCATCGGAGCAAGGCTGCTCGGCATCGTGCCGGCATCATTCCTGCTGCCGTTGCTCGCCGCGATCCTGATCGTGTCCGCTTACAAGGTCTGGCGTCACGAATAATGCATGTCGCGGCGCGATATCGGCCCGGGATCACCCCCAGCGCATCCCACCGATAAAATCGATGAACGCGCGCAGCGGCGCTGGTGTCAGGCGGCGGCCGGGATAGTAGAGGAACGGGCCGGAAAATTCCTGCCACCACGGTTCCAGCACCGGCTCCAGCCTGCCATCGTCGAAATAGGGCCGCAGCCAGTCCTCGAACAGCGAGACGATGCCGCCGCCGGCGACCGCCACTTCGAGCGCAAGGGCCATTGCCGTGCCGGTGCTGACCAGCAGCGGCCCGGTCGGTTCGACGCTCACCACCTCGCCGTCGCGTTCGAATTCCCAGGGCGGCGTCACACCGCTGGCGAAGCGGCCGCGCAGGCAGGCGTGGGCGAGCAGGTCGCGCGGATGGCCGGGCCGGCCATGCCGGTCGAGATAGGCCGTTGCGGCGGCGGTGGCGAAGCGCTGCCGGCGCGGGCCGATCGGCACCGCGATCATGTCCTGCTCCAGCCGCTCGTCATAGCGGATGCCCGCGTCGCAGCCGCTCGCCAGTATGTCGACGAAACTGTCCTCGGCGGTCACTTCCATGCGAATGTCGGGATAGGCGGCGAGGAAGGGCGGCAACAGGCGCGGCAGCACCAGTTTCGCCGCGACGACTGGCACGTTGAGCCGCAGCTTTCCTGCCCGTCGTCCTCCACACCCTTTTTCCCCTTCTATTTCTGCCCCACCTCTGCCCTCCCCTGGCCCTCCCCCCCCGTCCCCCCCGCCTCCCCCCCCTTTGGCCCCCTCCTCCCTCCTCTCCG
>NZ_JAFFIW010000036.1 GCF_018588885.1 Mesorhizobium sp. dw_380
GACTATGATCTGGGATATATCGACCTGGAACAGAGGACCTTGCAGACCATCGACAACCCGTTCGGCACGAGGTTGTCACCCATGTCTTAGGTACAAACTGTTACCCATGTCTCCGGGCCGTACAATGAGCAGGATGGCGGAGAGGGAGGGATTCCTTTTCACCCATATGATACTGAAAATACTAATCTTTTCGCGCTTTTTGTTACACAGTTTGTTACACAGCTACAACTACGATTTATAACCACTCTAAGCTCGCGGCTTTTGGGCTCGCCTGCCCAATCCATCCGATCTGTCGAAACCGACGGCTTGTAGGACACTCCCGCGTGTGTACGTTGGGGCTTGGGTCAGAAGGTGACCCACAACAAAGACGGGGAGCGCCGCAGTGCAAAAGATCTCATCGGTCAAGGAACAGATAGTGAAGTAGCCTGTGACAATCGGCGCCAGCATCACCTCCAAAGCGCCGACCAGGAAAAACCCGCAAAAAAACGTCGCCCTCAGATACCCCGTCGGCAATGAATATGGGACCGAAGTTGCGCGGCAGATCGGGCGTTAGGTGCCTTCATGACATCTGAACCTGAGCAGGCTCCTACGCCGCGCGAGCCGGCACATTTCCGAACGGAGTTTCGTCCGGCTGCGAAAAAAGGTGCCCTGTCGGGACTTACTTGTTGGCCGGATGGCTTAGGCCAGCGATCCTTGCACGAGCACGCTCTTAAGAGACGGGCCTTCGGTCATGTCTTCTCCGGAACCTCAGCTTTGGCCTTCGCTTGACCCTGCCGCCGAGTCCAAATCAAGATGCAGAAAGACGATGGGTTCAGTTTGCAAACAATGCCCTTGCCATGATCACCAGACTCTGACGCCGTGCCAAGCTCCAAAATCGTTCCAACGAGGCGCGTCATGAGCATCCCCGAAAAAAATCTAACATCGCGTACGCCAATGGATGATTTCGGTCAGGGATTTCGAGATCGCCAGGAGCGCGGCAACGTTCTTGCTCGAGGAGGTCGACGAGACAGCCAGATATCGCCTGGCTGATCTTCGAAAATTCAAAGGTTTTGAGAAAAGGCGGGGGAACTTGTATCTCGACTGGGCGGACATCCTGTTGAGGCCGATCCGGCGGTGCCAAACAGAACGATGTCACGAGCTTCGCGCAGCACGAGGCTGCGATGCTCTAGTGCCCTGAGATCCAAATTGGCAACGGTGGGGCGAACACCATCGGCGACCATACGGATCGTTTGTGAAATCAGGACGGCAGCAGCAATCATACCGACAAAGGGAGCGCCTACCGCCACTTGTCCCAACCGCGTCAGGCCGCATTCGTCGAGGCCGCCGCGATCATGGAGATCCTTATAAGCAGGCGGGAGCCCAGCTAGGGCAACGGGCGCATTTCCTTGAGGCCCCGCCTCGTCCACTTCCGGGCCGTCGGTCCAGATGCCGAGCGCCTTGTTTGGCGCTGGGAAACTATGAGTCCTGATCAGGCGGAAATCTTCCACGCCGCTACCGAGGCCGGCCTCGAAAACCGTTGCAAAGCCCGCGCCTTCGAGGATAGCTCGCGCCTGGGGGTTGTCCACGCCGCAAAGCGCCAGCAGGGGTTCGTCGTGGCCAACACGCAGATCGGAAGCGAACCTCCGCTCGACCATCCTGGACTGGAAACCGCGGGCCTCAGCCCAGTCAGCGCAGATGCGGGTCTTCAGCCGCCCAGTGTCTGTAGCGAAAGTGAGAACGGATGTGCTCTCGGTCGACGGCCCGACCCGGTCGACGTCCTGAAGGAACATGCGGACAATTGACGGATCGGCAAAAGGCAGCAGCCCGATCGTCCATAGGAAAGCCTGGCCGAGATGGCCAAGCCCAATCACCCAGAAATCCGATGGGAACTGTACCGCGACAGGCCCATCAGACGCCGGCGATCTCCAATCGGCGGACCGTTTGAGATCCCATAGCGACATTCCGATCGATCTGTAGCCTGCCATCGGCTCGCCATCGAAATGGGCGAAGACTTCCGACACGGCCAGCGCTCCGGCAAGCACGCCAGCGGGAGCAAACTCGGCAGAGTCGGGAAGGGCGGGGGCGTCGAACGGCACCAGGCCGGCTCGCCAGCCTTCGAATGTCGTTCTGATAGCAAAACCCGCGTGATCGATCGCCGGCGGAGTTCCGATGCTGACAAGCGGAACGCCTTGCGGGATGTCCTCGACGACGGTACCCTGAAGGTGTCCTACCGCGTCAGCCAGGGTCGTACCGGCAACGACCGGCAACGTCAAAGGCGCGTCCAGGACGCCCGACACCGTAACGCCGCCTAGGAAGGTGCGGCGAGCGCAATTGAGGGCGGTGAGCAGCGCCGCCTGGTGGGTCGGACTCAAGGCTGCGCTCTCGCCGATGAAAAGATGCATCCGGAAAGAATGCAACCGCTGCTCGGCTTCCTCCGCGGTAGCGGCCGTGCCGCGGTCCATGAACAGCTTGGCGGACCTGTTCAGGGTGTCAATGATATCTTCAGCCATGGATTGTTCCTTCAATGCGCAGTGTGGGCCGCAGAAGCGACCGTTTGAGTGCGGTCCAGCGAAAACGGCCCAGGTAGCGATAGAGCCCGATCTCATCGAACCTGATCGGCTCGGCGGCAAAGCGAGGCAGGATCATCGCGATGTGACCCGGCTCGGCGATCATTGGGTGCAGCCGATCAGATTCGCTTTGCCCGGCACTGCCGGGGTGGGTGTGAACGTCGGCCGCGACAACCTCGCCACGTTCACGGCAGATGTTCCACAAATCCGCCATCGAGCCGCCGTCGATCTCGATGATGCCGGTATCGAACGCGTGAGGATCGATCTCGTCGTAGAATACGATAGAGGTGATCCTGCGGTGCGCAGTATTCGGTCCCAGAAGGAAAGCGCCGCTTTCCCGGTGGTTGCCGCCACGCGCTCGCAGTCCGTGAAGAAGTTCGAGCCACAGGTCGACCGGGATCGAGAGATCAGGCGGCTGGCCGAATAGGCGCGAAATAACCGAACGAAGCCAAAAGGTCATGAATGATCTCCACATAATGAACAATTCCGCGGGCGGGCTTCCAGAGCAGTTCGGGATGCTCCACGATCCATTGCTCGTGCCCGGGCAACGCCATTCGGTCACACGGCATATAAAGGGCCGCAGCGTTCCAGTTTGGATTGAACGCCGCCGCCACCCGGCCCGAGCCCTTCGGCCAATATTCTGCGGCAAGCGGCACGCCGGTCTCCATGTCGCAAGGCCTGGCGTTCGGCAGTTGCGCTGGATAGCCGTCCAGAAGAAAACGGAACCCCCACTCGGTGCCGTCGCGCGCTCTTATCGCGAAGTCGGCAGTCGGCCACGCTACGCGCAGCAAGCGCCATTGTTGTTTGATCGTGCCGAGCTGGAAATCAGGGCGCTCCAGGTGTTCCCGGAACGCCCTTTCCTCCGCTGTCGCCAAGGCCGCCATCAGCCCTGCACCAACTTCTTGCGGACCAGGTCGAACATAACGGCGCAGGTTTCGCCGGTGAAGCTGCCCAGATGTGCATTCTGCGGCGGCTGGACGCGGCTACCATGGATCTGGAGGACGTGCTCCTCGGCCTCCTCCTTGCCAAGACCAGCCTTTTCCACGGCCCAGCGCGTCACCTTGGCGATAGTCGCCGACGGCGCGAACTTGTGCTTGAAGGCTTCCATCTTGTAGTGGACCGTAACGTCGACCTTGCGGCAGCGGTGGGCATGGAACACCGGGTGGTCATGGCCATGGAGCGGATGGTGGTGCTCCAGGGGCTCGTCGTCGTCCTCTTTGAAAATCAGGAGCTCGGCGACATCGATACCGCGCTCCTTCACCAAGGCTAGGAGATCCCCGACGACGGCAGCCCCTTCCAGTTCGAGGCGATCGGGAGGCTCGGCTCCGGCCGCGAAAAAGATTACAGTCTTCATCTATCAGTTTCCTCTGTTCCGGCACGGCAACAGGCCGCCCTTGAAATTGGATCGGCTGAGTTCAGTGAAAGCGGAAAGGCCGCTGCCAAGATTTTTAGAGGATTGATTTCGCCGCCGGTGCTTCGGCCGCCAAACGGTGCTGGCGAGGAAAGGTCCCGGTCAGTCTTCGGCGTTCGGCGCGGCGCAAATGAAGAGGTAAGGACAGCGCGGGCAGCGGAAATCGTCCTTCCTTGGCTCGTAGAGCCCGTCCCGAATATCTGCGATCGCCGCCTCGCAGTCGTCCAGACGCTTGTCGAACTTCGCCTTTGTCTGGCCTATCTCAAGGACGGAGCCCAGGAGCAGGTAATGGTTCTCGACACGCGTCTGTGGGCCGAGCGTCTCTTCGACGGCTTTGAGAAGAAGGGTCGCTGACAGCCGATCCGCATCACCGGTCGATTGCCGCCCCGAACGGATTGTCTTGACAACGTGGTTGTCGCCGTCGCGAACGACGCGGTCCACCTCCAAGCCGACGATCTCGCCACCAATGGCCGTGGAGAGGCGGCCATTGGTGGCGGCCGCTCCAGCCGCCGATGCGTGCAACCGATCAAGCATCGACATGGTCAGCTTGCGATATGCAGCGCCAAACATGTGCTCTTCGAGCTCGCTTTCACGCCACGCCTGGTCAAAAATCGCAGCGGCTTCGGCGCGATCATATTCGACGCCTTCGCCAAGTTGGCGAACGAAGGCGATCACCTTTTGCACGCAGCCATGCGCGGCAAGATATGCGCCCGCCTTGGATCGCTGTGACAAGCCCAGGACGCGCGCGTAGAAGAAGCGGCGCGGACATTGGGCGTAGCGCTCCACATCATCTGCTGTCAGCTCATCAGGGGCAGCCGGAAGACGAATAGGGTGGTGGCTCGGCGGGGGCAATTTGCGGATCACACCGGCGGAAGAATGACCCGGGCCGACGGGAACCCGCTCGAGAAATTTTGATGGATTGGCCTTCCGGCCGTTTCGCATGGTCGGCCGATAGAGTCTGAGGTGCCTCTTTGCCCTCGACATGGCAACAAAGAGGACGCATTCCTCCTCCGCCTCGTGAGCGTCCTCCTCCTCGGGGCCTAGCATTCCGACCGGCGCGGGGCAGGCCGGCGGTCGGTTTGGTGCGGGAACCGCTCCAGCGTAAAGCCCCGGCAGGTGGACGGCCTCGAACTCCAGGCCCTTGGATGCGTGAACGGTCATAAGGCGCACCCCGTCCAGCCCGCTCAGTTCAGGCGGAAGCTGTCTGAGGTCGCGCTCGTCGGCAAGCATGATCATGTGGCGGATGCGATCAAGGGCGCGGCGGATCGGTGTTCCCTTACCGTGGAGGGGCATGGCGCGCAGCGCATCGAGGAGTTGGCGCACAGCGACCCGACGCAGGTCATCGGACGGCGACTGACCCGACAGAACCGCCCTTACATAGTCGCTTGTGTCAAAAAGAAACCGGCTAAGCGCTAGCCAGGGTGTCGTGCCTTGGGTGGTCCCTTGCAGGTGGCGGGCCAACATCATCAGTCCGGCAAGCCCGGCCGGTGAAATTTCCTTCAAGCTCTCTATTTTTCTGAGAAGATCGAGAACCCGCTGCTCGGTAGTGCGTGCGGCTCCAATGACCTTCAGCACGTCCTCCAGCGGGATGCGATATTCGGGAAGGCCAGCGATACGCACCAGGCCGGTGCCCGCGCTGTCGGAAATGATCGAAAGCAGGGAAAGCAGATCGCGAACCTCTGCGCGCTCAAAAAGCGGCCCGAGATAAAGAACGGGTATTCCCCGTGCCTCGAGCTCCTCCGCAACAGTGGCAAGCAAGCCGTTGCTTCTGGCAAGTACGGTCTGGGAGCGAAGCGAAACGCCTCTTGCCTCGAGCTCGCGGATTGACCCGGCAAGGACGTCCATCTCGGCCTGGGTGTCGGCGCATGGAAAAATGGATGGGCTCTCACCGATCGAACCGATTGCGGCATGCAGCGTGCTGGTGCCTGCGAAGGCGCTGACTTTCATGGTGGCGCCAAAGGCCGTGTAGGCCTCGACGATCTCTTCGCTTGAGCGGTAGTTCTCTTCCAGGCCGTCCCTTGCTCCCACGGAGTAGTCAGCTTCAAACCTGGCTATGTTTGCCGCGGATGCGCCACGGAACCGGTAGATGGACTGACGGGCGTCGCCTACGACCCACAGATTGCTGCCTTCTGCAACGATTTCCTTGACAAGCATCGCGCTGGCGCGGTTCACGTCCTGGTATTCGTCTATATGGACGTGGGTGAAGCGCTTGCGCATTCCCTCCCGAAAATCCTGGTCCGAGCGCATCAACAGTGTCGGTCGCATGATCAGATCGCCGTAGTCGACCGCCCGCTCCTTGATGAGCTGGTTTTGATAGTGCTCGTAGACCAGCGCTACTTCGCGCGCCTTCTCGGCAGCCACCATCTCGTCACCCGTCTGTGCCCTCTCGCGCATCTGTTCGGCAGCCCGAGCGTAGTCTTTCCAGGTCCACAATTCGTCCTTGGCGCGCGCGATCGCTCGCAATATGTCGCGAAGCACCAGCGCTGGCTCGAAGAGATTGAGGTAGTGCTTCAGATCAAGCGCTGGCAGGACCTCCTCAAGCATTGCCACGCCTTCACTAGCGTCGACGATCTTTGGATCGTTCGAGACACCGAAAAGCGCGTGGTGCTTGCGGATCGTGTCCAATCCGAAAGCATGAAATGTTCCGGTCCAGACATTGACGGCGCTTGAGCCTGCCACGCGCTGGACGCGTTCCGCCAGTTCCAGTGCTGCCCTGTTTGAGAACGTAAGAGCCAGGATATTCTCGGGTGGGACCTTGTCCGCGATCAGAGAGACGATCCTCGCGGTGAGGGTCTTGGTCTTCCCGGTTCCAGGTCCGGCCCCAAGTAGGAACGGCGACCCGCGATGATCGACCGCACGGGCCTGCGATTCATTGCAATTGTCGTTTGCGGGACTGACCGTCTCGGCAGTGGGCTGTACGTCAGGCAGGAGCAGGCCGTCGGCAAGCTGCTGCAGCGTAGTGTCATAGCGCACCTTGAGGTCTTCAGAGATGCGGCTTGCATTCATTCCTTGCAGAAATAGTCGTTTGGCGAGCGGTCGCGGCAAAATCAGCTCTCGTCCAAAACTGTTGGCCTGGGCCTCTCGGCGCTCCTTGATGCCATAGGTCTCAATGCGCTGGCTGGGATCCCCGCCATTCGCTTCTGAGCGGGGATAATAGCCCTTCTCAACACCATCATGGACTTTGAAGTGACCAATCTCATGGGCAATCACCTCGGCCAGCTCGTCATCGGCCAGGTCATTGCGCACGAATATGAATTTGAACTGACGATCGAGCGCGCCATGCGCACCGTCCAGCTCATGGTAGTCCGGTTCATGTGGTCGGATGGTGAGCCCGAGGTGTTTTGCCGCCCCGCGAGCAACTTCCATTGCTGTCAGAGAATCCGACAGTGAGGCGTCTTTCCTGAGCGCCCGAGCAAGTGCGCGAATTGCTGCAAACTGGTCCAATCAAGCTTCCAGGTGCGCGAGCCAAAACTGTTTGTCATCTGGACTGAGGTCCGAACGTAGGATCGCTTCGGCGAAGCTTACCTTCGCACCCGTGCGCCTGCCGGAAGGCGCGAAATAATCGGCCGCGGCGTTGATCTGACCCGATGCCAGATGTGACCAGACGTCCGCCATACTCGCGCCGGTGGCGTCTGCGAGCCAGGCAATCAACTTTCCCGGAATGGTGGTCTCGTCAATGCGGCCCCTGACAAGCTGACGCAGGATAATCAGATCGACGCGGCATCGTTCAGCCAATGCTAGTAGGTCATCAGTTGACAGTTTCTCGAACGGGTCGATGGCAGCAGGCATCGTCAGCTGCCAAAACCGCTCCAACAATATTGTATGCTCCGAAACTGTCTGCTGAACGGTAAGGATGTCGTCCGACAAATCGCTTCCATCCGAAGCGAACCATTCGGCGGCAAAGGCCAAAATCTCGGCGCGCAGTTGCGGGTTCTCGTTTGCGATCTGATTGATGCGGTCAGCGGTGGCGCCGTCCTCGAGCTCGAGGTGCACGCCGGCCAGTATGTCGTCAAGCTGATCCATAGGGATTGGGTTGCTGTTCATGGCCTCACTCTTTCCCGCGCCTTTGGCGTGGCGCGCTCTCCTCGCTCGCCCGGGCCTTCCGGCTCGCGCTCTTGATCAAGTATCGGACATTGCGGTCCGTGCAGCCCATCTGCTCGCCTGCTTCCTTCTCGGTCAGGCCAGCCTGATGAACGTAGAATATGGCCAGGCGCTCCTTTTCGGTGAGCAACTCGTAGATCTGGTTCAACATAGCCTTGGCTTCCGCCAAAGACATCGACCCACCTTTGGCCAGGCTCAGCGAATCCGCAGCCTCCTCGCCGGTCAGGTCGGAGCCCGGTTCGATCAGATCCTCGCGCGAGACCTCGGTATTCGTGCGAAGCCGAACGGCGGCCTTTGCAGTCAGATAAAGCCGCTCCGCACCGAGCTTGAAACTCATCTCGAAGATGTCGAGGCGGTCGGTTTCTATCAACTTCAAAGCCTTGTCCTTGACCAGATCGTCCACGCGCTCCCTGTCCAGGTTCGACATATCCCTTGTCATTGGAGCGCCGGCCCGCTGCAGCCTTGAGAAGAACGCAACGATCAGGGCATCATATTGCGCAGTAGGTCGGTTCGGCATGCAGTTTCGCATCAGGTAGACAAGCGTCTGAGGCCGCAGCTTGCCCGCCGCAGCCAGCGCAAACGCCTTTGGCAGCGGCCATTCAAGGACCGCCTCTATCTCGGCGGCCACCGCGTCCGGCCGGACGTAGCGCTCGCCTTGTTTGTTCGATCCCGCCAGTGGCTTCACCGGGCTCTCCCTTGGCAATCCAGTCATCTGGTACTCTTTGATCTGACGACGAATGAAAAAGTGGAAAGAGGAATTTTCACTTTTTCAAACCCCCGTTTCCGCCCCGGCCAACTTGAGTTCCGCCAAGGCCTGCCATCTTCGGTGATGTAGGCCCCCAGAAACAGGCTGTCTGAAACGATTCGACCTTGCAGCCAATTTTCACGAAATAAAGTTATTGAAAATGCACTCGTTTCGCCGGATCAATATTTTCCACGGAATATTTCAAGACTATAGCGCCGAATAATAGGCGGAGATTGTTTTTGAACCAGAAATAGGACCACGGTCCGGTCAGCTGCTTGCTATGGGTCAGGATGAGCACCACGAATTCTGAAGGCGGCAGACCGGACCTGCGCTCTGGGAGGGTATACGCCGACGAGGCTGCCAGGAGATGCGTCGATGTCGACGCGCGTCCTCACACTGGCCGGTGAAATCTTGGCGCTATTTTTCGACTGGCGCGGCCCGCTGAACGACACGGCTACCCCGCGATCCGCTGCCAGTGTATCAAGGCCCGATTTTGGCGCCCCAAGAGTCTGTATGCTCCCGCTTGTCGTCTTCGATACTTACACAAGATTGCAATATTATGCGGACATGCCGAAGCCGACGGTCACCGGAGTCTGCAAACAAGCTTTAAGCGGATTTTCGGTGACCCGAATTATTTTTAAAATTTTGCTTGACACCTTTTTTCGTCGTGTGTATGGTCGAATGATAGGAAATCCCTCTATTGTTATATTGACTCTTGGCGAGCAATAATATATATTATTGCTCGTAGTTCTGTTTGCGTTTTGCGACAGGCTGTGACCCAGCCCCACCGGTGAGTGGGAGAAAGAGAGAGATACAAGCAATGAGGAACCCGAAATTAGATGTCCAAGAAATTTAAGTTTGTAAACGAAGGCGCCAGGCGCGCTTTCATGGACCTTCCAAAAGATATTAGAATCAATTTTTCAGGCGAAATCCGGAGAGTTCAAGAGGGCGACGACCCACTCGACGACTTCAAGGTTCTCAAGGGTGAATGGAAGGGCGTTATCGAACTACGAGAAAACGGCTCGCCGGCGTACCGAGCCCTCTACTGCGCAAAGCACCTCGACACGGTTTACATCCTCCATTCCTTTACGAAGACCAGCGAAAAGGCTGATCGAAAGGAAATGGATACCGCACTTTCCCGCTATAAGGAGATGATGGCCCAGGTTCGGGATATAATCCAAGCCGAAGCCAAGGCGGCGAAAGACAAAACGTCTACCAAGAAATAGGAGACGAGAGCAAAGAGAGGCCGTTACGCGGCCTCTCTTTGTCTTTCTTCGACGCGGCAGACCACATGATGGCTACCGTCCAGCGCCGGCCTGAAGCGATACCCGAGTACTGCCAGATATCCAAAAAGCTTCTGGACCGAGAGCACGGCGACCTTACCACGGACAAGTTCGCTAACTCGTGACTGGGGGATGTTAAGCGCTGCGCCGATATGGGAGTTCTTCCATCCGCGCTCCTTGAAGATAGCGACGAGCGTGTTGACAAGATCCGACCGCAACGTCAAATCCGCAGCTTCCATCGGATCGTCCGTGATAGCATCGAAAATGTTGTCGTATTCGAGCTGTGTCATAGCGATAGTTCCAAATTTTAAAATTACAGAATTCTGTAAATAGGTCAAAATGGGGAAGCCGTCAAGTTCCACCCCCAGGCCGCCCGGCCTGGTGAAGGACGCGGGAAGCTCCCCGTCCACCATCAACTGGCGTGACGCCGGCGTCTTCGCCCTGTCAGGGCCAAGTCGTCGCACGATCTGACGGTTCGAATCTGCGCACTACCTTCATGTCGTTCGGCAGCGTGGATTCACTTAGAAGTTTGCCTCGGGGTGAACAGTCGTTAGACGACAGCGCCGCTCCCCACTTCCCACCAGGCTGCGAAACGCCGCCGCGCCACCGAGCTTCGGCGCGTTTTTCGGTTTTCGGTAGTGATACCGCGGCCAAGCCAATGAAGGACTTCTTGACGAACCAGGATCTGGCCGAGATCGTCGATGCAACCAGACGGAAGCAAATTTTGATGTGAGATATCGAGAATACCCCTCGCAACATGGCCTTCTGGCAGGAGGTCGAGCAATCGGTTGGCTAGGAAACGGTCACGACGGGCAAGCAACACGCAACCCAGTAACAAGAGTGGCAAGCTGCTATCGGAATGCGAGATCTTATCGAACGTCGCGCCCGCTACCTCAATATCTGCGTGTGCAGCAACCAGCACGGACTTTGACGCTGCGATAGGGGCTGGTTGGCGTAGAAGGTCGGCTAGCCCGACGGACGAAACGATATCTGGCTCAACAAAGGGGGAACCAGCCAAGGCATCAATGGCGTCCACATTCCGCCAGTCAAACGGACGTGACTCCGAAACTGCCCAAAGTGCTCGCCGCGCCCCAGCAGTCCCTTTGTTTGAAACGACTGTAAACGCTCGGACTCTCAAAAGACGGTCGGTGCTCGTTGAGCCGATATCGATCAGTTGGGTGCAAGTATCATCGTCGAGCTGATCGTAACTTCCGATCGCATCGATTGCCTCTCTTGCGATCGGATAAGATGGCGGTTCATCATGAAATGGTTCCGTGTTGGACCAGCCGTCGCGACAAATCTTGAGGAGAACATCGTAATGTCTGGGATGTTGGCGTTCTGAGAGAAGCCCTACCAAGGCACGCCTGACGCGGCTTCCCTTGTCATCGACTAACGCGAGAAGAGACGGGCCGAAAGGCGTTGACTCACGCGCACCGAGTGTCTCTAGGGCGAGTTGGCGCGCATCAGCAACACGCTGGTCCAGGGCAAATCGGACGAGGTCCCACTTCTCAGCATGGACTGCCAGCGAAACAGCATCAACGGCGTCAACCGGCGTAATTGATAGCTCAAGGGCTCTCTTGAGCGCGATATCGGGTGGTTCGCCGCTTGCTAACTCTATACGCGCAATTTGGTTGAGCAGGGTCGGCGAGGCTGACGGGATAGTATCGGACAAAAGCGTCAGCGCCGCACCAGTCGCGGGTTCCCATAGTTCGCCCTCTCTCTTCAGCAATCCGAAAATTTCCCGCTCGGCGAAAGGCAGTTGCGCCTTCACGTGATCGGCGATGGTACTATCTTTCGCAACGCTCCAAAGGTCGAAAGTGATGACGACGCGCTGTTGCGTCGTCAAACTTGGAATCGACAGGATCTCCGAAATCGATTCGGATGCGGCATTTGCAAGGCAAAAGCCAAGGGCGCTTCGCACCTCAGCATCGTCGTCTTGGGCAAGGATTCGCTCGGTGAGTTGCCGTAAGAAACCATTGTCCCATCGCGTTGCCGCCAGGCGCCAAGCTCGAGCTTCCCAGCCAAGGTGAGTCCCGCGTTGGACCACTGCTTCGACTTCATCTAGCGAGGCCGAACCAGGCGAAACGTGGATCGCATCACACCAATAGGGAAGCAGATCCTTTAGCAGAGCGTGATCGGAAAGCGCTTCCCAATGGCCATCGGCACGGATCGTATCGACATAGGCCGTGACCATCTCTTCGGGACCAAGATGACCATCTCCCGGATCAGAGTACCAATCTTCGGCCGCTGCATCGAGCTCGCCGTTTTGAATCCTTTCCGAAAGGGCATCGAGTTCGGCTCGCTGTTCGGGCCCGACCCTTAGAGTTGCAAAAGCCGCTGCAAGCACTTTTTCATATCGGGGAAGGTCGACTAAGGAGGCCGCCGCGATTGTCGAAGCATTGTGATAGTAGCCTCCGCTTGCCACTTGCATCGCAGCATCGAGAAAGGCGTCCGTCAGGTTTCCGCCAAGTTCAGAAATTCGGGTCGCAAAGTCCGCACCATAATTGTCATTTGTCTGTGCCAGAACCGTTCGTACGAACCGGGCGCATATGGCATGGCTGTACGGATTATCGCGGACAGCGGCTTTCCATTTCTCGTCAAAGGATGGCGAAGCCCATTCGTCATTAAACACCTGCCCCCCGACTTGAAAACCTGTCGTAAACCAACGCGCTAGGTTGCCAGGTTGGCAGTCCGCGCTGGCCACGGTTGAGGCGAGCGATAGCAACTCCGAAAACTGCGATGCCTGGTCGAGAAGACCTGCAGTCAACCACTGGTCCAGGATAGCTTGGGCAGATGGTGGACATTCGAAATGACCAGAGAATTCTTCCAGTCCCAACCTGGCAACCTGCGCAGCGGTTTCAATGGCCCAGTCTTTCCGATCGCCTTGGATGCGGGTTAAGCCGTCGATAAGAGCCTCAATGGTTGCCGCGGAACGCGCTGGATCGTTTTGCAGGAACGCCTCGAATCCGTCGCGCACAGACGGATGGGAAAAACTAATACTGTCTTGAGGTTGCCGGAGATGGCGTGCGGCTACCAGGAAGTTGGCCAGCGGTGTCAGACCTGCACTGTATCGTTCGTCCTGCTGGCGCATCTTGCGCTGCAGAATTGTCAACGTGGAGTGATCGACCTTTGATCGCGCCCGCAACAATGCCCATAGCACAGCAGCCCAACCGATCGTGTCCTGGACCAAGTCCTGCACCACGACCCCTTGAATGGCTTCCCGATGTGCGAGGGCGATCGCCCGATGCAGGAGCGCGCCATCATTCTCGTCCGGTTCTGGCCCCTTGGAAAGTTCGCCGAAGAAGCGATCAATCTCAAGCGGGGTCGTGAGGTTCTTCAGAACATGCGAGCGAAAGGACAAGCCTTTTGCCTGAAGTTGAGCGGGCAAAAAATCAATCCGTCGGTCGTAAATTTTCGCGAGTTGTCCGTCCTCGTAGCTAGCCGCGTCGAGTGTGACAGACCAATGCTCCAGCTCGTCTTCAGCCTTGCCCAATGCAAGCATATCGGTTCGACTGGTGACGATATAGCGGCAGTCTGGCCGAGCCTCTCGGAAAATGCGCGGCAGTTGGACAGTCCAAGGCTCATGTCCATGTTTGAGCCTGGATTGACCCCATGGATCATCGACATAGAACAGCGTTGGACCACTCTGCTGCGGTCTCAACTGCGCGGGATTGTCAGACAGGGACACAATGGCAAGGTGCGGTTGATCCTTGCGTGCCTCCTCGCAGAGTGCGAGCGCGGCCAGCGTCTTTCCCGCACCCGAAGGTCCCTTGATCAGGAGCGCGTTGGCCGACTGGAGCTTAGCGTACAACTCGCCCCAATTTGCCGGGCGCACATAGTGCTCCAGCCGGGCAGAGCTTGCTAGAAATCCTCCACAAGAGCGGATGAGTACCTCAATGTCATCGCGTGACCACGCGCATGGGCCAAGGCCGCGCATGCGCCTACCGGCTTCTTGCCTGAGCCTTGCCCGACATTCTGGCAATCGATCGTGAGGAACATGGAGGAAGCCCAGTAGTGTCTGGATCTTTTGTCCAATCACATAGTCCGTAGCGCCTGCCCAGATGGCGACGCGGCCGTCCGCCCCGTTTGGAAGATTCTGCCGAAGGTCCTGAGACATACGTCCCTGCTCCGGCCACTCCTCGATGTCTTCGACCCGCAAATTGAGAAGAGGGCCGCGGACTGCGGCCGTTGTGACGAGGAGGTAGCGATTGAGTGGGTTCTCCAGTTGTTCCCGCGCCGGTTTGCGCGCCTTGCCATGTTTAAGCAGCGCCTGAAAATCAGCGACGCTCCAAGGCTCGCCGGTCCTCCGTTTTACCTGAACGATCAGGGAGTAGCCGGGCATCCGGCTATGAGTTTCAGTAGTATCTGTACGTTCTGAGTCTAGAACGGCTTCGATATCCTCGTCATTCTCGGGTTCAAGGATGATTTGGGATGCCGACTTCCGAATGAGAAGCAAATCGAGTGCAGCGAGGATGGAGACGTCCAACTGATAGTCGAAGCCAGCAAGGGCAGCCCTGGCGCCTGATGAAGAACGCTGCGCAGGGAGTGGCGTGACTCCGGTCTCCTGTTTCATCCTACGATCGCCTGTATGTACGTAGCACGACATGATCGCACTGAACCAAGCCGGTTTGCTGGAAGCTGGTTGATCGAGCCCGCCGCTATATGGCGGATTGAAGTGCCCGATAAAGTGGCTGAGTGACCGCTCGCGTCGCCCTTACTCCACCATAGATCAGCGTAGCCAGTTTGCCGGAACAAACTTGATACCGTCGCGCCATTTTTCGGCGATCGAGCTGTGAAACCAGTCCTTAATAAGCTCAACATGGTCAGTCACTATGATCTGCATCCGAGGAGTGAGTTCCTCGGCAAAGTCAAACAGCAATCTAAACAAGCGCGCCACCGCCAGTTGGTCCTCGTCGTCTGTGCCCGCGATCTCTCCAATATCAGCTTCGCGCGGGTAGTGCGCCTGTGACGGTTGGTCCATCATCAGGAACGCTGGCACCGGGCGCTTGCGTGCTCTGAACAGCCGATGCAGTGCAAGGTGCGCAGCGATGTGATAGCCGACCCAGTTTTCACCACTGCCGATCTGCGTGAGGGGCAGAGGGCCATCGATGGTGTCGGCGACAACAGTCAGGTTTTTGCGGTCGAGGCGCAGGGCGTTTTCGCCGTGCTCTAGTTCAAGTGCTGCTGCGAACCGGGTTAGGTCACGGCTGATGAGACCAAGCGCGGTGGCCAAGCGTTCTTCCATCGCCTCCTGGTCAATCGCTTTGGCTAGTTCCTCGACTTCTGCCCCGGTGCGCGCAATTGCCAATCTAAGCCCGTCGTTGGACGTGACTGCCTGGACATTTTCAAGATAATAACCGATCCGACCGCGCACCCGTGCCCGTTCGGTGAATTGTGCCTGTTCGACACGCAGCCGCTCATTTTCAGAAATCCGCTGGCCAATGTCGCGCTGGACCGAGCGAAGCTCATCCTCCATGCGGTCGCGTTCCAGTTCCAGTTCTCTGAAGCGCCCTTGCAGGCGAGGGGTGTCGCGGCCAACGGCCTGTAGTTGCGACTCCAGTCCTCGCAACGATCGTTCAAGTTCCTCGACCGATGGAACGGGAGTCGCGAGATGGCTGTCACACAAGGGGCATAGGTCGTGGGCCGTGGCCTCGGACGATACCAGGCCAATAGCCGATAATCGGGCACGCTGTTCCGTGGCCTCGCGCTCGAATTCCGTGGCCTCGCGCTGCAGGCGTTGAAGATCATTGATGTCCTCTCGCACTCCTTGCAGCTGACTGCGAACCTCGCGACGACGTTCCTCGAGGTCTGATAAGTCGGCAGTGGGATCATCGACGATGGTTGTCGGTGAATTGTTATCGGCGGCGGCTGTTGCTAGCAGCGCGCGAAGCTCTGGAATCGAATCAGGGAGGACGTCGGCGACGATAAGGTTGTGTCGGCGTGCTTCAGTGGCCAGGTTGAGTGCTGTGCCTTTGGCCTCGTCCGACAACGCTCTGGCCTCGGCGAACTCGCGCTCAAGTTTGCGTAGCCGCGCCCGAGCTTCCTCATAACGCTTCAGTTTCAGAAAATGATCGTCCTCCATAGCGCCAAGAAAATAGGGCAGAGTGTCTTTGATGGCGGCCGGGACGTAGGGATCGCTCTGCCGGTGAAAGAGCAAGCGCGGATGGGCGATCTCGTATTGAAACTGCAAGGCAAAAAGAATGGCATGGCCAGCAGAGGCCTCGAGCGGCAATCGAGTTGCACTTGCTTCAGGTTGGTAGAGGTTCTCAGAAATGCCGAGCAGCTTGGAAAGATGGGAGCGCAGTCCATCAGCGGTAACGTTTTTCGACAACGACGCCGTGTCCGCAGGTAAGTCGTCGATTCCGCGTTGGATGTAGATCTCGTCGCTAACCTTCGCTGAACCTGTCGGGTTCCTGCGCGCGATCAGCACGCCTTCGCCGTCACGATCAAGGAGGATGGCGAACCATGAAACTGATTGGCGAATGATCCCTCTTGGAATTGTACACTCGTCGCGCCCCCAGCAATAGTCAACGATGTCGAGCAAGGCGGACTTTCCAGTTTTGGAGCCACCGGTGACAATGTTGAGGCAGCCCAGATTGAAGCGGACTTCTCGCCGTTCTCCCTCGTGGGAATATATTGCGATCGCGCGAAGTTGGACGCTCATGGTCGCACTCCCAAGGTTTGCAAAACGAAAGCCGTCGATGCTTGGTTGGCCAGCCAGCGGCCAATAAAACCCGCAGTGCGGCGAGCTGCCCGGGCGTCGTCAGTCGTGATCGCGGGTTTAGGAGTGAGTTTGAGCGCCCTGGATCCCAAGCCAACGCCCCTGCCTGTAACTGTCAACGCACTGTGCTGGGTCAAGAACAAAAGAGCTTCTCGCGTGATAGGACGCAATGCCATGACACGATCTGGTAACTCGGCCAGCATAGCGCCATGCTCGGCCGCCCATGTGGCGAAGGTGGTGTCCGACCGGACTGGAAGTGCAGCGCGCGCGCCTGGGTGCAAAGCAAGTGGAAGGACAAGAAAGGCCAGAGCGAATGGCAATGGCCCGCCTCGGCCAACATCGTATGCTGCCACGGTTCGACTAATCAGCTCGCCACAGAAGGCCGGGTTGAAGAGCGCAGCTTGCTCTGAGGGTCGATCTCGCCAAGGCTGGGACCAACGGGTCAGTGCCATCAATCATCCTTTCGGCAGAGTCTGACGAAGTCGCGATGCCAGCCGAGTCGGAGCTCGTTGGCCAGCATGTGGTGAGCCGACGTTGAGGAAGCGCTTGACAAGTGTTCGGAAGGGGAAACGCGCGTCAGTCTCGACCCAGTGGTAGACATCCTGTCCCGCCTGTCTAAGCATGGGAGAGTCGGGATCTGTTGTGCCATGTTCGTCGCACATTGCGTTGAACCGTGGCTCCCATTCCTCCAACAGGATCGTTTCGAAGCGCGATATTTCGCCGTCAAAAACGACATGTTCACGTGCCCAGCGTGAGCGCTGTGAGAATGCGCGATAGAAATCACGTTTGGCTGACTCTATCCGATTGCCGCCGATACCTATCGCCTTGAGCTGGCGAACAAACCCATAGGCTTCGTAAGCGGCAAGGTCTGCTTCCGGTGGTGCGGCGAATTCCTGGTCAGCAATCAGGGCATTTCGCTGCAACGTCTCCCTTATTTCATCGATACGATTCTCCATTTCTAAGATCGAGACGGTGCCTGGCGGATTTTCAACCAACGCTTGGCAGATTCGGGGCCACCACCATCCTTCGAGCAGTTCCCGGGCACGCTCGGTGCTTCCGCGCGGAACGGCCATTTTAAGCTGATCTTCAATAATTGGATCAAGCTCAGTAAGCAAAGGCTGTGCGTCTAGAACCTGAACCGCACTCAGCAATGATGCTCGCATTCGAGGGGTCAAGCTGAGAAAGGCCTTGAATGCAGGTTGCAGCGCCTGATTTTCTGAACTTTCCGCCGCCGCCGTCAAGAGTTCAGCAGCAGTGCGCGCATTGTCGACGCTCGGCTCACCGGTGCCGCGATGGGGCCGAAGCAACCAAGTCGCGTCATCCGGTCGAGCCAGTCCAGTCGTCACTAGTACTAAACGGGTACGGTTCGGTAGATTTGGATCCTCAAGTGCTAGCTGGCTCCAAATTCGCAGCGTCTTCCAAAGGTCAGGGGAGAGATCACCTAGATTGGCAGTACGGCGAAGATGATGTTTGGTCTGGAGGAGCTCTCGGGCCTCCCCGTCCGTCTCGAACGAGACATCATCCAGACGCTCAACTGCAACTTCAATGCCCGCGTCACCATAGGCATGGCGAAGACATAAGGCGAGCGCAAGACGCGCCTGGTATAAATACCCAGCAGCAGATGGGGCTGCTGAAAACACTGTTCCAGAAGTGGTCAACTAAATTCCCCCGAATTGAAAAATAGCTATTCCTTCCGCTGGCGCAATGGTTGCAATTGATTCCCCTCAATTGTTTTCGACGCCCAGGATGGCGAAAATGTCGGACGCACCATGGCTGGGGCGACCACAAGGAACGCGGTATCTTTTCGTGAGGGCGATCACCAGCGCTTATTTGGTCAAAAGGCTGTAGTTTCGAAGGCGTGCATTTGGCGTAAAGCTGGCTAGATGGGGGAGTAGGAAATAGATGCTACTGCGCAACAGCGTTCATGCTTTGTGCTCCGAAAGTCGCATAAAGGGCAGTCTGGTATGCCTTCCAGAATTATCTGTCGTTGTGAGACTCCAAGTCCAGAATAATCTGTCGTCGTCCTGACTGCTAAGTGGCTCATATTCCACCCTTTTAGCCAGAAGAGGTTACCAATGCCCTTCGGTCAACAGGTGCCCCAACGACAATTAATTCCGAACTGGCGCTAAGGGGCTGTCTTCATTAAGCCTTTTGCGGCCCTGATTGGTAACCTGAGGCCACCCACCACGCGGATTGGTAGCCCACAGGAATAGGTTTGGTAACCCTTATCGAGTGAGGGCCGCTCGTACCTTTCGGCGGGTTCGTTTCAGTTCTAAGCCCGGCTTAATTCTGGACAACGACAGATAATTCTGGACGGCACAGTGGAACTCAACGCGTTGTAAGGATGGCATAGAGAAGCAGTAGCCCCTTCTCTAGTCTCGCTACGGGAAAAATTCTGGAAAATGGGTCTGCTTGGCTGGACGCAGAACGCTGTGGTTATTCAGCCGGCATTTCTGAAGCCTCTCCAAGACAAACAGCTTGCCTTCGCGCACGCTGTCTTCGAGCGGCTTCGGCTTCGCCAGATGCGCCGCAATCGCGCTGGCCAGCATGCAACCTGTCCCGCGCATCGATGTGGCAAGGCGCGGTGCATCGAAGCGGATGGGTTCGTGCCCGGAGCGTAACAGAATATCGGTCGACCGGGTTCCCGACGCATGCCCACCCTTGATCAGCAGGGCTTGAGGGCCGGCGGCCAGCAGTCTTTTTCCTTGTTGGAGCGCTCCGTCCTCATCCACTGCCAGTTCGGAGCCACTAAGGAGCGCCAGTTCAGGGAGGTTGGGCGTGACAATGCAGCAAAGCGGCATAAGATCGCGCTTCATGGCAGCGATAGCGCCTGCTTGCAGAAGTGCGCGGCCTGAGGTGGAGGCCAGCACAGGGTCGAGTACTGCGGGGACATGCGGAAATTTGCGCAGCACTGCGGCAACGGCAACAATGATCTTGGCAGTCGCCAGCATGCCGATCTTGATTGTGGCCACGTCGTTGGCCTGCAGCGCGGCGCACATCTGATTGGCCACCAGGCTAGGTGGCGAATAATAGATTTCGATCACGGCGTCATGCGTTTGCACCGTTAGCGCTGTGACGGCGAGACAGGTGCGCACGCCAATGGCAGAGATCGTCTCGATATCGCGTGCAATTCCAGCACCGCCACTGGAGTCCGATCCACCGACGACAAGCACATGTGGTTCTCGCCTCAGCGCCATTGGTCCGTCTTCTCGATCCATTCTCGCGTGCGCGCCTCGGGGTCGTCGTTGAGCGTGATGTCGGTCACCACCGCCGCGCTGTCCGCGCCAGCCGCAAAGACACCGTCGAGCCGCTCAGGGTTGAGGCCACCAATGGCGACCAATTGAAACGGCGCGACCTGGCGCTTCCATTCGCTGATCCGTTCGACCCCTTGCGGCGCCCATTTCATCTTCTTCAGGATGGTCGGATAGATGGGTCCAAGCGCTATGTAGTCAGGCTCGGCGGCCATCGCCGTTTCCAGCTCCTGATGATCATGTGTGCTCAGTCCGAGCCTTACGCCGGCTGCCCGTATCGCCAAGAGGTCAGCGGTCTGCAAATCCTCCTGGCCGAGATGTATGAAGTCGCAGCCTTCCTCGATTGCCAGGCGCCAGTGGTCGTTGACGATGAGTTGGCACTGGTATCGAGCACACAAGGCCTTCGCGGTGCGGATCTCCGCGCGCAACCCAGCCTCATCCACGGTCTTGATGCGCAGTTGCAGAAGCCGGACTCCGAGTGGGACCAGCCGTTCGATCCAGGCAGCGCTGTCGACGATCAGGTAGAAGGGATCGAGCTTCATGAAAAAACTGCCCTGCCGATCATCGGTGTCGATGGCACGGCGACTTCGCGCGGTTCGAGCATTCCCGAGCTGAACGCCTCACGACCGGCGTCGACCGCCTTACCGAAAGCACGCGCCATGCCGACCGGATATGCCGCCTTGGCGACCGCTGTGTTCAGGAGCACGGCGTCAAAGCCGAGTTCCATGACGGTGGCCGCGTGCGACGGCCGTCCGAGCCCCGCATCCACAATCAGCGGGACGCCAGGGAAATATCCGCGCATCGAGCGCAGCGCCGTCATGTTGACCGGTCCCAAGGCGGAACCGATCGGTGCGCACCACGGCATCAGGACCTTGCAGCCCGTTTCCAGCAGCCGCTCGGCGACAACGAGATCGTCGGTGGTATAGGGGAATACCGCAAAGCCGTCCTCGCACAGGATGCGGGCGGCTTCAACCAGACCGAACACATCCGGCTGTAGCGTGTCGTGATTGCCGATCACTTCGAGCTTGATCCAGTTGGTGCCGAAGACCTCGCGCGCCATTTTCGCGGTGGTGACGGCTTCCTTGACGGAGAGGCAGCCGGCGGTATTGGGCAGGATTCTGGCGCCCAGCGAGCGGATCAACGACCAGAATTGTTCGCCGGCCCTACCGCCCGCCATCTCACGCCGCAACGAGACGGTCACCACCGACGTGCCCGACGCCTTGACCGCGTCGGCAAGGATGGCCGGCGAAGGATACTGAGCCGTGCCGAGAAGCAGGCGCGACGAAAGCTCGGTTCCATAAAGCTCCAACATGCTAGCCGCCCTGCATGGGCGAGAGGATTTCGATCCGGTCGCCGTCGCTCAACTGGAACTCCGCGCGGTTGGCTTTGTGCACGAGGTCGCCGTTGACGGCGGTGGCGAGCCAATCGCCCTCATAGTCGAGCGCGGCAAGCAACTCGGCCAGCATGGTGGCGGCAATCTCACGCGCCTCGCCGTTGACCATCAGTTTCATGAGCATGCTCCTTGGTTCTGTCTTGACTGAAAACCAGGTCGGCAGCCTGGCGCGCCATGGCGGGGGCGAGGAGAAAACCGTGACGATAAAGACCGTTGATCGCGATGATCTCACCGTCTGTTTCGACGCGTGGCAAATTGTCGGGAAATGCCGGACGGACACCCACACCGGTTTCAACGATCTCGGCCTCACCAAAGGCCGGATGGAGGGCATGGGCGGCGCCCAGCAGCTCCATCATGGAACGCGCCGTCACCGGTCCGGCGCTCTGGCTTTCAATCATCGTCGCTCCGATCATGAAACGGTGATCGGTGCGCGGCACGGCATAAAGCGGAAAGCGTGGATGAAGCAAACGGACCGGCCGCGACAGCGAGACATCAGGCGTGCGAAGGATCAGCATTTCGCCGCGAACACCGCGCAGCCTGTCATCGGCCGCTGCCATTCCCATGCAGTCTATCTGACGGGCGAAACCCGAAACAGGCCGGGCGTCGCAGCCGAAGTGGAATTTGACACCCATGGTCGCAAGCTTGTCATGAAGTGCCGCCATCGCCTGGCGTGGGTCGAGGTGAGCCTCGTCGGGGAAGAGCAATCCACGCCGGAAGCGGCCGGCGAGGTCGGGTTCCAGGAGCGCAATTTCGTTTTCATCGACGCGCCGATGCCCTGACGTGCGACTGGCGAACCGGTCAAGCTCACCGGCATCACGCGGCGCGGCCACGACCAATGTCCCGGCCCGTGTCACCTGACCCGACAGCACCGCATCCCACCAGTCGGCAGCGTCGCGTCCGAGATCCAGCACCGGCTGCTCCGCGCTTTCGCGCTCGCTCCATGGCGCCAGCATGCCGCCGGCGAACCACGACGCGTTGCCGCCAAGGCCATGCCGCATCTCGGCGACTGTAACCGTCGCGCCGCGGGCGGCGAGTTCGAAAGCGACGGTGAGGCCGGCAACGCCGGCCCCTTTGACGAGCACCCTCATGATGGTTTGGGAGCCTCTGGCACGACCGGTACGCCAGTCTCGTCAGCTGGCATGTAGAGATCGCCGCCCTCGCGGTATTTCGCCGCCATTGCCGCCATGCCCTCTTTCTGTGCCTCGGCACGAATGTCGTGGGAGATGCGCATCGAGCAGAATTTCGGCCCGCACATCGAGCAGAAATGTGCCAGCTTGTGCGCCTCCTTGGGCAAGGTCTGGTCGTGGAAGGAGCGCGCGGTTTCGGGGTCGAGCGACAGGTTGAACTGGTCTTCCCAGCGGAACTCGAAGCGAGCGCGGGAAAGGGCATCATCCCTGAGTTTAGCAGCCGGATGACCCTTCGCCAGGTCGGCGGCATGGGCGGCTATCTTGTAGGTGATCACGCCAATCTTGACATCGTTGCGATCGGGAAGGCCGAGATGTTCCTTCGGCGTGACGTAGCAGAGCATGGCGGTGCCGAACCAGCCGATCATCGCCGCCCCAATGCCTGAGGTGATATGGTCGTAACCCGGCGCGATGTCGGTCGTCAGCGGTCCAAGCGTATAGAACGGTGCCTCGCCGCAGACAGCGAGCTGCTTGTCCATGTTCTCCTTGATCTTATGCATAGGCACGTGACCGGGGCCTTCGATCATCACCTGGCAATCCTTGGCCCAGGCGATTTTCGTCAGCTCGCCCAGCGTTTCCAGCTCGGCGAATTGCGCCGCGTCATTGGCGTCGGCGATCGAGCCGGGACGAAGGCCGTCGCCGAGCGAGAAGGAGACATCATAGGCGCGGCAGATGTCGCATATCTCCGCGAAATGCTCGTAGAGGAAGCTCTCCCGGTGATGGTGCAGGCACCATTTGGCCATGATCGAGCCGCCGCGCGAGACGATGCCCGTGACCCGGTCGACGGTCAGCGGTATGTAGTGCAGCCGCACGCCGGCGTGGATGGTGAAATAGTCGACGCCTTGCTCGGCCTGCTCGATCAGCGTGTCGCGGTAGACCTCCCAGTTCAGATCCTCGGCGATGCCGTTGACCTTTTCCAGCGCCTGATAGAGCGGCACCGTACCGATCGGCACCGGCGCATTGCGCACGATCCAGTCGCGGATGTTGTGGATGTTGCGGCCGGTCGACAGGTCCATCACCGTGTCCGCGCCCCAGCGGATCGCCCAGACCATTTTTTCGACCTCTTCGGCCATCGATGATGTGACAGCCGAGTTGCCGATGTTGGCGTTGATCTTGACCAGAAAATTGCGACCGATGATCATCGGCTCGCTCTCGGGATGATTGATGTTGGCGGGAATGATTGCGCGTCCGCGCGCCACCTCGTCGCGCACGAATTCGGGTGTGACGAAATCTGGGATCGCCGCGCCGAAGGCTTCGCCGTCGCGTTGCAGCTTGCCGCGCATCACCTCGCGGCCGAGATTCTCGCGGATGGCTACGAACTCCATTTCTGGCGTGATGATGCCGGCGCGCGCATAGGCAAGTTGGGTCACCGCCTTGCCGGTCCTGGCTCTGAGCGGCCGGTTGCGAACAGGAAATTCCGGCGTCAGGCGCTCGCCCGTCGCGAACCCGTTGTCTTCCGGTCTCACATGGCGGCCATCATAGGCTTCGACATCGCCGCGCGCCGCAATCCATTCGTGGCGAAGCCGGGCGAGGCCTTTTTCGATGCTGGTTTGGACTGATGGATCGGTGTAGGGGCCGGACGGATCGTAGACGGTGACGGGCGGTTCGCCGGCCGTCGGATGGACGGAAATCTCGCGCATCGGCACCCTGATCTGCGGGTAGAGGACGCCGGGCTTGTGGATTTTCCGCGAGGCGGGCAGTGGTCCCGTCGACACGGCGGGGGTGAGGGCATTCATCGTGAGGCTCCTTTGCTCATGCATTGGAGACCCAGTTCTGTGCCGGAAGGATGAAAAGACGCTTCTGTAGACCTGCTGCAGCAGGACCTCGGGCGTAAACTCCCGCAAAGCGCTTGCACCGTCCCTACGCCAGTATGAACTGGATCAGGTTCAACGGGTCACTGCGCCGCGAAAGCCAGCAGTATCTCAGCCCCTTACCGGGACTCCCCTGGTGAATGCCTCAAGTTGAATGGGCCGGTGCTGCTTTGTCAAGCGCCTTCGGGCGCCTTCGGGCGCCTTCGGCCGGTGGCGACGTCCGGCGGCCGGCCGAGCGGAGAGCTCGCGCATGCATCGGGGACAAGTCACGCCCCGTAGACCAGGGCTGGAATGGCCAAAGTCTCATTCGCTTCGTGAAGGATGGAAAAACTGTATCGGCCATGTGCGTCGAGATCGACCGAGTAGCTCAGGCGGTCACGGATGTGGTTATCCTGGTCGAAGGCGACGATTTGCGGCTTCAGCGAGGTGATTTGCACCACGTCCAGGTAGATGGAGTTGCAGATATGATCTGGTCGTCGGGCTGGCAGGTGCAAGCGGCCGCTCTATTCAGGATGCGGCATCGGCGGCGTTCCCGATACCAATGATATCTTGCGGGCAACTTATGCAATCACCGGCTTCGTAAAACCCGACGGCGGCGGCCGTGTCCTGGCGCTGAGGATGTGCCGCTGTTCCAGCAGAGAAATCGCGTGGGCGCGGAGTTTTCGCTCTGCGAGGAAGAGTTGACGCAATCGTTTAGCTTGCTTGCAGTTCGTAGAGACCCGCCTTTGAAAGCAACTAAGCTATTGCATTGATATGTTGGTGCGCGATCGATCGCTACATAGCCGGCCGCCATTATCCGAGTATTGATCCGCCGGTGTTCGTGTTGCCGTATATGGCAATCCCTGCGAGATCGTCGCGGCCGGATCGGCCGCACCCTCTAGTCATAAAAGGGGAAGCGACCGAGAATTCCGCTGCCGAAAACTTCTCTGGCTTGGCTATGCATGCGGTAGATGAGATCGCCGCCTACCGCGACCTGGTCGAGGAAGGCATCGACGCCCAGTTCGGACAGCCTGGTTATCGCAATGCGTTAGCGGCTCAGACTTGCGGTCTCGAGAGCGGCCTTTGGGGGTCACCTCTTTTTTGTTTCAGAGGTTGGAAGACGGCTGCTCGTTACCCAATAGAAATGGCGACTACGGAACGCGATCGATCGCGGCCATCAGGAAACACCTGTCTTCGGCTCAACCTCGACATGGCGTCCGATCGACCGCAGATATACAGCTATCTCGTCCATGAGATGATCGCGTTCGCCGTAGATCTCAGCAATCCTGCGCAGCTGTGGCTCGACGGACCTCCGTTGCGCCGGCGTCAAATCAGCATCGCCAAAGACATATCCCAAGTTGCCAATCGCGCAAATGTTGCAGCCGGCCTCCACAACTGCTTGCACGAATGCCGGAATGTCTTTTTCTTGCATAGTCTTCATGTCGAACTCTCGTGAATGGCGTGCTTGCGCGCCCATGCTGCCTTTTCAGCGTGTCCTCTGGGCGGCGCAAGCCTTGAGCGTAATTGTGCCGGGCAACCTCGACTATCCCGTCTGCCACGCTCTTTAGAGTCGGTGGGGTCTGGTGATTGCAGGCTGGGCCACTCAAAAGCCTGCAAGAAGAAAGTCATGGCGACCATTGCTCAAGATCGCGAGGGTGCGTGCAAGACCTTCCGTTGGCAGTCATGCACGCTCACCCAGCAACTGGGTATTGAGCAACTGGGTCTCACGTCGCGGGTCTCGTGTGCTTCACAGCCGAAAATAAGGTACCACCGTGGCTATTCTCAAGTGCAGGCTACCTCTTCAGGACACGGCGGAGTGCCTTCCGACGCACCCCTGGTGCAACGTGCGACCTAACGAGACACATCTCGTTCGCGTTCCCTCGACCTTTCTTCGTATTGCTGCTTGCCCTGCGATTTCAGGCCCTCTGCTAGCTTCTCGGCCGCTCTTTGGCCTGCAATGTCACTATTCAAGATCATATCCGACATCCCTGGATGGTCATAACCGTAATGCGCATGCAGTTTCCCTCACGAGCAGCGCCTATCCGTCGATTAGTTCGTCTTCCGGAACCCGAAGCCCTTTTTATCCGGCGTACCTATCCACCATTCAACCGGTATACCTTTCCCAACTTTGGCGGACCATTTACCTCAGGCATGATCATCTCGCGTGACATTTTTTTTTGGCGCCATCATCGCACGTGGCATTTTCTAAAAACCAAGACGTGTCAATTTGTAAAATCAAGGATGCGGCCGCGCCCGTTGCGAGGATTTGCAGGTAGCTCTTCAGCCCCAACACGATGTGTGAGGCGGCGGTGGAAAAGGCAACCGACGGCGTCGACGCGTCCTTTGATGATCGCAAGCGATATGCTTCGTCGCGAGCCCAGATTGCGGTCTCGGGCACAAGGCGAGATCACAGTTCTGCGATCTGTGGTAACGCGAGCCCGCAAAGCGCCGCTGCGGCCACCGCTTTTGGAATCTGGACGAGATTCGTCGTCGTCTGAGATCAGTTGATCGAGCAGTTCGCGCGCGCGGGACGCGCTTGCGGTGCAGTCTCTCCCGCGAGCTCGCCCGTGACCTTCTCATCGACGACATCCGAGAGCTGCGCGGACGGCCCTATGACCTCGTCGCTGTCGCCGGCGGCTGGAAGCACCTGACACGGCCGGCCTATGCCGATGCCATCCGCGCCTGCGGAAGCAGCGGGCGTGCCGTGGACCTGACGTGGTCGGACGTGCTGATGCTGATGTGCATCGGCACTTCCAGCCGATTACCCGCGCCGAATTGTCGTCGGTTTTCGGGAAGTAATCAGTCGCGACCTGATCGGCCATCTGCGGCACCGGCCTGATCGCGTCGAACCCGCGCAGTCCGACGCCCGGCGCTCCCTACACCTATGTGACGACAAAAGCGTCCTGCTCGAGTTCGGCCTCGACACGCTTCGCGATCTCCCGGACTGCGAGGCGCTCGAGGATGCCGGGCTGCTGAGCAGAGATGAGCTGCTTGCTGGTGAAATTATGCCAGAGTTGGCTAGTGGCCATGAGGATGCGGGTTTGGATACGGAGGAATAGCTTGGCGCTGCAGACGCTGTGGCCACCGGGCTTGCGAGTGCTTCCAGCTTTCCATAGCGAATCTAGCGCGCCCAAGGGCGTCCGAAATTTGTAGGCAAATTTCGGACATGGACACGGTCAGCGACGTCAAGCAGGCAGCGGTATGCGGCCTCTGCACCGCTGTCGCCCAAAAATTCGTGGCCATGGGCAAGCCCCACTTGAGACCCCCAGAGAGAACGCTCGTGAGCGATGGAAACGGTTTTGGTCCAAAGCTTGATACAGATGGCCTGCAGATGGGTGTAGGGTTTCAAAGCGCTCGAAGACGCGCCTTCGCAGAGTTAAAAGTCCGCGACGAACTCGTGTGTCGTTTGTCGCCAACTGCAAATTCGATAGTTAGCGCAATTATACTGCGCCGAGTCTGCCATCTCGAGCCCCAAGGGTTTGTGAGGCCTCTCGGCTCACCACCGCCTTTGCTAACCGCCGTGATTCCAAAGACGCGTGCCTTTACGGAGGGGGTCAAACGGCCTATATTATTCTTTATAAGGAGAAGAATAATGGGCACACTTGCTCGCATCTACACCCCCGCAGAGGCAGCCGCCGTCAGCGGGATAGGAATCAAGGCCGTGCACAATGCGATCGACAAACGCATTGTCGATACTGTGCCAAGCACTGCTCGGCGCATCGGTGGGGTCGTCCGACGGGCATTGACCGGCGAGGATTTGCTGCGGCTCAAGCTTTGGTATGGCGTGGGTGCGACATTGCCCGCTGATCGTCGCTACCGCCTGTTCGAGGAAATCAAAGCTGCCCCAAGGGCCAAGACCGTAAGGGCCGACGACCTGCTGATCGTCGACGTCGCCGAGGCACGTAAACAGCTCAAAGCGCGCATCGTGGATCTTGATGAAGCGGAGGCCGCCATCGGCCGCGTTAAAGGGGTGATGGGCGGAGAGCCTGTCTTCAAAGGAACCCGCATCCCTGTTCGTATGATCACGACGATGCTAGCGCAGGGCGCAGATGAAGCGGAGGTTCTGGAGGGATATCCGAAGCTAACGCCGCGCGTGATTGAGCTCGCCAGAATGTGGGTCGCCGCGCACCCGGTTCGTGGGCGGCCTAAGAAGCTGGTCGAGCAGGGCGTGAAAATAAAGTCGTCGAAGCGCGTGGTTTTGAAGGGCGACCCAGGTCCGTCGGCCAGGTCGAGACGCGTGTGACCTCGTGAGGTTTCTGATCGATGAGTGCCTGCACACGTCTCTGGTTGCGGTAGCCCAAGAACGCGGACATGAAGCAAACCACGTCAACTGGCTTGGGCTAAGCGGCGAAACCGACTGGGACCTCATGCCGCTCATTATCGATGAGGATTTCACCTTCGTCACCAACAATGCTAAGGACTTCAGGAAGCTCTATGCCAAAGAACCGGTTCACGCCGGCCTGATTATCGTCGTCCCTCAGGTCGGGCCTGAAAAACAGAGAGAGCTCTTCGATGCTCTCCTCGAGGATCTTGGCCCAGAGGAATTCCTGATTAATGAAGTTATCGAAATCGAGATCGAAAACGGCATTGCAATCGTAACACGATACGATCTGCCGTCGCCCTAGCTGAGGCTGCGCGATCTCCGCTTATGACCGACCCGGTTGCCAGTCGCTCATCTGCAAAATGTTACCGCCGAGTTTTGCAAACGCGCGTTGGCGGCAGGAGAAAACGAGAATCTGCTGATCGTGTGATTGACGATGCAAAGCGTCGAACATGCGCTCGATGCGGTCGTCATCGGAATAAACCAAAGCGTCATCCAGGATAACCGGTGTGGGTCGGCCGTCGCGGGCAAGCAAACGGGCGAAGGCCAGACGTGTCAGAACCGAAAGCTGTTCTCGCATGCCGCCACTCAACCTATCGACATCCTCATCCTGACCATTGCGGCGAACGGTCTGTGGCAACAGTGTGTTCTCGTCGAACACTATGGAGATGTCATCGAATAGCAATCCAAGCAGCGGTCGCAGCTCGGACATGACCGGCTTCAGATAAAGATCGCGTGCCGTCGAGCGCGCAGCGACCAGCGTCGTGCGCAGCCGGTCGAGGACGGCTTTTTCGAATTCGAAGCGTCTCGCTCGCTCTCCAGCGATTTCCAATTTTTCTGTGGCCTCGCGCAAAGCTTCTTCCACCGCGTCGTCGGACCGAGTGCGAATATGGCCATTGAGATCGGCCAGGGTTACACGCAACTGACTTGCTTCCTGTGTGGCGGCATCCTGAACCGAACGGGCGCGGCGCAGAACGGCTTCAGCGCTGGTGAGATCGCGAGCGCCGTCGCGCAGGGGAGCAGCGCGCATTTCGGCCGCTTCGCGCAGCTTTTGTCGTGCGGTGGCCTCGGTGAGCAGCAAGCGCCCCTTTTCCTCGCGCGCTGCATCGGGTCCCAATATGACCTCGAGGCTGGTCAGTTCCGCCTGGATGGTGACATAAGCCGTCTCCGCAGCCATGACAGCCTCGTCGGCATGGCTGCGCAAAGGCAAGGCCTCGCGCACGCTGTTGCGTGTTGTCGCCACACGCTGCTCGGCTGCGGCATGATGTTGCCGGATCTGTTCTGGATCGACTTTGAGTTCGAGGTCCCCGGCCCCGAGGGCACTCAGACGAGCAAGCTCCTCGTGTAATTGCTGTATCCCCTTGGGCGCGAGATCGGCAAGTCGCTGACGCGCCAAGCCCAGTTCGGTAGCTTTGTCGCGCGCTTCCACTAGGCGCTGGCGTGCCGTCCTGAGGCTATCGACACCGAGGGACGCAAGCAGGCTGCGGTGCTTCGCTTCGGCGTCTTCGATGGTCCGGTCGGCCTGCTGCGGCCGATTCGATCGCAGGGTCAAGGCTCCGATGCCGGCAATATCCAGGCGTACGGTGCCAGCAAAGCTTTGGTCTTCTGCATGGGGCAAGGGCTTGGCATCGATGGTCACCAAATCGGCGGCGCCGTCCCGGTATTCCATGCATAGCGTCGGCAAGGTTGCCAGGTGAGCTGCACGAAGGCTGGCGATCTCGATTTCGAGCGCCTGGAGTTGCTCGACAGCTTGTTCCGGCACCGCCAGCATCGCCAGTGCTGCCTCTCCATCTTCGATCTGGGTTCTGGCGACTTCGGCTTGTTTCAACCGGTTGTCCGAGCCGGCCAGTTGTTCGGCAGCGTCACGCGCCAAAAGAGTCGCATCCAGCCGCGCGAGCAATTCGCGTGCTTCGCGCTCTTCCAGTTCGGCTGCTTGAACTTCGCCCATCGCTTGTTCGTTTTCGGCAATGGCAGAAGCGCGCCGATCGAGAACCTCACTGCGGCGAAGCTGCGCAATCGTCGACTGCTGGCGCAAATCCGTGGCTCGTTTGAGCGCGGTCCGAAAACTATCGAGGGCCTGCTGCGCCGCGTCGTGGTGAATTGCGGCAAGGGCAGCTTCCGCCTCGGCGGCTTTCAAGGCTTCGCTGTGCGATTTGGCGGCCTCGACTGCGGCTTCCGCGGCCGAGATGGCTTCCCGCCGAGTGGCGCCTTCTTCGGGGTTTTCAAGCTCAGACAGACGCGCCAACGCCATGCGCCGCTTGTCGAGCGAATCGCGCAGACCGGTGACTTCGGCGCTGAGACGCTGCTCGTCTTTCACCAGCTTGTCACGCTCGTCGAGCGCTGCCGCATAGAGACCGCCGCTCTTGGGACGCAGCGTTGACGTAACCAGGCTATAGAGTTCTTCTTCACATGCCGCGGCGATTTCGGCCATGCGTCGCCCGCCGGTCAGGGCTTCAACTTCCCCCTGAACCGAGGACAGTAGGCTTTCGCGCACGCGTTTTTCGCCGTCCTCCTCGCTTTTGCTGCGCCTTTCGATGCCGGTGACCCCTTGGCGAACCCAGAGCAATCCTGCCGGTCCTGCGCTTCCGCCATGGATTAGTTTGCCGATAAAGGCTTCGGCCTCATCGGCTTGAGCCAACAGTCGCCCGCCGTCGAGGTCAATAACGCTGGCCAGCCTGCCGCCATAAAACTGCTTGGCAAGTCGATAGCGTCCTTCTGAAGTGGTGATGTCGGCCTCCACCACCGGATTGCCCCCACTATAAGGCCGCAACAGTCGCACGCCTTCGGGTGTGCCCGTGTGAGGCTGGAAAAAGAGTGCGTGCAGCGCTTCGAAGAAGGTTGATTTGCCGAACTCATTGACCGCGCAAAGCACGTTGACGCCGTCGCCGATGTTTTCGATGGCGACGCCTTGCCCGGCGAACCGTTTGACGTTGTGGAGCCGAAGGGCCGTAAGTTTCATGATCCCATCGCCTCGCAATAGCTGAACAACCGAACCAGTGCTTCTCGCGATATGTCGCGTTCGACAGCCGACCGGGTTTCGTCGCTGCTTTCATCCAACAGTGCCTGCGCTGCCTCGCGAAGGGCACCAGAGCGGTCGATCCGATCCAAATCGCCACTTTCGCAGTCGGTCGCGAGCCCGTCCCCGTCCAGTTCCAGATAGGCGAAGTCGGGCGCGGCTACCGCGATCGCCGCTTGAAGGATCGTTCGCCCACTTAACCGCACCCGGCCAGACGCGGCAATTCGCAGCAAAGTCTGACGCCGCAGATGAGCCGGTGGAAGCAACGCTTCAAATGCCGCGGCGCTGTCGTCGCCAGACAGCAGATGCAGGGGAGCGGTTTTCCAGGAAAAGCTAGCTGTTTCAACGGCCACGATCTCGGGCACGGCGCCAGGCCCGGCAATGGAAACGACAAGGGCCTGACCGGGTGTATCATGCTTGAAACGGTCAGGTTCGGGCGCACCGCTATAACGGCTGCGCTCATTGATGGTGACGGGTCCGTGCCAGTCGCCAAGTGCCAGATAATCGAGGCCGGCCTTGGTCGCGCGATCTGGTGCAATGACATCGGACGCTGCTGAATCTTCGGAAAAGTTCTGAATAGCGCCATGAGCAAGGCCGAGCCGGATGGCGCCTTGCGGCGTCGCGGCGCTGTTCATCCACTCGGTAAGGTCGCGACCGGGTCTGCGGGTGGTGCAAGGTGCAGGCAGCAGCGCCACGTCCGCGCCAATGGTCAGGGTTTCGGGCCGCGTCGCCAGCAGGACATTGTCCGGCACAACGCTGTCCGCTGCACTCCACAATTGATCAGCCAACAGGGAATCATGGTTGCCAGGCAGCAATATCCAGCGCAGAGGCGCGCTCTGGCTCATCTCGGCCATGGCCTGCCGCAACATCGCTGGAGTGGGCGTTTCGGTATCGAACGTATCGCCGGCCAGAAGTATGGTGGATGCACCATGGACGCGTGCCTGCTCTGCCAGCCGGCTGATCGCGCCATGGCGCGCTTCACGGAGCCGCCCGCGCAGATCCTCTGGCATGTTGCCGAACCGCTTGCCGATATGAAGATCGGAGCTGTGGATGAATCGAAACATGGAGTCTCCGAGACTATGTCGATGCCAGGTTGCGCTGGGCGCGATCGATGGCTTCATCCAGCCGGGAGCGTGAAATCGCCGCAAGTCGCTCGACACCGAGCAGACGTGCAAGGTCGAGAGCGGGGTCGGACTGTTCCAGAATGTCCTCGTTCGCAACGACGACAGCGGCCAGCTCGGCGATTGGAATGTCGGCAATGGACCGGCGGGCATCGGCATCGAACGGCATGCGATAATCAAGCAGGTCGACCACCGTCCCTCTCTTCCATAGGAAGCTGCCGCTGGATTCTTCAGTTCTATCGAACTCGCGCAGATGCAGGTCGATCCGCTCCCGAATCTTGTTGCCCGTTCTGAGCCAGCCATGCGCCCGTGCGATGCGCTGCGCAAGGACGTCTTCTCGCAGAGGTCCTTCCTGCTCGATCACCGCGTCGACCATGGACCGCAGCGTGCCTCGGTAGACGAAGTCATAAAACTGATCCGGGCTGGTGGAAAATCCGGTTAGATCAGTCAGGCGATAACGGCCGCCCGTCGGTACGGTATCATGCGTCGAATGCGCGGCCGCAGGCAAAATTCCTGCAGATGCCGATGGGCGCTCTCCCGTCGCGAGGGGAGCGGCGACAAGTTCTGGCTCTGATTTTATCGACGGATGTTCCGGTTCGCCGGCCGATGCTAGGTCTTCGGCTGGCAATGGGTCCATGGGGTCGACCTTATGTCCCATGTCCCAATGGATCGCGGCTTCACTTTCCTGTTGTTCAGCCTGTTTGCGACGGCTTTCCTCGAGCAGCGCGGCCAGGCTGGCATGAAGCCTCTCGGTGCAACCTTCGAGATCAAACCACCAATCGGTTGACCATACCCGGACAATGTTCCACCCGAGGCCGCGCAGGACCTGCTCGCGGACCTTGTCTCGATCTCGCGCCGTGGCAGAACTGTGATAGGTCGCGCCGTCGCATTCGACCCCAGCCAGATAGGCGCCGGCGAGATCGGGATGCCGGATCCCTATATCCACTCGAAAGCCCGAAATGCCGACTTGAGGAACGATGGTCCATCCGCGCTTCTCAAGCTCGGCAGCGACGGCCTCCTCGAAAGGGGATTCCAGGGCTCCGACCGATCCGCGTTCCTGCGCTGGCAATGCCACAGCGCCGCGTTCGGCAAAATCGAGAAAGGCTTTGAGATGCTGTACGCCGATCGCTTTGGTTCGGTTGGGGTCGATCTGGTCGGCGGCAAAACCTGAAAATACGATCAGTTCCTGCCGCGCACGCGTCACCGCGACATTCAGCCGGCGTTCGCCGCCGTCCCGATTCAGCGCGCCGAAATCCATGCTGCGCTTGCCGGCATTATCTTGCGAAAAGGTGATCGAAAACAGGATTATGTCACGCTCGTCCCCTTGGACATTTTCCAGATTCTTGACGATGGCGGGCTCAATACGCTCGTCGGCAAAGAACCATTCAAGCTCCGGCTCTGTCTGGCGTGCCTTGTCGAAAAGGTCGAGGATGAGCGACTGCTGTTGCGCGTTGAAAGTGATGACTCCGAGCGTGGGTCGGTCCTTTTCCGGTAGGGCCAGCCAACGCAGCATCCTGCTGACCGCCTCGTCGGTTACCGCTTGGGCTTCGATTCGATTGGTGCGGCTTTTGCCACGGTCATAGATGCCGGTCGTGATTTTTCGCAGCTGAACTGCCCGATCTTCCACCGTTGGCGAAGGGAATGTGATGAGCCGGTTCTGATAGTAGTGATGGTTGGAAAAGGCGATCAGCGACTCATTGCGGCTACGATAATGCCAGCGCAGGTCACGTACCGGGATGCCGGCCGCTTTGGCTTCGTCGAGAATGCTCTCAAGATCCTTTTCGTGTTCGACGACTTCCTCGTCCTCCTCGTTGCGGCCAAAGAAATTGGTGGGCGGCAACTGCTTGGGATCGCCTACGATTATGGTTTGATGGGCTCGCGCGATGGCACCGACGGCGTCCCAGGTGGTGATCTGCGATGCTTCGTCGAAAATCACCACGTCGAACAGGGCTTGGTCGGGCGGTAGATATTGAGCGATTGAAAGAGGGGACATCAGCATGCACGGCGCGAGCTTGGCAAAGCTCGTCGGCATCGCGCCAATCATCTCGCGGATTGACCGGCTGGGCCGCTGCAATTCCATCTGATGGCGCAACAGGCCCAACTCGGAATTGCGCGGGACGCCTTGCACAGCCGGCAAACCATGAGCGATGGCACTGATGACGCGAAGGCTTGCTTGAGCGCGGACAAGATCGTCGATTTCCCGGAAATCTTCGATGGCGTGCTCGTGCTGGAAGCGACGGAAATTCCGCAGCACCGGATCGGCATCCAGCGTGGCCGGCAGCCACCAGCGTACATAGGCCAGGCGGAACGCGGATTGAGCTTCAGCTGGTCGCACTAGACCCGCCTCGATATCGTCGACCAACGCTCCCAGATTGTGACTGACAGCCCTGCGACGAATGCCGCACCACGAAGTCCAGTCCCGGAGAAGATGACGGGCGTCGAGCAAGTCTCCCATCGCAGTCGTCAATTCGGTCAGCGGGTTATCATGTTCTGCCCAAGAAGGCGTCTTTCCAGCAGGGATCGCAAATTGGGTCTTGGCAGCCTCGAATGCTGCAGAAGCCGCAAGGAAGCGGGCTGCCCCATAGCGCATCGTGCTATCTGCTGCACCGCTTCGCAGGCTCGGGGCGGTTGCTTGCAGGAGCGCTTTGAAATCCTCCGTGCCGAGGCCGGGCAGGCGTAGCGTCTGTCGAAGCCTTTCGGCCATCGAGAGTATCTGATCGATACGGTGGGTGTCGGTATCAAGTGCGGCAAATCCGATCGGCTTCCCAGATAGGATGTTGGCTTCGACAGTGGCCCGGCGGTCCTGCATCAGGCGCAACAGCAGCAAGTCGTGCTGAGGATCGGCTACCCCCTCTGTGACATAGCCTTGAAGCAGCTTCTGGACTTTGCGTTTGCCCAACTGACTGTTTGGCCAGAATGCAGAAGCGGCCTGCTGCCATTGCTGCTCTATGTCCTCCACCCGTATGCGCGCAACGGCAGCCTCGTCATAGCGGGCCGACAGGTCCTTGCGAGACTTGCGATAGTCTCCGATTGCCTCATTGAGAGTGGCGAGGGCTCCCCGCAACTGGGCGAAATCTCGATCAAAGACAATGCTGACGTCATAGCCGGCACTGTCCTGGAGTGCCGCTGCTAGTTTTCGCAGCGCTTCGAGCTCCGCTTTTGACGCGTCGCCTTTGGCGCGCAGGCCGATGCTCACCAGGAAGGCGTCGAGTGCGGTCGCTAGAACCTCGGACGCATTCTTGAGGGTCTTTGCCCCTTCGAGCAAATTGTCCTGCCAGCCTGACGTCCACTCGGTGACATCTATAAGACGCAAGACCGACCGCATCTCCACCGACTGAAATGCGAGACCTGTTTCGGCGGCAATATGCTCCAGCGCCAGCCGGTTTGCCTCGTCATGGGAATCGCGCGATGGCCAGGACAATCTCGGAGCGTGCTGCCGCTTGTTCTTGAGAGCGATGCCGAGCGCCAGATAAGGCGTCAGACCATTGACATGGTGCCGATGCAGCGCTTCGACATAGGCATTCAGTTCGTCGCGACGGACGCGAAGCCGCTCGTTGATCGCAATCCACTCCGCTGCGTCCACGCGCACGCCGCTTTCCCAGCTGATCCTGAGCTGGGTGAGAAAGTTGCGTCGGTCCGCCTTGCTGGAATGGAGTTCGAGACAATGCGCGCCCAGGCCATGTTCGCGCAGGCGGCGATACACCACATCGAGCGCCGCCGTCTTCTCGGCCACAAACAGCACGGTTTTGCCAACTGAAAGACAGTTGGCAATCATGTTGGCAATGGTCTGGCTCTTGCCAGTGCCGGGAGGACCGATGATGACAAAATCGCGACCCTCAGCGGCGGCAAGACTTGCGGCGGTCTGTGAGGAGTCGGCCGGCAGCAGCAAAACCATGTCGGACGGGGCATAGTGCCGGTCGAGTTCGCGCTCGTCGCGGAATGATGCGCCATTGCCCTCGAAAGCTATCTCCGGCGTGTCGATCAGATGGCGCACGACACGGTTTTCGCGCAGCGCATCGGTACGCTCGACCAGATCCTTCCACATGAGAAACTTGGCGAAGGAAAAGGTCGACAGCGCCGTCTCGTCCACCACCTCCATGCCGGGGACGTCGCGCACTGCCTGGCGCATAAGACCGAGCAGCCTCGGCACATCAACGCCGCTTTCGTCCTCGGGCAGCTCACCGGAAAACTGTGGCAGTTTGAGCTCGAAGTCGCGTTCGAGAAACTGCAACAAGGTTGCGTTGAATCGCGGTTCATCTTCATGGAAGCGCAAGGTAAAATGCGATGTTGCGCTGCGGCGCTCGATTTTGACCGGTACGAGCAGCAATGGCGCGCGATAGCTGCGCTCGTCCTCGGCCTTCTTCTTCCAGCGCAGGAAGCCGACCGCCAGGAAGAGCGTATTCGCGCCGCCCTCGGCAAAATCGTTGCGCACTTGCCGGTAAAGATCGATCAGCCGGGATTCCAATTGACGCCCATCGAGCGTCGACGGGAGCTCGTCGCGCAGAAGCGCTTCCGCGGCAAAGCCACGCTGGAGGTCACGTCCGTGCACCTCGCGATAGAGGACAGCATCCCGCTCGCCCAGTGGATTCTGTTCGGGGAGCGAAATCAGCCGGATCGAAGCGCCTGCCATCAGACGGTCCTCGAGGTAGCCGACGTCAGTACAAAGAAACGGAATTGTCTTCTTGGAGTCCGGAAAATTGAGCAGGCGGTTCCGCAGTGTCAAATCGAGGAGCTTTTTCTGCCAGCGGTCGATCCGTCCGGCCGCTGTCGTCGGCTTTACCTCGACGATCTCGACCGGCAGGGCTACCACGGCCGGTGCGGCTGGCAACGGCAACGCGATTTCGGTTGCCACCTCTGCATCCACGCTGCGGCGCGTCGGTTCGTGCGAAGCAAGCGGTGTGATGCCGCCGCTGCGCGAGCGGCGTATATCGATGGCTGCGACAAAGGTGGCTACCTGCGTTTCGTCGAGCCGCTGTTCGATTGCGTGTTGGGCAGCCTCCAACGTCATCGCCGGCCGATGCGTCACGCCTGTCGTCTCAAACACGATGAGTTCGCGCGATGCCAGCGCCTTGCGGACCTCCATGGCATCGGGTTCAATGGCGTTGGCGAGCGTCCTTTGTGTCATCCAGACGCCGACGGCCGCGTGTCCCTGAAACATCAAAACGACGGGATGCAAGCCCGTCGCCTCCAGGGCGGACGCGAATAACAGACTGGTATCGAGACAGGTTGCCAGCTTTTCTGCCGTAATAATTGAGGGACGTCGAATTTTTTGGCCGCGGCTTTCGAAGCTCGCAGGTGGCTCTGCATAATGCAGCGATAGGCCAGCAATGGCCGAATAAATTGCGGCCGCCAGCATGAATGCGCGTTGCGGATTGCCGCTTTGATAGCCATCGAGGCTGGAAGGATGACCATGCGCTGCGAGCAGCTCCGCTGCGGAACGCAGCAGTCCTGCGATCGCCGGGTCGTTCGGCATGACGAATGCGGCGAGCAATTGCGCCATATCGACGACGCCACCCCATTCGTCGCGGGCAAGCAGGCGCACCGCAACGCGCTGCTCGGCCAGCACTGCGCCTCCTGAGGTTAGGCGCAACGTTATCTCCCCGCGCTCAGCCTCGTTGAGACCGGCCAGATAGCCGGCGTCGAGATCGATTTTTCGATCGCTTAAGGGAAGCCGGTCGCCAGCAACGATCCGATCAATTGTCCAGCTTTTGGCGCGCAAAAAAGGGGGGTTCGATGTCAGCTCGAGAGTGCATTTTTCGAAACCCTGCTGGGTCGGGTTGTTGAGCGCGATAGACCGGATCACCGGAATAGCATTTTGGAAGGACGCATATGTAAAGCTGGCGGCGATGTCCGCCACGACTTCTATTACGGGCGCGGCTGATATACCGGCAGCATCGCCAGTCTCCGAACTCGTTTCCATACCCCATCCCCTATTTTCATTTACGATAGAACTTTGCCGCCAGAATTTGAAAGTAAATTCTCGGTATGGTCGCCGCTTATGTCCAGCAGCATAGATTTCTAAAAGTGTTACCGCCCAGATAACGGTCGAAATGGAGACAGGCGATAATCGGTCGTCACGATTGGAGGGGATCCAAAAGTCGCGGAAATCGGAGCGCCGGCGCACGCTGCTGAAACCCAAGACGGGCAGGACGTCATCCGCAAATGTGTGGCGGTCCGGGCGCCATGGACCAAGCGTTGCGCGCCTATCGCGAGCGCTGTCGTGGCGCCTATCGCGGACTCGGACCCAGCCCGACAGTGACGGCGAACCTCGATCGGCCTATCGGTGAGGCGGTCGAATTCCGCCCATAGACTATCGAAAGGCACGCACTTCCAGCTCTATCTCCTCGTACGCGTTGCCGGCTACCTAAATTCGTGCGCGCGGTCCAATGCCTTTGATTGCTGATGTCGTTGTGGAGACGTTTGATCGCTGAAGCATTTGTTTGCTGACCTAGCGGCGCGGGGGGAGGTCATTTATTTGGTACATCTCCAGCACTCTATGTGCGATCGCGAGGAAAATTTGTCCAGACAAGCGAATTCATCGAATCTGGACAGATCAATAAGTATAATGATGGTAAGATTCGGGGGGCAGGAATGGCCGAGGTTGGACTTTTGGAATGGGCGGATAAGCAGCCCGACTGGATTAGGGATGCCTTAAGAAGACACGCCGCGCGGCCGGGCTTCAACCTCGAGCAGGAGGATAAGGCCGGTGTAACAGCTCGGGTCCGCCACGTCGGTGGATTTACCGCTGATCTGCCCGAATGCTCTCCGCTCTCGGCGGAGCATTTGAGGGCCAACAGTTCGAACGAGCCGCGCGCGGTGCTTTGCTCACTCGGCCCCGTCAAGCATTTGAACCGCCTCGCCGAAGAGCAGCAACTGCGTTTCGCCACCGATGGCATCACCATTATCTACGGCGACAATGGAAGCGGAAAGAGCGGCTATTGCCGGATCGCGAAGAAGCTTTGCCGTAGTCTGACGGCGGATGATCTTCTTGGCAACGTGTTCGAGATCGGCACCAAACCGCCAGCCGAAGTGCTTGTCCGGTTTCTCGAAGAGGGTGCTACGGAACCGACCCCCATAACCTGGAAGGACGGAACGCTGCCCCCCGCGTCAATTGCACGGATCTCCGTTTTCGACTCCGCGAACGCTCGCCTCTACGTCGATAAGCAAAACCGTATCGGTTTTCTGCCCGCAGCCATCGCGCTTCTCGAAAGCCATGGACGTCACCGCACCGAGCTCGAAGCCGACTTCCGGGAAGAAATCAAAGCGATCGAAAAGAACCTAAAGACACCATTGCCGAGTGGGTACACAGCTGCCGGCGCGGTCGTAAAGCTGCTGGCTCGTCTCGAAATCAAGTCAAAGGACGTGATGCCTTCCGCAGCCGAAATCAAAAACCTCGCTGCCCTCTCAGAGCAGGACATGGCTGATCTCGCTGGCCTCGAACAGGCTCTGGCAAGCGACCCTTCAACGATGGCGACAAAGCGTCGGCGTGCCAAGGCGGCCTTGGAAAAACTGCTGACTGCATCTGAACAGATCGACGCGGCTCTCTCAGCGGCGGCCCTCGAGATTTATCGCAATCTATATGCAACAGCCGATTCTACAGCGCAGGCTGCACAACTTGCCGCCTCAGGAGCGTTCGCGACTATGCCGTTGAGCGGCGTTGGGCTTTCTCCCTGGCGGTATATGTTCGACCATGCACGAGCCTATTTAGCGAGCGTCACTGGCATCGATCATCAGCACTTGCCAGATCAGGAAGGCGATCGTTGCATGCTCTGCCAGGAGCCGATGACGGCGGACGCCGCGGGGCGGATCCAATCCTTCAATGACTTCGTAACGGGCGCCGCAAATAAGGCGGCGCAAGTCGCATCTATTGCCCATGAAGAGGCCCTGCGCCAAATCAAAGGACTCACCATTGCGACCGGGGAGGCGGTTGAGGCGGCTCTCGGAGAGTTTGGCGATCTGTCCGCCGCACGCAAGGCGATGGTGGCCCTGATCTCGGCATATTATGTCGAGGCAGGTAAAAGGCGTGATGCAATTGTCGTTGCGGCTGCGCTGTCCGAGTACGCTGCGTTCCCGCAACTTGCGGCGCCAGTTGCATCGAAACTCCGAACGGAGGCGGAGGCGCTAGAGGCCGAAGCGCTGACGGACGACAAGGCAGCGGCCGACGACGGGAACCGCGCTACCGATCGAGCTCGTCGCGATACACTCAAGGATCGGAAAAAACTGGGCGACGATCTCACCATCGTTCTCGCGCGCTTGGCGAATCTCGAAGAGCGGCGCAAGCTTCTCTCATGCTGCGATGCTGTCGAAACAGGCTCGGTGTCACGGCAGATGACGTCGCTTCGACGAAGCCTCGTCATGCAGGATCTCGAAAAGCGCGTCGTCGCCGAGATTGAGACTCTGGCGTTAACGCACATCCCGTTCGCAGTTAATGATCGTAGTCAAGATGGGCAGAGCTATTTCGAGGTCGGGCTCAACGCGGCAAAAGCGATCTCAAACAGCAAGGTCTTAAGCGAAGGAGAGCAGCGCGCGCTTGCCCTGGCCTGTTTCTTAGCCGAGGTCGGAGGAGACACATCGCGTCAAGGCATGATCATCGACGACCCCGTGTCATCTCTCGACCATGTTCGGATCAGGCGGGTCGCGGCAAGGCTCGTAAAAGAAGCGGCCACAGGACGTCAGATTATTATTTTCACCCATAATCTTCTGTTCTTCAACGAGGTGGTTGACGCAGCTGCGCAGGCCAATCCGCCGATTCCCCTTGTTCGAAACTACATCAACAAGTCCGAATCTGCCGGTTTTGGCTTGATTAGCGAAACTGACGAGCCGTGGATCGCACAGTCTGTCACGAAGCGCATCGAGACTCTCAAGACGCGCCTGAAGAGCTTCGACGGCGCCACTGATTTCACCACCGATGCTTGGCGAAGGTCAGCGAAGGATTTCTACAGCGATCTTCGGGAAACCTGGGAGAGGCTCGTTGAAGAAATCCTGCTCGGTAAAGTCGTCGAGCGATTTAACAGCGATGTCAAGACACAGAGCCTGAAGGGTGTGGTGGTCGAGGACGAAGACCACAAGCGAATCTATTGGGCCATGAAGCGAGTTTCGGAGCGTTCTGGACATGACATGGCGTCCGCCAAGGCCATTCCAGTTCCAACACCAAACGATATGAAGAGCGATCTTGATGGAATTGACCAATATCGTATCGACACCACCAAACGAAAAAAGGATGCCGAAAAGCGCCGGATTGAATTCGAACAGCCTCCCAAGGCGACTGTACTCTAGCCTAATGACTATTGTCGTGTATTACTGGCCCTCACTGGCTTCATCCTGCTGCGCATGCCGGTGTCCGCCTGCCGCGGGCGAAGCCGACGTGACGAGGAAGTATCGCGAGGGCGCCAAGCCATCAATGGCTGTGCGCTCGCTCTTCATCTTGGATTTCAGCGCCGAGAAGCCTGACCGCTGGTAGTGCTTCGCCTGCACAATGTCGCCGCCGGCAAGGGCATGTCGACCATCCATCGCGTCGTCCGGTCCCTCGGGAAAGGCCTCGAAACGCTTGTCGATCTCGCGACCTACGAGGTCGCGGGCCAAATCCTCAAACTCGTTATGGGACAAACTCGAGAAATCATAAGCCATGCGCCCAGATTGAGTGCCCATTTGGTGGGCAGACAAGCAACCGGGGGCACAATTGCGTCGTGCCTCTCCATTACCAACAAAAAGATAAACGCGCTTTCCAGGCGATGCGGTCGGATGATCGTTTCGCGCTTGGCAAAAGCGAACGGATTAGTCTATGGCTCTCGGCGGGGGGGCGAGTTATGCGACGGGTGCGAATCCTTCAAGTAGGCGATATTCACTATCCGGATTGGCATCCTTCCTCTAGCAACATCGATGCCAAGGATAGCAAGTTCGCTCCGAAAATAACGCAGAAGCTACGCGCGTCTTCGCTGCGTGCCGTCTTGACGAAGCTTCGGCGGCTGACGACTTCGAAGCCCTTGGATTCGATCGCCTTCATGGGGGATTTCACGAGCCGTGGCGACAAGACTTTCATTGCTTCGGCATTCCAGCATTTCACGTTGCTCTGCCGCGCACAGGGGCGCAGTTCAAAGGCGCTTCCGTTGATATTCGTACCGGGAAATCACGATGTGAACCGTGATGACGCGCGCGAACTTGGACCGACTGAGAAATTCAGCGAAATGGCGAGTTTAGCCGCCCGCTTGGGTTGGCAGACCGTTCCCGTGGACCAACCCGTGCACTTCAGACTTCCGACAGGATCCGCAGGCGCAAACTTCATCCTCGTCAACACAGCGATAGGCAGTTGGGAGCTTCAGAACCTTCCCGCGTTCCTTCGTGATCGTCTCGAGGCACTCGGTCCTTCTACAGAACCTGTAGATCTCGGCTCGCCGGACACCTCGGGACATTCGCCCGCGACACCTCCCAGCGATCCAGACAAGGAGGCGTCCGACGACGAGTATTACGGTCAGATGGACACGCCATACATCTCGCGTGAGATGCTTGCAGGCCTACAGGAATTGCTCCAGCAGCCCGACATGCGTTACGGCATCATGATCGGCCATCACAATCTGCTGCCACAAAAGACTCCGCGCATTACGCCATACGCGGAGATGCTCAACAGCGGATTTGTCAGAACTCAGCTGCTGCAGGGCAACAAGCCTATCGTCTACCTGCATGGACACATACATGCCGATCCGGTCGAGATCGTCAACGATCCAAGGTTTCCGGACGGCAAATTGATCTGCATCTCAGCACCAGGGAGAGCTCGTCGGCATCCGACTTATACCCTACCGCACCAATGTCGCCGACGGGACGGTCATGGAAGGCGAACATTGCTTCATCTCGACTATGTCCAACGGCAAGGCCTTTCTGAACAACGACACGTTTGACCTGATGCGCCGACTGCGCGACCATGCCACCAGGCGCGGGAATGGGTTACTCTTCTGGGACGAGATCACTGAGATTGCCGCCTCCGCCGAGCTCGGGCTAGATTTGGAAGACTCTCTTCTGATGCTCCAAGCGGCGCGCTTCGTCGAGATAGACGGCCTCACGAAGGCAAACTCGGCTTGGCGCATTAAGGTAAGGGACGAATAGAGATGGAGAATCCGTTCGGCCCCAACAGGATCGAGTACGAAAGTCGCCCGATACTGTGGTTCAGTCAGAAGTCGGCCTTGATTTCTGCCGCCGCCAAGCCGGTCTTCGTCGCAGGGACGAGAGGCAGCGGCAAGACCAGTATTCTTCGCTCGCTTTCCACAGTTCATATCCTCGAAGACAAAAGTCTCGCGGACCAAGTCGGCAAGCTCGGCTGGTATGGCGTCTTCTTCCAGCTCAATGAGACATTTTCGCCCCTAATCGACAACGCGGTTCTGAACCTCATTCCGGAGCGGATACGCTTCGACACGGCCGCCGTGATCCCGCGGCAATTCGTAATCTTCTCTCACTATCTGGAGCTGAAGATAGTCGAACGCCTGCTCGAGAGCATCAGCCAGCTCAGACGCGACAGCCACTTGAAATACCGGGCCTCTGAAGATAGGGACGTCGCCTTGGCACTGCATCGCGAAGTGCTGCACTTCATACCCCAACCTGCCCGTCTCGACTTCTTCAGCATAGATGAGCTGCGGGGTGGGATAACCCGGTACGTCGACGAATGCTTCAACGCGTTCTTCTTTGCCGCCGATGAGGGAGCGACCGGCTTCAGAGCGACAGACCCTGGCGCGATCATTAACAAGGTCGCGACCGCGATCACCCCACTTTTAAATGGCCCATCTTTCGCCGGTGACAGGGCGCCCTTCTTCAAGATCCTGATTGACGACTGTGAGGCACTGACACCGCTCCAACAGCAGTTCCTGAACACCTTGGTGAGGAAGACGCGCGGCAATGTGAAATGGGTCCTCGCCTACATCGGCGGCCTTTACGACACGATCCGGACGATCATACCCGGCCAGTCGCTCTCGAATGCTGACCGGGACGTCGAGAATCTTGATTCAGTCGATCCGAGGGAGTTCGCCACGCTGTGCGAGAACGTGTCGTCGCTTCGGCTCTACTATGCGCTTCCTGACCATCTGCGGAGTGATCTCAAGCGCAACGATGCGCTCAGCGCGTTTTCGCTCAAAAACCGGCTGGGGCGGCTTTCCGTCAATGACATCATCGAGCGGGTTATCATATCGGGTCATTCCGAGGGCAGAGAAGAGCTTGTGGCACTCGCTGATGCAGCACGTGAATTCCTCTCCGTGAATTTGAGGACGGCGGATCAGCAGCAATTCCTTCTTGATCGAAAAGCGCGCCCTTATGCCGAAGGGCTGGCGCTCGCGCTCATGAACCCGGAAATCAAGCGCCGGCCCATGAGCAAGGCGGATGCTTCAAATCTGAAGAGGTCGATCGCCCGGAAACAGGGATGGGCTTTTCTGAAAGCGTGCCAGATGCTGCGTCTGCATGACTACCCGTACGTAGGGCACCAGATCATCACATCATTGAGCGACGTCTGTATACGCGATTTCCTTGATATAATGGGAGAGATCTTCCGCCGCAGTGTTCCGAGTTCCAGTGATCCACGAAAACTGGTGGAATTCATCAACTCGGATTTACAGATTCATCTCGAACAGCAGAGACAGGCTGTGAACGCCGCCTCTCAACGGAAGCTTGATGGACTTCAGGCGCTTTCACATCCGTACGAAGAAGAGAGCGTGCGCATGGTGCGGGCGTTGGGTTACCTGACCGCTCGCCTCCAGACAGAGTTTGCCGAAGAAAATGCTCTAGGAACGACAGAGAGAGGCATTTTCAGGGTTGATCTAAAGGAAATGCGCTCGCTGGTGAACCGACTGGAGCAACCCAGCGGAAAACTGGACGAGGTCCTGCGTCGGGCGGAAAGGGATGGGTTTATCCGGGAGGTCTCCGCCGCCGGCAACTTTGAGGTGGACCGCGCCGACCCCGCATCGAAGGAGATGCTGATCAGATTGCATCGGCGATTTGCACCTTACTTCGGGTTCTCCTATCGCGGCCCGTACGAAATCAACACAATCCCTGCGGCGCAGATGGTCGACCTGCTTTTTACCAGGCATCGGCTCCCAGAAGACTGGGCCGACTCGGTGTTTAAGGAGCTCGTCGCGCGGCCCGCACTCAAGACCGAATTCCAGCACTCGCTTTTCGAGAGCGATCTCGAATGACCGCTTCAACTGTCGAGTATCGAGTCTTCGGCCATCTGGCCGTCACTGAGAAGGCGAGAGATGCAGGTACCTGCGAAACGATGGAGGCAGATATCGCGATCGTCGCGCTTGGATGGGAAACGCGTTTCGCCGCGTTCGAAAACCATCTTGACCTGAAGGTCGGCAAAATCGTGGTTCTGGACTTTGCTCTGAAGGAAGCGAACGTCCCAGCCGTCGAAGAAAACCGGCGAAAGCTCATCGCTATGGGTACCCGATGGGGCGTCGAAGTGACTGCGATCACCCTCGAGCCTTCCATCGAGTATCAGAAGAACATCAATCTCCTCGATCACCTGCTCACTCAGATGGCCGCTTCATGTGGCTCATACGAAGGAAGCCTGCGGAAGGTTTTCGTCGAGTGCTCGACGATGCCGCGAATCTACATCCAATGGCTGATTGCGGTGGCATTCAAGAAAATGTCGATTCAGTCTCTCGAATTCGGGTACGCCGAAGGTATCTACGGGAACGCGATCGGCAAAGAGGATTTTTCCAGCGGCTTGGACCGATACGTCACCGTCCCTCATCTTCAAGGCAGCGGAGGAATGGGCGAAGAGAAAGTCCTGCTCGTGGGGATCGGAGGAGATGCCGACGTATTCTACGGATTGATCGATATCGTCAGTCCGGAACGGATCTCGCTCCTCGTCCCAAGAAGCGAGAAGAATGCGCATATCGATGCTTTGCTCGATCAACAGGTGGCCAAGGTACGTGAAACCCAGTTCGCGACATCCAGGCTTTCGGGCTGATGGCCCACCTCGATGCTTTCGAGACGTATCTCGACGGGTTCGGCTCGCGTGCGGTGGTGAACGTTTTTGTCAGCGGCCCGAAGGTTCAGGCCATCGCTGCTGCCGTGCTCGCCTGCTCCGACAGCCGCGTCCATCTCAAGGCACGAATTCCCACCTCCTATGCCCATCGTGAAGTCTCAGCGAATGGGCGGTATCATATCTATAGGCTGATTGACCTGACATCCCCTGCCTGCAGCCTTCCCGGGACGTTCTGACACGATCTTGCATTCGAGTAGCATCATGGTCCCAGTAGCCGTTCCGCCAAGCCTTCAGCGCATGTTCGTGTCGCCCGATCCGGTCGATGGGGGACTAATTCCCACTTAGAAGCTGCTCTACATCAGATCAGGGGAAATGCAGACTGGCAGAATTCCATAATTAGCGACTCAAAACATATACTCAGGCGAGACTGTTTAGCATAGAAATAGTGAGCGCTCTCCAATATGTTAGGCTCTGTCGCAGTAGCGCAACAAGCTCAGTCTTTGGATGGGTGGTATGAGGATGAGACGACTGAATGTGTACAGGCTCAGTCATTTTATCGAGGCTCTCGTTTTTGTCGTAAGCGCGTTCGGTGCGACGTGGCTTACCAGCTTTGTGAACGCGCCATGGTGGGCATATGTGATTATAGCGGCCATCACTATGGGCATGTTCGTAGCCGTGCGTCGGGTCCTTTCTGAGCCGCAACGTATGGGACTCTTGGCACACAACTCGGCAGCGACCTCTGCGTGAACCCAGGCGCCTTGAAAATGTCCCCGATGCGTCCGGATTTTTGGCGGTGATCTTCAATCAAATGCGATGAGCTGCAATTTCTGGCGACGGCCACGCTAAGGGCGGGCCTCCAGCACCATGTTGAACGGTGTCTCCGCGGCGCGACGCAATCGCTTGAAGCCGCCGCCGGTCACAACCTTGCGCAGCCTCGCCTCACCGGCCTGGGCTCCAAGCGCGAGCCCGACTTCCTGCGACACGGATGCGGGCGTGCACACGAAAGTGGAAGCGGCATAGTAAACGCGGCCGACGGGATTGAGGTTCGCCGCCAGATGATCATGCGCGAACGGCTCGACGATCATCCACGTGCCGTCCGGCTTGAGCGATCCGTGGACATGGGTGGCGGCGCCCGTCGGGTCGCCCATGTCGTGAAGGCAATCGAAGAATGTGACGAGGTCATACGTTCCGGGATAGCTCTTGGCGGCCGCCACGTCGAACCGCGTGTTAACGCCGACGCCGGCTACCTCGGCCGCCTTGCGGGCGCGCTCAATCGAGGGGGCATGATAGTCGAAGCCGACGAAGCGCGAATTGGGGAAGGCCTGTGCCATGAGCACGGTCGATGCACCATGACCGCATCCAACATCCGCGACGTCCACGCCGCGTTCGAGCTTCTCGACGACGCCCTCCAAGGCCGGCAGCCAGGAGTCGATCAGATTGGCATTGTAGCCTGGACGGAAGAACCGTTCCGTACCGCGAAACAGACACGCGCTATGATCGTGCCACCCGACGCCCTTGCCGGACTGGAATGCCTGCCTCACCTTTTCTTCATCGAGCCACAGCGCGGACAGGAACTCGAATGCGCCTGCCATGAAGGCCGGGCTGTCTTCATCAGCGAACACCAGCTCTTGCTCGGCGTTGAGATAGAATTTGTCGCTCGCTTCATCGTAGTCGACGTAACCCGCCGCCGCCTGCCCGGAAAGCCATTCCCTTACGAGGCGTTCCTGGGTGCCGGTGCGTGTCGAAAGTTCGGCGGCCGTCATCTTGCCGCCTTCGCGCAATGCCTTGAACAGGCCGAGTCTGTCCCCCAGCAGGACTCCCGCGCCCGTTGCGATCGCACCGAGATCGCCGACCATTTTCCCCAAGAATGCGTCCAACTTTTCCTGATTCGCTTCAGACATCTGAATCTCCCTTTGGGTTCAATCTCTCCAGGCGACGGAGCCGTGCTCGTCATGAGGCGCCTTGAGCATCAGATGCTCGAAGACATGCAGATATCCCCGGCGGCTCATCCGCGCTGCCGATCCTGCACCAGACCATATCGGTGACGAGCGGCGCGGTGGTCGGGAATGACAGCCACCTCCATGCCGTTGAAAAGCAGGAAATCCGTCACTTTGCCCTCGTCGGTAACCGGCGGAGCCGGAGTGGTCGTCACCAGGGCAAGCCCTGTTGCAGCAGGTATCCTTGGGCAGCCTGTCAGAACATCGATGACTCCGGTTGTGGTGCCGGGGCGGGCGATCAGGGGCCAAGTGATTGTTCCGCGGCGGCTGTATGTTGTGGTAAGGTGATCATGCGAACTCTTGTTGGTCGGTCACGTGTTTTGCGGATGACCCGCATGTACTGTGCCAAATGAGAAAACCATTCAAACGCAATCCAGTAGATCTGACTGTATCCGACATTGTCGGAATTTGGACATCGCCGAACGCGAAGCGCTCGGGGCTTGTGACGATACTTGAGCGTGCTGCTTCGGAGGAGGGATGCGCCTCGAACCGGCCGCGAGGCCTTTTTCTGGCAACGGATATTCCGGCCGGGTTAGGCCGCGAGGAAAGCGACGGTGAATAAGAGGTAGAGGACCAACCGTTTTGAGCGGGTAGTTGCCGTGTTGCGCCCCCAGGCAAAGGCCAGCACCACGGAGCAGTATTTCTGGTGGCGATACTACATCGCCTTTAAGTGCCGGTTACCCGTTTTTACCCAGTTGGCCTGGTGCATTCAGAGCGAGGTCGTTGGAAACCGCTTATTGTGGCTATGAGCAAACTCGGGATGGAGGAGTGGACCCAAAAATTGGCAAAATGCCCCAGGGAGGATTACATGGGTCGCTCATTCCCCGTACTCGTTACAGGTGCGCGTCGCTACGCAAACAGCTTGCTTTTGACTTGGCGTTTCTTGCCGTTTCGGCATCGCTCACTAATTCGGCCGCTGCCGACACCGTGAACTGGCGTCAATTCGAAGGGACCAGCATAACTTGGGCCTACGACATCCACCCCTATGCGGATGCTCTCGCTGCGCAACTTTCCGGAGTTCGAGAAGCTGACCCGGCATCAAGGTCACGCCGGAACTCTACCCAGACGATTCTTACTGGAACAAGATGACGATCCAACTGACGACGAAGTCGCCAGCATGGGATGTGTTCGGCACTGGCATTCAGCCCGCGTAGGACCTCGCTCCGAGTGGCGCCTGCTGGACAAATACCTGAGTGATCCGAAGCTTACCGATGCTGGATACGACTACATTCGGACATGATCAAGAAGTGCGCGGCTCCTTCCTTCGCCAATGATAACTGGAACCAGGTCGTGGACGGCATCTCGTCCGGCCGCACCGCGATGACGATCGACTCAAAAATGTTCGGCTTCTGGAACGATGTTGCGGGGAAGCCGGCATCCGGCAAGATCGCCTTCGCTCCGCCGCTGCACGCACCGAGCGCCACGAGCTTGGATTCTGACATCTGGATCTGGGCTCTCGCCATGAACGCGGCTTCCGAAAAGAAGGGCACGGCCTGGCTGTTCATCCCGTGGGCCACCTCCAAGCAGGTGGCGCTCAAGGGTGCCCTTGCTGGCCAGCTCGTCAATCCGCCGCGCACGTCGACCTGGCAGGACGATACCTAGACTAAGTACGCTTCGCAGCCCGAGTTCAACAACTTCGTTGACAGCTTCAAAAAGATACAGGATCAAGCCGCGCTGGCTTTCACACCGCGTGTCGGCTTCGGCGAAGCCATGAACGCATGGGCCGTGGCGATGCAGAAGATGGCAAACGGCGATGACGTCGAGACGACGTTGAGGGCGCTTGCCGAAGAAATCCGCACTGGCCTCTGATCAAAAGGAACAGGGCAGTACTATTGCACTGCCCTGTTCCCGCCAACGGCGGAGATCACGCCGTGTCACCCCAAGCACTTAAACCCAGCGTGCCGATGGCAGGCGAAGGCCCTGGCGCGCGCGCCTCGTCCGGTTCGGCTTCGCTGGAGGGGCGTTCCATCGACTGTTTCAGCCTTGCAATCATCCAGGCGCTGGCCAAAAGCCAGATGGAGCGCCGGCTCAGGAACCGGCGCAAAAAACTCGAGCCTGCCGGCGCTGATCGAGCTGGTGCTGGCGCGGCCGCTGGTGTCGGCAGGCCTGGTCGCGGCCGAGCTGAAAATTAGCCAGCGCGCTGCGCTCGGGCTGGTGCCGAACTCGGCATCCGTGAGGTGACCGGCAGGGGGCGCTACCGGGCGTGGGACCCCGTTTAGCTGCGGCGGGCTTTGGCGAAAGCGACAGCACTGATGATTTTTGCTGTACGCTCATTCTCCCTCATCTGCGCGTTGACAGAAAACCAGCAGGCGAGGGTCACAGCACGCTGTGCTACCCGCGATTTCCGGAAAACCAATGAAAAACGACTTTGATCGATCGCGCGGGACGTATCATTCAACCATGTCGAGAACGGGCGTGACGGCACGTACACTATGGACCGAGAGAACTTTGTCTGGCGACTTTGCGCACGCCTGCAGAACTCTTCGGAAAACTTCCTTCTGTTGATCCAACGATCGTAATGAGCTGGAGTGGCATCGCCGCTCTCCTCGGTTCTTGCTCTCTCAGTTGAACTTGATGCTAGCCTGCACGAAAACGCCGTAGCGCTTTGCCTTCCAATCGTCGGCCTGCGGGGAACCACGACCGCCCATTGCCTCTTCGAAATGAGCGGTGCCGTTATTCGCCACGGCCGCAACATCGCCTCGAGCTGGACGCCATGCCCATCGCCGTCTTCGGGAATTAGCTTGATCTTGGGGCGCATGTGGTGCTGATCTTTGCCGTCGAGCCGCGTGAAGAGGAACGCCACGTCACCAGAAAGGCTGAGTCGCTCGGTGAGTTGCGTCTGCCCGGCCAAGCCGAGTCGCAGCGAATGCCAATCGTTGTCCTGGCTGATGAGGTTGAAGTAGGTGGGACGGTTGGCACACAGGTTCCCCAGTTGGTCGCCTGCTGCGTGCAACCGAAAGCGTCGTAGCTCTCGTGCCAGAAATTGTTGCCAACAAAAGCACCGATGCGGTAGCGCGGTGAATTCAAGAAATTATATCCAAGATCGGCGGTGAAATAGCTGACGCCGCCCCCGCGCTGATCACTGAATGTGTTTGAGTAGCCCCCCATTTCCGTAAGAAGTCCTCGTCATGAGAAAACCCTCCCTGATGCCGCCCGCACCGAGGAGGCCTTTACGAAAATGCCAGTCGGATTGTGGATCGCGTTGAAGAAGACTTCACTCGAATGCGCGTCTAGATCGTCATAGGTGAGCCGCGAGACCAGTGACGTACCTTTATGATTGTAAAGTTCCTTCGATGCTTTGCCGGTACTGGGCCAGTAGCGTAGTCCACCCTCGAAGGAAAAGACTGAGGCCGCCGACCCGGCTACCGACGCCGACTCGCAATCACCGGCATTCGACGGCGGTTCGGAACTTCTCGGTGCCGCAGCGCCGGCCAAGCCGGACGGGTCCGGTGAAAAATTCGTCGTCGAGGGCAAGGCGCCCGCTGCTTCGCCCGGCCGCGCCGACGATTTTTCTTGGCCGCCAAGGCGGCAGCCTGCGGCCGGGGCCACAACCGAAACGACCACGGCGATCAGTCCGTAAGCTGCCCGGGGCAGCGGAAGGGCGGAAAGCGCCTTCAGGTGGCCGCACAAGTAGGGTCTCGAGACGGACTCAGCGCGGCAGCACGCTCGATCCCATCAGCGCCTCATCGATGGCGCGCGCCGCCTGGCGGCCCTCGCGGATCGCCCAGACGACCAGCGACTGGCCGCGCCGCACGTCGCCCGCCGCATAGAGCTTTTCGACGCTGGTCCTGTAGTCCCGGTCATTGGCCTCGACATTCTTCGAGCGGCGGCTGTCAATGGCGATCTTCATCTGGCCGGCCAGTTCCGACACCGGCCCGCGAGCGGCTGGCCCGGCAAAGCCGATGGCGATGAACGCGAGATCGGCACGAATGACGAATTCGCTGCCGGCGATCGGCTTGCGCTTTTCGTCGACCTCGCAGCATTTGACCCCGGTCAGCTGGCCGTCTTCGCCGATGAACTCGAGCGTCGCCACCTGAAACTCGCGCTCGGCGCCTTCGGCCTGCGAGGACGAGGTGCGCATCTTGGTCGCCCAGTAGGGCCAGACCGAAAGCTTGTCTTCCTTTTCCGGCGGCTGCGGGCGGATGTCGAGCTGGGTGACGCGGACCGCGCCCTGGCGGAAGGCGGTGCCGACGCAGTCGGACGCGGTATCGCCGCCGCCGACGACGACGACATGCTGACCGCCGGCGAGGATCGGATGCGACGGCCACGCCACCGACTGGATCGGTTCGCCGCCGACACGCCTGTTCTGCTGCACCAGATAGGGCATCGCGTCATGCACGCCGCCGAGATCGTCGCCGGGAATGCCGGCCGCGCGCGGCGTTTCGGAACCGCCGCAATAAAGTACGGCGTCATGTTCGGCGAGCAGCTCGGCAACAGGCTTGTCGACGCCGACATTGACGCCGCAATGGAAGGTGACGCCCTCGCCCTGCATCTGCTCGATGCGCCGGTCGATATAGTGCTTCTCGATCTTGAAGTCGGGAATACCGTAACGCATCAGCCCGCCGGGCCGGCTCTCGCGCTCATAGACATGGACGTCGTGGCCGGCGCGGCCGAGCTGCTGGGCAGCCGACATGCCGGCCGGGCCGGAGCCGATGACGGCGACGCGCTTGCCGGTCTTCTTCTCCGGCGGATAGGGCCTGATATGGCCGGTCTCGTAAGCCTTGTCGGCGATCGCCTGCTCGACCGTCTTGATGGCGACGGGAATGTCCTCGAGGTTCAGCGTGCAGGCTTCCTCGCAAGGTGCGGGGCAGATGCGGCCGGTGAATTCCGGGAAATTGTTGGTCGAATGCAGGTTGCGGATCGCATTGTCCCAGTCGCCATTGTAGACGAGGTCGTTCCAGTCCGGGATCTGGTTGTGGATGGGACAGCCCGTTGGCCCGTGGCAGAACGGAATGCCGCAATCCATGCAGCGCGCGGCCTGTTTCTCGACCTCCTTGTCCGACATCGGCAGCGTGAATTCACGGAAATGCCGGATGCGGTCGGAGGCCGGCTGGTACTTGTGCACCTGCCGGTCGATTTCGAGAAAGCCTGTTACCTTGCCCATAGTCCAGCTCCTGCTGTCCAGATGGCGCGCCTGGCGACGCCCTGCAGCTGGATCAGATGGGGCATCCCGTCCCACATGGGCCGCACCAAGTTGCCCAAAATTCGACTATGTACACTTGCCGGGCTCAAAGCTCGTGAGGGGCTCGCCATGCAGCCAGTTCTCGACTCTAATCGAAGGAGCCGGGGACTCCATCTGCAATACCACGTTGCGGTCCAAAGCTATTTCCAAAGGTTTCTGCACGAGCTGGTTTCCTCTCAGAGACGGCACACGGGTTCAGGGAGGAGCGCATCGCTCGTCTTGCCCCATTAAGTGCAGTCACAGTCACTCAGTCTCAAAAGCCATGCCAACGCGCTCAGCGCGCAGTTAGCGCCCATTGCTTCGAAAAACCTCGTCAGTGCCCAGATGTTGGTTGTAATGAACCTGACATTTGTCTGACGCTGTCAGCTTTTGGACACGCGATCACGCGCTTCGTGCCGCCAGGCCAGGCCGAGCCCTGTGTTGCCAGCGGTCGCTTCGATGATTGTACCGCCCGGCGCGAGCTGGCCACGCTGTTCGGCATTAACGATCATCGACAACGCAATGCGATCCTTGATCGATCCGCCGGGATTTTGGCTTTCGAGCTTGACGAAGAGAATTCCTGACTCCGACGTTGTACCGCTGACCAGCCGTGTTGGAGCTGAAATCAGAGGCGTTCGCCTTGGTGGAGACCTTTCGGACGCAGCGATAGCAGCCATCAACCAGCTTCTTCTAAAACACAAGGTGATCTTCTTCCGCGGCCAGGAGCATCTCGACGATGCGGAGCAGGAATTGTTCGCGCGGCGTCTGGGTAACCTTGTACCTCATCCCACGCAGGGGCCGGCAGCCGGCACGGCCTCAATCCTCAATCTCGATTCCGGCCGTGGCGGTGGCAGGCCAGACCAGTGGCATACCGATGTGACTTTCGTCGATGCCTATCCGAAATTCTCGGTCCTACGTGGCGTCGTCATTCCGGCGGCGGGGGGCGACACGATCTGGTCCAACACGCACGCCGCGTACGAGAATCTGCCGGCGCCGCTCAAAATATTGGCGGACAATCTGTGGGCTATTCATAGCAATGCCTACGACTACGCAGCCGTGCGCCCGCGCGCCACAGCCGAAGAGAAGAAGCACTTCGAGGAAGTTTTCACATCGACGATCTACGAGACCGAGCATCCGGTCGTGCGCGTCCATCCGGAAACCGGGGAGAAGTCGCTGCTGCTCGGCAATTTCGTGCAGCGCCTCGTCGGCCTTTCCAAGAGCGATTCCGCCAAACTCTACGAGGTGTTCCAGTCCTACGTCACTGCCCCGGAAAATACCGTGCGGTGGCGCTGGCAAGTAGGCGACGTCGCTATCTGGGACAACCGTGCTAACCAGCATTATGCGGTCAACGACTATGGCGACCAGCACCGGGTTGTGCGTCGCGCTACGGTTGACGGTGACGTTCCGATCGGCGTCGACGGTCGCCGCAGTATAACCCATGTCAAGGCAGCCAAGCCGGCGGCGAAGGCAGCCTGACCGTCTGAACAGGGTAAAGATGAAAACTTCGTATCGCCGCGGCCATATCGCGCTGCTTAACCGCCCCACAAAGCCTTATGATTTCCGAGAAGCAAGGCGAGTTGCGGGCTCGAGGCTTGGCCCGAAATCGAGGTCCTGCAGCGTGGCGCATGGCTCGAGTCGCTGCTCGTGGCCCCGCTGCAGCGGTACAGGTCCCCCACCGCCCCACCATCTCGCCCGCCCTGCACCTCGGATAGCGATCATTCACCGTTTGTTCATTATGATAGCGCACGATCATAACTGGACATGCTGGTAGCTCGTACATGCCTGAAGGCCCTGCGCGCCGACCCAGCGCCGGGGCCTTTTTACTTCCGCAAAATCGATTCCAGCAACGCGGGCACTTCGCAGGATGTCGGAATCCCGCGCTTGCGATGATACGCCGTACAGCGAATTGCGCGAGTCAAACGAATTTGGGTTTCTCAAATATAGAATCGTCGATACCGATCCTGATGGATCGAGCCTCGACGACGAAGTCAACCATCTTCAAACGGAATTATTCAACATTGCCGAGAGCTCCCGGTGTGCCGTCGAAGCCGACATTGGGGAGGTCAGCGGTCACCAACGATCATGGTGATCGCCAGCATCTTTCGTATTCACATAACCGTCGGCCTTGTACTTTCCCGAGGCCATGACATGAGTGGGTCTTCCAAGCACCGATTTGGCCCGGTAGGATTTGCAGGGGGCGCGGACAAGCGGATGAACAAACGGAATGATGCCGGAAAACTGCGCGCGCCTGCTGGGATTTAGCCGACCGTCGATAGGAACATAGCCCTGGTCGACGGCTTTCTGAAGGGCAAGAGTTTCGCCGACCTGGCTCAGGAACATGGCTTGTCGACAACGAGGGTGCGCCAAATCATCGAGAAGGCCGATCGGCTCGTGGGCGGCGCATTCAGACCAAGACTGAAACGTCCAACGCCTCGCCTCGGTCCGATTTCATGGTCGACTATCCCTATGTGTGCAAATGGCCGAGAAGCACCGGCTGGGTAGCGTCACGCCGCATCATTCTTTGCGGAGCTGGAGCGCGCGGGATCGCTGGAGCGGCTGGTGAAAGCGGTTGCCGGGGCGCACAACACGTGAGCTGGCGCCTCGTGTGGCAAAAGGAGAGGGCGAGAGCCCATGGCCTGCAATGAAGCGATCAAGCATTGCGATCGTGGAACCAAGCTAGTCGACCATCCGGACCGCGGCCTTCAATGCCAGCTCGCCTTGGAATCGGCCTTCCAGGAATTGGCTGAGCGCGCAGCGGAATCCGGCTGGACCGAGGAGATAGCCACGCGCTCCTCGAACTCGCCGGCGCGCGCCTCAGGAGCGACTCCGCCAATGACAGACTGAGAGGACGATTAATCGTGCCAGGGCAACGAGAGAGCGGCAGGTTCAAGAAGCTTCGCCTGAACCGATAGGAACGTCGCTGCGCCAATAAAATTGGCGGTGAAGGCTGACCGCGGCCGAGTCGGGCAAGCGAGCGAAGTGCTGAAATAAGGGCGTGAGAATCCAAGACATCGTTTGTAGAGAGCATCGAGCTTCGCGAGATTGTGGTACAGGATCGACCGCAGGTGTTCTCGCAGCGCTCGCAGAACCCGGGATTCTTCCGCGGCACCCGCCAAGGCGAAGAACGGTCAGAGTTGCACGATAACGTTTAAAAGCGAGCCTTCCTCCGAAAGTCTGCGCGCGCAGTTCCACGGTCCGATGCGCTTTCATAGCTATTCCAATCGCCGCGCCCATCCTCTCCCGGATCAGGTCCAGCGGGTCTGCAGTGCATGCGCCCCCAAAGTGGACGCCATTGGGCCGGGTGAACCGGGCTCGATTGCGCGCCGAAGGCCCGTTCCAGGCCCGGAAATCCGGGTCCGTCAGGGCGAGCGCGTGCGGGTCGAGGTAGAGAACGGCCTTGCCGAGAAAACGACCGTGCACTGGCATCGCGTGCGTGTGCCACATGCCATGGATGGCGTGCCTCACCTCACGCAGAAGCCCGCGAAAAGGCAACGGAAGATCTAGCATTTATGGGGGAAATGTTTTTTCGGAGTGCTTGACCCGCAGGAAGGGCAGGGCATGACTGCCTATCGCCCGACCCG
>NZ_JAFFIW010000037.1 GCF_018588885.1 Mesorhizobium sp. dw_380
AACGCTGTCGCTTTTCTGCAAACGATGGCGATTGGCGAAAGCCGGGATGACAGCGTCCTTCGCCCCGTTTACGGGGAGAAGATGGCGGCAGCCAGATGAGGGGCGGCGCCAGCGCCTGTCTTGTTGCGACCGACGTGGACATCGGGGCGAGTAAAGCCGAGGAGGTTTCGAGGAGGCGCCCCCGGGCGACGCAGCGCGCCCTTGGTCCCCGTTTGCGGAAATGGCCGGCGCGATGCCGGTGAGACAATTGCCTGAGCCCCGCGCCGGCCACTTAGCGACCTGATGAAGGTCCGCCGCCCGAATTTTGTACCGGTCCCGTGCTGCACGATCAACCAAGCCGGGAAATTGGTACGGTTTCGTACCGAGCCCTGATTTATCGCCGGCTACGGAGAGCGTTCGGCTGTCAATGCGGGGCGGATATGCTTCGGGACTATCGCCGAAGTCAGCGCCGCCCCTCATCTGGCTGCCGCCATCTTCTCCCCGTAAACGGGGCGAAGGACGCTGTCATCGAGGCCTTCGCCAATTGCCAACGTTGAAAAAGTGGCGCTGCCATCGAGGCCAGCTTCTTTCTCCCCGTTTACGGGGAGAAATGCCCGGCAGGGCAATGAGGGGCGGCGCCAACGTTTGTCTTCCTGTCGCGGATTTCGACGGGAGCGGACATCGCCTCCCCCTTCACCGCTCATCCCTCAGCAGCGTCCAGATCCAGCCGACAAAAGTCAGCACCAGGAACGGATAGCCGGCGGCGGGCAGCGGCGCCGAGGTCGGCAGCAAGGGCGCGCCCCAGAGGATCATGCCGGCGGAGACGACAAACAGCACGGCGGCAACGAACGCGGTGAGCCGCATCCAGAGTGCAAAAGTCTTCGGCGCGCTGACCATGACCAGTGCGGCCGCCCAAAGCGTGATGCCGCCGACATAGGAGGGCACGCTGGCCTCCAGCCCCGCCGCATTGCCTGATAGCAGCAGGGTCTCGCCGGCAAGGAAGGTCAGGAAGCCCGCGGCAACGCAGTCATTGCCCAGCCGCTGGTATTTCATCGTCAGCAGTGCGGTCGCCACCACCAGTGCCGCGCCATCAATCGTCCAGAGTGTTTCGCGCAGCGGAGCGCTGGCGACGAAGGTGCCGGCGAGGCCGAAAGCGCCGCCGATGGCGAGGCCGATTGCGGCGACGGTGTCTGATGTGGTGCGCATGTGATGTTTCCCCAGCCGTGCGGAGAGGATACTGCAGGGTGGGACGTTTTCAATGGGTGGTCCGAAGTACAGTGGGAGGCGCACAAAGTGGATTGTGTTGACTGGGTCCTCGGGTAGCTCAAAATTGACCGGCCAAGGCAGCTAACCACGACCACGGCTCGATCAACTGGACGGTGTTGCTGGATGCCCTATTGCCAGTGAAGCGGATAGCGGAGGTTGAGAGCTCGGCGCTACTAGGGGACCTTTTGCCCCGGCATCAAGAATTATTCAGCCTTCGCGGAGCAACCGACTGGACAATGCAAGGGCGTCCGACTAGGATAATAATCCCAAAGTATACTTAACGCACTCACCGACTCTGCGGATCGAGCGTGATTGCCCACCATAGACAGTATAAGGATTGCAGCCAATGGCAGGCAAGCGCCTAAACTTGGATGCGCTGATTAAGCGCGAGAACGCCGATACTGTCACCCATGGACCCGGAACCATCGGCCAGGGAGGAATTCCGGTCTCAGAGCTCGCGCAAGGGCGGCTGCATTTCAGTTTGCTTCGTAAGCCTGACTTCCAGCGAGTGACCAATGACTGGGATATCGACAACGTCGTTACTCTAATCAAAAGCTTTCGTGACGGTAGCCTCATCCCGGCGCTAATCCTGTGGAAGTCTGAAGCGGGATATACTTTTGTCGTCGATGGAGCCCACCGTCTCAGCGCCTTGATCGCATGGGTGAACGACGATTATGGGGCCGGACCGATTTCCAACAAATTCTTCGACGGCCGCATCCCACGTCAGCAGCTAGAATACCACCGAGAATGCCGCAAATTGGTGGCGAACATCGGCACTTATGCGGATCTCAGCAAAGCTCTTTCTGACGAAAATCCATCTCCGGAACGTATTCGCTGGGCGTCCAATATTGGCCAACCGCTGTACGCACAATGGGTGGTTGGCGATGCGGAAATCGCCGAAAAATCTTTTCTGGCAATCAACCAGAGAGGTATTCAAATTAGCGATACTGAGAAATACATGATCATCGCACGAAAGAAGCCGAATGTTCAGGCCGCGAGGGCATTAATCAGAGCGGCAACCGGCCATGAATATGTTTCGGACTTCGATCTCTCGACCAAGGAGGCTATCTCGAGGGTTGCATCCAACACTTATGGAATAATGTTCGAGCCTGAGAGCGCGGAGCTAGGGCAGTCGATCGAGATGCCGGTGGCTGGCAAGCCTTATACCGCCGAGGCACTTCGTATAACGCTGGAACTGATTAATTTCACAAACGACATTGGTGCACTCCGAGCTCAGGAAGAGTTGCCGGACGATAGGGATGGGAAGCAGACCGTCCGATTCCTTGAGAGAGCCTACGGCGTCGTCAAGTATGTAGCTGGTAGTGGTAACGCGAGCTTGGGGCTTCACCCTTCCGTGTATTTCTGGGGCGCTGCAGGAAAGCATCACCCGTCGGCGTTTTTGGCCGTGGTCAGTTTCATCCAGTATCTCAACTTCAATAAACGGCTAATGGAATTTTGTCAGCACCGGGCTATGTTTGAGGAATTTCTGGTCAGAAACCATTCGATAATCAAACATATTCTAGGCAAGTTTGGTGGTTGGACGAAGAGTGTCCCCACCGTCCTGGCGATGTACAAGATAATTCTCGATGATCTTCGTGACGGAAAGGACTTCGATCAAATCCGATCTGGAATAATCGCAGACCATCGCTTTAGCGGTTTGGCTGAACTCATTGAGTTAGAGGGTGCGCCCAACAAGAAGGTCACGCGCGAAACCAGCCAGACGGTTCGCCGTCGCGAAATGCTTAAAACCACGTTGCGCTGCGCCATCTGCAATGCTCGATTGCCGACCACGGCGTTTAGTGACGACCACAAGAGACGAGTACAAGACGGGGGGCGGGGAAATGAAGAAAACCTGCAGCTAACCCATCCCTACTGCAATCATGGCTTTAAGGAATATCTCGTTTCTGAAGGGCTTCCGTTTCCCACGCGTCCATATTTTCTAGCCGAAGCCGCATAACAGCCGTTCAAAAAAGCGAACTCATCGGCTGAACCACCCAAGCGAATTCTCCAGACCGCTCTGACTGCTCTGGCTAACCGTTCTAATCTTTAGCTTTGGTTTCGGACGATATCAGTCGTCAGGCGCGATAAGGTGCGTGCCTTGCACTGGTCATCTCAATCCCCCATCTTCAGCGCCTGAATAAACGCCTCCTGCGGGATATCCACCTTGCCGAACTGGCGCATCCGCTTCTTGCCTTCTTTCTGCTTGTCGAGCAGCTTGCGTTTGCGCGAGACGTCGCCGCCGTAGCATTTGGCGGTGACGTCCTTGCGCAGCGCCGAGATGGTTTCGCGGGCGATGACCTTGCCGCCGATGGCGGCCTGGATCGGGATCTTGAACAGATGGTGCGGGATCAGCTCCTTCAGCTTCTCGACCATCTGCCGGCCGCGCTTTTCCGCCGCCGTGCGGTGCACCAGCATGGACAGCGCGTCGACCGGCTCCTCATTGACCAGGATCGACATCTTCACCAGATCGCCCTCGCGATAGTCGGTGAGATGATAGTCGAACGAGGCGTAGCCCTTGGAGATCGACTTCAGCCGGTCATAGAAATCGAAGACCACTTCGTTGAGCGGCAGATCGTAGGTCAGCATGGCGCGCTTGCCGACATAGGAGAGGTCGGCCTGGATGCCGCGCCGGTCCTGGCAGAGTTTCAAGATGCCGCCGAGATAGTCGTCGGGGGTGAGGATCGTGGCGCGGATCCATGGCTCCTCGATGGCCGAGATCTTCACCACGTCGGGCATGTCGGCCGGGTTGTGCAGCTCCTTCATCGAGCCGTCATTGAGGAGCAGCCGGTAGACGACGCTCGGTGCGGTGGCGATCAGGTCGAGGTTGAATTCGCGCTCCAGCCGCTCCTGGATGATTTCCAGATGCAAGAGGCCGAGGAAGCCGCAGCGATAGCCGAAGCCGAGCGCGGCGGAGGTTTCCATCTCGTAGGAGAAGCTGGCGTCGTTGAGGCGCAGCTTGCCGACGGCGGCACGCAGATCCTCGAAATCGGCGGCGTCGACCGGGAACAGGCCGCAGAACACCACCGGCTGCGCCGGCTTGAAGCCGGGCAGCGCATGCGCGGTGGCGCGCTTGTCCTCGGTGATGGTGTCGCCGACGCGGGTGTCGGCCACTTCCTTGATCGAGCCGGTGAAGAAGCCGAACTCGCCAGGGCCGAGCTCGTCGACATTGACGCGGGCCGGCGTGAACACGCCGGTGCGCTCGACCAGGTATTTCGCGCCGGTGCCCATCATGCGGATGGTCTGGCCCTTTTTCAAAACGCCGTCGATGATGCGCACCAGCACGATGACGCCGAGATAGGCGTCGTACCAGGAGTCGACCAGCATCGCCTTCAAGGGAGCGGTGGCATCACCTTCGCGCGGCGGCGGCAATTGGTGGACGATGGCTTCGAGCACGTCGGGAATGCCGAGGCCGGTCTTGGCCGAGATCAGCACGGCGTTGGAAGCGTCAATGCCGATCACCTCCTCGACCTGCTCGCGGATGCGCTCGGGCTCGGCTGCCGGCAGGTCGACCTTGTTCAGCACCACGACGATCTCGTGGTTGTTGTCGATCGCCTGGTAGACATTGGCCAGCGTCTGCGCCTCGACGCCTTGGCTGGCGTCGACCACCAGCAGCGAACCCTCGCAGGCGGCGAGCGAGCGCGATACTTCGTAGGCGAAGTCGACATGGCCGGGCGTGTCGATCAGATTGAGGATGTAGTCCTCGCCATTATTGGCGCGGTATTTCAGCCGCACGGTCTGCGCCTTGATGGTGATGCCGCGCTCGCGCTCGATGTCCATCGAGTCCAGCACCTGCTCCTTCATGTCGCGCAGCTCCAGCCCGCCGGTGGACTGGATCAGGCGGTCGGCAAGCGTGGATTTGCCATGGTCGATATGGGCGACGATGGAAAAATTCCGGATGTGGTCGAGGGGCGTGCTCATGCCGCGCGCTTTAGCAGGGGCGGCCAGCGGCGGCAAGGCTTGCGGCGCAAGGGCCGCCCTGGCGGTCACAAAGTGGCGGGCGGGGCGGCGAGCGGGGCAAAAAAGCCCGAGATACCGGCCCGGCGGACAGAGATGCTTAAACTTTGATCGATAGGATTAGACCTTGCTTTGCCGGCGCGTGGTATCTGCGCGAAGGCTAATGTCTGTCGGGGGGTAGAAAATGCTGAGAATTGCAGGCCGGTTCGCCCGTTCCCGCAGCGGGTCGATGGTCCCGCTGTTCTTTCTCATGCTGGTGCCGCTCATAACCGCTGTCGGCTTCTCGGTCGACTATACCAGCGCGGTCCAGACCCGGTCCAACCAGCAGCAGGCGCTAGATGCCGCGCTGCTGTCGATCACCACCATGGACACCACCTCGACGCTGCCGCAGCGCCAGACGGCACTGCAGGATTCCTTCATCGCCAACGGTGGCCAGGGCACCGCGACGCTGCAAACCTTCGTGGTTGCCGCCAATGGCGCCGCCAGCGCCCAGGCCACGGCAAGTTACGCCATGCCGACCGCTTTCATGCAGATCGCCAGGATCAACACGGTGCCGGTCGCAGTTGTGTCGGCGGTGAACAAGACGCCGGCCCTGGTGCAGACCACCTTCAAGGTTTCCAAGGTGTCGGGCTGGTGGAACAAGACGATGACGCTCTACGGCACGCAATTCGGAGCGACGGTCGCCAAGCCGATGATGTCGATCGAGTATACCTATAACGGCTTCGGTGATCCGAAGGGCTACGGCACCACGAACGTGTATACGATCACCAACAATGGTGGCGCCGACGTCAAGACGCTCGTCCAGTCGCAAGTGTGCACCACCGCCAGCGTGACCACTTTCACCGGTCTGCCTGCCGACGCGATCCTCCAGACCAGTGGCAGCAGGAAGTATTCAACCACCTGCGTCAACACCATGTATCCGGCCAACAGCGCCGGCGCGGCGATCGATGTCAGCCAGATGGGCGGCCTCTCCCTGCAGATGTACGTGCCGTCGGGCAACCCGCAATATCTCAAATCGGACGATGCGACGACCTCCAACCGACTCTATAGCGGCGTGGACGCGAACGCCCTGACCGAGACCGCGACCGGGCAGAAGGTCGACATCTTCACCATCGTGCCTTGTGGCGTCACCAGCTATCAAGCCTGGGAGGACGGTGGCACAACGGTGCCGACTCCGTCCTCAAATGCCGACTTCTTCTACAACGTCACCGGCAAGTGCGACTTCAACAAGCGGCCCTCGGACACAGCGCTGACGCAGTAGGGATGACACTGATGATCTCCCCCCTCGAGGGGGAGATGTCGCCAATAGGCGACAGAGGGGGTCGGCACGACGGGGCGCCAGCCTCCCTATGCCGCAAAGGGGGCCGCATCCGGTCGAACCGACCCCCTCTGGCCTGCCGGCCATCTCCCCCTCGAGGGGGGAGATCACCCGTGGCGGCGGCCGCGCCAGGTCTCCGGCCTCCTTCGGCCCTCATCACAAACCGGTGAGCGTTGTAACGAAGCGGCGGATGGCGGCGAAGTGGGGGGATGACCGGCGCATCGGAGCGCCGCCCCACGGAGCCCGCCGATGCCAAGATCCCGCCAGTTCGTCGCCCTGTCCAGCCTGGGCGCGCTCGCGCTCATGGCGTCGCTCGGCGCGGCGCAGGCCCAGCCGCTCACCGTGGTCGAGCTGTTCACCAGCCAGGGCTGCTCGTCCTGCCCGCCGGCCAACGCCAATCTCATCAAGGTCAAGGACCAGCCTGGCGTGCTGGCGCTGTCCTTCAACGTCACCTATTGGGATTATCTCGGCTGGAAGGACACGTTCGGAAAACAGGAATTCACCCAGCGCCAGGTTTCCTACGAGCCGCCGCTCGGTCATGACGGGCCGTTCACGCCGCAAGTGGTGGTCAACGGCCATGCCGATGTTGTCGGCGCGGCACCAGGCGAGATCGAGCATCTGATCGCGGCCACTGGCAAGACCAGCGGCCCTTCGCTGTCGCTCGACGGCGGCAAGGTCCGTGTCGGCGCCGGCGCCGCGCCCGGCGGCAAGGCCGACGTCTGGCTGGTGCGCTACACCAAGGGCGTCGTGCAGGTGCCGGTGGCGCGCGGCGAAAACACCGGCCGCACGCTGCCGCATGCCAATGTCGTGCATACGCTGACAAAACTCGGCAGCTGGACCGGCGATGCGGCCGCCTATGCGCTTCCCGCCGCGTCCGGCGGCCTCAGCACCGCCGTGCTGGTGCAATCGCCGGGCGGCGGGCCGATCCTCGCCGCCGCCACCAACTAGACATCTCGCCTCAGAAATTGCGCAACGCCGCATGAGCGGCGCCGCAAGACCCCCGGCCGCCAAAAGCGCGAGCCCTCACCACACCCAAGGAGACCACCATGACCGTTCTTTCCCGCCTGACGCTGCCGGCGCTCGCCCTTGCCCTGTGCTCGACGGCGCTGCTGGCCGGCGGCATAGCCCGCGCCGATGACGCCACCAACGCCATGAAGCCGGCCGCCGACGCCATGAAACCGGCAACCGATGCGATGAAGCCCGCCGATCCCATGGCCACCAACTCCATGAAGCCCGCCGCCGATGCCATGAAGCCGGCGGCGGACGCGATGAAACCGGCCGCCGACGCGATGAAGCCGGCGGCGGATGCCATGGCTCCGGCCAATTGACATTGGTCCGTGGCCATCTGTCCCTGGCGGGCTCCCTGTCCAGCCGGGGACAGTCCCCAAGGCAATTGCCGTGAAGCCGTTCTGCGCCCGGAATTGCCTCAAAAACAAAAGGGCGCACGCGAATGTGAGCCCTCGCCGCAAGTCACGGATCGCGCCATCGCGCCCGATCCAATAGAGTGATCCCAATGGAAGCCATGAGGAGTGCAACCATGACCAACATCAACAACCGTTCGACCGGCTTCGTCAGGGGTGCGCTTGCCGCACTCGCCCTGGCCGCCGCGGGCGCCGCCTTCTGGCTGACGCCGGCCGTTTCGGCCGAAGACGCGGTGGTCATCCCGCCGCCGGCGCTGGACGAAAAGGCGGCCACGGGCAGCGAGAAGGCTGTTTTCGCCGGCGGCTGCTTCTGGGGCGTGCAGGGCGTGTTCCAGCACGTCAAGGGCGTCAGCGAGGCCGTCTCCGGCTATACCGGCGGCGCCGAGGAGGACGCCGTCTACGAGACGGTCGGCACCGGCCGCACCGGCCATGCCGAGTCCGTCGAGATCACCTATGATCCGTCAAAAGTGACCTATGGCCAGCTGCTGCAGGTCTATTTCTCGGTCGCCCACAACCCGACGCATCTGAACTACCAGGGACCGGACTCCGGCACCCAGTACCGCTCGACGATCTTCGCCGAGAACGACGCGCAAAAGAAGATCGCGCAGAGCTATATCGCCCAGCTCGACAAGGCCAAGGTGTTCCCGGAGCCGATCGTCACCACGATCGAGACCGGCAAGACCTTCTACCCGGCCGAGAACTACCACCAGGACTTTTTGACGCTGAACCCGACCTATCCCTACATCGTCTACAACGACCTGCCCAAGGTGGCGAACCTGAAGCAGCTGTTCCCGGCGCTGTACAGCGAGAAACCGGTGCTGGTGCTGTCGGCGAGCAACTGAGGCTTGTAATTTTCCCCCTTGCGGGCAGGGCGATCGTATATGACTGGCTTGCGCTCTACGATTACCCCCACCCCTAACCCCTCCCCACAAGGGGGAGGGGGACTCGGTAGGCGCTGACTTCCGCAAACGCCGAGGTTTCGACGTCAAATGGATGGCACGCGGCAGCTTTCCCTCCCCCTTGTGGGGAGGGTTAGGGGTGGGGGTCCTCTTCGTAAAAAACCCATATGCGATCGCCCTGCCCGCAAGGGGGAGGTTCGCGCGCCAGCTACATGGCCTTCATTGCATCGCACGACACATCGGGGTTCATGTCAGCGAAGGTGCCTGTCGGGTTCTTTTTCCAGGCCCAGACATGCAGTTCATAGAAAGCGCCCAGGCCGTAACGGTTGGGGGCGCTGTTGAAGTTGAACAGCTGCCCTGCCAGCGATGCCGGACCTTTCGAGGTGATGTATTCGACGGCCACAAGCTTCAGCTTGCCATCGGCCGTCGGCTCGTACATCACCGCTTCCGGCTTGGCGAGATCGACCGCATCGTCTTTCAGGTAGGCCGCATTGACGTAGTGGATGCCCATGGCGCCGCCGGTGATGCCGCTGGCGCAAGGGATCGGCGCATAGCCTTCGGCAGTGGCCATCGCCACATTCTCGAAGCGGCTGTTGGCCGCCCGCACCTTCTCATCCAGCGCGCCGGTATCATGGGCATTCGCCGTGGTGGCCGCGATCGACAGGATCGACAGGTTGATGAGGTGTTTGGTCCAAAGATGGATGTTCATTTTCTCTCCATTCATTATTTAAGGTGCACCAGATTTAAGGTGCACCAGGAGCGGCCGGCCGCCCCCGTTGCTAAGTCGGATCTGGGCTGCATCAGCGGTCCAACCGGGTAAAGTCCCAGTATTGCGGCAGCTCCTCGAGATCCGGCAGGCCGATGTCTCGTCTCAGATAATCGTCCTGCGGAGGCAACCGGCGCCGACTCGAGCGCAATGGTGCGAACAGCAGCGAGGCAATCCACCGGAGAACCCGGCCCAGTAACGGGCCTCGTCCGACTGGTCTCGAAGCCGCCAACACCTCGCTGAACGAGTTGTCAGGCATGCCGCCGTCGCGGCGAAGGGCATCTTCATGCTCATCGGCGGGATCAACGGTAAAAGTAAGGGTCAAGAACCCGCACCTCCGTGATCTTGTCGACCGGCAGGGAGTTCTTCTGGGCAGTGCTGCGGATCGCTTCCGGCGACGGCGCGTCATAGATGCAGAAGCTCTGCTTCCTGTCGGGCGACACGAAGGACTGCACCCAGGTCACGCCCTTCTCCGCGTTGCGCATGATCACGCCGGCGAGCGCATCGGCGCCGGCATCGTTCATGGGCACGCTGAGGCCAGCGGGAAATGTGCGTTCGACTACATAGCGAGGCATATCAAGGTTTCCTTTTGCCGTTGATTCACGCTTGAAATGAGCGCGGCCGGACATTGATCACGCCCGCAAACGGCGCGCATCGGAGCCTTTCCCCATGTTTGGCGGGACGATTCCCCATGTTAACGACGTTAGGTACCGGAGCCACAAAGCAGATACCGGGCCGGGCTATCCTGAGCGGGAACTGGGGTGCGGCAGCGGCAACCGGGACCACCATGAGCCAATGACCATGCTTCTGGAACGGCAGACACAGCTGGCGCAACTGGACGGCTTCCTGGCGGAAGCCGCGCGCGGCCGCGGTCACGTAGCAGTGTTGTCGGGCGAGGCGGGCGCCGGCAAGTCGGCGCTTGTCGAGGCTTTCATCGGCGCGGCCAGCCACGGCACACGTGTTTTCCGCAGCGCCTGCGAAGACCTGTCGATCCCCGACCCGCTCGGGCCGCTCTACGATCTCGCCCGCGAGGCGCAATGGGCGATGCCGCAGGCGATCGACGCGCGCCGGGGCGAGCGGCTGCCGCTGTTTTCCGATGCACTCGATGTCTTCGAGGCGAGAACCCAGCCGACGCTGCTGGTGATCGAGGACCTGCACTGGGCCGATGACGCGACGCTCGACTTCGTCCGCTTTCTCGGCCGGCGCATCGCCAACACCCACATCCTGCTGCTTTTGACGGCGCGCACCGACCGCAGCGAGGGACAGGTGCGCGTGCGCCGGGCGCTGGGTGAAATTCCGGCCGGCAGCGTTGCGCGCATCGACGTGCCGCTGTTGAGCGAGGCGGCGGTGCTGTCGCTCGCCAAAGCGGCCGGCCGCGACGGCGAAGCGATCTACCGGGCGAGCGCCGGCAATGCCTTTTTCGTCACCGAACTGTTGCGCGCCGAGAATGAAACGGCGCTGCCGGCCAGCGTGCGTGACGCGGTGGTCGCGCGCGCCGAACGCCTGTCGGCCGGCGCCCGCGCGATGCTCGAGTGCGTCTCGGTGTTTCCCAGGCGCGCCGACGCCTGGGCCCTGACCGGCCTCTGCGGGATGGCCAGCGCCGCCCAGCTGGCGGAATGCGTCTCGAATGGCCTGCTCGACGATCTCGGCGAGTTCTATGCCTTCCGGCACGAGATTGCCCGCCGCGCCATCGAGACGATGCTGACGCCCAGCCACCGGCGGGCGTTCAACCAGCGGGCGCTGGCGGCGCTGCTCGAAAGAGGCGACATCGCCACCGCGCGGCTGGTCCATCACGCGGTCGAGGCGCACAATCTGGAGACGGTGCGCGAACTGGCGCCGGTCGCCGCCCGCGAGGCCTCCCGCGTCGGCGCCCATCGCGACGCCGTCGGCTACTATGAGGTCGCCTTGCTCCAGGCCGACACCTTGCCGGCGCAGGAGCGCGCGGAACTTTACGAACAATATGCCTTCGAGTGCCATCTGATCGGGCGCATCGACGAAGCCATCAAGGCACAGCAGCAGGCGCGGGCGCTGCAGCAGGCCCTTGGCAATGTGCTCAGGGAAGGCGATAGCCTGCGCTGCCTGTCGCGCTTCGCCTATCTCTTGGGCGACCGCCGGGATGCCGACCTGTTCGGCGCCCAGGCGGTGGCGCTGCTTGAGACCGTGCCAGCCGGGCCGGAACTGGCCATGGCCTATTCCAACCTCTCGCAGCTGGCGATGCTGGCCGAACGGCTCGACGAGACCCTGTCGCTGGGCGCCAAGGCGATCAAGCTCGCCGAAGAGGTCGACCGGCCGGACATTGTCTGCCACGCGCTCAACAATGTCGGGTCCGCCGAGCAGTGGCTGCGCCTGGACAATGGGCGGCTGCATCTTTCCCGCAGCCTTGAAATCGCGCTGCGGGAGAATTTTCAGGAGCACGCAGCACGCGCCTTCACCAACTGCGCCTGTTGCGGCATGAACCAGCTCGACTACAGAGAGGCTCAATCCTTCCTCGATCGCGGCATCGATTATTGCGTCGAGAACGACCTGGCGACCTGGCGCGATTATATGCACGGCGTGCGCGCGCAGTTGCGGCTGCGTCAGGGATGCTGGGACGAAGCGGCTTCCGAAGCGCTGGATGTGATCGGCAACGATCAGGCGACGGCCCTGGTGCGCTATCCCGCCTTGGTGGCGCTGGCGAAACTGCGCATTCGGCGCGGCGATCCCTCGGCCGAGCCGCTTCTGGCGGAGATGAAGCGGCTTCTGGAAAAGGGCGCCGAGCTGCAGAGGCTGCTGCCCTTTGCGGCGGTGATTGCCGAACAGGCCTGGCTGGGCGAAGCCGACAAGGACGAGGCGCTGCGGCTGATCGGCCTTGCCGAGAGCATGTCGCCGACGCGGGCGGTGTTCGCGGAGCTGGCGGCCTGGCGGCAGATGCTGGTTCCCGATATCGAGCCGGGAGACACCGCCGGCATGGCCGTGCCCTACCGGATGCTGCTAGCGCAGGACTGGCCGGGGGCCGCCTCCGCCTGGGCGGAACTCGACGCACCTTATGAACGCGCCCTGGCGCTCGCCCAGGGCGACGAGGCGGCGCAGCGGGCAGCGCTTGATATCTTCGAGAAGCTCGGCGCCCGGCCGGTCGCGAGCCGTGTGCGCGACATCATGCGCCGAAACGGCGTCATTCACATTGCTCGGGGACCGCGCCGCACCACGCGCGCCAACGGCGCCGGCCTGACCCAGCGTCAGATGGAAGTGCTGCAGCTGATCGAGCGCGGCCTGTCCAACAAGCGCATCGCCGAGCATCTCGCCATTTCGCCGAAGACCGTCGACCACCATGTCTCGGCGGTGCTGGGCAAGCTCGACGCCATCTCGCGCGGCGAGGCCACGGCAGCGGCACGGGATAGCGGGCTGATCTGATAAGGCGGATCAGTCGTAGGTCAGGTCGGTCGCCTTGCCGCCGAACACGCGGTAGGCATAGAAGGAATAGAAGATGATGATCGGCAGCACCACCACGGTGCCGACCAGGATGATGGCCAGGCTTTCCGGCGCCGACGCCGCCTGCCAGATGGTGAGACGATCCGGCACCACGAACGGGTAGAACGACCAGGCAAGGCCGGCAAAGCCGAGCACGAAGATGCCGGCCAGCGTCAGGAACGGCATCAGCGCGTGGCGGTCGCCGGGCTTCGGCAGATGGAATGTCTGCCGCCACAGCCACAGGAACAGCAGCGCCGACAGGATCGGCAGCGGCGACAAATAGAGCATCTGCGGCCAGACGAACCATTTGGCGAAGATGCGCGGGCTGGCGAAGGGCGTCGCCAGCGACACGGCGGCCATGCCGAGCGCGGCCAGCACCAGTGCGGTGCGCAGCCAGCGCACCGCCTTCCTCTGCAGTTCGCCCTCGGTCTTGTAGATCACCCAGGCGGAGCCCATGGCCGCGTAGGCCGCGGCCAGGCAGAGCGCCACCAGCGCGCCGAACGCCATGCCGCCCGGGCCGACATCGAGGCCGAGCACATAGACGCCCAGCATATAGCCCTGCGCCAGCGAGGCGATGAGCGAACCGAGGAAGAAGATACGGTTCCAGCGATGCTTGCTGCCAGCCGGCACCTTGGCACGGAAATCGAAGGCGACGCCGCGCAGGATCAACCCGACCAAGAGCACGAAGACCGGAATGTAGAGTGCGGTCAGGATGACGCCATGCGCCATCGGGAAGGCGACCAGCAGCAGGCCGACGGCCAGCACCAGCCAGGTTTCGTTGGCATCCCAGAACGGGCCGATGGCCGCGATCATCGTGTCCTGCTCGGAATCTTGCGCCGCAGCGAACAGGATGCCGATGCCAAGGTCGAAGCCGTCGAGAATGACATAGATCAGGATGGCGAGGCCCATCAGGCCGGCGAAGATCAGCGGCAGCAAGGTTGGCCAGTCATAGGTCATTTTTCGCTCTCCCAGCCACGATAGGCCGAGTGTGCGGCCCTTGAAGCAATGGTTTTTCAGATCGATTGAGGTTGGCGCTGCTCCCCACCTGCCTGCCGGCATCCTCTCCCCGTATAGTAACGGGGAGAGGGGCGCCGCCGTGGCCGGTTTCGCCAATTGTCAGCGTTGCGAGAGAGACGCCGAGGCTGCGGCCATCTCCCTTCTCCCCGTCACTATACGGGGAGAAGGTGCCGGCAGGCGGATGAGGGGCAGCGCCAGGCTTCGATGAAAGCCCCGCATCTAACCGGCCTGACCGCCAATTTCCGTCCTGCCGGTCCATGGTCACTCGCCAGCCGCCGGCTGCGACATCGGTCTGTTGAGCACGCCGGGCAGCGGCGAGGTGTCGCCGTCCTTCGCCGCCTTCAACCCCAGGTGCACCAGCACGCCGAGATAGGCGATCAGCAACAGCACGTAGAGGATGAGATAGACGGCGAGCGTCAGCGCGACGTGGCTGCCGGCCACCGGCCCGACCGCGTCGGCGGTTTTCAGCACGCCCGTCACCAGCCAGGGCTGGCGGCCGATCTCGGTCGTGTACCAGCCCGCCAATGTCGCCAGCCAGCCCGACAGCGCCATCGGCACCATCAGAAGCGCGAGCGGCTTCGGCAGGCTGTGCCGGCGCTTGAGGAAGAAGGCCGCCGACCAAGAGACAGCCAGCATCAGCAGGCCGGTGCCGACCATGATGCGGAAGCTCCAGAAGATCGGAAAGACCGGCGGATGGTTGCCGGGATAGTCGTTCAGCCCCGGCACCACGCCGCTGGTGCTGTGCCGCAAGATCAGACTCGCCCCATCCGGAATCGTGATCTCGAACCTGTTTTCCTTGGCCGCCTCATCGGGCAGCGCAAACAGGACCAGCGGCACGTTGGGGCCGGTATTCCAGTTGGCCTCCATGGCGGCGATCTTCTGCGGCTGGTGCGCAAGCGTGTTCAGCCCATGCTGGTCGCCGGCAAGGATCTGGATCGGGATCAGGATCGCCGCGGTGAAGACGCCGGTGCGCAGCGCCTTCCACATCGATTCCGAGCGGTCGCCGTTGAGATAGCGCAGCGCCGACAGCCCAGCGATCAGGAACGACACCGTCAGGCCGGAGGCAAGCAGCATATGGACCAACCGGTAGGGCATGGACGGGTTGAAGACAACAGCCCACCAGTCGACGGCGTGCGCGACGCCGTCGCGCATCTCGAAACCGGCCGGCGTCTGCATCCAGGAATTGAGCGCGATGATCCAGAAGGCGGACAGGGTGGTGCCGCCGGCCACCAGCACCGTCGCCAGCGTGTGGACGCGGTTGGAGACGCGACGGAAGCCGAACAGCATGATGCCGAGGAAGGCCGCTTCGAGGAAGAAGGCGGTGAGTATCTCGTAGGCCAGCAACGGCCCGGCAATGTTGCCGACATGCTGCATATAGCCCGGCCAGTTGGTGCCGAACTGGAAGCTCATGGTGACGCCCGATACCACGCCCATGGCAAAGGACAGCGCGAACACCTTCACCCAGGTGAAATAGGCGCGCATCCAGGCGGAATCATTGGTCGCGTTGTAGCGCAGCTTGAAGAACAGCAGCACCCAGCCAAGTGCAATGGTGATCGTCGGAAACAATATGTGGAACGAAATATTCGCGCCGAACTGCATGCGCGACAGGATGAGCGGGTCCATGGCGGGCTCCGGCTGCTAACTATTTCGGCGCAATTCCCTAGGGAAAGCACTATGCGCTTTTCCCGGGAAAACCGTTTCACACTTTTCCTGGAATTGCTCCAATACTCGCGGAGGATAGGCCCGAAGCGGGTTCAGGTCAAAGCGGCGTCCTGCCGCGAGGCTGAACGCCACAGGACAATTTTGCCGGTTGCATGAGGCGTATTTCCAGCCGGTGCCGGCCTCCATGTCGAGAACTGTCAGCAGCGCCATTGACTTCCAGTTGCGCGCAACGACATTCGGCCTATATCAGGGAACCTCTTTCAAGCAGCCGTTTTCAGCCATGCCCTCCATTCTCTCGATTTCCGGGGTCTCCAAGACCTACGCCACCGGCTTCACCGCGCTCAAGGAAGTCAATCTCGACATCAACCGCGGCGAGATCTTCGCGCTGCTCGGGCCCAATGGCGCCGGCAAGACGACGCTGATTTCGATCGTCTGCGGCATCGTCAACCGCTCGACCGGCACCGTCACGGTCGACGGCCACGACATCGGCAAGGACTACCGCGCCGCGCGCAGCCTGATCGGCCTGGTGCCGCAGGAATTGACCATCGACGCCTTCGAGAGCGTCTGGGCGACCGTCAATTACAGCCGCGGCCTGTTCGGCAGGCCGGCCAACCCGGCCTTCGTCGAGAAGGTGCTGCGGGACCTCTCGCTATGGGACAAGAAGGACGCCAAGGCGATCACCCTGTCGGGCGGCATGAAGCGGCGGCTGATGATCGCCAAGGCGCTGTCGCACGAGCCGCGCATCCTGTTCCTCGACGAGCCGACCGCCGGCGTCGATGTCGAATTGCGCCAGGACATGTGGGAGATGGTGCGCCGGCTGCGCGAGGATGGCGTCACCATCATCCTCACCACCCACTATATCGAGGAGGCCGAGGCGATGGCCGACCGCGTCGGCGTCATCAACCGCGGCGAGATCATCCTGGTCGAGAACAAGGCCGAACTGATGCGCAAGCTCGGCCGCAAGCGGCTGGTGATGGAACTGCGCAATCCGCTGACGGCCATTCCGGAAGCCTTCTCGCACTATGCGCTAGAACTGTCGCCGGATGGCGCTGAATTGACCTATACCTATGACAACCAGGCCGAGCGGCCGGGCGTCGCCTCGCTGATCCGCGACCTCGAGGCCGGCGGCATCCAGTTCCGCGATATCGACACGCAAAACAGCTCGCTCGAGGAGATCTTCGTCAATCTGGTGAGGAGGGAGCCATGAGCGTGCCTGCGAAAATGAATTTTCGTGCCGTATGGGCGATCTACCGGGTCGAGATGGCGCGTGCGTTCCGCACCGTGCTGCAAAGCATCATTTCGCCGGTCATCTCGACATCGCTTTACTTCGTCGTCTTCGGCTCCGCCATCGGCTCGCGCATCACCGAAATCGACGGCATCAGCTACGGCGCCTTCATCGTGCCGGGGCTGATCATGCTGTCGCTTCTGACGCAGTCGATCTCAAACGCCTCCTTTGCCATCTACTTCCCGAAATTCGTCGGTTCGATCTACGAATTGCTGTCGGCGCCGGTCTCCTATCTGGAGATCGTCATCGCCTATGTCGGCGGTGCGGCCACCAAATCGATCATCCTCGGCCTGATCATCCTGGCCACCGCCTCGCTGTTCGTGCCGCTCCACATCGAACATCCGTTCTGGATGCTGGCCTTCCTGATCCTGACGGCGGTCACCTTCAGCCTGTTCGGCTTCATCATCGGCATCTGGGCGAAAAGCTTCGAGCAGCTGCAGCTGGTGCCGCTGCTGATCGTCACCCCGCTGACCTTCCTCGGCGGCAGCTTCTATTCGATCCACATGCTGCCCGGCATCTGGAAGACGATCACGCTGTTCAACCCGGTTGTGTATCTGATCAGCGGGTTTCGCTGGAGTTTCTACGGCAAAGCCGACGTCTCGGTCGGCATCAGCCTCGGCATGACGCTGGTATTCCTGGCCGTCTGCATCGCCATCGTCGCCTGGATCTTCCGGACCGGTTATCGGCTGAGGAACTGACAGCCAGAACTCGGCTGCCGGGTCGATGCGGTTCCAATTCGTGGCCGCTTACAGCCATAGGTTCCATCACCGGGCGTTGACGCCGCCCCTCACCTGCCTGCCGGCATCCTCTCCCCGTATAGTGACGGGGAGAGGGGTGCCTCGTCGCCGGTTTCGCCAATTACCAGCGTCGCAAGTGTGCGCCAACGTTGCGGCCAGCCCCTTCTCCCCGTCTCTATACGGGGAGAAGTGCCCGGCAGGGCGATGAGGGGCGGCGCTGACTTCGGCAAGGCATGTCAGCCAGAAGCCCCGGTCTGGGCTACAAACCTCAAATCGCCTTGACCAGCCGCAGCAGCCCCAGCATCTCGATATAGGTCCCCTCGCGAAAGGCGATGTAGACAGGCTCCTCCACACCATGGAAGCGGCGCTTGAAGGCGGCCTGGCCCTGCAGGTTGAACCTGCGGCGGTTGACCCATGGCGACGAGTAGGCGCGCTGGAAGGTGTTGCGCCAGAAATCGCTTTCGGCAAATCCGCTCGGGGCCACGTCGACAAGCGGCGACAGGCCAAGCGTGACCACCGATATGCCTTCCTCGCGAAACCGGTCGACGGCGAATTTGGTCAGGCCGATCTCGGCGTGGGGCGAGGCATCGATATGCTTGCGCTTGAAGGCGGTGGTGTAGCCGATGACCTTGCCGTCGGAAAACAGCGGGTCGAAGTCGAGCAGGGCGATCAGCTCGCCATCGGGGCCATGCAGGACGAAACGGCGCATATCGGTGCCGAGATGATCGTAAAACGGACGGTTGAGAAAACCCATTTCCCAGCGCTTGACGATGCGGTCGCCGCGCCAGTTGTCGGAAAGCCGGGCGATCTCGTCGAGGAAGATCGTCCGCCGGTCCTCCTCAAAGGAGAAGCCCTTCTTCAACAGCCAGCGCTCGGAATAGCGCACGGTCTCGTTGCGCTTGCCGGAAAAATCATGCTCGGGCAGGACAAGGCGGGTGTCGATGCCCAGCCGGTTGACCTTGTAGCCGAGCCCCGCCAGCACGCGTGCGGTCTCCTCGCCGATCTGCACGAACCACGGGTCGCCGGCGGTCTCGACGAAGCGCCTGATGTAATCGGGCCGCCGGGATGGGGCCGCCACCGGGTCGCCAAGCGCGAAATGATGCTTCATCTTCGTGCCGAAGGCGATGTAGCCGTCGGTGTCGCCGAAATAGGAAAGCTTGGCTTGTACGGCGGTGGAATAGGCAAGCGAGAAGTCGCCGTGGTGGCGGACAATCGCCAGGCGCTCGACATGCGTCAGCGGCTGGCGCTCGACCTTGGGCGAGGCACCCTCGAGGAGTTTGTCGAAATAGATCCGCAGGGAGGGCATGGTCGAGATTCCGCGTGCCGTCTGTGGCGCGACGTGTCTGTCGACACGCAAGACGCGCCATGGCGTCTTGATTTTCGCGGGAAGCCGAAATCGGTTGCGCGTTTCGAATTCCTGCGCCGGTAACGAGATCCGCCAGCCCCCTGAGCTCGAATCAAATCACATTGCCGCGACCTGATTATCGCCGATGCCGCCGATATGCCATATAGAGCTGCAGGTATTCGGACAGAAGCGAGCAATCCGCTCCATGTCGTTGCTTCGGCCGCATTTGTGCGATGGGAGCTGTTCCGCTTGGCGGCGGAATTCCCTGGAGCGCAACCGCGGCCCGGCGCAGGGGCTCGGCAATCGGCACCAATGGCGGTATAGGTCCGGCGCGATCAAACGGTTACAGCGTGCTGCGAGCCTTGCAGGGATGCTGTAATGGTTGAATGGGACTGAAGAGTGAATGGCTGATACGACAATCAGGCCGATGTTGGAGCTGGAGGTGGCGGTCGAGCCGGCGATCGTCATCGGCGCCGGCGCGGCCGGACTGGCTGTCGCGCAGGCTTTGATCAAGGCCGGCGTGCCGACGGCGATCCTGGAAAAGGAGAGGCGGCTGGCCGAACCCTGGCATCGGCGGCACCAGCAGCTGCATCTCAACACCCATCGCGACCTCTCGGCGCTGCCCGGCCTTGTCTTCCCCGAGGACACCCCCGCCTTTCCGCACAGGAACGTCGTCATCCGCCACATGAACGATTTCCGGGAGGCGAACCAACTGCCGGTTGAGTTTGGCGTGGCCGTCGAGACCATCGTGTTCAGGGGTGACCACTGGGCGGTGCGGACCAGCGCCGGTTCACGCCTGGCACGCCACGTCATCGTCGCCACCGGTCGCGACCGGGAACCCTTCACGCCGCAATGGAAAGGCGCGCAGGGTTTCGCGGGGCGGATCATCCATTCGGCGGATTTTGGCGACGCCAAGTCCTATGCCGGCAAGAAGGTGCTGATCGTCGGCGCCGGCAATTCGGGCTTCGACGCGCTCAATCATCTGGCGCGCGTGGATACGGCCGCTCTCTGGCTGTCGGCCCGCAACGGTCCCGCTTTGCTGCCCAAGCGGGTGGGCAAGATTGCCGTGCACCGGCTATCACCGCTCATGGCGCGCTTGCCGCTGCGTGTCGCCGATGCGGTCATCGCGGCGACGCAGCGCCTGGTTTTCGGCGACCTGACCAAATTCGGCATGCCGCCGGCGCCGTCGGGCGGCGCCAGCCGCCTGACCGCGGACTACACCGCGATCGCCGCCGACGACGGCGCCGTCGCCGCCATCAAATCGGGCAAGATCGTCGTGGTGCCGGCGATACGGGAGTTCACCCGCGACGGCGTGATCCTGGCCGATGGCAGCCTGATCGATCCCGATATCGTCATTGCCGCGACAGGCTACCGCACCGGGCTGGAGCGCATGGTCGGCGATCTCGGCGTGCTCGACGGCAAGGGCGTGCCGCTCTTCAACGGCGGCGACGCCGATCCGAAACTGCCCGGCCTCTGGTTCACCGGCATGCGGCCAAGCATTCGCGGCTGCTTTGCCAATGCCGCGATACTAGGCAAGGCGATCGCCAGGCGGATCGCCGGCGCCTCCCACCTGCCCGCGGGCTCACGCTGATTTCCCTCCCAGCCGGCGGAGGAAGGGCGGCGTTCGGGACCGAACCCGTCCTTTGGATTTGCAGACCGTTGCCTGCGATCAAACCGCGATCTTGCCGCCGCCTTGCCTGGTGATGGCGACGACCGCCGGCCGCACCGGCATGTCCGGTTTGAAATCCGGCCAGCGCGTCGACGGATCCTCATAGTAGGAGGGACGGCCGAAGCCTTCCCAGTCCTCGCCGCCATCGCCCGGATGCTGGACGGCAACGAAGGCGGTCTGGTCGTCGGGCGCGAAAAGCGGGCCGCACATCTCGGCGCCGATCGGCACGCGGAAGAACAGTTTCGAGGTCGCCCGTGCCGGTCCTTCCGTGTCGACCGCCCACAGGCCGTCGGTGCGGCCGGTGGCCTTCGGGCCCTGGCCATCGGTGGCGACCCACAGGCGCCCAGCCGAATCGACCGCGCAATTGTCGGGCATGCCGAACCAGCCATTGGCGGTCGTCGCCGTCGAGAAGGTGGCGCCGACATCGGCAACCGAGGGATCACCGCATTTCAGCAGCACTTCCCACTTGCCTTTGGTGGCGGCGAAGTCGCCGCCATCCTCCGATATCTCGATGATGTGGCCGAAGGCATTTTCGGCGCGCGGGTTGGCGGCATCGACCTGCTCGGCCTTGCGCTTCGAATTGTTGGTCAGCATGACATAGACCTTGCCGTTGACGGCATTGGGCTGGATGTCCTCGGGCCGGTCCATCTTGGTGGCGCCGAGCAGGTCGGCGGCGCGCCGCGTTTCGATCAGCACGTCGGCCTGGCCCGTGAAACCGTTCTCGGCGGTCAGCGGCCCCTGGCCGAAGACGATCGGCAGCCATTCGACCGTGCCGTCCTCGGCGAACTTGGCGACATGCAGCGTGCCGTCGTCGAGCAGGTCCTTGTTGGCGGCGGGATCGTTGGGGTTGAAACGGCCTGACGTGACGAACTTATAGGCATAGTCGAAGCGCTCGTCGTCACCGAGGTAGAAGACGACGCGGCCGTCCCTGGCAACGATCGATTCGGCACCTTCGTGCTTGAAGCGGCCCATGGCCGTGCGCTTCTTCGGCGTCGAGGTCGGATCGTTGACGTCAACCTCGACGATCCAGCCGAAGCGATTGGGTTCGTTCGGTTCCTTGGCGAGGTTGAAGCGGTCGTAATGCGCGCCCCATTCATAGGCGCCTTCGGGAATGCCGAGACGCTTGTAGTTGGCGGCCTCCTTATGGCCTTCCGGCAGTTCGCCGGAGAAATAGCCGTGGATGTTCTCCTCGGCCATCACATAGGTGCCCCAGGGCGTGACGCCGCCGGCGCAGTTGTTCATGGTGCCGAAGACCTTGGTGCCGGACGGGTCGGCATTGGTCTTGACGCGTTCATGGCCGGCGACCGGACCGGACAGCGCCATTTCGGTGGTCGAGGTGATGCGGCGGTTGAGCTTGCCGTCGCGCACCACCTGCCATTTGCCCGACACCTTGCGGATCTCGACGATGGTGCCGCCATGCGCCGCCATCTCGACATCGACCTGTTCCTTGCTGAGCGGCGCGACTTCGGCCGCCTTCTTGCCGTCCTTGTCGACGATCTTGACGATGCCCGGGAACATCAGATGCGGGTTGGTGTATTCGTGGTTGACCACCAGCAGGCCATGCTCGGGCGAGCCGTCGATCTCGATATAGCCGACATAATCGTTGTTGTAGCCGAACTGCCTGGCCTGCGCCTGCGCCGACTGTTTGGCCGGGTCGAACTCCGGCGAATCGGCAAACAGCGGATCGCCCCAGCGCAGCAGCACATCCGCGTCATAGCCGGGCGCGACATGATGCTTGTCGTCGATGCCGGCCTTGAGTTCGTCGAATTTGAAGGCAGAGCCTTCCGCGGCGCGGGCATCGCCGGCGGCGATCATGGCCAGCGGGCTGACGGTGGCGGCGATCGCCGAGACGGCCAGCGATCCCCTCAGGAAACCACGGCGCGAGAACCGCGCGGCGATGATCTCGCCCAGGGTGCGGTTGTCGGTCGGGTTGATGGCCGGTCCGTCGTTTTCCTCGAGCAGGCTGGTGCGGAATCGGGCGTCGGGGGAGCGATGTTCGGTCATAAGGGCCTCTGGCTTTGGAGTGGCTGGAGCTTGTTGCCTGTTCGACCCCTTACATCCGGCCGATCACATTTTCGTGACATTGCTTTCAGCGCGAGTCCAGAGCGTCCGAATGGCGGTTCTCGCGCTGAAACCGGACCTAGGTCCCTATGCAGGCCGGTCAAAGGTCCCATTCCGGGAACGCATCAGTCGTGGGCCGGTTATGCCGAGCGGCCATTTCGGCCATGGTCGTGGCCGGCAAAAGCTCGCGCCGGAAGTTGGCGGCCCGATAAAGAGGGAGACGGAGATGAGATCGATCCCGACTCGCTGCTTCTGGCTGGCGCTGAGAGGGTCGTCGGCATTGGCGCTGGCCATTGCTCCATATCAACTCACCGTCCACGGCTCTGGTCCCGGCATCGTTCCCGCAAGCGCTCATGCCAAGGATGGCGGCGGCCAAGGCGGTGGGGGCGGCGGCGGAGGAAACGGCGGCTCCGGTGGAGGCAGCAACGGCGGCAGTGGAAACAGCGGCGGTTCCGGGCCCGGCAGCGGAGGCGCTGGCGACGATCATGGCGGAGCCGACAATTCCGGACCCGGCAACAGTGACGACCACCGCGGAGCCGACCATCATGTCAACGCGGCGACCGGCGACAAGGTCGAAGTGGACGGCAATAAGATCGAGGTCACGCATCCAGATGGTATCCAGGAAGAGATCGAGAATGGTCGTTTCGAGATGAAGGATGCCTTGGGGCGCACGATCATCGACCGCCGGGCTACCCCCGAGGATGTCAATCGTCTTCAAGCTTTGTGAAGCTGGCCAACAGGCAACGGCCAGCTTCACATGTCACCTCCGCCGCCCCCGGCGGAGGTGACTTCCATTGGCGCTTGGCCCCGCTGGCAAAATGCTGGTGCGATCCGCTCACATCAGGCGAAAGCGCGCTCATCGGCATGTGATATGGGACTTTAGTCCAACCTTGCGCTTGCAAAAGTCCTGGAGGACAAACGCAACGGTCGGAGGTCGCTTCCGGCCACCACGTCTTTCGGCGATGTTGTTGCACTGCAACCTTGGGGTGAGCGCGCCGGCTCAATCGACGGAGATCAGGATGCACGGATCGATCACGGCCCGTTATCGCCGGCTGGCGTTCGTCTCGGCTGCTGCTCTGGCGCTCGCCATCGCTCCCTATCGGATTGCCCTGCACGGCTCCGCCCCCGGAATCGACGCCGCATCGGCACAGGCTGGCAAAGGCGGCAATGGCGGCAATGGCGGCGGAAACGGTGGCGGCGGCGGCGGCGGCGGAAACGGTGGCGGTAATGGTGGTGGTGGCGGCAATAGCGGCAACGGCGGCGGCGGCAATAGTGGTGCTGGCAACAGCAGCGGCAGCAGCGGCAACAGCAACGGCAACGGCAATTCAGGAGCAGATGGCGGTGGCGCCGACTCGGGATCCGGCAAGGGCCAGGGTGACAAAGGCGCCAGCCATGTCAACGCCGCGACCGGCGACAAGGTCGACGTGGACGGCAACAAGATCACGGTCCAGCACCCCGACGGCATGACGGAAAAGATCGAGAACGGCCGTTTCAGGATGCAGGATGCGCTCGGCCGCACGATCATCGACCGCCGGGCCACGCCGGCCGACGTCACCCGTCTCAAGGCCTTGTGAAGCTGGTCAACCGGCAACGGCCAGTTTCACACGTCACCTCCGCCGCCCCCCGGCGGAGGTGACCTCGTTTTGTGCGGTCCCGCGCGATCCGCTCTGGCCTAAAGCGCGTCGAACGGAGCCATGGGACGCGCTTTAGGCGCTTGTCTCATGTATGTCGTTCTCGCAAACCGAAGTCGCTTTTCGGCGACATGCGTTATGAGCGGTTCCTGTCACGGTCGCGAAACTCACGCATCATAAGAGCCGCTTCGGTGCGGTTTCGCACATTGAGCTTCGACAGCACCCCGGTCATGTGATGCTTGACGGTCTTCTCCTGCAGCTCCAGGCGCAAGGCGACCTCCTTGTTGCTGAGCCCCTCCCCCACCAGCCGCAGGATTTCCGTCTGACGCTCGGTCAGTTGCCGCAGCCGGTCGGCCACGCCGTCGCCAGGCTGCGGGGACTGGAGATCGGAGAGCAGCCGGGCCGACAGCATCGGCGAAAGATAGCTCTCGCCGGCCACCACGTTGCGCAGGATCTCCGCAAGCGCGCGCGACCCGACACCCTTGAGGACATAGCCCTGCACCCCTGTGTTCAGGGCTTTGGTGACATCGACATTGGCCTCCGAAACGGTCAGCATGATGATCTTCTGGGCGGGATGGTCGGCAAGGATGCTTGCAACCGCGGCCAGGCCGCCGCCCGGCATGGAAATGTCGAGCAGCAGTATGTCCGGCTGCACGGTCGAGGCGATGCGTTCGGCATCCTGCGCTGTCGCGCCTTCGCCGACGATCTCGAAGCCTCCGATCTCCGACAGGCTGCGCGTCACGCCTTCGCGAAACAGCGGATGATCGTCGACAATGGCTATGCGAATGACACCAATCATGCTTGCTCCTCGACCGACAGGGTAATCACCAATCGCGTGCCTTGCGCTCCGGTCAAGGTCTCGAAATGGCCGCCAATGCTTTCGACCCGCTCCCGCAGGCCGGCGAGCCCCAGCCCCTCGACCCGCGCCGGATCGAAGCCCGGCCCGCCATCCGACACTTCGACAAAAAGTCTGCCATTTTTCATTCCGGCTCGCACCGCCTGATCCTTGGCACGCCCGTGGCGATAGGCGTTGTTCAGCCCTTCCTGCACGAAACGGTAGATGCTGATCTTCTCGGAGGCGCCAGGTTCGGGCAAATGCTTTGGCAGCGTGAGCGTCACCGACGTTCCCGTCCGGCGCTCGTGTTCGTCGACGGCGAGCCGCAATATGTCCGTCGCGGCGGCGCTCTCTATCTGCGGCAGCACGAGGCCGGTGCAGATACCGCGTATTTCGCGCATCGCATCTTCCAGCGTCTTGCGGATCATCGCCACCTCGGTCGAGCGGCTTTCGCCCCAATTGCCGTCGCCGGAAAATACCGGGCTGTCCATGCGCAGCGCCGCCAGGGCCACGAGTTGGGCCGGTCCGTCGTGAAGGTCGGCGCCGATCCGGCGCAAATATCTCTCGTTGAGTGCGGTGGCGCGACGCGACGCCCGCTGCACACGCTGCCGCAAGGCGCTGTTTTGCGTCACCAGGCCCTGCAGCTCCGACACCTGGCGGCGCAGCGCCCCGCGCTGGTCGTCAATGGTGCGGCTGGCGCGCAGGACGATGCCCGACAGGAGCAGAAAAGCCGCCAGGGTGGTGCCGGCAACGACCAGCCAGCTCGACAAAAGGGCGGATGCCAGCGTCGCTTTGAAATCGCTGGCGACCTCGTAGAATTCGGTGACGGCCACCACGTCGCCGGACCAGGGTTCGCGCACGGGATTGTAGATCTCCAGCAACGGCACGCCCGAAGACCGCTCCTTCTCTTCGTTGTCATCAAACGTATCGAACTGGGCAGCGACGCTGCCTTGGAAGGCGGAACGCAGGTGGTCGTTCAGATCGAAGCGGCGGCCGATCAAGGCGGCGTCTTTCGAATAGAGGACGGTGCCGTCGCGGCGCCAGAGCCTGAACGAAACCAGGCGCTTGCCGAGTGCGCCCTGGCCGAGCGTCTCGTCGAGCGCCTGCTTGACGGAATCGCTGAGCTCCTCGCTCTTGCGCAGGTCGGGCAGCAGCGGCGCGATCACGCTGTCGACATAAAGCGCCGTCGTGGCGGCCGAATTGCGGATGACGCCGTCCCGGATCTGCGTCGTCACCCAGGCGCCAACCACCACCATGACGACCAGAAGGCCGAAGCCGCCGGCAACGACGAATTGCAGCGCAAGGGAAAGCTCGCTCCAACGCCGCGCCAAGTTCTGAAGAATACGAATCATGGCCCCCTGACCGCCCTTCTTCGACAGGTGGGCGATGTCGGCACATTGAGCCTCAGCCTTGCCGTTGCCAAGACCTTCGTTGGAACGACGTCGCTTGACGTCCGCGCGCGCTTCGGAAACAAGTCCGCGATGCAGGCGGCGGGAGCCGCTTCGAGGGGGACGGGACGTTGAGTTTTTCGGGACTGCTGCAGCTTGGCTTTTCGACGGTGATCTTCCTTTTGGCGGCGACTGCCGCCAAGCAATGGGGACTGGCGCCGAGCCTGGGCAAGATCCTTTTGACGCTGGCGCTCTATTCGCTCGGCAATTTGATCATGCTGCGGCTGATTCGCGAATTCGGCATGTCCGTGTCGTTCAGCCTCTCGGCGGTCATCCAGCTGGTCTCGGTCAACCTCGTGGCGCTGGTGTTCTTCGGCGAACGCGTCAACGCGCTGCAGGCGACCGGTATCATGCTGGCGATCGCCGCAGTGGCGCTGATCACGCTCGGGCCCTATCTGCAAGGGCGTTGATCGAGATGAAGACAGCGGCACCGGTTCGATGAAAGACACCGCAAGCACCCTGCTCAACCTGATCGAATTCCCCGTCCTGCTGGCCGGCCTGGTCATCGCCGGCGGGCTGTGGGGCTTTGTGGAGCTGATGGAGGTGGCACGGGCAACGGCGCCGCACGCCTTCGACACCGAAATCCTGCTTGCTTTCCGCCAGGCGGGGCAACCCGGTGTTCCAGCCGGCCCGCCATGGCTGGAGGGGGCGATGCGCGACATCACCAGCCTCGGCAGCACCAGCGTGCTCGTGCTGATCACGACTGCGACGATCATCTATCTGCTCCTGATCCGAAGGCCGGGGACCGCACTTCTCATCTTCATCGCCGTGGCCGGTGGCCAGCTTCTGTCGAGCCTGCTGAAAGTCGGCGTCGACCGGCCGCGGCCCGAGCTCGTTTCGCATCTGGTCAACGAGACCTCGCTTTCCTTCCCGAGCGGCCACGCCATGCTGTCGGCGGTGACCTACCTCACGCTCGGCTCGCTGGCGGCGCGGTTCCTGCATGGCCGGGCGACCAAGGTCTACGTGCTGTCGCTCGCCGTGCTGACCACGGTGCTGGTCGGCGTCAGCCGGGTCTATCTTGGCGTCCACTGGCCGTCGGATGTGCTGGCCGGCTGGTGTGCCGGCTTCGCCTGGGCGATGCTGTGCTGGTTGGTGGCGCGGCTTCTGCAGCGGCGCAAGGTGGTGAGCGACGATGCCTGATGGGGCGCCTGACGCCCCTCAGGCTTGCCGTCAGATCAATCTGTTGATCAGGTGCCCGCAGCCCGTCAGCATGAAAACTGCCGACAGCAGGCATGCCCATGTCATCAAGGTCCTGAAAATGCTCAACCGCGTTACCCCCTAGCCCAGATTCGAAGCACCCTATCCTGCAATTCCCGGGACGTACCAGAAAGATGAACAAGGCAGCGGCGCTTACGTCTCAGACATTCATCATGATGCTTGAAACATCACAATGACCGCATTATACGTTATTTCCGCAGACTCAGACATGGGGTCCGGCCGATGATCACTGCCGCGCAGATGCGTGCCGCAAGGGCCTTGGCCGGTATCGACCAGAAGACACTCGCCGAGCGCGCCGGCGTTTCGCTTCCGACCATCCAGCGCATGGAAGCGAGCGACGGCGTGGTCAGGGGCGTGGTCGATACGCTGATGAAGGTCATCCAGGCTCTCGACGAGGCCGGGGTGGAGCTGATCGGCGAGAACCAGGCCAGCGAGCGCGGCGGCAGGGGCGTGCGCCTCAAGCCCGCCGCACCACCAGGCCTCAAAGCTGAGCCGGCATAAGTCGCGACGGCGACCGCCGACAGTCCTGCCGACGATCCCGCCGCCTTTCATGTGCGGAAGGCAGTCCATGAATCAAGCACGGCAGGCAGTGCATCGACCGGCTCAGAAGTCGGCCCATAAGTCGGCAAGGCCGACATTTTCCGAACTGTTCACGCCGAAGCTGGTCACCGTCTGGCGCGAGGGCTACACGCCGGCGCATTTCAAGGCCGATGTCGTTGCCGGGCTGACCGTCGCCATCGTTGCGCTGCCGCTGTCGATGGCGATCGCGATCGCATCGGGCGTGAGCCCGGAGCGCGGCCTCTATACCTCCATCGTCGGCGGCTTCATCATCTCGGCGTTCGGCGGCAGCCGCTTTCAGATCGGTGGGCCGGCCGGCGCCTTCATCGTGCTGGTGGCTGCCACGGTGGCGCGCGTCGGCGTCGATGGCCTGCTGCTGGCGACGATGATGGCCGGTGTGTTCCTGCTTGCCATCGGCTATCTCCGGCTCGGCACCTACATCAAGTTCATTCCCTATCCGGTCACCGTCGGCTTCACCGCCGGCATTGCCGTCATCATCTTCTCCGGCCAGATCGTCGAACTGTTCGGCTTGACCTTGCCGGGCAAGGAACCCGGACCGTTCGTGCCGAAGCTGATCGCGCTTGGCGAAGCGGCCGGCACGATCAACCCCGCGGCGACCTTCGTGGCGGTGCTGACCATCGCCACCATCGCCTTCCTGAAGCGCTGGCGGCCGAAATGGCCAGCGATGCTGATCGCCATCGCGCTCGCTTCGCTCGTCGTGGCGCTGTTTGCGCTGCCGGCCGAGACGATCGGGACGCGCTATGGCGGCATCCCGCGCAGCCTGCAATGGCCTGGTCTGCCGCCGGTCAGCCCCGGCAGGATGATCGAGGTTTTGCCGGACGCTGTCGCCTTCGCGCTGCTCGGCGCGATCGAATCGCTGCTGTCGGCCGTGGTCGCCGACGGCATGACCGGCCGGCGGCACCGGTCCAATTGCGAGCTGGTGGCGCAGGGCTTCGCCAACATCGCCTCCGCCCTGTTCGGCGGCATCTGCGCCACCGGCACCATCGCCCGCACCGCGACCAATGTGCGGGCCGGCGCGCACGGGCCGGTCTCGGGCATGGTGCATTCGGCGATCCTGCTCGTGCTGATGCTGGTGGCGGCGCCGCTCGCCAGCTATATCCCGCTCGCAGCCCTTGCCGGCGTGCTGGCGGTGGTTTGCTGGAACATGTTCGAGAAACAGGCCTTCGCCACGTTGCTGCGCGCTTCGCGCGGCGATGCGCTGGTGCTGATGGCGACCTTCCTGATCGTCGTCTTCCGCGACCTGACCGAAGGCATCGTCGTCGGCTTCGCGCTGGGCTCGATCCTGTTCATCGATCGCATGGCCAAGTCGATCGCGGTCGAGGCGGATCTGGTGCAGGACGACGTCGCCGACAGCGTCAATCCCGCCGGCGCCTACGATTCCAGCGAGGCTGTTGACGCCGAGACCATCGTCTACCGCATCTCGGGTGCTTTCTTCTTCGGCGCCGCCTCCACCGTCGGCAGCGTGCTCGACCGCATCGCCGACCAGCGCCGCAACTTCATCCTCGACTGTTCCGCCGTGCCGCTCTTCGATTCGACGGCGGCCAATGTCATCGAAAGCGCCGCGCACAAGGCGAGGCGCGCCGGCGTCCGCTTCATCATAGCGGGTGCGTCGCCGCAGATACGGCGCATGCTGATCAACCATGGCGTCAAGCGGCCGCTGGTGACCTACGCCGCCTCGATCCGCGACGCGCGAGCGCAACTGGCGGGGAACTGAGAGGCAAACACATATCGCGCCCAGCTTCAATCAGGAGGAAGAGAGCGGCCGCGTCTTTATCGGTTGAGCGATCCTGGACCGCTGACGAACGGGCTATCCCTGACATAAAAGCGAAGCAGCCGGTCGGCATCCTTCGAAATGCCGATCCTGATGCCCTGCCCGATCTCGCCGGGTTCTTGGGCATCGCCTGCGGGCCCGTGGTCATCGCGTGCGAGCCCGGGATCATCGCGCGCGAGCCATAAAGGCCCTTCGCGGCAAAGGTCGAGCCCATCGAGCGAACGATCGATCCGCAACGCCGCAGCCAACCTTCCCGGCCCGCGCGCCAGGTCGCGCAAACGCTCGACACCGCGGTTCTGCCGCATGATCGCGATGCCTTCGAGCGGCTCGAGAGCCCGGATCAGGACGCCGGTGCCGATCCCTGGCGTCTCGCTCGAGACGTTCAGCATGGTGGAGACGCCGTAGGCGAGATAGACATAGGCGTGGCCGCGCTCGAGGAACAGCGAACGATTGCGCGGGGTCATCCCCCGATAGCCGTGCCCGGCGGCGTCGCCGACGACATAGGCTTCGGTCTCGACAATGCGGCCGCTGACCCTGCCTTCCGGCAAGTCGCGCACCACCACCTTGCCGATGAGAGTGCGGGCGAGAGCTGCCGTATCGGTCGGCAGTTCCGAGCGAGGGATCGGGCTGCGGGTCATCGTCATGGCGGGCAGGGTCTCACGGCATCCGCTCGACCCATTGCGCGCGCGAGGGCCCCGGCTCGAACGGCTCGCCAAAATACTGGGTCTCGCGCGCCACCTTGCCGTCGAGGAACTCCATGATGCTGACGGTGTAGGACGGCCGCCCGTCATAGGTCAGGACATATTCGCTGACCCAGAGGTCATCCCTGCCGGTGATGCGCCGCACCGCGAAACGCTTGCGGTTCGGCTGCGCAGCGCGGGACGCCTGGATGTTGCGCCGTCCGCGGATGCGCTCGCCCGATTGCGGATAGTCGAGCACCGCATCCTCACGGTAGATCTGGTGTTCCGCTTCGAGATCTCCGGCATCGGAGGCCGCCCAGTGGTGGTCCAAGGCGGCGCGAATGTCCGCGTCTTCCATATCAAGTCTCGTTGGCCATCAGCGTGATGTGAGATTCGCCGGAGCGACATCGAGCGGCATGCGATTAATGTCCACTGTTGGAATGCGCGACATTCTACGAAAACTCGGCCTTGTGTGAGACGTCCTCGCCACAACGCATGAAATCAATGAAAGCCCTGAATGCCGCCGAAAGGAGGCGTCCGCTCGGATAATAGAGGTAGAATCCCGGCGATGGAGGACACCAATCCTCCAAGACCCGCACCAGACGCCCTTGTGCCAGTTCCTGCTTCACGTTGCTTTCAAGCGTGCAGGCCAGCCCCATCCCGGCAAGTGCCGCCTGCACCGTGAGCCCGGCATCATTCATTGTCAGAGGACCAGATACTTCAACGTCTACCTGTTCCCCCGCCTTGCGGAACGGCCAGCGATACAGCACGCCGGACTCGGTCCACCGGTAGTTTATGCATGCATGCCCGGCCAAGTCCTTCGGTGCGACCGGTATGGGATTGAGTTCGAAATAAGCAGGTGATCCGACGATGGCGGTGCGAAAGTCCGGTGTCACCCGAGCCGCAATCATGTCCTGATGCAATAACCCGCCCGGACGAACCCCTGCGTCGTAGCCGCTGCCCACAATATCGGAAAGCTGGTCCTCGACGGTCAGCTCAACATGGATGGCGGGGTAGGCTGCCGCGAAGGCCGGAAGTTTCGAAGCGACCAGTACCTCGGCTGCGACACGTGGCAAGTTCAGGCGAATGGTTCCCGCCGGGCGCTCGTGATAAACGCTCAAGCCGTCGACGGCATCCTTGATCTCGGCAAATGCCGCGGGCAGCCGGGCGAACAACGTTCGTCCGGCATCGGTCAGGGAGACGCTGCGCGTTGTGCGGTTGAGCAGCCTTGTACCGACGCGCTCCTCCAGAGCGCGGATCGTATGGCTCAAGGCGGAACGGGACAGGCCCAGCCTCGAAGCCGCTCGGACGAAACTCTGCGTCTCGGCCACCGAGACAAACGCGGTTAGCTCAGCAAAGTCACTTCCTCTCATGATTGTTGCCTTTTACTCAACAAGACATGCCGGTTATAGCTCATTTTCCAACCTATCCGCTCCTGATACGTTGATGCAAACGCAAAACAGGAGCTGGTGAATATGCTGAAGGATTTGCAGGGCAAGACGATCCTGCGGAACGATCCGGAACGTTTCGTGGGCAGGGTAGCGCTGGTTGTGGGTGCGGGAAGCGGGATCGGCAAGGCTACCGCTCTTGCATTCGGGCGCCAAGGTGCTTCGGTTGCCCTGGTTGGAAGACGCGTGCCGGAACTTGAGGCGGTAGCGAGGCAAATCGCGGAGACGGGCGGCACGGCAATGGTTGCGTCAGCCGACGTCACTCAAGAGCGCGCTGTAGAGAAAATGATTGCCGCTGTCGTGGAAGAATTTGGACGGCTGGATATCGCCTTCAACAATGCAGGCATCACGGCCTACAAGCCTATCGAGGATCTGACGGCGGATGACGTCGATCAGGTCCTTGCGACCAACGTCAAGGGTGTCTGGTTTCTTGCGAAGCACGAGGTTGCCCAGATGCGCAAGCAAGGCCACGGCGGGTCGATCGTGAACACTTCCTCGGTGGCCGCGACTGGCGGCAACGTCAACCTTTCGATCTATGCCGCTAGTAAGGGCGCGCTGGATGCCATGGTTCGCGCATTGGCGCTCGAGATCGGCCGTGACGGCATTCGCATAAACAATGTCAGTCCGGGCGTTATCGACACACCGATGACCAGCGTGCTGCCACCCGAGGTGGTCGCCGCGATCGGCGCGCACGCCGCACTCGGTCGTATCGGACAACCGGACGATATTGCCGGCGCCGTCACTTGGCTAAGCAGCCCGGAGGCGGCTTTCGTTACGGGCCAGAGCATCCTGGTGGATGGAGGCTACAATATCGGCGGTATGCGGTGATGGACGCCTGCATCGAGCAGATGTGACGATTTGCCAGGCCGTCCTCGATGATAGAGGCCGGCCCAAGGTTGTTGAGGTTGCTCAAGGTCTCGCCGACCAGCCGATGGCATCGGTCATGGGTTCAGTCGAGCTTCAACGCCGCCACCTCGCCTTCGCTCATCAGCGGCACATAGAGGATCGACTTGCCGTCCGTGCCGATGTCGGCACTGCCAGGCTTGAAATGCGCCACCGCTTCCGGCGTGCCGCCGGCCTTGTACCGGTAGAGCGTGCCGGTCATGTAGGCGGTAGCATAGATGGTGTCGCCGATGGCGATGACGCCGTCGAGGTCGGCGAATCTCTGCGCGCCGGGCAGCGGCGAAACCGCCTTGCTGGCGAGGTCGACGGCCAGCAGCCCGCCCGGCTCGGCCGTGCTGAAGTCGGGCTTGATGCCCTTGCCCCAGGAGGCGACGATCAGCCTGTTGCCATCGGCGAAGACGCCGTTGGGGGAAGCCAGCAATGCGTCCCTGACGAACAGCTCCGGCCTGTCGCCGTCGATGCGGTAGATCGTGTCGGCCAGCATGTCGGTGACATAGACATTGCCGGCTTGGTCCGAGGTCATGTCGTTCAGGAAGACGGCATCCGGCACCGCGATGCTGGCGAGGAGCTTACCGCTAGCGAGATCGACGACGCGGACCTTGGTGATGTCGGCGACATAGAGCTTGCCGCCCGCTATCGCCATGCCCTTGGGCGCGTCCATGCCGTCGGTCCAGTGCTGGGTCACCATCTTGCCGTCCATGGACAGCACGCTGAGATAGCCGTTGCCGTCGGCAACGCCCGGATTGCCTGATATGTTGGAGACGATGACGCGATTGTTGGCGGCGTCGAACAACGCTGACTCCGGCTGTTCGAGGCCGGTGGCGCGCCAGAGCTCGCCGGCCTGGACGGCGGGCGCCGTCGCGCTGCAGATGGCGACGATAAAGGCTGAGGTGACGAGGCGTTTCATGGCGGTTCTCCTGTAGTGACAGGCGGAGAGCTAGGATTTTCGATACTTTTCGGGAAGACCGATTAACGCTAGTATCGAATATCGATACGAAACTGCCGATAAGAGGTGCATGCCATGAACGGTCTGATCTTCGAAGCGCTGAAGCGGACGCTGAAGGCGAAGGGTGTCACCTATCGCGAGCTTGCCTTGCGCATGGGCGTTTCCGAGCCGACGGTGAAGCGCATCTTCCATGAGAAGAACTGCAAGCTCGACCGGCTGGTGGAGATCTGTGCTGCCGCCGGCGTCGAACTGGAAAATGTGATCGGCTCGATGAACCGGGGGCCGGGGCCGGTCAACCACATCGCGCCGGAGATCGAGCGCCGGCTCGCCGGGCGGCCGGCGCTGCTGTTCGTCTTCGTCATGCTGTCGGAGAAATTCACGCCGCAAGGCATCATGCGCTCACAAGGCCTGAGCGAGGCCTCGATGTTCCTCTATCTGCGCGATCTCGAGGAGCTCGGTCTGGTCGCGCTCGGGCGGGGCCTGACGGTGAAATTGCTGGTCGAAACGCCGATCCAGTGGAATTTCGAGGGGCCGCTCAAGCCGCTGTTCGAGATGACCAACAAGAATTTCATCGGCTGGGCCATCACCCATATCGAGAAGGAGGCGACCTTCATCAGCTTCTCCAGGCGCATGCGACCCGAGACAGCGGAGATGGTGCGGCGCGAGGCCGAGGATCTCGCCGACCGCGCCAGGCTGCTCGCCCATCACGACCAGCACACCACGCCGGAGGACGGGCTCACCGGCTACAAATGGACATTTGCGTTCGGGGCGACGCCGTTCCCCGCGATCATGCCGATCGGCCCGCACGCGCGCGATGCCGGTGCGCGGATGCCCGAGCAGTCCCTTGCAAAAAGGCGTCGCCCGCTCCCAGCGTGACGCTACTTGGCCGCCTTCGTCCCCGCGTCGGCAGCCCTGTCGTCCCAGACCATCTGTCGGTAGTCGAAACCATATTCCAGCGTCGGCTTGACGATGCGGAAAAAAGGCGACAGGTCGAAATCCCGCGGCGTGTAAAGCGAGTGGTGGCGAATGTGCAGGATTTCCTTGCGCATATAGGTCGACTGCGCCGAAGCACGGCCGGGTGCGCGGGTGATCTCGGGCAGGATCGGATAGTGGATCTGGCCATAGGCCTGGGCGATCAGCGTCGAGCAGATGGCCCGGGTCGGGTCGCCGGAACCGAACGCCAGCATTCGGCGGCGCCAGCGGACCGGCACCGGTGGCGTCGGCAGGAAATAGCGCAGCATGTCGAAAATGTTCTTGAGGTCGTACCTCAGGCCGAGCTTGCCGATCATGAACGCGACGACCTTGTCGCGGTCCTCCGGTGTCAGGCCGCTCGCCCGGCAGATGCGGGTGTTGTAAGTGCGATAGCGCGACAGCGGCACGGCGATGCAGCCTTCGGCGAGCGTGACCTCGATCAGCCGCCGCCGCTCCGTTCCGTCCTCCGGTTCGGCCAGCGCGTCGCCGACATAGAAGGCCGCATGCGACCAGGTCGACTGGGTGAGGTACTTGATCGCCGCCGAGATCTTCTGGTTGCCCTCGATCAGCAGAATGTCGCCGGGCTCCAGCGTGCGGCGCAGCGTCTCGGCATCGGACGGGGTGTAGGGCTCATAGCCGGAGGATTCTTCCTGCAGCCGGCCGGCAAGCCAGCGGCCAAGTCGATCCAGGAGCATATCGCCGGGCTTGGTCATGCCTTATGGCGATTAGCACATGCAGGCGGCCGGGCGCCAGCCGAACCGTCCGTCAGCCGGCCGCCGCGCTCGCGTCCTTCGACGGAGCGCCGGCCAGATCGTCGCGCGCCTTGCGGGCCAGCTTTTTTGTCGAACGTTTCGGGCTGTCGCCGAACAGGTCGGCGGCTTCGGCAAGACAGGATCTCCTCAGGCTCTTTTCCGAACGCTTCAGGAGCTTGCCGAGCAGCTTCGTGTCCTCGGCCGGCCCAAGCGGCTCGTCATCCGCCTCGAGCAGCGTGCGCATGACGAACACGTCGTGCAGTTCGCCGAGCCGCTCGCCCAGCGCGTCGACCGCCTTGCGCCGCGCCTTGATCGGCGTCGGCCAAAGCCTGCCCAGCAGCGACAGGTGCATGCCATGCGTCTTGGCCGCCTTGCGCAGATCGTGGAAGTCGTCGGCCTCGCCGCGCGCGCCGGCCTTGTCGAGCGCCTTCCTGGCACGTCGCAAGGTGGCGCGGGCGCCTTCGGCAAGCACGTCGGCCGCCTGTTCCGGCTGGTCGGGCAAGACAAGGCTTTCGATCCGCTTCATGCCGTCCTCGCAAGCGGCGATCGCCGCGCCGATCGCCGCTTCGAGGCCGGCGCCTTCGTGCAAATCGTGCTGGCGGGCGATCAGCCTGTCGCGCGCCGCATCGAGCCCGCCATCGGCGCTCTCCTTCGCAAAACTTGCGGCCAACCGGTCGACGGTCTCGATCAGCGCCGTCGCCTCACGTGGTCCGGCGATCAGCGCCGCCACGTTGCGATAGCACTGGTTCTCCGTCGCACAAAATGTTTCGTCTCCGGAACGAACCAGCCGCAATAGGGCACGGGCGCTCTTCAACCGCTTGCGGCATTTGTGCAGTCCCTGTTCCGGCCGGCTGCGCGCCGCATCCAGATGCAGGATTGCCTTGCCGATTTCCTCGGCAAGGATGCGCCTGACTTCGCCGGTCAGCGGCAGGCGCGGGTCGATGCGATAACTCATGCGGCGATCTCCGGAATCCCCCCGAGGGCGAGCGACGCGTTGTAGAATTTCTGCTCGCCGGTGACTTCACGGCCGAGCCATTCAGGCAGCATTTCGTCAGGCACGTCTTCCGGCGTCTCGAGTTCGGCCACCACAAGTCCCGCGAGCGCACCGCCAAAGACATCGACTTCATAGAGATGGCCGCGATGCCTAACATGGTGACGTGTCTTCTCGATGACACGCCCGAGTGCGAAAGCCAGCATCTCCACGGCGTCCGCCAAGGGGACCGGGTATTCGAATTCGTCACGCTCGCGCGCGCCGATGCCGAATTTGAGCGTCAGCTTGGCGGAAGCGCCATCGCTGATGCGGATGCGGACGGTTCGCCCGGGCGCGGCGGCGAGATAGAACTGCAGAATGCGGATATCCGCCTCGACCAGATCCCGCCATGCGGTGCCGGAAACCAGGAACTTGCGCTCGACTTCCTTGCCCATGGCCGCGCACTAAAGCGGTTGCGGCAGGCGATGGCAAGACAGAAGCGTACACAGATAATTGACTTTAATCAATCGATTGATTAAAGTGTGCTCATGATCAAATTGCCCGACGCCAAGAGTCCTCGCCGCGAGACATCTCCCGCGGAGCTGACGCGCGCCGCGCTTGTCCGGGCGGCACTGAAACTGTTCGGGCGTCAAGGTTTCGACGGCACCTCGACCCGCGAAATCGCGGCGGAGGCGCAGGCCAATATCGGTTCGATCGCCTATCATTTCGGCGGCAAGGACGGTCTTCGCACTGCCGCCGCCGACTATATCGTCGAGACCATCCAGACAATTGCTGGCCAGGCGCTGGGCAACGACCAGGCGGGAGCGACAAGCGATCCGGAGACCGCGCGCGCGCAGCTCTTCGCGGCGCTGGAGCGGATGGTCGGCTTCATCGTGGCGCAGCCGCAGGCCGGCGAGATCGTGCAATTCGTGCTGCGCGAGCTGTCGCATCCGACGGCGGCGCTCGACCGCATCTATGACGGCGTGTTCGAGCCGACGCATCGCCGGTTATGCCAGATCTGGGAGCAGGCGACAGGCGAGCCGGCCGAAAGCGAGCGCACCCGGCTCACCATGTTCACGCTGATCGGTCAGGTCATCTATTTCCGCATCGGCCGCGAAGCGGTGATGCGCCGCATGGGCTGGCACGACATCGGCGCCGCCGAGGCCGCCAAGATCGCGGCGGTCGCGACGGACAATCTCAGCGCCATACTGGCTGCCAGGAAGAGATAGGGATGAAGGGGCAAAGACCATGAGTTTTCTGTGTTCGCTGCCGCTCGCCGCACAGCTTTTTGGCGCCTGCGCGCCGGCGCCCCCGCTCGCCGTCGGCTATGTCGAAGGCGACTATGTGCTGCTGGCGCCGATCGAGGTGGCACAGGTCGAGACCGTCGCCGTGAAGCGCGGCGACCGCGTCATGCCGGGCACCACGGTGGTGACGCTGGAAAGCGCCGACGCCAAGATCGCGGTGGCGCAGGCCGAGGCGAGCCTCGCCCAGGCACAGGCGCAGCTCGCCGATCTGCAGGTCGGCAAGCGGCCGGAAGAAATCGCCGCACTCAAGGCCCAGGTCGACATGGCCAAGGCGCAGGCCGACGACGCCAAGCGCAAATACGACCGCGCCGCCGACCTGTTCAAGCGCGGCACCGGCACGCAGGCCGATTACGACACCGCCTCGGCCACGTTGGAGACCGCCAATGCGCAGGTCGGCCAGGCGCAGGCCAATCTTGCCGCCGGCGGCTTGCCGGCGCGCGCCGATACGATCAAGGCCGCCGAGAATCAGGTCAAGCAGGCGCGGGCCGCGCTGGACCAGGCACAATGGCGGCTGTCCAAGCGCATACTGGCCGCGCCGTCGCCGGGCCGCGTCAACGACGTCATCCGCAATCCCGGTGATACCGCCGGGCCGACCGCGCCGGTCATTTCGGTGCTGCCAGACGGTGCGGTGAAGCTCAGCGTCTATGTACCGGAAGCCGCCTTTTCCTCGATCAAGGTCGGCAGCCTTCTCAGCGTCCGTTGCGACGGCTGCGGCCCGGACGTGAAGGCGCGCGTCAGCTATGTCTCGCCCGATCCCGAATTCACCCCGCCGGTGATCTACTCGCTCGAGAACCGGCAGAAGCTGGTCTATCTGGTCGAGGCGCGGCCGGAGGGCGATGCGGGGCCGCTGCAGCCCGGCCAGATCGTCGACGTCGATCTTGTGGGAACAGCAAAATGAACGTCATCGACGTTCACGGCCTGGTCAAGCGGTTCGGTGACAAGACCGTCGTCGATCATGTGACGATGTCGGTCGCCGAAGGCGAGATCGTCGGCTTCCTCGGTCCCAACGGCTCGGGCAAGACCACCACCATTCGCATCATGTGCGGCCTGCTGACGCCGGACGAAGGCGAAGGCACGGTGCTGGGTTTCAACATCCGCACCGACAGTCTCAGGATCAAGCGCGAAGTCGGCTACATGACGCAGAAATTCTCGTTCTATGAGGATCTGACGATCGGCGAAAACCTCGAATTCGTGGCGCGGCTCTACCGGCTGAGGCCGGTCGAGGACTATGTCGCTAGGACGCTCGATGAACTCGGCCTGACGTCGCGCCGCAACCAGCTGGCCGGTACCTTGTCCGGCGGCTGGAAGCAGCGGCTGGCGCTGGCCGCCTGCATCATGCACCAGCCGAAACTGCTGCTGCTCGACGAGCCGACGGCCGGCGTCGACCCGAAGGCGCGGCGCGAGTTCTGGGACGAGATCCACCGCCTCGCCAGCGGCGGGCTGACCGTGCTGGTCTCCACCCACTATATGGACGAAGCCGAGCGCTGCCATCGCATCAGCTACATCTCCTACGGCAAGATGCTGGCCACCGGCACTGTCGACGAAGTGGTCAGGAATGCCGGTCTGACCACGTTCGTGCTGCAGGGCCCTCGGCTCGACACCGTGGCCGAGGCGCTTCAGGGCCGCCCCGGCGTCGACCAGGTGGCGCCGTTCGGCGCGACGCTGCATGTCGTCGGTTCTGACAAGAAGAAGCTTGAGGCGGCGCTCGCCGATGTCGAGAAGGAGCACAAGGGCGTGACGGTGGCGCCGGGCGAAACCAGCCTCGAGGACGTGTTCATCCAGTTCATGGCGGGGTCGAAGGACAATATGGCATGAACAACGTCTTTTCCTTCGCCCGGCTCGGCGCGCTGCTGACCAAGGAATTCATCCAGATGCGGCGCGACCGCATCACCTTCGCCATGATGCTCGGCGTGCCGCTGATTCAGCTGGTGCTGTTCGGCTATGCCATCAACAACGACCCGAAAAGCCTGCCGGCGGCCCTGGTGGCGACCAGCAGCGATCCCTACACGCGCGCCATGGTCTCGGCGCTGCAGACCACCGGCTACTACCGCTTCGACCATGTCGCGCAAAGCGCAGCGGAAGGAGAGTTCCTGATGGCGCGCGGCGACGTCGCCTTCGTCGTCACCATTCCCGCCGATTTCGCCCGCCGGATCGAGCGCGGCGACAAGCCGCAGATCCTTATCGAGGCCGACGCCACCGATCCGGCGGTGGCCAGCGGCGCCATCTCGACGCTCGGCACCGTCGCCAGCCAGGCGCTGCTGAGAGCGCAAGGCATGCAGGCGGCTGCGGCCGAGGCCGCCAGGGGCCAGCTCGATGTGGTGGTGCACCGGCGCTACAACCCGGAAGGCATCTCGCAATACAACATCGTGCCAGGCCTGCTCGGCGTCATCCTGCAGATGACCATGGTGATGATGACCTCGATCGCGCTGACGCGCGAGACCGAGCGCGGCACGATGGAAAACCTGCTCGCCATGCCGTCGAGCCCGCTCGAGATCATGATGGGCAAGGTGCTGCCCTATCTGGCGGTCGGCGCCGTGCAGGTGGTGGTGGTGCTGGCGGCGTCGAAGCTGCTGTTCGCCATCCCCTTCACCGGATCGATGTCGCTGCTTTTGTCGGCGGTGCTGGTGTTCGTGCTGTCGCTGGTGCTGCTCGGCTATACGATCTCGACCATCGCCCGCACGCAGATGCAGGCCCTGCAACTGACCTTCTTCTTCTTCCTGCCCTCGATCATGCTGTCCGGCTTCATGTTCCCCTATCGCGGCATGCCGGACTGGGCGCAGATCTTCGGCGAGATCTTCCCGCTGACGCATTTCCTGCGCATCACCCGCGCGGTGATGCTGAAGGGCGCGCAACTGCCGGCGGTGGCAACCGAGATCGGCTGGCTGGTGCTCTTTGTCGTGCTGTTCGCCGGCGTGGCGCTGGTGCGATTCAGGCGCACGCTGGATTAGGGTGCCGTGACGTCAGGAAATTTTGAATGTCGGCGGGACAGCACCCCCCTCTGGCCTGCCCGCCATCTCCCCCGCAAGGAGGGAGATCGGCAGCTTTGGCGCGCCGCTCCTCCGGTGACGTTGGATATTGGCGAAAGCCGGGGTGAGACCTGATCTCCCCCCTTGTGGGGGAGATGTCCGGCAGGACAGAGGGGGGTGCTCAAGCGCGACGCTTCCCGCTTGGAGCGCAGCACTCCTAAGCCGAAGCCATGATCTCAGCATAGGTGCCGAAATCGACATTGCCGCCGGACAGCACCACGGCGACGCATTTGCCCGACAGCTCGATCTCGCCTGACGACAGCGCCGCCAGCGCGACGCAGCCGCCGGGTTCGACCACCAGCTTGAGGTGGGCCATGGCGTCGCGCATCGCCTGTGCGGTCGCCCTGTCGGAGACGGCAATGGCCCCAGTGAGATTCCGGCGGTTGATCTCGAAGGTGATGACGCCGGGCTCTGCGGTCAGGATCGCGTCGCAGATCGAACTGTAGCCCGGTTCGTTCGAAACCCGGGCGCCAGCGGCCAGCGAGCGGCGCGTGTCGTCGAAATGCTCGGGCTCCACTGCCCAGACCGCCGTGCCGGGCGAGGCATCCTTGACCGCGACGGAGATGCCGCTGGTCAGGCCGCCGCCGCCGCAGGGGACAACGACCGCGTCCAGGCTGACGCCGAGCGCCCTGGCCTGTCTCATCAGTTCAAGGCCGATCGTGCCTTGCCCGGCAATGATGGCCGGATCGTCGAAGGGCGGCACCAGCACCATGCCCTTCTCGATGTAGGGGCGGACCACGGTCATGCGGTCGTCGCGAAAGCGGTCGAACGGCACCACCTCGGCGCCCATCTTGCGGACGTTGCCGACCTTCATCGCTGGCGCGTCCGCCGGCATGGCGATGACCGCCTTGACGCCGAACATGGCCGCCGAAGCGGCGACCCCTTGCGCATGATTACCCGAGGAGAAAGCGACGACGCCCCGGCTGCGTTCCGCCTCGCCCAGCGACGACAGCTTGTTGTAGGCGCCGCGGAACTTGAACGAGCCGGTGCGCTGCAGCGTCTCCGGCTTGAACAGGACGCGGCCGCCGAAGCGCTCGTTCAGCTCCTGTGATTCGATCAAGGGCGTTTCGACGATCAGGCCGGAAAGCCGCGCTGCCGCGGCATGGATGTCGGCGATGCCGGGAGGGGTGGTCATGGCGGATCCTGTGGAGATGTGGCGAACCATGGTGCACGCAAAGAGCCGGACGAAGCCAACGAAAAGATGTGACCGTTACAAAGTTGGCGGACGGCGCCAACGCCACGGCTGCACGCCCCCCTCTGTCCCGCCGACATCTCGCCAGTTTCACCCAAGCAACGTCCGCTGCCTCTTGGTCCCGCCAAGCTTGCGCCAATTGTTGAAGCGATGCGTTGCGGCGGCAAAGGAGATCTTCATCTGCTGGGAGACCGAATAGCGCGACTTGCCTTCGTCGAACATGCGGTAGCAGCATTCGACGCCCTCCTCGGTCAGCTTGCCGTCCTGCGCCTTGTTGTGCGGATTGGCGGGGTCGAACTTTTCGACCTGCTGCTCGACCAGGCCCTTCAGGCGCTGCAGGTCGGCCTCGATGCTGGCGATGAGATCGAGAACGGGCTTTGGGTCGAAATGCTGTGCGGGATGCTTTGTCGTCATGCGCTTGATCCTCGTTCTTGTCCTGGGCTCAGGCATATAGGTGAATCTTTGCCAATAATGAAGAGCCGGCAACTTTCGCAGGCTTCAACATTTCTTGACCTGCGGGCAAGCGCGCGATTGACCCGGGGCACTTCAAACCCTAGTTTAGAACAATTCTAAACTAGGGTGATTTCCTCATGCTTTCCCGCGTTTTCGGCTTCGGCCGCCGCCCGTTCGAATCGCTCTCCGAACCGGAGATCCTGGCGCTGGCCATTTCGTCAGAAGAAGATGACGGGCGCATCTACCGCGCCTATGCCGACGGGCTGGCGGAAAACTTTCCGCAATCGGCAAAAGTGTTCGAGGAGATGGCCGAGGAAGAGGATGGCCATCGCGACTCCCTGATAGAACTCTTCCGCAAGCGTTTCGGCGAGCGCATTCCGCTGATCCGGCGCGAACATGTGAAAGGCTATTTCGAGCGCAAGCCCGATTGGCTGGTGCGGCCGCTCGGCATCGAGGCCGCGCGCCGCCAGGCCGAGGCGATGGAGCGGCAGGCGTATCTGTTCTACGTCGAGGCGGCAAAGCGCACGACCGACGCCTCGACCCGCAAATTGCTCGGCGATCTGGCGGCCGCCGAACAAGGCCATGAAAGCTCGGCACATGCGTTGGAGCAGAAGCATGTGCCGGGCACGGTCAAGATCGAGGAAGCCACCGCCGAGCAGCGCCAGTTCATCCTCACCTATGTGCAGCCGGGCCTGGCCGGGCTGATGGACGGATCGGTGTCGACCCTGGCGCCGATCTTCGCCGCCGCCTTTGCCACGCACGACACATGGCAGACGCTGCTGGTCGGCCTTGCCGCCTCGATCGGCGCCGGCATTTCGATGGGCTTCACCGAGGTCGCGTCCGACGACGGCAAACTGTCGGGCCGCGGCTCGCCGTTCAAGCGCGGCCTGACCGTCGGCATCATGACGACGCTGGGCGGCCTCGGCCACGCGCTGCCCTATCTCATCCCGCATTTCTGGACGGCGACCGGCGTTGCAGCCGTGGTGGTGTTCTTCGAATTGTGGGCGATCGCCTTCGTCCAGAACCGCTACATGCAGACGCCCTTCCTGCGCGCCGCTTTCCAGGTGGTGCTCGGCGGCGCCCTGGTGTTCGCGGCAGGCGTGCTGATCGGGAATGCCTAGTTGCGAAGGTCTGCGCCGCCCCTCATCCGCCTGCCGGCACCTTCTCCCCGTATAGTGACGGGGAGAAGAAAGCTGACCTCAGCCTTGGCACTCTTCCTGCAACGCCGTCGATTGTCGAAATCGTGGAAGGGAGCGCCCCTCTCCCCGTCACTATATGGGGAGAGGATGCCGGCAGGCAGGTGAGGGGCGGCGCCAACACCAACCCACTACCATTCACCCATTTACCGCCCGGCTGTCCGCCGGTGCCTCTTCTCTCTCCGTCAGTCCATAGTCGCGCACCACGTGCGCGATGCGCAGACGGTAGCCGGCAAAGATACCGCCGCGGCCGACCTGCTGCGCCTGCCGGTGCTCTTCGGTGTTGCGCCAGGCCTTCACCGCTTCCTCGTCGCGCCAGAACGAGAGCGACAGGATGCGGTTCGGGTCGGCGAGGCTCTGGAAACGCTCGACGGAAATGAAGCCATCGATGCCGTCGAGCAGCGGCCGCAGATCGGCGGCGATGCTGAGATACGCATCGCGCCGGCCCCCGGCGGGCTGGACCTCGAAGATGACGGCGATCATGGCCTTACCTTTTCCCCTGGCATGATCCCGGTCTGAAAAGTCTGCAACTTTTCAGGATCAAGCCTTGGCGCGTGCGGGCCGGACGCCAGTTTCAGGAACATGCGGTCCTCCTTGACGATGAATCTTTCGCGGCGGGCAAACTCGTAGTTTGCCTTGCCGGCAGGGTCGGCGGCAAGCCGGGCGCGATAGGCTTCATAGGCGGCCAGGCTTTCGATGTTGTAGGCGGCGTAGGCCGTCGTGGCCGAACCCTCATGCGGTGCGAAATAGCCGATCAGGTCGGCGCCGCAGCGCGGAATGGCCTGGCCCCAGTTGCGGGCATACTCCTCGAAGGCAGCCTTGCCGAACGGGTCGATCTCATAGCGGATGAAGCAGGTGATGGTCATGGTCGTCTCCTCGAAGTCTTGCATCGACGGTTCGAGCACGGTCGAAACGTGGTTCGCATCTATGTGCTAGGCAGTTTGGTGTCAGGAGCCGTCATGGCCTGCGCTGCCGGCTGCTTGAGCTGAAGCCAGAATAATGGTTATCTCACAGGAACGCTTCGATGAGGATCAAACTATGCGCGAAGGACCCGACATTGCCCGCATCGCCAGCCTGGTCGGCGACCCGGCCCGCGCCAACATGCTGAACGCGCTGATGGGCGGCACGGCGCTGACGGCGAGCGAACTGGCCCTGGAGGCCGGCGTCTCGCTGCCGACCGCCTCCTCGCATCTGTCGAAACTGATGGAAGGCGGGCTGCTGACCTTGGCCAGCCAGGGCCGCCATCGCTATTACGGCCTCGCCGGGCCGCAGGTGGCAGGCATGATCGAGGCCATTACCGGCGTCGCGGAAGCCGTGGGCCCGAAGCGCGTGCGGCCGGGCCCGCGTGATGGAGCGATGCGCGTGGCGCGCGTCTGCTACGATCACCTTGCCGGCGAGCAGGCCGTGGCGATGCTGGACCGCCTCGTCGAAAAAGACATCCTGCTGCGCGACGACAAGGAGATCAGGCTGGGACCGTCGGCGTCGTCGCATTTCGCGGCCATGGGTATCGATGTCGGCGCGAGGCCGCGCCGCCCGGTGTGCCGCGCCTGTCTCGACTGGAGCGTGCGCCGCTCACATCTCGCCGGTACGCTGGGCGCGGCCATCCTCGACAAGATCCTTTCGGAGAAATGGGCGCGCCGCGAGAAGAACAGCCGCGCGGTGGTGTTTTCGCCGCCGGGCAAGCAGGCGTTCGAAAGGGCGTTTTTGGGTTGATCGTCTGCGGACGCTCCTTCGACTTCGTCATCCTGGGGCGAAGCAGGAGCGAAGCTCCGTCGCGAAGACCCCAGGATCCATGCCGTTAGCTCGATGCGCCGCGACGGTTCAGATGCTTGATGCCGGAAGGACGGTGAAAGATCGCTCTATTCTTCGCCGCTCTGTCATTCCTCGGCGTCACGGCATGGATCCTAGGGTCTGCGCGGCGTCGCTTCGCTCCTTGCTTCGCCCTAGGATGACGAAATCGTTGGGGGCTCACCCCCGCGTCAACGTCTTCCCCAGCTTGAAGAAATCCGCCCACGGATCGGCTTGCTTCAGCTGCTTCATCGTCGTCTTGTCGCCGATCGGGAAGGCGTTGGGCGCAAGGCCGGCCTCGATCTCGGCCCAGGTCACCGGCATCGATATGGTGGCACCTTTCTTGGCGCGCGAGGAGTAGGGCGCGACCGTGGTCGAGCCTCTGCCATTGCGCAGATAGTCGACGAAGATCTTTCCGGTGCGCGCCTTCTTCGACAGCGTCGCCGTGTAGCGGTCGGGGGCGGCCTGCTCGAGCGCCCTGGCGAAATCATGGGCGAAGTTCTTGACCTCGTCCCAGTCCGCCGACGGTTTCAGTGGCACCAGCACATGAAAACCCTTGCCGCCTGACGTCTTGACGAAGTTCGGCAGCGACAGCTCGTCGAGCTTGCCCCTGATGTCGAGCGCGGCGTCGCGCACCTTCTTGACGTCGACGCCCTCGTCGGGATCGAGATCGAAGATGATCTGGTCGGGCTGTTCCAATTTATCGATCGTGCAGCCCCAGATATGGATCTCGACCACGCCGTACTGAACCAGGGCGGCGATGCCGTCGAAATCCCGGATGAACAGGATCTCCTCGCCGTCCGTCGGGTCCTTCATCCGGGCTATCTTGTCGCTCATGCCGGCAGAGGCGTGTTTCTGGAAGAAGCGCTGGCCGCCGACGCCGTCCGGCGCGCGCACCAGGCTGAGCGGCCGATTGACGACGAAAGGCTCCATGCGCGGCCAAACCTGCGCATAATGGTCGAGCAGGCCCTGCTTGGAGATATTCTCGTCGGGCCACAGCAGCTTGTCGGGGTGGGAAAGTTTGACCGCGGTCGTCATCGTCCCGGCAGCCTTGCCCGCGCTGCTTGATGCCGGCTTGGACTTGGCCGAACTCTTTGCCGTCGATGCCTTGGGCTTTTCCTGCACGATTTCCTCCGCCGGCTTGTCCTCGCGCAATCCCTGGAACGAGGCATGGCGGATTATACGGTCGGATGTCCAACTGCGGAACTCCACTTCGCCGACAAGCTCCGGCTTGACCCAGACCAGCCCCTTGCCCTTGGGCACGGCGGCGAAGAAGGGCGAAGCCGTTGCCTTCAGCGCGTCGAGTTTCTTCTTCAGCTCATTGGCGCCCTTGCCGGAGAAGCCGGTGCCAACGCGGCCGGCATAGTGCAGCTTGCCGGCCTCGTAATAGCCGACGAGGATCGACCGCAGCCCGCGCCCGGTCTTGTCCGACGGCAAGTAGCCGCCGATGACGAATTCCTGCCGCTCCGTGCATTTCGATTTCACCCATGTCGGGCCGCGTCCGCTGCGATAGGGCGCATCGGCACGTTTCGAGACGACGCCTTCCAGCCCCATGCGGCAGGCATGCTCCAGCATGATCTTGCCGGGTTCGGCGAAATGGTCGGAGAAACGGACCGCCGCATTCTCGGGTTGCTGCCCGAGCAGATCCTGCAGGGCCTGCTTGCGCTCGACCAGCGGCTCGCGGCGCAGATCCTTGTCGTCGAGGCGCATCAAGTCGAAGACGTAATAGATGAAGCGGTTGGTTCGATTGGCGGACAGGTCCTGCTGCAGCAGCGCGAAGGACGAAACGCCGCTGTCGGCCAGCACGACGATTTCGCCATCGATGATGGCATCGCTGCATTTCAGCCCGGCGAGTTCGGCGATGATTTCGCCGCCGAATTTCTCCGTCCAGTCGAGGCCGGTGCGGGTCAGCAGCCGCACCTCTGTGCCGGCGATCTGCGCCTGCATGCGGTAGCCGTCGAACTTCACCTCGTGCAGCCAGTCCTTGCCCGGAGGTGCGTCTCGCTCCAGCGTTGCCAGTTGCGGCTCGATGAAGTCGAGGCGTTTGCCGGTCTTCACCGCGCCGGCGGCCGGCTTGTTGGACTGCCAAACCCGGGGCTTTTGACCCTTGGCTGCCTTGCCCTCGCCGACTTCCTCGATCGTCAGGCCCGACTTCACCGATTCCGGCGCTTCCTTCAGGATGTCCTCGCCGGGACGCGCCGCGGCATCGTCGGACTTGATCAGCAGCCAGTTGTCGCGTTTTTCGCCCGGGCGCGGCTTCAGGCGCACCAGATGCCACGAGCCATGCAGCTTGTGGCCCTTGAGCTCGAAGTTGATATGGCCCTTCTTCATCGCCGTGGCCGGGTCGGTCTCGGGAACCCAGCGTCCCTCGTCCCAGACGATGACCGCGCCGCCGCCATATTGGCCCTTGGGGATGGTGCCCTCGAAGGGCGCATAGTCGATCGGATGATCCTCGACATGCACGGCCAACCGCTTTTCATGCGGATCGAGGCTTGGACCGCGCGTCACCGCCCAGCTCCACAGCACGCCGCCATGTTCGAGGCGCAGATCGTAATGCAGCCTTGTCGCCGCATGTTTGTGAATGACGAAGATGCCGCCTGCCTCACCCTTCCCGCCGCGGGCAACCTTGCCGGCCGGCTCGGCCGTTTTGCGGAAATCGCGCTTGGCGTGATATTGCTCGAGGCCGGCCATCAACCAATGCTCCTATGCCGATTTGCGCTTGCGGGCGGAAGCCTTGCCCCGCTTCGGCGACGCGGCTTTCGAGGGTTTGGCGGGCTTTGCCGTTTCGTCTTGCGATGAAAGGCTCTTCTTCAGCGCATCGAACAGGTTGACGACGTTGGAGGGCTTGGGCTCCGCCTTGGTTTTCCTGGGCGCCTTGCCCGCCTTCTTGGCCCGGACGAGTTCGAGCAGGCCTTCCTCATACCGGTCCCTGAAATCGGAAGGATCGAATTTGCCCATGTGCTTGTCGATGATGTGCTCGGCCATGTCGACCATCTCGTCGTCGAGCTTGCCCGCCTCGATGTCGGCAAAGATGCTGCCCGGCTGGCGCACCGTGTCGCCATAGCGCAGCGTGGTCAGCACCATGCCCTTGCCGCGCGGCTCGATCAGGACCGGCCGCTCCCGCCTGTAAAGCACGATGCGCGCGAGTCCGGCCATCTTCTTGTCGGCGAGCGCGTCGCGGATCACGGCGAAAGCTTCCTCCGACACCTTGTCGGCCGGCGTGACGTAATAGGGCGTGTCCAGATAGATCTGCTCGATCGAGGATTTGTCGACGAAGCCGTCAAGGCTAAGCGTGTGCGAGGACTCGATCTGCACCGCTTCGATGTCTTCCTCCTCGATGTGGAGGAATTCGTCCTTGGCCACTTCATAACCCTTGACCTCGTCGCCTTCGTCTAGCGGCTTGCCGCTGAGGGCGTCGACATAGAGACGCTTGACCCTGTTGCCGGTCTTGCGGTTGAGGATGTGGAAGGAGACCTCCTCGGCGTGGGTGACGACATTGGTCAGCTCGACGGCGCAAGTTACCAGGGAAAGCTTGAGATAACCGCTCCAGGCTGGACGCAGCGCCATGACGAACTCCTGTGGTGACAGGGCGAGAACGGGCAAATTCCATTCCAGTTCCAACGCAGGCGCCAACGCGCTTCGGCGGCGAGCATGAAAATTTCTCAGATCGGCCGGAAGTTGAAACAGAACCGCGTGCAGGCGACATTCAAACGAAACATATGTGATGCAAAAGTCACACTGGGCAAAATGGCGACAAAAGGCGTGGAAACACCCCGAATCAGCCGCATTCCGGCCATGAAGCAACGGGTTTTCGACCAGAAATTAACATCACGTTCACCGACTATTCACGCCTCGATGCTATCGTTCTCGCAATTCGGAAGGGACATCCGAAAACCGGGACAGGGACCAGGTAAATGAACTTCCTTACGCACCTCATCGGCTATGCCGCCGCCCTCCGCGAATTCGTCGCGCCGACCTATCGGCCAGAGCGCTACTACATGCGCGGCCCCGGTCCGGCTTGCGCCCGCCGCGGCACTTCGCTGGGCGCGCACTGACCATGACTTTCGAACATCGCCACAACAGCCGCATTTGCAGGCCGGGCGCCGATTCGCGTGCCACCACCTATCGCGCCGAACGCCCGGTCCCCGGCGACAGGCGGCGTGCGAGACCACCACGTCTTTGATCCCGCTTGCGGCTGGCTTGGTGTCCCGGGGCACGAGCAGCCGAGGCGCGCATGAGCGACCGTCCCCCCGTCAAGTCGTCCCTCCGAGCCCTTCGATACAAATCCCGCTGATCGTCTTCGACGGCGACTGCGAGCTCTGCTCCGGCTTGGTGCGCATGGCGGTCCGGCTCGACCGCAAAAGCCGCTTCCGCTATCGAGGCTGGCTCGTGCCGCTGGATTCGCAGGGCTCCAGCACAATCGTTTCGCCCGCCTCCTTGCCCAGTTCCCGGCAGCCCTGAACCGTGCACAGCGTCCAGCCCCCGCCAGTCGCCCCGGAAGCGGCGAGAACGAGGCGTCGCTGCGGCCCGACATCAGGGGCATAGACCCACCAGCCGTCCTTCAGCACCGCGCCCTCCGGCGGTTCCATGCCGGCGCCCGAGCCCTTGATGCGCGCCTCGGTGACGCGCAGGCCTGAAGGGGTCACCTTCCAATCCTCCTCCCAGCGTGTCCGTTCCACCGAATGCGTCCATGACAGGGTGAAGGCGGCGACAGCAAGCGTCAGCGTCTTGCCGGCGACGAGGATGCACAGGCTCATGCTGTGGCCGAAGCTTGCCGCGCCCGCCAGCAATGCCAGCCGATCCATATCAGCGACAGCGCCCAGCCGGTTTCGTCTGTCAGCGGCACCGCCGCGACCAGCAGCACGCCGGCGGCGAAGGCGACAAGCCGTTCCCACCACGCCATGCGCCTGACAAGGAAGCCGACCGCGGCCGCGCCCCACAGCACGATGCCCATGCAGGCCTTGACGACGATATAGGCGACCTCGACGGGGTAGCCGAACTGGGCCGCGATCGGGCCCGCGTCCTGCAGCATCAGCGCCGGCGTGTAGACCGCCATGAACGGCACCACGAAGCCTGCGATAGCGAGCTTGGTCGCCTGGATGCCGATCTTGAGGCCGCTCTCCTTGGCCATCGGCGCCGCCGCGAAGGCGGCCAGCGCCACCGGCGGCGTAAGATCGGCCATGATGCCGAAATAGAAGACGAACATGTGGCTGACCACCAGCGGCACGCCGAGCGACAGCAGCGCCGGGCCGGCCAGCGACGAGGTGATGATGTAGTTGGGAATGGTCGGGATGCCCATGCCGAGCACCAGGCAGGTCAGCATGGTCAGCACCAGCGACAGGAACAGATTGTCCTCGCCGATCGAAATGATCCAGCCGATGAAGGTCGAGGCGATGCCGGTCAAGGTCAGCGTGCCGATGACGATGCCGACGATGGCGCAGGCGATGCCGACCGGCAGCGCGTTCTTGGCGCCCTCGGCCAGCGAGTCGACGCAGATCTGGAGCGTCTCGCGCCCGCCCCTGAATGTGGCGCAGGCGATGACGAGCGCGGCGATGACGAGGCCGAGGATGTTGACGCCGAACTTCATGAAAGAGGCTGCGGCAAGCCCGAGCGCCAGCCAGAAGACGACGCGGAAGGCGAGCGGCCCGATCGCCGCCGCCAGCGGCGTGCCGAGGATGAGCACGATGGTCAGCGCCAGTCCCATCGTCCCGGCAAACACCGGCGTGTAGCCGGCGAACAACAGGTAGATCAGGGCCGCGAGCGGCAGCACCAGCGGCCAGTGTTGGCGCACCGCGTCCCAGGGGTTGGGGAGGTCCGCCTTGGCCATGCCGCGCAAGCCCGCTTTGCCAGCCTCCAGATGCACCTGCCAGAAGCAGGCGCCGAAATACAGCAGCGCCGGGATGATCGCCGCCTTGACCACGTCGGCGTAGGGAATGTTCAGCGTCTCGGCCATGATGAAGGCGACCGCGCCCATCACCGGCGGCATGATCTGGCCGCCCATCGAGGACGTCGCCTCGACGGCGCCGGCAAAGGCCGAGCGGAAGCCGAAGCGCTTCATCAGCGGAATGGTGAACTGGCCGCTCGCCACCACATTGGCGACGCCGGAACCGGAGATGGTGCCCATCAGCGCCGAAGACAAAACGCAGACCTGCGCCGGGCCGCCGCGCCAGGACCCGACGAGACCGAGCGCGAAATCGTTGAACAGCGCGATCATGCCGGCGCGTTCGAGGAAGGCGGCGAAGACCACGAAGATGAAGATATAGGCGGCCGAGACGTAGATCGGCGTGCCGTATATGCCTTCGGTGCCATAGGCGAAAGTGTCGACGAGCTGGGCGAAATCATAGCCGCGATGGATGAAGGGCGCCGGCAGATGATTGCCGACGAAACAGTAGGCGAGGAAGATGAAGGCGATGACCGCGAGCGGCAGCCCCATCAGCCGCCTGGCCGCCTCGAAGACCAGCACCACCAGCACCGCGCCGACGATCAGGTCCGGCGTGGTGAGGAAGCCGGAGCGCCGGATGAGATCGGTATAGAACACCCAATTGTAGACGCCGGTGCCAAAGCCGAGCACGCCGAGCGCCCAGAACACGGCCTTGGCCGGCAGGCTTTTGGCGCGCAGATTGGCGATCAGGCCAAAGCCGAGCAGCAGCAGGAAGCCGACATGCATGGCCCGCACCACCTGGCTCGGGATGCTGCCATAGGCGGCGATATAGATCTGGAAGGCGGAAAAGGCGACGGCGATCAGGAAGGCGACCTTGCCGGCGGTGCCGTCGCCGAAACCCGGCGGCAGGCCTTCGACCTGCTCTTCGGGTACAGGAAGATGGAGGGTGGAGGATTCGGTTGTCGTTCCAGACGTTGCTCCGCTCATCCGACGCACTCCAGGACGACCGAACTATGGCGCGAGGCGCCCCCCTCTGCCCTGCCGGGCATCTCCCCCTCAAGTGGGGAGATTGGCAGCGGCGATGCCGGCGCTCGTCCTGCAACGACGGCGATTGGCGAAGTACATAGCGACGTCCAATCTCCCCCCTTGAGGGGGAGATGTCCGGCAGGACAGAGGGGGGCGCCTGGCGAAGACATGTCCGATTGCCACCCTGCCCTACTTCAGCAGCCCCTTCTCCTTGTAATACCGCTCGGCGCCCGGATGCAGCGGCACCGGCATGCCGTCGAGCGCCTTGGCCGGGTCGATGCCCTTGGCGGCGGCGTGCGCGGCGGCCAGCTGGTCGAGATGGTCGAACATCTGCTTGGTCATCTGGTAGGCGGTCTCGTCGGAGACGCCGGCGCGGGTGATGAGGAAATTGCCGACGGCGGCGGTGGCGACGTCCTCGCTCTGGCCTTCATAGGTGCCCTTGGGAATGACCACCGACAGATAGGGCGGGCCGATCTTGGCGACATCCTCGGCCGGCACGGCAACGACATTGATCGGCACCGAGGCGGCAAGGTCACGGATCGAGGCGACGCCGAGGCCGGCCGACTGCAGCGTGGCGTCGAGCTGGCGGTTCTTGATCAGTTCGACGGATTCGGCGAAGGGCAAATATTCGACCCGGCCGAGATCCTCGTATTTCAGCCCGGCGGCGGCGAAGATGGCGCGCGCGTTGAGCTCGGTGCCGGAGGCCGGCGCGCCGACCGACAGGCTCTTGCCCTTGAGATCGGCGAGCGTCTTGATGCCGGATTCCTGGCTGGCAACGATCTGGATGTAGTTGGGATAGATGGCGGCGATGCCGCGCAGTTTGTCGAGCTTGCCGGGGAAGCCGGCCTCGGCATTGCCCTCGGCGGCGAGCTTGACGGAATCGCCGAGAGCGAAGGCGATCTCGCCCTTGCCCTGCTGCAGCAGGTTGAGGTTCTCGACCGAGGCCTTCGTCGCCTGCACCTGGGTGCGGGCGCCGGCGATGCCCTTGCCGTAGATTTCCGACAGCGCCACGCCGAGCGGATAGTAGACGCCCGAAGTGCCGCCGGTCAGCACATTGATGAATTCCTGCGCCTTGGCCGAGGCAATGCCGACACTAAGCGACAGCGCCATCGCGCCGGCCGTAACCAACTTCGTCCTGAAATGGAGCATCTGGTTTTCCTCCCTGAAATATTGCTCGCCCCACCCACCTCCTCGATGCGAACCGGCCGAGTTTAGACAGAGAGCCGCAAATGCCAACCCGCAATTGCAGCCATTAGACGAACGATAGAGTGGACGCGTGACATCTTCCGGCTTGCGCAAGACGCGACCACGGCCGAAAGATTTTTTCGCAGCCTGTCGAAATCGGCCGCCGCCGCGCGACATACGTCTGGCCCCGCAAGGACGCGGCCTTGGAAACCACGGGAGAAAACCCATGCGATACATGCTTTTGATCAACAACGACGAAGCCGCCGTGGCGAATACGCCGCGCGAGCAAACCGAGCAGATCCTCGCGGCTTACGGCGCCTATACCGAAGCCTTGAAGAAATCCGGCGCGTGGCTGGCCGGCGATCGGCTGCGCCCGACCCAGGCAACCACCTCGGTGCGGATCGCCGATGGCAAGACCAACGTCATCGACGGCCCCTATGCCGACACCAAGGAGCAGCTTGCCGGCTTCTACATGATCGAGGCGGCCGACATCGACACCGCCATCGATTGGGCCGCACGCTGTCCGGCGGCCAGCACCGGCACCGTCGAGGTACGGCCGATCTGGGAAATGGCCGACTACGTGCCTGGGAATTGACCACCTAATGGACAGTCGTTCGGAGATCGCCCGGGCGGCCGCCGAAGCCGCCGCCCGGCAGAGCTATGGCAAGCTTGTCGCCTATCTGTCGGCGCGCACGCGCGACGTGGCGGCCGCCGAGGATGCGCTGGCCGACGCCTTTGCCGCGGCGCTCGAACGCTGGCCGAAGTCAGGCGTGCCGGAAAAGCCGGAAGCCTGGCTGCTGGCCGTGGCGCGGCGGCGGCGCGTCGATGCAGTGCGGCGGCTGCTCACCAGCGAAGCCGGCCGCGAGCATCTCCAGCTGATCGCCGATGAGATGGAGGCGAGCATGACCGACGAAGATCTGCCCGACGAACGGCTGCGGCTGATGTTCGCTTGCGCGCATCCGGCGATCGAACCAAGCGTGCGGGCACCGCTGATCCTGCAGACCATCCTCGGCTTCGATGCCGCGACGATCGCTTCCGCCTTCCTGGTGTCCCCGGCAACGATGGGCCAGCGCCTGGTGCGCGCCAAGGCGCGCATCCGCGAAACCGGCATCCCGTTCCGTGTGCCGGAGCGAACCGAACTCGGCGAGCGGCTGGGCGCCGTGCTGGAGGCGATCTACGCCGCCTTCGCCGAAGGCTGGTCCGATCCGGCGGGGACCGAGACGCGGCGCCGGAACCTCGCCACCGAAGGCATCTGGCTTGGCCGCCTGCTGGCCACGCTGATGCCGGACGAGCCGGAAGCGCTCGGCCTGCTTTCCCTGATGCTGTTCGCCGAAGCGCGCCGGGCCGCACGGCGCGATGCGGCCGGGGACTATGTGCCGCTCGCCGAGCAGGATTGCGCATTGTGGGATCATCCATTGGTCGACGAAGCGGAATCCCTGCTCCGCACCGCCGCCGCCACGGGCGTCATCGGCCGTTACCAGCTTGAGGCCGCGGTCCAGTCGGCGCATGCGGCACGACGGTTGACGGGCCGCACCGACTGGGTGGCGATCCGCGAACTCTACGACGCGCTGCTTTCGATCGCCGGATCACCGGTGGTGGCGATCAACCGCGCGGTGGCGCTTGCCGAGGCCGAGGGCGCCGTGGCGGGGCTGGCCGCGCTTTACGTGCTGGGCGATGACAAACGGCTCAACGAGTATCAGCCGTACTGGGCGGCGCGGGCCGGCCTGCTGGCCAGGCTTGGCCAGGTGCCGCAGGCAAGCGACGCCTATGATCGTGCGATCGGCCTCGAACGCGATCCGGCGGTGCGCCGGTTCCTGCAGGGCAAAAAGGCTGCGCTGAGACATTAGACAAGGACGCGCGGCGCGCAGCCCTAAGCGCTAGTGTTCAGCCCGGCCACATCTCGTGCGATGTGTTGAGTGTCTTCAGCAGCTGATGCTCACGCAGCCTGGCCCACAGGCGTTCGATATCAGGCCAGGCTGCCCGCGCCCTGTCGATGTCGGGATGCCAGGCAATGAGCATGACGAGATAGATGTCGGCCAGCGACAGCCCGTCGCCGACCAGCCAGTCACGGCCCTTCAGGGCGGCATCGAGAACGGCGAAGCCGCGGTCCATCTCGGCGATGGCGGCCTGCATGACGGCTTTGGTGCCGTCGGCGTCGATCGTGTAGCGATGGGCGTAGTACAGCCGCAGGATCGCCGGGTAGAGCACAGACGACATGAAGGCCATCCAGCGCAGGAAATCGGCGCGCGCCGGCGCGTCGACCGCCGGCGCCAGGCCGGCGCCGGGGTGGCGCTCGGCGAGCAGGATGCAGATCGCCGCCGATTCGGTCATCGAGCGGCCGTCCGGCAAGGTCAGCACCGGCACCTGGTTCAGCGGGCTGACGGCGAGGAAGACCGGATCGGGCCGATCGGACCTCGGCACGTCGATCTGCTCGAACGGCACGTTCGCCAAGGCGAGCGCGGCTTCGACGACGAAGCCGCCGCTGCCGGGACGGGTGTAGAGCTTGTACATGAAATTCTCCCCGGGGCCGCAGGAATCGGCCGTCGGCGATATGAACTGGAAGCAGGGTGCGGCTCAAGCCAGGGGGCAGGCGCCACGGAAGGATTTTTCAGCGGGCCAGATTGCAGCGTTGGCGGGCCAGCGCCCCCCTCTGTCCTGCCGGACATCTCCCCCTCAAGTGGGGAGATTGGCAGCTTCTGCGCCCCGCTTACTTTGGAGCGCAAGTAGTTGGCGAAAGCAGTCGGGCGCGTAATCTCCCCCCTTGAGGGGGAGATGTCGCCGAAGGCGACAGAGGGGGTCGCCTCACGTAGAGCGCCAACTTTCATCTGCCGCAAGGAGGTCGCATCCGGTCGATCCGA
>NZ_JAFFIW010000038.1 GCF_018588885.1 Mesorhizobium sp. dw_380
GCATTATATCGCTCAGATAATGGGAAATGAGGTCGTTGCGATTGCCGCCGCTGACTACGGCCCCCCACCGCATTTCGTCTTTCATAGCGGCACCCAGCCAGCCTCGCTGACAGATGACGAGCACGAGCGAATCGCCGACGTTTCGCTGAGCTGCTTGCGAATTCTCGGCCTTGGCTGGGGTCCCACGAATGTTGAACTCCGGTGGACGAAGCTTGGCCCTGTCGTCATTGAAGTGAATCCGCGACTTTTGGGCGGGACGGGTTCTCAATTGGTTCGGCTGGCTTATGGAGTCGATCTTATCACCGAACACATCAAGCTTGCCGTCGGCCACGAATGGGATTTGCGCAGAAGGCATTCACACATTGTGGCCGTCCGGGTCCTAATTCCTGACCGTGATGGCATCGTCGATTGGATCCATGGCGGCAGTCAGGCTGCTGCTGTACCGGGTGTCGCAGAGGTGCAATTTTGTGTCGAGCCCAATACCCCTATCGTGAGGAAAGGCGACTATCGAGATCGCATGGGACATGTCATAGCCGCTTCACCCGACCGTGTCCGGACCGAGGCGATAATTCAGCGTGCGGTGAACTTAATCAGTTGGTCGATCTCTCCATTTCCGTGAACAAAGACAATCATCAGCCCCTCAAGTCGCCGCACCAGGGGAAGCTATTGAAGAGGAAACTTGTAGTGCAAAATCAAGTGCGGTCGTCGCAAAGTGAATGATACCTAATTTTGTTTCTGGGAACCTCTAGGCAATTGAACTTATCTGCGGTGGACAATTGTCTTCTGATTTTTTGCGGCGGCTATGTCGCGCGAGTAATTCCCAGGCCACAGCAAGAGGATAGCCGCGGTGTTAGAGCAACCAGCCCTGCCCCCCCCTCCGCTCGTCGGACCCCGTTCTGCCGAGACTTTCGGCCGGGCGCGCAGGGTTTTCCCGGACGGCACCACGCGGATCACTATCGAGCGCGATCCCATTCCCCGCTACATGCATCACGGAGAGAGTGCGTTTCTTGTCGACGTTGATGGCCGTCGTCTCCTAGACCTCAACGGCAACTTCACGACCCTCATCCATGGCCACGCCTTCCCGCCCGTGATCGAGGCCGTGACGCAGCAGCTCAGAAGCGGATGCTGCTTCGCCAACCCGACCGAGATTGAAATCGATCTTGCTGAGCTTCTCTGCGCCCGAATTCCGCATCTTGACCGCATCCGCTTCGTCAATACCGGTACCGAGGCGGTCATGTTTGCGATTAAGGCGGCGCGGGCGTTCACGGGACGTCCCGCCATTGCCAAGATCGAGGGAGCCTATCACGGCGCCTACGACTGGGTCGAGGTCAGCCAGGCTGCAACGCCTCAAACGTGGGGCGATCCCGAACATCCCGCGCCCACTCTTTCTTATCGCGGCATGCCGCCAGCTGTGCTCGATGACGTTGTGATTTTGCGCTTCAACAACGCCGAGGGCGCGCGCCGGCTGATCACGGAACATGCAGGGCGTCTCGCAGCCGTCCTCGTTGATCCCATGCCGAGCCGCAGTGGGCTCATTTCGCCCACGCCGGATTTCGTATCCGCCATCCAAGAGACGGCCCGTCGTCACGGTATCCTTGTTATCAGCGACGAGGTTCTCAACCTCCGACAGGGTTACGAAGGCGCCTCTGCGCTCTATGGGCTCGCCCCCGATCTCTTCGCGCTCGGCAAGATCATTGGCGGCGGGCTCCCCATCGGCGCGATCGGAGGCCGCAGCGAGGTGATGGCAGTCTTCGAGGCCGCATCAGGCGGTCCTGCTCTGCCGCAGGGCGGCACCTTTTCAGCCAATCCGCTCTCGATGGCAGCAGGACTCGCCGCGATGGAAGCCCTCGACCGCGCTGCCTTCGATTACCTCGAGCGGCTGGGGGACAAACTGCGAAACGGGCTCGAACGCATCATCGCGCGGCACGGCGCCCCTTTCAGCGTCACTGGAGCCACTTCCCTCTTTCGCCTTCACCCGCGGCGCAAGCCGCCGCGAGAGTTCCGAGAAAGTTTCCTTACCCTACAGGAGGTGGCCGTGATGACGGAATTAACTCGCTTCTTCGCCACGGAAGGCATCATTCTGCCCAAAGCGGCCGCCGCTTGCCTCTCAACACCGATGGGGGAGGATGAGATCGCCTTCGTCGCAAATGCTTTCGACCGCTTCCTAATTCAGCGCGCGGCGCTCCTCGACACTATCACGGGTTAGATCATGGAAGAAACCGTCGCACAGGCGATCGCGCGTGCGTTGAAGCCCTTGTTTGGCCAGAGCCTGCCGTCTGCCGTCCTCCTCGCCTGCGGTACGATTGGCATCCCGCCAGCTCGCCTACCGGCAGGAGAAGATGGGGGGCGCCATGGCAGACGACTTTGAACGCGTCTTAAGCAGGATTGCAGTGGTTACCACCCAAAACGGGCCGCCCGCGGCCATCCTCGTGCCATCACTTCCGGAGGCTTTCAAGGCGAGCCTGTCGGAACGCGCACCAACCAGAATGGAACAGACAGTTGGCGCCAGATCACGCCTGGCGCGTGCAACATCCATATCGGCGTCGATCCAACCGAGGTCGGTTGCACCTACGAGGCGCTGTGCCTCGTGGTCCATGCTGCGGTCACGATCAACGCTCTTTGTCAAATCCTCCAACACATCGACCTGTGGCGCCGCCGCGCCGATGGTACGCAACTGCGTGTCCGTCGTCGTAATCGTGCTAAAGAATGGCGTGCTCGGCTTCCAAAGGCATGCCGAAGCAATGCCGTTAGGACCCTGTACGAGCGCCTGCCATTTCGCTCCAGTCGACCACGCAGCAATCGCCCGGGCGTGCGGTTGCGGCGCGACCGTCGTCAGGGTACCGGACGACATAGGGCCTGCTCTCGAGGCGCTCGCCTCTGAAAGGCCGTGGCTAGTCAAGGTCGTCGCCGCCCCCAACGCCCATCCTGCTCTTTCCCTTTTCGGCGGCGCGGTTGACCAGAACGTCGTGCGCGACGTGGGTTCCGTTTGATGACGACAGAAAACACCAAATCAATGGGCGTTGCGGTCGTCACCGGCGGGGCAACCGGGATCGGGTTTGCGACCGTCGCGCATCTAATCGACGCTGGCTGGCGCGTCGCTTTCTTCAGCCAGACGAGAGAGCGGGTGGAGGCTGCCGCTGTCGATCTACGCGCCCGTTTTCCAGCTTGGAATATCCACGCCGACACGGTCGACCTCCGTGACGAACGCGGCGTCTGCCGGTTCTTCGCCAATGTCCGCGAGCGGTGGGGAACGGTATCCGCGCTTGTCTGCAATGCTGGCTACTCGCCGAAAGGTCCAAACGATCAGCGTGTCGCTCTCGGCCATATGCCGCTTGCCAAATGGGATGATGTTATCCGGGTGAACCTCACGGGCGCCTTCCTCTGTTGCCGCGAGGTGTTGCCCGGTATGGCGGAAGCCCGGCAAGGCCGTATCGTCCTGATCAGTTCACTCGCGGCGCGTACGCAGCCGAAGATCGCCGGAGCGAGCTACGTTGCCTCGAAGAGCGCGCTTGCAGGGCTCGCCCGGTCGATCATGAGCGAATACGCCGGGCTTGGTATCACGGTGAACACGATCTGCCCTGGCCGTGTCTTAAGCAATATGACGGGACCGCCCGAGAGGCCCGGAAACCGCGCTGCACTCGCGCGGATCCCGATCGGCCGGCTCGGCAGGCCCGAAGACATCAGCCGCGTCATTAAGTTTCTTGTTCGCTCGGATTCCGACTTCATTAACGGCGCCATCATCGATGTCAACGGCGGTGAGTTCGCCCCCTCTTAATCTGTCGGCCGGCGGCACAAACCATTCAGTGACGAAGGACGCGGCGCCGGCCACTCCCGCACATTCTGCGCATGCGCGAACTTACGGACCTGCTGCACTAGGGGCCATGGCGAACGCCTGGAACAGGCTGCCTTCGGACAGGGCCGTGGTCAAGCCAAGCGAGCCCTGGCATCACGCGCACGGCGGCGACTTCTCACATCCGAAGGCCACCATGACAGGATCTCGGCCGCGTCGTTCCAAGGACGCCTCATTGGCGGGAGGTGGTGGCCGATAGCGACAGCGGATGCTCGACAGCAGCGAGGACGTGCTCAGCCGTCAACGCCTCGAGGTTTTGGCTTCAGGCGATGCTTCTGGCCGCGCGTGCGGAGAATGAGAGGCTCCGCCAAATCATCAAGGAGTTGCAGCGCTATCGCTTCGGGCCAAGGGCGGAGGGCCTGCCCGAGGACCAGTTGCTTCTGGGCCTGGATGGCCAGCAGGTAGAGGCGGAGGGCTTCGCCGGCACCGAAGCCGCGGACCCATCAAAGCGGTTTGGCGCATTTGCCGCCGCGTCTTCATGGGATGACCTTCGGCGACAATCGATGCGATCGGCGCAACGACGCCCGTCGACATCCGCGATCGAGCCCTGCTGCTACTCGCCACGACGGGCATTCGCAACGGTGAGCTACGCGCCATTCAGCTGCAGGATATCGACTGGCGTGCTGGCGAGGTATCGGTCCGGCGCACCAAGGGCAAGCGGGATCGGGTGGCGCCGCCGCTCGAGGAGACCGGCGCCGCGCTCGCCGACTACGTCCTGCGCGCTCGACCGAAGGTGGATAGTCCGTATCTGTTCCTGTCCTTCACGCCGCCCGTGGCAGCATTCAAATGCGCGTTTGCGACATGGCGGGGTTGAACTCGGGCGAGTCGCAGGTGCGCATCTCCTGCGCCACAGTCTTGCTACCCAGCTCGTCAAGCAGTGAAGGCCGGTCAACGAGGTCGTCGATCTTCTAGGGCACCGAAGCATCAACACAACGCCATTGTACGTAAAGGTCGCCACCTCGCAGCTTGCCGAGGTCGCACTTGCGAACATTCGACCTGTCATGGCAGCTTACGATGGTGAGTGTGCCCGATCCGATACACGTTTTCCGTGCTCTTTGATTCGCCGAGAGCGATGCGGTCGTGAGCGGCAGCTCTTTTTGCGACAAGATGATCAAAGGCATGACGGCTCCGCAAGCAGCCCAGTCTCACGCCGGGCTTTGCGAAGTCGCAGCCTTCCTTTTTCAGCTCATGTTGACCAGTCCCGAGAGCGGGAAGTGTCGCATCCTTCGCATACTAAATGGTTTGCTACATATGGAGTGGCATGACGATTGTTCTAGAATTCAAATTGAATCGGCCCTTTGTACATAGTCTGCCTTCCTAGAATCAGACAAGTGGGCGGGGCGCTTCATAGACGCTGTAACCGAAACGTGATTCGCTCGGCCGGCGGCGGGCGAATCGAGGGACGGCGAATGTCGGGGCCACGCGAGAAGCGCGAGACGGGAGAGCAGGACCTGTTCCGCTCCAGGCTCGACCAGATCATCAGCATGAAGCACGAGCTGGTGCGGCTGGCGGATGCGATCGACTGCCCGATGCTGGAGGAGCGTTTTGGCGCGGTCTATTCGGACGGCCCCCGCATGCCGCCGCTGCCGACCCGGCTGATGGCGGGGCTGGCGATCCTCAAGCACACCTTCAACCTGTCCGACGAGGTGCTGTGCGAGCGCTGGGTGGAGAACCCCTATTTCCAGTATCTCACCGGGAGACGTTCTTTTGCCATACGCTGCCGTTCGACCGCTCGTTGATGACGCGTTGGCGCAGCCGCATGGGCGAGGAGCGGATCGTGGCGCTGTTGCAGGCGAGACTCAGCCTTGCGGTCAAGACCGGGGCGATGAAGCCGGCCGACACGCGCCAGGTGATCCCCGGATCAGTCCGAGGACCGACACCACCGTGCAGCCGAAGAACGTCATGTTCCCGACCGACGCCAAGCTCATCCACCGGGCGCGCGAGCGGCTGGTGCGGCTGGCCAAGAGGACGGGCCTCCATTTGCGCCAGAGCTATGTGCGGGTCGGCAAGCTGGCGCTGATCAGCCACCAGCGCTATGCCCACGCCAAGCAGTTCAAGCGGGCCAACAAGGCGCTGCGCAGGCTCAAGACTATGTCGGCCGGACCATTCGCGACATTGGTCGCCAGATCGCCGGCAATGCGGGGCTGGACGCGCTCTTCAAATGGCCGCTCTACCAGGCCGCCACCGTTCTCCAGCAACGTCAGCGCCAGCGCGTCCGCAAGATCTACTGCCTGCACGCGCACGAGGTGGAATGCATTGGCAAGGGAAGGCGCATATGCCCTACGAGTTCGGGGGGAAGGTGTCGGTGGCCACCACGCTGAAGCGTCCGGGCGGCCAGTTCGCCCTGCATGCAAAAAGCGCTGCCCGGCAATCCCTATGGCGGCCACACGCTCGCAAGCCCATAGAGCATCGGCCACATCAAGGCTGAGCACCGGATGAGCCGCAACTCCTCGCCGGCCAGCAGGGCGACGCCCTCAACGCCGCCGCCGGCTACAACTTCTCCCTCCTGCTCAACTGGTTCACAGGTTTTGTGGCTTCTCATCGCAGCCCAGTCAGCCGAGAGGACTCGAAGCCTGACTAATCTCGTTGTTCACGGACGACTGACAATTCTTGGTGTTCAGTGAGGCTCCTCTGTTGCGGTAAACACGGATTGTCCGTGGATCTGAATCTTATTACAGAGCCGCGCCAAGTCTGACAGATCGTGACTCGCTGTAAGACAGATGCGTATGCCCGCATGGCCCCGAGCGACCGTCGGAAAGAACGTGACGGAAGTGTAAAAGCCATCATCGAATAGGCGTGCTGCGAAATCAATAGCCGCAAATTCATCGCCCACATTAATCATGCGAATTGGCAGAGGAGCGCCTCGCTGATCTGTGTTGATGAGATCGTCGAACAGGGCGATGCGGTCGATCAATTGATCTCGGCGAACCCTGAGCTCGCTCGTGCGGTGGATTTTCGCCGAGGCCATAGCGGCACCGACAGCTGCAACGTTGGGCGAAGCCGAGAAGGCATGCGGAATGGAGTAGCAACGAAATAGCTCTTCTTGATATGCCGTTCCCAGCATGAGCATGCCGCCCGACGCGCCGAAGCCCTTGGCGAGGGACGCCGCGACGATCGTGCGCTCACCTAGCTCGTTGGGTAATTGCGAGCGCGCAAAACCTTCGCCACTTTCGCCAAATAGTGAAATTCCGTGTGCGTCGTCGATGTAAAGAAAAAGGCCATACTTTTCCTGCAACTCAAGAAGCCCTTCGATCGGCGCGAAGCCGCCCATCGAATAGACGCCATCGCAGACGTAAGCGACGATTGGATGCTTGCGGCAAAGCTGCTCCAAAGCATCGAGGTCATTGTGAGGAATTGTCTCGACTTGGGTCTCCTCGGCCACAACTGGCTTATGAAAGGCAAGCGAGGCATGTGCCAGACGGTCGAACACCATGACAGGTCTTTGACCTCCCGTTAAATGTCCGGAGGCGATGATTGGCAGTGCGCCCATGTTGGCAATCATAACCGTCGAGTAAGTAATAATCCGCGCCCCAAAGAGTTGGGAAAGCAATCCCTCAAGTTCACCAACGAGTCCGAAATTCAGGCGCGTGCGTGCACAAGACCAGTGGAGTGATCCGTATTCCTTTATCGCGGCAACCGCGCCTGCAACGATAGCTGGATGATTGTCCAAGCCGAGGTAGCAACAACGTACGTAGTCGGCCATGGTATCGCCTCGACGCTCGCCCTCCGTGATCATGACCGCCCTCCCCTCTAAAGACCGCCCGTAAACACCCATGAGACCACGTTGGTGAGCCCGTTCGAAATGCATTCGCGTCCGATCAATGACCGAAGCGGTGTTGCGGAAATGACTGGCGTTTGCAGCGCCCGCTGTGAATTCCACCGGAGACATTTGGACGTCCTTTCAAAAGTGCATATTTGCGGTAAATTGGCTCCCCAGTCTCACGTGATCCAAATTGCGAACCGCCGAATTCCGATGCGGCTGATGGCCGTCTGATATGATCCCGAAGACACCTTCAGTCTGTCGGATGAGGAGCTGGCGCGCCCTGGGTGGAGAGACCCGAATACCCAGTTCTGGGGTGAAGAGTTCTTCTGCCCTGAGTAGCCGGCGCATCCTGGCACAACGTGCCGCAAAGCCCAGGTTGGAGTTTTCAGCACTAGGTGGAACATGACACCGGAAATGAATCGCGAGACAAGGGAACCGCCACGCGGTCGAGCCCGTCATCGGCACAATCAAAGCTGAACACCGGAGGGGCGGCACCTGTATCGCCCACAATCAGGACGACGTCGGCGGCGCCTCCCTGGCCACCGCCGACTACTTCCCGCTCCTGCTAGACGGTTCAGGAGCTTTTGTGGCTTCTGTTCGCCGCGGCGCTCCCACTCAGGCCGATATGACCCGCGGTCGGGGACATCCACTCAGGTCCACCAGAGAACAAGATCTGGCCGCGCAAATCCGAAAAAGCAATTCAGCAGCACGCGACGCTTTCCGTTGCCTGATTGACCGGTAACCCCGTGAACGAAGCCGCCATCGATTAGGGCGATATCCCCAGTTTTGAGCTCGAACTCGCGGCAAGGGACGGCCTCCAGATAGGCTGCCGAATAGGGGTATCCAGTGGTCTCCACACCTTGCGATATCCGGTCCGCAACCGTCGGCTTGTGGCTCCAGAGCTTCAGATTGCCGCCTTCCTCAGGCATGCTGGGATAGAGGTTGAGCGCTGCGACCGTATTGTGCGCCACCGCAGAAAGCTCGTAATCATCGCCAGCACGTAAGACTTGAGCGACGTCGTCGTGGGGATCCAAGGAAAACGTGCCTGTGCCCGACCAACTGAGGCCGCGACAAACATTGGCCTGGCCGTGTTCGGAACGCGCTAGCCGCAATTCGATTCCCTGGTTGTGAAGCTCTCGCTTCAACGCCCCGAATACTGCTCGAACCGGGTCAACCAAATTCTTAAAAAGGGCATCGACGTACGGCCGCGCGTTTTCGGCGTCTGCGAAATAGGTGGCTGCATCCTTTCTGTAGTGAGATGCACCGACATATTGTCCGGGCACACCATCTTTACGCTCTCTGAGACCGGAGCTTCCAATAAAGTTCGTAGTGATCTCCTCTGCTACTTCGGTGCTGAAAGCTTGCTTGATGTGCAGAGCGGTGAGCTCACCTTTCAGGACCGAGATGATCTCCGCCGTGTTGATCGACCCGGTCCGTTCTTTGATCGAAACCGGCGAGATGGCTGGCACTTGAGATATCTGACTAGGCATTGTCTTGCTCCTGTAGTGCGTGTTCAAGGATGGTGATGCCACGATCGAGTTCGGCATCGGTGATGGTTATCGGCGGGAGGACTTTGATAACGTCGCGATTTGGCCCCGAGGATTCGATAAGAAGGCCATTTTCGAATGCGACATCGTGCACGCGGCCGACAACTGCCGGTGAACGGCATTTCAGGCCGGCCATCAGACCGCGGCCGCGCTTCTGTTCGATGTATCTTGGAAATTTCGCAACCAGGCGATCGAGGTGCGTTTGCAGCCTGACGGCTGTCCGCTCGACACCTGCAGTAAATTTCCTATCCGACCACATCTTGCACATGGCTCCTGCCGTCACGAAGGCGAAATTGTTTCCTCTGAAGGTCCCGCTATGTTCTCCGGGCTTCCATATATCCAAGTAGGGTCGAATCAGAACGATGGACAACGGACTACCTGAACCGCTAAGGGACTTAGAAAGACAAACAATATCCGGTTCGATTTTTGCAGACTCGAATGAGAAGAAGTCGCCAGTTCGGCCCGCACCTGCCTGGATGTCGTCGACGATAAAAACAATGCCATGCGTGCGGCAAATGCGCTGAATTTCCGTGAGCCACGCTGCGGATGCGGCGTTCATGCCGCCCTCTGCCTGGATGGTCTCCAGAATGATTGCGGCAGGCTTTTCTATGCCGCTCCCCGGGTCGCTCAAAACGCTGTCGATGTAACTGGCGGAATCGAAAGCTTGGCTCGGATAGCCGTCATAGGGAACACGGATCACATCGTGGCGAGCGACGCCTCCCAGTTCCCTGGTTGAGGCCGAGCCCGACACCGCTAGAGAGCCGAGCGACATGCCGTGGAACGCATTCGTAAAGGCCATGACGCTCGAGCGGCCGGTGTATTTTCGCGCCAGCGCCAGAGCCGCTTCGTTGGCGTTCGTGCCGGTCGGCCCAGGAAACTGAATCTTGTATGAAAGGCCTCTGGGTTTCAGGATCCAATCGACGAACCCTTCAATGAAGTCACGCTTTGCCGCCGTATGCATATCAAGCGACAGAAGAATGTTCTCACCGACGAGATATTCAATCGCCGGCGCCATAATATCCGGATTGTTGTGCCCGTAGTTGAGTGCGCCGGAACCCACCAGGAAATCGATAAAGGGCTTACCCGTCTCGTCCCAGATCGTCGCCCCAAGGGCCTTCGTAAAGACGGTGGGGAACGCCCGGCAATAACGACGAACGCTAGATTCATGAGCCGTGAAAGCGTCGGTGTCCATATTAAGTCCTCTGCACATAGTCGTCAAAGAAGAGAGCTGTTTAATGGCTAGTGGTTTGCGGCATATGTTCGTCGTTTAACATTGAAGCAGAATGCCGGAGGCAGCTTTGTTTGGTCTGGGTTTGGTCTGGTGGTGCCGGGATCCTCATTGAATATTGTTGGTTGCGTTGCCCTCCATTCGGATGTCTTCGGGGAATGTGCTGCAACAAGATGGCTTCTAAACCTTCCGCGAAAGCACCGATACTATGGCATCAGGTAGTTGACGTACCCACCCATCGCTGCCCATAGCGCCTCCGCACAAATGAATGGGTCCAAGGAGATCAGCAGGGTCGCGTCGCCAGAGGTTGTGTCGCTCGGCGGTAGCGAAGCCGCTCGCGAGCGCGCTCCTCGATGGCGCCGTAGCGAGCGAGCGGCTTCGCGGCGGTCATCAATATTCGCCGTTCAACCTCGGGCTGCGGACACCAACCTGATTCAAGAAACTATTTGATGACCGATGACACAGCGAAAGCCACGCTCTCTTTGAGAAGAATGCGGATTCCGATCTCTTGCGCGATAACTGGCCCGAGCCGCCGGATCAAAAGGGCGGGGCCGCCGTGGACCCCCTTGACGGAAAGCCCGTTCGTAGGCCAGGCGGAAGCAACCGGGAGACGCGCTGGCGAAGGGCCGCATCGGTTTCGAGAGCGTCAACTACCGCGACGGCAACCATCCCCGGCCGCAGCTGGGGCTGCTGCCTTCAGGCGAGTCGAACAGGAGATCGTCTGGGAGGCTGAAGGCGTTGACGAGGTGGGCCGTGAGTAAGTAATCAAGCGCTGATCGGGATCGACGAACGCTGTTTCCGTCCGACCGAGGTTGACCTGTGATCGGCGTTACCTCAAGGCAGGCAGGCCGACAAGCTCGGTTGGAAGCCGAAGACCCCTTTCGATGTGGTCGAGGCCCACTGCCGCGCCTCACGCGAAAACACGATGGCGTCGCGAGCAGGTGCATTTGTCGTGGGGCCATCCGCATTGCCAGGCACGCCCTCTCGGCCGGCATCCGCCCAGGTCCGGTCGTTTGGATCGGCGAATTCACACATTCTGCAAAGCAGAAAACCATCCGCTCCATTCATGCGGTCGACGATTTCGCGAAAAACTGGCTTTTCAAACAGATCGGAGTAACCCTCATATAGAAGGTTGCCCAATACGTGACTCCGTTCAAAATCCATGGAGCACAGGGTGACGTCGCCGTTTGGAAGAAGAACATTCCGATACTGTCGTTCGTCCACGCAGGTTAGGGCTCCGAGCACTGGCTGACGTGGTGCAACGATCTTAGGGTCGACGCTTCCACCCCTACTGCTCACCGGCCGCGCTTTTATCAGTGCTTCGGTAGGAATAATGTCGGCTATATCTGGGTGGGGCTCGCCCAAGGCCACGAATCGGATCAAGGGGATGTCCGCGTCGACGAGTTGACGAACCAGATCGCGATACTTGTCTCCGACCAGGCGGCTGTTCATGTAGGTGCCGTCATCGAAAACATGGACCACGAATACGCCCAAGCGCAAGGCTTGCAATCGCTGCAGGTCCTGCCCGTTCATTCCCACCAGCGTCGTAAAAATCCTGATGCCATGGCCTTTGGCGAAGGCGTGCTCCACCATTTCGGTGCAGTCCGGATTGAGCCAAGGTTCGGAGTATCCCGCAAAACCAATGTCGACGGAAGTCGGTACGCGGGCCAGACACCGCTTGAAATCTTCAAGACCCAGATGACTCGCATGAGACACTTTTCTTTGCCGGACCGCGAACTTGTCCTGGGGACAATATGAACATCCTACGACACATCCCGTGGTCGTCGTTATCTCCAAAACCCTGCCGGCTGTGTTTGCTGAGCGAAGTTCCGGTAAAATCACTGGTGATTACTCCCATCTACCTCCTGCGAAGCGCCACGATAGTGTACGTGTGCCTTTGGCTTTCTGACACCGCCTGTTGATCCACCGCGGCAACGCGGCCATCTACCCTTTTTCGCAGCCTAAGCCGACCGGTTCGCCGATTTGCCGGGCCGACTCTTCACAAACTTCCAGCGCGTCGGACCAGAGACAGCATTGCAATTTTCGAGGCATCACTCGCTCCGGAGATGTAGCCTCAATCGTCGATCGCTGGCCCGTCGCCGAGATGCGCGCGCAGCACCCTCGAACCCGCCGGAGAGAAGCTTTCTGGATGAGGTCGATCATCCCTTACGTCGAGCGAGTTCCGTGTTCTCATGCGGCTTAACCCTCACACTATATTGCCGCACCTCGACCAGCAAAGGCCGTGCCAGTGCCCTTGGCGCGCAGTTACTGCGTGATAGGCTTCGAAAAGCCCGACAGGCCCAAGACGCTCCGCTGTTTTGAACCCGACATGTTTTCTGACGGCTGTCAGATTTTGGACACACATCACTCATGCGTCAGTCGCTTAAGACAGAATGGCGTGCTGAGTTCTGCAAATTCGCTGAGAGCGGGCGGTCATGACAGGGTGGTGCTCAACGTCACCGATTCCCTGGAAGGAACGCCGCCATGATCAAGACGGAAAGTAAGACCGCCAGCGCTGCCGTCAAAGACATTCTGCTTTGAAACCCGGATAGATCGAACGAGGTGGGTGATGCAGGAGGTGCTCGAGGCCGAGATGGACGAGGCGCTGGGGCTTCGAAGAGCGAGCGCACGCCGGAGCTCTCGGCTATCACGCGCGCTACTACGGGCGGAGAACTAGCTGCGCACCTACGGCGGTTCGATAATCCCAACTTTCAAAGCTTTTACAACAGCTACCGTTCTGCTGGTCGCATCCAACTTCCGCATTACATTTTTTAAATGGAAATCTATCGTATTTCGTGATCTGCCTAAAATAGTTCCTATTTCCCATGACGATTTTCCTTTCGACACCCAATCAATGCACTGTATTTCTCTCGGAGACAGGTTATGTACTCGTTCCGACGCAGTCGTAGTGTCGAACTTCGTAACCATCCGATGAAACCGCAGCGCGGCCATTTGCAGGTAGGTGATCGTTCTATTCTGCAATTCGCAGTCCGAGGATTGAGCAAAACTCACAAACCTAAAGCTGTCACCAGGGCCATGTAATGGGACGGTAACGCCTGACCTCAAGCCGAATGTTGCTGCTTCGTCCAAGACGCGGCGTCCATCTTCAGTTATGCTTTCATCGGTATACACCTCGCTCCATCGAAAGGGCCCCGCCTCCTTTCGACCTTTCTTGATGAGTGGGTCTATTTTGGCATAGCCCATTCTCGAGTAGCGCTCCTGCCATTCAGCAGGATAATTCCACATCACCACAGAACCCTCTCGGTTCGGCTTGAAAACCCCCTGTTTTGATGCGAGCGGGCCATAGGCAATCCACGGGCAATCGAACTTCAGCGCAAACGCAGACATCCGTTCGAACAACTGTTCGGATTGAGCGATATCATCAGTCATCTCGAGGAATAGGTCTAACTCCACCTGCGGGAGTTCCATGATGCCTCCTTCATTGCGTTCTCATCGGTGCAAAGTTTGCTCCAGCCCAGCCTCGCAACATCCGAAGTCAACGGGACTCGAGCCGGAGTTCCTTTCGCCACCTGGAGTACCCTCAAGAGTCGTGCCAGCTTGCGAGCGAAGCTTCTTCTTCAGGTCGTCAATCGACTGGGGGAGGTACCCAGGAGGCGAACCGAACAGCACTGTGTCGGGGAGCGCACAATCCGACAGTCGAGCATTCGATTGACGGAATATGGGCAGGAACGTATTCGCGGCGCGCTTTTGAAATCAGCACCTAAGTCCCGGGCCTGAGAAAGCTGCATGGCAACTGTACTTATTTGATCGAGGCAACGTGATGCACTCACTCCGCTTATCGGATGGAGAAAGAACAAGTTCACAATTCAATCGATACGTCGACCTTCTTTTCCAATCTCCCGAGCTGGGCAGCCGTAGCAAAAGTATTCGACTGGATCGCGGCTGACTTTCTCCAGGCTCGGTAACCTGCTGAATTTGTCCTTCGGATGTTCCCGCTCAGTTGGCACGACTTTTGAACATCACCGTCGTGAGGCGGCAGGAGCTGCCCGCCAAAATTGATGCTGTTATGGGGGAGGTCGAAAATTCTAGTTTTGTCTTTTAACGTCTTTGGGACCGAGCGTGTTGATGCGCCCGCTTGGAAACTATGAAACGTTTCCCCGTCCATGGACGCGGCGCCACTGGTCGCCACGTACTCGCCTTCACTGTCCGCCACTGGAGCCGGCAGCCGGTGCGGCTCGCGATCATCACGGCTGCGATGCTTGCCTCCACGCTGGCTGACGTGCTGATGCCGGTCTATTCAGGTCGTCTCATCGATGCTGTTGCAGGCGGCGCTGCTGTGGCAGCACCAGCCTGGCATTCGGCCCTTGCAGCCTTCTCTGTACCGATTGCGCTTGCGCTCGTTGCCATCGCCATGCGCCACATCGCCGTCATTGGCCTGAACGATCTTTTGCTGAAGATGATGTCCGATGTCGCGAACGAAGCGTTCTATCATGTCCAGCGCTTTTCGACAGACTGGCATGCGAACAGCTTCGCCGGCTCGACAGTGCGCAAGATAACGCGCGGCATGTGGGCGCTCGACCCTCTAAACAGCACAATATTGGTCGCGCTGTTCCCGTCCTTTATCATCTTGGTAGGTTCGACGGCGCTGCTCGGCTGGCACTGGCCGGTCATGGGCGTGATCTTTGCTTGCGGCTCTCTGATCTATCTAGCGTTTTCGATTTCGCTGTCGCTCAGCTATGTCGCGCCGGCGGCGAGCCTTGCCAACCAATGGGACACAAAGCTCGGCGGCGCGCTTGCGGACGCGGTCAGTTGCAACGCTGTGGTCAAAGGCTTCGGCGCCGAGGTTCGCGAAGACCAGCGGCTTGAAAATATCATGACCAAATGGCGGCACCGCGCGCGCCGGAGTTGGGTGCGCGGAACGATCGTCGACTCAACCCAAGGCGTCACTTTGGTTGCGCTCAGGGTGGCGGTGGTCGGATATGCCCTGCTTCTGTGGTCGCATGGACAGGCAACGCCGGGCGAGATAGCCTATGTTCTCACGTCCTTCATCGTCCTGAAGGGCTATCTGCGTGATGCCGGCATGCATGTCCGCACCGTGCAACGCTCGGTTAATGATATGGAAGAACTGGTGGCCATCCACAATCAGCAGCTGGATGTTGCGGATCGTCCAGAGGCCAAGCCGATCCGGATCACGACGGGCCGCATCGATTTCGAGAACGTCCACTTCCGTTACGCCAACCATCCCCTGCCGATCTATAGCCAATGTTCGCTGTCGATTGAGGCTGGCGAAAGGGTTGGGTTGGTTGGACCTTCCGGTTCCGGCAAGTCAACATTCGTGAAGCTCATCCAGAGACTCTACGACCTGAGCGGCGGCCGGATCCTGATAGACGGCCAGGACGTCTCCGAGGTGACCCAAGAGTCGCTCCGTTCGCAGATCGCGATCGTGCAGCAGGAGCCTATCCTGTTTCACAGGTCGCTTGCCGAGAACATCGCCTATGGCCGGCCTGGCGCGAGCCAGGCCGAAATCGAGCAAGCGGCACGGCTGGCCAGTGCGCATGACTTCATCGCGCCCCTGCCGAAGGGCTATGGGACATTGGTCGGCGAAAGAGGTTTGAAGCTCTCCGGCGGCGAGCGCCAGCGCGTGGCGATCGCGCGCGCCTTCCTGGCGAACGCGCCGATCCTTATTCTTGACGAGGCCACATCGAGCCTCGATTCGGAATCCGAGGTGCTCATTCAACAAGCGGTGGATCGGTTGATGGTGGGTCGAACCACACTCGTCATCGCACACCGGCTGTCGACGGTCCGCTCGCTCGATCGGCTGCTCGTCTTCGACCGTGGCCGCATCATGGAGGACGGCGATCATGCCGCGCTGATCGATCTCGATGGTGGCATTTACCGCCGCCTCTTCGAACGGCAGGCGTTGGAACTAGCGATGGGCCTGGCCTGAGCGCCAAGTATCAGGATCGAGTGCCCGACCGCGAGAGCGCCCATTCCCGGTACAAAATGTATCGCCGTCTCACGACATCCCAAATCTAGCCCGGTCGACGTATATTGGGAAGCACATGGAGGTGTCCGCTGAAACCGACTCCCATCCAAAAAAACATAAGGTACCGTCCATCATACTCCTGTTTCGCTTGCATTGCGCAGAACTTAAGCTCGTTAATTTTCGCTTAGAAAATTCTAGAACTATACTGCAAGAGATCCTCCGAAATCCTAGACCTCTTTCATACCGGGCACAACGCAAACGTTTCGCTCAGGTTGCAACCTAAGCTGTCAAACACCTTTTAAGAGAGCGGTGTCCAATGAAGTCCGGCTTGGCAAACCTGCGCAGGTTCTACTGTGGCAGACTGAGCTTCGCCATTCGGCCTCCATCGATCGTCCACACCTGACCGGTGATAAACGAGGATTCTGGCGAAGCCAGCCAGACTACGAGGTTCGCGACCTCCTCCGGCTTCCCCGTTCGCCCAATTGGATGGATATTACCGATCTGCTGGCGAAAGCGCTTGGGGTCCGGCATGCTCTCGATGAAATCCAAGTTCAGGTCGGTGTCGATCCAGCCAGGCGCGACAGCGTTGCAGCGCACACCTTCGGCGCCGTGGTCGATCGCAACCGCGCGGGTGAGACCGTGGAGACCAGCCTTGGAGGCGCAATAGGCCGCGTGTTTCGGGTTGGATCCCAGCCCCTCGATCGATCCGACATTCACGATCGCGCCGCCAGTGGACCGCAGGTGAGGCATCGCCGCCTTTATCAGCACGAATGGGGTGGTCAGATTTATGGCGATCGTCCTCTCCCAATCTGCTAGGCTCATATCTTCGACGAGCGCCTCCTGCATGACCCCGGCGTTGTTTACCAGGACATCGAGCCGTCCCGCCCGTTCGACAACCGCTTTGATAGCATGAGCCGCCTTGGTCGGAGCTGTGAAGTCGACCGAAATGGCCTCGAATTCCCGGTCCTCACCACGTTGAGCGGTGAACACGCGAGCGCCCTCGTCCCTTAGACGTCGCGCAGTCGCAAGACCGATGCCGCTACGCCCGCCCGTCACGAGAGCCACCTTACCTGCAAACCTTTTATCCAACTGCCTTTCCACCCTTCACTTCGACGAGCGACATGCATAGGCAGCGGGACATCGCGTGAGGCACGATGGTCTGGGCGATGCCACCGCCTCTGCGATCTGCCGAGCGGACTAGCTTGCCAAGCTCTGCCCCTATCCGCAGGATCGACGGGGAAGCGGTGAAGACGCTTCCCCGGTTCTGCTACCTCAAACCCAGATGCCATCCCGCTGATCGAGACCCGCGGCTTCCTTCCCCCCGCCGAAGTTCCCCCCGACGACTGGCTTCTGCAGCGGCGGAAGCGGAGTATTACATACTCAGGATCCGGCAAGCCGAGCCTTGCTTGTGTCATTCTAATCGTAAGCACCAGCAACTGCCCTGAGAATGCACAAAAGGTTTCGCTAGGGTTAAAACCAGTTTATGCCTCGCGCAGTCGTGCGCAAGCTGTTCGGACCTGCGACATCGCCTTATTTCGGAACCAGCTGGCGGTTTGGTGAGTACCGGCACACGGGCTCCTTGTCCGGGTGCAGCAGAACTCGTAGGCCTCCGTTGCCTTGCGCCAAGCTCCTGGAGTAATGCGGGCATGGCTGTTCTAAAACATCCCAGGACGTACCCCCGGGCCTCGTAGGCGTATGCGCGGTCTGCAATCAGGTCGATCGTTCGACGACCTTCGAACGATCGCAGCCCGTACGTCTCTATTTCGCGATAAGCCTCTGCTTGACAGCGCCTTGGCGGCAACCTCAGCTTTGAACGCGCTCTGTTGGGGTATGAATGCGGCCCACCGAGAGCGCTGGCTGGCGCTTGCCGAGTAAACTCTGCCATGCAGAATCTCAGTCTCCTGCGACTGGCAGCCAACCAGCTGGGCCGGTATTGATTCGGGCCTGGCCGAGCTCGACGCGGGTGAGATCGTTGAGCGGGCGATCTTGGCCGTGGAGCTGACGCTCGAGGAATTGCCGAACCCGCGCAAGACGACCTGGAGAGCGAGTATGCCAGGCTGGAAGTTAACAGGCTGCCCAGCAATTGAGGGGGACCCGACGGGTGCAACACCTGTTTTTTCTTCCAGGGGGAACTCGGCCCTGCTATGGCCGATCCTACCGCACGTCGCTGATCAGCGACCGGACTTTCGAGAAGCGGCAGTGCGCCTTTCGTCCGGTCAGCCTTTCTCCTGACGCAAACACATGCGGATCGCCGCGGACGGGGAAAGTCGTCCCGCGTCCCGTCCTGCGGCCTGCGCTTTGCTGACGCTCCTACGGCTGTCCCGTTCACCGCCCGAGGCAGGGGCGAATTTCCTCCGTCCTACGCACGACAACCGTCCGCTGTTGCGGACGCGCGCGGGACTGCCGGTTTCCCTGTTGGAGGGCCGACAGTCGCTGGCTCGGAGGTTAACCGGAAACGGGTGCGTCGAGGACCAGCGATCCTGTGCGCCATCCGCTGATCGTATGGCTCCCTGGCGGTTCTTCTTCGCTGCGCTAGCGCTTCAGCAGCTTCAACAATGATGCACGTCGGCTTCATCATCTTCAGCGGCTGGCGCTTGAACCCGGCAACACCACACGGTGGACACAAGCGCCGCTCCGCCAGGTAGCAAGGGAAATCGAACCTATGTAACCGACCACTCAATTAAGCCGACGGCCCGCTGAAGTATCGCCTCCGTCCGAGCGATGTCAGGCGAGCTGGCGGTCACATATCCGATTAAGTCTCGGTGATCGCCTCTCCTTTTGATCGTGGTGTTTGGTTCAAGGTAAAGCTTCACTTTGGCGACGCCAGGTACAGCAGCCGCCCGGCTGACGCCATCGATCCAATCGAGAACGCCGTCCCGTTCAGGAACTAGGAATTGCGCAGCAGCAGTTTCTGAACGGGTTCCGCGCAAATCGCCCTCATCGCCGATCACGAGTTTAATGTGCTCTCGGATAAGATTGATACCGCAAGCTAGCTCAACTAGCTCAACACCGGGCGAGCCCGACATACGCGGATTTACTTCAATGACGACCGGCCCATGTGCCGTCCACCTGAGTTCAACGTTGGTCGGACCCCAGTGAAGGTCGAGAGCCTGTAAACACCTCAGTGAAACATCGGCGATGCGCTCATCCTCTTCATTGGTAAGCAAGGCCGGATAGGCGCATCTATTATATACGAAATGCGGCGAGGGACCGAATTCGAGAGAGGCGATTCCAATGACGTCATCTCCCATCATCTCCACCCAATAATGAAAGCCTTTCACAAATTGTTCCACTAATATTCTTGCTGGGGACTGCCATGTACTCCACCTGCTTGATAGATAAGCAGTATGCTGGATTAGCTCCTCGCTACTGCCGCACAATCGGACCCCCTCGCTGCCGCCGGTGTCCGTGGCTGGTTTTACAATTACAGGAAAGCCGATTTTAGCGGCAGAGCTTACAACCTCGCTCGCATTCGTTGCCAACGCGTAGGCAGGAATTGGAATGTCGGCTTGCCCAAGCAGCTGACGTTGAGTGAATTTATCGCAGCATCGTTCAACCGATTCGGCGTTCGGACCTGGCAGATTGAAATGTCGACAGAGCATGCCGACTGTCGCATATGCAGCTTCCTCCGAGCTCGTAATCCCAGCAATATCATAGGTCGCATGCAGCCGAACACACTCGCAAATCAGCGCATCGAGATTGGATGTGTCCACACAGATTACCTCACTGTCTTCTGCGGCATGATAGTAGTGCCTAAGTGGATCAGCCGCCAGGGTAATCGAGTGCAGGCCAAGACTTCGGGCCGCTTGGACATATAGAGGACCATTGTTCCTTGTACCCTCGATCAGGATAAGCGCTCTTCTTTTCATGTTTGTCGACTCCGAATAGCTTGTCTGGTTTTTTTCCGCGCGTGAGTTCGTCCAACATACCACTGCTCGTGGTTTGCGATTGGTAAATTCTTGTGAAGTAGTTGTATTTATCTGTTGCAGGATGTGACGTCATGACCACCAAAAAGAGTGTCTTGGTTGCCGCAATATAGGCCTATTCTTCTCGCGCAAGTCGGCTGGGGAATGAGAGGCGCGATGATGGGATCCGTTACCGCCGCACCGATCCTGGTGAAGGACCAGAGATCCCATGGCAACGGGTGATGACCGGTGTCTACATCACTCAGCTGGCTGGGGAGCGTCTGGGAGAAGGTACGATGCACGAGCTTCTGCTCGTCGCGCGAACTGTCATTCAAACGAGCTTGGTGAACGGCCTTACACCTAACCTACAGCGGCCTCAAGAACGCACCGCCAAACTGCTGGATAGCTTCATCGATTCGGTTGACGTTCACCGTGCTTTTGACTACGAAACTATGGATCAAGTAGTGCGACGCACAGAAACTTCGATGGGTAGATCATCTTGCTTTGTCACCCCAGGCAGCAGGATGGCCCACCAGAATTAACCAATAGAAAATCTCACCAGCAAGTGTAGCCACCATCCACCAACAATACCGTTCCCGTGATATAGGTTGACGCGTCGCTAGCAAGAAATTGGACGGCAGATGCAATCTCATGAGGTTGGCCGAAGCGGCCCATTGGCGTCCGATCAGACCATGCCCTGACCACTTCTACAGGATACTGGTCGGTCATCTCTGACTGTACGAATCCAGGCGCCACTGCGTTCACCCGAACCCCAGATCTTGCCCATTCGCAAGCAAGGGTTTTGGTTACCATAGTTACCCCCGCCTTGCTCGCATTGTAAGCCGTGACTACGGATTCCTGTCGGGTGACAACATCTCCACATATCGAACTGATATTTACAATCACGCCGGAACCGCGCTCCGCCATGAGAGAGCCGAAGGTGCGACTGCAGTAGAACAGGCCGTCCAAGTTGACTGAAAGGACAGCTCGCCAATCCTCGTCGGTGGTATATTTCGTCGGCGCCGCGCGGGACACCCCGGCATTGTTAATAAGGATGTCAGGGCAAACGGCGATGCCATCGGCGAGATCGCGTACCGCCTGCGAGTCCCTAACATCGAGCTGATAGACTTTAGGCTTGACTGGAAACTGATCTGCCGCCGCGGCCACGCGAACCCGATCCCTTCCAGTGAGAATTATATCGGCGCCAGCTTCTTGTAATGTAAGCGCGACTTGCAATCCGATGCCGCGTGCTCCGCCGGTCACCAAAGCGGTCTTCCCACTCAGACCGAATCTGCCATCGATGAATGATTTACTCATGTATAAGCCCTATCCCTTCTGGAATGTTTCCCGCCTATCGTCTGATGGCCTGCCTTCTTTTTCTAAGCGCGTCTTATCACCTCCTACTGCGACGATAACGGCAGTTGCTGTGTTACTTCCATTCATGCGTTTTTTGGGAACTCAGAGTAACTGTCGTATGGCGCCAACAATGCTGTCCCGTGTTGGAAAAAAGTCCTTCTCAAGAGCCGGACTGAATGGGACATGAATATCTGGAGCACTCAGCCGCAAGATAGGTCGCTTCAAAAGATCGAAGGACTCTTCCGCCATCACCGCTGCGATTTCACTTCCGACGTTGCAGATACGGTGTCCGTTCTCGACAATAATCAGCCGTCCGGTCTTCTCGATTGACATCTTGATTGCCTCATAATCGAGCGGCTTCAATGTACGTGGATCGATCACTTCGACCGAAATGCCTTCCTCGATGAGGTAGTTGGCAGCTTCCATGGTCGGCCTGATAGCACCGGCGATGGCAACGACGGTAACGTGCTCCCCCTCGCGCTTCACGTCCGCTTTGCCAATTGGGATTAAATGGTCCGGATCCGTGGGGACGTCGCCTTTGAGAGGCCAGAGGCGGGTGTCCTCGAAGACGAGCACAGGATCGCCGTCGCGAATGGCGGATTTCATGAGGCCTTTGATATCGGCAGCGCTGGTCGGGCTGATAATCTTAAGGCCCGGCACGTTCATAAAAAGCGGGTAAGGCCGGTCGGCATGCTGTGCCGCTTCGGAGCCCGTCGAGAACATACAGCAGCGAAAGACGATTGGGATGTCTATCTGGCCCCCAGTCATATACCGCAATTTTGAGGCCTGGTTTACAATCTGGTCACAAGCGAGATAGATGAAACTGGCAGTTGAAATGTCTACAATCGGTCGCAAACCATTGATGGCAGCCCCGATGCCAAGTCCCGTAAAACTGCCTTCTGAAATTGGCATGTTCCAAACCCGGTTCTTGCCGAAGCATTCGATAAGCTTGCCGCCGCCATGAACTGAGACGTCCTCTCCCAACAATACAACGCGCTCATCCCGATGCATTTCCTCTAGCTGGGCCTGCACGATTGCCTCAAAATAGGTCATCTGAATATGGGGACCGGGCGTGGCTGCGTCTCTGTGGGTATCGTCTTTCACATCCATTAATCCCTCCAGCCCACCCTTAGCGGGCAATGGTCGACACGAACATATAGTCGGGCAACGTTTCGGGCCGGGGCATGGGGCTAGCCAAAGCAAACTGTACGGCCTGTGTGACGGCTTGGGCCACTTCATGCTCGATGGTTGCTAGAGTCTCTTCATTTACACCCTCTTCGAGCAGCACAGTGCGATATAGCAAAATTGGGTCCCGGTCGCGTTTGTGTGCCTCGACTTCTGCGACCTGTCGATAAGGCTCCCCAGAAACGGCCAAGCCTATATTGTGTTCATCGAACCGATAAGTGTTGGCCACTATGAGAGTGGGTCCCTGCCCCGCGCGTGCTCGCGTGACCGCATATGCCGCAGATTGATAGACGGCACTGACGTCCTGTCCGTCTACTATTTCTCCTGGAATTCCGTAACCTGCCGCTCGTAGGGCAATGTCCGGCTGTCCGTGGCTTGTTGCTACGGAGGTGGTCATTGCATAGCCATTGTTCTCGCAAAGATAAATGACGGGAAGCCTCCACAACGAGGCCATGTTGAGGCTCTCGTGAAAAGTGCCCTGGTTCACTGCTCCGTCGCCGAAAAAGCAAAGGGTAACCTGATCGACGCCGCGCACCTTGGCGCTAAATGCGCATCCTGTGGCAAGAGGAATGCCCCCTCCGACGATTCCCGATTCACTGATAATCCCCACTGAACTGTCCGCAAAATGCATCGAACCGCCACGCCCCTTACAAACGCCGCCCTCCTTACCCATCAGTTCTGCCATAAGCGCCTGCAAATGCGCGCCCTTCGCAATCGGATGGCCATGCGAACGGTGTGTTCCGGTCATGGCGTCATCGTCCCGGAGGGCGAGGCTTGCTCCGACGATAGCGCCTTCCTGACCCACGGTCGTGTGAAACCAACCAGGGATCTGACCACCGTTGAACAGGCGCCTACCTTCTTCTTCGAATCGGCGGATGCGAAGCATCCGTCGAAAAGCCTCTAGCCTACGATCGCCCTTCAACTGCATGACCCAACCCTGCCCGTCAGCAAGGGGCGATCGCCTGCATTCCAACAGCGCGCATCGGCTAAATCCTCGTGCTCGAGCTCCGAAGGTACGTGGCGGGTCTCTTCGGCATTCTCCTGGCGAGGCACGATCTCGGCAGGCACTTTCATCTGGTTCTCTGTCAGCATGGCCTTGTTCCTTCCGGCTCGCACAACCCTGTGCATGCGTCATGCCATTTGACCTGAAGGCTCGCATTACACTGTTCTTCATCGAAGAAAGGCGTCGTGAAAGAACTGCACAGACCTCCTTTGTTCGAAGTTCGCCAACAATGTCGGATCCTGAACTGGCCCCCATTTCGGCCGGACAGTCGGCCTAACGCGGGAGGCTTGGGGATATCCTCAAGCACAGGCTTATGGCTGACGACTGTCGACGGATTGAACTGATCACCGGGGAGGTACGGCGCCGACACTGGACGACGACCGAACAGAAGCTGCAGATTATCGAGGAGAGTTTCCTTCCGGGTGAGACCGTGTCCTCTGTCGCCGCACGATGAGGCGTGGCGCCAAATCTCTTGTATCGTTGGCGCCGTTTATTGAAGGAAGGCGGAACGGCTGCGGTGGGATCGGACGAATCTGTGGTCGGGAGTTCGGAAGTGCGGCGGCTTGAAGAGCGCCTTCGCGACCTCGAGCGGCTTCTCGGCCGCAAGACCATGGAAGTGGAGATCCTCAAAGACGCGCTGGCCAGGTCGGAGTCAAAAAACCGAACTTGCGGCTCTTGTCGCAGCCGAGGGACGGTTCCCGATGAAGGCCGTTGCCGAGACCCTCGGGGCGGCGCGTTCCCATCTCCATGAGTTGCATCGCCTGGTGAAGCCGCGCGGGCCTTATCGCAACCCCGATGACGATGGGCTCTTGGAGCTGGTCGCCGCCTGATCGACGAACGCCCGACCTATGGCGATCGTCGCATCACAGCCCTGACGAACAGGGAACGCGAAAGACGGCGAACCGGCCGTCAATCACAAGCGCGTCTTCCGTGTCATGCGCCAGCGAAACAGGCGCGACAGCACGCGCACGAGTAAAAAGAGCCCGGCCTGCACGAGATCCAGCGTGTGCCGTCGGGCGAGACACCACCACCCGGTACGATACAATCAGGCGGGATGGTAGATGAGAGCTATGCAGCGCCGCGATGAGGCCGATCTCAGCTCCCAAATGCCTGAGATTGGCTTCGCGCGCAGGCGTTTCGGCCGCGTATAAGGTGCCGCCTTGTGAAAGGGATCGCAGCAACCTCAGCCGGCAGCATGAACACTGCGTGATAGAGCACCGGCAGCAGTTCATTCTGGCGTGCGGCAAGCCAGTCCCGGCAGGCCTGACCCTGGCATTTGGGACTGTGCCGGCTGCGACAGGAATTGTAGGCCACGCGGATCGACCGCAGGAGCGGCAGCCGTAGACTGGCCGCCCAGTTCGGCGGTCCGGCAGAGCTCGATCGCGCTCATCACACGCCGCTCGATGCGAGCCTAGATAGCCGTCATGAACCTGTCTATATACTTCGCCATGGCGGCGGAAGATATCCGCCACCTTCAGTCTCGCCGACATGGCGGTACCACTCACCCTGGCGGCACCTCGATGTTCAGCCGGGCTTGTCGTGCGTCGGATGAGGCTGTTCGAGACCTTAGCGTAGCGCGCCGCCGGACAGATTGTTGTGGCCGAGTAGAACCTGGATGGTGCGGATGTCGGTGCGTTCTGAAGATGCGTGGCGAAGCTGTGCCTGAGCGTGTGGACCGTCACCCGCTTAGGCGGCCGCACGCGCCGAACGACAAGCCCAAATAACACCCGCGCGCGGGAAACAGCCAGTCCCGCGGCTTCGCCAAGCCGCCAGTAGACTCGCAGATGCGCAGAAGCTGCGCCGACAGCATCACGGTGCGGTCCTTGTCGCCCTTGCCGTGCTCAACACGGATCACCCCGCGACCGCTGTCGATGTCGCCGACCTTCAGCCCGACAGTCTCCAAGCACTGAGACCTGCTCTTAGGCCGTCGTCAGGGCCGTACGGCACTTCAGGCTCGGCACCGCCTCTAGGAAGGCCACGACTTCGTCGGCGCTCAATACCACCGGCAGCGTGCGTAGCGAGCGAGCATAGACGATCCGCTCCGGACTCTCGGCATGGCCCAGCGTCACGCCGTAGAGGAACCGCAGCGCGCACACCGTCTGGTTCAGCGCAGCCACGAGATTCCGGTCGACATCAAATGAACTTGGAAGGCGCGCACGTCCTCCAGACCGAGCCGGTCCGGCGAACGGCCAAGTAGCGCGAAAACTTCGCCGCGGCATGCACGTGGGGATCGCTGCGTGGCCGGCGGCAGATTACGGATCGTCATATCCTCGATCATGCGCCGGGGAACTGGGGTCAACTTGGCCATTTCTGTAGCTCCTGTTCTCAGATTGCGCTTCAACAGCCGCGATCCTTCAAAACAGAAGCGTTCCTGCAAACCGATCCGCCAAATGCCGCGTTAGCGGCTTCGTTCAATCCTCAAAATGCCCACATCGCCAAAAATCTGCCAAAGTAGCACTAGGCTGCGTCGCGACGGATCGCCTCTGGTGGACTCCGACAGGCAAGTCAGAGAAAGCTCGAAAAATCAACACTGGGGCGTTTCCGTCGGACGCTCAGCTTAGCTACATCCGTGGCAGACTTATTGGACTTGCTCAGCGCGGCGGCAGCACGATCGAAGAACTCTGGAGGAAGGCCCTCTCCGGGTTAGTAGAGTCAAAAAGATTTGTCCCCTGTGACGCAAATGCGAAAAGCAAGCCGACCAGGGGAGTCGTGATCAGTAGGGCGGAAATCGCACAGCATTTCTCTTCCAACAAACGCCCAGCCTCGGCATGTATATCTAGGGAATAGTGCATATTTATCCTGCGAGATAGCGTTCCGTCACGACAGGAGGGACTTCTCATAGTATCGCGCTGCCTCAGGTTTCTTGTCAAGCAGGTCCCGGCTGTGACGTAAGCAGATGAATTGACCGCCCCATGGAGCACCGAACACGCCGAACGATGACGACCGATCCGCGCTCCATACACCGAAGCTCCACATTGTTGTGTCCCCAGCCAAGATCGAGAGCATGCAAACCACTCAGCGAAATGTCTGCTACACGAAAATCGTCGTCACGAAGCGCCAACCCAGTGTGACCTGACACTGACCGGCTATTGCCTGCAATTCGACCAATATCCTTGGCGGAATGGCCACATGCGCCACCCCCAACAGAGACCGTGTGTTCGGAGGCTAACAGCGGACTTGCTGCAAATCTGACGCCACAGCTGCCACTGCCCGACTGCTGGTCAGAGTATCGACAGCACTCGCGGGTCAGGGCGTCGACCATGGACTTGGATGCCTCCACCCCCCTTTCTACGAATGTAGGCGGGCGAGTTGGACCAACGAAAAGCCAACTTCCGCAAAAGTGCTGAGCCAGATGCGCAACAAACAGCTTTTCCGCGGATCTCTCAAGAATTGGACAATTTGAAGAGACTCGGCCGAAATCCCTAGGCCACCAAAGCCTCATCAAACGGGCATCTCGTGAGATTTTCAACTCCGCTCTCGGTCACGAGCACCTGCTCTTCCAGTTTTACGCCTTCCCGCCCACCGACGGCACCGATATAAGCCTCGACGCACAGGGTCATTCCGGGCTCGAGAACATAGTCGAATGCTCCCGGGATGAAGTCTTCAGGATAGAGAATCGCGGGATATTCGTCGCAAAGACCAATGCCATGCATCATGACGCCATATCGCTGCTTGACGAAATCCGCGGGAAGCTTGTGGCTGCGCTGAGTGAGTTCGGTGAAAGAGACGCCCGGCTTTAGCATAGCCATGTTTGCAGCTACGTGCTCGTAGGCTATGTCGTGCAGCCTTCGCTGTGCTTCGGTGGGTCGGCCGTCACCGCAGTGCCAAGTGCGGGAGAAGTCGGCACACATGCCGTACGGGCCCACCATATCGGTGTCGAAGGCGACGAGGTCTCCTGAGACAATGCGACGGGGGCCGGCCTCCTGCATCCAGGGGTTCGTGCGCGGGCCGGAAGTTAAAATGCGCGTTTCGATCCACTCGCCACCACGTGCGATGTTTTCGGCATGAAGAACCGACCAAAGTTCCGTTTCGGCTATGCCGGGCTGCAAACGTTCTCGCATTTTGGCAACGGCAATCTCGCAGGTCGCGAGAGAGCAGCGCATGGCGTTGATCTCGTCGATTCCCTTAATGGCCCTGGCGTGCTCCATGAGCTGCATGCCGTTGCAAACCTCGATGCCAACTGCATCTAGCGCACGAAGGCCGGGGATTTCGATCTTGTCGACGGCAAGACGACGGTTTTTGCCACCAGAGCGGCGCAACAGTTCGTCAATTTGTCCGGCAAAGTCCTTGGCGACTGCTTCTTCTTGGTCGCCGGCAACGAAATAGTAAAAGCCGGCCCCGCCATCCCGGGTTTCGTTGATGAGCGGCAGATAGGTTGACAGGTGGCTGCAACGATGGAAATCCCAGAGAACGACATAGCCGTCGGCCGATACGAACACAGCTCGTGACGGATTGTGCATGATCCATATGTGCATGTTCGAGGAATCTGAAGCGTATCGTATGTTCAGCGGGTCGAAGCAGAGCACGCCCGCATAGTCTCTTTGGCGGAGTTGCAGAACAATCCGATCAAGACGGGTCTTGCGCATACGATCTAGGTTGGGCGTGGTCAGGCCCAAGGCTGCCCACTCCGCAAAGGCGACGTCCGTCGGCCCAATTTCAACCCGATCGTTGTCATCCATGCTCCCATCCGGCTTAAGTGCTTTTGCCACTCGCGTGGGATCAATTTTGTGGTTCACAATCGAAAACGAGGACATGTTAAGGCCGCCCTAGTGGCTCACTCTTACGTGGATCTAAGACCGGATTTCTTGGATGCTAAAGGCGGAAAAAATATTGCTCGATATAAAGTCAATTCATCTGCATTCGTGCTCTGGGGTGCCTGCGACCACAACTGGAACCAGGTAGCCTTCCAGCGCGCCGCAATGGGCAATCTGTCGATCCCAGAGCTTTGCCGGGAGCCCTGTCGTGCTAGTGGTTTACGCCTGACATAAGAGTTCGGCTGAGGATTCCCTTTTGTGAGTGCGCATGCGAGTCTGGTACATGCGCACAGGAATATACCTCACCGTTTCTTCGATTGATCGTCAGCCTCTCTCTGATCAGCGCGCCCATCGCAGTGCGCTGCAGAAGCACGTTTGGCGCGCAGAGATCATTCTGTTGAGCAGCGACGGCGTGGGCACCCTCGAGATCATGCGGCAATCTGGTAAGTTCAAGACTTGCGTGTGGCGCGCCAGTGCAAGCTCTGCAACGATCCGCAGTTCGTCGACAAACTGCGCAACGTCGTCGGCCATGCCACTAGTTGATCCACCGGCTCACGCTATCCTGTTGTCGGTCGACGAGAAGAGCCCAGATCCAGGCGCTCGACCGCACCCAGCCCGGCCTGCCCATGAAGGGTAGGCTCGGCACCACGACCACGACTACAAGTGCAACGGCACGACCACCCTGTTTGCCGCCCTTACCGTGCTCGATGGCACCGTTATCGGCAGGAACATGCAGCGCCATCGTCACCAGGAATTCATCCGCCTCACTCAACGCTGTCGATGCCGAGGTGGCGGCCAGCAGGGCCATCCACGTCGTTCTTGACAACTACGCCGCTCACAAGCACCCCAAGGCGCGTGCCTGCTCGGCCGCCATCAGCGCCTCACCTTCCGCTTCCACCTTAAGCGTCACGAGCACCGCACGGCTGTCCTTGGTTGACAGAGGCAGGGTCAGATGCGGGCCGCTTTGACTCGCTGCGGCATGGTACGAGCGGATGGCGACGACCGCCTTTGCAACGGCGGCGACGCCCGCGCCGTCGAGACGGGAGTTCACCCCCTTTGTGTCCCGGATTAGGACGGCGTCATCTGGGTCTACGGCGCCAATGATGACGACGGGATCTTCACCGATGAAGGCTTCGAGGAGGTCAAACTCCTCCTCGAAGAACATCATCGCGTCTCCCCATCGAAAGCTTGACCCCAGCACTCCGGTGCTCAGGTTCTCTGGCCACCAGATACGCACGTCTGCGGTCTTCACCGGATGCGTACCACGCAGGCTCAAGTTGGCGTTTGGAATTGGCAACGCTTCCGGAGCGAAACGTTATGACGAACTGAACGTCAAGGGACTCTCCATCGCTGACCTAATGAGCGTGGAAAGCTCTACGAGGAGATGCTGGACCTCATGGAAGAATCCGGGGAATTTCCGATTCCTGACCCACGGGGCCACTCCCGTCGTGTATCGCACAACGAAGGTGCAGGCGGCAATGCGCCCAGATGGAACCCCACTATATCTCGATTGCAAGCCAGTTTCGGGCTGAGCGACATCTGTGGCTTTCGTCCCAACAAGAAGCGTTCCAGGACCGCTATTCTAAGCCAGAACGATTCGGCGCTCGCGAAATACGTGTAGAGGAGCGCCGCCACTTCATAGGCGCTTACTACATAGCGGACACGGACACCGGTTGCCCGAGGTTATCGGTCCCTGGATGCCAGATTCAATCATTGAATTTGATGCGCAGCATGATGTTGATGCCCCATTCGTTATTAGCGCGCCGGCGGGAACAGTGGGCGCCTCCGCCTTACCCCCATAAGCCGTACCCTCATAGGGCGCGCGAACCGGGCACTGCTTGTGCGGCACAGCTGAACCATGGACGCCTGCCGAGGGTGCCCACCAACCGCAGTTCCCCAGTTGCGAAGCCCTCGAGGCCACCCCGTTTTTATGTTACGCCGTCGCAATCGCCGGGTTCGGCTGTTCGGCCGGAACACCCCAATTGCTCGCCATGGAATGCCAATGCATTACGCCAGACCCGCGGTCTGTTGCGCTGATGAAAGGCTTCGCGCCTGACAAATTGCCTAAGCCCAGCCAAGATTTTAAACAAATCGGCCCCCAGTTTCCGCGAGGGATGAACGTTCAGCAGGTCAACGATTTGGAGCTTAACGGGAAATGGCATCTAAAGCTGTGCTCCGGGTCCTGCAGGCTCACTGAGGATGGGGGAGCGACGCGGCCACAGATGCGATCTTGAGCGTAACGACACCGGGTGTGGAACTCGCAGCCGGATGGCCGGTACATCACGCTTGGCACTTCGCCCTTGAGCTCAATCCTGTTGAGCACTGCGTCTGGGTCCGGTTCGGGATTGGCCGCAAGCAGCGCTTCGGTATAGGGATGGCTTGGCTGATGGAAAATACTCTGCGTCGTGCCGACTTCAATGAAGCGGCCGAGATACATGATTGCCATGCGGTCAGTTATGTGGCGCACTACATTGAGGTTGTGCGTGATTATCAGGATCGCGATGCCTAGTTCGTCCTGCAGGCGAGTGAGAAGATTTAGCACCTCGCCTTGCACCGAGACATCCAAGCCCGCGGTCGGCTCATCGGCGATGATCAAGTCCGGATTGAGCGCTAGGGCGCGCGCCACGCTGACGCGCCTGGCTTGACCACCGGAGAGTTGATGAGGATAGCGGCCAACAAAATCGGCCGGCAAGCCCACCATCCGCAGGAGGCGCGTCGCTTCAGCTCCTAAATCGCGATCCTTCAGCCCATGGATGCGGAAAGGCTCGGTCAAGATCGATCGCACCGTCAGCCTGGGCGAAAGTGAACCGATCGGATCCTGAAACGTCATCGCCATGCGTCGCAAGTAGGGCTTGCGTTCTACCGCACTGAGGTCCGTGAGTTCCTGCCCATCGAAGCTGATGCTGCCGCTCACCGCCCGCTGCAGGCCAATCATCGTGCGAGCGACGGTGGATTTTCCGGAGCCGCTCTCGCCGACAAGGGCCAGCGTCTCACCCTTGTGAATTTCAAAAGAAACACTGCATACCGCGTCGATGAAAGGCGCATTTGTCCCGGTCGCGAGCGCTTTAAGCGGCCCCATCGTGCGGAAGCGGACGCAGAGGTCCCGAACACTGACAAGGGCACTCATGCCGAAACTAGTCGATTTTCTTCGAGCAGATGGCATCGTGCCGTCTGCCCTGGGCTGATCGGGCGATCGACTGGCTGTTCCTCGAGACAGCGATCATATGCCTGCGGGCATCGCGCGCTGAAGATGCACCCCTTCTTCAAGCCCAGGAGGCTGGGCACCTCGCCGGAAATGGTCGGCAATGTGCGTGTGGTTCGTTTAAGCCGCCCCGGGTCGCACTCAAGCAGGGCGCGGGTGTAGGGATGAGCGGGATTGCGGAATATGCTGCGCACATCGCCTTGTTCGACCACTTCGCCGGCATACATGACGACGACCCGGTCGCACAACTCAGCCACAGCTCCAAGATGATGGGATACGAAGAGGACGGAGCAACCGATCTCCCTTTGGAGATTTTTGAGCAGATGGATGATCTGGACTTCAAGTGTCGCATCGAGCGCAGTCGTCGGCTCGTCGGCGATGAGGAGCACGGGTTTTACAAGCAGCGCCATGGCTATACATATCCGCTGACGCATGCCGCCGGAAAAGTGGTGCGGATAGGCCCCGATCCGGTTTTGCGGATCCGGAATTCCGACCCGGTGTAGCATGTCGATGGCACGAGCACGCTTTTCACTCCGGCTTTTTTGCTGGTGGTGCTGGATGTCGATCATCTGGTTCTCAACGGTGCGCACAGGATTAAGCGCAGTCATTGGATCTTGAAAAACCATGGAAAGTCGATCGCCAAGCAGGCTACGCTGCGACTGAGCCGGCATCTTCAGCAGGTCTCGCCCTTCAAACAGGATCTCGCCACCTGTGACATCGGCATTTTCCGAAAGCAGACCCATCACCGTATACGCAAGCGTCGACTTTCCAGATCCGCTTTCGCCGACAACGCCGACCACCTCTGCGGCTGCGACATTAAGCGACACGTTTCGCAGTGCATGAATGCGCCCCTCTGGTGTCCCGAAATCAAGATGGAGGTGACGTATCTCCAGGAGGGGTGTGGTCGATTGCGATGACCGATCGTGTGGTATCATAGATCTTTCCGCAGCTTTGGATCGAACATGTCGCGTAGCGCCTCACCCAGGAATGTGAAGCCCAGCGTTGCGAGGACGATTGGAATACCACCGCCAACCACAAGCCACGGCGTCTGCTGGATGTAATTATAGCCGTCGTTGAGGATTGCTCCCCAATCGGGCGTGGGTGGACGTACGCCCAAACCAAGGAAGCTGAGACCGGCCTCCACCGCGATTACCGCGGGCACGTCCATGCTCACGAGGATGAGAAGCGGGCCGATAACATTAGGCAGTACGTGCACTGCCAGGATGCGCATCGTGCCAGCGCCCAGAGTGCGTTCTGCGGCGATGTATTCACTGTTGCGTAGCGCCTCTGTCTGGGTCCTCACGACCCGTGCATAAATGGGCATAGAGGTGATTGCGATAACAAAAATCATGCTGGCCAGGCTGGGTCCAAGTAAGCCGATAATCGCCAACGCGAAGATGATGCCCGGAAAGGAGCGGATCGTATCGAATAAAAGAAGGAGCAAATTGTCCAGCCACCTCGGTCCGAAGCCTGCGATCAGACCAAGCACGAGGCCGGCTGCCAGCGAACTGCCTAGCGAGGCGAAGGCGACAAGCAGCGGGACGCGGCCGCCCATCATGACGCGCGAGAATGTGTCGCGGCCCAGTTGATCGGTGCCCAGAAGAAAAAGTAGTGACGGGTCCGCCAAGCGCGGCCCCACCATGATGCGGGTCGGATCATGTGTAATGATGATCGGGGCGAAGATCGCGCTTGCGAAAACGATCGCGACCAGCGCGGCTCCAAGGACGCCAAGACGGTTCTTGCGCAGTTGCCGCACCGTCTTACGGAAGCTGCCGGGTGCTAGCTCTGGGCCAGTTTCGCCGCGGAGCGCTTCAAGGCTCGCCATGCTAAAGTTTCTCGCGGGTTCGAGGATCAAGAGAGGCAGCGATCAGATCGGACGCCGTCGTCGCCAAGACAGTAACAACAGTGGTGACTAGCACGGCCCCTATTACGACTGCATAGTTGCGCGTGTTGACCGCCTGTACAATCAAGGCACCGATACCTGGTCTTGCGAAAACGACCTCGATAAAGACAGCTGACGAAAGCAACCACGCTATGCCCACGCCGAGGATCGTCACTGTCGGCAGGATCGCAAGCGGCAGCGCGTAATGCAAAACAATGCGCCATTCGGAAATGCCGAAGGAACGGGCCATTCGCACATGGTTTTCACCCAGGATCTCCATCATGGATGCCCGTACCAGCCGGGAGATGTATCCAACCCAGCCGATCCCGACGGCGAAGGCTGGCAGAATGAGATGAACAAGGCCGTCCAAAAAACCCTGTCCGGCTCCGACTGCTGGTAACCAATGGAGCGTGACAGCGAAGATCAGGAGTGCGTAGACAGCCATGACGAACGAAGGAATCGCGATCGTGGCGACTGCCATGATCGCGACGATCTGGTCGATGACAGAATTACGCCTCATGGCCGAATAACAACCGAGCGGCACCGCAATCGCCACCGCCCACAAAATCGAGACGAAGATTAGTTCGATAGTATAAGGAAGTTGCTCGAATATTATGTCCGCAACCGGACGTTGGCTCAACACATCAAAACCAAGATTGCCTTGCAGCAGCCCTTCGAAGAAAATGACGATCTGCACGGCAAGCGGCTTATCCAGCCCCATCTCCCGATGAAGGTGCGCTATCATTTCAGGCGTGGCGCGGGGACCTAGCAGAGCAACGGCTGGGTCGCCAGGCACCGCATGGATCATCATGAACACAAGGGTCACCGCGATCACCGTAATGGCGACCGCGAGGAAAACGCGTTTCAGTAGATAGATCCACACAGTTCACGCTCAAGCTTAAGCCGGCTGGAAATCGATATATAATGGGGTTCCATCTGGGCGCATCGCCGCTTTCATTCGCGTCTTCCGATATAGGATTGGATTGGTCTCATTGGTCAGGAACCGAAATGCGCCAGAATCTTCCATCAAGTCCTGCATGTCCTCGTAAACCTTTGCCCGCTCGTTGGGATCGTTAATGGACAGTCCCTTAGCGTTTAGCTCGTCAAAGCGTTGGCTGCGGAAGCGTTGCCAGTTCCATATACCCACTTGATCTTGCACGAACCAAGTCACGTAGTCGTACGGATCCGGCAGTCCGGAGAAGGTCATAATAAAGAGCTGCACGTCCTTCCAGCTGTCTCCCTCAGACTCCACGCCGAGTGACCAGAATGTCCCGGGATCTCGGGCATTAACCACCAGAGAAATTCCGACTTGGGACAATTGTGCCTGCACCGTCTGAGCTATGGCTGAAGTCTGGCTGTCGTTTGTACAGTCGAGGCTCAATGTCAAACCATTTACCCCAGCCTTCTCGAGAAGCTCTTTGGCTTTTGAGAGATCACCTTCCGGCGGAACCAGAGTCTTTGCGCGATGCCCAACGATACCTGGAGGAATAATACCCGTGGCCGCAATTGACTGACCGTCATACGCGGTATCTAAAACCTGTGGTACATTGATCGCCCATTGGATCGCCCTGCGGACATTTATGTCCTTCAGTTTGGGATGATCCATGTTCATGCCGATCCATGTATAACGGGTCGATGCCCTTTCCGCGATCTCCGTGTTGGCGGGCGGATTGCTCTTGAACGCCGCGAGAGAGTCCAAACCGACTACGGTGAAATCGACGTCGCCCGCCTGATAAGCACGTTCCGCTGCCTTAGCGTCCGGAATAGGCAGGATACGGATTTCGTCGAAGCCCGGCTTGGGGCCTGACCAGTCCGGATTTCTCGTGAGAAGTGCGTACTGGTTGGGCTTCCAGTCAGCCAGCACGTAGGGACCTGAGAATGCTGGCGGCTTCACACCGAAATTACCGCCGTCCTTGGTGGCTTTCCTTACCGCAGCCTCAGAAACGATTTGGCCGACGGCATAAGGCAGCGGAACAAGCCAAACAGCCGCAAATGGCGCGTTGAACACGATAACACCACTGTAGTCGTCCTCCACCTCGACGTGATTTAACGAGCCCCATTGGGGCTTGATGGGTGAATTGAGCTTGATGACGCGCTCGAAAGAGAACTTAACATCCTTGGCCGTCAGCTCGCCGTAATCGCCACTAAATTTTATGCCTTTCTTGAGGCGAAATCGGATATGCGTGGGATCAACCTGCTCGATCTTGTCTGCAGCCTCTAACTCCCAGCCCCATTCGGTGCCGGGCTTATATCGCGTGAGCTTTGAATAGATACAGTTTGTTAGGTCTACTTCCGCCGCCTGCCCGAGGAAAGCGGGATCCAGCGTGACCAGGTCTCCACTGGAACGCACCTCGAGCACCTTGCCTTCGGCCGCCCAGATGACTTGAGACAAGGGCATGCCAGCAGAGATTATGCCACCGCTTAGCGCGGCTCCTGCCCTAAGAAAGGTGCGGCGGCTTACACTTTGCATCATGTCCTCCATGGCTGTTCCCCTTGCCGAGCGACTTGCCGAGGCGTCTTGCCGTGGCCGCGGCGCCCGCGTTCCTTGCTCGGGTGTGTTTCTCTTTGGAATATACTATGGGGCAGCCAAGCCGCAGGCGGAAAAGATACCGTCAGGCATAAATTCTGTTTATGTCATGAGCTCTCGGCCTAGTTGCCGACGCAGCACTCTTTCCTTCAGAAGTTGCGGAGATGGCGTGAACCTCACTGCTGGTTGGAACGCGTCAATACCTACTATCTCGTTGTAAAAAGCGACATTTGAACCCCGGCCGAGCGGGACCAGTACCGGTCAGTTTAAGTCCCGAGCGAACTCCTTGACGTCGTCTCGTTCAAGTAAAAGCTTGTCGCCTTCCTTCGCCACGATATGTGTCTCGATGCGCCATACGTCGCGCAGCGCGCGGACAGTGGCCGAGAGCGCAATATGCACGTTCCAGTTACCGCGGGCGTACGACTTTTCCCAGTTGGAGGTTCCGCGCGCCGAGCTCGGATCGTCGGGATGCATGGTAAGTGTGTCACTGTGCTTAGCCGAAATGACCATTCCGGTGTGCGGATGCACCACGGTCCCCGCGTCGCTCGCCATCCGGAAAGTTGTCTCGCCCGTGGCTTGGTTGGTGATTACCTCGCGACAGAAAGGTTTACCAGGCTTAATAGTCTCTGTTGCCATCGGCCGAGCACTCTCTGGCTTCAGAAACGGTACAAGTTTGGAGTCTACGGCATTCGCTTTGCGCACCGGCAAGATAAGCCTGCTGGCCGCACAATGTATTGATAGACTTGCCCTCTCTGGACTAGGAAAGACAATAGGCCAATGGCTGGTGGCGATGGCGAGCCTTATGCGTTGCCCTTTTTCAAAGCGTTGCCCGCAAGACCGCAGCTTCAGGCGTATTGCTTCAGCCTTACCGGGCGTCATTGGCTTCAAATCGAGGTCGTCGTGGCGATGGGTCAAATTCAGAATGCCATAGCTCACACGGGTGGCCGAGCCGTCCTTAAACACGAGCGAAAGCGTGGCCGATAGGATTGCCACTGCTTTGTCGGAAGAGAGGGTTACCTCAAGCTCGGGGAAGCCGAGAAGGTCTACCTCCTCCAGAAGAGGCTCGGTTTCGAATACCAAGGCGTTTCCGGCTTCCATGCGCTGGTCGATGGGCTGGTCCGGCACTGCGCCATACGCGCACCAAACACCGGATGATAGCCCCGAAGTGGACGGTGAACAGATCGTAAGAACAGCATCACTGCCATCTCCTTCGGCAAGAAGTCCCGGTGAGAGCGACAGCCGTCTTTCGACAATGCTCGCCGTCGGCCAGGAAGGCTCAGCGATCCAACGGCCTGGCCGCTCGTCGTAGATGGCGGCGGGGGGCAAAGGATCCTGAATCCACGCGCGCAACATCGGCTCGTCCTCAACGCCGGTGTGGATGCCTTTAAGATGCTGGTCCCACCAGCGCAAGCATTCCTGGAGAAAGCCGATGCGAGGCCCGGGCATGGCGATGTGAGGATACTTATGAGCCCAAGGGCCGATCAGGCCTTTGCGAGGTCCCGGCAGGTTCTCGAGCATGCGCAAGATGGCGTTGGGATAGGCGTCCGCCCAGCCACCCACCGCGTAGACAGGAATCTCGATGTTGGAATAGTCCTCGCAGATAGAACCATGCTTGTAGAAATCGTCCCGACGCTGGTGCGCGAACCAGTCTTGCAGCCAGATCCCGTTGCCGTTGAGCCGCTCTTCCCAAATCTCACGCCAGCGTTCTCCCACAAGAGCTGGATCGGGCGGGGTCATGGCAATCGCCCAAGCCGCTGCCCCCCACATCAAATTTTCGCACATAAGCGCGCCGCCGAAATAGTGACATTCATCCCGGTATCGATCGTCGGTCGAACACAGCGAGATTATCGCCTTGAGGGCTGGCGGACGGCGGGCAGCAACCTGAAGGCTGTTGAACCCGCCCCAGGAGATGCCAATCATACCGACACTGCCTGAGCACCATAATTGCTTCGCCAACCATTCGATCACGGCAAGACAGTCGTCCTGCTCTTGTTTGAGATATTCGCCCCTGCAGACCCCTTCGCTATCACCCGAACCGCGCATGTCCACGCGCACACCTGCATAGCCATGCCCGGCGAAGTATGGATGGGTGAGTTGGTCGCGCTCCACAGTCCCATCCCTCTTTCGATAGGGCAGGTATTCGAGGATGGCGGGGACCGGGTCCGCCTCGGCGTCCTCCGGCAACCAGAGGCGGGCAGCGAGCTTTACCCCGTCCGGCATCGGGATCCAGACATTCTCGATCTCGCGCACTTTGCGGGGGAAGTCGGTAACAACGCGGATGTCATCCATGGTCCAATCCTCATATGCGTTCGCGCTTGCCGAACTGCCCTTGAGGTTCAGCAAGAAGGCGGCGGGTAACCTGCTGGAACAAAAGCGGTGGCAGGGATACCCGTGTTCGTCGAAGGGGGACCGGCGACCAAGTTGCGAGCGCCGTCCTCGTCCTCACCTCGAATAGACGACGAGGCTGAAGAGTCGCAGACTGAAAAGCTCGCGACTGGCATAAAGCCGATTCATATCAAACGTTGCGCTCGCTAGCCTTAGTCCCGAGTGACAGGTTTCGCGCAGACTTAGGTCAACTTGGCTCTCGCATGGAGCGCGTCAAGGCTCGGCCCAACACCCGAGCGGCGGGATGTCATGGTGGCGTGAGACCGGTCGCCTCACCGAGCCTAGTTTGCCATCAACTTCCCATCAGCCTATCTGGGGCACCTCTCAGCCTTTAGTGATAGCCCGACAAATCTCGCAATGGAGATCCGTATTCCGCGGTTGCGCAGGATCGTCACGCATCGTCCGGCTATACGACTTTATTTGACTCCGGCCAGCCAGCGGATGTTCTTCCCGCAACCGCGACCGGCCGGCGGATGCAGGCGGATCAGCGGCGGTTAATGCGCCAAATAGCAGGCCATGGCCCGTTTTCCCCAACGAGATCTCTCTCTAAAACCCGAACGTCCAAGTTATCCTTCACGCCACGATTTTAAGCTCTTAGGTGGCTCCGCACCCGACGCACCTGCACCAACATTCCACTCCCCCAAATCGATACGCTTATATTGATTCTGAAGTGACATCTTACTGACGCGGCAGTTAGTCACTTCCAATGAATTATCCGTCGCTCACATACATGTATAGCCGCCATCAACGGACAGGATGGCTCCCGTGCAATAGCTTGATGCAGGGCTGGCGAGAAACAGCACCGCGGATGCAACTTCATGGGACTCGCCCATTCTTCCCAGCGGAGTCTGCTCTAACCATCGATCATACTGAAATGAGCTTTCATTCCTCGGGGAAATTGTCATCTCTGTTGTAACATATCCTGGAGCTACCGCATTTACTCGCACATTATGCTTTGCCCAGGCACAGGCCAGCGACTTCGTCATCATGTGAATGGCGCCCTTACTGGTAATATAGGCGGTGTTGTTCTGTGGCTGCGTCACTATCATGCCGCACATGGATCCGATGTTCACGATGTTGCCCCAGCGACGGGCGATCATGTGCCGGCCAAAGGCCCTCGCACACCAAAATGCAGCATCCGAATTGACCCGCATCGTTGCCAGCCAGTCCGCGTCGGAAGTGTCGAGGGCCTCGGTTATCCGGGCTATACCGGCATTGTTAATAAGGACGTCGATCGGCTGTTCGGCATTCAGTTCGTCGGCGAGCGCCGTAACCGCATCCGGCTTTGCCACATCGATGCCGCGATGACTTGCCGCGATACCGCATGATGCGAGTTTGGCCGCAGCGGCAGCAGCGCTATTCGCGTCCAAGTCCGCGATGACAATTGACGCGCCCGCTTGGCCGAGAGCGTGAGCGATTTCAAGCCCGATACCGCGCCCCCCTCCGGTTACAATTGCACGCTTGCCGGACAGGTCGAATTTCTTCAGATAATCCATGCTGCCTTTGATCCAAGTTTGTATGTTGGCCTCGCCCCAATAAATTGACCGGGATCATGATCCCGATACGGGTGGCGCCCGTTGTTGCTTTTGCGGGTCTGTGCCACTCTGCCGGCTATCATCACTAAAACGGCCCCGCGACACGGATACGGAATGACATTGTCCAGCACCGTCCGACAGGGATCAACATTCTGCCGCAGAAACAACCCGTATAGGCAGCCTGGCCAATTGGCTTGCAATGATAGGCGCCAGCAATTGTCCTGAGAATGCGCAAAAGGATTCGCTGGCCGTAAACCCAGCTTATGTCCAGCCGCTCATGCGCAAGATCGCGAATACGCTACCTTCGCCGGCCATAACGCAAGCGTCTAGTTGCCAAACTTGGACCTCATGCTCAGGCGACCATGCTCATAGGATTTTCAATATAGCTCTTAAATATCTGCAGCAACTTTGCTCCGAGCACGCCGTCCACACAGCGATGGTCGATGGAAAGGGTAACACTCATCACCGTTGCGATGGCCATTGAACCGCTCTTGACGACTACATGCTGTCTGCCCGCACCGACTGCCAGAATCGTAGCGTGGGGGGGATTGATCACGGCAGCGAACTCTTTGACCCCCATCATGCCCATGTTCGAGATCGATGTCGTGCCGCCTTCATATTCTTCAGGCTTTAGCTTGCGATCTCTCGCGCGTTTGCCGAGGTCCTTCATCTCGGCGGAAATGACTTGAAGTGTTTTCTGTTCAGCCTTGCGTATGATCGGCGTGATCAGACCGCCTGCGATCGAGACAGCTACCCCTATGTCGACGTGCTGGTGTTTAAGAATAGCGCCCTCGGTCCAGGAGACATTCGCGTCCGGAACGTCACGCAGCGCAAGCGCCAAGGCCCTTATCACCATGTCATTGACGGACAACTTGTAGACCGGCAGTCCGTCCGCGGCCCTAGGCGCCGCACCGTTGAGTCGGGAGCGCAGTCCTAGAAGCTGATCGATCTCGCAATCCACTGCGACATAGAAATGCGGAATGGTTTGCTTCGAGGTCACCAGACGACGTGCAATCGTCCTTCGCATCCCGTCGTTAGGTATGCGTTCATATGATCCGCCCTCAAACAGCTTAAGAACAGCGTCGTCCTTGGCACCTTTGCTTCCAGACGACGCTGCAGGAGCAGGGCCTCCAGGCGCGTCGGACCGTTGTCCAGGGGCTGCGGCAACCGAACCAGCTTCAGTCTTTATGGCAAGAACGGCGACCAGGTCCCTGACTTTTAGACCGTTAGCGCCTTCCGGAACGACAATCCTTTCCAGAGTACCGCCGGCAGCGGCCTTGATCTCACCTGTATCGCTACCGCTTGATACTTGAGCCAAAACATCTCCGGCCTTTATGTCGTCCCCCTCGTTGAACATCCATTTTACAATGGTGGCTGCTCCCATATCGGAAACGAAGGCCGGCATTCTGACGTTGATAGGCATCGGCTCTACTGTGGCTTTTGAGGTATCTAGCGGGCTAGCGGTTTGCGGGTTCGGGCTGCTCTGCTTGGGGTACGAAGCGGAAAAATCTTCGAGCTGAACGGATGTTGGGGCTAAGAAGGCTCAAATGCTCACAGCAACAGTCCTCCGTCGATCGCGATCTCCGCCCCGGTAATGTAGCGGCTCTCGTTCGAGAGCAGGAAGAGAACGAGGTCGGCCACCTCGTCGACCGTCCCGGCCCGCTTGAGCGGAATGAGCGCGTACTGGCGCTCTCTGTCGGACGGATCCTCGGCGAGCAGCATGTCGGTTTCCACCCACCCGGGGTGGATAGAATTGACGCGGATTCCTGCTGGCGCAAGCTCTAGGGCCGCGCATTTTGTCATGCCTCGAAGGGCCCATTTCGTCGCGGAGTAGGCCATACAAGTTCGACTTCCGCGCATCCCGGCGACAGACGAGATGTTTACTATTGCGCCACCGCCGGATGCCTCGATCAGAGGTGAGACTTCCCGCATACCGAGGAAGCAACCCAACTGATTCACACGGAAGTGCTTTTCGAAGAGCGCGACGCTCGAATCCCTCATTGGCACGGGTTCATAAATCGCCGCGTTGTTGACCAGACCATGAAGTCCCGTCCCCTCCCCCTCCAGACAGCGGATCAGGCTTCGCCAGTCTTGCTCGCTAGTGACGTCGAGATGCACGTATGACGCTTTTTCACCAATAGTCGCTGCAAGTTGTTCGCCCTGCTCGTCTAGGAGGTCGCCGATGACAACCCGCCCTCCCTCCGTTGCGATTTGGACGGCTTCCGCCGCACCTTGACCTCGAGCTCCACCAGTAATCAAAACCGTCTTGCCTTCGAAGCGTTTGTCCCGCGTCATGGTAGTCCTACAGCAACGAGCAGTTGACTCCGAATACTAACCAATGGGTATGCAGACGTAAGCAGCCAGGAGTGGCACTTAAATCGCCGGAGGTTCTGAAGTTTAGTCAGATAAGTAACGAACCGTGATTCTTTTCTACTGCCCGGTGTTGATGCGACAGATGACGATTCCGACTTCCGTCGCTGACCCTTCATCAACAAGGATTTCGGCAACCACGCCTGCGGTCTCCGCCTCTATCTCAATGTTAGTTTTTTCCGACTCCACTTCGGCTAGAATCTGACCCGGAACGACCGAGGTGCCGACCGAAACATACCACTTCGTAAGATCAACCTCGACCGTCGATGCACCCATCTTCGGGATACGAACTTCAAACATGAGCATAGCTCCTTACGGCTAAGATCGCGTCTTCCAGTTGCTGCGGCTTCGGCAGAACAGCAGCTTCGAGCGCAAGATTGAACGGCATAGGAACGTCAGCTCGCGTGACACGCTTGATCGGGGCCTTGAGAGATGAAAACGCCAGCTCCCCTATTATTGCGCTCAATTCGGCGGCGAACCCACAAGTACGGTTCGTGTCGTCGTAGATTACGACGCGGCCAGTTTTCTTGACGGACTTCAACAGCCCTTCCCTGTCAAGCGGCAAGAGAGACCGAGGATCCCACACTTCGACGCTGATGTTTTTCTCCTGGGCGAGGCGCTCAGCGACAGCTAGAGCCTCGGGCACTAAATGCCCGATAGCAATGACTGTGACATCGGATCCTTCACGCTTAACGTCACCGCAACCGAAAGGGACGGCATAGATTTCCTCCGGCACCGGACCCTTTTGCGGAAGCGACATGGCTGATGCTATGAAAACGACGGGGTCGTCTTCGCGGATCGCCTGGATCATGAGGCCCTTGGCGTCGTAGGCATTCGAAGGGCAAACAACCTTGAAGCCAGCGTGTAGGAGGTACGGATAGGGATTGTCTGAGTGCTGGCCCGCGTTTCCACCCCGCGATCCAGACACCATAAGCGTGTAAGTGATTGGAAGATTTGCTTGACCTCCTAACATCAATCGCATCTTCGCCGCTTGATTGACTAGCTGGTCGAATGCGACGTAAATCAGTGAGGGAACTTGAAACTGAACGATTGGGCGCAAACCGGCCAAAGCCGCCCCCGTAGCGAAGCCGGTGAACGCTGCCTCGGAAATGGGTGTGTCGAGTACGCGGAGATCGCCGAAAGCGCCATGGAGGCCTTTCGTCTCACCGCGAATTCCACCTCGAATGTCCTCCCCGATAATCATGACACTCTCATCTGCCCCCATGGCCTGATGGTAGGCTTCGTTCATGGCCTGAAGAAATCTCAGCTGTCTCACGGCTCTACTCCCCATGCCGGAGTGTTCGGATACGGCACGGCATACATGCAATCGAGAGCCTCGGCCGGGTTCGGCGGGGGGCTGCTCCTAGCGAACTCGACGCCCCGATCGATCTCAATGTTGACCTCGGCATCGATAGCTTCAATGTCTTCTTGAGCGCACAAGCCACTTTCCATCATACGCGCCGCCCAGATCTTGATAGGGTCCCGCAACTTCCAGCGATCGACTTCCTCTTGAGATCGATAGTTCATCTTCATGTGACGCTCGCCTGTATAATGCCCAAAGTAGCGATAGGTTTGACACTCAATGAACGTTGGGCCTTTGCCGGTCCGAGCGCGTTCCGTAGCAGTGAGAGCAGCGTGATAAACGGCCTCGACGTCCATGCCATCGACGCACACACCAGGCATTCCGTAGGATTGGGCGCGAACGTAAGGGTCTAGGATCGTGACTTCTTTGAGAGGCGTCGAGATCGCGTACTGATTGTTCTCGCAGACGAAAATGACAGGAAGATCCCAAATCGCCGCGAGGTTCATCGCCTCGTGGAGGACCCCTTGGTTGATTGCTCCGTCGCCGAAGAATGAAACAGCAACGCGGTTTTCGCGAGCAGCTTTGAATTTGTGAGCCGCACCACAGGCTATAGGGGCTCCAGCGCCGACGATACCATTCGCCCCAAATATTCCAATCCCGACGTCAGCAATGTGCATGGATCCGCCGCGACCCTTATTGTATCCGCCCGTTCGCGCGAGCAGCTCAGCAAACATTCTGCCAACGTCGCCGCCCTTCGCCAGTGTGTGGCCATGCCCTCGATGGGTACTTGTGACGATGTCTGAAGTCGTGAGTGCGCCGCAAATACCAACCGCAACCGCCTCTTGCCCGCTGTACTCGTGACATACGCCGGCGATCTCGTTGTCATCGACTAGGGTGACGACCCGGTTCTCAAACTGCCTGATACGCGCCATGTCGTAATACAAGCTTCTCGCGAATTGAGCAGGCATAATGTTAGACGTCGACGCCTCTATTTTGTGTTCCAAGTTGATCTACTCCGGTCAAACCCGTTGTCGATGTGGCTACTCGATACCTATCGCCGACCAAGATTGTCGCGGCACGCAAGCCCAGAATAACTCTTTTCGAATAAACCATATTCCGGGCGTCTCGTAGACTGAAAGGATGGCGTCGGGTATAGACCTGATTGATATCAAGCCTCACAATCTTCACCCGAGGTAATCGCTTCTCGCCGTGGACCGGTGGCCGCGCATGAAGTACGAGAACGCGGCCAGCGAACTCAACGTGACGCGTTAAGATCCGCACATGACAGAACCTGAAAGGCAACTGTAGCAGTGCCGCGAACCGGGTTCCTCCCTATGCAGCAGCGGCGTGAACTGACCGCCCAGTTCTGTCCACCCAACTTTTACTGCCCGGATCGGCTGACGCGCCGGCGGTTGGCTTCGCGATAGGCCTGCTTAAAAGGCTTCCAATTGAGAGGCCGTCTCTCTCAAAGGGAGCTGTAGAGAGGATTTAACGTTTTCCAGTGTGTAAGCAAATGCAGTGGGCCTATCGAAGCGCCAATCCTTGTTGGCATACCCTCCAGAGCCCTCTTTAGGTTGTCCGCGGTGATCACCGAGCCTGCGTAAAGCCAGTTGGCCAAGTCAAGCATGGCGTCATATGCATCAGTTCAGTCGCGGTGCCGCAGGCATCCTTGAAAATCCTGATGCGGTAGTCGCGCGAAATCGCGTCTCACACTGTCGTTTCCAAACAAACCTCGCTTAAGCTCCGAACATTATAAGATGGTCCGCATTCAATCGGCGCAGCAAAATCTCCAAATTCGTGTTGTAGAACGCGCTGGGACGCTGCTTTCGTACAAGGCTAGCTTCCGGTTTCAGGTCCACGATGAATCTCGGCAGCCTGCCCGACGCTATGTGATGGGCGTCCGCCGTTCAAAGCCTCGTGACGTAGCGCGTCTACTCCTCTTGGATCATACCAATTCTGTGTATAGACAATAGGCAGCCCCGCTGCACGGCATGCATCGGAGAGCTGTCTTGGCACTCCGCAGCAGCTCTTCTCGATTGTAGATCGACCATGCCCCATCCGCTTCGATGCAGTCATGTAAATCCACCGCAATGACTACAGTGCGCTTGAACTGATCGGGCAACGTCATGTCGAGAACCTTTCCCCTTGTTCATAATTTACCCAAGGACATCTTCAAACAGCCGCGAGTCGTGATAGAAACGCTCCGAGGTCGATCGTGCCGATGCATGGGCGCACCTTCAATTGTCCGTCCAAACGGCTATTTGCCAATGAGGGCACGGAATGCGCAAGCAACCACGCCGCAATCGCGATTTGAATGCCACTTCCTGGTCAGATGGTTCAATTCTCAGGCCTGTTCGAAGAACTCTACTGCAATCAGCCGCTCTTTATTCCAGACGCTAGTGCTTTGACAGGCGAAAGATTGCTGCCCGACATAGACCATCTTCATGACAAGCTTAAAGCCGCTCGTAGGAGCATTCAATTTTTGCGCTGACACGATGCCCGCAGCGAGGGATCGCGAAAGTCCATCCCATACGCGCCTGGAAAGGGGGAGCCTAACGACCGTACGCGGCCGGCCCGGGCAGCATTAGTCCGAACGGCACGAGAGGAATAGCGGAACGACGTCCACAGGTTCTGCAGTCCTAGAGCAGTTCGCATTTAGGTTGACTTATAGCCTGCGCTTTCCATGTAGTTGTTGCATTCGTTTGGGCTGACCTGGGGTGTGGGCGATGGCGTTGTGATCGTTTGGCGGCACGGTCGGATGCAGTGCTTGAGCTTAGCAAACAGCTTCTCGATTGGATTGAGATCTGGACTGTAGGGCGGCAGGAAGAAGAGCCGCGCCCCAGCAGCTCTGACGATATCGCGGACGGCTTGGCCTTTGTGGGAACCGAGATTGTCGAGAATGACGATGTCCCCCGGCTTCAGGGCTTTGATGAGCTCGGTTGCGACATAGGCACGGAGGGCCTGCGCATTGATAGGGCCGTCAATGACCCAAGGCGCCTCCAACCCGATCATGGCGTAGCGCGGCGATGAAGGTCATGGTCTTCCAATGGCCATATGGTGCGTGGGCCATCAGCCGCTTGCCGCGCACACCCCAGCCGCGCAATGGCGCCATGTTTGTCTTGACCCATGGTTCATCCAGGAAGACCAAGCGCGTAGGGTCAATGCGGGTCTGGTAGCGCATCCATTGCGCTCGCCGGCGCATCAGCTTGGGCTTGAACTGCTCGGCCGGCAGAATGGGTTTTTTAAAACTCTTGCCCTCGCGATGCAGGAAGTGACCGACGCTCGCAGGGTGGATGATGAGACCACGTTCAGCCAGTGCCGCCGTCAACTGATGAAGCGTCACGTTGGCATCTCGCTCGACCTAGCCCAGGACGAAAGCACGATGCTCCCATCGATCAGATAGGGCCGGTGACCGCCCATCTTGCCAGGTGCCGCACTGCCAAGGCGACGCTTGCGCGCCGCCCACTTGATCACGCTCGACACCGCCACCCTCAGAGCCGCAGCTACCTCACGGCTCGTCTCGCCCTCTTCAAGTCGGGCCAGTGCTCGCTCCCGAAGATCCATCGAATAAGCCTTCGTCAGTCCCGACCTCCAACGGTCAGAACATCAAATCTGATTTGCTCATCCTTGGGAATCCCGAATCAGATAAAACGCGAACTGCTCTAGTGGTGTGATGGGATCGCAAAAAGCTTTCGCCCGAGGGACTTGGACATAAAGTGGGTTTAAGACTAGCGAAACCTTTTGCGCATTCTCAAGGCTATTGCCCGCGCCTATCATCAGCAAGATACAAATCCGGCACGCCTTCTTAGACGGCGGGGCCACGAGTGTTTTAATGCGGGACGCCGGTCGTTCCGCTATCGCGGGCGAGGCTCTGAATGGACACTGACGTTCCCGCAAACCGACGCCGCGGAGGCCGGTCTTCGGTGGTTGCGGCACGGGAGGCTGAAAGAAGGCCGCGTGTCTCGACTATCAAGTACGGAATTCGACCTGTGGAGGCCGTCAACGCCGAACAGCTTGAGCGCATTCATCAGGCTTCGCTGGCGATCCTACGCGAGATCGGGATCGAATTCAGAGATGAGACAGCGATCAGGCAGTGGAAAGAGGCGGGGGCGGATGTCCGTGAACACCGCGTTCGCCTCGAGGCCGACATGGTCATGGATCTCATCTCCAAGGCCCCTTCCCGTTTTGAAATGACGTCTCGCGATCCGTCACAGCGTTTCGAGATCGCGCCAGATACAATGACTTTCGGCGTCATGCAGGGTGCGCCAAACATCCGCGATCTTCAGGGCGTGCGGCGCGCATCCACGATCGAGGATCTCCGGAACATGAACCGGCTGACCCAGATGCTGCCCGGTTTCCATATCGCGGGCGGGTTCACCTGCGAGCCGACCGACATCGCCGTGCCATGGCGCCATCTGCACATCAATCATTCGAGCCTGGTGGAAACCAACATGCCTTTCTTCGGTCTGACGACCGGAAAGCAACGTGCCGACGACTCGATCGCGATGGGCCAGATCGTGCATGGCAAGGCATTCATGGATCAGAACGCGGTGATGATCGGTCACGTGTCGGGCAACTCGCCGCTTGTCTGGGATTCGACCATGCTGGAAGGGCTTCGCGCCTTCGCCGACGCGAACCAGGTCGTGCTGCTGTCTCCATTCGTGCTCGGCGCCGCCAACACTCCCGCCGACATCCCCGCCACGATCGCCCAGTTGAATGCGGAGGCGCTCGCCGCGCTGGCCTATACTCAGCTTGCCGCGCCAGGCGCCAAGATGATCTACGGTCAATATTCCGTCTCGGTGTCGATGCGCAGCGGCGCCCCCATGTCCGGCATGCCGGAAGTTACTCTGATCAACGCCGTCATCGGACAACTGGCAAGGCGCTATAACGTGCCGTGGCGAACCACTGCGTCTCAATCCTCCGCCAAAACCTTCGATGCCCAGTCCGGTTATGAATCAGCCATCGCCTACATGTCCGGCGCCAGCGCCTGCTCCAACCTTATGATGCATGCCGGCGGCTGGGATGAAGCCGGTCTGGTGTGCTGCATGGCGAAGTTCATCGCCGATGCTGAACAGAACCTGCTCATCGAGAAATACGCGCGGGGCATATCATTCGAATATTTCGAGGATGCGCTCGAAGCCGTCCGCCGCATCGGACCCGGCGGCCACTATCTCGGAGATTCCTTCACGCTCAAGCGCTTCAAGGACGCGTTCATCGCGCCGGAGATCCTCGACTACCTAAGCTACGAGCAGTGGAAGGTCAAAGGTTCCAAGGACATGGCACAGCGCTGCAGGGAGAAGGCGACAGCAATCATCGCGAGCTACGAGCAGCCGCCGATGGACCCTGCCGTCCGCGAGGAACTCGATGCGTTTGTGGCGAAACGCCAGGAGGATATTTCCCCGAGCCTCGCCTAAGTCCAGCCAGGCGCCCATGAATAAATGGACCGGGAACAATAAAATTAGGGAGAAGAAACATGGCGTTTTTCAGAAGCAATGGGGATCGCGTTCCAGCTTCCATCGATAAGATGGCGAGCGAGGTCAAAGCAGGCACGATGGACCGGCGTGAGTTCCTTGCGCTTGCAAGTACATTCGGCGCCTCGGGTGCGATGGCCTATAGCCTGATCGGCGTGGCATTTCCCCAATCGGTGCGCGCCGCTGAACAGAAGAAGGGCGGAATTCTGCGCGTCTCAATGCCCGTCAAGGCGCAGAAAGACCCGCGTACCTATGACTGGGTGGAACTTGCCAACATCTCTCGTTGCTGGCTGGAGCCGCTCGTCCGTTACACACATGAGTTCACGTTCGAACCTGTTCTGCTGGAAAGCTGGGAGATCAATGAGGACGCGACGGAGTATGTCTTCCACGTCCGGAAGAGCGTCACCTGGAACAACGGCGATACATTCGACGCCGATGACGTAATCTTCAACATAACCCGGTGGTGCGAGAAGGGCGTCTCGGGCAACTCGATGGCCGCTCGTGTCGGGGGGCTTATCGATGCCAAGAACGGCAAGGCGAGAGATGGAGCGATCGTCAAGGTCGATGATTATACCGTCAAACTCGAGCTAAGCGACCCCGACATCGCCATAATCGCGAATTTCACCGACTATCCCGGGCTGATCGTCCACCCCAGTTTCGATGCCGGCGGCGCCGACCCAGTCACGAAGCCGATTGGGACGGGTCCATTTGAACTGGTATCCTACTTGGTCGGCAGCAAGGCTGAAGTCAAACGCCGGCAGGATGGCAAGTGGTGGGGCGGCGAGGCGTTGCTCGATGGCGTGCAGTTCGTCGATTATGGGACCGACTTCCAGGCGACGGTGGCTGCTTTCGAGTCCGGGGAGGTCGATCTCAATCTGGAGACTCCGGCTGACTTCATCGACATTCTGGACAAGATGGACCTGGTAAAATCGGAAGTCGCAACGGCAACGACGCTCGTGTGCCGCACCAACACCGCCCACAAACCATATGACGACAAGAAGGTCCGAAACGCGCTGCAGATGGCGGTCGATAACAACGCTGTCCTTCAACTCGGCTATGCAGGGCGGGGAACGGTCGGCGAAAACCATCACGTCAGCCCAATTCATCCGGAATATTATGCTCTGCCCAAAAAGAGCCGGAACGTAGAGGGCGCGAGGAAACTCATTGCTCAATCCGGACATACAGACTTCGAGCATGAGTTGATCTCGATCGACGAGGATTGGCAGAAAAACACCGGGGACGCCATCGCGGCCCAGCTGCGCGAGGCCGGTTTCAAGGTCAAACGTACTGTGCTTCCGGGTTCGACATTCTGGAATGACTGGTCAAAGTACCCATATTCGCTGACCGTCTGGTACATGCGCCCCCTCGGCGTTCAGGTTCTTGCATTGGCCTATCGCACTGGCGAAGCCTGGAATGAGACCGCTTATTCAAACCCCGAGTTTGACGCCAAGCTCAAGAAGGCCTTCTCCGTGAGTGACGCTGCCGAGCGCAAAGAGTTTATGAAGAACATCGAGGACGTGTTGCAGGACTCCGGAGTGATCATCCAGCCGTTCTGGCAAAGCCTCTTCGGTCACATGAACAAAAAGGTCCAGAACTACGTAATTCACCCGACGTTTCAAATGGATCTGCAGAACGTCTGGCTCGCCGCCTGAAGGCTCCAGTCGAGCACGCCGACTGGAGGGCAGGCCTGGTCCGGAGCGTGGTGTCCAGATGGACGTCGTCGGGTGAACAGGACGGTGAAGTCTGGACGATGGCACCATGAAGCAGGGAGAACTGCGCATCTGTCGGTAACGGTGCGACCTGCTCAGGAATAGAAGAGTAGCTCTACCTGCCGTAGGGCCTTGCGGAATCCGGAGCACCTATTGCACACAACTAACTTTAGCGCGACGCCGCGATATTCCCCTGGACCCTGGTGGCGTAGCAAGTTTTCGAGCGAGAAAGCTTCTGGAGAACAGCAACATGGGTAAGTGCGGAATACTAGATCCTTTTGAGTGCGGGGTAATCCCTCTCGCTGATTGGATGACTATCGGGCTGCGCTGGGTTGTTGATCACTACAGGCCGTTCTTTCAATCGGTCAAGGCGCCCTTCGACCTTCTACTGCAGTGGTTCGGCATAGCGCTCCATTCGGTTCCTCCGGTCGTGATGATCATCGTTGCGGGCCTGGCGGCTTGGCAGTTCGGCGGACGGAAGGTCGCCGGGGTTATCGTCGGCGCTCTCATCTTTATGGGTCTCATCGGCGTCTGGCAGGACGCCATGACGACGCTTTCAATTGTGCTGACTTCGCTCGTCGTAGCGGTGATGCTTGGCATTCCGCTCGGTATCTGGGCGGCGCGGAGCGAGCGAGTATTTGTGGTGATGCGTCCGATCCTTGACGGGATGCAGACCATTCCAGCGTTCGTCTACCTGGTTCCCATTGTGATGCTCTTCGGTATCGGCAACGTGCCGGGCGTGATCGTTACGGTAATTTTTGCGGTTGCGCCGCTGATCCGCCTTACGAACCTCGGCATACGGCAGGTACCGGAAGAGGTGATCGAAGCCATGCGCGCCTTCGGCGCTACGGAGCGTCAGCTTCTGTGGAAGGCTCAGCTGCCGCTTGCGCTACCCACCGTCATGGCCGGCATCAACCAGACGCTGATGATGTCGCTATCGATGGTGGTCATCGGTTCGATGATCGCTGTTGGTGGACTGGGCCAGACGGTGCTGCGCGGCATAGGCCGTCTTGATGTGGGTTTGGCGACAGTCGGGGGCCTGGGCATCGTCGCGCTGGCCATCGTGCTGGATCGCTTCACGCATTCGCTGTCGACACAGAAGCGAAGGCCGGGCGAGCTCTGGCATCAAGGTCCGGTGGGACTTTTCAGGGCCGTCACCTTAACAACTAGTCACAGAAGCTGAGCAATTTGCTCACACAGGGAGGAAACGATGAAGATAAAATGTGTGGCGCTGGCCATGGCCGTGATGGCTGGCTATGCGGTGCCGGCAATGGCAGATCAGGTCATGCCGGCCTGGAGCGGAGCGACAGAAGAGCTGTTCCAGACATTTGTCGTGGATGAGGGTCTCAAGGAGCTCGGCTATAACATAGCTGACCTGACCCAGGTTCAAGTTCAGCTGGCGCATACCGCTGTAGCTAACGGCGATCTCACCTTTTATGCGGTGCACTGGGTTCCGCTTCACGACACTTTCTGGAAAGCATCAGGCGGCGATGAAAAGCTGATGAGCGTCGGCACCCTAATCAAGAACAGCCTGCAGGGCTATCTGATCGATAAGAAAACGGCCGACGCCACTGGCATCAAGTATCTTGAGGACCTCAAGGATCCCGAGAAGGCCAAGCTTTTCGACATCGACGGGAATGGAAAGGCAGACCTCTACGGTTGCGAACCGGGGTGGGGCTGCGAACGCGTGATCGAGCATCAGCTCGACGCCTATGGCCTGCGTGATACCGTCGAGGAAAAGCAAGGCGGCTATTTCGCCATCATTCCTGACGCGATCGAACGCATCAAGGCTGGCAAGCCGACACTGTACTACACTTGGACGCCGCTGTGGGTATCTGCCATTCTCCGCCCAGGCAAGGAGGTTGTCTGGCTCAACGTCAAGAACACCTCTCTTCCTGACGCGGAGACCGGCAACACAGTTGTTGAAGGCCTCGGGAATCTTGGCTTCGCCGTGAACGACCAGAAGATCATCGCCAATACGACTTGGCTGAAAGCCAACCCGAAAGCCAAGAAATTCTTTGAGCTCGTGCAGATCCCGATTGCGGACGTCAACGCGGAAAATCAAAAGGTTGCCAATGGTGAAAAGAGCAACGAGCAGATCATGAAACACGCAACCGACTGGATCGCCGCTCACCACGCTGATTGGGAAAAGTGGATCGCTGAAGCCAAGGCCGCCAAGTGAGGCTCTGAGGTTTAAATCGGCCGGCGGCATCCGCCGGCCGATTACGGTCTGAAGATAGGCACAACACACTATCGAGAGTTCCGCACATGACTATACCCGCCATCGTCTGTTCCGGCTTGTGGAAAATTTTCGGGACGCGCAAAGGGGAAGCCCTCGCGGCGGCCCGCGATCGCGGGTTCAGCAAGAGGCAAGTCCTTGAAGAATTCGATTGCGTTCTGGGTGTGGCCGATGTGTCCTTCTCGGTCGAGCCCGGCGAGATCTTTTGCATCATGGGGCTGTCCGGCTCAGGGAAATCGACGCTTGTCCGCCATCTCAATCGGCTGATCGAACCAACCGCAGGCGAGGTTCGGATCGGCGGAAATGCCATCAACAAACTTTCGCCGTCTGAACTCCGGACCCTTCGCTCAGAGACGGTCGGCATGGTCTTCCAGCACATGGCGCTGCTGCCGCACCGCACCGTCTACGACAATGTTTCCCTCAGTCTCGAACTCCGAGGCAAATCACGCAAGGAGTGCCGCCGCGTGGCGGAAGAAAACCTCAAGCTCGTTGACTTGAGCGGTTGGGGCGAGCGTTACCCGGACGAGCTCTCGGGCGGGATGAAGCAGCGGGTGGGGCTTGCCCGTGCCATGGCGGCAGACCCGCAGATCCTGTTACTGGACGAGCCGTTCTCAGCGCTCGACCCGTTGATCCGCCGCCAACTCCAACAGCAGTTCCTAGACCTCGCGAAGGTCGTCCAGAAAACAACGGTGTTTATCACACACGACCTCGACGAAGCCATTCGCCTGGGCGATCGTATTGCGATCATGAAGGATGGTAAGTTCGTTCAAGTGGGAACGCCGGAAGACATCGTAACCGCGCCCAAGGACCGCTATGTCGCTGATTTCGTCTCAGGCATTTCGCTGCTCAATCTCGTCACTGCCAGGAAGATCATGCAGCCGCGGGACAGCATAGCGACGCTTTCTGAAAAGAAATTCCAAGCGCTCCCCCGCGTGCAAACCACTGACAAGCTCTCCGCTGTGATCAGCACCGCTGCGGATGGCGGCGATCTGATCGCAGTCTATGACGGCAGCGAGCCGGCGGGCGTCGTCACCCGGCGCGCCCTGTTTTCAGGAATTCAAGGCGTGATATCGAGCCCCAAGGCCGTGAGTGGTTTGAAATCGGGAAAAATTTGCCAGTACGGGGGCAGCTCTGCCCCCTCAATCCGCCCAACAAGCTCTGGAAGATCAATCGATATGGACACAGCTGCGCTCTCTGCTCACAGCGACGAAGGCAAGAAATGAGCGAACCGACCTTGTCCCGTGCTTAGTAGAAGTGCTCGCGCAGTGCCCCGGCGCCCTGCATGCTGAACAGTCTGAAACTACTTTCGTGAAGGACCCCGCCGTCGCCCTTTCGCGGCGATGACTTACGTTCCGCCCGGGCGATCCACGCGCGGTGGACGCAACGGGCTTTAAATCCGCACGCCCATTTTACCACCGCCGATCTGACACATTTAAATTGGTCCTATTGAAGACTTGCCACCCACCCACGGCTGTGGTCGATCGTAGGGACCGGTACTGAGGACGTCTGCCTACAAGGCCTTGAGCCGCTCCACCGCGGTTAGGGCTGATATCTCTCGGGCCTTGGCCAGCATCACTACTTTCAAGGTCTCCCAACAAGAGACGGCATTGGGGATACGGACACCTAGACGCTTGACGTATAATTGCTCGCGTTACGTATCGAAGCTGCATCCCTTGCGAAGACGCGTTGCGCAGCTATCCACTCATTCCTATAGGTGTTTGTAACTCAGGCCCGCACTTTTTCAGCCTTCGGATCGTACATCGGCTTCAACGATGCTTCCGCCGCGAAGCGTTCGCCGGCGATTTCGATCTCGTAGGATGAAGCCAGCACATCGGCCTCGCTCTCGCCCCGGCATGGCACATAACCCAGCCCTACCGCGCCGCCGAGGTGATGGCCGTAATTGCCTGATGTGATCGGACCGACGATCTTGCCGTCGCGCAGGATCGCCTCGTTATGGAAGAGCAGGGGCTCTGGATCCTTAAGCCGGAACTGGACGAGCCGGCGTGACAGGCCGGCTTCCTTTTTGCGCAGCACGGCATCGCGGCCGATGAAGTCGCCCTTGGCGGTCTTCACCGCGAAGCCGAGGCCGGCCTCCAGCACATTGTCCTCGTCGGTGATGTCGTGGCCGAAATGCCGGAAAGCCTTTTCGATGCGGCAGGAATCCAGCGTGTGCAGGCCGCAGAGTTTCAGGCCGACATCGGCACCGGCCTCGTCGATCGCTTCGAAAACGTGTGCTGCCTGGTCGGTCGAGACATAGAGTTCCCAGCCGAGCTCGCCGACATAGGTGACGCGGTGGGCGCGGGCCAGGCCCATGCCGATCTCGATCTCCTGGAATGTGCCGAACGGATTTTTCTCATTGGAGAAATCGTTCGGGCTGACCTTCTGGATCAGCTTTCGCGCATCCGGACCCATGAGACAGAGCACGCTTTCGGCCGCCGTTACGTCGGTGACGACAACGAACTGCCCGCCGACATGGCGGCGCAGCCAGGCGAGGTCACGCTGCAGCGTGGCGCCTGGGACGACGAGGAAGAACGCCGTCTCCGACAGGCGCGAGACCGTCAGGTCGCTCTCGATGCCGCCGCGTTGGTTGAGCATCTGGGTGTAGACGATCTTGCCCGGCGCGACGTCCATGTCGTTGGCGCAGAGCTTCTGGAGGAAGGCACAGGCGTCGCGGCCTTCGACACGGATCTTGCCGAACGAGGTCATGTCGAACAGGCCGACCTTGTTTCGGACCGCGAGGTGTTCCTCGCGCTGGTTGTCGAACCAGTTCTGCCGCTTCCAGGAATAGCGGTATTCGCGCTCCTGGCCCTCGCGTGCGAACCAGTTGGCGCGCTCCCAGCCGGCGACTTCGCCGAACACCGCGCCGCGCGCCTTCAGATGCTCATGCAGGGGCGAGCGGCGGACATTCCTCGAGGTCGCCATCTGCCGATAGGGGAAATGGTCGGCATAGAGCAGGCCGAGCGTCTCGGAGACGCGCTCCTTGAGATAGCGTCGGTTCTTCTGGAATGGCTGGGCGCGGCGGATGTCGACCTCCCACAGGTCGAAGGGCGCTTCGCCGTCATTGATCCACTGCGCCAGCGCCATGCCGGCGCCGCCGGAGGAGACGATGCCGATCGAATTGTAGCCGGTCGCCATCCAGTAGCCGGACAGCTCCGGCGCCTCACCGAGATAGTAGCGGTCATCGGGCGTAAAACTCTCCGGACCGTTGAAGAAGGTGTGGATGCCGGCGGTCGCCAGCATCGGCATGCGGTTGACGCCCATTTCGAGGATCGGCTCGAAATGCTCCATGTCCTCAGGCAGTTGGTCGAAGCAGAAATCCTCGCTTATGCCGTCCATGCCCCAC
>NZ_JAFFIW010000039.1 GCF_018588885.1 Mesorhizobium sp. dw_380
TGAATGGTGATCGTCACGGTCTGCGTGTCGGTACCGCCGGTGTGGCCGTCGTCGGCCTTGATCGTGTAGGTGAGCGTCAGCGTCTCGCCCTCGGCGAGGAAGTCGAAGACCTGCGACGCCGAGTTGAACGTCCAACCCAGATTGTGGGTTTCGCCCGGGTCGGCTGTCAGCGACGCCGGCGAAACCGTCAACATGCCGAGCACGGTGGCGCCGCTCAGCCCGCCCGTGGTGCCGGCGAGCGACACTGCGGTCACGCTTGCGCTCACCGTGTCGGAGACATCAGCATCGTTCACCGTCAGCGTGCCGCTCGTCGTCAGGGCCGCATTAGTCTCGCTCAGCGAGGCGGCCGCGCTGTCGGTCGTCACCAGATGGATGTCGGGTTTGTCGTTGGTCCCGGTGAATTGAATGGAGGTCGTGGCCCAGCTCAGCGTGCCATTGCCGAGTTGAATGGCGTAGGTCAGTTTGTCGACAAGGACCTGACCGGCCGAAAGTGCCTGCAACAGCCCATCGATATTCGCCGTGTCGTAGTGGATCGTGCCATCGCTGGCTATCCAGATTTTAGCCCCCAAGAGGCTTTTGTCGGTGGTCCCGGTGACACCCGAGCTATCAGTGGAATACGTCGTGTCACGCGTGAGCAGATCTGCCGGGGCATATGTCTTCGTTGCGGTTGACGCTGATGCACTGTCTGCGTTGTCGATGGAGTAGAGCAGCTTGGCTGCGCCACCCAGATCATTCGCCAAAACATTCAGGATCAGAATCCCAGTTGCATCTTCCGAATAGAGGAAGATGTCACCCTGTGCCTGCGGTGTGTTGGAGAATGACGTCGTTGTGCCGCCGGCACCGGTGACCTGAGTAGCCATTTTTCACCCCCTGTTGTTCTATGACAGACGCCCCTACGCCTGTTTGTTTGACAGCCCTCAACGGCCGACTGCTCCTGTCGGAGCAATCGCCGCACGATCGGCACATAGTTGGGTCGGAAGTAAATTGTCGGCGCATCATCCAAGAAGCCGCCGCGCTACGAACAGCCGGCTTACGCCGGCCATTCACGGACAGATGGTGACTCCATGATGGTGGCCGCGACGACATTGGTCGTGGCTCTACGTCTCCCTACCCCAACTGCATCCATCTAACTCATCAGCCACCGACCAACGAGATTTTTAGAGAATGCTTATATTAGGAGATTATTAACTCTACGATAGAGGAAGCGTCAACGTGCAAGTTGCAAAACAGTTAATCGTTGAAGTCAAAGCAGAGCGAGAGCCATCGTCGTGGCCTTGCCTTCAACCAAAATGGGTGCAGTCGGACGGTAAGTCCTCAGGCTGAGGCCGCAGCGCAGTCGCCCGAAGTCTGCTTTCATGAGACGACAAAGCTGATCGCAACGGCCGAGATGCTGCGCGGTCCCACTTCCATTTGGCAAACCGCCGGACCGGCCGAGCACTCACAAAGGCGCGCTTGAGATCGCCCGCGCGGTTCTGGTCCGAAAACCTCACGCTCACGCCGCGTTGTCGAAAATAGGCCTGCATCAACGTGCGGCCCGAGCGGTTGTTCTGCGCCAACTTGGTCGGATCGAACCCTACCTGTTTTATCCCTTTTCGTGTCAACGCTGCCTTAAGCGCCGCGACATGTGCGTCGATGTCGGCATTGTCCGCCCGGAGCGAGGCATAGATATTTTCGGTCGCCTCGGCCACGGTCACTTCGCTCGTCGCCCCGTTGGCTGGTTGGATGGCAGCTTAGCACAGATACGCGGCTCCGCCGATACTGATGAGACCGTCAATGCACAACGGCCCGGTTTTGGTAAGCGACGACAGTGTCGCTTCGAACTTGCAACCAATTCGCGACCGCAGGAACCGGCGGCGAAGCCCGATGCATTCTCTATCGACGCGCCTTGGCTTATTGCATTTGTCCATCTCGTTGTACTCAAATTGCTAGGCACTTTGGTCGACAGGTACTAATGCCCGATTCCCACAGCCTTTTGCCGACGAGACCTGACCGCCTCAAGCAGTTCGCGCTCGCTGGTGTGAGCATTTCGAAAAATGGCCACAACCATTACCGCCAGGATTTCGGCGTCCGGGTCCAAAGGGTCGAGATGCTCAGCCACGCAGACATGGTCGAATACGCGTTCGCAAACGGCCAGATCATGAGGGCTGAGGCAGGTGCTATTGAAATGCCGACGCAGCATCAGTGCGAACCTTTCGGGGCCCGCCACCCGTTCTTGCGGCGGGCTTTTGCTGATCAACCGCTGAAGCGACTGTCTAAATGGCGATGTCGTCTGCAGTGCAATGAAATCAGTTGACTTACTTGCCACCTGATGATTGCTCTGTTATCAATCCCAAAATAAGCGCACACTCACGTGCTTTATATTGTCCGGCTATCATGAGTTGGTAGTAATCTTGCCGCTTGTGTTCCGGGACGTGAAAACCGCGCCGAAATTCGGCTGCCTCTTTGGCAGTTCGAGTGCAACCGAGCTTACTGGCGGTGACTTTCAAACTCGCCAGCGAGCATCCGATCTTTGCCGCAATATTTTTCAACGGCTCGTTGTTGCCGTATCCATCAAGAATTATCCGGCGACGAGCTTCGCTGTTGAGCTTTTCGGTCATTTCAGTGGTCTCCTCAACTGGTATTCCACGATGTCCGATCTATACGTACCGAGTTGGAGAGTGTCGTTAGCTTCGCATCCAGAAACTTATCTCGGAATGCATTTCTTGCCGTAATCCAGCGTGATCGCGGTTTCAGCCGACACGAGTTCATCAGCCTTGCCAGATCCTCAGGTACACCACATGATTGAGAGGGGCATGGGGCATACCCGATTCGGATATGGCACCACGCTATGGACACTAAGAGGCAGGACGAGTCCTCTGCGGGGCAGCCACGGGAGCGTGATCGACGTCGTTGGCCACGCGAAGGCCAATCCCACAATGAGGACACTTCATCGCTCGCGCCGGCGTTCGAGCCTCTGCCCTTTTCAACGCTCGAACTGGCGCCAGAGGATCAATTCGCTGCTTGGCAAGCGCATATGGCGCCGCTTGTCGAGGTCAGCTTGCCGGATGACAAATCGCTGAACGATGGCTTTCCCGTCGACCACACGGCTTGGAATCTCGGTGGCATGCTGATCGTTCAACAGCGCGCGCCGGCACATAGCTACGTGCGTTCCGCCGCGAAGCTCCGATCCAGTTCGATCGATCACTGGTATATTGTCTTGCCTCGTGCGGGCCGGTCGTGGACGGAGGTCGATCGCCGCGTTGCGGAAAACCAGCCGGGCAATTTGGAGATCAGATCGCTTGGCTACCCGTTTCGCGGGAGGGTAACGGACTCGGAAAGTCTCGTTCTCTATCTGCCGCGTGATCTGTTCTCTGATGCGGCGTCCACTCTCGATGCAAAGAACAATTCAATTCTGTCCGGCAACTTTGCCAACCTGTTGGTCGACTACGTCAGCAGTATCGAAGCAAGGCTGCGCAGTCTTACGGCTGAAGATCTGCCCCGCATCGTTCACGCAACACGCAGCATGATCATTGCCTGCCTCGCGCCTCCGGCGGAACACGCCGCGGCCGCCGAACAATTGGCGAGCGTCGCGCTGATGGAGCGAGCGCGTCGATACGTCCAAAACAATCTGGATGCGGCTCATCTGACACCGGATTCAATGTCCCGGGCGCTCGGCGTATCCCGCTCTCGTCTCTATCAATTGTTCGAACCGAGCGGTGGCGTCCTCCATTACATACAAAGTCGCCGCCTTCTGGCAGCCCATGTGGCGATTAGCAATCCTGCGGACAGCCGGCGCATTGTTGAAATTGCGGAAGCCTTCGGGTTTAGTTCAGCGGCTAATTTCAGCCGGGCATTCAGCAAGGAATTCGGTTACAGCCCCCGCGAAGGCCGCAGTGCTGTGGTGTTGCCGCGCCCTGTCCACTCCGTTTCGCATGCCGGACACGAGGAGGCCTCTTCCTTTGAAGGTTGGCTAAAGGCGCTCGGAAGCTGATTAGAGGATCGGGGATGGTTGAAGTGGGGCGGGCTCAAAACAGGAGCGGGAAAGATCACGACGCCTCATGGATCAGAATATTTCGTGTCGCGTCCACCGCGCTATCAATCATATACCGGTTGCCGATTTATTAACCAACTGTTCATCGCTATCGCCGCCAATTACAGCGGAGCATACATTGCAACTACGCAGCACGCGACTCTTGTTGAGATTGCGAGTTGAATGTTTGCGAAGCTTGACAGTTATGCTATTTCTGGATTGGGGGATGTGGGAGGTGGCTATTGCACCCGGAGGCATCAGGCATCGGCCCGGAAGGGCCTTCCTCAAGCGATGCAGCACGTCCCGGCGAAGCGCTGTTCGCTGACCTTTTGGCGTACACGACCGAATTTTTGTCGTTCTATGATCGCGACTTCTGTCTGACGCACTACGCAGCCAAACTCAAAGGCGTGTACGGAGGCGCGGTGGTGCCAGGTGCCGCCATCTGGGAGATCTACCCGAGCTTCCTCGATGCGGGGTATCGAGACGAATTTCTTCGTGTGTTCCACGGCGGCTCGCCGGCAAGCATTGATTTGCCGCGATCATCGGGCGAAGCGCGGCGGTCCGCTTTCGTTTTCGCCACTGCAAATGGTGTGGGAATCATCGAATCAAGGGAGCGCGATGGGCGGAGCGTAGTGGAGGAGCAAGAGCATGTAATTCTGCTCCATCAGGCGACGCATGACGCGCTGACCGGACTACAGAATCGCCGGCGTTTCGGCGATCGGCTGCAGCAGGCAATGGCCGCCCTCGGCGGATCAAAGCCTAAAGCCGCCCTTCTACAAATCGATCTTGACGATTTCAAAGCGGTCAACGACACGCTCGGCCATGGAGCAGGCGACACCCTTCTTCAACTCGCGGCGGGTCGTATCCGTGACGCGCTGCAGGAGGGCGAATCCGCATACCGGTATGCCGGCGATGAGTTCGCTGTCATCCAATTGGGAAAGGAGCAGCCAGCAGAGGCTGAGCGCCTTGCCGGATCGCTGGTCGACGCGTTCAAGAACCCGTTCATCATCAACGGCATTCCCGTCTTCGTCGGCTCGAGCATCGGAATTGCTTTCGGGCCGGAGCACGGGACCGATGGCGAACAGTTGATGAAAGCCGCTGATATTGCTCTTTACGCAGCCAAGACAGATGGGCGCGGCTGCGCTCGAACATTCAACCGTTCGATGCTGCTTTTGCTCGAGCAACGCGAGAATCTGAGACGCAGCCTTCGAACCGCGCTGGAGCGGGGCGAGCTTTATCTGGAGTATCAGCCGCTCATTCGGCCTCCCTCTTCGGTGATCGGTTTCGAAGCGCTGCTGCGATGGCGGCACCCCGAGGTCGGAATCATTCCACCCAACGTGTTCATACCGATCGCCGAAGCCGACGGTCTGATGGACGACATTGGACGATGGGTGCTCGAGGAAGCCTGTCGCCAGGCATTGACGTGGCCTTCCTCGCTGACAGTCGCAGTGAACCTGTCACCAGCTCAGTTCCTTAGCGGTTCGCTGACGGACACCGTCGCCCAGATCATCGACGCAGTCGGAATCGAAGCCGAGAGACTTGAACTTGAGATAACCGAGACGGTCCTGCTTGAGAAGACGATCGACAATATCGACACGTTGAATACTTTGAACGTCTTGGGAATACGAATTTCGCTCGACGACTTTGGCACGTACTACTCATCGTTAAGCTACCTTAAGAACTTTCCCTTCGATACTTTGAAGATCGATCAGTACTTTATTGCGGACCTGGAGACCGATCTCAAAAGCCAAACGATCGTGCGATCGATCATGAATCTGGCACACGGCCTGGGAATAAATGTCACTGCCGAGGGGGTTGAGACGTCGGCACAGGCACGGTGGCTGATCAAGGAAAATTGCGATTGTCTGCAAGGTAATTTCCTGGGGCGGCCGCTCGGAACCGAGGCGATCGGCGATTTCATCAAGCGATCCCCGCTGAAGGTGGTAAGAGCGGTGGAGCAGTCAAATCGGGCGCTCTAGCGCCTTGCACCCTTTGTTAACGATGAAGTGGGGATTTGTAGAACGATCGAGGCAGATACCGCGCAATTCTTCGAGTCGGTGCGAGACTGACTCATCAGGGGCGCGGTGAAATCGTCGCGGAGGTCATCACCCCGCGAGGGTTCAACACTGATGGAACGAGTGAGGATGCCGATGGGAGCTGTTCATCATGACCTGGCTGGCGGCGGGCCGACCTTCGAACCCATGATCCAGATCGACATGGAAATCAAAGCTTTTGTCTCCGCTTGGAGACACTGCGATTATGTCTCGACATACATGGCCCGGATGATCAGTCAGAACAGGTCTGACTCGGTCCGGCATTCAAATCTCTTTTCCTCCGCCTTCAACGAATTGCTGGAAGTCGCCTTTCGCACGCGCCATGCCGATGGCGAACTGGCATGCAGGGTGTCTCGCCATGGCGCAACGGATAGGATCGAGTTGACATTTCCTTGCGTACCGGAGGAGCGCCAATTCTACGAAGAAGCCGTGTCGCAACTCGCGGGAATAGAGGCCAGAGAGCGGTACCTCAATTCGGTGTCTGGGGATCTCGCGCCGAGCCGCGAGCTCGTACTCCTGGAACTGGCTGTCGACTACAACGCGACACTCTGGATCGAGGATGCCGACGGCGATGCAATCAAGCTTGTCGTAGATCTTCCGCTCGAGGGCTTGCAAAATTGAGCCCTTACGACCTTCTCCCGCGCTTCAAGGCGCAATACGACGCGAACAACCAGGAGTTCTCCATATCGGGGGTGGTCCGGCCTCAGGCGATCGATGAGCTTGGGCCCAGCATAGCATTGCTTCGCGATGCGATCGGCCGTGTGCGCGGCGTTCTCTACGTCAATGTCAGGCGCCTGACGCAGATGAACAACGCCGCGTTTCACACCTTTTCGAGGATCATCATCGACGCTTGTCGCGCTCGACCCGAACTCAAATTCGTCGTCATCACGTCAAGCGTTGTCGGATGGACCTCGCGAAAATTCGGTCGCCTGAGCGGCATAGAACCGAACATCACGGTCGAGGAGTATGACACCGAATTCTATCCGGGGCAGGGCTTCCTTGAGGAAGGCGGCTTCGTACCGATCCTGCGCACTCAGACAAAGATGACATGGCGCCACGAGCGCGCAATCTTGCCGCGACACGGCATGAGGCCCGGGATCGTCATGGCTGACATCTGTTGCGGGATCGGTGATTTCGCCGTGCTCGTGCAGAAGGAGTTCCAGCCATCGCGGATCGTCGCCCTCGACCACTCCATGACAAGCCTGGACTATGCTCGACGCGTGATGCGGGAGTTCGACATCCGGGGGATCGAATACACCTATGGCGATGCGTCGGAGATGCTGCTCGACGAAACGCAGTTCGACTTGGTCACCTGCCGACATTCCCTTCAGATCTTCAATCGACCTGAACTTATCCTCAGGGAGCTCTACCGCATATGCAAGCCAGGCGGTCGGGTCTATATCACCAACGAGAAGAATTCGCATTGCCTCGGCGAACCGCGTGCCGAAAGCATCCGTTGGACCTACGACGAGGTGGCGAAGCTGTTCAAGCATTTCGAGATGGACGTCGAGCTTGGGCCGAAGAGCCGGCGATACCTGGTCGAAGCCGGATTCGAGGACATTCGAGTAGAGACCTTCATGGTCACCAACCTGGACGGTGATCCGCAGGACTTCGCCGATGTCATTGCAGCCTGGGCGGATGTCTATGCGGGCGAGATGGCCACCAGACGCGGCGATGGACCGGAGTTCGTCGCACGGTTCCGGCAGGGCTTCGAGGACCACATTTTCGCTGCGCTCCACCCAAAGGGTTATGCGGGTTGGCCGATTTGGGTCGCATCGGGGCGACGCCCGCAATGAAAGCCGACGATGAGCCTACACCGCGCTTCGGCCTGCGCTCCTTTCGAGCGAAATTCGTATTGGTCGTTGGCGGCGCCGTACTGTTCGACCTCCTTTTGAGCGGTGGTCTGGCGCTTTGGAACGTTCAAAAACTGTCGCGCGACGCCACATCGGAAGTCGGTGAGGGCCTGACGACCGCAAACCAGGAGTACATTCGTTCCTATGCCGACTCGACGGCGTTGAGCGTCGACCTGCTGCTCGATCGGGTTCATGGCGACGTCAAGGCTCTGGCCGGCGTGCTGCAGGCCCAGATCGACGATCCGACGAGGCAGCAACAGGTCGGAGCGACGCTTTCGCACGAGGGGCCCGGCTCCGTGAAGGTCGTCTACGACGCGCAGGGCGACTGGGCACAGAACCTGCCGGGCGCGCCTTCCGTGGTCAGTGTCTGGGGCTACCTGCTGGGCGCCGACCACACTCCGCTGCCGGGCGTTCAAAAGGAAATAGAAGATAGTACCGTGATCGATCTCGTCGCGCCGACTCTCATGGCCAGCGGGTCGTCCAAGCTGCAGATGTATTATATTGGTCCAAAAGAACGGCCGATCTTCAGGACAGTACCATATACGGACCAGGCACAGACCTTCGACCGGCTCTATCCAGGTCACAACAAGGCGGAGTTTTGGGAGTTTTTCTTTCCGGGAATCTATGGGTCATGGCAGCAATGGGCCAAGGATCCAGCCTCGCGTCCGGTTGCTGACGATATCACCCAGACAGCGCCCTACACCGATGCGATCACGGGAAAGCTGATCGTCAGCTTTTTCCACCCGCTGTGGACGCGTGATCGCACCGGTATCGCCGGTACGGCCGGCGCAGACATCACTCTCGATCAGCTCGCGGAAGTCGTCGAACGTGTGAAGATCGCTGAAACCGGGTTCGGCTTCCTCACAATGTCGACTGGCAACGTGGTGGCGATCAATCCGTCGGGCCAGGCAATCATCGGCCTGAGTTCATCGAACGATGCGGGCAGCCAGGGCGTCACCGGCCTGGAGAGGTCCCTGCGAGGAAGTACGCAGCCGGCTATCGCGTCGTTGCCTCTCGACCAGAACAATGACGGTGTCATTCAGCATATCATGCTCGACGAGAAGGGCGAACGCGTACCCTACATCGTTGTCCTCAAAAGATTGAAGCCGACCAATCTGTGGAGTTCGGGACCGATCAAGTCCGAAACGATGTCGGTCGGGATCGTCGTTCCCGAACGGGAGATCTATGCGTCCCTCTTCGCCGCGCAGGAGAGCATTTCCCGCGCAACCAATCGCATCCTGCTCTTCCAGATCGCCGCGATCATCGTTTCGCTTCTGATTGTTTTTGCCGCCGTGCTTGGAATTTCGAAGCGGATCACCGCGGGCCTCAGGGCGCTTGCCAGCGCCGCCCAGCGGCTCCAGTCCAAAGACTATTCAGTCCGTGTGAGCATTCCAACGCGCGATGAGGTTGGAGCGGCAGGGATAGCTTTCAACCGCATGGCTGAGCAGATAAGCTTTCATACCGAAAACCTGGAGCAACTCGTCGACGAACGAACCAGAGAGCTCGGGGACGCCAACCAAGAGATTTCCGCACTGAACGAAAAGCTGCAGGACGAGAACGTCCGCCTTGGTGCCGAACTCGCGGTCGCCAGGCAGATCCAGATGATGGTCCTGCCGAAACAATTCGAACTCGAGGCGATTCCGGGGCTGGAGATCGCAGCCTACATGCGGCCGGCCGACGAGGTCGGTGGTGATTACTATGACGTCCTTCAGAACGGGTCACGGGTCAAGATCGGCATCGGCGACGTGACCGGTCATGGTCTCGAGAGCGGCGTGCTGATGCTGATGGTCCAATCCGTTGCACGTGCGCTGCAGGAGACCAACGAGGAGGATCCGCACCAGTTTCTGGATCGGCTGAACAGAGCGATCTACAAGAACATCGAGCGGACGAACACCGGCAAGCATCTCTCGCTGGCCTTTCTTGACTTCGAGGATGAGCGGGTAACGCTATCCGGCCAGCATGAGGACGTCCTGGTCGTGCGTGCGGGTGGGGACATCGAACGTATCGATACGCTGGATCTGGGTCTGCCGGTTGGCCTGGAGAATGACATCTCGAAATTCATTGCCACGCGCGACATCGTGTTCGGGAGCGGCGACGTGATCGTGCTGCACACAGACGGTGTGACCGAGGCGGAAGACCAAGACAGAGAACTGTTTGGGTTCGAGCGCCTCTGCCAGAGCGCACAAAAACGTCACGGCAGCAGCGCCGAGGACATCAAGAGCGGGATCATCGACGATCTGATGGCCCATATCGGGATCCAGAAGATCCACGACGACATCACCCTCGTGATCATAAGGCACACATAGGATGACAACGCTGTTCGGTACCCCTGACATTGCAATCGGGATGAAGGAGAGCGCCAGTCGCGTACGGTTGTTCGACGGACCTCTCGACCTGAGTTGGCGTCATTGTGCCACGACCGCGGACTTCATCGCCGATCTTTTCGCATTGCGCTTCCAGTCGTCCCGCAATGACTACAGGGAAGTGCGGCACAACATCGGATATCTGGTCAACGAACTCGTCGAAAATGCCGTCAAGTTTCGCGCGCCGGGTGAGATCGTGATCGAGGCCTCGATGGACTCGGAGTGCTTCAAGCTCAAGGTGTCGAATGACGTCGGTGGTGAAGATGCGTCTGACTTCCAAAACCTCCTGGCGGATATCACGGTTGGCGACCCCATGGACCTGCTGATACAGCGAATTGAAGTCAATGCCGCCAACGCCGACGTAGGAGATTCCGGAATTGGATTGCTGACGTTGATGAGCGACTACGGCGCACGCCTGGCTTGGATATTCAGCGCCGCCGACGAAAGCGATCGGATTTGCGTGGAGACATATGCCTCCATTCCGATCTCGCAAATTCACAACTAAATGAAGCGATGCCAGGCCATGGAAATCAAGACAGACGACTACCGCGTGTGGACTGAAGGAAGCGAAATTTTCTTCGACGGTGCAATGCGGCTTGCCAGTTCCGACGCTGGTGCGCCTATCACGGCGTTGGCGACCGGTGTTCTTGCCTCGAACCCCGCTTCCATTACGCTCAATCTGAAGGACCTTCACTTTCTCAACTCTTCTGGCATCAACCTGCTGGCGAAATTTACCATCGAGGTGCGCAAGCATCCCGATGTTCGACTCGTCGTGCGTGGAACGCCCGACATACCCTGGCAGTCGAAATCATTGCCGAATCTGAAGAAGCTGCATCCTGCCGTGGTGCTTTTGATGGATTGACCAAGGTAGGCTGGCGGCAATCCCTGACAGCAATAAGCCGGTCGGGAACGGTGCAAGAGCGCCGCGCCGAGCAAGATATGTACGCCAGGACAAGAATTAGGATGCGAAGCCAACGACAAATCGGCCTCGCGCGTGGATGCTTGCAATGGCTTGGCGGGGGCTCGGCACAGGTGGCAGGCATCATGTTGGGGGATGTCGTGCTGCCTGTGCCGATCAGCCGCCGCCGCGCGGTAAAAGGTGGCGTCATTGAGTAAGCGTGCCAAGGTCAATGGCGGCCGGCTGGAGTTTATTCCGCCGCAGATCCCGACTCCGGTCGAGCGGCTGCCTGAAGATGAGGGATGGGTTCACGAGGCCAATCTCGACGGCTACCGGACACAGCTCATCATCAATAATGGCGCCGTGCGTCTTTACAGCAAGAATGGCCGTGACTGGACCACGAAATACTGGCCCATCGCACTGGCCGTCGATCTGCCATGCCGGACTGCCATTCTCGACGGTGAGGTCATTGTGCCGGGCGAACAGGGGGCTCCCGATTGCCCCGCGCTGGAAGCCGCGATCTGGAACGAGCCGAGCCGGCTGGTGTTCGTCGCGTTCGACATTCTTCATCTCGACGGCCGCGATCTGGCCTCCTTGCCGCTGCTGCAGCGCAAGCATGCGCTTTGGCAACTGATTGAGCCTGGCCTCGGCAAGATCCAATACAGCGAGCATTTCCAAGGCAGTGCGCTGGCGATCTTCCGCACCGGCGGGAAGATGGGACTCGAAGGCATCATCTCGAAGCGCGCCGACAGCCGCTACAGGAGCGGACCGTCGGAAACGTGGCTGAAGGCCAAATATTTCGAAGAAGCCGATTTCTGAGCATCGACGACCGCATCTGGCGCAACCGCAGCTCGGCGTCGGCACATAGCAATGTCCGCTTTGGGTTGATTTGTTTTGAATTTTTCGTGGGCCGCCGCGATAGCGCCGGATGTGCGCGATTTCACGCGCCTGCGGTCGTTTGGGAAGGTCTCTTGATGGGGGCCAAAGGTCAGCTCGCGCGGTCGGTCTAAGAACTCTCCCGAAAGGAGTTTGCGATCACCAGCTTGAAGGATCTCACCTCGAAATTTGATAGCCCGCGACAAAGGGCGTTCCGAAGGCGACCGCGATAAAGCTTATGACGTTCTTGCACCCTTGACCGGAGAAGGCCGGCTCGATGCAGAAGAGTGGAAATCGCACAAGGCCGCTTGCGGTGTTCGCGGGTTTCGCGCCGTCGAGGATGATCTGATCGGCAGGCTCCGCCGCAGACTGGGAATGGTCTGCTTGGATTTTTCAGGTTCAGTTTTCCGTTGCCAACGATCCTGACGATTTTGCATCAATAGCCTGTGTTGTGACAAAAAACTTCGGAATCAACCACTTGGCTCGTGTCCAGGGGCACGTCCATCACTATTTGTGATACAAATTGTGAGACCTACTGCGATACAAATCTTGTCGCCAAAGACAAATCTTGTCGCCAAAGACAAAACTTCACAACGAATTCAACCACTTAAATGAAAAAAGAATGGTACCGTTGGCTGGGATCATATGCCTCGCCAACATGTTGTTTTTACAATGTTTTTTCTGTTTCCCAACTCGATTTGTATCACAATAGGTAGCACAATACGTAGCGCATCTTTGGCTACTTCACGGACATGCCGTTGGCGAGACGGCGACAGCGGGACATAGTTCTCACGCAATGTCGACTCACCCGATGATCCGCAACATTTCCGTTGCACCGGGCTGAACACTTTTCATCCAGAAAGACTTGGTGAGCACGGAGGAGGTGCGGATCACGTCGATTGGCTTTTTCGCGGGCCCGAATCGTCAAAGTCCCCGTATCGTTCCGTACGGTCCCGCGGCGGCCGATGGGCGATGTCTAGTCCGCAGTTTCATGGATACGCAACTACCGATACCGGCCGATCGCAGCAGCGTTGCCGATCAAGATCCCGATCGGCCTGGTGCGTACTCATTCGACTCGAAGACGTGATGATGAACGCGCCCGGTGAACATTTTCAGCAATTCGCCAGTCACGTCACGGCTCTGAAACCGAACGTCGGACTGCAGCGCCCGGCTGCAGGTATCCATGTCCGGATAGCGAATGGCGAGCGCCATGGCGTAGGCAGGCGCACCCTCGTCCCGTGCCGTGCCATCCAGAACGCGCACCTCCTCGGCTCCGGGAAACTGCGTCCACAGCGGCACCAGCCTTTCCTTGACGAAACGCCGGAATTCTTCCTCTCGTCCGGGGTGGATTGCACCTTCGAAGAGGGCATAGCGAATGATCATCGTCAAGGTTTCCTGAGTTTCACGGTGAGGCGGCTGTCGCTCACTGGCGGCATTTCGAAGACTGAATAATTCGGGATTCGAAGTTGAAGAATGCCGCTATGTGGGCGCATTATTTGATGCGCCCGCATAGCTGCGCGCCTATTTGCCCCAAATTTTCTTGTATGCGTCGCGGTAGCCGTTGCCGGGGTCGAAGGCGTTGTTGGGACCGCCGTCGAACTCCACATTGTCGGCCGTCACAACGTGCAGCGGCGATAGATAGCCCGACCATTTCTCCCCAGCGATGGCGCGGTTGAGCTCGTCGACCAGTTGCCAGCCCTGCAGGTTGAGCGGCTCGGCGACAGTCACCTTCTGGAACTGGCCGGCGCGGATGCGCTGATAGGCCGATTCTGAACCGTCGCCGGCGGCGACATTGATCGGCGCGTCGGTGCCGGCCTTGCCGGCCGCGGCAAGCGAAGGTCCCATGAAGTCGAAATAGAGATCGTTGATCGCGAGCGAATGCGTCCAGGCATCGCCGTATTTCTGCAGCAGCGAAGTGGTGAGCTGCGGCATGCGCTGCGAGGTCTCGGCGATCGGCGTGTCAACATATTCGAGCACCTTTCCGCCCAACCGCTCGATCTCGGCCTTCATCTTGTCGGCCTTGGCGATGGCGATCGCGTAGGTCGAGTCGGTGAAGATGACGACGCCGGGCTTGCCCTTGGCGTCGGCATAGGCCCAGTCGGCCGCTGCCGTGGAGACCTGCATGGCGTCGGTCGAGACGTTGGCGAAGACGCCGCTTTTTTCGTCGGGCCCGATCACCGGGCCGGCATGCCAGGAAACCAGCGGTATGCCGGCGGCCTTCGCCTGTTCCAGGGCCGGCGCCTGCTCGACGGCGTCGAAGCCGTTGATGACGATGCCATTCGGCTTCAGTGCCATGGCCTGGCCGAAGGCGGCGGTACGGCCACCGATCGAGCCGGCGCCGTCGATCACTTTGACCTCCCAGCCGATCGCCTTTGCCGCTTCCTCGACGCCGGTGGTGACACCCAGAATGCCGCCGTTCTTGAGGTCGCCGGCGAGCACGACGATCGTTTTGCCCGGCTGGGCCTTCGGACCGGTGGTCGGGCCGTCCCAGGCCGTGGCCTTCTGGGCATATTTTTCAACCACTGCCATGGCGTCGGCCATCGCATCCGCCCGTGCCTGGCCGGCGAACAGGATCGGAGCAGCGATTGTCATGGCCATCAAGGCGACGGATGATTTCAGAAATGTTCTGCGTTGCATGTTGGTACCTCCCTTGGTTTCAGAAAAATTGTCTGGTCTTCCGGAACTCGACTTCCGCAGGTTGTTGCAGGGGCGCCAGGTCAATGGCTGATATGCCCCGCCACCGGGCCCACACCGGCGGGATGCGCGTTGACATAGATGGAATAAAGTGACGTCTGGGCGGTGATGTAGAGGCGGTTGCGCTTCGGACCGCCGAAGCACAGGTTGGAGACGATTTCGGGAACGAGGATGCGCCCGATCAGCGTCCCGTCCGGAGCATAGACGCGAACCGCGTCGGCGCTGGAAGCCCAGATGTTGCCACCGCGATCGACGCGGAACCCGTCGAAGAATCCTGCCTCGCACTCGGCCAGGGTGCCGCGCGAGCGCAGTGAACGGCCATTCTCGGCGACATCATAGGTCTTGATCGCGCGCGGCAGGCCCTGGACATGGCTTGCACCGGTATCCGACAAGTAGAGAATGTTCTCGTCTGGTGAAAAAGCCAGGCCGTTCGGCTGCACCAGATCGGTGATGACCGCATCCACCTCTCCGGTTGCTTCGTCGAACCGGTAGACTTGGGACCCGCCGATCTCCGGCTCGGCAATCATGCCCTCGTAATTGCTGTCGATGCCGTAGACCGGATCGGTGAACCAGATCGTCCCATCCGATTTGACGACCACGTCGTTCGGCGAATTGAGGCGCTTGCCGCCGACGGTCCCGACAAGGCGCCGCCAGCGGCCGTCGTGTTCGAGGCGCGAGACGCAGCGTCCGCCATGCTCGCAGGCGACGACCCTGCCCTCACGATCCAGCGTATGGCCGTTCTGGTTGTTGCAGTGCGTCTCGAAGACACTGACGGAGCCGTCATCTTCGTCGTAGCGCAGCAGCCGGTCGTTGGGGATGTCCGACCACAGCAAATGCCTGGCGGCCGGAACGTAGACAGGCCCCTCCGCCCAGCGGCTCCCTGTCCACAGCCGTTCGAGCTTGGCATGCCCGATCGTCAGCTTTCGGAACCGATCGTCCAGAATCTCATAGTCGCTCATGTCGTGATCCCCGAAGCTTGGCTTATCACTTCGAGGACTGCGCGACAGTCTTGGTCCTGGCCCTGTGGGCGGCGCCGCGCTTGCGCTGGGCGTAGCCGGCAATGCCGATGGCGACGAGCAGCGTCACGCCGTTGAACAGCGGTTCGACGAAGAACGAACCGCCGAATTGCTGGATGCCGGAAATGCCGACGGCGAGGATAATGACGCCGGTCATCGTGCCCCAGACATTGACGCGCCCGGGCTTGATGGTGGTCGAGCCGAGAAAGGCGCCGACCAAAGCCGGCAGGAGATATTCCAACCCGACGCTGGCTTGGCCGATACGAAGCTTGGAGGCGAGGAGCACGCCTGTCAGCGCCGTGAGGAAACCCGAGGAGATGAAGGCCCCGATAACGAAGCGACGTACCGGAATGCCATTGAGAGCGGCGGCCTTCGGATTGGCGCCGATGGCATAGACGTAGCGGCCGATCGGCAGATACTCGAGGATGATCCAGAGTGCCGCGGCGATCGCCAGCACATAGAGGCCGGTGATCGGCAGCCCGAATACCATCGTGCCATTGAGGGCGTAAAAGCCGTTGGGCAGCACGCCGACCACCTGGCGGCCACCTGTGTGCCAGAGCGCCAGCGCATAGAGCACCGTGCCGGTGCCGAGCGTGGCGATGAAAGAGTCGATGCGGGCAACTTCAACCAACAGGCCATTGAGGAAGCCGGTTGCGGCCCCGAGAAGCAGCACGATCAACACCGCCAGTGGCCACGGAATGCCGAACATAGTTTGCAGGCTGATGGCAAGGATGTGCCACAGAACGATACCGTAGCCGACCGTGAGATCAATGCGCCCGGATGCCATTGGGATCATCGCCGCCAGCGACAGAAGCGCGATGATCGCCTTGTCGGAGATGATCGAACGCAAGTTGAGCAGCGTCGGAAAGGTGTTCGGCAACAGGATCGAAAACAACAGGATCAGCAACACGGTCAGGATCACCAACCCGTAGACCGGCAGCAGCCGGATGATCTTCTGCGCCATGGACAAACCCGCCATTTCGCCACGGGTTGGTTCGAGTGCGCTGGATTCGATCGATTGCATGGTGCTCGCTCCCAGAAAAGTCAGGCGGCTTCGGAAGCCGATGCCGCGGTGATCAAGGCGGATGTGGTCAGGTCGTCGCCGGTAAGTTCGCGCACGATCTGTCCGCGTGAAAACACCAGGGCGCGATGGCAGATATGGGCGATCTCCTCGAAATCGGTCGATACCACGACAACGGCGAGACCTGCTTCGAGTGCGCGGCCGATCAGCCGGTAGATCTCGGCCTTGGCGCCGACGTCGACCCCGGCGGTCGGGTCTTCGGCGATCAGCAGCTTTCGGTCGGTGTGGAGCCAGCGGCCGACGATCACCTTCTGCTGGTTGCCTCCGGACAGGGCTTCGATCGGCAGGGTCGGATCGTTGGGACGCAACCCGACGGAACTGCCGATCGCCTGTGCGAGCGCCGCCTCCTTGTAAGGCGACAGGAAGGAGAAAAGTCCGCGCTTGCCGGCGCCGGGATTGAGAAAGCTGTTTTCCCGGATCGACAAGGAGCCAGCGATTGATTCTTCGGTCCTATCGCGCGCGATCAGGCCGATGCCGGACGACATCGCCGCGATCGGACTGGATAGGTCCGGCACAGCCCCGTGGATCGTCACCGTCCCGGAAAAGGCTTGGCAGCCAAACAGCGTCCGGCCGACCAGTTCCTGCCCGGCGCCGCGCAATCCTACCAGACCGAGCAACTCGCCCTTGCGCACGTCGAAAGATACCGGCCCAGCGCCAGCGCAGACCAGATCGCGGACGGAACAGATCGTCTCGCCGGCCGCGGTTGCCGCCTTGGTGAAAACCTGGTTCACCGGGCGACCAACGATCATCTCGACAAGTTCGTCTGGGCTGGTGTCTGCGACCCTCTTCTGGCCGACCAACCTGCCGTCGCGCAGCACAGCGACCCGGTCGGCGATGCGGAAGATCTCGTCAAGTCGATGCGAAACGTAGATCATGCCGACGCCGCGTTGCTTGAGCGGACGGATGGCGTCGAACAGCCGCTCGACCTCGTCGGCGGGAAGACTGGCTGTCGGCTCGTCGAGCACCAGCACATCGGCCTCGGTGGCGAGCGCCCTGGCGATGGCAACCAGCGACTTTTCGGTGCGCGTCAGATCCTGGACCCGCGTCGTCGGGTCGAAATCGCAACCGACCAGCTTGAGCGCCTCATGCGCCCTCGCCTCGGTCGATCGCCAGTCGATGAGCCGCGAGCGGAGCGAAAAGCCTTGGGCCAGGCCGACATTCTCGCCGACCGTCATCCATTCGATGAGACCAAGATCCTGATGAATGAAGGCGACGGGCTGGCGCTGGTTCGGCTGAGGCGGACGATGGTGATAGGGCTCGCCGCGAAACAGGATGCTGCCGCCGTCCGGCCGATGGATGCCGGCGAGCGTCTTGATCAGCGTTGACTTGCCGGCACCATTCTCGCCAAGCAGGGCCAGGATCTCGCCCTTGTGCAGATCGAGCGACACGTCGGAGAGCGCGCGGGTGCCGCCGAACTCCTTGGTAATCGACTTGAACTCGATCAGTTTTTCCTCGGTCACAATGCGTTCCTCCCAAGATCGCCAGATGATGTTATCGATAACATTTCTGAGCGTCAAGCAACAAAAACACTTGCCTTCCGATCAGTTGGACTTGCCGTCGAGCAGGCGCATCATCTCGGCCGAATCCCTTGGCCCCAACCCGGCGGCGCAAAGCAGGCGGTGGATCTCTACAACCTGCCCGGTCATCGGCATCGGCGTCTTGGTTTTCAAGGCGAAGGCCTGCAGCGAATCCAGGTCCTTCAGCATGTTGTCGATGCGGCCGGTTGGCGAGAAATCCCGTGCGGCGAATTTCGCCATGAACTCCTGCAGGATGCTGGAATCGGCGCGTCCGCCTTTCAGCGCGGCCGGGATCTGCTTGGGATCGACGCCGCCGGCTTCGGCAAGCTTCACCGCTTCGGCGACGGCCTGAAACAGGACCGCACAAAAGAGTTGGTTGATCAGCTTGGTCGTCTGCCCTGCCCCGCTCGGCCCCATGAGCGTGTAGTTGGCGCAGAGATGCTGCATCACCGTGCGGGCGTTTTCGAAGTCTGCCGCCTCGCCGCCCGCCATGACCGTCAGCCGTCCGGCAAGCGCACCGGGAACGCCACCGGAAAGCGGACAGTCGACCCACTTCATACCTGTGTCGGCCGCGAGCTTGTTTGCCATCCGCGCCGTCTCGACCGGGTCGATGGACGACATGTCGATCAGCAGCTTGTCCGGCGATGCCGCGGCCGCGACACCGCTGCCGCCGAACACCACCGAACGCACGATATCGGCATGGTTCAGGCTGAGGATGACGAAGCTGCTCAGTCGCGTTGCCTCAGCAACCGACGCCGCGGCAGCGGCGCCTTTGGCAGTCAGGGCGGCAACCTTCGTGTCGTCGAGGTCGAATACCGCTACCGCCTGCTTGGCCTCGATCAGCCGGGTGGCGATCGCCGACCCCATGATGCCGGCGCCGACAATGGCTACCTTTGCTGCTTGTGTCATCTTATCCCTTTCCCTTTGCGTTGGCAGCTGGAACGTCGCCAAGGGCACCGAGCCCCTGCAATGCCGCTTCGGCTATGCTGTCGACGGCAGCGTCGATGTACACGCTGACCACCAGCGGTTCGCCGGCCGGATCCTCAAGCGCCGCGAACTGGCTGTCGAGCAGCGCCGGCGGAAAGAAGTGACCATGGCGCCCAGCGAGCCTGGCATGCAGCACGGCACGCGAGCCTTCCAGGTACACGAAAACCAAACGCCCGCCCGCCGCATGGCGAAGCCGATCACGATAGGATTTCTTCAGTGCCGAGCAGCTTACGACGAGCCCGCGCCTCTCGTCATGCGCCCGGCACAACGCCTCGCCAATCAAATCGAGCCAAGGCCAGCGATCCTCGTCGGTGAGGGGAATGGCCGCCGCCATTTTTTCGACATTGCCGCGCGGATGCAGCGTGTCGCCCTCGACGAAGGCGAGGCCGAGCCGAGCGGCGATCTCGACGCCGACACTGGTCTTGCCGCAGCCGCTGACCCCCATCACGATGATGAGCCATGTCTCAGAGGCAGGTTGTGATGCCGCCATCGACATAGAGCGTGTGTCCGTTGACAAAAGAGGAGGCCGGTCCGGCCAGAAACACCGCCGCGCCGACCAGTTCGCCGACGTCGCCCCAGCGTCCGGCCGGAGTGCGGTTGGTCAGCCATGTCGAAAATTCTGGGTTGTCGACCAGCGCCTGGTTGAGCGGCGTCCTGAAATAGCCCGGCGCGATGGAATTGATCTGCAGACCATACTTGGCCCAGTCGGCGCACATGCCGCGCGTCAGATTGCGCACCGCGCCCTTCGTGGCCGTATAGGGCGCGATGTTCGTGCGGGCCAACTCGCTTTGTACCGAGGCGATGTTGATGATCTTGCCGCGCTTGCGCACAATCATGAGCCGCGCCACCGCTTGCCCGACGAAAAACACGCTGGAGATGTTGGTGCGCAGCAGCTCGTCCCATTTGTCCGCGGGGAAATCCTCGAGCGGCATTCGGAACTGCATGCCGGCATTGTTGATCAAAATGTCGATGGCGCCGATCGTGGCCTCGATCTCGGCGACGCCTTTGACGACCGCAGTGTGATCGGTCACATCGAAGACCGCCACACGAGCCTTGTGTCCCTGGGCCACCAGCGCATCCGCAGCGGCCGCGACTTTTTCGGCGCTGCGCCCGTTCAGCACGATTTCGGCGCCGTGCTGCGCCAGCCCTTCTGCCAGCGCCAGACCGATTCCCTGCCCCGAGCCGGTGACCAGGGCTCGCATGCCGGTCAAATCGAACAACGAACTGCTCACGCGCTCCTCCTGAGGACTGTTCCTGAAGCGGATACGATTTCCACCGCGCCGCCGCCGTGCCTATTGACATGAATGTTATCGATAACATAGTCAATGGTAAAAATGAACTTGCGAAGGAGACGACGCCGTGACCGACATATTGATGACAGGCCCCTATCCGGATTGGGACATGGGCGATCTCGAGGCGAAATATCGCGTCCACAAGCTCTGGCAGGCCGAGGACAAGGACGCGCTGATCGCAAGCCACGCCGCCGCGATTCGTGCCATCGCAACGCGCGGGGAGCTTGGTGCAAGTGCGGCCCTGATGGCGAAACTGCCGAACCTTGAAATCGTCTCCTGCTATGGTGTCGGCACCGATGCCATCGACCTTGCCTACGCCAGGGCGAACGGCATCCGCGTCACCAATACGCCTGACGTGCTGACTGAGGATGTGGCCGATATCGGCATCGGGCTGCTGCTCGCCGTGGCGCGAAAAATCCCGCTGGCCGACGCCTACGTCCGCGATGGCAGCTGGCGCAAGGCCAACATGCCGCTGGTGACGCGCGTTTGCGGGAAAGGGCTGGGCATTGTCGGCATGGGCCGCGTCGGCGCGGCGGTGGCCAGGCGCGCCGCAGCCTTCGACTGCGCTGTCGCCTACTTCGATGTGCGCAAGCGTGAGGACTTGCCCTATGCCTTCGTTGGCGATCTGGTCGAGCTGGCACGACAGAGTGAATTCATGATCGTGACGCTTGCCGGCGGCGACAGCACGAAGCACATCATCAATGCGGATATTCTGGCCGCACTCGGACCTGACGGCATCGTCATAAACATTTCGCGCGGCAGCACCGTCGACGAGACCGCGTTGCTCGCTGCCCTGGAATCCGGTGCCATAAAGGGCGCCGGGCTCGACGTGTTCTGGAACGAGCCAACGATAGACGAGCGCTTCCTGAAGCTTTCCAACGTCGTGCTGCAACCGCACCACGCCAGCGGCACGGTGGAGACCCGCAAGGCCATGGGTCAGCTCGTTCGCGACAATCTCGCGGCCTATTTCGGCGGACATTCCTTGCTGACACCGGTTGTCTGAGAAAGGATCACCGTCATGAAGTCGATCGTCATCCACGCGGCAAAAGACCTGCGGATCGAGGATACCGATCCGGGCTCCCCTGGCGCCGGACAGGTCGAGATCGCGGTCGAAGCTGGCGGCATCTGCGGCTCGGACCTGCACTACTATAACCATGGTGGCTTCGGCGCGATACGCCTGCGCGAACCGATGATCCTCGGCCACGAGGTTGCCGGCACAGTGAAAGCCATCGGCGGCGGCGTTTCCACACTCGCTGTCGGCGACCGCGTCGCGATCTCGCCCAGCCGACCCTGCAACGCCTGCCGCTACTGCCTGCAAGGCATGCAGAACCAATGCCTCAACATGCGTTTCTATGGCAGCGCCATGCCGATGCCACATATCCAGGGCGCGTTCCGCCAGCGCCTGGTCGCAGAAGCGTGGCAATGTCACAAAGTCGCCGACCACGTGTCCATCAACGAGGCCGCTTTCGCCGAGCCGTTCGCGGTGACGCTGCATGCCGTCAACCGCGCTGGCTCATTGCTGGGCAAGCGCGTCCTGATCACAGGTTGCGGGCCAATCGGAGCGCTTTGCATTGTCGCCGCACGCGCCCACGGCGCTCGCGAGATCGTCGCCACCGATGTCATGGACGGCGTCCTGGCAAAGGCGCTTGAGATCGGCGCCGACCGGATAATCAACGTCGGGGCGGAGAGCGAAAAGCTCGCCGCCTATAACGTTGATAAAGGCCACTTCGATGTGATGTTCGAAGCTTCCGGCAACGAGCGCGCGGTGCGGGCGGGGCTCGATGTCCTGAAGCCGCGCGGCGTCCTGGTCCAGCTCGGCCTCGGAGGCGATATCTCGATACCGCAAAACCAGATCGTGGCGAAAGAGATCGAACTGCGCGGAACTTTCCGCTTCCACGATGAATTCGCGCTTGCCGTCGATCTGATCAACCGCCGCCGGGTGGATGTCAGACCGCTACTGACCGCGATCTATCCTCTCGACGAGGCGGTCGCGGCATTCGAAATCGCCGGTGACCGGAACAACTCGATGAAGGTCCAGATTGCGTTCTGAATAGTCGGACGCTGCGGACGCGCCTTATACAGCGTCGGCGCCGATCGCCTCCAGCGCGGCGCGAGCCACCTCGAAATCCTGCTCGCCGGTTCCCGAACCGACGCCGATGCCGCCCGCAAGGCGTCCGCCGAAGCGAATTGGCAAGCCTCCGGGCAAATTGGTCAGGCCGCCCTGCGAAGCGATCCCGGCCGAGAGCCCGGCTTCGAACGCCATACCGCCGGTGGCTGCGTTTACCGATGCCGCCGTGCGCGCCTTTGCCTGCGCTGTGCTCAGGCTCAGGAAACGAGCGCCGTCCATCCGCAGGCTGTCGAGGGTCTCGCCGCTCGCATCGACGACCACAAGACATTGCGGCACACCCATCGTGACGGCGCGCACCGCTCCGGCGGCAACGGCTTTCATGCCGCCGTCATGCGTGAGGCTGATGGTCCTCCCTCGAAATATTGCCATCGCAACTGCCCTTCGCCGTGTCGGAACTTGATGCAGGGACTCAGGTGCTTTCGCGCTCGACGACGCGATAACCGGTTAGGACGATTTCTTGCCGGCGCTGTTTCTCCTCGCCGCGGATTGATTGTATCAGTCTGCGAGCAGCTTGTTGCCCGATCCCGTAGCAGTCGACATTCACGGTGGTGATGCCGGGATGGCAGAAGGCGGCAACTTCATAGTCGCCGAACCCGGCGATGGCGATGTCCTGCGGCACCCGCATGCCGCGGCGCTTGCACTCCATCAGCGCGCCGAAGGCCGAGAGATCCGAGACGCAGAGCACGGCTTCAGTGTCCGGCCAGCGTTCCAGTATGCTGACGACCGCCTGGCCGCCCTGCTCGATGGAGATCGGTGGCACGCCGAAGGAAACGAGGCGACCGGGCGGCAGGCCGAGTTCCTCAATGGCTCTTATGAAGCCTTCACGCCGCTGGCTGCCGCGCGTGTCGCGCGAGGTCGTGCCACCGATGTAGCCGAATTTTCGGTAGCCTTTCCTGGCAAGCGTCTTGACTAGAAGCCCCATCGCCTCTTCGTTGGAGAACCCGACCACCTGATCGATCGGCTTCACCGGCAACTCCCAGGTTTCGACCACGGGAATGCCGGCGCCTTTCAGAAGGCGGCGGGCGCGATCGGTATGAGCGCCACCGGTCAGGATGATGCCTTCCGGCCGCCGGCGGAACATCGCCTCGATCAGCCTTTCTTCCTTCTCAGCCGTGTAGTCGGTATAGCCGAGCAGAAGCTGCAGGCCCGTGCTTTCAAGCTCGTCGGTAATGCCGCGGGCGGTGTCGGCGAAGTTGGAATTGTTGATCGAAGGGACGATAGCGGCGACGAAGCCGGTCTTGCGCGAGGACAGGCTGCCGGCTGACTGGTCGAGCACGTAACCAAGGTCGTTGACCGCGGCCAGGATCTTTTCCCGCGTGGCCTTGGACACCCGGCTGCCCTCCTTCAAAGCCCGCGAGACTGTCATGGTCGACACACCCGCCCGCAGCGCCACGTCGACCATCGTCGGCGCATGGCTCTCGCCCGATCTCGATGATGCTGCCTTGGCCATCATGCCGCTCCGGCGGCCGGCTGCGACCTGGCCAAGGAAAGCGCTAGACGCTCGGGGACAAGGTCTCTGCGGCCTCCGGCATCGCTCATGAACCACCCATAGGAATCAACTTCAAATGCATGTTATCGATACCACATCAATAGCACAACAGCCACGGACGAAGCCCAATTGCGTCTAGACATGGTTATGAGCACTGATTTGCGCGTCGCGATCACACTTTCGATCTGCTATCCTCCGCGCGCCCTTTGGATGGTATCATCTCGGCGAATGGGCGCAAAAGCCGCTTTCGGCGAGAGCGCATCAAATGGGAGGACTTCGCATGTGCAAGGTCTTTGCCGGGCAGGATCCGGAAGGGTATCGGCTGGTCAATCGCTCAGTTCGAATAGGTGGCCATTCAACGAGCATCCAGCTCGAGGCCACTTTTTGGACGCTGTTGGACGAGATCGCCCAGGGACAGGGGATGACGGCGTCAAAGTTCCTATCGCTTTACGACGAAGCGTTGGAGATCAACGGCCATATCCCGAACTTTGCCTCCATGCTGCGCACTACATGCGCGCTCTACCTGCGCGACAGGCGACCACGCGACGGCGAAGCCGAGGGATTGAAGAGCAAGGCAGCCTGATCGCGGGCATTGCTCAAACGCGCCTAGTACCGGAAAATCCCGTGTAGCAGCCGCCTGCTACCAGCGACCCGAATTTTAGCGCTATGTGATATCAATGGCGAACTTTGCCGAGGCGGTGTAGGGTTCACTTCAAGAGAAGGACAAGCCGTATACTAACGGCAACGCCGAGCGAATCTGGGAGGATTCATGGTCGAAATCATTTCCAAGCGGGATGGTCCGCGGCGCGAGGACATGCAGGTCAAAAGGCTGATCGAGCAGAATCGCTCGACTATCGTTCGCCTTGCCGACCAGATCAGCGGCGGCGGCTATTCGGCTTCCAGGAAACCTCGCCAGAAGCCAAAGGCGGAAGGTCTGATCATCCACGTCGGCGGCAGTGCCGCACCCGTGGCCGAAGCCAAACCGTCCATCCAGGTCACCATCAACGGCCGCGTGATTTCGAAGGATCAGAACACAGGCCGCCAACTTCATCACATCGGCGACATCCGCGACCGGGGCGGGGACCAGATCTTCGTGCTGGCGACAAAGCAGAATGGCTTCTTCTCGCCGGTTGACGAAACCGTCGCCGAGGCACTTGCTGGCCTGGACGGATCGCGCCTCGCCGTCACCTATACCGAAGAACAGCTAGCTGCCGACATCGGCGTGAAACTTGGCATCGACTGATCAGGCAGACGCTTGGGCGTGCTCTTCACGTCTAACCCGCGTCAGCATACAAACGCGACAGCATACAGAAATGGCATACCTCAAAGGTTCTGTGATGACTGAATGAAGCGCGAGATAGGCCCCAATCAGATGAAGATCGATGCTCTTCCGGCGCGTGCGTCGGCTGCCGCCAGGCAAATGGTTTTGGGGAACATTGATTATGACGAGCGCGCCACCATGCGCGCCTGGGAAAATTTTCTGGCCGACGAGCCCAAATGTGCCCGCGACCCCGTCCACCCAAGCCACGTCCGCTCCCTCATTCACGAGTCCTGGTATCGCAGCGCCACCGGCGGCATCAACGCTCAAGGGATTGAAGCGCCACTGAGCAGTGATCGCGACGAGATCGAATATCTGACCCGCGCCAATGCAGAACTGCTTTCGGCGGCGCGACGGTCGTTCGCCTCCCTTGGCCAGTTGCTGGATGGGACAGGCGCGATGCTGGTTCTGGCCGACAGCGACGGCGTGCTGATCGACGCCATCGGCGACAAGAAGACGCTGCATGACGGCATGGATATCCACCTCGGCATCGGCGGCAAATGGAACGAGGATGCCGTCGGAACCAACGGCATCGGCACGGCGCTGTGGACTGGAGAGCCGACCTTCGTCCATGCGGCCGAGCATTTCTGCGCCGGCATCAAATCCTGGACCTGCGCCGGCGCGCCGATCCGTGATCCGCTGGACGGCAAGATCATCGGCGTGGTCGACCTGTCAGGCTATTCGCCGATCTTCCGGCCGCACAACACCGCGCTCGTCGCCGCCACCGCCCGGCAGATTGAAAAGGCGCTTGCCGAACAGCAGCAGGAACAACGCACACGTCTGCTCGAAGCCTTCATTTCCTCGGCTCCCAGCTACCGCCGAAAAGACGGGCTGGTGATCGTCGACCATCGGGGCCGGGCGATCTTCTGCAACAACGTGCCTGACGGCGAGAAGACCGAAATGATGGACGGCCCGATGGAACCGGGACGCGGCCGCTGGCTGATGAACCTTCCGTCGTCCGGTTCCGACGCCGATCTTGCCAGGGCACTCCCGGCCCATCTGCGATCCTGCCACATCACGCCGTTGAAGTTGGACGGCGACCTCCGCGGCGCGGCGCTGGTGTTCCCCTCCGTTCCTGCAGTCTCCAGCGTGACTGTGGTCCACCGGGAGGTGAACAAGCATCTTCAGGAAGCTGTCGCCATGATCGTCGGCGAAAGCGAAGCGTTACAGGCCGCCATAGACGTCGCATGCCGCGTCGCCCGATCGAGAGGCGCTACATCGCTGTTGGTCGAAGGTGAGACAGGCGTCGGGAAAGAGCTGTTTGCGCGGCTCGTCCACGCCGGCAGCAGACGCACGGCGACCGATCCGTTCATCGCGATGAATTGTGGGGCGATCACCAGGGACCTGTTCGGCAGCGAATTGTTCGGCCATGTCGCCGGCGCCTTTACCGGCGCCTCGCGTGAAGGCAAGCCGGGCGTATTCGAACTCGCCAATGGCGGCGTGCTCAGTCTCGACGAAATCGGCGAGTTGCCGCTCGAGATCCAGCCATTCCTGTTGCGTGTTTTGGAAGAGCGCGTGGTCCAGCGTATTGGCGACAGCCGGGGACGCCCGGTGGACGTGCGCCTGGTCGCCTCGACCAATCGCGATCTCAAGCAGGAAGTTGCCGCCGGCCGCTTCCGAAGCGATCTCTACTATCGAATTGGCGCGGTCTCGATCACTGTCCCACCGCTGCGCGAGCGCGGCGAGGATGTTCTGCTGCTGATCGAACATTTCAACCGGCAGATCGCAACCGCAGCAGGCGAGGATTCGCTGGAATTCTCACACGACGCGCTCGAGGCCCTGCTTGGTTACCATTGGCCAGGCAATGTGCGCGAACTGAAGAATCTCGTTGGGCGGTTGCACATCCTGGCGCGCGGCGGCACGGTCGAGCTTCAGGATCTTCCTGGGGAAGTCCGCGCCGGCAATCGCAACAACATGCCCATGCACGGCGATCATCCCGGAGCCATCCTCGAAGCACCGGTGTGCACATTCGAGGATGCAGAATGCCAAGCGATCAAGAATGCGCTTGCCGCAGAGAGCGGCAATCTCAGCAAGGTCGCGCTGAGGCTCGGCATTTCGAGGCCGACGCTCTATCGCAAGCTCGGGCAATACGGCATCCAACGCGGTTTCATTTAAACCAAAGTCCGTTCACCGGCACAAAAACCCGCGGCATTCGCGCCGCGGGGTTGGGGAAATTCGTCAGCCGAGTTTGCCTTCAGACAGCGGTCGCGGGATTGATCAGGCCTTTACGACAGCACCGGTCACTTTCTCCGAGACGTAGCCGAGGATGTTGCCGATGATCAGCGAGATAACCACAGCGGCCGCGACCTTGGTGATGGCGCCGACGCCTTCGCCATAGGCGGCCACACCAAGCAGAAAAAGCGCGGCAGTCGTTGCGTAGCCATAAACCGCTGACGGAATGGCGCTCAGCAATGGCACCTTGGCGGCGAGAATCAGGACTACGATTGAAATGCCGACGCAAATGCCGGCCATGATCGCTGTAACCCCGATAGATGTCAGTGCTATCAGTGCGCCGGCGGCGCAAACCGCTCCCCAGAGGTTTGCGACCGCCGAATTCTTGAACCCGGCTTCCTTGCCGCCACAGTGATAGAAACTCCCCCAGCCGACAAACACCGCCCAGATCAGCAGATAGGGGTTGCCGATGGTGATCGCTGCCCACGTTGCAATGCCGCCCATAATGCCGATGACGACGGCCAACCCTGTGATAAGATCCATATTGTCCTCCCGTTTTTCCAAAGCTCGAAGCAAAGAAACTGTCAGGATCGCGCTTCGCCAGACGTCCCGACACCAAAACGCCATGGAATCAACCACGGGGTTCAAGGAGAAAGCTTGCCGGGTCCCGGCAAGCAATCAGGCCGGCTGAGCCGCCGGTTCGCTCGCGCCGATCACCCCGGCGCGCAATGCCAGTCCGGCTGCGCTCGCGCCAAGGCATGGCGCCACGATATAGAGCCAGAGCTGCGACAGCGCAGGTCCACCGGCAAAGAGCGCCGGGCCGAGCGAGCGGGCCGGATTGACCGACGATCCGGACACGGCAATGCCTGCGAGATGGATCATGACCAGCGTAAGTCCGATCGCCAGGCCGGCCAGAGGACCTGCCCCGCCTTCGGTTGTGGCGCGAAGGATGACGAGCATAAACAGGAACGTGGCGATCGCCTCGAACAGGAAGGCCGACGTTGCCGAATAGGCCGACCAGCCATTCTGGGCGAAGCCATTAGCCGCCACGTCGTAGCCGCCGCCCTTGCCTTGGGCGATGACGTAGAGCACCGCCGATGCAACAATCGCACCCGCGCATTGCGCGAAGACATAGCCGATCAGGTCCTTCGATTTCATTCGACCGGAGACGAAGAAGCCGAGGCTCACCGCCGGATTGAGGTGTGCGCCTGAAATCGGTCCGATCGAATAGGCCATCGCCACTACCGCCAGACCGAAGGCCATGGCGACGCCGAGCAGGCCGACTTCGGCGCGCATGAACAGGACCGTCGCGCAGCCGAAGAAAACCAGCGCGAAGGTTCCGATGAATTCACAGACGTATTTGTTCATTTCTTCCTCTCTATGCAGATGACGACGGGACCGAAACGTTGCGCCCGTTCCGTACGGGTCCGGTCCGGAATTTTCAGGGAACGATGACGCCTCGACCGGTGAACCGCCGGTTCTTGAAATCGTCGAGTGCGGTGTTGATGCTGGCGAGGTTGTATTCGGTGTAATGCATCTTCACCTTGCCGTCGGCGTTGAGCTCCATCAGCTCGACAAGCTCTGTGAAATTGCCAACCAGGCTGCCGCCGATGTTGATTTCCTCGATGACGAGATGCGCGGTCGGCACATTGACGGCGCCGCCATAGCCGACGACGAACAATTGCCCGCCCTTGCGCACCATCTTCCAGCAGATGTTCTCGACGCCGAGCTCGCCGACGAAATCGATGACCACGTGGGCGCCGCCGCCGGTGATCTGGCTGACCTCCTCGATGACGTTGGGTCCGCCATCGAGAACGAAGTCGGCGCCCAGATCCTTGGCCAGCACGCGCGCGGCCGGCTCGCGATCGACGGCAATAATACGGCAGCCCGAGATCGCGTGCAGCGATTGCAGCGCGATATGGCCGAGCCCGCCGATACCGAGCAGCACACAGTAACTCCCAGGCCTTAGCAGCTTGGCCGCCCGCTTGGCGGCGCGGTAGGCGGTGATGCCGGCGTCAGCCAACGGCGCCACTTCGATCGGCGTCACATTGGCGTTGAGCTTGATCAGCGAGCGTTCGCTGGTGATGAAATATTCGGCGAAGCCGCCATTCATGCCAAGACCGGGGAACTGGCCGTTGTCGCAGTACATGTCCTCACCGTGCCGGCAGTTGAGGCAGATGCCGCAAGAGCGGAACGGATGACAGATTACGGCGTCGCCGCGCTTGACCGACCTGACGCCGCTGCCGACCTCCTCGACCCAGCCGGCATTTTCATGGCCCATGATGTAAGGCAACAGCGTGCCTTCGGGGTCCATCGTCGGCTTCCATACGCCTTCGATGATGTGCAGGTCGGTGCGGCAGAGACCGGCGGCACCAACCCGCACGATCACCTCGTCGGGCGCGGTGATCGTCGGCGCCTTGACCTCCTCGATCCTAAGCTGGACGTTCATCTTCGGATCGTATTCGTAGAGTCTGGCAGCTTTCATCGTCGTATCCTTTCAATGTCGAGATTGTTCGGATTGCTCAGGCGCGGCCGAGCTTTTCAGAGCCGCCGCCGCGGGCCGGTCCCGTCGTCGGGTCCTCATCCTCGGCGAGATGGCCAATCAACGTTTCGGTGGTCAGGATCAGCGTCGCCACCGAAGCTGCGTTGGCGAGCGCAGTGTAGGTGACGCGGACCGGATCGATGATCCCTGCCTCGAACATGTTCTGGTAGCTGCCGGCAGACGCGTTGTAGCCGTAGCCGCCGTTGATGCGCGTGACTTCCGCCACGACTGCTTCTGGATCGGCGCCGGCATTGGCGGCTATGCGCCAGAGCGGCCGCGACAGCACCGAGCGCACAAGTCGCACACCTTCGGCGACATCGCCGTCAACGCCGGTCGCCACCTTGTCGAGCAGCGGCGCGATCTGGGCAAGCGCTGAGCCGCCGCCGGCGACCACGCCCTCTTCGCACGCGGCGCGTACCGCATTGAGCGAGTCCTCGATCAGTTGGATGGTCCGCTTTTGCTCGACCGGTGTGACGCCGCCGGCATAAAGGATCGCGGTGCCGCCAGAGAGCTTGGCCAGGCGCTCGCGCAGCTTGTCCTGGTCGATGTTCGGCGGCGAGGCCTCATACTGTCGCTGCACCTGGGCGCGGCGCGATGCGATTGCCGCATGGTCGCCGCCGCCGCGGATGATCGAGGTGTAGGACGAACTGGTCTTCACCCGATCAGCCGTTCCGAGGTCGTCGGCGGTGATATCCTCCAGCCGGCCGCCGAGGTCACGCGCGATCACCTTGCCGCCGGTGATGATCGCCAGATCCTCCATCATCGCCTTGCGCCAATGGCCATATTCCGGCGGATGGACGACGAGGTATTTTCCAGGTCCCTGCTTGCCGAGCAGCGTCACCACGACTTCCGGCGACATTTCCTCGGACACGATCAGCAGCGGCCGACCGACCTCGTCGGCGATGCGGCGGACCGCATCGAGCTGCTCGGGCTCTTTGATCTTGAGATCGGTCATCAGGATGTAGGGCCGGTCGAGAACGGCCTCCATCTTCTCCTGGTCGGTCACCATATGATGAGAGAGATAGCCGCGTTCGAAGGACATGCCTTCGACCACATCGAGCGTGGTCTCAGTGGTGACGCTGAAGTCGGTGGTGATGACGCCTTCGGCGCCCACCCGCTGATGCGCTTCAGCCACAAGTGCGCCAAGTTTCGTGTTGGTCGCGGCGATGTTGGCGACCGATGCGAGAATCCCGTTGCCCTTGGCAGGCTTGGCCGACGCCTTGAGCGCGGCCACCACCGCCGCCACGGCAAGGTCGATGCCTTTGCACAGATCGACGGACTTCACACCGCGCTCATTCGCCTCGACGCCGCCCTGGATGAGCGCGTTGGCGAGCACGATGGCCGTCGTTGTGCCGTCGCCGGCGATCTCGTTGGTCTGCATCGACACCTCACGGACAACTTGCGCGCCCATGTTTTCGAAACGGTCGTGCAGTTCGATCTCGGAGGCGATGCTGACGCCATCGCGGGTCACCATCGGCGTGCCGATCGGCCGGTCGATCATGGCGTTCATGCCTTTGGGACCGAGCGTCGGCTCGACGGCGGCTGCAAGCCGGAAGACACCGCGGGCGAGAGCCCGGCGGGCCTCCGAATTATGAAGCATTATTTTGGGCATGATTCCTCCTTCCGCCTTACGGGCGGGTTGTTGGTTAGGGGCCTCGTGCGAGGGAGGCCGTTGCTGTCGGCTCTGCTTCAGGCGGTCGGTGCGGTCCGTGCCGGCACGCGATCCATGATGAAATCGACCAGCGTCGGTTCGCCGTCGACCACATCCAGTTCCTTGTATCTGGTCTGCTTGAGCCCCCGGCACAGCGCGCCGTTGAACTCCATGTTGATGCGCACACCGCGCAGTTCGGCGAGATGGGCGCTGAGCGCGCCAGAAGGTATGCGTGGCCCCTCCCAGGTCACGAAGACGGGATCATCCGCCCGGCGGTTCGGAAACCGCTCGAGCAGCGCCGCCCGGTATCGCGGCTTCTGCTTGGCCGCCTCGCCCGGCTCGAACCGGGCGACGTCGTAGGCCGGCAGGTCCATGCCGAGGATTTCGCGATCGGTCAGACCGTGCGCCTTGAGGCCGCGCAGGACTGCCTCCTGGCGCCGCTTGAAGGCCTTAATCGCAAAGGTTTCGCGCAAGCCGCCGAGATCCTGATCCTCGGCAAGCAGGGCGAAGATATCGCCGAAGCTCTTGCCGGCCTCCATGCCGCGATTGACCTCGTCGGCGAACATGTGGTCGTGCAGCTTGACGCGATAGGCCGGCGCCCAGGAGAGCTGGTCGAGCGCCTTGCGGACGCCGTCCAGCATCAGGAACGCGAAGTTGGGCGAGCACCAGTAGGTCGGCAGGCGGAAGTCTATCTCCACGCTGCCATCGCTCGTCATCGCGGCTCGCTCGACGAAGCCCATCTCGGTAATCGGTTCGTCGAGCTCCGGGTCGTTGACCTCACCAAGGCACCGCCAGAGTTCGTTCTCGCGGTTGCCGGAAACGCTGGCGGTTGCCATGGCCCCTACTCCGCCGCGATGCTGAAGGGCGAGCCGGCGAGCGCCTTCTTCTTGGCTTCGATGTCGATGTTGTAGAGGCGCGCGGCATTGAGGCCGAGGATCTTCTCCTTGATCTCGTCGGTCAGTTGAACGCCACGTTCCGCGGCGATGTCCTCGGGGATCTGGTAGGCCCAGAATTTCTCGACAAGCCAGCGCGGCGTCCAGATCGCGTAGTCGGAACCAAACAGGATCTTCTCCGGCCCGAGCCAGAACAGCAGTTCGGCGATGACCTCGCCAAAATAGCGCGGGCGGGAATGGATGAAGGGCAGCGCCACGGCCAGCCCGCCATAGACATTGGTTTCCTGCGTCGCGATCCAGCAGAAATCGTCGAGACGCGGCAGGCCGCAATGCTCGATGATCCAGTTGAGGCCCTGGAAATCCGTCGCCGCGTGATCGACGTCATGGACGTCGAAGGCATCCTTCGAGAGTGGCAGGATGGTCGGTCCCTTGTGGACGTGGATGTTCCTGATCCCGAGCTTGTCGCAGAGTTCGAAACACTTGTAGGCATCAGGATCGGTGAGCTTCCAGCCCTTGGAGGCGCCGTTCCATTCGGCCGTGTACATCTTCACGCCCTGGACGTCATAGGTCTCCTTGAGGAAGTGGATGTACTCGAGCGCCTTCTCGCCGTCGCGCGGATCGAAGGCGCCGTTGACGATGAAACGCTCCGGATAGCGCCTGGCTACCTCGGCGTTGCGCTCGATGGTGTTGAAGCCGTTCTTGTAGAAGTCCTTGAGATAGGTCGACTGGACGATCGCCACATCGTCGGGACCGTCGATGAACAGGTCGCGATAGAGATCGTCGGCGCTGTATTTCTCGAACTTGCTCTTCTCCCAAAGCTGGTCCTTGGGACTCAGCCCGGTGTGATAGGCGTAGAAGCAATCGATGAACTGCTTGCCGTGGATGTTCTTCTGGTTTTCGGGGCTGCCGTCCCAGAAATGGGTGTGGCCATCGACCACGAAGATATCCTTGCCTTCCGGTGTCCTAAACATTCTTTCCTCCACGAGATGGGGCGTTGATCGGTTCGGCGCGCCGCAACCAGGGCGGCGCGCCCGGTTTTTTGGCGGCTATTCGATGTATTCGAACATCTCGTCCATGTTGCCGAACAGGATCACGGTGTTGTCGTCGACGCGAACCATGCGGCCGTAATGGGTGGAGGTGTTTACCTCGAAGGTCTCGGCTGAAATCTCGCGGCCGAGATATTCACCGATCGCGTCCATCTTGAAGATCAGCTTGCCGTCACCGTCGATGCGGATCAGCGCCGGCTGGTAGGTGATGGTCACCCCCGGCTTCTGGCCCATGAATTCGGCGATGGCTCTCGCCTCGACCGAGTCGTTCATGGTGACGCCGCACTGATGCGAAATCGTCTGTTCGAAGGTGATGTCCTTCATCTCCTTGAAGATGTTTGAATGCGTTGCGTCGCGTGCTGCTAGTGACATGACATTTCTCCCTGTGTCAGCGCTTGAGGCCGAGTTCGCCGAGGATCTGCCCAATCCGCTCTTCGGATTTGGCGCGGACATCAGCGAACGCGACCGGCTTGGAATGCGGCATTGACCAGATCGGCTGCAGGCCGACGGCTGCCTTGTCGGCGAGCGCGCCATGTTTCTTGACCCAGCCCTGGAAGAGCTTCTTGTTCGCCGCGCCGTGCTTCTCGTCATTGGCGAGCAGGTGCATGAGGTCGATCGTGTTGGCGAGATTGCGCTCGTAGTCGGCCTCTGCTGCCGAGATCACCGCAGGCGTGATGAAGTCATGGTTGGCGGCGGCGATCTGCATCAGGAAGCCGGAGCGGAATGCCTCCCCGACCAGCGGCTCGAAGACGATGTTGATGGCGAAATACTGTTCGAGATAGTCGGTCGCGCCCATGATAGTCTCGACCGCCTCCCGCGTCCCCTGCCAGTTCGCGTCCTCGAGCCAGGTCTTCTTGCCGAGTTCGTCGTTCCAGCCGGGAAGGTCCATGCCGATCTCGGCAAGGTAGAGCGTGATGTCCTGCGCAAGCCGCAGCTTGTAGGACGAGTTGGTCAGCGTCGCGTTGTTGATCATCTGGGTGTAACCGTAGCGCTGCGCCTGCATCAGCGAGGTGCCGAGCCCGAATTCGGCATGTTTCCAGGCGCCGAGCTGCGTCTGCAGGATCTTGACCCAAGCCTTGTCGAAGGTCTTCGGTGCACCGGACTTGCGGGCATTGTTAATGACGCTCTGCACCATCGTCTCGATCTTCGACTGGCGCTGGTAGTGCGTGCGCTCCCATTCCTGATCGGGGGCGCGGAAGGCATGCCAGTTGGAGCTCTGTGCGGCGGTGTTCTGCTTGACATAGGCGCCCTTGCCGTCGGCGAAGGAGATGATCCAGTCCTGGATCAGGTAGCGCTCGGGATCGGGCTGGACGTCCACCGTCATGTCTTCGTAGTGGGTGGCACGTTGGCCCTTCGGGTCGAAATACCGGTACTTCCGGCTGTCGGAGTCGGCAAAGATCGCCGCGCCGGCGGCACCGGATCCGACTGAACTCGAGGTAGCTGGCATAGTCTTCACTCCCTTGTTGCAGTTGTGGTCACAGTTGCGTGGCCGCCTCTCAATGGGCCGGCGTTGCACCTGCCGATGTGGTGAACTTGTCGAAGAAGATGCGCTCCGTCTCAAACCCGTTCATGAACAGAACCGGCTGAAGCGCATCGATCATCGGCGGCGGGCCACAGGCATGGACGTCGCCCTGCCCGTCGACCGCCAGTTGCTTGAGCTTTGCGTCGACACTCTGGTGTACGAAGCCGCGCTCGCCTTGCCATTCGGCATCATCAGTCGCGTGCGACAGCACGGGAATGAAGGTGACGTCGGGATGGTTGCCGACCAACTCGGCGATCCTGTCGAGGTAGAACAGGTCGTTGCGGGTGCGGGCACCGTAGAAGAAATAGACCGGACGTTTCTCGCCGCTCTTGAGATGGTCGTTGAGAATCGACCAGATCGGTGACATGCCCGATCCGGCCCCGACCAGGATCAGGGGTCCTTGCCGTTCGTCCCGGCGGAAACAGGTTCCGTAGGGTCCGACGACGGTGACGTCTGCCCCGGCCCTGATGCCTCCGGAATCGAGTTCTCCGGAGAACTTTCCCTCAGGGTACTTTTTGATGATGAAGGAGAGTTTTTGGGTTTCGTCCGGCGTATTTGCCATGGAGAACGAGCGCGTAATCGTCTCCCCTTTTTGCGTGGTAACCGTGATGTCGACATATTGCCCCGCCCAGAACTTTATCGGCGAGCCGAGTTCGATCTCGATGCCGCGAATGTCGTGGGTCAGGTGCTCGATCCGAGCAATCCGGCCCTTGAACGTCTTCACGGCGATCGCTTTCGCCAAAATCTCCTCGTCGTAGTTGAGAAGCTCGACTTCCAGATCGGAGTAGGCGATGCAGCGGCACAAAAGGACGTGGCCGCTCTCCTTCTCCATGTCGTTCAGTGCGAAGGTCGAGTATTTGAGCATGTCGACTTCGCCTTCGAGCAACACGCTTTTGCAGGCGGAGCATTGCCCTTCCTTGCAACCGTGCGGCAGCGCGATACCCTGGCGGAACGCGGCGTTGAGCACCGTTTCGCCATTTTCGACTTCGAATTCGACGCCGACCGGGCTGAGCCTGACCGTGTGGGTTTCCGACATACGGACCTCCAGTGAAAGAAGGGGCGGGACGAACCCGCCCCCTTAGCCTGATCAGTTGCAGGGATTGATGGTGAAGCCGGCCCGGTATTCAGCCAAGTGCTTCTCACGGTCCGCGGGCGACATGGCACGCAGCGCGTTGAGCGGCGACCCGAGCTTGTTGCCGCGCACGTCGTCCAGCGTCCACATCTCCTTGTCGTCGAAGCGCATATGCGGCTGCGGGACGAGCGTCTTGCCATCGGAGCGGACGAAGTTCAGGTCCTTGATCGCATCAGCCAGATCCCAGCCGTCATAGAGCGTCTCCCACTCGCGCTTGCCGCTGAAGCGGCCCATGGCAGGCGTCGGGCGGCCCTGATACTCGTCGGCGAACGCCACGGTGGCAGTCCACTTGTCGAGTTCGTGGGCGAAGGTGTGCAGCTGGCCGTCGATCTCGCCGACAACCATATCCTCGCGGATCAGGCAGGGAACGAGGCAGGACCAGCAGCGATGCGGATAGACGTAACCGACGTCGCTGTTGAACAGCAGCACCTTCTCGCCCTTGTGGCTGAGCTTGGCGTACCATTTCCAGAAGTCACCGAACTCGGCGTACCAGCCCGGATATTTGTGCTCAAACCACTCGAAGTCCTTGTCGGTCTGGGCTTCGATCCGCCAGAAGTTGACCGGCCAGCCGACCGCGAAGAATTGTCCGACCTTGTGGACAAAGTTCTTCTTGGTGATGCGTTCCCAGGCCGCCTGGACGTCGTCATGGTGGACCTTGATACCGTATTTCTCGAGCGGCAACATGTAGGTGCGGTAGTAGTCCTCGTAGATCCAGCGGTGCCACATTTCCGCGTAGGACTCCTTGTTCTTGTCGCGGTTTGTGGTGCCGTATTCGATGAAAGTGCCGATGGCAGCGTCAACGATGGCGTGGTTCTGCCAGAAGGCGTAGCGCAGGTCGCGTTCGAGCAGCAGATGATTCTCCGGCTCCTTGAGTGCTGCCATCAGCAGGGAGTGGCCATTGCCGATGTGCCGGCTCTCGTCCGACTGCACCGACAGGAAGACGGTCGGCAGCGCATAGTCGCCGTTGCGGGCGGCTTCCGAAGGCATGGCCACGAACAGCGTGTTGGTGAAGGCGGTCTCGGCCACCACGGTCAGGTACATGCAGGCGGCGGTCATCGTGTCGCCGGTGATGAAGCCTTCGGCGAACTGCCGGCCGATGGTCGTGGCGTAGCATTTTCCGAAGGCCTCCTCGGTGATGTCGAAGCCGGCCGGATCGATGTAGTTCTCCATGTACCATTTCTTCAGATTCATCTGGATCGTCGAGTGACGGAACTCGTCGATCATCTGCATCGTGAAGCCGGTCCGGAGTTCCTCGCCGGGCGCGATGCGGGCGACCATCGCCATCGAGCGGGCGGCGGAGATTTCCGGGAAGGGAATGATGGCCAGGAAGAGCTTCATCCACTCGACCCAACGCGGTTCGACGTTGCGGAACATGTCGCCGCGCAAGGCCGCATCGAGCGCGCCATAGACGCGGTTGTCCTTCTCCTCCTGCATCGGGAAATAGGACCGCAGGACCTGTTTCATCGGGTCGCGCGGCGTCTTGTTGATCTTGTAGTCGGTCGGAAACGTCATCGCTTCCTGGACGTAGGAAGGGTTCCAGCCGAGATCGGCAATCTTCTTGGTCGCCTCGCCGACGGAGATTCCGCGTTGCGAGGTAATCTTGTTGAGCGTCAGAGACGTCATGGTCATAAGCCTCCACCAGGTTTGAGCCGCAGGTCCCTTGACCCAGGCATGAAGCGGCGCACAGCGCCGCAAGTGAGAGTGCGAACGGCACGGCAAAGGGTTGCGCGTTCAGGCGCGACTCATGGTCCGGCCATTCAACTGGATCGCGGCAAAGGTTTTAGAGGCGTCAGGCAGGGATCCTCGGCGCCAACCGCGTTTGCGATGGGCGCATCGAAGCGGACGTGACTAGTCCCCTGTTTCCTCCGTTCCTTCGTTCTTTTGGCACCGCGTCAAAAGGCGCGATGGGCTTCTTATGGAAATGTATAAAGCAAGCGCCGTGCCAAATTCGAGAACGGCGCCATGGCTGGCGCAAAAGCAAAATCGCCGCCCTTTCGGCGCGTGAAGAGATGGTCAGCTGTAACGTTCTTTTACAATTGTAACGTACGGATGTAACATCTAATACATATCTCGCAACTGCAATATATATCAGTTAGCATATGCAACATATACGAAAACATGCATCAACTATTTAACAAGCCTTCTTTCTGCACTATTTGAATGCGATAGCTATGGATGAGCATGGGACTGGAGAAAGACCGTGGCGAACGACGGAGACAGTGGGTGGCCGCCTGAGCGGATGTCCAACCAGGCCGACGCCGTCACGGGTGATCTTGTCAGGCTGATGCCCCGGGATCTGGTGTTTGTCATGCGTTTCATGGGCGAGAGCCAATATCGCCTGCAGAGCCACTTCCAGGACTTCATCCGGGCCGAGCTTGCCGCCGGTGGCGTCACCACAGAGACGCACCCAATGATCCATCTGTTCATCGAGAACCATGCGATCCTGTTGCGGGACTTCGTGTTTTCCGGCGTTTCGCTGTCGCGCCAGTTCCGCGTCGACGAGATCGAGCGCCTCACCGGCGATACGACATCGATGATCCGCGTCGACATCTGGGATCAGCTCAAGAGCCACATCGAAACGGCCGAAAAGCAGTTCCATTCGCGGGTCGGCACACGGCTTTCGAGACACCCGGACCAATAGCTGGGGGCGAAAAATGACAGGAGGATCCGATGGGGCAAACTGACAGGCGTGACGAGCTGCTCGCCCGCCGGCTCGATCTCGTCGCCAGCGTCTCTGCCCTCACCGCGGAGGCACTGCGGCTCAACCAGAAACGCGCCGGTCTCGAAATGGAGGTACTGCGCCTGGAACTCGAAATCGGCAGAAGCGGTGCCGGCGAGCAACTGGTGCAAGACTTGCATGAGGCTGAAGAGAGCGCCGCGGCAATCATGCAGGCATGCGTGGCCTGCGAGGATCGCATCGTAGCAGTGGAAGGCGATGTCGATGAGGTTGATCGCCGGCTTGCCGCAATGGCGAATGAGGACTGACGGGAGAAACAGCATGAACCAGCAAACGATGCAGAACCTGACCTTGTTCGACCTTCTGGCGCGAAGCTGGCGTCGGCCGTCGGCGATCGCCGATCTGCGTTTCAGCGCAGACGATTCGGCTATCGCCTTCGCTTCATTGGATGGAACCGTCGCTATTGCCGCGGTCGCGGATCAGGAGCCACCGGAATCGCGGATCAGGGTGAGCCATGATCTCGGCCAGACGACGATCCGCCCTAGAGAAAAGCCCCTCGTGCCATTGATTGCCACGCCGAGATTCGCAGATGGCGATGTCCCGCTCGCCACCTATGCGCATTCCGGGTTTCTGGTCGGCGCAGCCAGCGGCGAGGTGCTGCATCTGACCGTCGGCGGTGAAGTCGCGGAACCCCTGGCCAAAATCGACGGGCCGATTGTCGCTATCGACCACAGCACCAGGGCGGGCGCGATAGCCGTTAGCAACGGGCATGATGTCTTCCTCTCGTGCGGCGAAGGCGATGCGATGCGCCTGAAACGCCATGCGACATCGTCGACAGATGCACTTGCCTTCTCGCCAGGCGGGCGGCGACTTGCCTGCAGCCTAGGCGAGGGGCTGTCGATTTGGACGGTCGAGGGCAACGCTGCATTGATACACAATGTCCCCCTTTCCGCGCGCCCGGTGTCGATCCGCTGGAGCAGCGATGGTACATGGCTGGCTTGCGCGCTCGAAACAGGAGGCTTTGCCCTGGTTAGCCTGGCCGATGGCCGAGCCGACATCGTCGCGGGATTTCCATCGCCGGTCCGCACAGTGTGCTGGAGCCACCCGGCGAATGCGCTGTTTGCCTCGGGCGCCTTCCGGATCGCCGGCTGGTCAATGGTCGCCCTGCCTATTGGCGGCGAAGCCTCGGGCGCGCTGGAAACAGGTCGCGCCGGGCTGGTCCTAGTTGAGGCGGTGGCGGCGCACCCGGAGAAAAAACTGATTGCTGCCGGTTACGCAAACGGCCGCATCACCGTCGCCCAGATCGGCGCGCGCGACGAACTCCTTGTCAGGCCTTTGGGCAGCACGGTCACCGCGCTTGCCTGGTCCGGCGACGGGCGGCATCTGGCGATAGCCACCGTCGACGGCACTGCAGCGATCGTCACCTTCCCCGCGCAGATTTTCAAATAGCGGACACAGTCCGCATGAAACAGGAGAATGAAATGCAGACTGAACTCACCGCCGAGGACAAGAGCAAGGACGAATTTTTCGAACGGCTTGCCGATCTGTCAGAAGAAATGGTGGCAAAGCATGGCAAGGATTTCAGCATGGGCGCGCTGGTGCTGGCCGCCCGGTGGATCGCTGAAAATCGTGTCGGCAAGCTGAAGACCAACTAGATCCGACGAGGCTTTCCCGTTCGCAGATTTAGAAGACTGCGGGGGTGTCAAAGTGCCGGACATGGCGTGAAGATGATCAATCGGCCGGTGGCCGCGACGACATTGGTCGTGGCTCTACGTCTCCCTACCCCAACTGCATCATCTAACTCGTTAGCTACCGACCAACGAGATTTTAGCGAATGCTTATATTAGGAATATATTAACGCTACGAGAGAGGAAACGCGACGTCGGCTCTCGTCAGACCGCAACGGAACTAAAGTTCCAGCAGCCCCATGAGCCCTTATGTTCAGCGGCGGCAGAACTTTTGGTGCCACGTGCGGTCGGTCCTATACGCTGGCGGTCATGGTGCTGGTGACACCGACGCCCCGCCCACCGATCAAGTGTTTTGTGAACAGCATCGCACTTTGCTAACATTGCCTCACTGCGCTCGGCGAGGAAATCGCAGCATGTCGGAGAAGGGTCCGGTCGCGTTGCCGGCGTCGGTGGCAACAGGTTTTCTGGGCGGCAACGGCAACAGTGCGTCCGAAGCCCGGCATGAGCGGCGGATCCTGACCGCGCTCTGCTACGATCTTGTCGGATCGACCGATCTTCTTGCCATCCTGGACATCGAAGAATTCGAGGAACTGATATCAGCCTTCCAGCGGGCGGCGAGACAGGCCGTCGCGTCGTGCTCGGGTGCGGTCAGGGTCGAGGTCGGCGATGGCGGCGTTGCCCTGTTTCCTGCCGAAATGGACGCCAAGGACGCGGCATCGCTGGCGATCCGGGCCGGGCTCGAAATCATCGACGCCTGCAGGCGCGTCGGCTCGGACAAAGGCCGCGCCGATTTGCATGTCCGAGTCGGCATCGCGACATCGATGACCCTGATCCACAAGGGTGACGCCGACAGCGCTCATGACAATGTCACCGGCTTTGCCTTCGCGATGGCGACGCGGCTCCAGGCCATCGCGCAGCCGGATACGGTGGTGGTTTCCGACGAGACGCGCAACCTGGCGCGACGGTCGCATGTGTTCAGCTTCAGGGGAACCCATGCGATCAAGGGGTTTGCCGAGCCGGAGCGGGTCTGGCGCGCGCTGAGCCACAAGCGCGAGGTCGACCGCTTCTTCGCCTTCGGGCGGCTGAGCAGTCCGCTCGTCGATCGCGAGGCCGAGCTCGGCACGATCGTCGAAGCATGGGACAGCGCCGTTGCAGGAAGCGGCGGCGTGGTGGTGATCGAGGGCGAGGCCGGGATCGGCAAGTCGCGCATTCTTCACGAAGTGCGCCGGCGCACGCGTAACCAGCGCGCGAAACTGCTGCTCTTCCAGTGCACGCCCGGCGGCTTGCGCTCGACGCTGCATCCGCTGCTCCAGAACGTGCGGAGCGACCTCGGTGACAACGAAGGACAGCTGAGCGCTGCCGCCGTGGCGCAAGTATTCCGCGATCATGACGTCCGCGATCCCGAAATAATCGACATCTTCTCGTTCCTGCTCGGCGCTGCGGGAGCCGATCCGGCGCTCAAGGAGATAGACGCCGAAGCGATGCGCGAGAAAGCCAATTGGGCGGTTCGACACTCGCTCGAAGCCCTGTGCGCCAGCGGACCTATCGTTCTGGTGGTCGAGGACATCCATTGGATTGACCTAACGTCGAAACAATTGTTGGCTGAGCTTGCACATTCGGCCCGTCATTTCCGCGCGCTTGTCATCGCGACCACACGCCCTGGATCCGGGAGCTGGCTGGCAGCATCGAATCCCAGGCATATCCCGCTAAAACCGCTCAACCGCGAGCAAACGCGGCTGGCGATCGCGGGGATGTGGCCGCAAGGCAAGCCGTCCACTTCCCCGGAATTGCTCGACATGGTGGAACGCGTGACCGGAGGCGTCCCGCTGTTCATCGAGGAAATCTGCCAGTGGATGACCGAGAACGCGGCCTCGGCGACGGATCGGCTGGCGCAGACCGCGACGCGCAGTCACGCTTCGGTGTTCGAAAGCGTGCTCGAGGCCAGGCTCGAAAGCCTGGGGCCGGCACGCGAGGTTGCGCGCGCTGCGGCCGTCGCGGGCAATCGTTTCAATCAGGAATTACTTCGTGCGTTGTTGCCGGAGCTCGACGATGATGTCATCGCAAACGCACTGGATTCGCTGAGCGAGGCCGGGTTCCTGTTCCGCGTGCGGCCTTCAGGCGTTCCGGCCTACGGCGTGCGCCATGCGCTTATTCAGGAGACGATCTACAACGCGACGCTGCGCAAGAGACGGCAGGCGTTGCACCGGCAGCTGTTTGCCGCGGTGAGCCGCAACCGAAACCTGGCCGGGTGGCTGGGGACTGCCGAGGTCGCCGAGCACGCCGAGCGCGCAGGCCTTCTGGAGGACGCGATCGGTCAGTTTGTGATCGCAGGCACGGAAAGCTCGTCCCGCTCGGCAATGGCGGAAGCAAGGCAGATACTCGAACATGCTTTGGGGCTCTGCGAGCGGGTTGCCGCGACCGACACGCGAGACGCGCTGCGGCTATCGGCAATGGTCGTGCTCGGTCCCATCCTGACCGCTGTCGAGGGGCCGAACTCGGCACCCGCCCGCAAATTATACGAGGACGGCGTGGTGATCGCTCGGCGTCGGCCAGTAGCCGAACGGGCCAGGTGGTTCCCGATCTACTGGGGCTGGTGGTTCACCGATACCGTCATGGACGGCGAGCGCGCGGAAGTCGTGTTGAGCGACCTGAGGGATGTCGAGGATGCCGAAGTGCAACTCCAGGCCAGGCATTGCGTGTGGGCAATCGACTTCAATCTTGGCCGTCACGACCGCTGCATCGCGGCCGTCGACGTCGGGCTTTCGCTCTATGAGCACGGCCAGGGCAAAGCGAATGCTGCGTTGTTCGGCGGGCATGACGCAAGGGTCTGCGGGCTCGCTCACCGCGCCTTGTCCTTGTGGTTCGTCGGAAAGCCGGCAAGCGCGATCCATTCGATGTCGGAAGCCAGGAGCTGGGCGCAGCAAACCGGACATGCCGGCAGCATCGCGCATGCCTACCTCAACGAGGCGATGCTGCATTGCTATCGCCGCGATTTTTCGGCGCTGCGAAGCGTGATAGCGGATCTGCGCCATTTGACGGAGCGCCATTATATGCCCGCCCTCGCCGCCGCAGCGCAAATCTTCGAAGGCTGGTGCGACGGCAACGCCGGCCAGGTCGAGAGCGGCAGGGAAAAAATGCGGCAAGGTCTTGGCCTCCATGGCGAGTTCCAGACACCTGAGGACGAACCGGTTTATTGCGGCATGCTGGCAGAGCTTTTGACACGAACCGCCGAGGTCGATGAGGCGCTCGCGTTGCTGGGCTCGGCTGCGGCGCAGGCCGAGGCCGGCGGCAGCCGCTTCTGGCTCGCAGAGCTCTACCGGCGAAGGGCGGAGCTACTTCTTGTCCAGGGCAACGCCGAGGCGGACGTGATCGCTGCCCTCGAAAAAAGCATCGCCATAGCCGCGGAACAAAGCGCGGTGCCTTTCCTCGTCAGTGCATACGAGACCCTTCAATTATCAGGCCTGTCACCTGAACTGTCGTCGCGCTATCGCGACCGGGTCGAACGTGCGAAATCCGCTCTCGAGCCGGGCGCCGCGCTGATCGTCAATCCCGAACCGGCCGTTCGGCACTAGCCGGCCTGCAGGAGCATCCGCGATGCTGGAGCGATATCAACGCCTGGGTCCGCCGCCCGACGAGGCACTGGCGCGGCTGATGAAGATGCGCGAAGCCCTGGGCATCACGCGGATCGCCGACATTACCGGGCTCGACCAGCTCGGCATCCCCGTCGTGCAGGTGACAAGACCTTTCTCGCTCTCCAACGCCGTCGCGCAAGGCAAGGGCGCCACCCTGGCGCAAGCCGCCATCTCGGCCATGCTGGAATCAGCCGAGAGCTTCTTTGCAGAGCAGGTGGCGAATTTCCACACAGTCATCGGCTGCGCTGATCAATTGGGCATCCCGCCTGATCGTTTCGAAGGCCATCTACAGGACGGCACCGCGCCCGGATGGCGCGGCCGGGAGACGGCGTGGGTAGCCGCCGACAATCTTCTCACCGGCAGCCGCGACCTGGTTCCGTTCGAGCTCGTGCACACCGCCTATGTGCTGCCGTCACTGCCCCATGACGGCATTTTCGCGGCCTCGACGAGCGGCCTGGCCGCAGGCTTCGAGGAGCCGGACGCCATCGTTCATGGCATCCTTGAATGCATCGAACGCGACGCGATTGCCAGGGCATACCAGACCCACGGTTTTTTCCACCGTCAACGTATCGATCCCGAGACGATCGATGATCCGTCGCTCTGCGATCTCCTGGAGACTTTGGCGGCCAAGAACGTGCTGGTCGGCCTTTGGCAAGCTCTGTCGCCGTTGCGCATACCGGTGGTGTGGTGCCATCTGCTGGAAGACGAACCGACGGAAACGGTCCTTCTGGAATATCCGGCCGATGGGTCGGCTGCCGGTTTCAGTCCCGCTGGCGCGGCGGCGCACGCCATCAACGAAGCGGCCCAGGCCCGTCTGGCGGCGATCTCGGGCGCTCGCGATGACCTGACGCGCGCGTTCTATCCGAAATACCCCGATCGGCAGATGATCGCAGCGCATCGCCGGCTCCTCCGCGACGGCCCGCGCAGCGTGGATTTCCGTGCGCTCGCCGAGCAGAAGTTCAACACGGCGTCGGACGGGCTGTCGGTCCTCCTGGCAATTCTCCAAGAGAGAGGGTTCGATGCGGTTCACCTGATCCGGGTGACAACGAAACCGCTCGACGCCCTATCGGTTGTCAGGATCGTCATCCCTGCCTTGCAGCCGCTCTTGCTCGGATAAAGACCATGCGCCCGAAACTAGTCTTCACCGGCCCTACCCTGTCCCATGCCGACGCGTTGAAGGTCGTCGATGCGGTCTGCCTTCCCCCGGCCGTGCAAGGCTCGATCGTTTCGGCCGTGCAGCGTTTCGACCCGAGTGCGATCCTTGTCATCGACGGCGGGTTTCAGGCCGAGCCCGCGGTTCGGCACATGGAAATCCTGTGGGCCCTCAGCCGCGGCATTCATGTCGTCGGTGCGGCCAGCATGGGTGCCCTTCGAGCAGCCGAGCTGTTCCCCCATATGCAAGGCGTCGGGCTTATCTACCGGTGGTATCGCCGCTTCGCCTTTGCACCCGACGACGCAGTAGCGGTGTTGCATGGACCGGCCGAGGTGCATTTCGCTCCCTTGACGCATGCGCTGATTGACTTGCGCCGGACCCTTCGCGCTGCTTGCCGGCGCGGCGTGATTTCACCCGAACAGCAGGCGAGGCTCGAAGGTGCGGCACAGGCCGTCAACTTTCGCGAGCGCACCCTGGCACGGATGGTCCGGGATGCGCATGGCGGGAAGGACGAAGTCGAGAAATTGTGCAGGGAGCTTGGCGCGGCTTTCGTCCAGCAAAAAAAGCAAGATGCCCTGCGGGCACTCGAACTTTTGCGGGAGCAAGCATTTGAAAAAGCGCAGCCCATGCCGAAATTACAGCTAACCTCGGCCTTCTCCAAGGATATGGATGATGCGGGGCTGGCGCTGTAGGCCCTGACCTCTTGGCGGCCCCACGATTTACGCATCGTAAGCGCCGTGATAGCGTGGGCGTCAGAGGGAGGCCTAGCAATTGGACGCGGTCGATCGTGTCGTTGCGCAAGATGCGGTGCTGGGAACGCGGTTCCTGGTCTACCCGCAGGTCCCTCACCTTTCGGGTTATGGCACACCCGAAACAGTATGGATTTCCAGTACACCCGATCGGATCCGCTCCGGCCCAGAAGATCACCGCGTCTACGTTCGCGATCCGCTCCTCGACAAGGAGCCTTACGACTACCCTTATCTGCCACCATTTGTCGGCGAAATCTTTCCCCCCGTAGAGGCTGGCTTTGATGGCCATTTCGATCAGCTTTCTCTAACCTCGCGGCAGTTCCTTTCTGCGCACGCTTTCGCCTCGGTCAGCCGCGTGCTGGACATCTGGGAAAGCTACGTCGGCAAACCGATTGTCTGGTACTTCGCCGAGACGTACGAGCGCCTCGAAATCATTCCCTTCGTCGACTGGGAGAATGCGCAATCGGGCTATGGCTATCTGGAACTCGGCCGCGAGCGCGGCATCGACGGACGCGACTATCCTTACGCACTCAACTTCGATGTGATCGCACATGAGGTCGGCCACGCCATCTTGTTTTCGCTGTTCGGGACACCAGCCGGCGGCCTGACCCAAGGCGATTTCGGACCGTTCCACGAAGCCAGCTCGGATCTGGTCTCGCTCTTGTCCTTCCTGAATTTCGACAGCGGCATGGACCGGCTGCTGCGGCACTGCGATGGCAACCTGCTTGTTCTCAATGAATTGAACCGGATTGCCGAACTGACTGGCGATCGACAGATCCGCCTCGCCAGCAACGCACGCCGCATGTCGGAGGTGACGGCGGAAATCCATGACAGGTCACGGCCGTTCACGGGGGCCGTGTTCGACACGATCGTCGACGTCTATCACGCGGGACTGGTGCGCGAGGGCTTCGCCGACGAGCGGCTGCTGGGGATCGATATCAAGGATGTCGACCAGTCCGACATGCAGCGCATCTCGGATTTCACGTCCCGCGCCTTTCGCGCTCGGCCCTTCATGTTCAAGAGCATGCTGATCAGAGCAAGGGACGAGGTGGCCCTCGCCCTTGCGCAGGCATGGCCACGCCTCGATGCGGATGACCTGTCGTTCGAAAAGGCCGCGGTGACGGTGGTGGACGCCAGCGATCGGGTCGCGCCGATGCTTGCGGAAAAATTCGATGAGAACTTCAGCTGGCGGGAGATCTTGTGAGCTGAACGACGCAACAAAAAAGGAGCAGAAAAATGAGCGATGATTATCACAGGCCAACCTACACTACGCGCGATCCCCACAGTGCATTCAACGCCACGCAAGTACGCTTGTATGGAATACCTGGCTTGCCGCGACTGAAAACAAGCAATGATATAGCGGAAATAAATACTGCAATCATAAATAATCAATTTGCTCTTGTTGGTGCGAGAATCGGAATTGACTCCCCTGCAAGCGATGACACGATGACATTCCTGAAAAATATATTTGATATCAATGCAACCAATAGTTCATACGTTTTTGTCAATTCGATAATTGCCAACTACATGGTCATGATCGGCGCAATCGACGTCATGCCATCAGAGCCCAAGACCGAATTCACTTCCGGGGTGATATTCGGTTACGCATATGAAGGGCACACGTATGATTTGCCAAAACCCAAGATCATGCTGATTCCAGCAGCACCGGAACCACATATTCCCGACGATGACTCCGGATATGACAAGAAGTACAACGAGGGCTACGCGGTCTGGATCGTGGACAAGCTCAACCAATGCGTGGAATTCGAAATGAATCAGGGATTTGTCGAGCAGATCGTCCTTGAGGCGAACCTTCCAGGCAAGCGAACACCGACGATGTACGCATCCAAGATGACGATGGGACATCGTGGCGGAAAGCTGAACGACTAGAGCATTCTGTGATGTGAAGACTTGTGAGGGATTCCCAAATCAGCGCGAATTTGATCCAACCTGCTGGCTGGAATGGGCTCCAGCATGGATGACGGCAGCCTACTCGCAGGATTTGCGCAATCGAGTGAGCGACGCGGTCAGGACATCTTCGGTCTCGACGACCCGCCGACTGTCGCGGCGTGTCATCTCAAGTGCGGCCCATCAGCGAACCATTTGATTCGTGCGATGTTGAAGAATGATCCGCGCAGAGACGGCATTTGAATGCCTGCGCTCAGCCGCCATCCAAGGACCTTCGATCTCGTTGTCTTGTCACGTCTGTCTCTGCTCGGCGTCGAAACCTTCTTGGCGATTGGCGGTTAATGCTGACAGGCGCGACGAACTCACCAAACGGAGTGGACCATTGGATGGGTCGCCTCAAGGCTTCAGATGATCAGGGTGTCGACCTTCAATGTGAACGGCGTCAACGGCCGATTGCCGGTTCTACTCAAATGGCTGGGCGAAACGCACCATGACATCGTTTGTCTTCAGGAATTAAAAACATCGCACGAAAAGTTTCCCGCCGATGCCCTCAGGAACGCCGGCTATGGAGCGATATGGCACGGGCAGAAGTCCTACAACGGCGTAGCCATTCTCGCCCGAGGCAAGCAGCCCCATGAACGTCGGCGCGGGTTGCCGGGTGACCCTGATGACACGCATAGCCGCTATATCGAGGCGGAGATCGACGGTCTGGTCGTCGGCTGTCTCTACTTGCCCAACGGCAACCCAGCCCCTGGTCCGAAGTTCGACTACAAGCTCCGCTGGTTCGAGCGGTTGATCGACTACGGACGGCGCCTGATCAGGGACTCGCCTGCCACCGTGCTCTGCGGCGACTATAATGTTGTGCCCACGCCGATCGACGCCGCGATCCCGGCGCGATGGCTGGGTGATGCCGTCTACTTTCCGGAGAGTCGGCAAGCTTACGCCGACATGCTTGCCGACGGCTGGATCGACGCAGTCAGGCTGATCCATCCTGAAAAGGGCGTCTATACTTACTGGAATTTCTCCTACCGGGGCGGCTACGACCGCAGCTCCGGCCTTCGGATGGACCATCTTCTCGTGAGCCCCTCGCTCATGAACAGGCTGGGCGGCGCCGGCGTGGATGTTGCCGTGCGGGGTTGGGACAAGTCAAGTGATCACGCGCCAGCCTGGATCGAGTTGGATTGGCCCCGTTGAAATCGAGAAATCCGAGCTTCAGGCCGACCGCATGACGCCAGGTTCGTCCGAAAAGCTCCGGACCGCCGAAGGGGGACGCAGATGCTTATCGCCGTTCGAGCGATGATCGGTCAGACCCGTCACTCATTTGGATTCCGAAAGCGCAAGCTTGCGACGAAAGCGACCGCATAAGGCCGCACTCATGACAGCGCCCTCCACGATGCCGCCGATATTGCTCGAGACCGCGCGACGGCTCCGTCACGTCGGGCAACTCGCGGGCAGCACGATTTGGCGGGCCATTCGCCCGAGCGGCGCCGGTGCGGTTGTGCGGTCCGAGCAAGGACCGCCGTAATGCGCCTGATCGACCAACAGACGGCCACCTGTATGGCGCGGGAAGCGGGCGACCATCTCACCGCGCTTGTAAAGTGGTGCCGCGCACGTCAACCGTCTGGCCCGTAAAGGCGTGGGCACGCTGTATTGCCGCCCCTCGAATGCAACCAGGCAGTCGCGGCCAACACGCCGATGAACCTGCACGTCGAAGGGCTGCGGCAGGCTCAGGGGCAGCGGCGTAAGTGCCGCCTGCTCGACGTGCCAGGCCGTATGGATGGAGTCGACGGTCACGGGGCAAAGCAGGCGTTTCGACTGCTCCAGGATCCGCCGCTCCGTGGCGTGTTGCAGGTCGGCGAGCCTTCGCAAAGCCAAGCAATCGCGACGTCTTGATCGTTTTCGATCAGGTGGCGGTCCGGCTGCAATCGTCGCGGTCAATAGTCCATGCGGGCAACAGAGCGGATCCGGCTGCGGCTCTTCGGCATATGATCGTCGAAGCTTTCCAGCGGCTGTTGCTTCTGAAACGCTGCTCCAAGAGCGGCGATCGCCTCCGCTCGTTCTCGCAAGATCTGCCGTTCGCTTACCGAGAGATCCTTGTAGGATGACGGTTCGTAGCCGGTTGCGATCTCTGCGTATCCAAGCGAGCCCGGTTCGGGTGCTTCAGCGTAGGCATCGGCGAATTGGCGCAGCATCTCGTCAAGCGCGCGGACTTCGATCAGATAGCGACGCCACTTGTGCTCGTTGAGTTCGAAATCCCGATTGATCAGGTCGCCAGCACGTTCGCCGAAGCCGGTAAGCTGGTCGATTCGAGCGGGGGGCATATCCAGGTTGAGGCCGCCCTCCTCCGCCTTGAGGTTCACCGTCACGATCCGTTCGCGATAGCCGGCGAGGATCGACTGGAGGGAATCCTGCCAGTCCTTGGCGCTGTCAAAGAGGGCGAGCACGAAGGCGATCAGTCCGGAAAAGCCTCGCGTTGGCAGGAGTTGCCCCTGTCCTGCCCTTGTCGGAAGGAATACCCGGGTTTCTCCGGTGTTTTCCGGCTTCTCTCGCCGGCGGTCATATTCGCCGAGAGAGATGCCAAAGGTCGGACGCGACGGCAGGAAGCGGTCGAAGAAATGTACCGGAAAATTCGACGAAAGCCCACCGTCGGAGAACATGCAGCGCACCAACCTGTCCTGTTCGGGGACGCCGACCAGCGTATAGTCCATCCTGTAGAGCGGCACCGCCGAGATCAGCGCCGGGAAGCTGAGGCTCATGCGTGCGAGGACCACGAGCGGAAGATTATCGATCTTGAACGGATAGAGGTCGCTTGATCCCTCCTTTGGCGTCGTCAGCATCGCGTCGACGACGCGAGCTGGAAAAAGCGAACGGAACTCCCGCTCGGAAAAGTGATGAAGGTTATTCTCCATCGGCAGCACGTAGGGGCGAAGAGAGGTGATGTCAGTGGTCACCGTTTGCACCTTGATCTCGCGGGATTGAAGATCCTTGACCCCAAGCGGTGCGCCGGTGACCGAACGCCCGGCGACCAGATCGATCGTGTCGGCGAGCCACTCGGTCAGGGCGGGATGCCCGCCCGGCATGTAGGGTTGGGTCATTCCGTTGCAGAGGCCGAAATCGGCCTCCGGGAGCCTGCGGGCGACATCGTGGGCGGCGACAAAAGCCGCCGTGGCGGCCGGCAGAAGAACGAGCAGGAACAGGAACAGCAAGAAAACGAGCAGCGCCGCTGGCAAGGAATGCCAGGTGAACGGGATCATGATGGCGACAATGATCGCAGGGATGGCACCCAAAAGCGCTGGCACCGGGTAGCCCTTAAAAAGCGCGAAGACCGTGCCCGCGATGCTTTTCGACATCGCCGCCAGCATCAGATTGAAGACTGGACGAAGCTCCGGGCCAGGTTGGAATTTCTCCAGCAGCGTCGCTGACAGCTGCTTTGGGAGCGCCTCGATCTTTTCAAATCCGCCTTCGGCGCGCCCGTATTCGGCCGCGGCAGTGACGACCGCGGCAATCGCGCCGGCTGACGTGCCGCCGATATTGCGGAAGCGGTACCTGCGCGAAAGTTTCACGACTGCCTTCGGGTAGACCACCCCGCTGGTGATCCCGCCCTTCATGACTAGGTCGCAACTCTGTTCAGGCGCGCTCATGCCATCTTCCTCAGTTGATTTTAAGCGTCTTCGACCAAGCCTTCGCGAGGCTCGAATAGGGTTGGTCCGGCTCCGCATCGCGCGGATTTCGTCGAGGATCTGGTTGACCAGCAGGTCGAGCCGCGCGCCCATCGTCTTGTTCTTCGGATCGCAGCTGGGAAGCAGCGTCTCCGAGATCTTGCCGATCTCGTCGATCAGCCGGCTGAGGAAATCAAGTTTGCGCAGGACCCGCGTTCGCTCCTGGACCAATCCGAGCCGGTTCAGGCCATAGACATGGCTCGATGTCAGGCCACGCCTGCAAGGGACGCCGCGGTCGATGTGAAACACCAAGTGCTCTTCCGGATCGTCCAAGTGGGTGGGCTGCTGGTCAGCGCGAGACTTCCACCAACCATGAGCATGAGGCTTGGCAGCATTTATCCGCTCGGCACAATATTCCCATTCGCGCTTCGCCGTCGGTGACAGAAACCCATAGCCGCCCGCCGTCATGCCACCGTTCTGCCGCCTCCACTCCGTAAAGAGGCGGCGCCCGTCGATTTTAGGTTGCGCCTGGTTGCTCGATGTCACGTCCCGTCTTTGGTTCATTTCTCGATTCAATGGGGTGAGGAATTCCTCGCGGTCGACCGCACCCATCCGTTGCGCTTTCAGCCTAGCTGCAAAAAGCTCCATTCTAGTCAGCGCTGCAGTTTCCATTCATTTCGACTCTAGGGCCTGTAGGAACGAATGCTGGTCTATGGTCAGGCGGCTTTAGGCTGGACGGTAAAGCTGCCCACCTTCTCGAGGCCGTACCCCCAGAAGCCTACAACCTCCACTTCGACGTCATGGCCGAAAATATTGGCGGCGGTCTGTGCGGTCTCGGCGGCTTCCTCTTGGGTGTCGAACCGGTGTTCGAGCCGGCAATTTCCGCACTTCGGTCGCAAGTTGGTTCGGGTCGATGGTAAGCGAATCTCGGCGACCAATTCATGCGTTTAGAACTGCGGGCTTTGCACCAAACATCCGGGGTTTGCGGAGGAGAATGGCGCCTCATCTATGCCCCGAGCTATGCGAGAACCGACCAAATCATGAGAGTGTAGAGCTTATCCGGGGCGTACCGCAAATCGTTCATAGCATCCCCTTTAAGAATTATCCCGACTAGGATTTCGTGGGGGCCGAGATGCCGGAACTCATCGAGATTATCGGCCCCACCCAATTCCCACAGGAACTTCGGGCCGCCAATCGTACTTCGCGTACCCAAAGGGATATGATCCATGAGATCTGATTCCCTTACGGTAGTCCCGCCAGTCCAGAATAAGGCGGGCTACCTTGACTTCATGGGTTCAATGACTGAGTACCCGCGCCTTGCCTACAGCATGAAAGCCGTTCGCAAGGCAGGCGACCAACTGGCAAAACCTATTCAGTTCGGACGAGACATCACTGTCGGGCAGTACGTGGACGCACTCGAAATCTTCACAATCGCCAATAGCTGGCGCGACTCGCACTTTCTGCCGATGCGGAGCGTTCGGTTCTCGGTCGGTCACCACATGAGAGCCCTGCGACTGAAGGGCGACATGGCATCCCGTCCGAAGCGTATGGCATCCATTCGTCGGAAGCTTCGAGAGTCCACCACCAATTTGGACACCATGAACGACATCGGCGGTTGCCGAGCGATCATGTCCGACATCAAAGGTGTTCGCTCGCTTCTCGCATCGATGCGAGACAAATTCCCCCATGAGATCCATTCTCGGGAATTTAACTATATCGATGAGCCGAAGCCGGACGGGTATCGAAGCCACCATATTGTTTTCAAGTACCGACCCAGAGATGCCGAAACTGAGGCTTTCGAGGGACGACGCATCGAATTGCAAGTTCGGACCAGACTTCAGCACTCATGGGCAACTGCAGTTGAGGCTGTCGGGCTATTCCGGGGCCAGGATTTGAAGCACGGAAAGGGCGACCAGGATTGGCTACGCCTTTTCCAGCTTATGTCGGCGGAATTCGCGCACGTTGAGCAGTGTCCCGTTCATATCGGTGTTCCGGATCACAATGACCGGGTGCGAGAATTGCGGGATATCAACAAGCGTATAGGTGCGACCAGCATACTAGAAGACACCAAGAGTCTTACACTCTACTCAGGGAACTTCATACATCCAACGGAGAAATTTCGATACTATTTGCTCCAATATGGCAAAGATCATAACGTGATCATCGAACCGTTCCGGACGCTTATGTTAGGCGCGCGGAAATTAAAAGAGATAGAGCAAAAAATAGAGTTAAGGGGCATTGATGCAAAGGCTGTCTTGGTCGAGGTAGATAAGGTAGAAAAGCTTGTTGAAATGTATCCGAATTACTTCGGAGACGTTTCCTTGTTTGTTCGTAATCTGAAATCCATCTGCACGGGAAAGGCGGCTATGGAAGGTGGTAGCTCCGAAGCCCTGCGAAAAGCCCGATTATGGTTGGCTTAAGCGTCGCTTCCGTTTGAAGTAGCCGGACCATTGGCCTTCCTCGGCAGAATTCGCTCTATAGCCCAGTCGAAATCCTTGCCGCTTTCATCAGCTCTAGCTCCCGAGCGGCTTCCTTGGCTCGGATTGCTGTTTCTGACTGAGCTTCCCTGTCTTTTTTCCGGGCGCTTTCGGGCGATATTTGGACGGTCGCCAGTCGCCACAGATTGCCTCACCTTGCATTAGTCGTTTGACAGGTCAGGCGCTGACGACGACACCATCAAGGATGCGACCGGCACGCGCTTCGTCGTTCACCGCAGGGGCGACGCGCGAATTATAGCGGGAGTCAAATTCGGCGAGGTAGCGGTGCAGATGCTTTTCGGCAGGTGCCGCGCATGCCGCTTGAAGATGCTTAAATAGCTTTCGATGGTGTTCGAGTGCACCTCGCCGCGGACGTATTCCTGAGCCGAATGTTGACCGACTGGTGATCCGCAAGTGATCGCCCGGCCACCTTAGAGCTTTCTTTCGTCGGTAAGCTGCGCGCGCTCAATGGGCTCGGGATATTGAAAACTCCTTAAGTGGCCACGGCTTCACCTTCGCTGGTACCCCTGGCTTCAATGCGCCACTTCAGTGACGGTTGAAAGAAGTCCCCGCGCCTTCGATCGGCGACGCACGTTGGACGGTTGAAGCTCTTGAGCGCTTGCGGTGGCACACGCCGTCACCTTCACGTATTTCTGGGCCGGTGGCGGCCGGGCCATCAGCGCGCGTGGTCTACGTCGTCATGCACTCGGCCAAGGACAGACTGGCTGGCTGTGGCAACCGACGTTTAGCAGGCAATTTCGACGCTTCAGCCATCTGCCAGTGCACCTACTCGAAGAGCGATGACAAGAAGTGGAATACGTCATCTTGACCAATGTTGACGGGCAGCAGGCGCGAGTTCACCTTCTATCACGTTGGTCATTTCGCCGCGACTCAATATTGGAAATCGCCCGTGCTGACCATCGAGTGGGCTAATTGCCGTCCGGTCCTTTTGAACTCGGCCACCGTTTCCTTCAGTCGGGTCTGAGAGCGTGGGTGGAGGTCGATCGAGGTGCCCGGCTGCCAGCGCCGCGAGGTCAAGCCGAAGTAGACGGCGACGTCGCGCGAGCGGCGGAAGGGCGAAGGATCGTCGATCGCCGTCATGAAGGAGAGCGCTGTCACCGGCCCGACAGGGGATCGCCATGAAGCGGCGGCACCGCTCGCTGTGCGCCACCATTTCGACGAGGAGACCGTACTTCTCTCCACAACGCCGTGCGCAGCCAACATGGCGTCGATCAGTTCGGCCGACAGCGGATCGTCCGCCACCGCCGCGTGCACCGCCCGCTCGAAAGCCGCGCGCCCGACCTTGCTCAACCGGACGCTGAACGCCTTAAGCAAGTGCCGGATA
>NZ_JAFFIW010000004.1 GCF_018588885.1 Mesorhizobium sp. dw_380
CGCGGCGTGCCACGTCGTGCCCGACGTCAGCTGCTTGCGTTCGAGGAGCACGATGTCGGTCCAGCCGAGTTTGGCCAGATGGTAGGCGACCGAGCAGCCGGAAACGCCGCCGCCGATGATGGCGGCGCGGGCTTTGGTGGGGATGGTCTTGGTCATGCGGCCTCTCGGCGATAGCTGGAAGCAAAACGGCGCAGCCGCGCCGCGGCTTCTTGAAGGATCGGCTCCGGCTGGCAAAGGCTGATGCGGATATGGCCGGCGGCGGCCTCGCCGAAGCTGGAACCCGGCATCACGCCGACATTCTCCTTGTCGAGGAATGCCCAGGCGAATTTCTCGTCGTCGGGTTCGACATCGGATATGTCGAGCATGACATACATGCCGCCTTCTGAACCGCGTACGCTGACATTGTTCATGCCGCGTACGGCGTCGAGCAGGATTGTGCGGCGCGCCGCATAACGTTCGGCGATGTCCTTGACGCCGTAATGGTTCTCCAACGCCTCGGCGCAAGCGATCGAGATGAAGGCCGGCAGGCCGTAGGTCGTCACCAGATTGAGATTGATGAGCAGCGTGACCATCTCGCTGGGGCCGGTCAGCCAGCCCATGCGCCAGCCGGTCATGCCATGGCTCTTGGACATGGAATTGATGACCAGCGTGCGATCGGCCATGCTGGGCAGCGAGCGCGGCGAGACGTGCTCGCCGCCGCCAAGCGTCCAATAGACCTCGTCCGACAGCAGCCAGAGGTCATGCTCCCGGCAGATTTCGGCCAGCTGTTCCAGCCGCTCGCGCGAATAGACGGCCCCCGTCGGGTTGTTCGGCGTGTTGATCAGAATGGCGCGCGTATTCGGCTTGAGTGCCGCGCGGATCATGTCGGCATGTGGCTGGAAGCCATCCTCGGCCGGCGTCTCGACGACGGTGAAACTGGCCCCGGCGGCGCTGAACGTGTTGGGATAGGTGGCATAGTAGGGCGCCACGACGATGGCATGGTCGCCCGGGTCGAGCACGGCCTGCACGGCCGCGTAAAGGGCGGCCTGGCCGCCCGGCGTGGCGATGACCTCGTCCGGGGTCGTCTCGACGCCGGTGCAGGCGCTCGATGCGGTCGCCATCGCCTTGCGCAGGCGGGGCAGGCCGGGAAGCGGGGTGTAGTGGTGATTGCTGCCGCGAACCGCGGTCACGCAGGCTTCGATCGTTTCGGCGGGCGTGTCGAAATCATGATCACCGACCGACAGCATGATGATGTCTTCGCCGGCTTCCTTGCGCGTCCAGGCGGCGAAATGAACCTCCCAGCCATCCTTGCCCGAAGGCACGATGCCGGAAATCCGCGATGATGGTCTTGGCATTACTGAACTCCCGAGATCTGGTAGCCGGCCTGCTCGAGCCGGTCGCGCAGGGCCGCGATATGCGACGGTCCGACCTCGCAGCAGCCGCCGACGATGCTGGCTCCGGCTTCCACCCAGCCGATCGCCTGGTCGGCATAGGCGTCGGGACCGAGATCATGGCGGGCGTGCAACACATCCACCGTGCCGCCATGCTTGAGCGCTTCGGTGGAGGTGAAGCCATTGGCATAGGCGCCGACCGGGCCGCCGAGGTCGATCAGTTCCGGCAATGCGGCGGCGATTGCTTCCGGCCGGCAGCAGTTGAGCAGCCGCGCCGCCACGTCCAAGCCGTCGAGCACGCTTGCCGCCGTGGCTATTGTCTCGCCGCTGCGCAGCCGCGGCGTGCCATGATCGGCGAGCGTCCACGACACCCAGACGGGCTTGCCACTCTCCGATGCCGCGGTGACGGCGGCGCGCGCTTCATCGGCCGAGGCCATGGTCTCGCACAGGAAGAGATCGACGCCGTCCGCCTGCTCGGCAACGATGCGGCGGTAGATGTCGAGCGTCTCCTGATAGGAAATGGTCAGCGCCGGGGCGTAGCTGCCGAAAAGCGGCGACAGGCAGCCGGCGATCGTCGCGTCGCCGGCTTCGTCGCAAGCTTGCCTGGCCAATTCGATGCCAAGCCTCTGCAGCGGCTTGAACAGGTCTTCGGCACCCTCGCGCGCCAATCGTTCGGGTGTCGCCGAATAGGTGTTGATGGTGATGACGCGGGCGCCGGCGCGGATGAATTCAATGTGCAGGCCGCGCACCAGGTCCGGTTCATCGATCAGCACCCTGGCCGACCATAGCGGCGTCGGCTCGGATTTGCTGCGCCGGACCAGTTCCTGGCCCATGCCGCCATCGGTGAGGATAACCGTCTTCATGCGCGCAGCCTCTCGTTCTTCGGATCCCACAAGGGCTCGTCCTTCTGCACGACCGCCCGGAAACGGTCGCCGAAGATCTCGACCTCGACGGCGGTGCCGGGTTCGGTCAAATCGGCGCGCAGCATGCCGAGCGCGATCGACTTGTCGATACGATGACCCCAGCCGCCCGACGTGGTTTCACCGACGATCTGGCCTTCATTCCACAGCGTCGACATGTAGGGCGCATCGCAATCGCCGGGGTTTTCGAGCACCAGCGTGACGAAACGCTTCTTCACACCTTGCTGTTTCTCGCTCTGAAGTGCGGCCTTGCCGCGAAAGTCAGGCTTTTCCCATTTGACGAAGCGCTCCAGCCCGCCCTGCAGGATGGAATAGTCGGTCGACAGATCGCCCTTCCAGGTGCGGTAGCTTTTCTCGAGCCTGAGCGAATCCAGTGCGTACATGCCGAACGGCTTCAGCCCGTGCTCCTGCCCGGCCGCCCAGATCGCATCGAAGATGGCGGCGGTGTCGCCGACCTTGGTGTGGATTTCCCAGCCGAGTTCGCCGGCAAAGGAGACGCGCACGAGCTTCGCCCAGCGGCCGGCGATCTCAGTTTCCTGATGCGTCAGCCAAGGCAGAGTGAGGTCGGCGTCGCAGACCTCGGCGAGGATCTTTCGCGAATTGGGGCCGGCCAGGATCTGGGTGGCGTAGTCGTCGGTGCGGTCGGTCAGCGTGAAGGCCGCATCCCCCGGCATGCGCCATTTCAGCCATTCGAAATCGTGCCATTGCGCTACCGCTGCGGTGATCAGCGTCATCTGATCCTCGCCATGGCGCACGACGGACATTTCGGTGACGATGCGGCCCTTGTCGTCGGCGAAATAGACGAGGCCGATGCGGCCGGGCTTCGGCACCAGTCCGGTGACCTGCAGGCTCAGCCATTCGGCGGCGCCGGGGCCTTCAAGGTTGAAGCGGGAAAAGCCGGGCAGGTCCAAAATGCCGGCGGCGTCGCGCACGGCGAGACATTCTTCGCGCACGCGATGCTGCCATGGCCCATCACGGCGGAAGGTCAGCGTCGCTTCCTCGGAGATATCATCGCCGTCTTTCGCGTACCAGATGGCGCGTTCCCAGCCATTATAGGCGTCGAAGCGCCCGCCAAGCGCCTTGATGCGATCATGGATCGGCGACAGTTTCCTGTCGCGCCCTTCCGGCCAGGCATGGCGCGGGAACTGGATGGCGTATTCGTTGCCGTAGATCTCCATGCCCTTGGCGACGCAATAGTCGGGTGCGGCGGCGAAGGAGGTGAAGCGGCGCGGATCGCACGACCACATGTCCCATTCGGTCTGGCCTTGCGTCACCCATTCGGCCAGCACCTTGCCGGCGCCGCCGCCCTGGGCGATGCCGAAAGTGAAGACGCAGGCCTCGAAGGCGTTGGGAACGCCGGGCATCGGGCCGATCAGCGGATTGCCGTCCGGGGCATAGGGGATCGGTCCGTTGATGACCTTGGACAGGCCGGCGGTGCCCAGGATCGGCACGCGGGCGACGGCGTCGGCCAGGTAATGTTCCAGCCGGTCGAGATCGTCGGGGAAGAGCTGGAAGGAAAAATCCTCCGGCATCGGATCATTGTGGGTTGCCCAATGCGCGCGGCAATTGCGCTCATAGGGGCCGAGATTCATGCCGGCCTTTTCCTGGCGCAGATAGTAGGACGTATCGACATCGCGCAGCAGCGGCAGCTTCTTGCCCTGTTCCTTCGACCAGGCGGCGAGTTCGGGGATTTCCTCGAACAGGATGTACTGGTGGCTCATCACCATCATCGGCACCTCGCGGCCGAACATCTTGCCGACTTCAGCGGCGCGGTAGCCGGCGGCATTGACGACGATCTCGCAGCGGATCTCGCCTTGCGGCGTGGCGACCACCCATTCGTCGTTTTCGCGGCGCATACCGGTGACGGGGCAGAAGCGGATGATCCTGGCGCCCATGTCGCGCGCGCCCTTGGCCAGCGCCTGCGTCAACTGTGCCGGGTCGATGTCGCCGTCGCTGGGGTCGTAGAGCGCGCCCTTCAAATCATGCGTTTCGATGAAGGGATAGCGGCGCTTGATCTCGTCGACGCCGACCACGTCGATGTCCATGCCCTGATAGCGGCCCATGCCCTTGGCGCGCTGGAATTCCTGCATGCGCTCCTTCGAGTGGGCGAGCCGCAACGATCCGGTGACGTGGTAGTTCATGGGATAGTCGACCGCGTCGGCCAGGCCCCGGTAAAGCTCGGTCGAATAGCGCTGCATGTTCATCAGCGACCAGGACGAGGAGAAGGTCGGCACGTTGCCGGCGGCATGCCAGGTCGAGCCGGAGGTCAGCTCGTTCTTTTCCAGCAGCACGCAGTCGGTCCAGCCCGCCTTGGCGAGATGATAGAGCGAGGAGGTGCCGACAACGCCACCTCCGATGATCACCACGCGCGCCGTGCTCGGCAAACCCGCCATGTTCTTCTCCCAACTTGAAACTTAATAAACCGGTGGCGAAACCACCCAGATGACAACCGCCGGCTCGCTGCCCGGATTGCGCCAGCGGTAGGGCTTGCCTTCGAAACGGAAGGAGTCGCCTTCGCCGAGCCGGTGCCAGACGCCCGCGATCTCGATATCGAACAGGCCGGACGCGATGTATCCGGCCTCCTCGGTCGGCCGGCGCGCCTCGGCCTTCAGCTCGGCGCCTGGCGCAAAGACCGAACGCACCATCTCGAAACTCCCCCCGAGATCTGGCGACAGAAGTTCTTCCACCAGGCCGGTTTCGCTGGTGCCGAGCGTGCGGCGCCTGCCGGCCCGAACAATCACGCCGCGCTCGCTCTCGACAGGCACGTCATGGCTGAAGAACAGGCTGATCGGCACCCCGAACAGTTCGGCGAAGGCCCTGAGGTCGCCGAGCGACGGTGCCGACAGGCCGCGCTCGACCTGGCTGACCCAGCCGACCGAACGGCCGAGTTTCAGCGCGATCTCGGCGAGCGTCAGTCCGCGTGCCCGGCGCAGCGCCCTGATATCGCTGGCCAGCACGCGTTCGTCAGGTCCCTGCAATGTTCGTGCTGTAGTGGAGGGCAAAACGCTCTCTTCATGAAAATTTCAATCCGAATTTCATGAGAAATCAAGCTCATGAAAAAATCAAGTAGATTTTCACCGATGCTCAAGATTTGCTTGCAGGATTTTGGCGGTTCATGCAAAGGCTCCGCCGCGAGCGGCGGGTGGGGACGTCCGATCGACACAAAGGCTAAGGGACGGCCCATGCTGGAAAAGAAGGCTCGAATCGCGGTTGAGGCCGAGATCGTCGACGACGCGATCCTGTCGCGCCGTTCGGTGCGCGCATTTCTGCCCGATATGATCGATGACGACGTCATCCGGGACATTCTGGCGGTTGCGGCGCGCGCTCCGTCCGGCACCAACATGCAGCCATGGCGGGTCTACGTCACCAAGGGCGAGACCAAGCAGCAGATATCAGATGCCATTCTGAATTCCGGCATCCGCGCCGAAAAGGCCGACTGGGACGAGTACCGCTATTATCCCACCCAGTTCTTCGAACCTTATCTTACCCGTCGCCGTGCCAATGGCTTCGGCCTTTATGGCGCACTCGGCATCGGCCGCCGCGAGGTCGACAAGATGCGTGCCCAGCACGACCGTAACTTCGTCTTCTTCGACGCGCCGGTCGGCATGATCTTCACCATCGATCGACGCCTCAACCAGGGTTCGTGGATCGACTACGGCATGTTCCTGCAGAACATCATGGTCGCGGCGCGGGGCAGGGGTCTGCACACTTGCCCGCAAGCCGCCTTCGCGCCCTACCACCGGCAAATCCGGCCGTTGCTCAGCATTCCCGACGAGGAGATCGTCGTCTGCGGCATGGCGCTGGGCTATGAAGACATTTCCAAGCCGGAAAACGCCTTCCGCACCGACCGCGTGCCGCTGGAAGAGTGGGTGACTTTCAGCGAATAGCTGGCCGGGACAGGCCGTAGCACTATTCCGTATTCATCTGCATGCCGTGGCCGCTGACATGGGCGCCGTCCTGTGGCGTCAGCTTGAGATAGGCTGATAGCGCGCAGAGCGTGATGACGCCCTCGATCGCGAACAGGATCCGGAAATCACCGGTCACGGCAGGCCCGCCGCCGGCCAGGAACGAGAGCATCGCCGCCGCAAGGCCGACGCTGATCGCCACGGCCAGCTGCCAGAGGATATAATAGAGCGCGCTGAAGCGGGCGAGCTGTTCGGGCGCGATGTCGGAATAGGCGAGGTTGCCGGTCGAGGCCCATTGCACCGAGCGGAAGACGCCGAAAACAAAGATGTAGCCAAGCACGATCCAGACCGGCGTCGTCGCCTGCATCAAGGCGAAGCCCGCGACCATCGCGGCAACGATCGGCGTGTTGAAGACCAGCACGCGCCGAAACCCGAACCGGTTGAGGACGCGTGGCATGAAGAAACGCATGATGACCGAGCCGAGCGCGGCAACGAAGGTCAGCGATCCCGCCTGCACCGCGCTCATGCCGAAGCCGAGCTGGAACATCAGCGGCAGCAGGAAGGCGACCGAGCTGAGGCCGATCGTGTCCAGACCGCCGCCAGTGAGGAACGAGATGCGGAAGGTGCGGATGCGCAGGAGCCTGAGGTCGAGCAGGGGATTGGGCACGCGCAGGCAGTAGAGCGAGGCGATCGACAGGATGGTGACCGCCAACGCCAGTTCACCGGTAACCATGGCACCGGCGGCGTCCTTGGCCGCAAGCGAGTCCATGCCGAAGACAAGCAGTATCATGCCGCTGCCGACCAGTAGAAAGCCGGGAAAATCGAACCGCGTGCGAACGGGCTTGGTCACGGTCGGGAACAGTGAGGCGGCAAGGATTGCCGCCGCAAGTGCGAACGGCACATTGATGAAGAAAATCCAGCGCCATGAAATGTAGGTGGTTAGCGCGCCTCCGACGAGCGGCCCGACCAGCGGCCCGGTTTGGCTGGCCACCGAGATATACATGTTGATCTTCAGCGTTCGGTTGCGCGGAAAGCTCGACAGGATGACGACCTGGCCGAGTGTGCCCATCAGCGCGCCGCCAAATCCCTGCAGTGCGCGGGCGCCGACCAGTGTCCAGATGTCGTTCGACAGGCCGCAGAGCGCCGACGAGGCGGCGAACACCAGCAAGGCAAAGCAGTAGACGTTGCGCAGGCCGAAACGGTCGGCGGCCCAGCCGCCGAGCGGCATCGAGATGATCAGGCTGGCGACATAGACGGTGATCAGCAGGCCAAGCTGGCTGGGTGGCCGGGCGAGGCTTTCGCCGATGCCGGGCAGTGCCGTCACCACGACATTCTGGTCGAGGCTGGTCATGAACACGCCGCAGGCGACCGTCAGCGGCAGCAGGAGCAAGGCTCTGGCCGACACATCGGCGCGATCCGTGGCGCCGGCGGATATTTCAGCAGTCATGGGGATGTTCGAACCAAACGTATGTGCCGACGCTGAGACGGGATTTTCATACCCCTTGGACCGGTTGGGGCGGCCACGTCCTTGCATCATGGGCGCCCGCGGCAGGATTCTCTAGCGGCAGAGCCGGCAGGCCTTGAGGCCAGAACAGCGGCGAGGCGGCCATCCGGCCGCACCAGTTCCTTGTTTCGACGCAATTCCCAAGGGAAAGCGCTACGCGCTTTTCCCGGGAAAACCCGTTTCACACTTTTCCTGGAATTGCTCTATTGCACCTCGTAACCGACTTCCTCGCTGGCGTGGCAGAGCGCCTTCCAGAACGAACGCGCAAACGAGCGGAAGACGTAGATGTCGAACTGATCGGCGCCGGTGCGCTGGATCTGGGCGAAGACGTCGTGGTGAGCGGTCGAGCGGCCGGCGCCGACCGGGAACGCCGTAAGGGCGAAGTCGATGGCGAAGAATTTCGCCAGCACCCATTCGGCCTTCGGTCCGGCGATACGGATGACGGTGCGGCCATGCGACAGGTCGGTCACCGTGCCGATGGCCGGCGTTACCGCTTCGGCGAAGGCCGCCGCCAGCCCCTCGGCGTCGTCGGCGACGGTGAACTTTCCCGGCGCGAAGCCGAACACCGATTTCACGCCATCGCTCAAACCGCCTCCGGCGCCGTCGGGCAGGGCAAGCCCGGTGACGGTGCGAATGGCGGTCATCAAATTCTTCTCTTCGCCCGGCCATGCGGCAAGCTGCACGATCGAGCCTGGCCTCGTTTCGGTGAGCAGGATTTCGATGCCATGCTCGAAATTGCCGTGCGAGCCGATGTGGAGTTCCGGCTCGAGGGGAGATTGGCGCTCAACCATGCATGCGGGTCCCTTCCGGATCGTAGAAATGGTTGGAGACGATCTCGACCGGCCCGAAGCGGTTGCGCAAGGGATCGGAGACATGGGCGCGCGTGCCGTGCCGCGCCTTGCCGCCCTTGACCAGCGCCAGCGCGATATGTTTGCCGAGCGCCGGCGAATAGCAGCAGGCGGTGATGTGGCCGATCGAGCCGTGCGGGTTTGCCTCGTCAACCTCCTCGACAATGTGCGCGCCGCCATTGAGAGGCCGGTTGTCCAGCGAGATCAGTCCGACCAGCTCCAGACGGTCGGCCGCGATCAGGCCTTCGCGGTCCATCATCGCCGAGCCGATGAAGGGCTTTTTCTTCGACAGCATCCAGTCGAGATGCAGGTCGCGCGCCGTGGTGCGGCCGTCGATCTCGGCGCCGGTGACATGGCCCTTCTCGATGCGCATCGTGCCCAGCGCCTCGAGGCCGTAGGCGACCAGCCCGAACGGCTTGCCGGCTTCGATCAAGGCCTCCCAGACATGCGTGCCATGGCCGGCGCCGCAATAGACCTCGAAGGCCATTTCACCGGAGAAGGAAAGCCGGCAGATCATCACCGGCACATCAGCGATCTCGCCGCGCACGATACCCATGAAGGGCAGTGTTGCATCGTCGACAGCGGTGCCCGTGACGCAAGCAGCCAGGATCTGCCTGGCCTTCGGCCCGCCAATCGCGGCACCCGCCCATTCGTCGGTCACCGAGGTGACATGCACTTTCAGCTCCGGCCAGATGACGTCGAGGAAATATTCCAGATGCTGCATCACCTTGCCGGCATTGGCCGTCGTGGTGGTCATCAGGAAATCCTGTTCGCCGAGCCGCCAGGTGGTGCCGTCGTCGAAGGCAAAACCGTCCTCGCGCAGCATCAGCCCGTAGCGGGCCTTGCCGACGGCGAGCGTCGAAAACATGTTGGTGTAGACGCGGTCGAGGAAGGCGGCGGCATCAGGGCCTTGCACCGCGATCTTGCCCAGCGTCGAGACGTCGACAATGCCGGCGCTTTCGCGCGTTGCCTTGGCTTCGCGCACATAGGCCTGCTCGACTGTCTCGCCGGCAAGGCCGTAGATCATGGGACGGTACCAGAGGCCGGCAGAGTACATGGTGGCGCCATTGTCGACATGCCAGTCATGCATGGGCGTCAGCCGATCGGGCTTCAGGTCGCCGAAGCGTTCCGCCGCCAGGGAGCCGATCGATACCGGGGCAAAGGGCGGCCGGAAGCGCGTCGTGCCGACTTCCGGGATCGGCTTGCCCAGCGCTTCGGCCATGATGGCAAGGCCAGGAATGTTGGAGCTCTTGCCCTGGTCGGTCGCCATGCCAAGCGTGGTGTAGCGCTTCAGGTGCTCGACCGAGACGAAGCCCTCGCGATGCGCCAGGCGGACATCATCCGCCGTCACGTCGTGCTGGAAATCGACAAAGCTCTTGCCCTTGGCCCTGATCTCGAACACAGGTGCAGGACTGGGGTCACAAGGCAAGGATTCGATGCTCGGGTACGCCATTGGCGTAACTGTTGCGCCGACTGCCGAAAGACCTGCGTTGCGGCCGTCTAGTATTGCTTCGAGGGTCCTGAAATGGCCATTGAAGGCTCCGGCGCCTGCCCATTTCTGCGTCGGCTTCGGCGGCAGGAAGGCTTGCAGCGCCTCGTTCCATTCCGCCTTGGCACCAGCCTGGCTGGCGAGATGGATGGTCGGCGACCAGCCGCCCGACATCAGCAGGCAGTCGGCATGGATGGAGCGCGCATCGCCGCTCAGCGCGCCGGTGACCATGTCGAAACGCTGGACCTTGACGCCCGAAAGCGCCTTGCCGCCCTCGGTGGCCACGATGGCATGGCCGGCAAAGATCTCGGCTTCGGCTTCCGTGGCCAGCTTGCGCATCTCGGCCGAAAGCTCGGGCCTGACGTCGGCGATGGCGACAACAGCGGCCCCCGCCTTCTTCAAGGCGACGGCGGTGCGATAGGCGCTGTCATTGTTGGTGAACAGCGCGATCCGTTCGCCCGGCAGCACGCCGAACTCGTTGGCGTAGCGCTCGGCGGCATGCGCCAGCATGACGCCTGGCCTGTCATTGCCCGGGAAGACCAGCGGCCGTTCGAAAGCGCCGGTGGCCAGCACCACGGATTTGGCGCGGATTGCCCAGTAGCGATGGCGCGGCTCGCCCTTGGCGGGCTGCTCCTTGTGATCGCTGACGCGCTCGAGCGCGGCAAGCGTGTTGTTGTCGTAGTAGCCCCAGACCGTGGTGCGCGGCAAAAGCCTGATATTGTCGCGGCCTTCGAACTGGGCGACGGTGCGCCGCGCCCAATCTGCGGCCGGCACGCCATCGATGGTTTCATCGGACCAGTTGGCCGAGCCGCCGAAACGTGGCTCGAGATCGGCCAGCATGACGCGCGCGCCTTGATCGGCGGCTGCCTTGGCAGCCATCAGGCCGGCCGGGCCTGCACCGACCACCAGCACGTCGCAAAAGGCGTTCATGCGTTCGTAGCGGGCCGGGTCCTTCGCCGATCCGGCGCTGCCGAGGCCGGCGGCGCGGCGGATGAAATGCTCGCAGAACATCCAGAAGCGCGTGCCCTTGAGGGGACCGAACACCGGCCCCATGAAGGTTTTGTAGTAGAAGCCGGCCGACAGGATCTTGCCGCCGAGCTGGTTGACGGCGTTGACGTCCCAGGCGAGCGAGGGGAAGCGGTTCTGGCTGACGGCGACCAGCCCGTCATGGATTTCGACCATGGTCGCAGGGATGTTGGGCTCGCGAACCTCGCCCTTCAGCACCGTCACCAGCGCGTTGGGCTCCTCGACACCAGCGGTCAGCAGGCCGCGCGGGCGGTGGTATTTGAACGAGCGCCCGAAAAGCGTGACGCCATTGGCCAGCAGCGCGGATGCCAGCGTGTCGCCGGCATGGCCAGTGTAGGCAACGCCGTCGAAGGTGAAGCGGATGGTCTTCAGCCGGTCGATGCGGCCGCCAGTGTGGGTGCGGCGCGGGCTCATGACCTGTCCTCCGCCTTGCGGCGCGCGCCCGAGGCATGGTCGCCGCGCACGAAGGCGACGCTCGAAATCTCATGCGTCAGCGTGTTGCGCACGACCCTGAGATGCGTGCGGCAGCCACCGGAATGCTGCCAGATCTCGTTATGATCGCCGGCCGGGTTCAGCCGATCATAGACATAGGCGTTCCACGCCTCGAAATTCTGCGAGGCGGGGTCGGGCCGCTCGCGGTTGCCATCACCCTGGTAGGTGAACTCGATGACGTCGCGCGGGCCGCAATAGGGACAGGTGATCAGCACGGATATCTTCCTATTTGACCATGATCTTATCGGAAAACCGGTACCTACTTTTCCGGATCATGGTCTAATGCAGCCTTGGGTTCGCACCCTGGCCCTTGTCGTCGATCACCAGGCCGCGATGGAAGCGGTCGAGCGTGAAGGGAGCATTGAAGTCGTGCGGCTCATCCTTGGCGATGGTCCAGGCAAAACACCAGCCGGAAGCCGGCGTCGCCTTGAAGCCGCCATAACACCAGCCGCAATTGAGATACATGCCGGGCAGGGGACCGGCGGTGATGATCGGCGAGCCATCCATCGACATGTCGCAGACGCCGCCCCAGGAGCGCAGCATGCGCACTCGGGCAAGGCCCGGGAACAGTGCCAGCATCTCGCTCATCACCTCGTCGACGATAGGCAGGTTGCCGCGCTGGGCATAGCTGTTGTAGCCGTCTATGTCGCCGCCATAGACAAGGCCGCCCTTGTCCGACTGCGACATGTAGAAATGGCCCATGCCGAAGGTCACGACGGTGTCGATGAACGGCTTTAGCGATTCGGTGACGAAAGCCTGCAGCACGTGGCTTTCGATCGGCATCGTCTCGATGCCGGCCAGCTGCATGACGCGCCCGGTGCTGCCGGCCACCGCGATCGCCACCTTCTTGGCCCTGATGTCGCCGCGCGAGGTGGTGACGCCGGTAATGCGGTCGCCGTCACGCAGGAAGCCGGTGACCTCGCAATTCTCGATGATGTCGACGCCGCGGCGATCGGCGCCGCGCGCATAGCCCCAGGCCACCGCATCGTGGCGGGCGGTGCCGGCGCGCCGCTGCATCAGGCCGCCGACGACCGGAAAGCGTGCATCACTGGAGATATCGAGTGCCGGAACCAGGCGCTTGATTTCAGCCGGCGTCATCAGTTCGGCGTCGACGCCGAGATGGCGCATGGCGTTGCCGCGCCTTGCATAGTCGTCGAACTGGGCCGGTGTGTGGGCCAGGTTAAGGCAGCCGCGCTGCGAGAACATGACGTTGTAGTTGAGTTCGTGCGAGAGGCCCTCCCATAGCTTCATCGAATGTTCGTAGAAGCGGGTATTGGCCGGCAGCAGATAGTTCGAGCGCACGGCCGTCGTGTTGCGGCCGACATTGCCGGAGCCGAGCCAGCCCTTCTCCAGCACCGCGACATTGGTGATGCCGTGTTCCTTGGCCAGATAGTAGGCAGTCGCTAGACCGTGGCCGCCACCGCCGATGATGATGACGTCATAGGATGCCTTCGGGTCGGGCTTGCGCCAGGCCGGCTTCCAGTCCTTGTTCCCCTTGAGCGCGTTCGCGAGCAGCGAAAAGGCCGAGTACTCTGCCATCATTGTCATCCGGTTCGGGCGATGCGGCAGACTATAGAGCAGGCCGCATCGGCAAAGCCAATATTGCGCCATCGCCTTTCGACTGGCCGACGCTCCGGGCGCCAGCGACCGCCAGCAATCAGCCGAGGTGGCGATCGGATGCGACGGCTTGCCCCATGATATGGCCGTCTTTATCAAGGACACGCAATTTCAGATTGCCTTTGCCGCCCGTGAGTCGCCAACAAATCATGTTTTTCCGACTGCTTCGTTTCATTTTGATCCTCGCGCTGGTTGTCTTAGTGTCGCCTTCGTTTGAGGCGATGGCGCAAGCGCTCGGCCAGGGCTCTGCCGGATTGATCACCGATCAGCAAAAGGTCATCCAGGGCCTGACGGCCAAGACTGACGATCTCGAGAAGAAGATACAGCAGGACGGTGAGGATGATGCCTCACTCGTGGAGATCCGTCTGCAACTGGAGGACATGTCGCGGGCGGCACTTACCAGCGCGCTGGCGTTTCGCTCGCGTCTCACCGACATCAACAATCGGATCGAGATGCTCGGCCCGCCGCCCGCCACTGGGCAGCCGCCGGAGCCCGAGATAGTGACTGGCGAACGCCAGGCGCTGGCTTCGGAAAAGGCCGAGATCAATGCGGTCGTCGCCAGCGCACAGAATCTGTCGATCCGTATCAGCGGGCTGATCGACAGGATCGGCAACAAGCGCAGCGAGCAGTTCCGCAACGTGTTGACCAAGCGCTACGTATTGTCCGAGGCACTGAGCCCGCAGGTCTTCTCCGATGCCAGGGATGAATTCGGCAATTTCTACAAGGCGGTGTCCTCCTGGCTGAGCTTCGCCTTCAAATTCAAGTTCCAGGCCATCCTTGCCGCGACATTCGTGGCGCTCGGACTGGCGCTGGTGCTGCTGGTCGGCGGCAGGCGCCTCTTCGGGCGCGTGTTCGAAGCCGATCCCACCAACGAGGATCCGTCCTATCTCAGCCGACTTTCGGTGGCCTTCTGGTCGACCTTGCTGCCGACTCTGGCGGTCGGCGCCTTTCTCGGATCGACGATCTTCTTCTTCAATTATTATAATGTGTTGCGCGGCGATATCGGGCTTTTCCTCAATGCTCTGGCGAGCGTCATCGGGGTGGTGTTCTGCGTCAACCGCCTGACCAAGGCGGCGCTCGAGCCGCGGCTGCCCAACTGGCGCCTGATCCCGGTTGAAACCGGACCGGCGCTGTGGCTGGTGCGCCTGACGACCGCCATGGCCGTGGTCATCGGCGTCAATTATTTCCTGTCGGTGATCAACGACAAGATGGGATCGCCGCTGTCACTGACCATCGCGCGCAGTTTCGTCGCCACCATTGTCGTCGGCATCATCCTGATCATGATGGCGATGCTGCGGCCGTTCAAGGCACGTGACGGCAGCTGGCGGCCGTGGCCGGCATGGCTGCGTTACCTGTCGCTGGCGCTTGGCCTGTTCACCATCATAGCCGCGTTGCTCGGCTATATCGGCCTCGCGCTGTTCGTCTCGCTGCAGGTCGTGGTCACCGGCACCGCGCTCGTCACGGCCTATATCGGCTTCCTGTCGGCGCAGGCGATCGGCGAGGAGGGGGCTTTCGCCAACACCACTGTCGGGCGCTGGCTGTCGGCCAATTCCAGCTACGAGGATACCGCCCTCGACCAGCTCGGCCTCGTCGTCAGCGTCGCCATCAACCTGATGATCGTGCTGGTGTTCCTGCCCCTGATCCTTTTGATGTGGGGCTTCCAGCCCGGCGACATCCAGGCCTGGGCCTACAAGCTGGCGACCGGGATCTCCATCGGCTCGGTGACGATTTCGGTGACCGGCATCCTTTCAGGCATCGTCGTCTTCATCATCGGCTATTTCCTGACACGCTGGTTCCAGGGCTGGCTCGACGGCTCGGTGATGGCGCGCGGCAAAGTCGATACCGGGGTGCGCAACTCGATCCGGCTGGCGGTCGGCTATGCTGGTGTCGCGCTTGCGGCACTCGTCGGTATCTCGGCCGCCGGCATCGACCTCTCCAGCCTGGCGCTGGTCGCCGGTGCCCTTTCTCTCGGCATCGGCTTTGGCCTGCAGAATGTGGTTTCCAACTTCGTCTCCGGCCTGATTCTCCTGGCCGAGCGGCCGTTCAAGGTCGGCGACTGGATCGTCGCCGGCGACATCAGCGGCACGGTCAAGAAGATCAGCGTGCGCGCCACCGAGATCGAAACATTCCAGCGGCAATCGGTGATCCTGCCCAATTCAAATCTCATCAACAACGCCGTCGGCAACTGGACACACCGCAACAAGCTCGGCCGCATCGACATCAAGGTCGGCGTCGCCTATGGCAGCGACGTCAAGCAGGTTCACGCCGTCCTGCTGGAGATCGCACGCAACCATCCGCTGGTGCTGAAGAACCCCGAACCCTTCGTGCTGTTTTCCAATTTTGGACCGGCCGCGCTCGAATTCGAGATGCGTGTGTTCCTGGCCGATGTGATGAACGGCAACATCGTGCAGAACGATGTCCGCTTCACCGTGCTGGAAAAATTCAGCGACCAGCATATCGAGATCCCTTCGACCCCGCGCGCCGTCGTCGATGTCCACAAGCCCAAGGCCTGGCCGACCGACGACGACAAGATCGAGGCGGACTTTGCCGAACAGGAGAAGGCGAAGGCGGACGCCGCGGCCGAGGCGAAAAAGCTCGCCAAATCAGGACGCAAGCCGCGCAAGCCCGACCCCGACTAGGTCAGAGACCGGGAAGCCAAAGCCAATTGCGGCATGAATGCGGCATTCAGTTGCGGTTCAGCTTCCATCTCATATAAGCTTCCATGCAAAGGCGAAAATGCCTTGCGAAATGCAACAGAGGCGGTGGGAACACCGATACTGCAAATGTGGAAGTCTCTCGTCGCTGCCGTCGCCTTGCTCGCCGTGAGCGGCTCGGCCCATGCCGCGAGCGCGGTCAACAAGGACGCCGAGACCCGCACGCTGATCGTGACGGAAGGCGGCAGCAAAACCGACCTTGCGCTGGCCGGGGGTGAAACCGTTGAATTCTGCCAGAACGGCTGCTTCGTCACCTTGCCCAATGGCGACCTCGAGGCGCTGACAGGTTCGGAGACCGTCGAAATCTCCGGCGGCGTCGCCCGCATCAAGTAATCTCAGCGGCATGATTGGGAAAGGCCGGGCATTTGCTCGGCCTTTTATCGTTTCCGGTAGCGGTTGTTTAACAATGACGCCGGAAAAACCGCTACGGCACCCGCCTGCAACCGTACGTTTTAACGTTCGCTACGCCATACCCCGCTATACCGGCCTCAAGACGCCGGAACACGGCGCGCAACGAGATTCCGGTTCCCGGATCAAATGGCGACAGGGGCAGGACGTACATGGATGCGCGGTCGGACAGGAACGCAATACCGCTTGCGGTCGATCTCGACGGCACGCTGATCGCGACCGACCTGTTGTGGGAAGGGCTGTTCGTCCTGCTGAAGAGGAACCCGCTCTACATCTTCCTGGTGCCGTTCTGGGCCGCCGGCGGGCCGGCGCGGCTGAAGCAGGCGATCGCGCAGCGTATCGATATCGATCCCGCGTCGCTGCCCTACCGCGAGGCGTTGCTCAACCGCCTTCGTGCCGAACACGCCGAAGGCCGCAAGATCGTGCTGGCGACCGGCACGCCGCGTAAATTTGCCGACGCCATAGCTTGCCATCTCGGCATTTTCGACCGGGTGCTGGCGACCGATGATCTCAACAACCTCACCTCCGGCAAGAAGCGCGCCTCGCTGATTGCGACCTATGGCGATGGCGGCTTCGACTATGCCGGCAACAGCCGTCATGACCTCCAGGTCTTCGACGCCGCGCGCAATGCAATCGTCGTCGCGCCCGACCGTCATGCCGCGCGCTGGCAGGCCGCGCATGGCGCCGAAACGATGCCGGCGCCGAAGCCGTCCTTGCGGACCGTCGTCAAGATGCTGCGCGTCCACCAGTGGCTGAAGAACTCGCTGATTGCGGTGCCGATGGTGCTGTCGCACGAATATTTCAACAGCAACATGATCTGGCAGTGCCTGCTGGCGTTCATCTCGTTCAGCGCGGTGGCGTCGGCGATCTATATCCTCAACGATTTCTTCGATCTCGCGCTCGACCGCAAGCACGCCACCAAGCGCAACAGGCCGTTCGCGAGCGGCGCGCTGTCGATCCCGTTCGGCCTTGGCGCGATCTTCGTGCTGCTGGCGACCGGCATCGGTACCGGCCTGTTTTTGCCAATCGAATTCCTCGGTGTGCTCGGCGGCTATATGGTCGTCACCACGGCCTATTCGCTGTCGTTCAAACGCATGCTGCTGGTCGACGTGCTGACACTTGCCGGCCTCTACACGATCCGCGTGCTTGCCGGTGCGGCCGCGACCGGCGTCGACGTCTCGTTCTGGCTGCTCGCCTTCTCGATCTTCTTCTTCCTGTCGCTGGCGCTGGTGAAGCGCTTTGTCGAATTGCGCACCACGGCCATCCCGCCCGGCGAACGCATTGCCGGCCGCGGCTATCGCACCGAGGACCAGGAGATCGTCGCCCAGGCCGGCATGGCGTCCGCCTTCTCCTCGGCGCTGGTGCTGGCGCTCTACATGGACAGTGTCGCGGTGCGCGAACTCTATCCGCATCCGTGGCTGATCTGGCCGCTGCCGCCGATCGTGCTTTACCTCACCATGCGCGTCTGGATCCTGGCGCGCCGCGACGAGATGCATGACGACCCGGTCGTCTTCATCATCCGCGATTGGCGCAGCCAGATCGTGGTGCTGATCGGCGCTATCCTGCTGGTCATCGGGGGCTGGTAGGCATGGCCGAACGCTTCCGGAGCTTTGGCCTTGCCACGCCGCCTGCGGCCAGGGCGATCCACGCCGATGATGCTGTCGCTCTTCTAAAGAGCGGGCAGGCTAAGGACGGGTCGCTGCTGGCCTATGGCAACGGGCGTTCCTATGGCGATTCCTGCCAGAACCAGGCCGGCGCGGTCGTCGATATGCGAACCCTGAACCACATCCGCGCCTTCAACGCCGAGACCGGCGTTCTCGAAGCGGATGCGGGCGTGCTCTTGGCCGATATCATCGCCAACGCAGCACCCCACGGCTTCTTCCCGGCGGTGGTTCCGGGCACGCAGTTCGTGACGCTCGGCGGCGCCATCGCCAATGACGTACATGGCAAGAACCATCATCGGCGCGGCACCTTCGGCTGTCATGTTGAGAGCTTCACGCTGCTGCGGTCGGATGGAAAGACCTATCGTTGCTCGACTGCCGACAATCCGTGGCTGTTCCGGGCGACGATCGGCGGCATGGGGCTGACAGGGCTGATCCTGTCGGCATCGATCCGGCTGATGCGGGTCCACTCGCTCGACATTGTCGAAAAGACGACGCCGTTTCGCGACTTGGGCGAATTCTTCGACCTCGCCGCGGCGGCGGATCAGGCCAATGAATATGCGGTCGCCTGGATCGACCAGCTTGCCGGCGGCCGCAACAGCGGGCGCGGGCTGCTGTTTACCGGCAACCACGCCGAGCATGGCTCGCATGCGGCTTCGCGCGCCCGCGGCAGTCTTTCGGTGCCGCTCCAGCCGCCGTTCAATGTGCTCAACCGGCCGTTCCTGACCGCTTTCAATGCCGCCTACCGGTGGAAGAGGGGCCGGGCCACAGTGCCGCGCCAGACCGGCTATCAAGGCTTCTTCTTTCCGCTCGATGACGTGCGCGACTGGAACCGGCTTTATGGCCCCAATGGACTGTTCCAGCACCAGAGTGTCGTGCCGGAAGAGGCTGCGCGCATCGTTGTGCCTGACCTGCTCGCGGCGGCCCGGCGGGCCGGGCAGGGGTCCTTTCTCACAGTGCTGAAACGTTTCGGTTCGGTCCGCTCGCCGGCGCTGCTGTCGTTCCCGCGGCCAGGCTATACGCTGACGCTGGATTTCCCCAACAGGGGGGCGGCGACGCTTGCCCTGCTCGGCGAGCTCGACCGCATCACGATCGCGGCCGGCGGGGCGGTCAATCCTTACAAGGATGCGCGCATGGCTGCTGCAACCTTCGCCGCCTCCTTCCCTGACTGGCCGAGACTGGAGGCGCTGCGCGACCCTGCCTTCATGTCCGATTTCTGGGCGCGCACGGCCGGGAGCGTCGACCTGCGGCGGCGCGGCGCCGAGGCTGCCGAGTAGATAAAATTGGAATGAATCGTGGTTAGCGAATGATTAATCGCAAGGTTTACTCAAAATATTGTTGTGAGTTCACGAAATCTTTTCTGGTTTGTATTAGTTAAGATTACGGGGTGGGTGAGCAGGCATGAAATATATCGTCTTCATTCTCTTTACGGTCATGACCAATGCCGCAGCACAGCTGATGCTGAAGCAAGGCATGATGTCGCTTGGACCGATCTCGTTCGAGGGCGTCAATCCTCTGTTCAAGGTGCTGCAGATCGTCTTCAGCGCCTGGGTGTTCCTCGGCCTGTGCACCTTCGTCATCTCGATGGCCTCTCATCTCTATGTGCTGTCCAAGGTCGAGCTTTCCTTTGCCTATCCCTTCCTCAGCCTCGCCTATGTCGCTGTTGCCATCTTCGCCTATTTCGTCTTCCGCGAGGACCTCAACGGCTGGCGCATCGCCGGCATCGCCTGCATCTGCGTCGGCACGGTGCTGATCGCGCAGAGTGGTCGGGATTTGGGCGGGAGAGGACATGAGGACCAGACCGCTTCCATCACGCCCGCCAAGATCCAAGCAGACGAGATTGTTCGATGAGACATGTGATTTTCGGCGGTGACGGCTTCGTCGGCCGCCACCTTGCGCCCAAGCTCGTGGCCGATGGCGAAGAGGTTGTCGTCGCCGACATCGTCAAAAGCGACCTTGCGCACTACCGCAATGTCCGGTTCGTTCAATGCGATGTCACCGATGCTGCGTCGGTCACGGCGGTTGGGCTGAAGGCCGACGACATGGTCTACAATCTGTCGGCAAAGATGCTGTCGCCGATCCAGGTGCGCGCCAAGCGGCACGATTTCTTCTTTCCGGTCAACTTCCATGGCACCGAGCACATCATGCAGGCGATGGACAGGGCCGGCGCGCCCAGGCTCGTCCACTACACGACCGACATGATCTACGGTCACACGGTCACCCAGCCGATGACCGAGGAGCATCCTGTCGCGCCGCTCGGCGAATATGGCTGGTCGAAACAGAAGACCGAGGAACTGGCCGCGCAATGGCGCAAGCGCGGCATGTCGATCTCGCTGTTTCGCCCGCGGCTGATCATCGGGCCCGGGCGGCTCGGCATCCTCGAAAAACTGTTCAAGCTGATCGACTGGAGTTTTCCGGTGCCGATGATCGGGTCGGGCAGGAACCCCTACCAATTCATTTCTGTTTTCGATTGCGCGGAAGCTGCCCGCGCGGCCTGGAAAGCCGGCGTGCCAAACGAGGCCTACAATCTCGGCTCGCTCAATCCGCCGCCGGTGAAGAAGCTGCTCGGTGACCTGATCCGGCATGCCGGTTCGAAATCGATCCTGATCCCGACACCGGGCTGGGCGGTCAAGCGCACGCTCGACCTGCTCGATCTCATGAACATGCCGATCATGGACCCGGAGCAGTATCTGATCGCCGACGAGGAGTGCGTGCTCGACGTCTCCAAGGCCGAACGCCAGCTTGGCTGGGTGCCGCAATATCGCGACGAGGACATGCTGATCGCCGCCTACAGCGAATATCGCGCCAAGAAGGCGGGGCACGCCGTCGCCACCAAACATGTGCCCGCCGAATAGCTGGTTCGCCGAACAGTTTTATGGCGCACGACGCTCGTCGTCAGCGCGGACAGGAGATTGAAATGACCGTCATGGCCAAGCCCGAACAGACGAGCGCTCGCACCAGGGTGAGCGCGCCGGCGCTGTCGCCAGCCACCATCGCCAAGCCTGACCTGATCAGCGTCGAGCAGGCCAAGGGGATGGACGTTGCCCGCATGACCGACCTGTTCAAGGCGCATCTCAACCCCGGTCAGCTGCATTTCATGAAGCTGCTCGGCTTCCACAAGATCAAGATCGAGCGCGCCGAAGGCATGTTCTACATCGACCAGAACGGCCGCAAGATCCTCGATTTCTTCGGCGGTTTCGGGTCGCTGGCCTTTGGCCACAACCACCCACGCATTCTGGAGGCGCGGAAAAAATTCCAGGAAGAGAAGCGTCAGGAAATCGCCATCGCCTTCATGTCGCAATATGCGGCTGCATTGGCGCACAACCTCGCAAAATGTTCGCCTGGCGATCTCGATATGGTGTTTTTGGGCTCGTCCGGCTCGGAGGCGATGGAAGCGGCGGTGAAGCTCGCCGAGCGCGCCGCCGGCCCGAAGCGGCCGAAGATCGTCTATGCCGAGAATTCCTTTCACGGCAAGACCAAGGGCGTGTTGGGCATCACCGATGGCCAGCTCTACCGCGCCGACTTCAAGATGGCGGACAATACGGTGCGCATTCCCTTTGCCGATATCGAGGCGGTCGAGCGCCTGTTCCGTTCTGATCCGGAGGTCGGCGTCATCGTGCTCGAAACCATCCAGGGCGGCGGCGGCATCATCCAGGCGCCGGCCGACTACTGGCAGAAGCTGCGGGCGCTGTGCGACCAGTACGGCGTGCTGTGGGTCGCCGACGAAGTGCAGTGCGGTTATGGCCGCTCCGGCCGCTTCTATGCCTTCGAGCATTACGGCGTCGTTCCCGACGTGACGGCGCTGGCGAAGTCGCTCGGTGGCGGCAAGGCGGCGGTCGGCGCGATGATCGCCAGGCGCGAGGTCTACATGAAAGCCTATGGCACGCCAAAGACGGCGATGATCCATGCCATGGCGACCTTCGGCGGCATGGGCGAGGCCTGCGTCACCTCGATCGAGGCGCTCAACGTGCTCTATGACGAGGGCCTGATCGACAACGCCGCCGTCACCGGCGACTACCTGCTGCAGCGTCTGCAGGCGCTCAAGGAAAAATACCCCAAGATCATCAAGGATGTGCGCGGCAAAGGCTTTATGGTCGGGCTGGAGTTCCACGACTTCTCGCAGACCTTGCCGATGGTGCTGCGGCCTGTGGTCAGCGTGCTCGACGACAAGCTGAAGGGTTCGCTGTCCGGCTTCGTCGGTGCGCTGCTCCTGCGCGACTATGACGTGCTCGTCGCCTTCACCGAATACAACCGTAACGTCATCCGGCTCGAGCCGCCGCTGATCTGCCAGCGCGAGCATGTCGACCGTTTCGTCGATGCCTTCGACAGTCTGTTGTCGCGCGGCATCGTGGGAATCGTGAAGGATTTCGTCAAAAGCCAGGTCCGTTAAAACGGAAGTTCGCTGAGTAAACCATGCTGACCAAGTCGCCCGCTGCGCAAAACCCGCTCGACCGGCTCGCCGAGGCCGGCTTGGCGTGGGGCGAGGGGACTTATGCGCGGCTGGCCGCACCCATCGGCGCGGCGGCCTTCGCGCTCTACATCCTTTTGACGGCGTTCACGGCCTGGGTGATGCCCGAAGCCAATTGGGACATGCTGCCCTATCTCGCAATATCAGGGGAAAGCTCCTATCCCGATGCGCAGGCGCTGCACGATTATGCCTACAGCACCGTCAGATCGGGCGTGTCGGCCGGCGACTACAAGACGCTGACCGACGATGGCGGCGGCTTCCGCAGCCACATGACGGAGAATGCCGCCGACTTCCATTCACTGCTCGGCATGTACCGGATCAAGTTCCTCTATGCCGAGATCCTGTCGACGTTGAGCGCGGCGATGTCACCGGTCGAGGCGATGCGGCTGGTGCAGGTGTTTTCGGTGCTGCTGTTCGGCGGCATCACGCTGCTCTGGCTGCGCAGGGAAAAAGCATTGGCCATGGCGCCGGTGGTCGGCGCGGTGCTGATCATGGCCGATTTCGGCGATGCGGCGCGTGCTTCGACGCCGGATCTACTGACGTCGGCGCTGCTGCTCGGCGGGCTCTACGCCTATGTCCGCGGCCGCGAGGTGGCGACGGCGATCCTGCTCTTCCTCGCCTTCATGGTGCGGCCGGACAATATCGTGTTCCTTGCCATTTTCGCGATGCTGCTTGTTGCCTTCCGGCAGAAGGCATGGGGCGCGCTGGCCGGCTTTGCCGCGTCCCTCATCGCCTATTTCGCCATCTCGCACTGGGCCCATCATCCCGGCTGGTGGCCGCATCTGTGGTTTTCCAGCATCGAGCAGCACTACAATATGGACGGGTTCGAGCCGGCGTTCTCGGCCGCCGCCTATCTCAGGACCTTTGCGACTTCGCTGCTGCGAGCCGTCAACCTGAACAGCTGGGTCGGCGTTTCGGTGCTGGCGCTGGCCGGCTGGTTTGCGGCCGGCCGCGCCGGCTTCTGGCTTGATCGCCGTGCCGGCGTCCTGTTCGCCGCGCTGGTGCTTGGCGCGCTGGCGAAGTTCACCGTCTTTCCGATCCACGATACGCGCATCTATTTCCCGCATCTGATCCCGCCATTCCTGCTGCTGGCGACGCCGTTCATGGCGCTCTGGGCGGCCGTGGCTCGTGGCCAGCATCGCGCCGCCTTGCACGTCATATCAGGAGACAAGCCATGAGTTCGCTATCCGGCCTGACGCGCATCGCGCTGTCGCTTGGCCTTCCCTCAGGCCTGCTCGATCGCGGGCCATCGCTGCGCGGCACGAAATTCCTCGCCAGGGCAGCGCTGAAGGCGCGTTTCGGCGGGTCGGGGCGGCCTTTCCAGATGGTCAATGTCGGCGCTTGCGACGGCGCGCTGTTCGATGACGTCACGCCTTGGCTGCATAAGATTCCGCGCGCCCGCGCGATGCTGGTCGAGCCGATCCCGTACAATCAGAAGCGGCTGCGCGCCAACTATCCCGATACGGATCGCTTTGTCATCGAGCCCGTGGCGGTGACCAGGACCAAGGGCACAATCACCGTTCACACCTTCGATGCCGCGGCGCTCGAGGCCGGCACGCTGCCGATCGAGTTCATCGGCTGCTCATCGGTCACCGACACCAACCTGATGTCGGGCAAGAATGCCTGGGGCGAGGCCGACGCCAACTTCAACAAATTCGTGCCGCACCTCAGGGATATCGAGGTGCCGTCGGAAACGCTGCAGACATTGCTCGACCGCAACGGCATTGCCCATATCGACGCCTTCCTCGTCGATTGCGAGGGCGCCGACTGGATGGTGTTCGAGCAGCTCGACCTCGAGCGCTACCGCCCCGGCATGATCAAGGTCGAGGTCGGCGCGCTGCCGGCCCCGGAGATTGGTCAGGTTGTGGTCAAGCTGAAGACCGCGGGCTACCAGGTCGGCTTCCAGGCCGAGGACATCTGGGCCTTCGCCTAGGCTTCGCGGCCAACCTTCCGTTCACAACGGCAATCAGTCCCGATTGCCGCACGGCCAAATACGCTTGACAAGATAGCGACGGCCCGTTCAACTCCAAGAATTCACCAGGGGAGTCCCGGCAAGGGGCTGAGATACTGCTGGCTTTCGCGGCGCAGTGACCCGTTGAACCTGATCCAGTTCATACTGGCGTAGGGACGGTGCAAGCGCTTTGCGGGAGTCTATGCCCGAGGTCCTGTTTCGGCAGGTCGACAGAAGCGTCTTTTCATCCTTCCGGCACAGAACTGGGTCTCCAATGCAATGAGCAAAGGAGCCTCAAGATGAATGCCCTCACCCCCGCTGTTTCGACGGGACCACTGCCCGCCTCGCGGAAAATCCACAAGCCCGGTGCCATCCACCCGCAGATCAGGGTGCCGATGCGCGAAATCTCCGTCCATCCAACGGCCGGCGAGCCGCCCGTTATCGTCTACGATCCGTCCGGCCCCTATACCGACCCGACAGTCGAAACCAGCATTGAGAACGGCCTTGCACGGCTTCGCCATGAATGGATTATCGCGCGCGGCGATGTCGAAGCCTATGACGGTCGCCATGTCCAGCCGGAAGACAACGGATTCGCGGCGGGCGAGCGCCTGACACCGGAATTTCGGGTACGCAACCGACCGCTCAGGGCCAAGGCCGGCAAGGCGGTGACACAGCTCGCCTATGCGCGCGCCGGCATTATCACGCCTGAAATGGAGTTCGTCGCCATCCGCGAGAACCTTGGCCGCGAGATGCTGCGCGGCAAGCTTGAGCGCGACGGCGAAGCCTTCGGCGCGACGATTCCAGATTTCGTGACGCCGGAATTCGTGCGTGACGAGGTGGCTCGAGGGCGCGCAATCATTCCCGCCAACATCAATCATCCCGAGAGCGAGCCGATGATCATCGGCCGCAATTTCCTGGTCAAGATCAATGCCAATATCGGCAATTCGGCGGTCACATCGTCGATGGCCGAAGAGGTCGAAAAGATGGTCTGGGCGATCCGCTGGGGTGCCGATACGGTGATGGACCTGTCGACCGGCCGCAACATCCACAACATCCGCGATTGGATCGTCCGCAATGCGCCGATGCCGATCGGCACGGTGCCGCTCTACCAGGCGCTCGAAAAGGTCGGCGGCATCGCGGAGGACCTGACCTGGGAGGTCTACCGCGACACACTGATCGAACAGGCCGAACAGGGCGTCGACTATTTCACCATCCACGCCGGCGTGCGGCTGCACTACATCCCACTGACGGTCGACCGGGTCACGGGCATCGTCTCTCGCGGCGGGTCGATCATGGCCAAATGGTGCCTGCACCATCACCGGGAAAGCTTCCTCTACGAGCATTTCGCGGAGATCTGCGACATCTGCCGCGCCTATGACGTGTCCTTCTCGCTCGGCGATGGTCTTCGTCCGGGCTCCATCGCCGATGCCAACGACGCGGCGCAATTCGCCGAGCTGGAAACGCTCGGCGAGCTGACGCAGATCGCCTGGGCGAAGGATTGCCAGGTGATGATCGAGGGGCCCGGCCACGTGCCGATGCACAAGATCAAGGAGAACATGGACAAGCAGCTCGCTGTCTGTGGCGAGGCGCCGTTCTATACGCTTGGACCGCTGACGACCGACATTGCGCCGGGCTACGATCACATCACCTCCGGCATCGGCGCGGCGATGATCGGCTGGTTCGGCACCGCCATGCTCTGCTACGTCACGCCGAAGGAACATCTCGGCCTTCCCGATCGCAACGACGTCAAGACCGGCGTGATCACCTACAAGATCGCGGCCCATGCCGCCGACCTCGCGAAGGGGCATCCAGCGGCGAAAGTCAGGGATGATGCCCTTTCCCGGGCGCGCTTCGAGTTCCGCTGGGAGGACCAGTTCAACCTGTCGCTCGATCCCGAAACCGCGCGTTCCTTCCACGACCAGACCTTGCCCAAGGAGGCGCACAAGGTGGCGCATTTCTGCTCGATGTGCGGGCCGAAATTCTGCTCCATGCGCATTTCCCACGACATCCGCGCCGAGGCACAGAAGGAAGGCATGGCGGCGATGGCGGCGAAATATCGCGAAGGCGGCGATCTCTATGTGCCGGTCGAAACGCCCGGGGCGGAAGACCAGGCTTTGGCGCAGGACGACCAGGGGACGCGCTGAGCCATGCGCCGCGTCCTTGTCAAAGGCGCCGGTGTGGCAGGCCTCACCGTCGCCCATGAATTAGCCGCGCGGGGTGCGTCCGTCACGGTTGCTGAAATTCGGAGCCAGATGGGCGGCAACGCGTCATGGTCTGCAGGCGGCATGTTAGCGCCATGGTGCGAGCGCGAGAGCGCCGAGCAACCGGTACTGGATCTCGGACGCGGCGCCGCCGACTGGTGGGATGCCGTTCTGCCCGGCCAGGCGACGCGGGCGGGAACGCTCGTCGTCGCGCCGCCGCGCGATGTGGGCGAGCTCGACCGCTTCGCCAGCCGCACCTCGGGCCATCGCTGGCTGGGCGAGGAGGACATCGCAAAGCTGGAGCCCGACCTCGCCGGCCGCTTCAAGCGGGGCCTGTTCTTCTCTGGCGAAGCGCATCTCGACCCGCGCCGGGTGATGACGGCGCTTCATGACAAGCTCGTCGCGATGGGCGTCGACTTCCGTTTCGCAATCGACGGCCAAGGCCTTCCCGGTTTCGAATGCGAGGTCGACTGCCGGGGGATCGCGGCGGATGACGCGGCGCTGCGCGGCGTTCGCGGCGAGATGCTGATCCTGCGCACGCCGGATATCTCGCTGTCTCGCCCCGTCCGGCTGCTGCATCCGCGCTTTCCGCTCTACATCGTGCCGCGCGCCGATCACCATTTCATGGCCGGCGCGACGATGATCGAAAGCGATGAGGTCGGCCCGGTCACCGTCCGTTCCATGATGGAGCTGGCCGGCGCCGCCTGCGCGCTCCATCCGGCCTTTGGCGAGGCGGCAATCGTCGAAACGAGCGCCGGTGTCCGCCCAGCCTTTGCCGATAATTTGCCACGCATCGAAACGCTCGGAAACGGCGTCGCGATCAACGGGCTTTATCGCCATGGCTTCCTGCTTGCCCCTGCCATGGCGCGGCAGGCCGCTGACATCCTCTTCGATATCGACAAACGCGTAGGAGCTTGCGCATGAAACTGATCGTTAACGGAGAAGCCCTGGACAGCGTCGCCGCAACGCTGGCGGCCCTGCTTGCCGAGCTTGACTATGAAGGCGACTGGCTGGCGACGGCCGTCAATAGTGACCTCGTACACAAAGCCGAACGAGTGGAATTCCGATTGAACGACGGCGATCGGATCGAAATCCTTTCGCCCATGCAGGGAGGCTAGACATGTTCGATCTTCTCGGAGCGGCACTGCCTTCGCGCCTGTTTCTCGGCACCGCCCAGTATCCTTCGCCGGTCATCCTCGCCGATGCGGTCAAGACGTCGGGTGCCTCGGTGGTGACGGTCTCGCTGCGCCGTGAAATGGCCGGCGGCAGGGGCGGCGAGAAATTCTGGTCGCTGGTCAACTCGCTGGGCGTGAGGATCCTGCCCAACACCGCCGGCTGTCACTCCGTGAAGGAAGCCGTCACGACCGCGAAGATGGCGCGCGAGGTCTTCGGCACGTCGTGGATCAAGCTCGAAGTGATCGGCAACCATGACACGCTACAGCCGGACGTGTTCGGCCTGGTCGAAGCTGCCCGCATCCTGTGCGAAGACGGTTTTACAGTGTTCCCGTATACCACTGACGATCTCGTTGTCGCCGAGCGGCTGCTCGGCGCGGGCTGCAAGGTTCTGATGCCGTGGTGCGCGCCGATCGGCTCGGCTCTCGGGCCGGTCAACATCATGGCGCTGCGCTCGATGCGTGGGCATTTCCCCGACGTTCCATTGATTGTGGATGCCGGGCTTGGACGACCGTCGCACGCGGCAACCGTCATGGAACTCGGCTTTGATGCCGTGCTCCTCAACACGGCGGTGGCCAAGGCGGCCGATCCTGTCGGCATGGCGCGCGCTTTCAGCAAGGCAGTCGACGCCGGGCGGGAGGCCTTCGGTTCGGGATTGCTCGAGCCCCGCGATGTCGCCGTGCCATCGACGCCGACATTCGGCAGGGCGGTTCTTTCATGAAGCTCGATCCGTTCTACCTGATCGTCGACAGCGCCGCCTGGATCGAGCGGCTGGTGCCGCTTGGCGTCAGGCTGGTGCAGCTCCGCATCAAGGACATGGACGAGGACGGGCTGCGCGTGGAAATCCGCAAGGCAAAAGCCTTGTGCGCCCGGCACCATTGCCAGCTCATCGTCAATGATCATTGGCGCCTGGCGATCGAGGAGGGCTGCGACTTCGTTCATCTGGGTCAGGAGGATCTGCAAGCCGCCAACCTCCCTGAGATACGGGCGGCCGGCATCAGGCTCGGACTGAGCACCCACGATCATGCCGAGCTGGCGACGGCCATAGCCGCCGCGCCCGATTACCTTGCGCTAGGTCCCGTCTACCCAACCATCCTGAAGAAGATGAAATGGGCGCCGCAGGGGCTCGAAAGGCTCCGGGTTTGGAAGGGCATGGTCGCGCCCACTCCGCTGGTCGCCATCGGCGGCCTCAATCCCGAGCGGCTTGATGGCGTTTTTGAGGCTGGTGCCGACAGCGCTGCGGTGGTGACCGACATAACGCTGAACCCGGATCCCGAGGCGCGGGCCAGGGAATGGCTCGAAAAGACGAAGCGATGGCGCTGAGGCAAGACCCGCACGTACTTGTTGTTGGCGGATCGGATTCCAGCGGAGGCGCCGGGATTGCACGCGACATCGAGACGATCTCGTGCATAGGTCTGCGCACTTGCGTTGCCGTCACCGCGGTAACGGTGCAGACACATCAATCCGTTACGGCAATCCACCATATGCAGCCCAGCCTGGTTGCCGATCAGATGCGTGCGGCGCTGCGGGCCAATAAAGTATCGGCGATAAAGATCGGCATGCTTTCAGCGGGACGTGTCATCGCGGCGGTTGCCGCCGTGCTGCGCGAACATCCGCGGATACCGGCCGTCCTCGATCCAGTGCTGGCTTCCTCTTCAGGCAGGCAACTGCTGGAACCGGCTGCGATCGGGGTCTTGAAGCGGGATCTCATGCCGCTTTGCCGTCTTGTCACGCCGAATCTTGTCGAACTGGCGATCCTGACCGGGGCGGAATTGGCCGCGGACGACGAAGACGTGCTGCGGCAGGGAAGGCGATTGCTAGCGGCCGGGCCGCGAGCCGTGCTGCTCAAGGGCGGTCATGCAATAGGGGCAAGATCAATAGACATCCTGTTGAGTTCCGACCAGGAACCTGTTCGCTTCGACATGCCTCGCCTTGCCGGATCGATGCGCGGAACAGGCTGCATACTGGCCAGCGCGATCGCCGCGCATCTGGCCATGGCGAAGTCGCTTGAGGACAGCGTGCAGGGAGCCAAGCAGCGTGTCTTCGAGCAGCTCATGGAGGTTTCCACCTAACTCCGGCGCATAAGGAATTCTGATTGGTGGCACTTGGGAAGCGCGTTCTTTCGTCAGGGTCGCTCGGCTCTTTCGCAATGTCGCAAACAGGCTTCAATCTCCCTACCGCTCCGCCCTATAGTCCGCCCGCTTTTCACTTTGGAGTCGCGGGCAATGGCAGAGTTTCCGAAAAAGGCGAAGGTCGTCATCATTGGCCTCGGCGGTATTGTCGGCGCATCGATCGCCCATCACCTGATCGAGCGTGGCTGGGACGACATCGTCGGCATCGACAAGTCGGGCATCCCGACCGATATCGGCTCGACGGCGCACGCTTCCGACTTCTGTTACACGACCAGCCACGATTTCCTGTCCTGCTGGACGACGATTTATTCCATCGATTTCTACGAGAAGATGGGTCACTACGCGCGTATCGGTGGTCTCGAAGTGGCTCGCGTCGGTGACGACAGCCGCATGGACGAGATCAAGCGCAAGATCGCCTCGGCAAAGGCTTTTGGCACACGCGCGCGCCTGATCGAACCCGCCGAGATCAAGGAAAAATTCCCGCTCATCGAAGAAGGGATGGTGCAGGGCGGCCTCTGGGATCCCGATGCCGGCCTCGTCATTCCGCGTTCGCAGACGGTCGCCGGCAAACTGGTCGACCAGGCGGAAGCATCGGGGAAGCTAAAATCCTTCGCCAATACGCCGGCAAGGTCGCTCATCGTCAAGGACGGCCGCATCAGCGCCGTGGTGACCGACCGCGGCACGATCGAAGCCGACTATGTCATCGTCTGCGCCGGCATCTGGGGCCGGCTGATTGCCGAAATGGTCGGCGAAGACCTGCCGGTCATGCCGATCGACCATCCGCTGACCTTCTTCGGTCCCTACAACGAGTTCGCCGGCACCGGCAAGGAGATCGGCTGGCCGCTGCTGCGCGACCAGGGCAACTCGGCCTATATGCGCGACACCGGCGATCCCAAAACCGCCGAAGGCGGTCAGATCGAATGGGGCTATTACGAAGAGACCAATCCGCGTCTCTGCCATCCGCGCGACCTCTTGGAGAAGGATCAGGCGCGGCTGTCGCCGTCGCAGCGCGACCTCGACATGGAGCAGATCCTGGCGCCGCTCGAACGCGCCATGGAGCTGACGCCGATCCTGGGCGAACTCGGTTACAATGAAAGCCATTCCTTCAACGGCCTGCTGCAGGTGACGGCCGATGGCGGCCCGTCGATGGGCGAAAGCCAGAAGGTGCGGGGCCTCTGGTATGCCGTCGCCATCTGGGTCAAGGACGGCCCGGGCATGGGCAAGCTGATCGCCGACTGGATGACGGACGGCCGCACGGCGATCGACCACCATGCCATCGACTATGCGCGCTTCTATCCGCATCAGACCAAGGAACAGTTCATCTGGGATCGCTGCACCGAGACGGCGATGAAGGTCTATAATCCGGCGGTGCATCCGCGCGAGCCGTTCTCCAAGGCCCGCAATATTAGGCGCTCGCCCTTCTGGGAGCGTGAGAAGGAACTCGGCGGCTATTTCATGGAACTGGGCGGGTGGGAGCGCGCCCATGGCTATGCCGCCAACGAGCATCTCCTGGAGAAATACGGCAACCGCGTGCCGGTGCGCGAGAACGAATGGGACAACCGCCATTTCTGGCGTGTCTCCAATGCCGAGCATCTGGCGATGAGCGAGGATTGCGGCATCGTCAACCTGTCGCATTTCTCGATGTATGACGTCGAGGGACCAGACCATGTCGCGCTGCTGGAATGGCTGTGCGCGGCCAAGATCGGCGGCGACAACAATATCGGCAAAGGCATCTATACCCACTTCCTCGACGAGGAAGGCATGGTGCGCGCCGACTTCACCGTCATCCGCATGGCTGACCGCTGCCGGGTGATCGACGGCGCCGACGCCGGTCCGCGCGATTTCCAGTATATGCGCCGCACCGCGCAGGACAAAGGTTTCGATGTCACCATCACAGACGTGACCGAAAAATTCGTCACCATCGGCATTTGGGGGCCGAACGCGCGCGCAACCCTGCAGAAAGTGGTCGAGAACCCGGAGGCGCTTTCTCTTGAGAATTTCCCGTTCGCGGCGATCAAGCCGGTCAGGATCGGCGGCAAGGATGTCACCGCTTTCCGCATCTCCTATGTCGGCGAGCAGGGCTGGGAACTGCATATGCGCTACGAGGACGGCCTTGCCGTCTGGGACGCGCTGCGCTCGACTGGCGTGATGCCGTTCGGCGTCGAGACCTATGCCAATACGCGCCGGATGGAAAAGAGCCTGCGCCTGCAGAACGCCGACCTCCTGACCGAGTACAATCTGCTGGAAGCCGATCTCGCCCGTCCGAAGGTCAAGGAGAGCGATTTCTGCGGCAAGGCCAGGCATGTCGAATACCGCGCCCGCGAGCACCAGCCGGCGATGCTGTGCACGCTGGTGATGACCGAGAACACCGATTCCAAGGGGGTCGCGCGTTATCCGGTCGGCACGATGCCGGTGCTGGATCCCGCCACCGGCGAGACGCTGGTCGACGAACTCGGGCGCCGCTCCTTCACCACTTCGGTCGCCTATGGCCCGACCATCGGCAAGAACATCGCGCTCGCTTATCTGCCGTGGTCGCACGCGCAAGAAGGACGCAAGCTCAAGGTGGAATATTTCGGTGAGACCTATCCGGTCGAAGTGGCGGCAGTCGGCTATAAGCCGCTCTACGACCCGGAGAATCTGAAGCCGAGGAGCTGAGCGACAAGAAGAGTGACCCTGATACTTGTCCTGACGCCCTGAAGCGCAAGAGATACTTTGACAATTTTGCGCAACTCGTAAAACTTGCGTGTCGAAGGTGCGTCGCGCAAGCATGGGGCAGGCCCTGATGGTCGAGATCAGCAGACGTCAGAGTCTGGCCGCCGGAGCTGCAGCACTTGGTGCTATTTTGGTGCCGCGCATCGCATCCGCGACGGCGAGGGTCGTTGCCGCGGAGGTCAATTTTTCAAGCCTTGCCGGGTCGACCGACGACGTCAAGCTCGCCAATTTTTGCACGACCTACAAAACCGCGGCGTATAAACCAACACTCGTGCTTGATGAGCTGCGGGCGTATGACTTCTCCAATCAGCAGCTGGTGTACAGCGGTTTCGCGATGGTCGGGGCCGACCGCCGCGCCGTCGACCAGGGGCGTACCCCATCCGTCCTGCCGCAAATTGTGAATATCAACCAGCCTTCGCCGCGGGGCTGGCTGACATTGCCGAACGGTGAGATCTTCGGCCTGTATCTCAGCGGCCTCTCGTTCAATGCCAATGCAACGTCGCGGCTGTTCCATCCGAACGACAACTGTGTGATCTGGACGTCAACCTTTCGGGACATCTCATGGCAGAATGGACCGAGCCTGTTCGGCTCGTCCACCGTCAAGCAACCTATGACAGCCTGCGTCATGGACGGCTTTTGGAATGTCAACAATGTCACCGAACAAGCGTTCTGCCTTGCAGGTTCGGACTGCCGTTTCGTGCCGTCAACCCTGTTCCTTGATTCACCGCCGTCGATGCTAGCCGCGAGCGGATTTCTGATGCAGACTGCATCGCAGTCGAAGACGACAATCGCCAATTTCTACGTCACCGCAGACGGACATTCGGCGCTGGTGATAGACGGCGAGCAATCGATGCTGCGCATTCGCGACTGCGAGTTCGAAGGTCGTAATGCGGCGCAGCCCTGCTTTGGCGCGCTGATTGTCGCGCTAGGCGGCTACACACAACTCGCAAATTCGTGGATATCCTTCGGCATGTCCAACCCGACAGGCAATGGGCGCAGCGATGGCGGGCTGATCTCCGTCACCGGGGGCACTTTCGAAGTGCTGAATTGTCATACCCGACGGGCGGACGGCGTTCCTGAAGCGTCGCCGTTTGTCTATGCCAGCGGCGCTGACACCAAGGTCATCGTCAGAAATATCGTCGGTGAGGGCTATAGCGGCAAACCGGTGGTGCGCGCGATCGACGGGGCGGTGGCCGATGTCGATGCGTCGGTCCAGTTGGTTACAGTCTGATGCGCTGAAGCAGGCCAGCCTGCCGCCGAGTCGTGAGCGGCGCGGTAACGAACCGGCAGTGTCGGCTTTTTCCTTTGTCAGCGGCCGATTCTCGCTTACCCTGGCGGCATGTCTGCTTTGTCCTTTGCAAGACATCTCCTTTCCGGCTGCGCCGCGTTGGCACTGGTGCTCTGGCTGGCGCGAGGATCCCTCGCGGATGAGTCCGTCGATGTCGAGCTGGTGCTGGCGGTCGATGTTTCGCTGTCGATGTCGGCGGACGAGCTCGAGATCCAGCGTCATGGTTACGCGGCGGCGCTGACGCATGACAATGTGCTGCAGGCGATCGCCGATGGCGCCTATGGCAAGATCGCCGTCACCTATGTCGAGTGGGCCGGCACCAGCTGGCAACGCGTCATCGTGCCCTGGACGGTGATTGCAACCCGAGCCGATGCGGAGCGGGTGGTCGCGCAAATGTCGGCGCGTCCGCCCGACAGCGCGCGGCGCACCTCGATCTCCGGCGCGCTGGAGTTCGGCAGCGACCTTTTCGCCGAAAGCGGCTACCGGGGGACCAAGCGCGTCATCGACATTTCGGGCGACGGGCCCAACAACCAGGGTCCGCCGGTCGATCTCACCCGCGACGGGGTGGTCCGGCAAGGCATCATCATCAACGGCCTGCCGCTGATGACCCGAGGCGGGTTTTCCGGCGCCTACGACGTCAACGATCTCGACCGCTACTACAGTGACTGTGTCATCGGAGGGCCGGGAGCCTTCATGATCCCGGTCAACGACTGGACGCAATTTCCCGAAGCCGTCCGCCGCAAGCTGGTGCTCGAGCTTGCCGGTCCGGCCTCGCCGCAATGGGCGGCGGAGGAGGCGGATCATCCGCCGGTGGTGCTGGCGCAGGACAAGCCCGCCACCGACTGTCAGGTCGGCGAGAAGATGTGGCGCAACCGGAGCTGGATGCTGGACAGCCGCTAAGTGTAGGCTGCCGGCCAGAGCATTGGCAAACTGGCCGGACCGGGTTATCCAGCCGGTGGGGGCGCGGTCGAACCGAGGAAATACCAGATGAAACGCGTTGCCATCCTGACTGCTGTCGCGTCCATGCTTTTCGCTGACGCCGCCAGTGCCCAATATGATGACCAGCCCGCCTGCGTTATGTTCGAGCACGTGAATTTTCGCGGGCGGTCGATCGAAATGGGCCCCGACGATTCGGTGAATTTTCGCGGCGGCCAGTTTTGGAACGACCGTGTGTCGTCAGTATTCGTGCGCCGAGGCTGCACCCTCGTTGCCTATGAGCATACGAACATGAGGGGCGAATCGATCGAGATCAGGCGCCGCGCCCGCGAGTTGGGCGGCGACTGGAACGACCGCATCTCATCTGCCGAATGCTATTGCGACAACTGACGGGGCAAAGGCTCGGCCCTGCCGAGCTTCGACGACAAGACGACCCCTGGCGAAACACGTTCCTGTTGATTGACAAGCTCATTGGTGTCTGTGAACAATTTCCCCTACAAAACAAAAGGGGAACTAACATGAACAGGACAATTACATTCGCTGGGGCATTGGCGCTTGCCGCCGGTCTGTCGGCTCCGGCGATGGCGGCCACCTCTGTCACCATCGGCATCAGCGGCTGGACCGGCTTCGCGCCGCTGACGCTTGCCAAGCAGGCAGGCCTCTTCGAGAAACACGGCCTCGACGTAACGTTGAAGAAGGTGCCACAAGCCAGCCGTCCGCTCGCCATCGCCAGCGGCGACCTGCAATGCGCCGCAACCACGGTCGAAACCTGGCTGGTGTGGAACGCCAGCGGGGTGACCACCAAGCAGATATTCCAGCTCGACAAATCCTATGGCGCGGACGGCATCGTGGTGCGCAACGACATCAAGACCGTCGCCGATCTCAAGGGCAAGACCGTCGCCTCCTCGGCGCCGGGCACGTCGCCCTACTTCCTGCTGGCATGGGTGCTGAACAAGAACGGCATGTCGACCAAGGACGTGACGGTCGTCAATCTGGAGCCGGACGCCGCGGCGCAGGCCTTCCTTGCCGGCCAGAACGATGCGGCGGTCACCTATGAGCCGTTCATCTCGGCGGTGCGCGACAAGGCCGACCAGGGCCATATACTGGCGACCACGCTCGATTATCCGATGGTTCTCGACACGGTCGGCTGCACGCCCGAATTCCTCAAGGCCAACCCGGATGCCGCCAAGGCGCTCGCCGACAGCTATTTCGATGCGCTCGACCTGATCAAGAAGGATCCGCAGAAGTCCTACGAGACGATGGGTGCCGACGTGAAGCAGTCGGCCAAGGAATTCGAGGATTCGGCCAAATACCTGAAATGGGCTGACAAGGCCGGGAACAAGCAGTTCTTCACCAAGGAGTTCCAGGATTTTTCCAAGACAGCCGGCGAACTGCTGCTGCAGATGGGGCTGATCAAGGAAGCACCCGATCTCGCCACGCTGGCCGACACAAGCGCGGTGTCGAACTGATCGTCCGGCTTTGGCCATCATGCGATGGCGCGTTGCGCCGTCGCGTTCTCCTGGACAAAGCACGAATTGAGCATGGGGACGATTTGAAGATGCGGACGATGTGAATATGCGCCCCTTGCATCCGCTTTCGCCGGGGCTGCGAACCGTGCTCGGCATTTCTTTCTTCGTGCTGTTCATTCTCTTCTGGGCCTGGATTACGCTTGGCGGCCACGTCAACCGCATCTTTCTCGCCGACCCGCTGTCGATGCTGCGTGACGGCTGGCGGCTGCTGGTCGAGGACCGTTTCTGGCTCGACATATTGATCACCATCTGGCGCGTCTTCGGCGGCTTTGTGCTGGCCTCGGTCGTTGCCGTGCCGCTCGGCATCGCCATGGGTGCCTGGAAGCCGGTGGAAGCGTTCCTGGAACCCTTCGTCTCCTTCGCCCGCTATCTGCCGGCTTCGGCTTTCATCCCGCTGCTCATCCTGTGGGCCGGCATTGGCGAGCTGGAAAAACTGCTGGTCATCTTCGTCGGCTCGGTGTTCCAGATCATCCTGATCATCGCCGTCAAGGTCGGTTCGACGCGGCGCGACCTGGTCGAGGCCGCCTATACGCTGGGCTCGACGAACAACAGCATCGTCAAGCGGGTGATCATGCCGGCCAATGCGCCGGAGATCGCCGAGACGCTGCGGCTGGTTCTCGGCTGGGCCTGGACCTATGTCATCGTCGCCGAACTGATAGGCTCATCCTCCGGCATCGGTTACATGATCATCAACAGCCAGTCGCGGCTGGCGACCGGACAGATCATCTTCGGCATCATCGTCATCGGGCTGATCGGGCTGTTGTCCGACTTCGCCTTCAAGGCGTTCAACCGCTGGCTCTTTCCGTGGAGCCTGGCGTGAGCAAGCTTCTCATCGAGGGCGTCTCGCGCACCTTTGCCGGCGTACGCGGCGGACAGCCGGTCAGGGCGCTGATGCCGATCGACATGGCAGTCGCCGCCAATGATTTCATCACGATTCTGGGGCCGTCCGGCTGCGGAAAATCGACGCTGCTCCGGATCGTCGCCGGCCTGGAGGCGCCAAGCGAAGGCCGCGTGCTGCTCGACGGCAAGGCGGTGACGCGGCCGGGGCCGGACCGCGGCATGGTGTTCCAATCCTACACGCTGTTCCCGTGGCTGACGGTGGCCGAAAACATCGCCTTCGGCCTGCGCGAACGCGGGATGGCGCAAAAGGAGCGGGAAGGGATCGTTGCTTCCTATGTCGATCTCGTCGGATTGAAGGGCTTCGAAAACCATTGGCCAAAACAACTGTCAGGCGGCATGCAGCAGCGCACGGCGATCGCCCGGGCGCTGGCCAACGATCCGGAGATCCTGTTGCTGGATGAGCCGTTCGGCGCCCTCGACAACCAGACGCGCGGGCTGATGCAGGAACTGCTTCTCGGCATCTGGGAACGGCGCAAGAAGACGGTGCTGTTCGTCACGCACGATATCGAGGAGGCGATCTTCATGGCCTCACGGGTGATCGTGATGACGGCGCGGCCCGGCCGCATCAAATCGGATGTCGCCATCGACCTGCCGCATCCGCGCCACTACACGCTGAAAACCAGTGCGGAATTTTCGGCGCTCAAGGCGCGCCTGACCGAAGACATCCGTATCGAGGCGATGCGGACGGCGGAGGCGCAGCCGGCCACGGCTTGATCCGCGGAATTGCGGATCAAGCCGCAAGCAGCTGCTTGCGGTCGACACGCTCCTGCTGCGGCGAGCGGGCATAGAGCTCGCGATAGCATTTCGAGAAATGCGAGGCCGAGACGAAGCCGCAGGCGACAGCCACCTCGACCACCGGCATTGACGACTGGATCAGCAGATGCCTCGCACGATCGAGCCGGATTTCCAGATAGTAGCGGGCGGGCGACCGCCCCATCTCCGTGCGGAACAGGCGCTCGATCTGGCGGCGCGAGAGGTCGACATGGTCTGCGATCTCGATCAGCGACAGCGGCTCGGAGAGATTTGCCTCCATCAGCTCGATGATGGTCAGCACTTTCGAGTTCTGCACGCCGAGGCGGGCGCGCAGCGGCAGGCGCTGGCGGTCGGTCGGGCTGCGCACGCGGTCGGTCAGCACCTGCTCGCAGACCCGGTTGACGAGGCTCTCGTCGAAATCATCGCCGATCAGCTTCAGCATCATGTCGAGCGCTGCGGTTCCGCCGGCGCAGGTGTAGATGTTCTGGTCGATCTCGAAGAGGTCGGCAAAGACATTGGCCTTCGGAAATGCCTCGGAAAAGCCCGGCAGGTTTTCCCAATGGATGGCGCAGCGCTTGTTCGACAGCAGGCCGGCGGCGGCGAGGATGTGCGCGCCGGTGCAGAGCCCGCCGACCGCGACGCCGCGATTGTACTCTTCGCGCAGCCAGGCGAAGGCCGACTTGTTCTGGTAGCGCTCGACGTTGATACCGCTGCAGACGATGGCCATGTTGGGCCGTTCAGGGCCCGCCATCTTCTTGCGTTCCTCCTCGAGCGAGGTGTTGACTGCGCATTCGACGCCGTTCGAGGCGCGCACCGGCTTGCCGTCGATGCTGGCGAGGCGCCAGCGATAGGCCTCGTAGCCGAGCATGCGATTGGCTGAGCGCAGGGGGTCGAGCGCGGTCGCAAAAGCGATCATGGTGAAATCAGGGATAAGGAAGAACACAAACGATCGCTTGATCGGATGCTTGACGGCGTTCACGGGAACCTCATCTGGCCATGACGCGAACAGGATGTCGCGAATAGCATAGCGACATCAGGAAAAACCATGCCTGTCAATTGGCTACGCTGCCGCGATGAGATTAAATTTGCGACATGGGTCGCAAATGGGCAATGCGATCGATGAACACGCCGGAGCGCGTGGCGACGGAACAAAAACGCCGCCTCGGCCAAGCCGGGCGGCGCTACAGTGGTGAGAGCAGCGGCAGGGATGCGCTGCGCCCCGAAAGATCTTCAGGCGACGAAGCCGAGGCGCGCCGCGGCCATGGCGCCGGTCTGGCCGGGCATGGTGTTGGCAAGACGCTGACGCTCGAGAGCGGTGGTGAGGTTCATTTCGCGACGGGCGAAAAGGCGGGCAAAAAGCTTCATGATCATCTCCATTCGGTTTGCTTAGACGGGTCGCCTTCGCTTGATGGAGTGGGGCAGCTCGTTTGCTGGCGGTGATATAGGCTTGTGTAAGTAAAAACTAAATCGCAAAAGCGAAGCGCTTGATATGAAAAGCGACACCGAATGCGACAAATTTGGGCATGATGCCCAGAATCTATGATTGTTTACAGCCGGTTAGATCAAAAATGATGATGCTATGCGGCTTGTTCATATGCGCCATGCAGCGGCGGCATGGCTCCTGAATTCATTTGAATACAAATAAAATAGAGAAGGCCTGCCGGGCGGGTTGCGCGGCAGGCCTTCAGCACTTGCTACACACGATTTACTTTGCTCCAGCCCAGGATCCGATGCCGTTGCGAATACCGGTCTTGGCGTCGGAAGCCTCAGGCCAGCCGATATCCTTCTGCAGTTCGATCGGCAAGGAGCGGATGGCGCGTTCGGTCTGATAGCGGGCGCGGGCCGCGCTGAATTCGGTCGCGATGCGGCCGAGGGACGACAGGATAGACATTTCATTTCTCCTTATGTGCCGGGGCAGGGATTGCCAGGCAGCAGCCGGGTTACGTCAGGTCTGTTTCAGCTTCATTTCATGTCGATTGCGGGTTTGTGTCTTGGTCGTTTCGTGGCTGCTTGTGGCAGCATCCGTAATCGATGGAGTTGACTATGCTTCCGATCTGATGTTCAATCAAACGAAATGGAATGATGCTTTGTATCAGAAAAATTGAAGGCTGATCGCATGAACGCCCCACTCAATCATCCGCTGCCGCTGCTCGATCTCGACGTTTTGCGCACTTTCGTGGCGATTGCCGAGACCGGCAGTTTCACCACCGCCGCCAATGCCGTCTTTCGCACGCCGTCGGCGGTGTCGATGCAGATCAAGAAGCTGGAAGACATTCTTGGCCGCTCGGTGTTCGCGCGCGACGCGCGTTCGGTGACGCTGACCACGGACGGCGAGGTGCTGCTCGGCTACGCCCGCCGGCTGCTGTCGATCAATCGCGAGGTGGTGTCGAAGTTCATCATTCCCGATATCGTCGGCGTGGTGCGGCTCGGCTCGCCGGACGATTATGGCGAGCGCGTGCTGCCGCATGTGCTGAAGCGTTTCGCGCAGTCGCACCCCTCGATCGCCGTCGACGTCACCATCGACCAGAGCAGCAACCTGCGCCGACGCATGGACGACCGGGCGCTCGACATCACGCTTCTGACCAACTCCTACAAGACCAGCGCCCTCGGCGCCGAGGTGCTGCTGACCGAGCCGATCGTGTGGGCCGGCGCCAAGGGCGGCTGCGCGCATCTGCGTGAACCGCTGCCGGTGTCACTGTGGGAAGAGGGTTGCGCCTGGCGGGCCGGCGCGCTCGAAGCGTTGGGCCGCGAAGGGCGCAACTACCGTATTGCCTATATGAGCGCCCATACGGCCGGGCAGCGGGCCGCCATCATGTCCGATCTCGCCGTGGCGCCGCTGCCGAAGTCCTTCCTCGGCAACGACATGGTCGAACTCTGCCCGAAGGACGGCATGCCCGATATCGGCACCTACAATCTGGCGATGGTGGTGGCGCCGGACGCCAGCGCGCCGGTCAAGGCCGTCGCCGACCATATCCGCGCGACGTTCGAAGTGTTCCGGGAAACCGGCAAGTTCTGATCCGCGAGCAACGTCAGATTCAAGCTGGATGCACTATTGCGCCGCCTCGGCGGAGGGCGCTTCGAGCCCTGTCCTCTTGCCTTGCCTGATCGGCGGGCGGCTCTCACTTAGAAACGCGGCGATGCGTTCGCGCGCGCGTCGCGATTCCGGCATGTCGATCAGCGGCCAGACATGAAACATGCCTTCCTCGTATATGACCTCGACCTCGACGCCGGCTGCACGCGCTTTTTGCGCGAAGATCAAATTGTCGGGCGTGAGGAGATCACGCGAGCCCGTCAGAAGCAATGTCTTGGGCAACACCGAGAGATCGCCATAGACCGGACTGATATGCCAGTCCGCCGGATCCATTCCTGCACTGTAGAGCCGTATCGCCTCCCGTCCGCCCGCGATGCCCAACCAGGGATCGTTCCGCTCCGCCTCGAACACTTCGGGGTTCGCAAGCGAAACGTCGAGGCCGGGTGAAATCAGCACATGGCGCGACGGCAGCGGCTGACCCTCTTTGGCCGCCATCATGGTGAGCACCACGGCCATGTTGCCGCCGGCGGAGTCGCCCACGAAGACGATGTCCTCCGGTTCGGTCTCTTCGAGCATCCGGCGATAGACCTCGCCGACCATGCCGAACATCGCGTGGAAATCATGTTCGGGGGCGATGGGGTAGATCGGCACGGTTATGGCATAGCCGAGCCGGTCAGCCATGTCCGCGATCAGATGCCAATGATAGGGTGTGATTTCAAAGACATAGGCGCCGCCGTGCAGGTAGAGTATCCGCTTTCGTACGCCGGCCCTGGGAGCGATCTCGTAAACCGCGAAGCCGTCAACGGCGCGCATCTCGATGTTGAAACGCTGATGCAGCGAGGCCGGCGGGTGATGGTCCTCGGTCCTGCGTGCGGCAGCAATCCAGCGCTGCAGGTTTTCCGGGCTGGAAAACGCCTTTTTACGGCTGTACCTGAGCACGAAGGAGACGACGTGGCTTTTCAAACTTGGCATGCGCATACACGAACTTCGGCGACAGCCGACTAAGAGAATTCTCCCCTCGCTTTGAAGATCGTGCCCCAGCCGAAAATGTCAAGATTTGCGCCGTGTCCACACGCTGCTGTGATCCACGCCGCGTCGTCAGCGACGCTGCAAGAGCGCGGCGCGCAACCGGTTGCTGACCATCGAGGACTTCCGAGGTCCCCGACGGCGGCCGAGCAATTTGCATTTCTCAGCGAAAGTCATCAGCGCCCCGCACCCAGAAGCAGCGAGGCGAGTGCAGCCTGCGGATCGTTCGGCGGCGATGCCGGCCAGCCGATGTCCTTCTGGACATGCGCCGGCAGGCTGTTCAGTGCGCGGATCGCTTTATTCCTGGCATGGGCCTGCCTGATGGTGACACCGAAGCGGCCGAGATTTTCGAACATCAACATTTTCATCTCCCTTGAAGAGCAGCGGTGCCAAGGACTTGTTCATGGCGCATGTCGTTTTCCCAAAACCGCTGAGCACTTTTGGGCGACATGCTTCGGCGACCGCTCGATGCCGGGTAAATGCACTTGCCATGTATCGGATGGATTTCGCGAAAACAGCGTTTCGGTTTCCAGATCGGCGCGATTTGGAAACATTTGCATACAAATGAGTTTGGAGTGGCGGCAGCTTGGGCGCGGCTGGTTATTCCCGACCACGCCGCGCCGCGTGGCCTTCGCGCGAACGCCGGCGCGGGGTGGCGTCGCCGGCGATGCCGTCCTCGCTGACCGTCTTGCGTGGCGGCAGCTTCACCGCCGCCGACAGTTTCGGGAACGGATCGACCTTGTTGGGCAGCGCCATGGCGTAGACGAAATGCTCCTGGAATTTCGGTTCCAGCGCGGTCTCGATCTTCTCGATCTGGCTCACCGTCTCCTCGATCTCGCGGCGATAGCCGCGGTTCAAGAGCGCCATGCGCGCACCGGCGCCGGCGGCGTTGCCGACGGCCGAGACCTTGTCGAGGTCGCAGTCGGGGATCAGGCCCAGCACCATGGCGTATTTCGGATCGATGAAGGAGCCGAAGGCGCCGGCGAAGTGGATGCGATCGACATGCTCCGTGTTCTGCTTTTCCATCAACAGCTTGGTGCCGGCATAAAGGGCCGCCTTGGCAAGCTGGATGGCGCGCACATCGGTCTGGGTGATGGTGATCTTCGGCTCGCCGTCCTTCAGCACATAGGAGAAGGTGCGGCCATTGGCGACGACCCGTGGCGAACGTGCGGCAAGTGACCCGTCGACGACGCCATCCTCCGAAATGACGCCGGCGAGATACATCTCCGCCACGATCTCGATGATGCCGGAGCCGCAGATGCCGGTGACACCGGTTGCCTGCACGCTGTCGAGGAAACCCGGCTCGTCGGACCACAGTTCCGAGCCGATGACGCGGTATTTCGGCTCCAGCGTGTCGGGGTCGATGCGCACGCGCTCGATGGCGCCGGGGGCGGCACGCTGGCCGCCGGAGATTTCGGCGCCCTCGAAGGCCGGACCAGTGGGAGAGGAGGCGGCCACGACGCGCGCGCGATTGCCGAGCACGATCTCGGCATTGGTGCCGACGTCGACGATCAGCATCATCTCGTCCTGGCGATGCGGCCCTTCCGACAGCGTGACCGCCGCCGCGTCGGCGCCGACATGGCCGGCAATGCAAGGCAACATGTAGAGCCGCGCGCCCTGGTTAAGCTTGAGGCCGATGTCGGATGCCTTGATACGTACCGCGCCCGAAACGGCGAGCGCGAAGGGGGCGCCGCCGAGTTCGGTCGGATCGATGCCGAGGAACAGATGGTGCATGATCGGATTGCCGACGAAGACGGAATCCAGAATGTCGTTGCGCTGGACGTTGCCTTCCGCGCAGACCTTGTCGACAAGGCTGGAGATCGCCTCGCGCACGGCAACAGTCATGCCCTCGCGGCCATCCGGGTTCATCATCACATAGGAGACGCGGCTCATCAGATCCTCGCCGAAGCGGATTTGCGGGTTCGACGTGCCGGAGGAGGCTGCGACGCGGCCCGACAGCAGCGACACCAGATGCATGGCGATGGTGGTCGAGCCGATGTCGCAGGCAAGGCCATAGGCTTCGTTCTTGAGGCCTGGCCATAGCGCGATGACACGCGCGATGTCGCTGTCGGCATCCTTGTGGATTGCGGCGGTCGCGGTCCAGTTGCCCTTGCGCAATATGCCTTGCACTTGTGGCAGCAGGTAGAAGTCGAATTCGAGGTTCTTGAAACCCCAGTCCTTCATCAGCGCGATCTTCAGCCGGTCGAGATCGCCGAGCGGTTTGTGCATGTCGGGCTCTTCGATCTCGACATAGCACATGCGGATCGCGGCATCGCGGGCGATCACCCTAGTGTCGGCATCCTTGCGGATGGTCTGCGCATTGATGACGGTATCCTGCGGCACGTCGATGACGAGGTCGCCGAGGATCTGCGCCGAGCAGGAGAGGCGGCGTCGTTCGGGCAGGCCGCGCACGCGTTCGTAGCGCTCTTCCTTGGGCCCCTTGGGCGAGATGTGATCGTTGGAGGAGACGATCTTGTGCTTGGCGAAATTGCCTTCCTGCACCTCGACCTGGCAGCGCCCGCACGTGGCGCGGCCACCGCACACGCTTTCGACATAGACGCCAAGCTGGCGCGCGGCATCCAGCACCGGCGTTCCGACCGGAAACCGACCGCGCTTGCCCGACGGCATGAACAGCACGAGTGGATCGGTGATGTTGGCAGGCGAGTTCATGCGTGCACGTGTCTCGGTAAGGATTGTCGATACCGTTTAACGGATCGTTTCATTATTGGGCGGAGTGTCTGATCGTCCAGAGGCCAATCATGTCCGATCTCCTGCTGTCCGGCATATTCACTGTCTTTACCATGGTGCGCCTGCTCAAGGGTCCATGGCTGCGCAATCCGCAATATCTGGCCTCCGGAATTCTCGGCACGATTGTGGCAGTGCTGCTGCTGCACGGGTTCTGGCCTGCTTACGACGATGATTTCGTCATAGGCGGCGTGACCGGCATATTTGGCTCGTGGGCGGGAATGGCGTTGTTCGACGCCATATTGGGTATCGCCTGACCGCAACGCAGACCCGTCCGACCGCATCGATGATGCGATCGGTCCAGCGTGGTTTGCAGTGCGGCTCACGATTGCGCGCTTATCCTCTGGCCATGCGGGCTTCACGGCCACCGCGACGGCGACCGCCGCCATTGCCGCCTTCACCGGGTGCGTTGACCGCCGTTGGCGCCGCGACCGCCTGGCCGCCTTCGGCAGGCTTGTAGTCCTTGTAGGTACGGATCCAGTTGGTGCAGTTCTCGTCGGTGCCGTTCAGCACATTGGCGCCGCGAACGGCTTCCATTTCCTGCGGCCGCACCGGATTCATGATCGCGCTCGTCATGCCGGCGCCGATCACCATCGGGATGAAGGCGGCGTTGATGCCGTGGCGGTGCGGCAGGCCGAAGGAGATGTTTGACAGGCCGCAAGTGGTGTTGACCTTGAGCTCTTCGCGCAGCCGACGCAGCAGCGCGAACACCTGGCGGCCGGCATCGCCCAGCGCGCCGATCGGCATGACCAGCGGGTCGACGACGACGTCATGCGCCGGAATGCCGAAATCGGCGCAGCGCTGCACGATCTTCTTGGCGACGGCGAAGCGCACGTCCGGATCCATCGAAATGCCGGTCTCGTCGTTGGAGATGGCAACGACCGGCACATTGTATTTCTTGATCAGCGGCAGGATGGCTTCGAGCTTTTCCTCTTCGCCGGTGACGGAATTGACCAGCGGGCGGCCCTTGGCGACCTTGAGTGCCGCCTCGATCGCGGCGGTGACGGAGGAGTCGATCGACAGCGGCAGGTCGACCAGGCCCTGCACGATTTCCAGCGTCTGCACCAGCAGTGCCGGCTCGGTCGCGTTAGGGTCGACCGCGGTGACACCGGCATTGACGTCGAGCATGGTGGCGCCGCAGGCGGCCTGTTCCAGCGCGTCCTTGATGACGGTCTCGAAATTGCCGGCGACCATCTCGGCGGCGAGCTTCTTGCGACCGGTCGGGTTGATGCGCTCGCCAATCACGCAGAAGGGCTGGTCGAAGCCGATGATGATTTCTCGTGTCGCCGAGGCAACGATGGTCCGGGTCATGAAATCTCTCCGTCGTGATATAAAGAGTTCTTTATATCGTTATCTGATTTCGATCAAGCGAATGGTGGTCCTCCGCGCGGATCAATGCGCGGTCTTCACCATGTCCACCTGCGTTTCGGTAATCTCGTCATGCAATATGTGGTCGAGCCGGTCGGCAACCATCTGGTCGTCGTGGCGGATTTCGCGCTTCCACGGCTGGCGGCCCCTGAGCACGCCGGATTCATCGACGATCTCGGCGACATATTCCTCCTGGCGGTAGGCCATCACATGGACGCCGGAGACGCCTGGGATTTCCTTCACCTCGTTGATGATGTCGATGCAGAGCTGCTTGCCTTCCTTCTTCTGGTCCTGGGCGCCCTCCAGCCGCTTGATGATGGCATCGGGGATGTGGATGCCCGGCACATTGGAGCGGATCCACTTGGCGGTCTTGGCCGAGGCGAGCGGGCCAACGCCGCACAGGACGAACACCTTCTCGGTGTGGCCGAGATCGCGCGCCTTATGCATGAAGGTCCTGAACATCGGCACGTCGAAACAATACTGCGTCTGCACGAATTGCGCGCCGGCGGCGATCTTCTTGCCGAGATGGATCGGGCGGAAGTCGAAGGGTGGCGCGAACGGGTTGACGGCCGCACCCAGGAACAGCTGCGGCGGCGTGGTGAGCTTGCGGCCGGACAGGAACTTGCCGTTGTCGCGCATGATGCGGATGGTTTCGAGCAGCGACATGGAATCGAGGTCGAACACCGGCTTGGCGCCGGGCTGGTCGCCAGCCTGCACGCCGTCGCCGGTCAAGCACAGCATGTTGGCGACACCCATCGCCGCGCCGCCCAGCACGTCGCCCTGGATGGCGATGCGGTTCTTGTCGCGGCAGGCGATCTGCATGATCGGGGCGTAGCCCATGCGGGTCAGAAGCGCGCAGATGCCGACGGAGGACATGTGGCAGTTGGCGCCGGACGCATCGACGGCGTTGATGGCGTCGACCCAGCCATCGAAGATCTTCGCCCTGTTGTAGACGTCTTCCGGATCGGCGCTGTCAGGCGGATTGAGTTCGGTCGTTACCGCGAATTCGCCGCGCCGCAGCACGCGCTCGAGCCGGCCACGCGAGGTGTGGCCGGGCAGTGGGTCGAGCGGCAGATGAATGCCGGCCGGATTCTCGTCGCGCTGATGGGCGGTCATGCGGAGGCTCCGGTCTTTGGCGTCGCCGCGGCTTCACGGGCTGCCGCCGCCTGCGCGGTGACGCGCAGCCAGGCCGAGGTTTCGCGTAGCGACTGGTCGACAGGCTTCTGCACGGCGAGGATCTTGTCGCCGTTGACCATGTTCTTCGAACCTTCCCAGGCCTTGACCCAGACGCAGGGCATATCGGGCTCGACCTCGCAATTGCCGTTGGCGCGCACGCCGCCGCAAGGGCCGTTGCGCAGCTGCTTGGGGCAGTTCATCGGGCACGACATGCCGGTCGAGGACAGGATGCATTGGCCGCACATGCGGCAGTCGAACATAAAGCCCTTGACGCGCTTCTCGACGAATTTCACCGGCGCCTCGACGCGGCCGTAACCGATGCCCTTCCACAAGGGATGCAGCAGCAGGAAGGTGTCGGCGAAGCGGGCGTAGAACCATTCGAGCAATCGCGAGTGCCGCACAGACCACAGCCTGACCGCAAATGAGCGCTGCACGCGCCGCTGCGGCGACACGTCGGCCGGCTTGTAGTCGGATTTCGGCGCCGCCTTCTTGACGAGCGTGGCCTGCGTAACCGCCGGGCCATCCTTGGCAGGGGTGATCTCAGACATTTTCTTTGCCGCCCGCCTTGACCAGAGCGACCAGCCGCTCGCGGTCATACCTTACATCGATATCGTTGAACGCCTTTTCGACCTCGGCTTCCAGGTCGTCGCCAACCGGGACCGGATCGGCCTTGCGCCATTCGGCAAGGTAGTCGTCGGTGCCGCCGGCGCCGGTGCGCATGGCGCACATGTCGATGGCCTCGGTGAAGCGCAACGGCAGCTCGCGCTTGGCATTCTGCCGGCCCTTCTTGACGATGACCTGGGCAGGGATGTCGCGCCAGTAGACGACGATAAGATCGGCCATGAATTCTCGCTCCTCGATCTGCGAGCATTGCCGCATGCGCAATGGGGCCGCTTGTTATGGGACGACGCGCGCGCATTCAAAAGCGACGCATTTCAATGTCGTAAAATGAAAGGTGTATTTATTCGTTTGCGACGTGCGCCGGCGGCAGGTTTGCCGCAGCGGAAAACCCGCCTAGCCTTACGCTGTTCAGGGCTGACAAAACCTACCAGATTCCAGTTCTGAGGCCGGTCCAGACGTAGAACCAGATCGTCGGATGATACCACTGTTTCGAAGGCAGGCCTGGATCGATCGTCGTGAGTTTTCCAGCCAGTGCATCGCTGACGGCCTCGACGCAGATGTCGCGCGAGAACGCCGCCTGGCGTAGCGCGTGACTTGAGATGGTGTCGCCTTTCTTCGGTCTGCCGCGCGCCTGCTTCAGCACGCCGCCGGTGTCGACGCCGGCGTCGACGAGGTGAACAGTCGTGCCAAAATTCTGCGCATCACCTGATACCAGAGCCCAATAACCGCCATTCATGCCGCGATATTTCGGCGTGATGCCCGCATGGTAGTTGAGCACCGGGCAGGGTATTTTGCTCAGCATCTCGGCCGAGATCAGTCGGCAACCGTTGAGCAGCACAACGCCTGGCCGGAGCTTCTGGATCGCCTGGAGGCACTCAAGCCCATTGGCAGAGGCTACTTGGATGATCTTCTGGCCTGGTCGCGGCTCAACCTCCAGCTTCTCTTCTGCAATCAATCGCGCGCAATGGCCGGCCAGGAGCCGCTTGCCCAACCTGCTCAGCACCATCGTGCCAAGCTGACCCATGGCCGAGACCCAGCCCTGGCGGCGAGCGCGACCACGCAGCAATTGCTTTTTGGATTCAGGGGTTTCGAGGATGACGCTGACAGGACCAACGCGATCGGCGATTGCGTTGATCATGGCCCAGACATGCTGGCCGCCGCCGGTCACGACGACAATCGACGCGCTGGTTCCAACTGGTGAAGACATAGCCCGCTTTGCCCGCTTTCCTGCCTGCACGCGGCTGGCTGCCGTATGCTGCCGGCCGGATTTTGTGCCCGAATGGGGTTAAATCTTGATGACCACGCTCAGCGCTTAAACTCGACGATATCGAGCTTGGATTCGTAGTAGGGCGAGGGAAATTCGATGCGCCATTCATTCGCGCTGGTGCGGAAGGCATAGCCGACCTGATCGGTCTGCGGGCCGCTGCCATAAGGTTTTGCCGGATCGGTGTTGACGTATCCGGAGCCGAGATAGATCGCGCGCTTCTCGCCGTCGTCGAAGAAGCGGCCCTTGGTGCGCTGCGAGCCGCTGGTCTTTTCCAGCCGCCAGCCGGAGCCGTCGTCGGTCACCTTGCATTTGAACCAGCCATAGATGACGAGCGGACTCAAGCCGCCTGCCTTGATGGTGCGGCACTTCCAGTTGCCGGTCAGGTCGTTATCGGAGAATGACACCAGCGGCTTCGCCAGCAAGGCATCGAGTTGTTTGACCTCGGCTGGGTTGCCCGCCTTCGCCTCGGCAAGTGCCGCCTTGCGCGTCTCGCCATATTTGTCGAGGCGGACCTTGTCGGCTGATGTGATCAGCTTCTGCACCTCGCCATCGGCCAGTGCTGGCAAGGTGCAGCAGAGCAGGCCGACAATGGCAAGCAGTGGACGAAGGATCATCTGAGACTCCCCTGATCTGAAATGGCAGTTAATGTCTGGAGCGGCGCTCCTGCCGGCCGATGCCTGACTTTATCGGGTCGCTCGCGCCTGTCATCCGTGCTTAACAGCGTCACCGTCAAAAATCATGGTGTGACGCATGCGAATCTTGCTCACGGGATCGTCGGGTTGGCTGGGCAGCGCGCTGGCGCCGCGGCTGCGCGGCCTTGGCCACGAGGTGATCGGGCTTGATCCCGTTTCGTCTTCGGAGACCAACATTGTCGGCTCGATCGCCGATCGTGAGCTTGTCATGCAGACTGTCCATGACAACCGTATCCGGGCGATCATCCACAGCGGCGCGCTGCATAAGCCCAACATTGAGAATCGCGCCAACAGCGATTTCATCGCGACCAATGTGCAGGGCACGCTGAACCTGCTCGATGCGGCGGTGGCAGCCGGTGTGGAGCGCTTCGTCTTTACCTCGACGACTTCGCTGATGATCTCGCAGGCGATACGCGACGGGTTCGAGGGCGGCGCGCGCAAGGCCGCCTGGCTGACGGAAGAGATGTCGCCCGAGCCGCGCAACATCTATGGCGTCACCAAGCTTTCGGCCGAACATCTCTGCCGCCTCTATCATCTTCAGCATGGTCTGCCGGTGGTCGTTCTGCGCACGGCCCGCTTCTTTCCCGAAGCCGATGACATGGCGCATGCGATCGAACAATCGGATGCCAACACCAAGGCGAACGAATTGCTGTTTCGGCGATTGACGGTGAAAGATGCGGCGCAGGCTCATGTCGCCGCGTTGGAAAAGGCGCCGCAGCTCGGCTTCGACGTCTTCATCGTATCCGCTCCGACGCCATTTCGGCCGGAAGACTGTGCCCAGCTGATCGCCGATGCGCCATCCGTCGTCGCGCGCCATTTCCCTGGATATCCGAGGCTCTATGCCAGGAAAGGCTGGACGATGTTTTCATCGATCGACCGCGTCTATGATCCGTCGCGGGCAAGAGAGCGGCTCGGCTTCGTCTGCAAGACGAGCTTCGCCGACGTGCTTGCACAGCTGCGAGCGGAGGAGGGGGATTCCTAACCGGCCTTCAGGCGACTTTTGCCGCTTGCGCCAGTCCCGCCGTCAGGTCGCCAAAGCCGGTCGAGCGGCGTTCATAGGCAAGGCCAAGCAGGGCGGCAGCCTTTTCCGCGACCTTGTCGAGTTCGGGGTCGTCGGTCTGGGCGAGATAGATCAGCTTCTCGTAATTGCCGAAATAGTCCTTGATCAGCTCGGGATGCTTGTCGAGGCCGAGCGGCTTCATGAAGAAGGCATCGAACTGGCGGCACAGGAAATCCGTCATGTAGAAGGACATCATGTCATCTTCGGCGACCTTCGCGTAGCCCTCCATGCCCTGATAGAAGGCGAAGCAATGCGGTCCGGCCATGCGCTCGACGCCATGCTTCTCGCAAACCCGGTCGAGCAGGCCGCCAGTGCCGCAATCGGCATAGCCGACGAAAATGTGCTCGTAACCCTCCGCTTTGGCCTTCTCGATCGCCTTGTCCATGGCCGGCGCAATGCGGTCGGGATAGAAATGGAACTCCGCCGGCAAACAGGTCAATTCGAGGTGATTCAGCCCGAGCTGTTCCTTGACGGCCAATACCTCGCGCGCAATCATCCCGCAGGCGATGACGAGCAGCCTGTCTTCTTGATTCGGTTTCGTTTTCTGTGTCTTGGCCATTGAACCAGTCGAGCCGGCCTTCGTTGCCGTGGGGTTAATTTATCTGTTGAGGGAGACACCGTCCATGAAACTGCTACGCATCGCACCAATTGCCATTCTTGCCTGCGCCCTGGCCCTTACGGCTTGCGCGAACACCGTCCGCGGCGTCGGCAAGGACGTCAAATCGACGGCCAGGGCGGTCAAGGACACCGTCACCAAGCCCTGATCCACGAGCAGCCATCTCCATCATCTGGGAACAAAAAAGCCGCGCTGCAAGGCGCGGCTCTTTCTATTGTCCATGACGGGTTGGCCAATCAGGCCGAAGCGCGGACATTGTGCTTGCGCTTCATGTAATCCTTGGCGGTCTCGACCGCCACCGCGGCATCGCGGCAATAGGCGTCGGCGCCGACGGCCTTGCCAAATTCCTCGTTGAGCGGCGCGCCGCCAACCAGCACGACATAGTCGTCGCGGATGCCCTTTTCCTTCATCGTGTCGATGACGACCTTCATGTAGGGCATGGTCGTGGTCAGCAGCGCCGACATGCCGATAATGTCGGGCTGATGCTGCTCGATCGCATCGAGATACTTCTCGACTGCATTGTTGATGCCGAGATCGATGACGTCGAAACCGGCGCCCTCCATCATCATGCCGACGAGATTTTTGCCGATGTCGTGAATGTCACCCTTGACGGTGCCGATGACCATCTTGCCCTGCTTGGGCGCGCCGGTGGCGGCGAGCAGCGGACGCAGGATGAACATGCCGGCCTTCATGGCGTTGGCCGACAGCAGCACTTCGGGAACGAACAGGATGCCGTCGCGAAAATCCTCGCCGACGATGCGCATGCCTTCGACCAGCGCCTCGGTCAGCACCTTGTAAGGCGCCCAGCCGCGCTCGAGCAGGATCTGCGTGCCTTCCTCGATCTCTTCCTTCAACCCGTCATAGAGATCGTCGTGCATCTGCTGCACCAACTCGTCGTCGGAAAGTTCGGAAAGGATGATCTCGTCGTCGGACATTTTAATCCAGCTCCTCACGGCATCGCGACTGTGTCGCAAGGCACAAAACAATAGCGTCCATACCTAACGCGCAACGGGCGGGTATCCATAGCTGATTTGCGACTTCCCGCAAAAGGAAAGCGACTGGAAAATCTATTGGTTTTCTTGTCGATTTTGCGACAGGCGTTGGCGCGGACGGGCCGTTTCGAATAGGGTGCATGGCTACGATCCGGGCGAAAGCCGCGCCATGCGGCCGCAACGGTTACGGACCGGCCCATCTCTGGGGCCGGCCATATTCAGGGAAGAGCGATCATGAGCGAACACGCGGCAGTCGACCAGGAAGCGTCAAACGCGCGGCGTGGACGCGGCGCCAGTGGTGGGGCGGCTGCCCGCAGGGCCGCGCGCTCGGGCGGCGGTCCAGGCACGCAGCTCACCTATATCAAGCGTAAGATCAACGTTTATGAGGTGCTCGACGAGGAAGGCCTGGCGCTGATCGAGAAGAACACCGACACGGTGCTTGAAGAGATCGGCATCATCTTCCGCGATGACGCGGAAGCGCTGCAGCTGTGGAAAGAGGCCGGTGCCGACGTCAAGGGCGAGCGCGTGCACTTTCCCAAGGGCCTCTGCCGGTCGCTGCTGAAAACCGCGCCCTCCGTCTATACCCAGCACGCCCGCAATTCCGAGCGCTCGGTGCAGATCGGCGGCAACGCGACGGTGTTCGCGCCGGTCTACGGCCCGCCCTTCGTCCGCGACCTCGACGGTGTCAGGCGCTACGCCACGATCGAGGATTTCCAGAATTTCGTGAAGCTCGCCTATATGGCGCCGTCGATCCACCATTCGGGCGGCACGGTGTGTGAGCCTGTCGACGTGCCGGTCAACAAGCGTCACCTCGATATGATCTACAGCCATATCAAATATTCCGACAAGCCGTTCATGGGCTCGGTGACCGCGCCGGAGCGCGCCGAGGATACGGTGGCCATGGCCAAGCTCGTGTTCGGCGACGATTTCGTCGAGAACAACACGGTGCTGACCAGCCTGATCAACGCCAACTCGCCGATGGTGTTCGACGAGACCATGCTCGGCGCGCTCAAAGTCTATTCGCGCCACAACCAGGCCTGCATCGTCACGCCGTTCATCCTTGCCGGCGCGATGAGCCCGGTGACGGTCGCGGGTACGCTGACGCAGGTCCTGGCCGAGGTGCTGGCCGGTGCATCGTTCACCCAGCTGATCCGGCCGGGCGCGCCGGTGCTGTTCGGTACCTTTGCGTCCTCCATCTCGATGCAGTCGGGCGCGCCGACCTTCGGCACACCGGAACCGTCGCTGGTCTCCTATGGTGCGGCCCAGCTTGCGCGGCGCCTCGGTCTGCCGTTCCGCACCGGCGGTTCGCTCTGCGCCTCGAAAGTCCCGGATGCGCAGGCGGCTTATGAGAGCGCCAACACGCTGAATTCGACCATTCTGGCCGGCACCAATTTCGTGCTGCATTCGGCCGGCTGGCTCGAAGGCGGACTGGCATCCTGCTACGAAAAATTCATGATGGACATCGACCAGCTCGGCATGACGCAGAAATTCTCCGAGGGCGTCGACCTGTCGGAAAACGGCCAGGCGATGGACGCCATCCGCCAGGTCGGACCGGGCAGCCACTATCTCGGCTGCGACCACACGCAGGCGAATTTCCAGACCGCCTTCTACCGCTCCAACATCGCCGACAACAATTCCTACGAACAGTGGCTGGCCGAGGGCGAGAAGACCGCGCCGCAGCGCGCCAACGAACTCGCGCGCCGCTGGCTGGAAAGCTATGAGGCGCCCCATCTCGATCCGAGCATCGACGAGGCGTTGAAGGACTTCATCGCCAAGAAGAAGGGGTCAATGCCCGACGCCTTCACCTGAAAGGAGCCCGAGTCAGGCGGGGCTAAAGTCGCCAACATCATCCACAAGGAAGTCTGGCGGAGCGCCTTCTCCGATCCGGACAAGAAGGGATGATTGCGTGCACGGCATGATCGAAGGGATCACGGCCGCGCTTGGCGCCAGCGGCCTCATCCTGCGCGGCGGCTTTGTTTTTCCCGATGATGAGGATGCTCCTGATGGCGCCTCTGGAGCGCCGGCAAGGTCTGCTCTTCTGGTGGGGCAGGCGGGCGCGGCACCCTGGCCGCATTTCCTGCGTTGGCGGGAGCAGCAGCCACAGGCAGTCGCCAATCCGCTCGACAGCTGGTCGCGGCAGGTCATCGGCACTGTGGCGGAGGCATTTGGCGCGCGCGCGGTTTCGCCGTCAGACAAGCCTTATCTGCCGTTCCAGCAATGGGCGATGCGGGCGGAGGGGCTCAAGCCGTCGCCGCTCGGTATCCTCATGCACCCGCAATACGGGCTTTGGCATGCCTATCGCGGCGCGCTGCTGTTCGAGGAGGAGATTGCGCCGCCCAGGCATGGCGAGGCGATCCATCTTTGCGACGCCTGTGCCGAGAAACCTTGCCTCAAATCCTGCCCGGTCGACGCCTATTCCACGGCAGGGTTCGCGTACCAGGCCTGCCTGGCGCATGTGCGGGGGGCGAATGGCGGGCCGTGCCGCGGCGGCTGCCTCGACCGCAATGCCTGCCCCTATGGCATCTCGTATCGTTATCCGCCGGAGGTCCAGGCTTTCCACATGGCGAGCTTCGCCGGCGCATAGAGCTTGCAACCTTGCACGAAATCTTGAACGCAAAGTTCAGGGAACGACTTGCCGCGTCGACTTGTCCGAATATGTATCGCCCAGCAACCGTGCGGAGCAGGCAATGACGAAGCAGGACCTTCAGATCAAGACCGGTGATGGTGTGGCGAAGGCGGGCCTGTTCCGCGCGGCCAAGACATCCCCGGCCAAGGCCGGTGTCGTTCTCTACCAGGACGCCTTCGGCCCGCGTCCGGCGCTTGACGGCATGGCCGAGCGGCTGGCGGGCGAGGGCTATGCGGTGCTGGTGCCGGACCTGTTCTATCGCAACGCGCCTTACGGGCCGTTCGACGCCAAGACCGCCTTTACCGAGGAAAAGACCAAGGCAGCACTGATGGCGCTGGTCACCGGCACGACGCAGGCAATGACCATCAGCGACGGCGCCGCCTTTCTCGATGCGCTCGCCGGCGAAGGTGTTGAGGGGCCGATCGGCACCGTCGGCTATTGCATGGGCGGCGCGCGGGCGCTGAACGCGGCCGCGAGCTACCCCGACAGGATCAAGGCCACCGCCAGTTTCCACGGCGGCAATCTTGCCAGCGATGCCGCCGACAGCCCGCACCGCAAGGCCGCCGCCATCAAGGCGCGAATCTATGTCGGCATGGCCGGCGTCGACAGGAGTTTTCCGCCGGAGCAGTCGACCCGGCTGGAGGAGGCGCTCAGAGCAGCGGAAGTCGACCATACGATCGAGAATTATATCGGCATGGCGCATGGCTGGTGCGTGCCGGACCACAGCGTCTATGACGAGGCTGGCGCCGAGCGGCATTGGAAACGGCTGATCACCCTGTTTGCGGAAACGCTGGGGTAGGGCTTTCTGCCTGCGTGATAAGCTCCAATTTCAGACATGCTGGCGCGAACCTTCGAGAGGTCGCGCTGCCCTCATCCGCCCTTCGGGCACCTTCTCCCCGTAGAACGGGGAGAAGGAAAGGGTGCTTGCAAAAAATCTTTCCCTTAGCCCAAGGATTAGCCATTAGCCTTCGTCCAACAGGCAAATGATGGCGATGATGCTGGATGAGAGCGAAGCCTCCGACGCCGAACTGATCGGGCGGGCGAAGGGCGGAGACAGGGGGGCCTTCGGCATATTGCTGGAGCGTCACTACGACTTCGTCTATCGCGCCGCCTATCGCTGGTGTGGCAGGAAGGCCGATGCCGAAGACATCGCCCAGGAAGTCTGCGTCCGGCTCGGCAGGGCGATCCGGGACTATCGCGGCGGCGCGGCTTTCACGACATGGCTCTACGCCATGACGATGAACGCGGCGCGCGACATGATGCGAAAGACCGCGCGCGAGACGGTCAAGACCGAGGCCTATGGCGTCCATTCGCTGATTTCGGGCGAGGCGGCCGAGAGCGAAGACCCGGCCGAAGCACTATGGGCAGCGGTGCGGCAGCTTCCGGACAAGCAGCGCGACGCGGTACTGCTTGTCTATGGGGAGTGCTTGAGCCACGCGGCCGCCGCCGAGGCGATGGCGATCTCGGCGACGACGGTTTCCTGGCACATCCATGAAGCGAAGAAACGGCTGAAAACGCTGATGCGCTCGGCCGGGGAAGTGTGATCATGGTCGACGACAACGAACTGAGGAAATTGCGCGATATCGCGGCACCGGCGCCGGGCGAGAGCGCGAAGGCGCGCGCCTTCGAGGCGGCCTTGCGCGGCTATGATCAGGAAAATATTTCCGCCGTGACCCAAGGATCGGCCGGCGGTCTTCGTCTCACAGAGCGAGCACAAAAGCTCTGGAGCGAAATCATGCAAAAGAAACTCATTGCCACGCCGGCCCTTGCCGGGCTGGTCGCCCTGCCGATCGCCGGATACGCCACTTTCCATATGCTGAGGGAGCCGCTGTCCACTTTCGGCGGCGGCGAGAAGATCACCGAGACGCTGGCCGACAAGCCGGCGACCATCAAGCCGACGATGCCCGAGCAGAAACCGGCTCCCACCGAGCTGGCGAAGGACAAAAAGGCCGAGGCGGACGTCGAAAGCCGCAATGCAAACGATGCGCTTGTGGCGCCGGCTTCGCCGCCGAAATCCGAATCGACCGCAGTTGGCGGCTTGGCGCAGCAGAATGCGCAAGGACAGGTTGCGCCGGCCGAGCCTGCACCACCGGCACCAACGGGTGAGTTCGCGCTGGATAGCACCACAAGCGCGCCCAACACGTCGCGGGCCGCCCGCATGCCTACCGCCGAGTCCGAGCTGATGGCGCCGCAGCAGCCTGCCGTGGCGCCAGCCGACCAGTTGCAGCCGCAAGAGGAAAACCGCAACCGCGTCCAGGATTTCAAGACCAATCCGGTGCATGCGGCACTCGAAGATCCGGTCTCGACCTTCTCGATCGATGTCGACACAGCCTCGTATTCCTTCGTGCGCCGCTCGCTCAAGGAAGGGTCCGCGCCGCAGGCCGATACGGTCCGTGTCGAGGAGATGATCAACTACTTCTCCTATGACTGGAAGGGCCCTGACTCGGCGTCGACGCCGTTCAACTCGACCGTCAGCGTCATGCCGACGCCGTGGAACACACATACCAAGCTGATGCATGTCGCCATCAAGGGCTTCGACATCAAGCCGACGGAGCAGCCGAAGGCCAATCTGGTGTTCCTGATCGACGTCTCGGGCTCGATGGACGAACCGGACAAGCTGCCGCTGCTCAAATCGGCATTCCGGCTGCTGGTCAGCAAGTTGAAGGCTGACGACACGATCTCGATCGTCACCTATGCGGGTGACGCCGGCACCGTGCTGATGCCGACCAGGGCTGCCGAGAAGGACAAGATCCTCAATGCCATCGACAATCTGCAGCCCGGGGGCTCGACCGCCGGCGAGGCCGGTATCAAGGAGGCGTACAAACTTGCCCAGCAATCCTTCGTCAAGGACGGCGTCAACCGGGTGATGCTCGCCACCGATGGCGACTTCAATGTCGGCCAGAGCGACGACGATGATCTGAAGCGCCTGATCGAACAGGAGCGCAAGAGCGGTGTTTTCCTGTCGGTGTTCGGTTTTGGGCATGACAATCTGAACGACCAGATGATGCAGACCATCGCCCAGAACGGCAACGGCACCGCCGCCTATATCGACACGCTGGCCGAAGCCGAAAAGGTGCTGGTCGAGGATGCCTCCTCGACGTTGTTCCCCATCGCAAAGGACGTGAAGATCCAGGTCGAGTTCAATCCGAACAAGGTCTCCGAATATCGCCTGATCGGCTACGAGACCCGCGCACTGAACCGCGAGGATTTCAACAACGATCGCGTCGATGCCGGCGATATCGGCTCGGGCCACTCGGTCACCGCGATCTACGAGATCACGCCCAAGGGCAGCGGCGGCGAGCAGATCGACCCGCTGCGCTATGGCCAGGCCGCGGTGAACAATGGCGGCGTCGCCAATGCGGACGAATATGCCTTCGTTAAGATCCGCTACAAGCTGCCGAACGAGGACGTCTCGAAGCTGATCACCACACCGGTGACGTCTGCCAACGAGGTGGCATCCTTCGACCAGGCCAGCACCGACCAGCGTTTCTCCGTCGCTGTCGCCGCTTTTGGCCAGAAGCTGCGCGACGAAGATGCAACCGTCAAGTTCGGTTACGACAAGATCATGGAGATTGCTGCTGCCGCCCGGGGAGCCGACCCGTTTGGGTACAGGTCTGAGTTCCTTTCGCTTGTGCGCCTTGCCTCGGCGCTGGGCGGCAACCGGTAGCGGCGATGACGGCCGGTTTCTTTCAGATGGGATCGTTCTGACAGGGGAAGCCGGCCCACGGGCGGGTGAGGCAAGCCGGCGAGGGATCTTTCCCTTGCCGGCTTTTTTTGAATTTTTCCGGATCGTTAAATTGCACTCAATTTCCGGCACCGGATCGCAACTCCCCTCTCGCTACACCGGGCAGGTCTACGGGGCTTGAGGGAGCCGGAATTGCAGATCAGGACTATCGCCAACTCGACGCCGCCGGCACGGGACGCTTCGGCGGTTTCATCAGCCCCATCATCCGAATCCAGGCGTATCAGCGATGATGTTGCGCAGGCGCGCAACACCGCCATGTCGGCGCTGACCAACGACCGCTTCCGCATCATGCTTGAGCAGATAACCGATCCGGTTTCATCCGGCGCACTGATGACGATGCGCGGCGACAATGTGGTCGATTTCAAGTCGGCGCAGTCGAGCTACGCCGACAATAACGAATAATCGAAGAGCCGTTTTCACGCCCGGCTGCGGCGACGCTCGCGGCGGGCTTCGCTGGTCTCGGCGGTGTTTTCCGTCGCCACCTTGTTGCGCATCGGACCGATGCGCTCGACAATCTTTTCAACCGTCGGACGATCCGCCTTGGTGTGGGCGTCGAGCGCCTTGCGCATGGCGGCGAGGTGCTGGAAAGAGGTGCCGCAGCAGCCGCCGACGATTTTCGCGCCGGCATCGACGGCAAGACGCACATAATCGGCCATCAGTTCCGGCGTGCCGGAATAATGGATCTCGGTGCCGCGGAATTCGGGAATACCGCAATTGCCCTTGACGATGACGGTTGCCTGCGGCTTCGCCTCGGTCATGTCGAGCAGCGATGCCAGGATGTCGGAGGCACCGACGCCGCAATTGGCGCCGACGCCGAGCGGGGCTTGCGACAGCCCGTCGGCGACGCCATGGATATCCTTGGGAAGCAGACCCATCATGGTGCGGCCGGCGGTGTCGAAGGAGCCGGTATAGGTGTAGGGCAGGCCGACACGGATGGCAGCCTCGGCGGCCGCGCGGATCTCGCCGGGCGCCGACATGGTCTCGATCCAGGCGACTTCGGCGCCGCCTTCCTTGAGACCTTCGATCTGCTCGGCAAAGGCGTCGACCGCCTCGTCATAGGTCATGGCACCAAGCGGCACCAGCAATTCGCCAGTCGGGCCCACGGAGCCGGCGACAATCACCTTGCGGCCGGCCTTGTCGGCAACGGCGCGGGCAATCTCGGCGGCGCGTTTGTTCAGCGCATGCACGCGGTCCTGCGCATGGTGGAGCTTGAGCCGGTGGCGGGTGCCGCCGAAGGAGTTGGTGAGGATGATGTCGGCGCCGGCATCGACGAAATTCTGGTGCAGGCTGGTGATGGTGTCGGGCGCGGTCTCGTTCAGCAGTTCCGGCGCCTCGCCAGCTTCCAGGCCCATGGCGAACAAATTGGTGCCGGTGGCGCCATCGGCCAGCAGCACGCCCTTTTCAGCCAGCAGCGCATCGATCGGATTGGTCGTCGTCATCGGATTGGCTTTCGTATTTTCAATTCGAATAAGGATATAAAGAAGTCTTTATGTCTAGTCAATGAAATAGGACGCGTCACCGCTGGCCTTGATCGCTCAACAGCACTGCTGTCGATCAGACAGAGCCTGATGGGAACGACATGCCGGCCAGATTGCGCGCGAAGGCGGCGGCCTCGTGCGGGTTGACGTCGGCGGCACGGATCAGATTGTCGAAATGCTGGGTCAGCGCCTGGACCGGCTGCGTGGCGTTCAGCACCACATACATGTCGCCGACATAGATGGCGGCGCGATAGGGGCCGAAGATGGTGAGCGGGATCGAATACCGCATACGGCCGTCGTAGAGAAACAGGCGGAAGGTCGGGTAGAGATCGTCAAGCAGCGTCGCCATATGGGCGAGTTGCTGCCGGCGGTCGGCCTCGGGAAAACGGTCCCATACGCCCAAGCCGCGCGCGAAGATTTCCAGCGTGTGGCGCGGCATGCAGACTTCCATGTCGGTTTCCGGGCGCCGGTTGTATTCGATGCGGTATTGGGTTTCGCTTGCCTGAGCCAGGCGGCTCCTGTTGGTGATGTTGGCCTCGTAGTCGACCAGCGCGCGGGTCCGCAGGAGATCGGGAATGCCGGCCGGCACATAGCGGATCTTGGTGCCCGCTGCTTCAGCGAACCACTTGGCGAGCAGTGTGCGGTCGAAACCGTCGGGCGCTTCCTCGATCTCCAGGCTTTCGCGGATTTCGCCGGTGACGCCTTCGTCCTGGCTAAGGCCGAGCAGCCAGTCGAGCGACACCTTGAATTCGGCGGCGATGTTGAGCAGCGTTTCGGCGCGCGGCAGGCGCGTCGAGGCGCCCGACATCAGCTGCGACAGCGCCGACCGATCAATGCCGACGGCTGACGCGAATGCCGACTGGTTGAGGTCGGAGCGTGTCAGGAGCAGCTTCAGGCGCTCCCGAAAGATTGCCGACAGGTCCCGTTTGTCCATAGCCGCTCTCCCGCGAATCCTGAGGAAAATTTTGCGCCAGGGCGGGCCGAGTCGGCGTGCGAGGCGTAAATGAATCCCTAGGGTTGTTTACAATGTGTAACATGTGCGTTCAAAAATGCGCAATCGCAACATTTTGTACACTTTGTCTCGTTGAGTGGAATCATTTCTCCTGACACTATGCTGTCAGGAACCATCGGGGGTTCCGGCGACTGAGGGGCAGTGGTCGATAGCATGACAGGCAAGAGCATCAAGCGACGCAACGCACCGGCCTTCGAATGGCCGACCGTGGTCCTCGCTTTCTTCTGTTACGGAACATGGCTCGCCGTCGGTTTCCTGCTCTGGCCGTCCCACCCGATCCTCGCGCTCGCCATCCTCGGCTTTATCCTGGCACTGCAGTCGTCGATCATGCACGAAGTGCTGCATGGCCATCCGACGCGCAGCGCGCTGATCAACGAAGCCTTCGTCTTCCTGCCGATCGGGCTGGTCTGGCCGTTCCGCCGCTTCAAGACGCTTCATCTGCGCCACCATGCCGACGAGCGGCTGACCGATCCACTCGACGATCCGGAAAGCTATTATCAGACGCTGTGGCAGCATGATGATTTGCCGCCGACGATGAAATTCCTGCTCAAGATCAACAACACCATGACCGGCCGGTTCTTCCTCGGTCCCTGGCTGTCCTGCATCGGCTTCTTCATCGACGATGCCAAGCATATGATGGCCGGCGACAAGGCGATCCGCAAAGCCTGGCTGCTGCATGCGATCGGTCTCGCCATCGTGGCGCCGATCGTGCAATTCGGCTTCGGTATTCCGCTATGGCTCTACATCCTGGCGCCGGTCTGGCTCGGCCAGTCGCTGATCGCGATCCGCACTTTTGCCGAGCATCAATGGTCCGAGCACCCGGAAGGCCGCACGGTGATCATCGAGCGTTCGCCACTGTCGTTCCTGTTCCTCAACAACAATCTCCACTTCGTCCACCACAAGACCCCGACTGTGGCGTGGTACAAGCTGCCAAAACTGTTTCGCGACCGCCGCGAGGAATGGCTGCGGATGAACAATGGCTATGCCTACCCCAACTATTTCGCGCTGATCAAAGCCTATGCGTTCAAGGCCAAGGAGCCGATCGTCCACCCGGTGCTGCGTCGCGCGCCGGAGCACGGCCGGGCATTCAAGCCGCGCATCCGGGCGCGCAACATCAATGGGCTCGGCACCGCGCCAGTGCCCGCCGAACCGCCGAAGGAATGAGCTTTTGCGGCAGCCGTGTGCTGTCTGCTAGACTGCCTTGGTCGGTTCCTTTCAATTCTAATGCATGTCGCCCAAAAGTGACCTCGGTTTTGGGAGAACGACATGCATCAAAGCAAACGCCTAAAGCGCGTCGCATGAAGCCGTTTCAACGCGACGCGCTTTAGGCATAGTGGTCGGATCCCGGCATGAGCGAATTGGTTGCGGCGTTGCCTATGTATGACTGGCCGGAAGTGCGCGGCGAGATCGATGCGCAATGGGCGCTGCTGCGCGATGCGTTCCGGCAAAAGGGCATCGATGCGCCGCAGACCATCGCGCGCCGCAATAGCGATCTGCCGGCGGTTCCGGGCGGCATTCGTGATGGTCAGGGAGACTTGATCGCACAGGATTCGGCGACATTGCCGGTAGACGAACTCGACTTTCACAAGCTTTGGCTGCATCCGAAGCTGCTGTTCGCGCAAACCTGCTGGGGACCGATGGAGCTCGGCCTGTCCAGCCATGTGCAGGTGGTCGGCCAGCCGAGCTATGACGCGTATGAAGGCGGGCAGGGCGAGCTCTATTCGAGCGCGCTGGTGATGCGGACAGGCGAGGGGCCGGAGGTTCGCTCGCCCGCGGACGGCAAGCCCTTGCTTCCGCTCGATCTCATCCGCGGCAAGCGCTTCACCTTCAACAACCTCGATTCCATGTCGGGCATTATCGGGCTGACGCGCGACCTGCAAGCGGTGGGCGAAAGCCTCGATATCTTTTCCTCGCGCAGCGAAAGCGGCGGCCATCGCGGCTCGATCGTCGCCGTTGCCGAGGGCAGGGCGGACATCGCCGCGATCGACTGCGAAAGCTGGGCGCTGGCGCAGCGCTTCGAGCCGGCAGCCAGCAAAGTGGTGATCGTCGGCTGGACGGCACGGCGCAAAGGCCTGCCCTTCATCACCGCCAGGACGACGCCGGAAAACACAATCAGGGCAATGCGCGAGGCCCTTGCCGGCCTAGCCGAGCAGCCTCGCATCCAACGGGTAGGTTGAAAGCTGCTCGTTGCCGGTGTCGGTGATCAGGATCTGCTCCTCGATCTTGACGCCTTCGCGCCCGCCAAGCCTGCCCATATAGCTTTCCACGCACAGCACCATGCCTGGTTCCAGCACGCCGTCAGGCGTGTCCGATGTCCAGTCGCTGGCATGCGGCAGCGTCGGGTATTCATCGGCCAGTCCGACGCCATGATAGAGCACGCCATAGCGGGTCGGGAAACAGTCCCCGGGCGGTACCGCCGAGCGCTCGACAAGATCGCGAAACGAGATGCCGGGCCGCATCAATTCAGTGTTGTGTTCGATCTGGTCGGCGGCGATGCGGAAGAGATCGCGTTGTTCGTCGGTTGGCTTCGCATCTCCGCACAGCCAGGTGCGCGACAGGTCGGCGCAGAAGCCGTAAGGGCCGATCAGATCGGTGTCGAAGGCGACGAGATCGCCAGCCTCGATCTGGCGCGAGGAGCATTCCTGGAACCACGGATTGGTGCGCGGGCCCGACGCCAGCAGCCGCGTCTCGATCCATTCGCCGCCGCGCGCGATGTTGCCACGGTGCAGCTCGGCCCATAATTCGTTTTCGGAAATGCCGGGCGTCAACGCCTTTTCCATCTCCCCCATTGCCGCCTCGCAGGCGATGATGGCGCGGCGCATGGCGAGGATTTCATCAGGCGATTTGATCAGCCGGGCGTTTTCCATCACCGCGTCGCCATTGCCGATCGAAATGCCAAGCCGCGCCAGTTCCTCGACGCCCTCCGGATTGATGTGGTCGACCGCAATGCGGTTGTTGCCGCCGCCATGTTCCCTGACCAGATCGCCGATGCCGGCGGCCCAGCGGCGAACCTTTTGCTCCGTGAGTTCGCCGCCGTAGAGATAGATCCACGACACCGCCGGCCGCACCTCGTCGACGACGCCGGAATGGTCGGATAGGTGCTCGCAGGAAAAATAGTCGAACAGCACGACCGGTCCGTCGGTGGCGACGAAACAATGCCGCGTCCGATTGTGCGCCACCCACAGCTGCATGTTGGTGCCGTCGGTCGCATAGCGGATATTGACGGGGTCATAGAGCAGGGCGCCGGCATAGCCGCGGCGCTTCAGCTCAGTGCGGATGCGCTCCAGCCGGTATTTGCGCATCGCCGGCAGATCGGGCGCCGCAATGCCTGCCGCCGCCCATTCAGCTTCCGCCTGCGCGCCATAGCCCAGCACATGCTGGTTGAGTGACGCCGCCTTGTGACGGGAGGCGTCGCGCAGGGCCTCGATCGAGCCGGGCTCGAACGGCATGATCTTACGGTGGCTGCCGAAGCCGCCTTTTGGCCCCGCGCTGTCCATGGCCGAACCTCAGCTCCGCATCTTCTCGCCGCTCGGGTCGAAAGGCGCCTCGACATTGATGCGCGCCGGACGGCGGTGCCCGAGGATCTCGATCTCGAACAGTCCGGCACTTTCGTCCTCGGCAAGGGCTGCCGGCACATAGCCCTGCGCCATCGACTTCTGGACGTAGTGGGCGTAGCCGCCCGACGTCACCCAGCCGACCACGCGCCAGTCGCCGTCGATAATGCCGCGCACCGCGGAAGCGCCTTCCGCGGCCTTGGAGCCGCGCACTTCCTTGCCGTTGATGTCAAAGCGTGGCGCGCCGTAGCCATGCGGCTTTTCCACCGTGCCGTAATCCTTGCTGACCTTGGCCCAGATCGGCTCGTCGCCCATGACATCGGCGTCGGCAGCGTCGACGATGAAGGAGACGCGGCGCAGCTTTGGTCCTTCCGCTTGTTCCTTCGCGGCGGCTTCGCGGCCAATAAAATCGTTCTTCTCGAGCTTGATGAAGCGGTCCATCGAACCTTCGAACGGTCCATAGATCGGCCGCAACTCGCGGAACCAGGTCGGGAAGTTCTTTTCAAGGCGCATCGACAGCAGCGCGCGCATGCCGAAATCGACGAGACCGAACTCCTCCCCGGCGTCCTTGATGGCTTTATAGACCAGGCGTTCATAGGCCGGCGCCACCCAGATTTCGTAGCCGAGATCGCCCGTATAGGTGATGCGGTTGACCATGCAGGGCGCGCCGCCGACCGCCATTTCGCGGAAATCCATGAAGCGGAATGCTTTTGTCGAGATGTCGACGTCGACCAGCTTCTGCAAGAGGTCGCGGGATTTCGGCCCGGCGATGGAGAGACCGACCAGTGTCTGGTCGAAGCGGTGGATGCGTACCTCTGACGCCCTTGGACCATCCTTCGGCAGGTGCTTCTCGAACCAGCGCATGTGGTATTTCTGCGCGGCCGACGAACCCCAGATCATGAAGCGGTCTTCACCAGCCTTGGCGATGGTGAAGTCGCCGATCAGCTTGCCGAATTCGTTGATCATCGGGGTGAGCACGATGCGGCCGGTCTTCGGCATGCGGTTGGTCATCAGCCGGTTGAGGAACTCTTCCGCGCCCGGTCCCGACACTTCGTATTTGGCGAAGTTGGCGATTTCGGTGACGCCGACGCGCTCACGCGTGGCGCGGACTTCCTCGCCGATCGGGCCAAAGTCGTTGGAGCGATGAAAGGAGACGATATCCCTAGGCTCCTTGCCCTTTGGCGCGAACCATAGCGGCGTCTCGAGGCCCCAGGAGTCGCCCATGACGGCGTTGTTGGCGAGCATCGTGTCGTAGAGCGGCGTCGTCTGCGCCGGGCGTGCTGCCGGCAATTCCTCGTTGGGGAAACGAATGGAGAAGCGACGCGAATAGTTCTCGCGCACCTTGGCGTTGGTGTAGCGCAGGCCGGCCCATTCGCCGAAGCGGGCGACATCCATGCCCCACACGTCGAAGCCCGGATCGCCATGCACCATCCAGTTCGACAGAGCGAGGCCGACGCCGCCGCCCTGGCTGAAGCCGGCCATGACGGCGCAGGCGCACCAGAAATTGGTCAGGCCCTGCACCGGGCCGACCAGCGGGTTGCCGTCAAGCGCGAAGGTGAAGGGGCCGTTGATGATCTGCTTGATGCCGGCCTTCTCGATGCCCGGGAAATGCTTGAAGCCGATTTCCAGCGACGGCGCGATGCGGTCGAGATCGGGCTGCAAGAGTTCGTGGCCGAAATCCCAGGGCGTGTTGACCGGCGACCACGGCTTGCAAGCCTTTTCGTAGGTGCCGAGCAGGATGCCGTTGCGCTCCTGACGGGTGTAGATCTCGCCCTTGAAGTCGAGCACGCCGATCATTTCGCGGCCGGTCGATTTGTTGAATTCCTCGACCTCAGGCATCGGCTCGGTCAAGAGATACATGTGCTCCATGGCCAGAACCGGCAGTTCGACGCCGACCATGCGGCCGATCTCGCGCGCCCACAGGCCGCCACAGTTGACGACGTGCTCGGCATGAACCGTGCCCTGCTCGGTGACGACGTTCCAGGTGCCGTCCGGCTGCTGCGTCAGGTCGACGACGCGGTTGCGCAGCACGATCTCGGCGCCGAGTTTCTTCGCCGCCTTGGAGTATGCGATGGTGGTGCCTGAGGGATCAAGGTGGCCTTCGACCGGATCCCACATGGCGCCGACGAAGTTGGTCTCATCCATCAGCGGGAACATCGCCTTGGCTTCGGACGGGGTGATCAGCTCGGTGTCCATGCCGAGATAGCGGCCCTTGGCGTGCGCCAGCCGCAGGAAATCCATACGTTCGGGCGTATCAGCCAACATCACGCCGCCGGTCAGATGCAGCGAGCAGGACTGGCCTGAGATTTCCTCAATCTCCTTGTAGAGCTGCACCGTATAGGCCTGCAGCTTGGCGACGTTGGGATCGCCGTTCAGCGTGTGGAAGCCACCTGCCGCATGCCAGGACGAGCCGGAGGTGAGTTCCGAGCGCTCGATCAGCATGATATCGGTCCAGCCGGCCTTGGCCAGATGGTAGAGAACCGAGCAGCCGACGACGCCGCCGCCGATGACAACCGCTTTTACATGGGATTTCATGAAGATAGGTCCGTTTTTGAAGAGATTGAATCGGATGAGCGGGGCGTGAAAACAAAGCGGAGGTCGGATACAGTGATGTTTTCGGCCAGCCTGCCATCAGGCGCGGCAAGGATGGTTTCACGAGCGGCTTCCCCCACTCCGTCGCCGCTTCGCGGCGCCACCTCTCCCCCCTCCGGAGGAAGGGTGCCAGCTGGAATCGCTTCACGCCCTTCCTCTGCCCCGTCGATCGGGGGAGAGGTGGCGAGCGAAGCTCGACGGAGTGGGGGTCGACTATTCATCAAAACCAATACAGATGATCAAAAATCGGTCGGTGCGCCGCCTTCGGCCGTGCGCTTCTGGACGAAGTCGTTGAGTTCCTCGCGGATCGCCGGGTCCATGTAGGGCTCGTCATAGGACGCCAGCCGCTCCTTCCAGACCTTGTTGGCCTTTTCCAGCGCCGTCGGCGAGCCGGCTTCCGCCCAGGTCTCGAAATTGCGCCAGTCGGAGAGGATCGGCGAGTAGAAGGCGGTCTTGTAGCGGTCCTGCGTATGCTGGGTGCCGAAGAAATGGCCGCCGGGGCCGACCGACTGGATAGCGTCGAAGCCGAGTGCCTCGTCGGACATGTCGAGCGGGGTCAGGAATTCGGCCACCATCTGCAACAGGTCGATATCCAGAATGGTCTTCTCGTAGGAGCAGCGCAGGCCGCCTTCCAGCCAGCCGGCGGCATGCATCATCAGATTGCCGCCGCCCTGGATGGCGCCCCACAGCGAGAACACGCTCTCATAGGCCGCCTGTGCATCGACCGTGTTGGCGGCGCAGGTGTTGGAGGTGCGGTAGGGTATGTTGTAGCGGCGGGCAAGCTGGCCGCCGACCAGCTGCGCCTTCATGTATTCGGGTGTGCCGAAGGCCGGTGAACCGGACTTCATGTCGACATTGGAGGTGAAGCCGCCATAGCCGACGGGCGCGCCCTTGCGCACCATCTGGGCGAAGGCGATGCCGGACAGTGCCTCGGCATTCTGCTGCACCAGCGCGCCGGCGATGGTCACCGGTGCCATGGCGCCGGACAGGGTGAAGGGCGTGACGATGACGACCTGGCCCTTGCTCGACATCTGGATGATGCCTTCCATCATCGGCACGTCGAGCTTGAGCGGCGAATTGGTGTTGATGATGGTGAAGACAGACGGCTCCGCCAGCAACTGCTCGTGGCTGATGCCGCGCGCGATGCGGGTGATCTCGATGCCGTCGACATTGCGCTCCTTGCCGAGCGAATAGATGTGGAACACCTTGTCGGTCAGCGTGGCGAGGTCGCGGATGCATTCGAGGTGGCGGACGGACGGATGGATGTCGGTCGGCTCCACCGGATAGCCGCCGGTGCAGTTCAGGATGTTGTGCATCTGCGCAAGGCGCAGGAAATTGCGGTAGTCCGCCTGGTTGCCCGGCCGGCGGCCGCGATCGATGTCGGAGCAGTTGGGCGCCGATGCCATCATCGAGATGATCAGATTGTCGCCGCCGAAGCGCACATTGTGCGCCGGGTTGCGGGCATGGATGGTGAATTCGGACGGGCAATTCGACACCAGGTCGAGGATCATGTCGCTGTCGAAGCGCACGCGCTCGCTGCCTTCGCGCACATCGGCGCCATGCGCCTTCATGATGCGGCGGGCTTCATCGTGCAGGACGTCGACGCCGATTTCCCTGAGCACGCGCAGCGAGGCGAGGTGGATCGATTCCAATTCGTCTTCCGACACCAGCCTGGTCGGCGTCAGCGGGTTCTTCAGCTGCCGGAAAACCGGCTGCTCGAAGGCGGCCGAGCCGCCGGCGCGCTTCCCAGCACGGCCACCACGGCGGGCACGGTCGGGTGCCTGGGCCGGTTCTAGGGGTTGTAGGGCGGCGGTCATGATGGTCCTCGTCTGATGCGGATAGCGGGCGGCATAATGGACCGGCGACCCGCCGGCCATTGCGGAGGCGGCGACCACTAGGGCGAGGGAAGCGACATGCCGGAACGGCAGTTGTGAGGCCGCGACATTGACCGGCAGTACCGGCATTCCCGCGTATGTCCGGGAGAGGGGTCGGCGGCAGATGTTGAGTGCGTTACAGTACCGTCTTTTACTTCTGACATACTTGCGCGTTGAAATTTTTTGGAGGGACAGCCATGCCTGACGTCGTCAAAGTGCGTGCCGCGACCAATAACGAAGTTGCGTTCCTTTCCTGGGATATCGACGGGATGATCCCGGGCTGCCTCGGTTTCGAAATCGTGCGCCTCTATCCCGACGCCGGCGAGGAGCGTTGCCTGGCGGCCTGGGTACCTTTCAAGGGGCAGCGAAACCCCAGATGGATTCCCCAGGATACCGGCGTCTGGCCGGTGCAGAAGACATTCTGGCGCGATCTCACCGTTCGGCGGCGCCGCGACAGCATCGACGTCAGGCCGGACGGCGAAATGATCGCCTACCGGGTGCGTCCGGTCGGCGACATGAAACCAGGTCTCGATCCGGTGCCGGTGCGCCCTGACCAGGTCGTCGACGGCAAACCCGCCTATACCGGGCCGGCGCGGCGGCTTGGCTATCTCGGCCAGGGCGCGGTCAGCCCAACGATCTTCCTGGGACAGATGTTCGGCGAGGCGCGTGTCGCCTTCACCAATGGCGTTCTGTCGACGCAATGGATGTCGCATGCGTTGCAAGAGGCCGGCATCAAGGTCGGGCAGCGCGACAAGATCAGCGCGATCCTGCGGGATCCGACCAGCAAGATACGCGCCTATCTGCACGGCGATGTGCCTGACGTGCTGACCAGTCTTTTGAGACGGGCCAAGGAGGAAGGCGGCACCGTCAGGCTTGCCCTCTACGAGCTTGGCGACGACGAATTGTGCGACGCCATCGTCACCGCCAAGGATGTCGTCGAGGTCATCCTTTCGAATTCGGGCAAGGACGCCCAGACCAAGTCCTGGGACGCCGGCAATGCGCCCTACAGGAAGCGCCTGCACGATGCGGGCGTCGTGGTGACGGACCGTCTTTTCAACAACAACCATATCGGCCACAACAAGTTCGCCGTCTATCGCGATCCCCAAGGCGAGCCGCAGGCCGTGATGACGGGCAGCACCAACTGGACCTCGACCGGCATTTGCGGGCAGTCCAACAACGCCTTCATCCGCGACGACCCGGCGATGGCAAAAGTGTTTAATGCCTATTGGGAGCGCATGAAGGCCGATGTGTTTCCGCCGCCTGCCTCGGAAAGTGCCGCCGGCCACGTCGCGCAGACGCAAGGTGTGCCGTTCCGCCTGGAAAACCACATGCCAAATCCGCTGAACGGCGCCACCGCGGCGCTGGACGGCATGACGGTTTGGTTTTCGCCCAACGATCCTAACCGCAACAAGAAGGATATTTCCGTGCGGCCGGTGGATCTCGAGGATGTCTTTGCCCGCATCCGCGCGGCGAAGCGGGCGGTGCTGTTCCTGGTGTTCAATCCCTCGTTGCTTGGCGAAAAGTCGATCGTCGACCAGGCCGTCGCGGCGGCGAAGGCCGATCCGAATTTGATCGTGCAGGGCGCGATCAGTGATCAAACCGCCATGCCCAACTATGTCGCGCCGACCAAGGATCCGGTCACCCACAAATCGAACAAGGACGGCAAGGCGCCCTTCGTCTATCCGGAGAAGGTCCGGGAGGCGCCCAATGTCTCCATCGTGCGGGCGGCAAACCTGACCGGCGCCACCATCGCCCGCGACTTCCAGGCGGAGGTGCTGACCGTCGGCCATGCGATCGTGCACGACAAGATCGTCATCATCGATCCGATGGAAGACAACGCCACAGTCATCACCGGCAGCCACAACCTTGGCTACAAAGCGTCCTACGAAAATGACGAAAATTTGGTGATCGTGGAAGGCGACAAGACGTTTGCCGCGGCCTATGCCGTCCACATGCTCGACGTCTTCGATCACTACAAGTTCCGCGCCTGGCGCAGGACGATCGGCAAGGGACCTTCGGACGACGATGGGATTTCCGTCGACGACAAGTGGCTAAGGCCCTACGCCGATGGCAAGAAGGGCGCGATTGCCCGATATTTTCCGTAGCGTCGTCAAACCGGTCATCCGAAATTCTTTCAATCCGGTACCGCTTTGGCGTCGGTCGATCGAAGCGCAAGCTGATTTGCCTTGCCGGCTCTTTCTTTCCCGGGATTGAACCAGTAGCTAGTGACGCTTGCCGGCCGGGAGGTCAGCCGGCGGCTCACATGGATGACGGCATGGTCGCGACCGGCTCGAGCGAAGGCGAAGCGGGAACGCAGTGGGCGGCACTCGACGCCTTGCTGGTGATTTTCGCGCTCTATCGCTCGTCGGTCCGCCGGAGCGGCACGGCATGACGGCGACCGGTTCGGACAATAGCGAGACAGGGATGCAAGGGGCGGCGATTACCGGCGTGATCGCGACGGTGTCTGTGTTCGCCATCGCGCAGGGGTTGTCCTATCCGCTGCTGAGCTTCATCCTGCAGCGCCAGGGCGTCTCTCCGGCGATGATCGGCCTGTCGGCGGCGATGACGCCGATCGGCTTCATCGTTTCGTCGCCGCTGATCCCGGCATTGGCGCGCCGGTTCGGGGCAGGGCGCACGACGCTCACCTGTGCCGCACTCTCGGCTGTCGTGCTGGCGCTGATCGGCTGGACGCAGAATGTCTATCTGTGGTTCCCGCTGCGCTTCCTGATCGGCGCGGTGACCAATCCGCTCTATGTGCTGAGTGAGATCTGGGTCATTGCCCTGGCGCCGCCGGCCCGTCGCGGGCGCGTCATGGGCGTGTATTCGACGATCATCTCGGCCGGTTTCGCGGCCGGACCACTCTGCCTGCTTGCTGTCGGCACCGAGGGCTGGCCGCCGTTCCTGGTCGGCATTTGCGCCTTCGTGCTGTGCGGCATCTGCCTGGCATCGGTGCTGCCGCGCCTGCCCAAAGTCGACGATGCCGGTCACCAGGTTTCCGTCCTGGGTTTCGTGCCGTTGGCGTGGCTGCTTCTGTTTGCCGTCATCGTGGCCGCCGGCTTCGAACAGGGCGCGCTGGCCTTGCTGCCGGTCTATGGCGGCCATTACGGCCTCACCGAGGCCCGCATGTCGGCGCTGCTGTCGGTGATGATCGCCGGCAACATCGCTATGCAGGTTCCGCTCGGTCTTCTGGCCGAAAGGCTAACGGCGCGCCTGGTGCGGCTTGCATGTGTCTCGATCACGGTGCTCGGCTGCCTGCTTCTGCCGCTTCTCATCGAGACGCCGCTGATCTGGCCGATGATCTTCGTCTGGGGCGCCGTCTCCTACGGCATCTATACGATGTCGATCATCGAACTCGGCGAGCGCTTCACCGGCTCGGCACTGGTTGCCGGCAATGCCGCATTCTCGCTGATGTGGGGCGTCGGTGGCATCGCCGTGCCGCCGCTCGCGGGGAGCGCGATGGATATTCTGGGGGCCGTCGGCCTGCCGATCACGCTTGGCCTGCTGTGCCTGGTACTGGCGGCCGCCAGCATCGCTGGCCGCGGGAAAGCCTGAATCCTTGGCTTGAATTCCCCAGCTATTGAATATCGGACACGGCATGTCGATGTTGCATGCCGAAGCAATCGGAGATTCCATGACCAAGCCCATCGCCAAGCCAGAATCCAGCTCTCACGATCCCTTCCTCTGGTTGGAGGACCGGACGGCCAAAGAGTCGCTGGACTGGGTGCATAGCCAGAACGGGGTCACGGTTGGTGAATTGCAGGGCGATCCGTCCTACCAGGCGTCATTCCAGACCGCGCTTGATCTGATGACGGCCGAGGACAATATCGCCGTGGGCGCGGCAATCGCCGGGCATGTCTATAATTTCTGGCAGGACAAGACCAATGCGCTCGGCCTTTGGCGCCGCACCACGGTCGCCTCCTACAAGGCCGAGAAGCCGATGTGGGAAACGATCATCGACTTCGACCAGCTTGCTGCGAAGGAGGGAATCAAATGGGTGTTCAGCGGCGCCAGCCGGCTCTATCCCGATTTCAACCTCTGCCTGGTAAGCATGTCGCCTGATGGCGGCGATGCCAGTACCATGCGCGAGTTCGACATCGCCGCCAAATCCTTCGTTGAAGGCGGTTTTCAGGCGCCCGCCTCCAAATCGAACTTCGGCTGGCTGGACAAAGATACCGTCATCGTCTCGGCGGCCTTCGAGGAAGCGGACAAGACTGAGTCCGGCTATCCGCGCGTGGTCAAGCTCTGGAAGCGCGGCACGAAGCTCGAAGACGCGACGCCGATCTTCGAGGCGCAGAAAGAGGATCTCGCCGTTGGTGCCGGCGTCGAGTTCGACGGCGACAAGCGTCATCTGTTTCTGGCGCGGACGCTCAACTTCTTCGCGTCGCACAGTTTCCTGCATCTCCCGTCGGGCGAAAACAGGCGCATCCCGCTGCCCGACGATGTGACCGACACCGCGCTTTTCAAGGACCAGCTGGTGTTCGGGGTGCGTACACCATGGGCCGCGCCGGACGGCACGGCCTGCCAGCCGGACGGGCTCTATTCGCTCGATTTCGCGCACTGGATCGAAACAGGCAGCCTTGGTTCCATCGAAACCTTGTTGGCGCCGGCGCATCGTGTGTCCATTGCCGGCATTGCCCGCACGCAGGACCGACTGTTCATCAGCCTGATGGACAATGTGCGCGGCAAGGTTCTCGTCTGCGAGCGCAAGGACGGTGCTTGGTCGCTGAAACCCGTCGCACTGCCTGAGAACGGCACCGTCGGCATCAGCCATGCCGAGCATTTCGGCTCGAGCGTTTCCTTCTCCTTCACGGATTTCCTGACGCCGGTTTCGATCATCTGGTCTGACGACAATGCTGAGACGCTGGCGACGGTGAAATCGCAGCCGGCGCGTTTCGATGCTTCGCCGCTGATCTCGGAACAATTCGAGGCACGTTCGAAGGATGGCACGATGATCCCGTATTTCGTCGTCCGGCGGCGCGACCAGAAAGGGCCGGTGCCGACGCTGCTCTACGGCTATGGCGGGTTCGAAGTGCCGCTCTTGCCCGGCTATGCCGGCGTGCGTGGCAGGTTGTGGCTTGAGAAGGGCAACGCCTATGTGCAGGCCTGCATCCGCGGCGGCGGCGAATTCGGCCCGGCCTGGCATCAGGCGGCGCTGAAGGGCAAGCGCCAGAACGGCTTCGACGATTTCGCCGCGGTGGCTGAGGACGTTGTTCGGCGCGGTATCGCGACGACAGCCTCGCTCGGCATCCAGGGCGGCTCGAATGGCGGCCTGCTGACCGGCGCTTCCCTGACGCAGCGTCCGGAGCTGTTCGGTGCCGTCATCATCGAGGTGCCGCTGCTCGATATGCTGCGCTACACCGAATTGCCGCCGGGCGCCTCATGGATGGCCGAATATGGCGATCCGTCAAAGCCGGAAGACGCTAAATGGCTTTCGGCATATTCACCCTATCAGCATGTCGAGGCCGGTGCCGCCTATCCGCCGGTGCTGCTGACCACCTCGACCGCCGACGACCGGGTCCATCCCGGCCATGCGCGCAAGATGGCCGCCCGCCTGCAGGAGGCAGGTCATGCCAGGACGCTGTTCTTCGAGGAGACCGAAGGCGGACATGGCGGGCGTGGCGACCGCCGGCCGCAAGCGGCGCAGACGGCGATGAAATATGTGTTCCTGCAAAGAGCGCTGAGCGCCAAGGCGTGAACCGAAATCTCGGAGCAAGGGTGGTTCACCTCGACCGCCCTTTGCTCTAAGGTGCCGCCCATGGCTCTGGTCAGGACATTGGTTGGCGCATTTCGGGCTCGTGCATTGCGCGTCGCGGTGACACCGTCACCGCGCACGCTGCGCGCCGAGCTTTTGCGGCTATGCGCCCGCATCGGTTATTCGCCGCCTGCCTCCCTCTGATGCATTCGCCCCGGCGCCAGCCGGCTTGAATCCAGAGGAAAGATCATATCCATGACTTATCAGAATTATTCGCTGAAGCAGCTTCAGCAGATCGACGCCGCGCATCATCTCCACCCCTTCACCGACCACAAGGAGCTGCGCGCGGCAGGGTCGCGCATCATCACCCACGCCAATGGGGCATTCATCTACGATTCAGAGGGGACAGAGATTCTCGACGGCATGGCTGGGCTATGGTGCGTCAATATCGGCTATGGCCGCGACGAACTGGCTGAGGCCGCTTACGCCCAGATGAAGGAACTGCCCTACTACAATTCCTTCTTCAAAACCTCGACGCCGACACCGGTGCTGTTGTCCAAGAAGCTGGCGGAAATCGCGCCGAAGCATATAAATCAGGTGTTCTACGGCTCGTCCGGTTCGGAAGCCAATGACACGGCGCTGCGTCTCGTGCGCCACTACTGGGTGCTGGAAGGCAAGCCGGAAAAGAACCGCATCATCTCGCGCAAGATGGCCTATCACGGCTCGACCGTCGCCGGCACCTCGCTCGGCGGCATGGATGCCATGCACAAGCAGCTCGGCGGCGCGGTGCCCAACATCGTCCATGTGATGATGCCCTATGCCTACGAGCTGGCGCTGCCTGGCGAGAGCGACCATGATTTCGGGCTGCGCGCGGCCAAGGCGGTCGAGGACGCCATCCTCGAAGCCGGCGCCGACAAGGTCGCGGCCTTCATCGGCGAGCCGGTTATGGGGGCGGGCGGCGTGAAGATACCGCCGATGAGCTACTGGCCGGAAGTGCAGCGCATCTGCCGCAAATACGACGTGCTGCTGATGCTCGACGAAGTCATCACCGGCTATGGCCGCACTGGCGAATGGTTCGCGGCCCAGACCTTCGGCATCGAACCGGATACCATCACCACGGCCAAGGCGCTGACCTCGGGCTACCAGCCTTTGTCGGCCCTGCTGGTCGGCGACCGCATCACCTCGACGCTGGTCGAGAAGGGTGGCGAGTTCAATCACGGCTACACCTATTCCGGGCACCCGGTGGCTTGTGCGGTGGCGTTGAAGAACCTGGAAATCATCGAACGGGAAGGCATGGTCGATCGCGTCAGGAACGACACCGGCCCCTACTTCGCCAAGGCCCTGCAGGAGCGGATTGCCGGACATGATCTCGTCGGTGAGGTGCGTTCGATCGGGCTGATGGGCGCGATCGAGATCGTCAAGGACAAGGCGACCAAGGAGCGGTTCCTGCCTTCGGGAAGTGCAGCGGTGACGGTGCGCGACCATGCGATCGCCAACGGCATGATGCTGCGCGCCACCGGCGACACGATGATCCTGTCGCCGCCGCTGATGTGGACCCGCGACACGATCGACATGGCCTGCGAGCGTATCGGCAAGGCGCTCGACCTAGCGCAAGCGGATCTGCGCAAGCGGTGAGATATTGGCAGGCGTCCCGAGGTTCGCGACGCCTGCCACCCACATGTCAGCCATTCCGTTGTCCTGAGCCCACTTGCCCGTCCATCGCAGGTGGCCAAGGGTTCCGGTTGTCCGTGCTATCGGCTACAAGCCGGTGAGGCCGTTTGCCGAGGGGAGACTTGATGGCAGGACAACCGCTCAACCAGCCCGCTGAAATTCCGGCTGAGCTCGATCGCTGGAATTGGGGCGCCTTCTTCCTCAACTGGATATGGGGCATCGGCAACAGCACCTTCATCGCGCTGCTGGCGCTGATCCCGGTCGTCAATATCATCATGATCATCGTGCTCGGCGCGCGCGGCAGCCGCTGGGCGTGGCGGAACCGGGCCTGGCGCGACGCCGAGCAGTTCCGCAAGACGCAACGCAACTGGGCAATCGCCGGTCTGGTCGTCTGGGTGGTTGGGATCGGCGGCTGCGCGGCGACGGTCGGCAGCGTTCCCTACATTCTGAAAGGCAGTGATGCCTATCACATGACCATGGATGCCATTCGCGCCGACACCCGCGTGAAAGCCGCGATCGGCGAGGACGTGACCGACAATTTCTGGGTCGGCGGCAATCTCGACGTCAACGCGAACGGCGCCGGCGATGCGCAGTTCAGCATTCCGGTCCATGGCGCCAAGGGCAAGGGCACCGTGTTTTCCCACCTGGTCCGCAATGCAGGCACATGGAGCATGCGCCTGCTCGTGGTCAGGGTGGATGGGGTGGATGCGCCGATCGTGCTGACCAACGAAGATCACGTGCCAATCCCGAAACGCGGCGATCGGAATATAGCGTCGATCTGAATTGAGCGCGGGAGAAATGCAAAAACCGCGCTCCATCGGGAACGCGGCTTTGCCAGATACGCATGGCGTTTCGCTACTGAGACACTTGCGAAACTTACGGGCTCCGGTACGCGAGACCTGATCCGGAGCGCCGGGCGGATGCGATATGTCCGCCTCACAATCCGTTTTATAGGGACATCGTTACCGCGGAGTTATCGAGAGCTTAAGCAAATCTAAATTTGCGATCTGCCTGTCGGGCAAACCCGGAAAAATCCCATCAAATCCGCCGGTTACGCAGGATTGCCGCGCAGAAAATTAATTATGCCGGAGAAATCGGCGCCGCCATGTCCCTGGGCGTTGAACAGGGCGTAGAGCTGCGCCGCCTCGGCGCCGAGTGGGGTCACCGCGCCTGCGCCGAGTGCTGCTTCCTGGGACAATTTCAGGTCCTTCAGCATAAGGGCCGCGGCAAAGCCCGGCTTGTAATCCCCGTTGGCGGGCGAAGTGGGCACCGGGCCGGGCACCGGGCAATAGGTGGTCAGCGACCAGCACTGGCCTGACGAGGTCGAGGCGACGTCGAACAACGCCTGATGCGACAGGCCGAGCTTTTCCGCCAGCACGAAGGCCTCGGCGACGCCGATCATCGAAATGCCGAGGATCATGTTGTTGCAGATCTTTGCCGCCTGGCCGGCGCCGTCGCCACCGCAATGGACGATGCGCCCGGCCATCGGCTTCAGGATCGGCTCGGCGGCGGCGAAGGCATTGTCGGAGCCGCCAGCCATGAAGGTCAGCGTACCGGCCGCCGCACCGCCGGTGCCGCCGGAAACCGGCGCATCGATCGACAGCAGGCCATGTTTTGTAGCTGTCGCATGCGCCTTGCGCGCGGATTCAACGTCGATCGTCGAGGAATCGATGAACAGCGCGCCCTTTTTTGCCTTTGGCGCGATGTCCTCATAAACCGAGAGCACGTGCTTGCCGGCCGGCAACATCGTGATCACCACTTCGGCGTCCTTTACCGCGGCCGGTGCGTTGGCCATGACCGTCACGCCATGTTCCTTGGCGACGGTGAGGTTTTCCGGCACGAGGTCGAAACCGTTCACCGCATGCCCGGCCTTGACTAGGTTGGCGGCCATTGGATTGCCCATATTGCCGAGGCCGATGAAGGCGATGGTGGTCATGGTGGCGCTCCGTGAATGGGTAGGTAGGCAGTAGGCAGTAGGCAGTAGGCAGTAGGCAGTAGGCAGTAGGCAATCTATTCTGGCGTAAGTCTGAGAATGAGTTGGCGAAGCATTTTGCCGATGCCCTCGGTCGCTAATAGCAGGTGATGAGCTTGATCATGCGTGGCAAGACCGATGCGTTCGGCGATCTGAAGGTGTGTCTCGAACTCCTTCAGCGAACCCTGGGCGATCCTGAGAAATTGCTGATATGAGCCTCTGTTGTCTCGACCATAACCTTCCGCGATATTTGCAGGGATAGAGTTCGCTGATCGACGGATTTGGCTGGTCAGGCCGTACAATTCTTCTTTTGGCCACGTCTTGGTCAAGGAATAGGCAGCGACCGCTAGATCCATCGCATGCTGCCATACGATAAGATCCTTGTAGGAATTGATCTTGCCGGTCATCTCTCTGCCTACTGCCTACTGCCTACTGCCTACTGCCTACTGCCTACTGCCTACTGCCTACTGCCTACTGCCGCCCAATCAAGGCGCGCGCGATGATGACGCGCATGATCTCGTTGGTGCCTTCGAGGATCTGATGGACGCGCAGGTCCCGCACCAGCTTCTCGACGCCGTAATCATGCAGATAGCCATAGCCGCCGAGCAGCTGCAGCGCGTCGTTGGCGACGGTGAAGCCGGTGTCGGTGACGAAGCGCTTGGCCATTGCCGACCATTTGCCGGCATCGGGCGCCTTGCGGTCGAGCTTTGAGGCGGCGGCATAGAGGAAGATGCGCGCTGCCTGCAGCTCCGTCTCCATGTCGGCCAGCCGGAACTGCAGCGCCTGGAACTGGTTGATCTTGGAGCCGAAGGCCTTGCGCTCGGCGGTGTAGGACAGCGCCTTGTCGAGCGCCGATTGCGCACCGCCCAGCGAACAGGCGGCGATGTTCAGCCGGCCGCCATCGAGCCCGGCCATGGCGATGCCGAAACCGGCGCCTTCACCCGACAAAAGGTTTTCCACCGGCACTTTGCAGTCCTCGAAGATGACCTGGCGCGTCGACTGCATGTGCCAGCCCATCTTGTGCTCGTTGGCGCCGAAGGAGAGGCCGGGCGCATCCCTGGGCACGATGATGGTGGAGATGCCTTTCGGACCATCGGCGCCGGTGCGGACCATGACGGCGTAGACATCGCTGTCGCCGGCACCCGAGATGAACTGCTTGGCGCCGTTGAGGACATAGTCGCCGCCGCTCTTCACCGCACGCGTCTTCAGGGCGGCGGCATCGGATCCCGAACCCGGCTCGGTCAGGCAGTAGCTTGCCAGCCACTCCATCGAGGTCAGCTTGGGCAGGAAGCGCTGGCGCTGCTCCTCATCCCCGAAACGGTCGATCATCGAAGCCACCATGTTGTGGATCGAGATGAAGGACGAAAAGGCCGGATCGGCATGCGACAGCGCCTCAAAGATCAGCACGGCGTCGAGGCGGCCGAGCGCGGAGCCGCCGACATCGTCGCTGACATAGATGCCGCCAAGGCCGAGCGGGCCGGTCTCGCGGATCACGTCGGCGGGGAAATGTTTCCTGCGGTCCCAGTCGAGTGCATTCGGCGCGACGCGGTCGGCGGCGAAGGCCTGCGCCATCTCCTGGATGGCACGCTGTTCCTCGTTGAGTTCGAACTGGCTGGTGCTCGCATCGACCGCGGCGTCCATGGCGTGCTCCCTATGTGCTGGCCAGCTAGCCCGCTGGCCTGTTGTTTTTGGCTTTGCGCGCGCACCAATCTAGACCAATGATGCCGCCGCGCAACCCGACCCGCCGCGGAGCGGCTGTGCTTCAATGCATGTCCGGAGCAAGACGTGACGACAAAATTCGATGAACTGCTTCGACGGTTCCATGCCTATCTGGCTTCCGTGGACGATGCCCTGGTGCGCGATGCCGTGGCGCGCATCGGCTGGGACATGCCGGCCCGCGCGCTGAAGCCGCGTCCGCTCGGCTGCCTGTGTCATCTCGATCGCGCGGCAGACTTGGCGCCGATGGCTGCAAAACCGCTGATGCAGTTGCTGGTACAGCAGCGCAACGACCTGCATTGGGGGCAGACTTACAGCGAGGCGGATTTCGGCAAAGATTTCATCGACAATTACGGCTGGCTGGAAATGTTCGGCACGCGCGGTCATTTCGCCAATGACCAGGTCGCCGCCGGCCTGCTGATCCTTGGGCCTGATATCGTCTATCCCGACCATCACCATGTCGCCGAGGAAATCTACGTTCCACTGACCGGCGGCACCGAATGGCGGATGGGCGAGGGCGGTTTTCACATGCGGGAGGCCGGCGAGGTGATCCACCACGCTTCCAATGTCAACCACGCCATGCGCACCGGCGGGGAAGCGCTGCTGGCGCTCTACATCTGGCGCGGCGGACCGCTGGCGCAGAAATCCACCGTCACCGGAACCGCAGCGCAGGGCAGGGACTGATGGCCAGGGCAATCATGCTGCAAGGCACCGGCTCGGATGTCGGTAAGACGGTGCTGGTCGCCGGGCTGTGCCGAGCCGCGAAAAAGCGCGGGCTGAAGGTGCGCCCGTTCAAACCGCAGAACATGTCCAACAATGCCGCCGTTGCCGATATTCCCGGCGACAACCATCATGGCGGCGGCGAGATCGGCCGTGCGCAATGGCTGCAGGCGATCGCTTGTGGCGTTGTGCCGTCGGTCCACATGAACCCGGTGCTGCTCAAGCCGCAGACCGATGTCGGCGCGCAGGTCATCGTGCAAGGCAAGGTGTTCGGCGAGGCGCGAGCGCGGGATTATCAGGCGCTGAAGGGCCGGCTGATGGACGCCGTGCTCGACTCCTGGGGCAAGGTCGGCGAGGACGCAGACCTCGTCATCGTCGAGGGCGCCGGCTCGCCGGCCGAAATCAACCTGCGCAGCCGCGACATCGCCAATATGGGCTTTGCCACGCGTGCCGACGTGCCGGTGGTTCTGGTCGGAGACATCGATCGCGGCGGCGTCATCGCCTCGGTGGCTGGTACGCATCTGATCCTGCCGGAAGAGGACCGGCGCATGATCGTCGGCTATCTCATCAACAAGTTCCGCGGTGATGTCTCGCTGTTCGATGACGGCCTGAAGGCGATCGAAAAATTCACCGGCTGGCGCTGCTTTGGCGTCGTGCCGTGGCTGAAGGCGGCGGCACGGCTGCCTTCGGAGGACTCTGTCGTGCTGGAACGGTTGGCGTCCGGTGAGGCGCGCGCGCTGAAGGTGGCGGTGCCGGTGCTTGGCCGCATCGCCAATTTTGACGATCTCGACCCTCTCAAGGCCGAGCCGCAGGTCGAAGTGGTTTTCGTGCCCCCTGGTAAGCCGCTGCCGGCCGACGCCGGGCTGGTTGTTATTCCCGGCTCCAAGTCGACGATCGGCGATCTCCTGAAATTCCGCGAGAACGGTTGGGACCGGGATCTTGCGGCGCACCGCAAGCGTGGCGGCCATATTGTCGGCATTTGCGGCGGTTTCCAGATGCTTGGCCGCATGGTGCGCGATCCCGACGGCATCGAAGGCAGCGTCACCGAAGCCGAAGGGCTCGGCCTGCTCGACGTCGAGACGGTGATGGAGCCGGAGAAGACAGTGCGCAATGTCAGCGCGCGATCCGTCCCGTTCGACCAGCCGCTCGAAGGCTATGAAATCCATCTCGGCCGCACCACCGGCCCGGACGCGATGCGACCGTCGGCGATCATCAATGGTGCCGAGGACGGTGCGATCTCGCCCGATGGCAAGGTGCTGGGCACCTATATGCATGGCCTGTTCGGTGCCGACGGCTTTCGCGGGAAATTCCTCGAAAGCCTCGGCATCAAGGGCGGCGGCATCGATTATCGCGCCGAGGTCGAACGGGCGCTGGACGAGGTCGCGGCCGAACTGGAGACCCATCTCGACTGTGACGCGATTTTCGGGCTGGCTAGGTAATTTCTTGGCCAGGAATACCCATCGTTTCGTCATCATCCACGGGCGGAGCAAGGAGCGTAGCGACGCGGCTAATTCCCTGGGATCTTGGCGCGACTGAAAAGCGGGTCAGAATCAAAAGCGCCCGGCTTTTGGCCGGGCGCTCTCAGTCCCCACGTCTTGAGGGAAGCGTATCAGGCGCCGCGCATCAAACAGCCGGCGGCTAGCACAATGTAGGCAATAAGAACGATCCACACCGATGCGATTGGAATGAACGCAAGAATGCCAAGCGCGGCGAGAATGCCGATTATGGCAATGACTAGGGAAATGATGAAAACAATCTGAGTAGGCGCGCTGAGATTCATGTGTGGCTCCTCCAACATGATTCGAACAGCGTCATTCTATCAGGGCGTGTGGTCACACACCAATCATGACGCGCAGCGGGTTGGCCGGATCGGCCAGCAGCTTCACCGCCAGTGCCACGCAGACGATCACCAGCAGCGGCTTGATCAGTTTGGCGCCGATGCGCATGGCCAGGCTCGCGCCGACGCGGGCGCCGAGGAACTGGGCGACGCCCATCATCAGGCCGATCTTCCAGGAGATGACGCCGACGGCGGCGAAGACAATGAAGCCGCCGATGTTGGAGGCGAAGTTGAGCAGTTTGGTATGCGCCGTGGCCTTGAGCACGCCGTAGCCGGCCAGGGCGACGAAGGCCAGCATGTAGAAGGAGCCGGCGCCCGGGCCGAACAGGCCGTCATAGAAGCCGATTGCCGGCACCAGGGTCAGTCCGAACAGGAATGGCGACAGGCGCTCGGCCCGGTCGACGTCGTTCATGTTGGGCTTGAGTGCGAAATAAAGCGCAATGGCGATCAGCACCAGGGGCAGGAGAGCACGCAGCAGGTCGCCGGGCACGATCGTGGCCAGCAATGCGCCGATGGCACTTCCGGCAAGTGCCAGCAGCGCCGAGGGCAATTGCCTGCGCAGGTCGACATGCCCTTTGGAGGCATAATGGATCGTCGCCGATCCGGAGCCGAACATGCCCTGCAGCTTGTTGGTCCCAAGTGCCCCGACCGGCGAGAAGCCGGCCAGCAGCAGTGCGGGAATGGTGATCAGTCCGCCGCCGCCGGCAATCGAATCGACAAAGCCCGCCGCAAAGGCGGCGAAGGCGAGCATGGCAACGGTTTGGATGCTGAGGTCGATCATCTGATCCGTGGGAACGTCGGTCGGCTGAGATAGCGGGCGTTCGACCACGACCGCCCCGTTTGCGCAAGGCCGATTCCGCGCTAACTCTATTGAAGACGAATCGGAAAGGGGCACCTGATGGCGTTCGCATTGCTGGACCAGATACGCTCGATCTTTGACGGCGACCCCGGCGTGCGCAAGGTGGCGGACGATCCCGTCCTGTCGGCGGAACTTCTGATGCTGTTCCGCATGATCCTGGCCGACGGATCGGTCAGCGAGAGCGAGATGGTTGCCTTCCGGCGCATCTGCAAGGACGCCTTCGGTATTCCGGAGGCCAGCATCGACAGCGTCATCGAATATCTCAACGAGTTCGGCTACGAGACCAATGGCTCGCAGGCGATTGCGCTGTTTCGCGATCTCGACGTTGAACGGCGCAAGCAATTGGCGCGGCATATGGCCGAGATCGCCAAGGCGGATGCGCAACTGGCCGAGACCGAGATGCGCCTGCTGCGCCGCACGCTTGACCTGCTTGACATCAGTCCGGTCGATGTGGTGAAGCCGGAAGAGTAGGGATCGGTGCCCCGGCCGGGGGCCCGCTGCCTGCGGCAGCTCCCCGGTTCGCCACCTTCCATCGTGGCACTGGCACGATGGATTCGCTTCGCTAACCGGTCGCTCACCCCTGTTCCTGCATCCGGCGCGCGATTGCCCGATGCAGGTCCGGGGCGGCGGCAACCAACGCCTTGGCCGCCTCGGACTGCGGATGGTCGAGCACCTCGCTCGTCTTGCCACGCTCGACGATCTTTCCGTCATGCATGACCAGCACCTCATCCGTGATGGCGCGGGCGACGGTCAGGTCATGGGTGATGAAGAGATAGGCGATGCCGAGCTTCTGGTTGAGTTCGGCGAACAGATCGAGGATCTGGGCGCGGATCGAGACGTCGAGCGCCGAGACCGGCTCGTCGGCGACGACCAGCTTGGGGCGGGTGATGATGGCGCGGGCGATCGACAGGCGCTGGCGCTGGCCGCCGGAAAATTCGTGCGGGTACTTGTCCATATCGCGCTGGTCGAGGCCGACCTCGTGCAGCGCATGCGCCACCATTTCGCGGCGCTCGGCGCGTGTCGGTTGTTTCTCCAGCACATGCAAGGGTTCGGCGACCAGTTTTTCGACTTTTTGGCGCGGATCGAAGGAGCCGTAGGGGTCCTGGAAGACAGGCTGCATGTCGCGCCGGGCCGGTTTCAGTTCCGCTTCGCCCTTGTCGGTGATGGTTTCGCCGCGAAAGCGGATCGTGCCTGACTTTGGTCGATCGAGCGCCAGGATCATGCGGGCGAGTGTTGACTTGCCGCAGCCGGATCGGCCGACCAGCGCCACCGACTGGCCCGGCGCCATCGCCAGGGAGACATCGTCGACGGCGCGGATATCAGGCGCGCGCCGGAACAGCGCGATGCGCCGGCCGGGATAGTCGCGGGTCACGCCTTCGACCTCGAGCAGCGGCTTGCCTTCTCCGGTGGCATGCGGCTTGGCGCGTGCCGGCACATGCATCGAGGCTTGCGCCAGTTGGCGCGTGTAGGGGTCAAGCTGTTCGGAGAGCGTGCGCGCGGTCTCGCCGGTTTCCATCACCTCGCCGCGGCGCAGGATGGTGATGCGGTCGGCCATCTCGGTCACGACAGCCAGGTCGTGCGAGATCAGCAGCAGGCCCATGCGGCTCTCGGCAACGAGGTCGCGCAGGAGATCGAGGATCTGCGCCTGAATCACCACGTCGAGGGCCGTCGTCGGCTCGTCGGCGATCAGCAGTTTCGGTTTCAGCGCGCAAGCGATGGCGATGACGACACGCTGGCGCTGGCCGCCGGACAGTTCGTGCGGATAGCGCGACAGCGGGAACTTCGCCGAGGGAAGGCCGACGCGGTCGAGCATTTTTCGCGCCCGCTCCTCGGCCTCGGCGCGAGACGCCTTGGTGTGCCAGCGTATGCCTTCGGCCACCTGTTCGCCGATGGTCTTGACCGGATTGAGTGCCGTCATCGGCTCCTGGAACACCATGCCGATGTCGTCGCCGCGCAGTGCGCACATCTGGTCCTCGGTTGCGGCGAGGATATCGATGCCGTCGAACGAGACGCGCCCGGTGGCGCGGGCGGCATGGGGCAGAAGCCGCATCGTGGTCAGCGCGGTCATCGATTTGCCGGAACCGGATTCGCCGACCAGCCCCATCACCTCGCCGGGCGCAACGGAAAGCTGCAAGTCTTTCAGGATCGGCGTATCGCCGATGGTCAGCGACAGGTTCTCGATCTCCAGCAGGCTCATCGCTGCCGCCGCGATTTCGGGTCGAGAATGTCGGCGATGCCGTCGCCCAGGAGGTTCAGGCCGAGCACGGTGATGACGATTGCCATGCCGGGAAAGATCGCCATCCAGGGCGCCGCCACCATGCGGGTCTGCGCGTCGAAGAGCATGCGGCCCCAGCTCGGCATTGGCGGCTGCGCGCCGAGGCCGAGATAGGAAAGCCCGGCTTCGGCCAGAATGCCCAGCGCGAACTGGATGGTGCCTTGCACCAGAAGCAGCGTGGCAATGTTGGGCAGCACATGTTCGATTGAGATCTGTGTGCTGCTTTTGCCGGCGGCGCGCGCGGCAAGGATGAACTCGCGCGGCCAGATCGCCAGCGCGCCGGCGCGGGCGACGCGGGCAAAGACCGGGATGTTGAAGATGCCGATGGCGATGATGGCGTTGACGGCGCCCGGCCCGAAGATGGCGGTGATCATGATCGCCGACAGCAGTGCCGGAAAGGCGAAGACGAGGTCGTTGATGCGCATCAGCGCCTCGTCGACGAGACCGCCGCGCGCCGCGGCGAAGGCGCCGAGCGGCACGCCGACACCCATGCCGATGCCGACCGCGACAAATGCCACGGCAATCGAATTGCGCGCGCCAACCATGATCATCGACAGGATGTCGCGGCCGAAATGGTCGGTGCCGAACCAATGCGCCAGCGAGGGGCCTTGCGTTTTGTCCGATATGACCAACCTCGTCACGTCGTAAGGTGTCCAGACGTAGGAGATCACAGCCATCGCCAGGATCAGCACGGTGATGACGAAACCGGCAACGAATGCGGTATTCCTGAACGCCTTGGCCAGGATGGAGCTGAGCGTCTCCTCGGGGATGTCGATGTGCATTGTCATTGCCGGCTTCTCAGGCGCGGATCGACGACCGCATAGGAAAGGTCGACGACCAGGTTGACGGCAATGACGGCGGCGACCAGCAGCATGACGACGCTTTCAACGACGATCAGGTCGCGCTGGGTGATCGCCTGGAACACCAGCCGGCCGAGGCCGGGGAGATAGAAAACATTCTCGATGATGATGGTGCCGGCGAGCAGGAAGGCGAATTGCAGGCCAAGGATGGTCAGCACCGGGATCATGGCGTTGCGCAGCGCGTGCCGCCACAGCACGGCGCGATAGGGCAGGCCCTTGGCGCGGGCGGTTCGGATATAATCCTCATTCAGCACCTCGATCAGCGCCGAGCGGGTGACGCGCGCCAGGATCGCCGCCTGCGGCAAGGCAAGCGCCACCGCCGGCAGCATCAGCGATTTCGCGGCCGGCCAGATGCCAGCGCCCCAGCCGGGAAAACCGCCGGCCGGGACCAGTCGCAGCCAGACCGCGAAGACATAGATCAGCATGAGGGCGAACCAGAAATTGGGTACGGCAACGCCAAGCTGTGCCGCGCCCATCGCCACCGTGTCGCCAGCGCGGCCGCGCCGGCTGGCGGAAAACAGCCCGACCGGAATGGCGATGATGGTGGAGAGCGCGAGCGCGATCAGCGCCAATGGCAGCGAGACGGCAAGCCGTTCGCGCACGAGATCGAGGACCGGCACCGAATAGGTATAGGAGCGGCCGAAATCGAGGCTGAGCAGGCCTCCGGCCCAGTGCAGATAGCGCCAAGCCAGCGGCGCGTTGAGACCCATCTGGTTGCGCAGAAGTTCGACCTGGTCGGCGCTCGCGTTCATGCCCAACATCAGCCGCGCCGGGTCGCCGGGAAGGATCTCCAGCACGGCGAACACCACCATGGAGGCGAGGACCAGTGTGGCGAGGGCGATGGCGAAGCGCTTGAGGAGGTAGGCGGTCATGGGAGGCGAGGACCGGCGGTATTGCCGACGGCAAAGAGCAGCTGAGGGTGTCGCTCTACGGCGCCCCCCTCTGCAGAGAGGGGGGCGGAGCGCAAGCGTCGCCTTTTGGCCAACAGCCTCACTCGCCCCACTTCACCTTGGTCAGGTCATTCGCCTGGATCGGGGCGTTTTCCCACAGCCCTTGCAGCTTGGCATCCCAGACGCCAACCTTCGGCAGTTCGTAGAGGAAGCCGACCACGGCGTCGTCGGCCAGGATCTTCTGTGCCTGGGCGAGCAACTCCTTGCGCTTGGCCTCGTCGGAGGTGAGGTTGAGGTCGGCAATCACCCTGTCGAAGGTGGGGTTATCGTAGTTGAAGTAATAATCCTTGCGCGAATAGATATCGATGTCGTTGGGTTCGGTGTGGGAAACGATGGTCAGGTCGTAGTCCTTCTTGGTGAATACCTGGTCCAGCCACTGCGCCCATTCGACCGGGATGATCTCGAGGTTGATGCCGACGTCACGAAGCTCCGAGGCGATGATCTCGCCGCCGAGCCTGGCATAGCCGGGCGGAGGCAGCTTCAGCGTCGCCTTGAACCCGTTTTCCAGGCCTGCTTCCTTCAGGAGCTCCTTGGCCTTGGCGATATCATGCGGATAGCGGCCGGTGAGGTCGACATAGTCCTTGTTGGCCGGGGACATATGCGAGCCGATCGGCAGGCCAAGGCCGGCCGAGGCGCCATCGATGATCGCCTTGCGGTCGAGCGCGTAGGAGATCGCCTGCCTGACCTGCAGCTTGTCGAAAGGCGGCTTCTTGTTGTTGATCGACAGGATGGTTTCGCCCTCGGTCGAGCCGATCACCACCTTGAAACGCGGATCGTCCTTGACCTGCGCGAGACTCTCGGGATCGAAGAACGGGAAGGCCTGGATGTCGCCCGACAGCAGCGCCGGCACATAGGCGGCGGCATCCGGCACGATGCGGAACTCGACTTTGTCGAGGGATGCCGGCGTGCCCCAGTAGTGGTCGGACTTGACCAGCGTGATCGACGATCCCTTGCTCCAGCTCTGGAATTTGAACGGGCCGGTACCGACAGGCTTTTCCTTGTTGGTGTCGGCGGATTTCGGGGAGACGATGACTGCATCGCCCCAGCCCATATTGTAGAGGAATGACCCTTGCGGGTTTTTCAGCGTGACCTTGACCGTTGCCGGATCGACGATTTCGACCTTGTCGATCTCCGCAAACAGAGCCTTTTGCGCATTGACGGAATTATCGGCGCGTGCACGGTCGAGCGAGAATTTAACATCGTCGGCGCTGAAGTCGGCGCCGTCGTGGAATTTCACGCCGCTGTGCAGCTTGAAGGTGTAGGTCTTGCCGTCGTCGGAAATGGTCCAGCTTTCGGCCAGGTCCGGCAGCACTTCGCCATTTTGACCGATACGCGTCAGGCCCTCGAACACATTGGCATAGAGCACCTCGTCGATCGCGGCCGCGGCGCCGGCGGTTGGGTCGAGATGCGGCGGTTCGAGCGGAATGCCGATGACAAGGTCGGTGCGCGCGGCAAAGGTCGGGCTTCCGGTGGCCAGCGCAAGGACCGCCGCGGCCAGAATGGTTTTCCACAATCTCATCGTGCGACTCCCCATCTACTCAAGCGACCGGATAGAAGCGTGATTTCGCGCGGGAGTAAATTGCGTTTCGTGCTGCCAGGCAGGATGGCCGGGAATGTTTTTGCCGCGCCAGCCCCGTCGACAGGTCGAAGCTTGTCGCGGTGCAGGGTTATCCCGTCGCCGTGCCGCGCAGCAGCACATTGAGCCCGATCGCCATCACCTTGGCCGATTCCACCATGTCCGCTATGCCGACCCATTCGTCCGGCCGGTGGGCGAGGTCGAGAATGCCCGGGCCATAGGCGATGCAATCGTAGATGTGGCCGATGCGGGCGATGTGTTTCTGGTCATAGGTGCCGGGAGAAATGACATAATCGGGCTCGCGGTCGAAAATCGCATGAATGCCTTGCGCCACGGCCTTGACCACCGGCGCGTCGCGCTCGGTCATCAGCGGCAAAACTTCCATCAGGTCGCGAATTTCATAGTCGAACTTTTTGCGCTCGCGCTTCAGCCGGTCAAGAATGCCGGTCACTTCGCCCTTGACCGTGGCGAGATCTTCCTCGAGCAGGAAGCGGCGGTCGATGGTCAGCCGACAGGAATCGGGCACGTTGGGCGAGGGCAGGCCGGGCCGGAAGTCCTCGGTCTGGCCGCCGTGGACGGAGTTGATGTTCATGGTCGAGCGCCTGGCGCCTTCTGGCACGACCGGCATGCGTGTCATCTTGCGGTCGAGTGCCGGGAACAATTCGTCCTCGAAAGCCCTTAGCACGGCGCCCATATGGCGCACCGCATTGTCGCCGAGAAACGGCATCGAGCCATGCGCGATCTCGCCCTTGGTCTCGATCTCCGCCCACCAGACGCCACGATGACCAAGGCAGATGCGGTCCTTGTTGAGCGGCTCGGGGATGATGACGTGGTCGACCCTGGGTTTGGAGAAATAGCCGAGTCTGGCCAGATGGGCGACACCGCCGAAGCCGCCGGACTCTTCATCGACCGTGCCGGATATCTCGATGGCGCCGGGAAAGTCGGGATAGACTTCCATGAAGGCTTCGGCCGCGATGATCGACGACGCCAGGCCACCCTTCATGTCGCAGGCGCCACGGCCATAGACCCTGCCGTCCTTGACGATGCCGGCAAAGGGATCGACGGTCCAGCCGTCGCCGGCTTCGACCACGTCGATATGCGAATTGAAGTGGACGCAGGCACCGGGTGACCTGCCCTCGAAACGGGCCACGACATTGACGCGTGGGTAGCGATCGGTGTCGCCGGGCGTGCCTTCTGCACGGATGAATTCGGTCTCGAAGCCGCGCTTCTTCAGCCGCGCGCCAAGATATTCGGCGCATGGCCGGTAGGCTTCGCCGGGCGGATTGATGGTCGGAAAGCGGATCAGGTCGGCTGTCAGCGCGACGACGTCGTCGCGCCTGGTGTCGATTGCCTTGAGGAGTCGCTCATTCATGCGCCGAGTTGAGCAGTGATCCCTGTGGTTTTGCAAGCCCGTCGATCAAACCGGTGCAGCGTGTCGTTGCGGCAACTATCGCGGGAAATCGTTCAAATTGGCTGCTTTGGATTGGCGAATTGATCAAGGAGTATGTGCTATCTGTTCACTGCCATTAAAGCCTAAAAAAACAACGTGATGGCGAGCAGGCAAGGGGCAATCAAAGGGGTTTGATCGCATGAAGAAGAACTTTCTGGTAGCAGCGGCGATGTTGGCAACAGCGCTGTTTGGTACGCCGGCCGCAAGCTACGCGGCGATGTTGGAGGCGAATATCGACGTGTCCTCGCAGACGATGACGGTCAGATATGGCTCGGCGGTCTACCGGTGGGCCGTGTCCACCGCGCGTCCCGGCTATTTCACGCCGCGCGGGACGTACCGGCCGCAGCGGACCGCGCGTATGTGGTACTCGCGCAAATACGAGATGTCGCCGATGCCTTATTCCGTGTTCTTCCATGGTGGCTACGCCATCCACGGGACGGGCGCAGTCCGGCAGCTCGGCCGCCCGGCCTCGCATGGCTGCGTGCGGCTGCACACGGCCAATGCCGCAACCTTCTATTCGATGGTGCGGGAAGTGGGTTTTGGCAACACCCGTATTGTCGTCACGAACTGAAGTGACCCGGGTCGCCGGGACATCATCGGCTGGCGTAGAAATTGTATTTTCGCCAGCGACTTAGCTTAGAGGTTTGCGACCGGGGCGGCCTTCACGGGCCGCTTGCGCCGCCAGTTGCTGATCTCCCATCTCTTGTGGAACCACATCCACTGGCCGGGATCCTCGCGCACCCAGCGCTCGACCACATCGTTCAGAACCTGGGTGGTGGCGTGGACGTCGACGCTGCCGTCAGCGGTGCGCGGCAAGACCAGCTTGTCCTCGATCTCGAGCCGGAAGCGGTTGCCGGGCAGCCTGATGCAACGCGCGGGATAGACGTCGCAATCATAGTGGCGGGCAAGGGTCCCGAGCACCCGGTTGCTCTGGCAGGGACGGCCGAAGAAGGTGGTATCCAGGCCATTGGAGAATTTCTGGTCGACGAGGACGCCGATGTTGCCGCCATTCTCCAGGACCCCGGCCAATGCAAACGAGGCGCCAGCCATCGACGGCAACAGCGATCCCATGGTCGAGCGCCGCGTCGAAAGGATGTAATCGGCGAGGTAGGGGTTGTTGGGCGGGCGAAACAGCGCCGTGATGTTCATGCCGAAGGTCGCCGCCGCCACCGGCAGCAGCTCGAAATTGCCGAGATGTCCGGTGAAGACGATGTGCGGCTGCTTTTCGGCGGCGATCTCGACGAAATGCTCTATTCCCTTGACCTCGACGCGACCGGGCTTGCCGGCGGCCGGGTCATAGTCGAACAGGGCGTCGAGAAATATGTATTCGGCGGCAAGGCGAGCCATGTTGCCCCACATGTCGGAGGCAATGGCCTGGATCTCGTCCTCGCTCTTTTCCGGATAGGCCTTGCGCAGATTGTCGATGGCGACCTGATGACGACCGACCCAGGGGCCGATGCGGCGCGCGACGCGGTCGGCGAAATTCAGCGCACTGTCGACCGGCAGCAGGCGCAGCAGCGAGATGATGATCATCGCGACCCGCGCAACCAGCCAGTAGTTCACCTGACGCAGCTGCCTGCCGTAGCGAAATCTGAGATCGCGGCGAAACTTCTTGAACACCGAAGTCAAGGCTCTAGACGACGCGCAGGATGATCTTGCCGAAGACGTCGCGGCCTTCCATACGCTTCAACGCCGCATCGATGTCGTCGAAGCCGACTTCGGTGTCGATGACTGGCGCGACTTGTCCCGCCGCCATCTTCTGCATGGCGTTGGCCATGTTCTCCATGCGGCAGCCGAAGGATCCGAGCAGCTTCAGCTGTTGCTGGAAGAGCTGCATCAGGTTGATCTGCGTCGATACGCCTGATGTCGAGCCGCATGTCACCAGCCGGCCGCCACGCTTCAGGCACAGCATCGAGCCGGCGAAGGTGTCAGCGCCGACATGTTCGAACACGACATCGACGCCCTTCTTCTTGGTCAGCTTGCGCACGACGCCTTCGAAACGATCTTCGCGGTAGTTGATGACGTGGTCGGCGCCGAGCGCCTTGGCCTTGTCGATCTTGTCGTTCGAGCCGACCGTGGTGATGATGGTGCAGCCCATCCGCTTCGCCAGCTGGATCGCCGCCGAGCCGATGCCGGATCCGCCGGCATGGATGAGGATCGTCTCGCCGGGCTGCAGCCTGGCGTTGTCGAACAGCATGTGCTCGACGGTGCCGAAGGTGACGGGCGCCACCGCGGCACCGATATCGGTCACGCCGGGCGGTGCCGGGACGAGCAGACGCGCAGGCAGGTTGATCTTCTCTTGCGCAAAGCCGTCGAGATGAAAGCCGTGAACGCCGGAGACATGCTCGCAGAGATTGTCGCGGCCTTCGCGGCAGGCGCGGCAAAGGCCGCAGGTGCGCGCGCCATAGATCGACACCAACTGTCCGGGCAGCAGGCTGGAAACGCCGGGACCGACCGCCTCGACTTCGCCCGAGGCTTCCGCGCCGACGACCAGCGGCAGTTTGCGTTTGGCGAAGGCCATGCCGCGCCAGCCCCAGACGTCGATATGGTTCAGCGCCACCGCCTTGATGCGCAGCGTGACTTCGCCGAGTGCGGGCGGCGGAGGGGGCGGCAGGTCCACCGTTTCAAGACGGCGGTCCTCGATAAGTTGCAATGCGCGCATTGGGCCTGTCGGTTCAGTATGCCTGAAAAAGGTCGCTTAGACCGGTTCCCGCGCCATGACAAGGCAAGTGTTCTGGCCGCCGAAACCGAAGGAGTTCGACAGAACGGTGCGAACCCCGGCATTGCGCTTCTTGTTCGGCACGACGTCGAGCACGATCGCAGGGTCGGGATTGTCGTAGTTGATGGTCGGCGGAATGACGCTTTCGCGCATCGTCATCAGCGAAAACGCCGCCTCGACGGCGCCGGCCGCCGACAGCGTATGGCCGATCATCGACTTGTTCGACGAAACCGGCATGGAGCTTATGCGCTCGCCGAACACAGTCGACAGCGCCAGATGTTCCATCTTGTCGTTCTCCGGGGTCGACGTGCCGTGGGCGTTGACATAGTCGACCTCGTCTTCACCCAGGCCGGCATCGGCGAGGGCGGCGCGAACCGCAGCGATGGCCGGCGAAGCGTCCGGCTTCGAGCGAGTACGGTGGAAGTCGTCGGCCTTCTCGCCGCAACCGCCCAGGATGCCGAGGATGGTGGCGCCGCGAGCCAATGCCGCCTCAAGCGATTCCAACACGAGCGCCCCGGATCCCTCGGCCAGTACGAAGCCGTCGCGATCCCTGGAGAAAGGTTTCGATGCCTTTTCGGGAATGTCGTTGTGCGTGGAGAGCGCCGAGAGCAATGAGAAACGGATCAGTGCCTCGGCGGTGGCAGAACCGTCCGCACCGATCGACAGCGCACGGTCGCATTCGCCGCGGCGGATCGCCTCGACACCGAGTTGGATCGCGGTGGCGCCCGAGGCGCAAGCCGTCGACAGCGTGATCGGCAGACCGCGTGTGCCAAGGCGGTCGGCAAGGCGGTCGGCGATCGAACCGAACTGGGTGGTCTCGAAAATATCAAGCTCTTTCAAGCTGCGCGCCACCCGGAGCAGTCTTTCGGCGGCGGTGTCATCCTTGTCCTTGTCGGAATTGTAGAGCGAAAACCGCTCGGCCCAGTCGAGTTCGACCGGCGGCGAGGCGAGGAAGAGCGGTCCGCCGAAGTCGTTGGAATCAAGACTCGCCTCGGCCACCGCTTCGACGCCCGCAAGCTCGGCCAACTCGTAGGTGAGGGGGCTCGCGCCTTTCGAACTCGACGGCAGGAAATCGACCATGCCGGAGATGCGGGTGTTCAGTTGATCGATGGGAAAGCGGGTGATCGGATGGATGCCTGACTTGCCGGAGGTCAATGCCGCCCAGTTGTCGGTCTTGCCGACACCGAGCGATGTCACGACACCGATGCCGGTGACGGCGACGATCGGCCTGCCCATGTGATCTCTGAGATTGGCCATTCGGGACCCCTCTTGTCGTTGCGGCATGGATCGGTCAGCGTCCGCCTTACGCCGCGTTGACCAGCGCCATGCCCTCGAATTGGTGATAGCCGATCGCCGTTGCAAGGACGCTTGCGGGAATGCCTTCGAATGGCTTCTCGGCTGTTGCATCAAAGACAGGGTAGGCGGCCTTGCGGTCGACGGCCAATGCGGCGAGCGCCACGGCGAAAGGAAACTGCGCTTCCTTCATATGTCCGGTCAGCGTCGAGAAACCACGCGCGGCGATCGCCGGATTGGCGTCGAGCGCCGCCTTCTCGGCGGTGGTTGCCGCATGCGCGCCGGATGCGCCCGACAAAGCGAGCAGTTTGCCATTCGGCAACGCCGCTTGGGCCAGCAATGCGGCGATCTCGGTATCGAGTTTTCCGCGCGACCGTCTGGCGCGCCCGGAGAGGACCGGTCCCAGCTCGGCATAGATTTTGCGCCCACGGCTCATCGCGTGTTCGCGCTGCTCCAGCACCAGGAAAGCACCGCCCGAACCTGTGACCACGCCACCGCCCTCGGTGCCCTGCCTTTGCCAGACGGCTTTCCAGGGGCCGCGATGCAAATAGCCGGCCAGCTCGTAGCCGAGCAGCATATCGGAATGTTCGGTCTGGAAGGCGCCGCCGACCAGAATGTGCGTCGATTGGCCGGAGCGGATTCGCGCGGCGGCCGTCTCGACCGCGGCCACGCCGGCACCCTCTTCACCCATGAAGGTCCTGGACGAGCCGGTCACCTTGTGGACGATGGAGATGTTGCCGGCGAGCAGGTTGGAAAGCTGGGCCAGGAACAAAGTCGGCCGCAATTCGGTGGTCAGCTTCTCGTTGAGCAGCACGTCGCGGTCATTGCGGCTTTCCGAAGCGGCGAGAATAGCGGCATCGACCGCCTCATCGCGCTCGCCGCCGCCGGCTGCCACGACCATGTCCATTGTCGTGCAAAGCTCGTCATTACCCTTGATACCGGCGTCGTCCAGCGCAAGGCCCGCGGCATAGGTGCCGAGCCGCTGCCAGGTTTCCATCTGCCGCTGGTCGCCGCGCTTGGCGATCTGCAGGTTCCAGTCGATCTCCGGCAGGGGATGGACGGTGTAGGGCGCGAAGCGCGCGGCTTCGAGCACCGGCTGCAGGCCCGGCTGCGCGAGCTTTTGCCAGTGGGTATCAGGACCTTCTCCCAGCGAAGAGACAAGGCCGATACCTGTGATGACGACGTCGCGGGGGCTGCTCATGGGCGGCTTTGTGGGTCAGGCTGCGCTACCCGTCAAGGCCGCGCGCCGGCCTATGTCAGGCGGTCTTGGCTGCGACCAGTGCGTCGATCTTGGCGCACAGGTTCTTCATGACGAAGTAATCGTCGGTCGACGCCTTACCGTCATTGACTTCCTGGGTCCACTTTTCCAGCGGTACCTTGATGCCGAATTCCTTGTCGATGGCGAAGACGATGTCGAGGAAATCGAGGCTGTCGATGCCGAGATCGTCGATCGTGTGGCTCTCGGGCGTGATGGTGTCGATATCGATCTCGCTGGTGTCGGCAATGATCTTGGCGACTTTGTCGAACGTGGTGGACAAGGGCTTTTCCTTCTTTGCGGGCGGAATCTGTCCGCAGCTTGTTTGGGCGCTGTCTAATCGGTTTTTCCCGGCAGGAAAAGGCCTGATAGGCCGGGCGCAGATGGGTAGGCTGCCTAGGAAACGCAAGAAGGGCCGCCGGTCAACCCGGCGGCCCTTCCCATTACGTCACGTCAGTCGTTGTTTCGATGCATGTCGTTCCCCAAAACCGGAACATCTTTTGGGCGACGGCGGCGGATGACGTAGGCCCCGGAGCTTCTTTCAGTGGTGGCATTTCGGCAACACTCCCCAGTGCCGCCAGCACGGAATTGCTTGTACCAATGTACCATGGTACATAGCGTCATGAACATTGAACGCGTACAGACAGGCGTGCGGTTGGAAAAACGGCTGGTGAAAGTGCTCAAGGCCTTGGCCGAGCATCGCGACATGAGCCTTGGCGATCTCGTCGAAGGCATCGTCCTGCATGCTTTCGAAGGGCAAACGCCGTTTTCGGCGGAGGCCCTGGAAACGATCAGCCAGTTGAAACGCATTTACGGGCTGGAGCTCGGCGCAGCGGACAGCCACCACCTCGCCGAAGCGCCGACATCCGACTGAATGGAATGGAAAAGCCGATGACGAGCCATCTTGAGCGCAGCCACCGTGTCTTGCTTGCCGGCCCTATCGATCGCGTCTTCCCGCTGTTCACGCCAATAGGCGAGACTTTGTGGGTGGAGGGCTGGCAATCGGAGTTCCTGCATCCGAAAAACGGAGAAACGCAGTAAGGCATGGTCTTCCGAACCGACCATGGCGACGAGGCGACGCTCTGGGCCTGCACGGACTGGGAGCCGGCCGAGCATCGTGTCCGCTATGTCAGGGTGATGCCGGATTCGCGTTTCGGTTTTGTCGAGGTGGCCTGCCAAGCGGCCGCCGGCGGTGGGACCGAGGCATCGATTGCCTATACGTTCACGGCCCTCAACGCAGCAGGGCGGTCGCACCTGTCAGCGCTGACACAGGAGGCTTAGCGGGCATGATCGAAGGCTGGAAGGTTCGTATCGATGCGTGGCTGCTCTCTGGTGTGTCGGCCGGCTCTGGCCACCATTAGAACGTGACGCGGCCAAGCACGCGCAGGCCGTCGCCTTGCGGCTCGACGACGACAGCTTCGCCTTCGCGCGGCGAGACACCGGTCAGCGCGACGATGTTTTCCAGATGGGTGACCATGACCAGATTGTCCGAGCCGGAATAGGCGCGGATTTCGTTCAGGATCGCTGCGATCTGCGCTGCCTTCTCGGTCTCGTCGCTTTTCAGCAGGTCGAGGGGCGCGAAGGGTTCCGGCTCGGCCTCGAAGGCGATGCGCGCGGTTTCGAGGCAGCGGCAGTAGCGGCTGGACAGCACGCGCTCGATCGGCGCGGCCCTTGCCGCGAACAAGGCGCCGATCTTGCTCGCCTGCTGCTTGCCGCGTGCCGACAAATTGACCTGGGTTGCGCAGCTGCCGATGTCGAAATTGGCGGGGTCGGTGGTGCCGGTGACCATGGCATGGCGAAGCAGCACGATGTGGCCGCCGTCGCGCAGCAGCGCCCAGCCGGCATCGGTGGCATGGGCCGCTGCAGGGACAACAAGCAGGAACAACGCCAAGGCAAATCGAATCATCGCCACCCTCCAGGAGCCCGGCATCGGGCCCCGACCATTCGCATATAAGGGATTGGAAAGCGGGCACAAAGACAAGCCAGGAGCTGGCTGATGGCGGCATCGTGATTGGTTACGTCGCGGGCGCTGCCAGCCGACCATGATCAAATTCGGGTGCGATTGCGCCGCGGGCATGGCTCGCCTATCCCTGAAAAATGTCTCCGCTCACAGAAACCGTCCTTTTCGTTTTCAGCCTCGTGGCGCTCGGCTATCTCGCCGGGTTCACAGGCTATCTCAGACCGGCGAGCGGGGAAGGGATAGCCGATTTCGCGGTCTCGGTGGCGATGCCGCTGCTTCTGTTCCAGACCATGGTGAAAGCGGATTTCCGCGGCGTGGCGCCATGGCCGCTGTGGGGGGCCTATTTCGCAGCGGCAGCAATCACCTGGGCCGCTGGCCATATCGTCACCACGCGGATCTTCGGACGCGACGCCCGCGCCGGCGTCGTCGGTGGCGTGTCGTCGGCCTATTCCAATGTCGTGCTGCTCGGCGCTCCGTTCATCCTCGGCATATTCGGCCCGAGCGGCTTCGAAGTGCTGTCGCTGCTGGTCTCCGTGCATCTGCCTGTTATGATGATGGCCTCAATCGTGCTGTTCGAGATGTTCGGCCGCGGCAGCGGCGAACATGTGCATCCGTTGCGGGTGCTGCGCAGTTTCCTGAGGCGCCTGTTCATCAATCCGCTAATCATCGGCATTCTGCTGGGCCTTGCATGGCGGCTCAGCGGCGTGCCGCTGCCCGACCTTGTCATGCGGCTGGTCGATGCGCTGGCCGACACGGCCGGGCCGGTGGCGCTGTTTGCCATGGGGCTCAGCCTGCGCCGCTTCGGCATTTCAGGCAATGTCCGGCCGGCGCTGGCGCTTTCGGTGCTGAAACTGTTCCTGATGCCGGCGCTGGTTCTGGTCTTCGTCTGGCTGCTCGGCCTGCCGCCCTTGACGGCCAAGGTGGCCGTCGTGGTCGCGGCGCTGCCGTCCGGCATCAATTCCTATCTCATCGCCGTTCAGTTCAACACCGGCCAGGCGCTGGCCTCGAACCAGATGACCATCGCCACGGCCTGCGCGGCCGTCACCACGGCTTTCTGGCTGACGGTCGTCTTGCATGTCTTCGGATAGGGCGTTTCGGGATCAAGTGAGGCAATTACAGGCCAGCCTGCTCTCGTCTTGCGCTGGCCCAACCCCTATATGCCATCTTGCGATTGCTTGCGGGCCTTGCCCTAGGTAAAGAGCACTGGCTCACAGTCATGAATCCATGACTTGGCGTGTCGGGGCCGATATACCGGACACGCTCATCGAAGAAATCCACAGACCGGCCCGTCAGTGCCGAGCGGAGGCTAGACCATGCTTCAGAAAACCAGCCATTTCATGCGGCAGGCCAATCTCATCAACGGCGAATGGGTGCAGGCCGACAGCGGCCAGACGGTCGACGTCAACAACCCGGCCACCGGCCTCAAGATCGGCACAGTGCCGAAGTCGGGCAAGGCCGAGACACGCCGCGCCATCGAAGCCGCCGACGAAGCGTTCAAGACCTGGCGCAAGACCACCGCGCTCGAGCGTTCGAAGCTGCTGCGCAAGCTGCATGATGCGATGATGGACAATCAGGACGTGCTGGCCGAACTGCTCACCATCGAGCAGGGCAAGTCGCTGTTCGAATCGAAAGGCGAGATCGGCTCTGCCGCGGCCTACATATTGTGGTTTGCCGAGGAAGGCCGCCGCACCTATGGCGACGTCGTGCCCTCGCCATGGGCGGACCGCCGCATCCTGGTGACCAAGGAACCGGTCGGTGTCATCGCCGCCATCACGCCGTGGAATTTCCCGTCCTCGATGCTGGCCCGCAAACTCGGTCCGGCACTTGCTGCCGGCTGCACCGCCGTCGTCAAGCCAGCCTCGCAGACGCCGTATTCGGGTCTCGCCTGGGGCGCGCTCGCCGAGGAAGTCGGCTTCCCCAAGGGCGTCGTCAACATCCTGACGGGTGCCGCCGGCGAAATCGGCGACGAGATCTGCGCCAATCCGCTGGTCAAGAAGATCACCTTCACCGGCTCAACCGAGGTCGGCAAGATCCTGATCCAGAAGTCGTCCGTCACCGTCAAGAAAGTGTCGATGGAACTGGGCGGCAACGCGCCGTTCATCGTCTTCGACGACGCCGACATCGAGCGTGCCGTCGCCGGAGCGATCACCGCCAAGTACCGCAATTCCGGCCAGACCTGCGTCTGCACCAACCGCTTCCTCGTCCAGGCCGGCGTCTACGACAAATTCGTCGAGAAGCTCGCGGCGGCGAGCAACGGGCTGAAGGTCGGTTCCGGCCTCGAGGAGGGCGTGCAGCAGGGACCGCTGATCGACGAAAAGGCGGTCGAGAAGGTCGAGGAGCTGATCGCCGACGCCACTTCGAAGGGCGGCAAGGTTGTCGCCGGCGGCAAGCGCCATGCGCTGGGCGGCTCGTTCTTCCAGCCGACCGTCATCGCCAATGCGACGCCCAAGATGCGCTTCATGAAGGAAGAGATTTTTGGGCCGGTCGCTCCGGTGTTCAAGTTCGAGACCGAGGAAGAAGCGGTCTCGCTCGCCAACGATACCGAATTCGGCCTTGCCTGCTATTTCTACACCGGCGATCTCGGCCGCGCCTTCCGCGTTATGGAAGGGCTGAAATACGGCATGGTCGGTGTCAATGAAGGCCTCATCACCACGCCGGAGGCACCGTTCGGCGGCGTCAAGGAATCGGGTCTTGGCAAGGAAGGCGGACATCAGGGCATCGAGGATTACCTCGATACCAAATATGTCTGCATCGGCGGCCTCGGCCTCTGATAGATTGGTACTGAGACAGGCAGGCCAATGGCCGCCTGTCTCTTATGGGAAATCAGCCGAAGTCCTCTGGATCAACTGGCGTTTGCGGGCATGGCGATGAAGGACGGCGAGGTTTTCGGCAAGACGCAGGCGGGCGAATCGATCCGCCGCTTCACCATCAGGGGCGGCGGTATCACCGCAAACATCATCGGGCTCGGCGCGATCATCCAGGATTTGCGCCTGACCGGGCATGATGCACCGCTGGTGCTCGGCTACAACAATCTGGAAGCCTATGAGGCCGACAATGCCTTCTTCGGCGCGGTTGTCGGCCGCTATGCCAACCGCATCCGCGACGGCCGCTTCACCCTTGGCGGCAATCGCTACCAGACCGAGCCAAATTTCCTTGGCAAGCATACGCTGCATGGCGGCTCGCAAGGCTATTCGCACCGGCCATGGGCGGTTTCGCTGCACGGCCGGGATTTCGTCACTCTGACGCTGCACGATCCCGACGGCGTGATGGGCTTTCCCGGCGCGCTCGACGTCACCTGCACCTACCGGCTGAAGATTCCGGGCACGCTCAGCGTCGAGCTGACGGCGACCTGCGAGGAACCGACGCCGTGCAATCTCACCCAGCACTCCTACTTCAACCTGGATGACGGCGGCGCCGGCGACATTCTCGACCACAGGATGATGCTGAACGCCGGCGCCTATCTGCCGGTCGACAGCGATATGATCCCCACTGGCGTGGTCAAGCCGGTTGACGGCACGCCCTTCGATTTCCGCCAGGCGCGGCCGCTGCGCATGGAGACCGAGGGCGAACAGCTTCCCTACGACCAGAATTTCTGCCTTGCCTCGGCGCGCGGACCGCTCCGGCAAGCGTCATGGACGCAAGGCGCGAGTTCAGGCGTCGAGATGGAGGTCTGGACCACGGAGCCCGGCGTCCAGCTCTATACCGGCCAATATGTGACGCCGCGCGCCGGCCTGGAAGGGCGCAACTACAAGGCTTTTTCCGGCTTCTGCCTGGAGCCGCAGATATGGCCCGACGCGCCGAACAGGCCTTATTTCCCGCAGGCGACGCTATGGCCAGGCGCGATCTACCATCATGTGACGGAATACCGGTTCAGGCTGCCTTAATGTTATCCCGCGAAGGCCCGTCGTAGCGTCTCGAACGGCGCCAGCGCGCCGCGAACCTGCACGACAGCGGCGGCGACACGGTGCGCGCTCTGCACGGCCTGGACCGGCGCGTGACCAGCGAGCCGGGCTGCGAGATAGGCGCCGTTGAAGGAATCGCCGGCGCCGGTGGTGTCGACAGGGGCGGCGACATGCTGGGCCGGAACCGGCTGCAGGGCTCCGCCAGCGGCGATCAGCGCCGGTTCCTCGCCGTTCTTGACGACGACCTCTTTGACCACTTTTCCGAGGCGCTCGGCTGTGGCCTGCGGGACTTCGTCGCCGAACAGCATCTGCTCGTCGGGAAACGTCGGCAGGGCAATGTCGGTGACGGCCAATGCCTCGACGATCGCTGCCTGCGCGTCCTCGCGGCTGCGCCAGAGCCTTGGCCGGTAGTTCGGATCGAAAGCCACAGTGGATCCAGCAGCCCGCGCCTTGGCCACGGCCGACAGCAGCGTTTTGCGCGCAGTATCGTCCAGAATTGCCAAGGTAATTCCACTGAAGTAGACAAGTGCCTGATTTTCCAGGTTTTTCAACAGGGCTGGGGAGTCCGACGCGAGCTGCCGGGCGGCGGCATCGCTGCGCCAATAGGTGAAGGCGCGCTCGGCACCGGTCAGCGTGATTGCATAGAGGCCGGGCCGGGCGCCCGCGATCACCGGGCTGGAACCGATACCGATGCCGTTTTCGGCGAAGAAGCCGATCTGGCCTTGCGAGAACGGGTCGTCGCCGAAGGCCGAGACATAGGTTGCCGGCCGGTCGCCGCTCAACGCGTGCAGCGCCCACAACGTATTGAACGTGTCGCCGGCAAAACCCATGCGCCAGTTCGGGCCGGTCTGGCCCGACAGTTCGAGCATGCATTCGCCGATCGAGGCGATGCCGTTTCCTGCCATCTGCGATCCTCCGGTGACTTCGGTGCTGTAGCTTTTTGCCGGCGGCAGCGCCATGCTTGGCAAGCAGGCTTTTTTCCGCCACAGCGTTTTCCCACAGGCTGGCGGGATGCGATCCACCCGGCAGAACGTTGTCTGCAGAAAAGGAACCGGTTTGGCATCGTTATGGCGTTATCTCTTAGCGGGTCTTGGTCTGGCTGCCTTGCTGGTCGGCGTTCTGGCGGTCGTCTATCTGACGACGCCGCATTCGGCGCAGACTGTCGGCCCGGATGTGTCGCGCACCAAGGCCACGGACAACGGGCTGTTCGTGGCAAGCTTCGCGCCGGAGCGGGGGGTCGTGCGGCAGGGCGAACTGGAATCGTGGCTGCTGACCCTGAAGACAAAGGCCGGCGCATCGGTGGAGGGGGCCGCGATCACAATCTCAGGAGGGATGCCGCAGCACAATCATGGCCTGCCGACCAGCCCGCAGGCGACCGACTATCTCGGCGATGGACGCTACCGGATCGAAGGGGTCAAGTTCACGATGAGCGGCTGGTGGCAGCTGCATTTCGCCATCTCGGCCACCGCCGGCTCCGACACGGTACTGTTCAACGTGGTGCTGTGAGCGATCGATGAGGCGCCTTTTCTGCTTTCTGGCGATGATGGCCGTCATTCTTGCCGGTTGCGGCAAGCCGGATTTTTCCGACGCCGAGAAGAAGACCATCGCGTCGTTGGCCCTGAACACGCTGCCGTCGCTAAAGCCGGACACCACCAACCGTTTTGCCGACGTGCCGGCCGCCGCCGCCCTTGGCTCGACGCTGTTCTTTGATGTCGGCATGAGCCGGGAGGGCACGGTGTCGTGCTCGACCTGCCACAAGATCGACCGGCAGTTCCAGGACGACCTGCCGCAAGCCGTCGGCGTTGGCCACACGAACCGGCGCACCATGCCGTTGGCCGGCGTGGCCCGCGATCCCTGGTTCTTCTGGGACGGCCGCCGCGACAGCCTGTGGGCACAAGCGCTGACGCCACTCGAGAACCCGCTGGAACAGGCGGGAAATCGCGCCGCCTATGCGCACTACATTAAGGCGCGCTTCGGCGAACGCTATGAGCGCATCTTCGGGCCGTTGCCCGATTTTTCCGGCATTCCGTTGAATGCCAGCCCGCAGGGAAACGATGCCGAGAAGGCTGCCTGGAACGCGATGAGCGATGCGCAGCGCGACGCCATCAATCGCGTCTTTGCCAATATCGGCAAGGCGATCGCGGCCTTCGAGCGCTCGATCGAGCCGGCGCAGACGCGCTTCGACCGTTTTGCGCTGGACCTCGTCACCGGTGCCGAGCCGAAGGGCGATGCGGTCTTTTCACGGGAAGAAATCCTCGGGCTGAAACTGTTCCTCGGCAAGGCTAACTGCGTGACCTGTCACAACGGCCCGCGCTTCACCGACAACGGCTTTCACAACACCGGCGTGCCCCCCGTTCCGGATCTGCCGCCGGATCGAGGGCGCGTCGATGCGGTACGCCAAGTCGAGGCCGATCCGTTCAATTGTTTCGGCGCTTATCGCGACGGCGATGCGGGTGCCTGCGGCGAGCTGCGCTTCATGGTCAAGTCAGAACCGGAACTCGTCCGCGCCTACAAGACGCCGTCGCTGCGCGGCGCGGCGGGCCGACCACCCTACATGCATGCGGGGCAGTTTTCTTCGCTAGACGAGGTGGTTGCGCATTACGCCAAGGCTGCCCCCAGCGTGGAGGGCACATCCGAGATTCACCCGCTGGAGTTGTCGGATCGCGAGCGGGCGGCGCTGGTGGCATTCCTGAAGACGCTGTCGGATTGACCAGAGATAGGGTCGGCAGAGCGTGCTGGCTCCGGAGAATCGCCGATGAGGGGCAGCGCAAACCTGAAAAAAGTCTATCGATCTTTCACCGTTTCCATCGCCACGAAGGTCGAGGTCTGGGCGACATGGGGCAGGGCGGAGATGCGCTCGCCCAGCACGCGGCGGTAGGCGGCGATGTCCCTGGTGCGAACCTTCAGCAGATAGTCGAAGCTCGACGCCATCATGTGACACTGCTCGATCTCGGGCACGCCCTGCACGGAGCGATTGAAGGCGTCGAGTGCCGCGGAACGGGTATCGGATAGTTTCACCTGCACGAAGGCGACGTGGCCTTCACCCATGCGTTCGCGGTCGATGATCGCCTGATAACCCCTGATATAGCCGTCCTTCTCCAGCCGCTTCACCCGCGCCTGCACCGGCGTCTTGGAAAGACCGACCTTTGCCGCCAGTTCGGACATCGAAAGCCGGCCATTGCTTGCCAGCGCCGACAGGATGTTCCGGTCGATGCGGTCCAATTGGTCTTCTGTCATATAAATCACAGTCCAAAATCTGGAAAATTGGCGAAATGATAGATCGATTGGGCTACCTTGTCGATTTCTTTGGACCGACCAAAATCAGCGCCTGTGCTAGCTTGCGGCATTCGGTCCGGTGACCGCCGGCCCGCTCCCTGAAGCTTGCTCCGCAGGACCTCCATGCCGCTCGACACCATCCGCCAGCAGATCCGCGCCAACTATTTGCCCGACGAAGACGAGGCCATGAAGCGGCTGGCCGAGGTGACGGGGCTCTCGGCGAAGGAGCGCAAGGCGATCTCGGCCCGTGCCGCCGACCTGGTACGGGCAGTGCGCGGTTCGTCCGATCCCCGGCTGATGGAAGTTTTCCTGTCTGCCTATGGCCTCTCCACCAAGGAAGGCGTGGCGCTGATGTGCCTGGCCGAAGCGCTGCTGCGCGTGCCGGACACCGAGACGATGGACGATCTCATCGCCGACAAGATCGCGCCGCACGATTGGTCGTCGCATTCGGGCGGTTCGAGTTCGATCTTCGTCAATGCCTCGACCTGGGCGCTGATGCTGACCGGCCGCGTCCTCGATGAGGGCGAGGGCGGCATCGAAGGTACGCTGCGTTCGATGGTGCGGCGGCTGGGCGAGCCGGTCATCCGCAAGGCGGTGGCCGCCGCCATGCGCGAGATGGGCGAGCAGTTCGTGCTCGGCCGCACGATCGCCGAGGCCGTCAAGCGCGGCCGGCCGATGACGCAGAAGGGCTATCTCTATTCCTTCGACATGCTGGGCGAGGCGGCTCGCACCGAGGCCGACGCCTTGCGCTATCACAAGGCCTATGCCGACGCCATTTCTGCGCTCGATTCCGGCTCCAATGGCCCAGACATCCGCCAGAACCACGGCATCTCGGTCAAGCTCTCGGCGCTGCATCCGCGCTATGAGGTGGCGCAGAAGGAAGAGATGCTGCCTGTCATGGCCGAGCGGCTGTTGTCGCTGGCGCTCGCCGCACGGCATTCGCGCATGGGCCTCAACATCGACGCCGAGGAGGCCGACCGCCTTGATCTGTCGCTCGACGTCATCGAGCGGGTGCTGGCCGAGCCCGAGCTCGCCGGCTGGAACGGCTTTGGTGTGGTGGTGCAAGCCTATGGGCCACGCGCGGCCTTCGCCATCGACTGGCTCTACGCGCTGGCCAAGAAATACGACCGCACCATCATGGTGCGGCTGGTCAAGGGCGCCTATTGGGACACCGAGATCAAGCGGGCGCAGACGCTCGGACTGTCAGGCTATCCGGTGTTCACCCGCAAGGCCAACACCGACGTCTCCTACATCGCTTGCGCGAAAAAACTGCTTGGCATGACCGACCGCATCTATCCGCAATTCGCCACCCACAACGCCCACACCGTAGCCGCCATCCTGTCGATGGCCGCAAATCGCGACTCCTTCGAGTTCCAGCGCCTGCACGGCATGGGCGAGGCGCTGCACGAGACGGTGCGCCGGTCCGAAGGCACGCGCTGCCGCATCTATGCGCCGGTCGGCGCGCATTCGGACCTGCTTGCCTATCTGGTCCGCCGGCTGCTGGAAAACGGCGCCAATTCCTCCTTCGTGCACCAACTGACCGACGAGGACGTCGAGCCGGAGGACATCGCGCGTGATCCGCTCGAAACGGTCGAGGGCCAGGGTCCCGCCGCCAATCCGGCGATCGCCCGGCCTTCGCAGATCTTTGGCGCCGGCCGCCGCAATTCCAGGGGATTCGACATCACCGACACGGTGACGCTCGCGGCGATCGACAGGGCCAGAGCGGCATTCGCTGGTCCCGACCGTTGGCATGCCAAGCCGATCACGCGGGCCGCCGGTTACGGCAAGCAGCACCCGATCGTCAATCCCGCAAAGCCTGATGAACTGGTCGGCACGGTCAGCGAGGCCGCCGCCGACCAAGTGGCGACGGCCGTGCGCTTCGCCGTGGAAGCACAGCCAGCCTGGGCAAAGCGTCCGGTTGCCGAGCGCGCCGCTATCCTCAACCGCGCCGCCGATCTCTATGAGGCCAATGCCGTCGAATTCTTCGCACTCGCCACCCGCGAAGCCGGAAAATCACTGGCCGACGGCGTCGCCGAGGTGCGCGAGGCGGTCGACTTCCTGCGCTACTACGCCGCCGAGGCGGCAAACGCCGAGACGGGCACGCAGGCGCGCGGCGCCATCGTCTGTATTTCGCCGTGGAATTTCCCGCTCGCCATCTTCACTGGCCAGATCGCGGCGGCACTCGTCACCGGCAATTCGGTCATCGCCAAGCCGGCCGAGCAGACGCCGTTGATCGCCTACCGCGCCGTCGAGCTGCTGCGCGAGGCCGGCGTGCCGGAGGACGTCATCCAGCTTCTGCCGGGTGACGGCCCCTCGGTCGGCGGGCCGCTGACATCAGATCCGCGCATTGCCGGCGTCTGCTTCACCGGCTCGACCGAGGTCGCCAAGCTGATCGAGAAGCAATTGGCGCAGACCGCCGCGCCGGATGCCATGCTGATCGCAGAGACCGGCGGCCTCAATGCCATGATCGTCGATTCCACCGCGCTGCCCGAGCAGGCGGTGCGCGATATCCTCGCCTCGGCCTTCCAGAGTGCCGGACAACGCTGCTCGGCGCTGCGCGTGCTCTACGTGCAGAAGGACGTCGAGAAGAAGATGCTGGAGATGCTGAAGGGCGCCCTGCAGGCGCTCAATATCGGCGATCCCTGGCGGATTTCGACCGATGTCGGCCCGGTCATCGACGATGAGGCGCAGGCATCGATCCGCGACTATTGCACCACGATGGGCCTGCAGGGACGGCTGATTGCCAAGCTGGAGGCGCCCAGAGATGGCCGCTTCGTCGCGCCGCATGTCTTCCGGGTCAAGGGCATCGAGGAGATGGAGCGCGAGGTGTTCGGCCCGGTGCTGCATGTCGCTACCTTCGACGCCGACGAGATCGACGCGGTCATCGCCGCGATCAACCGCAAGGGCTATGGCCTGACCTTCGGCCTGCACACCCGTATCGAAGGCCGCGTCCAGCATTTCGTCGACGGCATCCATGCCGGCAACATCTATGTCAACCGCAACCAGATCGGCGCCGTCGTCGGTTCGCAGCCATTTGGCGGCGAGGGGCTGTCCGGCACCGGGCCGAAGGCCGGCGGTCCACACTATCTCCGGCGCTTCCGCAAGGGGCCGCAAGCGGGCACGGAAGTTGGCGACGGCCATAAGGTGACGGCGACCGAGCTGGCCGACAATCTGCCCGATCCGGCGCTTGGCGGCTGGTCGACTCGCCCGGATAGGATCGCCATCCTGAGGAAGCATCTGCGCGGCAAGGGCGCGGCCGCCATTGGCGCCGCTGCCGGTATCGACTTTGGCCAGGTCGACCTGCCCGGACCGACCGGCGAGGCCAATACGCTGTCGCTGTCGCCGCGTGGTCGGGTGCTGTGCCTCGGCCCCGACGGCGACACGCTGCTCGCGCAGACGATCCAGGCACTCGCCGCAGGCAATGCAGTGCTGGCTGTGGCGCCTGGAGCGCCGGCTGCCCTTTCCGCCTTGACTGGCAAAGGCCTTCCTTTGGCGGCCATAGACGGTCGGCCGGATCCGGTCGAGGCACGCTCGTTGCGGGTCGATGTCGTCGCCTTCTCCGGCACACCGGAAGCAGCGCGGATCGTTCGCAAGGTCATTGCCGAGCGCAGCGGGCCGATCGTGCCGCTGGTCAGCGAAGTGCTCAATCCGGCGGCCTATGCGCATGAGCGGGCCGTATGCGTCGACACCACGGCCGCGGGCGGCAATGCGAGCCTGCTCGCCGCGGCTTAGGGAGGAAGGCTTTTCCCTTGTCATCGGCTTCGGGCCGGTGCAAAGGGCGAGAGCCCGAAAGCCTGGGCGTCAATCGGGGCAAGCCGCGCATGCCAAGCACGAACGCGCCATTCGAGCTTCCTCGAGTGGGCGTTATCATCACCTGTCACAACTATCGCGCCTATGTCGAGGACGCGATCCGCTCGGTATTGGCGCAGACCTATCAGAAATGGGACTGCGTCATCGTTGACGATGCCTCGACGGATGGTTCGGCCGAACATGTGCGCCAGCTTCTCGAAACGATAGGCGACCCGCGCCTGCGCCTACTGGTGCGGCCGCAAAATGGCGGCCAGATTGCAGCGTTCCGCGACGGTTTTGCCACCGGCGATCAGCCATTCGTGGCGTTCCTCGATGCCGACGATGTCTGGTTGCCGAATTTTCTCGCCGCGCATCTGTCGGCCCATCTGAACACGATGCGCTCAGTGTCGCTGTCCAGTTCCGACGTCCTTCTGGTCGATCGCGACCGCGTCGTCCTTAGCGGTACCTACGTGTTGATGCGCAAGCCACGTTCGGAGATGGACCCACACGGCGCCGCCGTGCCGCCCACCAGTCGGCTCGGCGAAATAGCCCCGGGCATCGCCTATTCCACGGAATATCCGATCACCTATTTCGGACCCAGAACCTATGGCTGGATCTGGGCACCGACATCCTCGATGGTTTTCCGACGCGGAGCGCTGGAACCGGTTCTGGCCTTCCCGTTCCAGTCCCGCATGAGCACCGACTATCTTACGGCGACCTGCGCGCATTTGGTGGCTGGCAGCTTGCTCCTGTCGGAATGTCTGGGCCTCTACCGCCTGCACGGGGCCAACGTCTCCACCAACAGTGCCTACGCGGGTGGACATGTCCAGCAGACGCCGACGCATAGCGCCAAACACATCAACCTGGGCGCCGAAGTCCTCGACTATGTCCTGGCCAATGCCGAACGCCTCGACGCGATAAACGGCAAGGGCTTCGTGTCAGAGGTGCTTACGCATCATGTAAGGCGATTTGGCAGCCTGTTTGACGATCCACGTGTCGTGCCCTTTCTCAATCGAAAAAACCGTTGGCGACGGTGGCGCAAGCGTGCCGTCCGGGATCTGCGGCGTTTGTTTGGCCAAGCCTAAGGGTTGCTGCCCCGGTCGCGGAGACCTACGCCTCTTCCGGTGCGCAGGATCTCGATCTCGCCACCGCAAACGATCAGATAGTCGTCCATTTCCGGCTCGACGATACCGAAACCGAGCTCGGGATGCTGCGAGCCGGGTCGTCAGACGGTTCCATTCAGGCGCCTTCAATGACGGAAAAGCCCTCGAATTGCGGGTGGCCAAGATAGTGGACTTTCGTCGTGCCGACATTCCTGTGCGCGGCGCGGAAATTCTCCGACTTGGTCCAGGCGACGAAAATCGTCCTGGCTCGCCCACACTGTGTGCGACGCGAAAAGCGTGTAGCCTTCGGCCTCGTTGACCGGGCCGCGCAGCAGATGGAATTCGCGGAAGCCTTTCATCTCGGCCAGGCTGGAATCGCGATTCTTCCACACGGCCTCGAAATCGGCCTCCGAGCCGTTCTGCACCTTGAAGCGGTTCATGGCGATGTACATGCGGTTCCTTTCATGCGGGTTTGATTATTGGCGTCGCAATTCGTTCCGTGCCCATTTCCAACGCCGAAAAGTCAAATCAAGATCGTTTGGCCAAATGGCAGGATGCTGGCGGCGGCTGGCGGCCAGGCGAGGGTGTCATGCGCGAATGCGGGATGCAAAGCCTCAGGCGCCGAAAGCGATGCTGGTCTTGGTGGCCGTCTTCAGCTTGCGCATGCAGGCGTTCGGTTCGACGCCGGTGCCTGTGCATTCCGTCGCACTGTTGATCAGCACGCGGCTGACCTTGGCACAGTCCGTGCCGGTGAGATCGAAGCGCGTCACCTTGGTCTTGCCGGCCGGCAGGTCCTTGAAGTCGAGCACGGTCAGCCGGTCGACGACGCCGGCCTCGTTGAACAGCGCGATTTCGAACGCCGCCTTGGAGAGGTCGGCACCGAGATCGTTGTTGACCAGGAAGGTCAGCCGGCAGCCCTTGTCGGAGGGTTGCGCGGCATTGAGTTCGAGGGTCAGCGCGGGGACCGGCGCGGGCCCTTCAGCCCACGCCGGAACCATCGCAAGCGACATCGCAAACGCCGAGGTCAGCAGACGAAGAGATGTCATCAAACTCGCCATTGCCCTCAGCCTCCGAAACGCATGGTTGCCGCCAGCTTCAGCGTGATGCCCGGCTCATAGACCGCAACTGTCGTGCTGCCGTTCAGCGGGTTGGCGTATTTGACATCGAACAGATTGTCGGCGCGGAAATCGACTTTCAGATTGTCCGTCGCCTGATAACTGGCGAAGGCATTGACCAGAGTGTAGTCCTCCGCCACCGCATTGCCCTTCGGCTTGCCGTTGTATTGCACCTCGCCGCCGACGGTCAGCTTGTCCTCGAGGAAGCGCAGGCCGAGCTGTGCGGTGACCTGCGAGGAGGGAATGGTGGCGAGATCGGCTTCCACACCCTTGTAGGAAATCGTGTGGCCATTCGTGATCGATGCCGATAGCCCCGCATAGCCCCAACCGGCGTCGTAGACGCCTTCCAGTTCGAAGCCGTTGATCTTGGCCTTGGCGAAATTCTGATACTGGAAGCAGATCGGAATGCCAGGCCCGAACGGGCAGCCGCTGCCTGGCGCGAACGGTGACAGTGTCACACCATCGATATAGTCGTCGACGTCGTTGTTGAAGTAGGCCGCCTTGACGCGGAGCGCATCGCCGGATTCGAAGATGTCGTTCTGCTTGTAGTTGACGCCGAATTCCGTCGTCTTGCCGGTCTCAGGCCGCAAATTGGGATTGGGCAGGAACGGGAAGGTGACGCCCGCAGGATGGTTGCCGCTGATCAGCGTCTCCGTGATCGACGGCGAGCGATAGCCTTCCGCGTATGTGCCATAGAACTGGAGGCCTGCAAGGCCTGCGGTTTCGAATGGCGAGACGCCGACGGTGATACGCGGCGACACCCTGTCGCCGGAAATATCGTGGGTGTCATCCTTCAGGCTGTAGCTATCGTAGCGCAGACCGCCGATCACCTCCAGCCACTCCCAGGTGAGCTTGTCCTGGACATAAGCGCCGGACACATTCCGCTTGCCCGAAGGCGTATAGAAGCTGTCACCGCCAGCCGCACCGCCCGTCTCGACGTTGTCGCCGACCCGGTCACCGCCATAGGTCAGCTCATGCGCGATGCCGCCCGTTTCGAACCGTGACGTGTTCCAGATGTCGATGCCTGATGTGCCGACATCAAATGTGGACTGTGATCCGGCCGGCAGAACCACGGGAAGACCGGTGACCGGATCGAAGCGGTTCTGAGGGACAAGGCTGGTCAGGTCGAGACTGGTCTTGTTGTACGAGGCATTGATATGAAGATCGAGCCAGCTCTTGTCTTCGTCTGATATGTTGTAACGGGCCGTGAAGGTGTTCGACTTCAGGTCGACATCATTCACCGGCACGCCGCCGCTGGTTTCGTCCCAGCCGTCGCTTGAGCCGACCCAGCCAAGCTTCAGCTCACTGTTGTCGGTCGGACGGATGGTGGTCTTGAGCAGGCCGCTCAGCACGTCGAAGCCGGTGCCGTTGACGGTATCGCCGCCGCCATCCTTGTAGTCGTCATAGTCGCGATAGACGATATTGCCCAATACGTCCCAGTTCTCATTGAAGCGGTGGGCACCCGTGGCGCTGGTGGTCCAGCCCTTGCCGTTGCTTTCGTAGCGTCCGGTTACCGAAGCGCCCCATGTTTCTTCTGGCTTGAGGAAGTCCTCGGCGTCCTTGGTGTCGAAGAAGACGACGCCGCCGATGGCGCCCGAGCCGTATGTGTTGGCGACAGGGCCACGGATCACGTCGACGGATTTGACGAGTTCGGGATCGATGTAGAAGGTCGACTGCGTGCCGTGGTCTGAACGCTGGAAGTCCTGGCGTGCCCCATCGACGATGACGGCGACGCGGCCGAAATCCTGCAGGCCGCGAATGTTGATGCTGGTGCTGACGCGCCTGGCGTCGGCCTGTGTCGCGACGCCGGGTACACCGAGCAGCATCTCGTTCGGCGTGGTCGCCATGCGGCGGTCGAGCTGTTCCTGGTCGACGTGGCTGGCGGAGGCCAGCGATTCGATGGCCGTTTCGCCGGTGCGGCTGAGCACCAGGATCTTGTCGAGCAGCGTCGCGCCCGCTTGTGCTGCTTTTTCCTGGTCAACCTTTTTCGATTGATCGGTCGCCGCCTGCTGGGCACTGGCAAGTTGCGCCGACAAGGCGATCGCCGCCACGCTTGCCAGCAAAGCCGCCGCACCATTCGCCGCCGACCGGCCGCGCCGTTCCCAATTCATCAACCCCATGCCCCAACTCCAAATTCCAGGTTCGATGCTGGCTGGCCCGGGGCTGGCTGGCATTTTTGTTCGTGTCCGGCGTCTTAAATCTTGACTCGTTTGCTCCGGTATTGCACTGACTAGTAAACATGATTATTCGAGTCAAGAAATGAATCGGATCTTCGCAACGCCTAGCCAGATGCCCGGCACAGGAAAGGGATCGACCCAGATGAACACGCACAATCCCAATGACTTTCGCCATCGCGTCCGCCGTTCCGACGACACCGCCGTACGTTTCGACCGGGTTCCGCTGGCGGTGCGGACCCTCTCCAGCAACACGCTGTTCCAGGGCGAGCACGAGATCGGTATCGAGCACCATGGCGCGCTCTACCGGCTGAAGATCACCCGGCAGGGCAAACTCATTCTCAACAAGTAACAAGCATCAGGGGTAAGACATGGATCAGCGCGTAAAACCCGCCCCACACGAAATCCGGCGGGCACGGACCGAGAATCCGAAAACGCGCGAGCGCGACCTGGCCAGCCAGCTCGGCATTTCGGAGGCCGAGCTGGTCGCCGCGCATTGCGGCGACGGCGTCATTCGCATCGAGCCGCGTATCAACGATCTCCTGACCGGGCTCGAGGCTGTCGGCGAGGTGATGGCGCTGACCCGCAACGATAGCGCCGTGCATGAAAAGATCGGCGTTTACGACAAGGTCGTCACCGGCAACCACAACGCCATGGTGCTCGGCGAGAACATCGACCTGCGCATTTTCCCAAAGATCTGGGCGCATGGCTTTGCCGTGGAAAAGCGCGACGGCGACGACATCCGCCGCAGCCTGCAGTTCTTCGATGCGGCGGGCGAGGCGGTGCACAAGGTGCATCTGCGGCCGGCTTCCAGCCTTTATGCCTACCAGAAGCTGGTCGCTGCGCTGGAATCGTCGAACCAGGAGCCGACGATCGACATTTCAGGGCAAAGCTTCGACATGCAGGACGAAGCTACTGAGCCGACCGCCAATCTTGACGATCTGCGCGACCGCTGGAGCCGGCTGACCGACGTGCACCAGTTCTTCGGCATGCTGAAGACGTTGAAGCTCAGCCGCCGCCAGGCGGTGCGCATGGTCGGCCAGGACTATGCCTGGCTGCTCGACAATGACGCGGTCCGCGCCATGTTTCACCACGTCGCAGAAGGCGAGATGCCGATCATGTGTTTCGTCGGAAACCGCGGCTGCATCCAGATCCATTCCGGCCCGGTCAAGTCGATCAAGCCGATGGGGCCGTGGATCGACGTGCTGGACGAGACCTTCCATTTGCACCTGCGGACCGACCACATCCATGAGGTCTGGGCGGTGCGCAAGCCGACCAAGGATGGCCATGTCACCTCGCTCGAGGTCTATGCAGCCGACGGCGAGATGATCATCCAATTCTTCGGCAAGCGTCACGAAGGCGAAAGCGAGCGCGACGACTGGCGCTTCCTGGCCGAGAACCTGCCGCGAATCCCAAGCCCGACGGCAGCCTGAGGAGAACGATAATGGGCTGTTTTTCCCGGATCGTTGCCGGCCCGATGGTTGCCCTTGCTTTTGCTTTCACCGCGCTGCAACCGGTTGGCGCCGCCGAAGGTGTTTCCGTCTTTGCCGATCCCTCGAAGATAACTGCCATCGGTGGCTCCATCACCGAGATCGTCTATGCGCTTGGCGAGGAGAAGCATCTTGTGGCGCGCGATTCCACCAGCCGCTATCCGACAGCCGCGCTTGATCTGCCTGATGTCGGCTACATGCGCCAGCTGTCTCCCGAAGGCGTGCTGTCGGTCAATCCGACCGGCATCCTGGCGCTGCAGGGCAGTGGTCCCAAGGAAGCCGTCGATGTGCTGAAGAAGACGAGCATTCCATTCATCGAAGTGCCTGAGCACTATAGCCGCGAAGGCATCCTGGAGAAGGTTCGCATCGTCGGCAAGGCGCTGGGCGCCGACGCCAAGGCCGGGGTGCTGGCTAGGGAACTCGATGCCAAGCTGGCGGCCGCCGAAAAGCAGACGGCCTCGATCAAGGAGCGCAAGCGCGTCCTGTTCGTGCTGGCGGTACAGGGCGGCAGGATCCTGGCGGCCGGCAGCGACACCGCTGCCGACGGCATGGTCAAGTTGGCGGGCGGGGTCAACGCGGTCGAAGGCTTCTCCGGTTACAAGCAGATGTCCGATGAGGCAATCATCACCGCCAGGCCGGATGTGATCCTGATGATGAGCAATGCCGGGCCGCCGGTGTCCGACGACGAATTGTTCGGCAATCCGTCGATCGCCTCGACGCCGGCCGGAACCGCGCGCAAGCTGGTCCGCATCGACGGCGCCTATCTGCTCGGCTTCGGGCCGCGCACGGCCGATGCCATCCACGACCTCGCCGTCTCGCTCTATGGCGCGCAGGTCACGGACTGAGCATCATGGTCGATCAATCGATCGCCGGCCCGGCGATGAGTGCATCCGAAGGCGACCGCTCGGGCCGCGCCCGCATCGTCATCCTGCTGCTGTGCCTGGGGCTCTCCATTGCCGTGTTGCTGTCGCTCACGTCAGGGGCGTCGGATGCTTCGGCCGTCAACGTCATCAGGGACTGGCTGTCTGGAGCTGTTCCAGGTGATGCGGCGCTGGGCGCGCGTGACAGCCTGATCGTCTATGATATCCGCTTGCCGCGCGTCATCCTCGGCATGCTGATCGGTGCGGCGCTTGCGGTCTCCGGTGCCGTCATGCAGGGCCTGTTCCGCAATCCGCTGGCCGATCCCGGCCTGATCGGCGTTTCGGCCGGCTCCAGCCTCGGCGCGGTGGCCGTCATCGTGCTGGGCGGGACAATGTTGGCGCCCGTCACCGCCTTGCTCGGTACGCTGGCGCTGCCGCTGGCGGCTTTTTTCGGCGGGCTTGCCACGACGCTTGTGCTCTATCAGGTTGCCACGCGACGTGGGCAGACCTCGGTCGCCACAATGCTGCTTGCTGGTATCGCGCTGGCGGCAGTGGCCATGGCGCTCACCGGCATTCTCATCTTCATGGCCGACGATCGCCAATTGCGCGACCTGACCTTCTGGTCGCTCGGATCGCTGGGTGGCGCGACCTGGGCGAAAATTGCGTCGGTCGGGCCGATCATCGTGCTGGCACTGGCGGCGATGCCGTTCCTGGCGCGCGGCCTCAACGCACTGGCGCTCGGCGAGGCGACCGCCGGCCATCTCGGCATACCCGTGCAGCGGCTGAAATACACAGCCATCATCGGCGTCTCGGCGGCGGTCGGTGCGTCCGTCGCCGTCAGCGGCGGCATCGGCTTCGTCGGCATCGTCGTGCCGCATCTGCTGCGCCTGCTGATCGGCCCGGACAATCGTTACCTGCTCCCAGCCTCGGCGCTGCTCGGAGCCTCGCTGCTGCTTTTGGCCGATGCGGTCGCGCGCATCATCGTGGCGCCGGCTGAATTGCCGATCGGCATCGTCACGGCGATAGCAGGCGCGCCGTTCTTCCTGTGGATACTGCTGCGCAAGCGCGGCGTGATTGATTTGTGAGGCTGGGATGATCGAGGCAAGGGATGTTTCGGTTGATATCGCCGGCAAGCGCATTGTCGGCGGTGTCGATTTCGATGCGCGGCCCGGAGAAGTAGCAGCCATCGTCGGCCCCAACGGCTCGGGCAAGACGACTTTCCTCAAAGCGTTGTCCGGCGAGCTTGCCTATACCGGGCGTGTCGCGCTCAACGGCCGCGACCTCTTGGCGATGAAGCCGGTCGAGATTGCCGTCCATCGTGCGGTGCTGCCGCAGGCGACGACGCTGTCGTTTCCTTTCACGGTGCGTGAAGTGGTCAAGCTCGGACTTGTCGGCGGCCGTTCGGGTGTCTTGCCGGGCGAGGATGCGCGGCTGCCGGAGCGGGCGCTGGCCCGTGTCGATTTGGACGGTTTTGCCGGACGTTTCTACCAGGAGCTTTCGGGCGGCGAGCAGCAGCGTGTCCAGCTTGCGCGCGTGCTGTGCCAGGTCTGGGCGCCGGTGCTCGACGGCAGACCGCGCTACCTGTTCCTCGACGAGCCAGTTTCCAGCCTCGACATCAAGCACCAGCTGATCATCATGAACATCGCCCGTGATTTCGCCAGGAGGGGCGGCGGCGTGGTCGCCATCCTGCATGACCTCAACCTGACGGCCATGTATGCCGACCGGATCTTCGTCATGCACCGCGGCCGCTTGGCAGCCGCCGGCGAGCCGCAAGACGTGCTGAACGACGACCTGATCGAAAAGGTCTTCGACTGCCGGCTCCGGGTCGGCGTGCTGCCGGCCGGCAACATGCCGTTCGTCTTGCCGCAATCGTCGGTCAGTTGATATTCAGGTGAGGCCGCACTGCGGCCTGTAGTCAGGCGGCCGGGGCGCGGCGCTCCAGCATGTCGATGCCGAGCAGGTTGCGCACATTCGGCCGCGCCGCCACGAGATCGGCGATCGTGTAGCGGGCAAGCACGGCGAAGAAGGCGTTGAGTGCCTCGCGCAGCGCCGAATTCAGCGCGCAGTTGTCGACCAGCGGGCATTCGGCGGCATCGTTCTCGAAGCATTCGGCCATGGCGAAGCTTTCCTCGGTGACGCGCACGACGTCGAAGAGGCTGATGGATTCCGCGGCGCGGCCAAGCCGGACGCCGCCATTCCTGCCACGCACCGTCTCGACCAGGCCGTTCTCGACCAGCGGCTGAAGGATCTTGAACAGGAACAGTTCCGACACGGAATAGGCGGCCGCGATCTCTGGAATGCGGCTCAACCGGTCATTGTTGGCGGCACAATACATCAGGATGCGCATGGCATAATTGGTCTGGCGCGTAAGCCGCATTTTTGTCCTCACTAGGCGCCGGCGCGATGTAACGACGCCAGATCCCTGAACTTTGCCGGCACGGCCCTGATCCGGAATTTCGGATTCGCCGCGCTGGCCTCGACCGAATATGGCCTATACCTTGGAATAATTCCAGACTAGCTTCGTGTCATAGATGAATATTCTCGTCAACTTTATGTGCGCGACCCGGCAAAACGCGAGGCTAAAGCGGCTGTTGCGGGCATTTCGGTGGTCGAAACACTAGATAGGCTCGAGATCGACCCCAGATCGACGAGGAGCGTCTCATCCATGTCACAATCGGCCCAGTCCGTCGCGCCGGTCCGTTTCGATGTCGACGCGGCCGCCAAGCTTTCGGCGCTGCGCCGGACCAAATTCATCGCCACGGCCGCGCTGGCGCTGTGCGTGCTGGTGTTTGCCTTGGCCAAGTCGTTCGAACAGACCTATCCGTGGCTCGGCTTTGTCGCTGCCTTCGCCGAGGCGGCGACCATTGGCGGCCTTGCCGACTGGTACGCGGTGGTGGCGCTGTTCAGGCGGCCGCTTGGCTTGCCGATCCCGCACACCGCCATCATCCCGGAAAACCAGAACCGCATCGCCGACAATCTTGGGCGCTTCATCGAGGCCAATTTCCTGGCGCCGGAGCCGGTGCGGGAAAAACTTGCCGAGGTCGATTTTTCAGCGCTGGTTGCCGATTGGCTGGCCGATCCCGAACGTGCAGCCGACCTGTCGCGCTTCGTCGTGCGGCTGGTGCCGCAGACACTTGCAGCCGTCGAGCAGTCCGGCCTGCGCGGCTTCGTCACCAGCCGCATGCTGGAGCAGATCGAAAAGGTGCCGCTGGCGCCGCTGGCGGCCGAATTGCTGTCCGCTCTTACAGACGACCGCCGCCACCAGAAACTGTTCGATGAATTCATCAAGGTGATCGGCCGCTTCCTCAACGACGAACAGGCGCTGGCCACGATGCGCGAGAAGATCCGCGAGGAGCTGCCGTCGCTGTTCAACCTGTTCAGAGCCGACGCTTATCTCCTGAAGAAGATCGTCGCCTCGGCGGGCTCCCTGCTTGACGAGGTGCGGGCCGATCCCGACCACCCGATGCGCGCTGAATTCGACCGTTTCGCGCAAAGCTTCGTCGAGCGGCTGCGGACGTCCAAGCAGTATGCCAAGCGTGCGGAGAAGATGAAGCACGATTTCCTCGCCCGTCCCGAAGTCAGGGCGCTGGCCGGCGACATGTGGGAGAGCCTCAGCCTGTTCATCGAGCAGGACGCCAAGGCGCCGAATTCGGTGATCCGCGCGCATCTCGCCAACATGTTCGTCGAGGTCGGCCGCCATCTTGCCGGCGATGCGCAGATCCGGGCCGACATGAACCAGGGGTTCGTCGTGGCGCTCGCCTCGTTCGTGGAAAGCCAGAAAAGCGGCGTGTCGAAATTCATCGCCGACCAGGTCAAGCGCTGGGACCTGGCGCAACTGACGCGGCTGATCGAGATGAACATCGGCAGGGACCTGCAATATATCCGCTTCAACGGCATGATCATCGGCGGGTTGGCGGGTGTCGTGCTCCATACGCTCGAGCTGCTGCTCCCGGTCAATTGATGCGCACCGATCGCCAAACCTGCGTTCGAAATGGACACGCCGCACCCGAGTGCTATTCTCCCGGCGCGGGCACCGCATCCGCGGCGACAGGGGAGAAGAGATCATGGCCAAGCAACCGGAATCCGATTCCTTCATGGACATGTTCGGCAGGTTCGGCCGCGACCTGAAGGTGCCCAATGTCGATGTCGAGGCGATCCTCGCGCATCACCGCAAGAACCTCGAAGCGCTGGAGAAGGCGGCGCGAGCCAGCGCCGCCGGGGCATCGTCGCTGTTATCAAGGCAGCGCGAAATGCTGCAGGACACGCTGCGCGAGGTTGCCAAGGTGGCGCAGAGCTACCGCGCGCCGGGCAATCCGCAAGAGCTTATGGCCAAGCAGACGGAGTTCGCCAGAAAATCCTTCGAGGCGGCGCTCAGGAATGCCGGTGAGGTGGCTGAACTGGCCAGGAAATCCGGCACCGAATCGATCGACATCCTGCGCGCACGCATCAAGGAGGCGATGGAGGAAATCCGCGCCGGCTATGACGGGAAGTAGTCTCCTGCGGCAGGCCCGGCTTGTCGCTGCCGTCAACCCTGAAAGCCAGGGAACCCCAACTTGATCTGCCGCTGTGCCGGCAGACACCGCCTGATTGCGGCCGAAATCGGCGGAACGGATTCATGCAGGGCGAATTGACAGAGGCCGCCAGTTCGTGGTCCGGAGGCTTTGAAAGCGATCGGGAAACCAGGAATGACTGAAGTACGGCCTAAAACGCCGCCGACCTTCGAGCAGTTGAGAACGATGTCCGGGCAGGAGCTTGGCGTCTCGGAATGGACCACGGTCGACCAGGATCGTATCAACCAGTTCGCCGAATGCACCGGCGACCATCAATGGATCCATGTCGACCCCGAACGGGCGCGGCGGCAAAGTCCGTTTCGCACGACGATCGCGCACGGTTACCTGACGCTGTCGATCATCGGCGCGCTGGCGCTCGGCATGGGAATCGTGCCGGAGAATACACAGGCCGCTTTCAACTACGGTTTCGACAAGGTGCGCTTCCTGGCGCCGGTCAGGGTCGGCGCGCGCATCAGGCTGCGCACCACGCTGCTTTCCATGGAGGACAGGGGGCCGGGCCAATACCTGATGAAGGCAGCCAACACGGTCGAGATCGAAGGCGAGGAAAAGCCGGCGCTGACGGCGGAAACGCTGGTCATGCTCTATGAGCGCCGCAAGCGGGCAGGGGCCTGAGAGCCCGTTTGGAAATTCTACTCTAGCGGCCATCTGATGGCGTCTTCTGCCAAACAGGTCGTGCCTACGAGACGCCGGCTTCCGCGCGGCCGGCGCGGGCGGAGAACAGGGCAAGGATCAGCGCCCCGAGCGCCAAGGCCGTAGCGGTCCGAAAGGTGACCTGCATGCCCTGGGCCGCGGCCTCGGAACTCAAAAGCTGCTGGCCGATCCCTTGCTGCACATCACTCGATGCCACAGCAAAGATGGCGCCTATCAAGGATGCGCCGGTGATGAGGCCGAGATTGCGCGACAGGTTGAGCAGGCCTGATATGACGCCGCGTTCGCCGGCCCCGACACCGCTCATGACGGCCGCATTGTTGGCTGTCTGGAACAGGGCATAGCCGAAGCAGGTAACGGTGATCGGAACGGCATAGCTGGCGATGCCGAGTCTGGTCAGCGCAAGCGACAGCAGGAATGTGCCAGTGGCGAGGCTGAACAGGCCGGCGACCATCATCCTGTGGGCCCCGAAGCGATCGGAAAGCCGTCCGGCCAGCAGCGCCGACAGGGTCGACACGAGCGGCCCGATCGAAAGCACCACGCCAACCATCGCGGCATCGAGCCCAAGCCCACGGGACAGATAGAATGGAGCGACCACAAGGGTCGCCATCATCACCGTGGCGACGATCAAGCTCATGGCGAGGCTGGCGCTGAGCCTCAGATCCCGGAAGCTGGCGAGGTGAATCAAAGGGTTCTTCACGCTCCTTTGCGCGACGGCGAATAGAGCGATACCGATGGCGGTAGCGGCCAGCAGGCAGACGTTGAGCGGACCGAAATTGCCCCGGCCAAGCGTCATGGCCAGCGCATAGGCGGCCAGCGTCAGGGCCAGCAGGACAGTGCCTGTCGCGTCGAACTTGCCTTGAGCGGCCTGAGCCGTGTTGCTGCGAGCGGGCAGGGCACGCCAGGCAAGGGCGAAGGTCAGGATGCCCAGCGGGACATTGACCAGGAAGATCGCCCGCCAGCCGAGGCCGGCAATCAGCATGCCGCCGAGCGAAGGGCCGAGTGTGGTGCCGATCGCCGACATGGCGCCGAGCAGACCCATGGCGCTTCCCGTCCGGTCCTTGCCCACCGTCTCGGCGACAAATGCAAGCGTCAGCGCCATCATCAGCGCCGCGCCAAGCCCTTGCACGACGCGCGCGGCGATCAGCAGCCAGAGCGTCGGCGCCAGGCCGCAGAGCACCGATGCCGATGTGAACAGGGCTATTCCGCCAAGCAGCAAGGGCCGGCGCCCGAACATGTCGGCCAGCCGCCCGGCGCTGACGATCAGTGTTGTGATGGCAAGGAGGTAGGCGAGAACCACCCATTGCACAGCCTGGAACGACGCCCCGAACGTCTGCATCAGCGAAGGCAGTCCGACACTGGCAATGCTTGTTCCGAGCGACGACAGCAGCGTGGCGAGTGACAGGCTGGCGAGTGCCCAGCCGGTGGATTGGAGTTTTTGCGGTGCTGATATCAGCCCATTTTGCTCAGCGATGGCCATGGCGATCTCCTTGTCGTCCGCTCCGGAGCCGGAGCTGCCGGAGAGATCTAGTCTTGTGGTTGAGATGGCGGAAGACGCAGCATTTGCATCATATCAGTGCATCAAGCGCCACATCATGCTAATGATCCGCCGATGACATCGCCTGATCTCAATCTGCTCTTTGCCCTCGACGTTCTGCTCGCCGAAGGCAGCGTGGCACGTGCCGCGCGCCGTCTGCGCCTCAGCCCCTCGGCGATGAGCCGGACGCTGGCGCGGCTGCGCGAGGCAACGGGCGACCCTCTGCTGGTTCGCGCCGGGCGCGGCCTGGTGGCAACACCGCGCGCCGAGGCATTGCGGCTGCAGGTCGGCTCTGTCGTCCAGGACGCGGAGGCGCTGCTGCGCCCTGCCGAGTTGCTTGATCTTTCAAGCCTGGACAGGATCTTCACGCTGCGCACCAATGAGGGCTTCGTCGAGGAATTCGGGCCTCGTCTGATCACCCGCATCGAGGCCGATGCGCCGGGCGTGCGGCTGCGTTTCGCGCCGAAATCCGACAAGGATGTGATGTCGCTGCGCGACGCGGCGATTGACCTGGAAATCGGTGTTGCCGGTGAAACCGGACCCGAGGTGCGCATCCAGGCCCTGTTTCGCGACCGCTTCATTGGCGCCGTTCGAGCGAGCCATCCCCTGAGCGAGGGCAAGGTGACGCCCGAGCGCTATGCGGCGGGCCGCCACATCAGTATTTCCAGGCGTGGCCGCGAGAAGGGGCCGATCGACGAGGCTTTGAGCGCGCTTGGCTTGCAGCGGACGGTCGTGTGCATGGTTTCGGGTTTCTCGGCCGCGCTCGCCATGGCGCGTACCTCGGACCTGATCGCCAGCGTGCCGGAGCGGCATACGGCCGGCGCGCGCGCCGACATGCACAGTTTTCCGCTGCCGGTCGCTACCGTGGAAGTCACCATCTCCATGCTCTGGCATCCGCGCCTCGATGCCGATCCGGCGCAACGCTGGTTGCGCGACTGCGTGCGGGAGGTCTGCGCGAGCCGCTGACCGGCAATCAACGCGACATCGCGTTTTCGAGCACCTTGAAAATCCTGGCGTCTTCGCACTGGGCAACGTTGAAGCGCAGGAACCGGCTAGCCGTCTGGGACAGGCTGAACGCATTGCCGGGCGCCAGCACGACATTGTCGGCCAGGGCGCGGCGGGCCACTTCGGCGGCATCAACCCCATCCGGCAGGCTGCACCACAGGAACAGGCCGGCCGGCTGGTCGATCCAGGGCGTGATGCCGATCGCCTTCAGCCGGGCGCTGGTCTCGACCATGGCGCGTGCAAGCTTCGCGCGCAGCAGATCCATGTGCTTGCGGTAGCTGCCGTCCTTCAGCAGCGTCAGCACCAGTTCGGCCGCCAGCCGTCCGCCGCCGAAGGTCGTGGCGATCTTGAGGTCAGTCAGGCCCTCAATCCAGTCGCGGGGTGCGGCGATGAAACCGCAGCGGACCGACGCAGACAGCGTCTTGGAGAAACTGCCGATCTGGACGACACGGCTGAGGCCATCGAACGCCGCCAGCCTTGGGGCGGGGGCATGTTCGAAATCGGCGAAGATGTCGTCCTCGACGATGGTCAGGTCCGACTGGTCAGCGAGCTTGAGCAAGCGGTGCGCGGTGACCGGCGACAGGATCGCGCCGGTTGGATTGTGGATGGCGGAGTTGGTGATGTAGAGGCGCGGCCGGTGCTCGGCGAGCGCCTGCGCGAACAGCTCGATATCCGGTCCCGACGGCGTGTAGGGAACGCTGACGACCTTGGCGCGGTGGGCGCGCAGCAAAGCGTGGAAATTGAAGTAACAGGGGTCGTCCACCAGCACCGTATCGCCGGGCTCGATCAGGAACCGGCACAACAGGTCTATGGCCTGCGTGCCCGATTCCGTCAGCATGATCTGTTCGGGGGAGACTTCGATGCCATGCCCGGCCATGCGCCGCGCCAGCAACTGCCGCAACGGCGGCAGGCCAAGCGGCGTGCCGTAATCGGCGAGCGCGACATCATCGGCACGCGCCGCCGTGCGCAGTGCGCGACGCAGGCCGGCCTGGGGCATCCAGGAGGCCGGCAGCCAGCCACAGCCTGGTTTCAGGATCTCGTCGCCGGCATCCAGCGACTGGCGCGAGACCCAGAGCGGATCGACGGCACGGTCGAGCCGGGGACCGATCTCGGCCAGGGACAGCGGCGCCAGTGAGCCGGCGGCATAAAAACCGGAACCCGGCCGGGAGCGGATCGCGCCTTCGGCGGCAAGCCGTTCATAGGCTTCGACCACCGTGGACTTCGACACCTGCATGGATTTGGCGAAAGCGCGGATCGACGGCAATCGCGCTCCCGGTGTCAGACTGCGTGCCGCGATCCGCTGGCGAATGGTCGCCATGACGCTTTCAACCAGTGTGGGAGCGACCATGGTGCGAGCACCATCCGTTTCCAAGGCGAAGTCTGTCATCCGTACTGCTCTATCCACCATTACAGTTCTGCGAAATTGTACCCCATTGTCTCTAGCTCTGCCATGGGTGTCGGCCCGATAGAGGGCGAAAGAAATGGAGCCTGGAATGGACAAGACCGCGAGCGGTTGGGTGAACGGATTTATCGGCGTGCTGATCTTCAGCGGCTCGCTGCCGGCGACGCGTGTGGCGGTGGTGGATTTCGATCCGACATTTTTGACATCGGCCCGCGCCGCGATTGCCGGATTGCTTGGTCTGGCAATGCTGCTGCTGTTTCGGCAGAAGCGCCCGGGGCGCGGCGATCTCTTGTCGCTGGTGATCGTCGCACTTGGCGTGGTTGTCGGCTTTCCCTTGCTGACCGCCCTGGCGCTGAAGCACGTCACCACGGCCCATTCCATCATCTTCGTCGGGCTGCTGCCGCTGGCGACCGCGATCTTCGGCGTGCTGCGCGGCGGTGATCGTCCGAGGCCGGCGTTCTGGCTGTTTTCGTGCATCGGCAGCGCGCTGGTCGCGGGCTTCGCGCTGATGCAGGGCGTGACCGCCTCGCCGATCGGCGATGGCCTGATGCTCGCCGCCATCGTCGTCTGCGGCCTGGGCTACGCCGAGGGCGCCGCGCTGTCGCGCAAGCTCGGTGGCTGGCAAGTGATCTGCTGGGCGCTGACGCTGTCGCTGCCGATCATGCTGGTGCTGACCTTGGCGACGCTGCCTCCGTCCTTTACCGGCGTCGGCTCCCACGCCTGGATCGGGCTGGCCTATGTCTCGCTGTTCAGCATGCTGATCGGCTTCGTGTTCTGGTATCGCGGCCTGGCGCAGGGCGGCATCGCCGCGGTGGGGCAATTGCAACTGCTGCAGCCCTTCTTCGGCCTGGCGCTAGCGGCGACGCTGCTGCACGAGCAGGTCAGTCCGCTAATGGTGGCGGTCACGCTCGGCGTGGTGGCCTGCGTGTTCGGGGCGAAGAAGTTTGCGCGCTAGGTCGGGAAGTAATTCTCCTCCCTAAAACTTCGTCACCACCCCAATGCCGATCCCCTCGAAGCCGCCCATCGCCATCAGCGCGGCGGGCGCTTCGTCGAGGCTGATCTTCTTGCCGACCAGCAGTTCGGGTTTGAGCTTGCCGTGGCGGATCATCTCCATCATCGCGGGATAGCGGTAGGCCTGCATGCCGTGGCTGCCGAGGATCTCGAGCTCGAAGGCGATCACCTTGTCCATCGGCACCTGCGGCCGGGCGTGCTCGCCCAGCATCAGCCCGACCTGCACATGGCGGCCGCGGCGGCGCAAATTGGCGATCGAGTTGAATGAGGTGGTGGGGTGGCCGAGCGCGTCCATCGACATGTGCGCGCCGCCATTGGTGATCTGCTTGACCGCCTTGACCACGTTTGGCGTCGTGGACGCGTTGATGGTGGCGACGGCGCCGATCTTTTTGGCGAACTCCAGCTTCTCCTCGGTGAGGTCGATGGCAATCACATTGGCGCCCATGGCACTGGCGATCATGATCGCCGACAGGCCGACGCCGCCGCAGCCATGCACCGCCACCCATTCGCCAGGCGTCACCCGGCCCTGGTCGACGATGGCGCGAAACGAGGTAACGAAGCGGCAGCCGAGGCTGGCGGCGGTGGCGAATTCCATCTCGTCGGGCAAGCGCACGAGGTTGGTGTCGGCGTGCTCGATGGCAACGTATTCGGCGAACGAGCCCCAGGCGGTGAAGCCCGGCTGCGTCTGGTGTTCGCAGACCTGGTGGTTGCCCGAGTTGCATTCGAAACAGCGGCCGCAGCCGACGGCGAAAGGCACGGTGACGCGCTCGCCGGCCTTCCAGCGGGTCACGTGCTTGCCGGCGGCCACCACGATGCCTGCCAGTTCATGACCCGGCACGTGCGGCAGTGTGATGCCGTCGTCATGGCCCATCCAGCCATGCCAGTCGCTGCGGCAGAGCCCCGTCGCCTCGACCTTGATAACGACGCCATCGGCGGCCGGTTTCGGATCGGGAACGGTCTGGATCGTCGGCGCTTCGCCGAATTTCTCGAAGACGACGGCTTTCATCGGTAACTCCACCCTTCACACGGCTCGCGCTGCAGGAAACGATAGCCGATTCCTTGCCCGGTCAAGAGGAAATCGAGTCGGCCAGACGTGCACAGATGATGCCTACTCGGCATCGATTTGTTTCTCAGGCGCGGCTTTCTGGAAGGCCGGCACTGCCATGCAGGCATCGTTGATGCGTGCGATCGTCGGGTAGGGCGTCAGGTCGACGCCGAAGCGGGCGTTGCTGGTGATTTGTGCCGCCAGGCAGATATCGGCGATCCCCGGTGCTTCACCATGGCAGAATGTTCCTGTCTGCGGCGAGGAAACCAGAATCTTTTCAAGCGGCTGGAAGCCTTCGTTCACCCAGTGGCGGAACCAGTTGGTGATGTCCTGGTCGCCGGCGCCGAACAGGGCGCGCAGCGAGGTCAGCACGCGCAGATTGTTCACCGGATGGATGTCGCAGGCGATCATCTGCGCCAGCATCCTGACGCGGGCGCGTCCCAGCGCATCCTTCGGCAGCAGCGGCGGTGCGGGGTGGATATCGTCGAGATATTCGATGATCGCCAGCGACTGCGTCAAAAGCGTACCGTCATCCAGCACCAGTGCCGGCACCAGCCCCTGCGGATTGACCGCGAGATAGGCCGGCTCCAGATGCTCGCCATGGCGCAGGTGATGCGGGACGTAGTCATAGCTCAGCCCCTTCATCTCCAGCGCGATCCGCACCCGGTAGGAGGTGGAGGAACGATAGTAATTGTGCAGGACGATGTCGCTCATGACTGCGTCGCTCATAATTGGGGCTGGCCGATGGTCACTTCGATCGTGCCGATGCCGTCGACGCCGCCGGTCATCGTCTCGCCCGGCTTGACCGCGCCGACACCGGCCGGCGTGCCAGTGAAGATCAGGTCGCCGGCCTGTAATTCGACGCCCTCGCTGCAGATCGAGACGATATCGGCAATTGGCCAGATCAGCTCATTGAGGTCGGCATCCTGCCTGACCTTGCCGTCGACGGCGAGCCAGATGCGGCCCTTTGACGGGTGGCCCGTTTTTCGCGCCGGGACGAGCGGGCCGCAAGGGGCGGAACGGTCGAATGCCTTCGACCAGTCCCAGGGCCGGGCCGCCTTCTTGGCCTCATCCTGGAGATCGCGGCGGGTGAGGTCGATGCCGACGGCATAACCCCAGACATGATCCAGCGCCCGCTCGCGCGGGATGCGGAAGCCCGGCCTGCCGATGGCGGCCACCAGTTCGATTTCGTGGTGCAGATTGGCCGTCAGCGGCGGGTAGGGGATGGCGGCGCCGGAATCGACCACCGCGTCGGCCGGCTTGGTGAAGAAGAAGGGCGGATCGCGCTCATCATTGCCGAATTCGCGCGCGTGCGCCGCATAGTTGCGGCCGACGCAGAAGATCCGGCGCACGGCAAAGCGTTCGCTGGAGCCCGAAATGGCAATCGAAGGCGTTGGCGGGGCGGGAAGGGCGAAGGCGGTCATGGCGGTCTCTGCTTTGGACGTCGGAATGCCGGGCACCTTCGGCCGAATTCCAGGACCGGGCAAGACGTCGCATTTCACAAAGCAAGGGCTTTGCCGGCTGTATAGGCAATTCAGGGTTCCCATCACTTTTGCATCGGTGCATCCTGTCGATCGGCGATAGACTATTTGCCAATAATCCAGCCATGGTCGCGGGACTATGGTGTTGCCGGTAAACCGGAACGAGCCACATGACACCATCCAACGATCGCGCCCGGTTCCTCATCATCGACGACCATCCGTTGTTTCGCGAGGCGCTGCACAGCGCCGTGCAGATGGCTTATCCCGATGTCGACACGGTCGAGGCGCGCTCGATCACCGAGGCGCTCGACCTCCTGGCCGACGCCAAGCCCTTCGACCTTGCGCTCCTCGATCTCTCAATGCCCGACGTGCACGGCTTCGACGGGCTGCTGCAGCTCAGGACCCGCTATCCGCGCCTGCCGGTGGTGATCGTCTCGGGCTATGAGGAGCCGAAGATCATTTCCGAGGCCTTGTCCTATGGCGCCGCCGGCTTCATTCCGAAATCGGCGCGCAAGAGCGATCTGGCCGCCGCGATCCGCTCGGTGATGGACGGCGCGATCTATGTTCCGGAAACCTATGAAGGACAGCCGGCGGACGCCGACAGCACCGACCGCGCCGACATGGTTCAGCGGCTTTCCAAACTGACGCCGCAGCAGCTACGGGTGCTGCAGATGCTGCGCCAGGGCCTGCTCAACAAGCAGATCGCCTATGAGCTGCAGGTCGGCGAGACAACCGTCAAGGCGCATGTCTCCGAGATCCTGCGCAAGCTCAATGTCTACAGCCGCACGCAAGCGGTTATCGAGGTTTCGAAGCTCGACAATGCCGAGCTGTTTCGCGATCAGGCGGGGTTTTGAGGCTTTTACCCTCCCCCTTGTGGGGAGGGTCGATCCGCGAGGCGGAGCGGGGTGGGGGAGCTTGGCGCCGCACCCCACCCCGGCGCTTCGCGCCGACCCTCCCCATCAAGGGGAGGGTACTAAGCCAGCAGATGCGCCAGAAGCGCTCGCAGTTGTGCCGGTTTCAGCGGTTTGCGCATCAGCTCGATGCCACTCCCGCGGGCGGCCCTGGCAATTTCCTCGGAACTGTCGGCGGTGACGATCAGCGCCGGCACGGCGCGGCCAAGATAGTCGCGGACCTCCGATATGGTGGCGGTGCCGAGATCGCCGCCGTCGAGATGCTGGTCGGCAATGACGATGTCGGGCACCCAGTCGGTGTCGCCGAGCAAATCCAGTGCATCGTCGGTCGAGGTCGCGGCGCGCACCAGGCATTGCCAGCGCTCGAGCAGGAAGGTCATGGCCTCCAGCACCTCGACATCGTTCTCGACCAGCAGCACCTTGGTGCCGAACAGGCCGTAGCCGCGGGAGCGCTCCAGGCCGGTGGCGTTGGCGATGGCGTCGGCGGGCGCGCCGATGCCGACCGGGACATCGATGTGGAAGATCGTGCCGCGCCCGACCTTCGACGAGAAGGTCACGGGGTGGCCGAGCGCGCCGGCCATGCGGCGCACGATGGCAAGCCCGAGCCCAAGACCGCCGCCGTCGCGCTCGGCATTGGCGGGCGAGGTGCCGCGATGGAACTCCTCGAACACCGCCTCGCGCTGGTCCTCGGGAATGCCGCAGCCGGTATCGGCGACATCGATGCGGATCGTGTCGCCGCGATGCCTGGTGCCGACGAGGACACCCCCCGAACGGGTATAGCCCAGCGCATTGGCGAGGATGTTCTGCAGGATGCGGCGCAGCAGCGTCCGGTCGGAGCGGACCACGGCGTTGACCGGCCGGAATTTCAGCGACAGCCGCTTTATTTCCGCTACCGGCTGGAAATCCGAGCGCAGCGACGAGAACAGCGCCTCCAGGCTGACGTCGCCGATGTCGGGCTGCACCACGCCGGCATCGAGCTTGGAAATATCGAGCAGGGTGCGCAGCAGGTCCTCCATCGTTTCCAGCGAGCGCTCGACCTGGCGGACCAGCTTCCTGCCTTCGTCGCTGGTCTGCACCTCGGCGAGCGCCGAGACGGAGAGGTGGGCCGCGTTCAGCGGCTGCAGCACGTCATGGCTGGCGGCGGCGAGAAACCTTGTCTTGGAGAGGTTCGCCAGCTCGGCATTTTCCTTGGCGGCGCTGAGGTCGATGTTGGACTGTTCCAGCCGCCGCAAGGTCGAGTGCAACTCGTCCGTGCGCGTACGCACGCGATTTTCCAGCGAGATCGCGGTCTGGAACAATGAGAAGGCGTTGCCTTGCTGGTCCATCGACCGCTCGACGCGGCTGACCAGGGCGGCGTTGATCTTCTTCAGCTTTTCGACGTCGTCTATATCCCTGAGCGGCATCTTATTCCGCCGCCCTATTCCGCCGCTTGCCGTTCGCCGAAGGCGATGCCGGTGAAAGTCTGGTTGAGGTGCATCGACCGGTACTGTTCGCCATAAGTGCCGAAGCCGATGACATTGTTGACCCGGTAGAGTTCGGAAATATCACGAAATACCTGCCGGTTGCGCGCATCGAGCCGGCGCAGCACGCAGTCGAAGCCGAGGATCAGGTCGATGCCGCCCAGCCTCTCCTCGACTTCGCGCAGCGCCGCGCGTGTCGATTCCACCATGTCCTTGGGTTGGGCGATTGACAGCACGACACCGTCGTCGATGGCGCAGAAGAACGACAGCGAGCCATCCGGATGCATCTTCTGGATCGAGCGGCAGTAATATTCGCCACCCACCTTCACCACCACCGGATGCGAGGCGAAGCTCAACGGCGTCAAAGTCTGCGGGACGATGCCGACGGAAGCGGCATATTCCTCTGCCGCATTGGTGGCGTTGAACTCCCGCACAATGCGGTGATCGGCATCGGACGCCGTCACCACCAGCTTCTCGTCGGTCGGAACGAAATTGTCGGTCTTGAAGACGTGGAACGGAATTTCCGTGGCGATCAGCACGATGATGGCGCTGTCCGAGGTGACCCTGCCGTTCGAGATCAGGCGCGTCGTCTCGAATTTCAAATCGTCGCCGGCAGAGCCGCCGAGCAGCGGTATATCGTCAAGACCCCAGTGGATGGCCGAGCTTACCGCTTCCTCGGCATAGGACAGCCCGTCGATGAAGCAGAGCGCAAAGGTATTTCCGGTCTGCTCGCCGCCGACCCGGCCGCGCAGCATGCGTCGCAAGGCCTCGACCTCGCCGGTGATCCTGTCCATGCCCGATGTGGACAGGTTGTCGACCATGGTGCTGACCGCGGTGAACGACGCCGAGGGCAGCAGCATCGCCAGCATATGGCCTTCCTCGAGCCCCTGCGGGGTGATCTCGCCAGCGGTGGAGCAGCCGGCATGGTGGAGCCCCGGCGCATGGCTCGAGAGTGCCTGTGACAGGGCGCCTGCCTCGACAAGGCTCTGGGAAAAGAACAGGAGGACAAAGCCGGCGTCGATTGCGGCGGCCTCAGCGGCCACCGCGCGTGCGAAAATATCCGGGTCCGGCTCGTCCGTGGTCAGCGCCGACAAACCGCATGCGTAACGCGTCAGTGAACTGGTCAGCGGCGTTCTCCCGCATTTCCTCCGACGCTGCTTTTTATGCGCGGCTGTTTTTACAAGCTTCTGGCGCGCGGGCGTCGAGGGATATTGTTGCTTCCAATCGGCGTTTTGGCAATGGGGCGAGGGAATTCACCTTTGGCCGTGGCCATGACCGAAAGTACAATGATCCGCCTTTTCCGTCGCGCTGTTTTTTGCGCGTTGTGCGGTGTACGAATAATGCATGGCCGAAGTGCCAGCGGCATGTCGGCAGTGTGATGACCAAGGTTGTACCAAGGGAGGGATCATGTCGGACGTTTCGTTGATGGTGAACGGCAAGCGGGTGAGCGGCACCACCGAGGACCGAACGCTGCTGGTTCACTTCTTGCGTGAGAATCTCGGCCTGACCGGCACGCATGTCGGCTGCGATACCTCGCAATGCGGGGCCTGCGTCGTCCATGTCGACGGCAAGGCGGTCAAGTCCTGCACCATGCTCGCGGTACAGGCGTCCGGCTCGAGCGTGGTGACGATCGAAGGCCTTGCCAACGGCGCCGACCTGCATCCCATGCAGGCGGCGTTCAAGGAACATCACGGCCTGCAATGCGGCTTCTGCACGCCGGGCATGATCATGGCGGCAACCGACATGGTCAACCGTCATCCCGAGGGCCTCGACGAGGCGACGGTGCGCGCCGAACTGGAAGGCAACATCTGCCGTTGCACCGGCTACCACAACATCGTGAAGGCGATCCTCGCCGCTTCGAAGACGATGTCGAAGGGGGCCAAGGGCAAGACGAAACAAGCGGCATGAACGAGGCAGTAGGGCAGTAAGGCAGTAGGGCAGTAGGGAACCGGAGCCAGTTTTTCCCTGCTGCCGTACTGCCCTACTCACCTACTCCCCTAAAATCTCGGGAGGGAATTTCTGATGGGCATTGAAGGTGTTGGCGCTCGGGTCGCGCGCAAGGAAGACAAAAGGTTCATCACCGGCGCCGGCCGCTATGTCGACGACATGGTGGTTCCTGGCATGAAGCATGCGGCCTTCGTGCGTAGTCCGCACGCGCACGCGCAGATCAAGAAGATCGACGTGAAGAAGGCGCAGGGCATGCCGGGCGTCATCGGCGTGCTGACCGGCAAGGAGCTCAAGGCCGACGGCATCGGCAATCTCATCTGCGGCTGGATGATCCATTCCAAGGACGGTTCGCCGATGAAGATGGGCGCATGGTCCCCGCTGGCCGTCGACAAGGTGCGCTATGTCGGGGATGCCGTCGTCATCGTCGTGGCCGAGACCAAGGGCCAGGCGCGTGATGCCGCCGAGGCCGTCGAAATCACCTACAAGGAACTGAAGGCTGTCGTCGACGCCACCAAGGCGCTCGAAAAGGGCGCCCCCCAGATCCATCCTGAGGCCGAGAACAACCTGATCTTCGACTGGGAGATCGGCGATGCCAAGGCGACCGACGCCGCCATCAAGGCGGCGGCGCATGTCACCCGCATGAAGATCGTCAACAACCGGCTGGTGCCGAACGCCATGGAGCCGCGCGCGGCTCTTGGCCATTACGACAAGGCCGAGGACCACTACACCTGCTGGACGACGTCGCAGAACCCGCATGTCGCGCGGCTGGTGATGAGCGCCTTCTACAATGTCGCACCGGAAAACAAGCTGCGCGTGATCGCGCCTGACGTCGGCGGCGGCTTCGGCTCCAAGATCTTCATCTACCCCGAAGAGATCGTCTGCCTGTGGGCCTCGAAGAAAACCGGCGTGCCGGTCAAATGGGTCGCAGACCGCACCGAAAGCTTTCTCACCGACGCGCATGGCCGCGACCATGTCTCGACCGTCGAGATGGCGTTCGACAAGAACAACCGGATCACCGGCTTCAAGGTCGACACGATCGCCAATCTCGGCGCCTACATGTCGCTGTTTTCCTCCTGCGTGCCGACCTACCTCTACGCGATGCTTTTGTCGGGGCAGTACGACATTCCGGCCATCCACGCCAATGTGCGCACCGTCTACACCAACACCGCTCCTGTCGACGCCTATCGCGGGGCAGGGCGGCCGGAAGCCACTTATCTCCTCGAACGCACCATGGAAGCCGCGGCGCGCGAACTTGGCGTGTCCCCGGCCGAACTGCGGCGCAAGAACTTCATCACCTCGTTCCCGCACCAGACACCGGTAATTGTGAACTATGACGCCGGCGACTACGGCGCATCGCTCGATGCGGCGATGAAGGCGTCGGACTATGCCGGCTTCGCCAAGCGCAAGGCGGATGCGGCAAAGCAGGGCAAGCTGCGCGGCATCGGCATGAGCTGCTACATCGAGGCGTGCGGCATCGCGCCGTCGGCGGCGGTCGGCTCGCTCGGCGCCGGCGTCGGCCTTTGGGAATCGGCCGAAGTGCGGGTCAATGCGGTCGGCACGATCGAGGTGCTGACCGGTTCGCACAGTCATGGCCAGGGGCACGAGACGACATTCGCGCAACTGGTCAACCAGCGCTTCGGCGTGCCGATCGATTCGGTTTCGATCGTCCATGGCGATACCGACAAGGTGCAGATGGGCATGGGCACCTACGGGTCGCGGTCGGGTGCCGTCGGCATGTCGGCGATCGCCAAGGCGCTCGACAAGGTCGAGGCCAAGGCCAAGAAGATCGCCGCCCACCTGCTCGAAGCCGATGAGGGCGACATCATCATCGAGAACGGCGCGCTGAAGGTCGCCGGTACCGACAAGAACGTGCCGTGGTTCCAGATGGCGCTTGCCGCCTATACCGCCCACAATTTGCCGGCCGGCATGGAACCCGGGCTGAAGGAGACCGCTTTCTACGATCCGTCGAACTTCACGTTCCCCGCTGGCTGCTACATTTGCGAGGTGGAGATCGATCCGGAGACCGGAACGACCGAGATCATACAGTTCGTCGCCGCCGACGATTTCGGCAACATCATCAATCCGATGATCGTCGAGGGCCAGGTGCATGGCGGCATCGCCCAGGGCATCGGCCAGGCGCTGCTGGAAGGCGCCCATTACGATGCCGGCGGGCAGCTGCTGACGGCGAGCTATATGGATTACACCATGCCGCGCGCCGGCGACCTGCCATCGTTCAAGGTCTCGACGTCGAACACGCCGTGTCCTGGCAATCCGCTCGGCATCAAGGGCTGCGGCGAGGCCGGCGCCATCGGCTCGCCGCCGGCGGTGATCAACGCCATCACCGATGCGATCGGCATCGCCGATATCGCCATGCCTGCTTCGCCGTCCACAGTATGGGCCGCGATCCGCGCGACGAAGCATTGAAAAGCAAATAGCGAATAGGGAGTAGCGAATAGGGGAAAATAGCGGTGCGAAGGATCTACTCGCTACTCGCTACTCCCTATTCGCTCGTTCCCCGAAGGGAGAAAGATACATGTATTCGGTCACCTATCACCGCGCCGCCTCCGTCAGTGAAGCCGCGAAGCTCGTGAAGAGCGGCGACGCCAAGCTGCTCTCCGGCGGCATGACCTTGATCCCCGCCATGAAGACGCGGCTGGCAGCCCCTTCCGATCTCGTCGACCTGTCGCGCATCAAGGAGCTGCAAGGCGTCAAGGTGTCGGGCAAGACGGTCACCATCGGTGCCTGCACGACCCATCATGATGTCGCCAATGACGAGAAACTGCGGAAGGTCTGTCCGGCGCTTGCCCATATGGCGTCGCTGATCGGCGACCCGGCGGTCCGTTACAAGGGCACGATCGGCGGCTCGATCGCCAACAACGATCCGGCGGCGGACTATCCGGCGGCGTTGCTGGCGCTGGGCGCAACCATCGTCACCAACAAGCGCGAGATATCAGCCGACAAGTTCTTCAAGGGGCTGTTCGAAACGGCATTGAAGGATGGGGAGATCATCACGGCGGTCAGCTTCACCGCACCGGCAAAGGCTGCGTATGAAAAATTCCGCAACCCGGCCTCGCGCTACGCGATTGTCGGGGTGTTCGTGGCCAAGGGCAAGGATGGCGTCAGCGTCGCCGTCACCGGCGCCGGCGACGACGGTGTCTTCCGCTCGAAGGAGATCGAGGCAGCGCTCGCCAAGAGCTTCGATGCCGCTTCGCTCGATGGCGTGAAAGTTCCGGCGAAGAACCTGATGAGCGACATGCACGCTTCCGCCGACTACCGCGCCAATCTGATCACGGTCATGGCCAAGCGTGCGGTGGCGGCAGCCAACGCCTGACGCTATCAGTTAAGGACAGGGAGAGGAGCCATTGCGGCCCCTCTTCGTATGAAGGAGCCCGCCCCGGCACCGCTCTCTGCTTTGAATCAATTCCGGCCAGCTACTTCTCCTGGAACTGCCTGGTGGCAATCTCGCACTTGCACAAACTCATATTGCACTGCAGTATGAACTGGGGCGGGAATGCGAGCCGGGTTCGGAACGCGTGTCGCCGCCGTGCCCTTTCGCATGACCAATGCGAAAGGATCGGCATGTCCGAAATTTCCGCCACCCAGATGGTTCCGTCCCGATCCGTCGTCGACAGATCGGCCAGGACAAGACTGGCCTACCTCGATGGCTGGCGTGGCTTGTCGATCGCCCTGGTGCTGATCGGCCACTTTTTCCCGGTTCCTGGAATCAATCTGGGTGTGCTGGGCGTCGAATTCTTCTTCGTGCTCAGCGGCCGGTTGATGGCCGAGATCCTGTTCATCGAACGCTATCCGCTGAAGAAGTTCTTCAAGCGCCGTTTCTCGCGCATTTACCCGGCGCTTCTGGTCTTCGTCATCATCGCCATGGTCGCGCTTTCCGGCACCTTCATCGCCTTCAAATGGAAGGCGGCAGTGACGGCGCTGACATTCACCTACAATTACGCCGGTATTCTCGTGACCCGTGCCGGGGCGCTCGACCATATCTGGTCGCTCTGCATCGAGGAGCATGCCTACATCATCCTGGCCCTGATCAGCGCCACGGTTATCAGCCGCAACCGCGTCATCCCTTTGCTGCTGGTGCTGGCCGTACTTGCGATGGCGAATGGCGCGGTGTCGTACTGGGTCTTCAAACTGGACTACGAGGCCAGTTACTGGCGCACCGATGTGCATATCGCATCGATCCTGCTGTCGGCTTCGATCTGCCTGCTCAAGGCCGGCGGCAGGCTGCCGGCCGTGTTGAAGGGGCCCTATGTCGCCTTGGCAGCTGCGGCCGCCGCGGTTCTCCTGTTCATGGACCCTGTGCCGACGCCGATTCACTATCTCGTTGCGGTGCCGCTGCTGGCGCTGGCCGTCAACGCGCTCGATTTCAGCACCGCATTTTTTTCCAATTTGCTGTCGTCCTGGCCGATGGCGACGTTGGGTCTGTGGTCATACTCGCTCTATCTGTGGCAGCAGCCCTTCTACAAATTCGTCTATGACCAAGGCAGCAGCCCATGGCCGATGCTGGCCGGGGTCTTTGCCTGCGCGCTGTGCAGCTATTACCTCATCGAGCGACCGGCGCGCGAATGGCTCAACCGCAACTGGTGAAGGCAACGCAGCGGCGTCAGGATCGGACCAGTCCCGGGCCATCCACACGGTAGACGCCACAGGGTCAGGCGATAATCTGCCTGGCGTAATAACGCACCGCTTTCTTGCCGCCATGGATTACGGCGTCACCCACCTCCGCAAAGCCGAGGGCGGTGTGGAAGGCGTCCGAGGCGGGGTTGGGCGGATCGGTATTGACCTCGCAGGTGACAAGCGTGTGACCGGCCCGCTCTGCATGCTCGAACAGGTCCTGATAAAGCCGGCGTGCATGGCCGCGGCCTCTTGCGTGCGCCGCCACGACCACGCGGTCGACATAGATGAAGCGCTCGTAGCGGTCGCAAAACCAGATGAAGTTCGGGCTGTCGTAGTTCGCCTCCTGGTCGAAGGTCATGATGAAGGCTTCGAGATCGCCGATGCGCTTGGTGTAAAACGCCTCGCCCAGCAGGAACGACAGCCGCTCGGCTTCGAGCCAGGACAATTCCGCTGCATGCTCATTGTTGAGCGCGAGTATAGCCGCTTCGTCGCTTTGTGATATGCGGCTGATGCGAGAGGTCATGCCTTGGCCGCCGTGATCGTCGCCGCGACCAGCGGTGTGTCGGTCAGTGTGTTGCGGTATTCGCGATCGAGATCGGAGCCGCCCATGCCGACCTTGGGATTGCGGTAGCGCATGGCGCTCGGCACGTCCTTGAGAGCGGCAAAATGCATTTCGGCCAGTCCGGTCTTTGTGCGCACCTCGGCGATGTTGCCGAGGTCGAGCCCGCCGCAACCGAGGATGATGATGCGGTCGCCGGCCTGCCGCACCAGGTCCGCCAGCAATGGCAAACCTTCGATGGCGGTGTCGCGCTGGCCGCTGGTCAGCACGCGGCCTATCTTGCAGCGGATCAGCGCTTCCAGCGCCTCGCTGGGATCACGCGTCATGTCAAAGGCGCGATGGCAGGTGACGTTCAGGCGGCCGGCGGCCTGCGTCAGTTCGCCCATGCGCTTCTCGTCGATGGTGCCGTCGGCGTTCAGGCAGCCGAACACCACACCCGGCACACCAAGGTCGCTGAGCGCCGCGACGTCCATGAGCATCGAGCGGTACTCGATCTCGCTGTAGAGAAAATCGCCGCCGCGCGGCCGCACCATGACATGAAACGGCACGGTCGCCTGGTCCAGCGCGGCGCGTACCGTGCCGAGGCTCGGCGTGATGCCGCCTTCGATCAGGCTGGCGCACAGTTCGACTCGGTCGGCGCCGGCGGCTTGCGCGGCGAGCAGGCCATCGATGCCTTCGACACAAATTTCGATCAGGGGCGGGCGAGTTTCAGCGGTCAAGGGGCGATCCAGTCCATAATGTCGCGAAAGCCCTAGCACCCGGGCGGCCGGCGCGAAAGCGTGAACGGCAAGCCGCCATTTGGACCAGCGGCCATTTCCCGGCTTGACAGTTATATAACTGTGGAGTTATGGGTTAATTCATAGCTGTCGAGTTATCGATTTCGCATGAGCAGCGCGACCACGACAAGGAGGAACAAGGCATGACACAAACCAAATCGATCGTTGTCGAGCGGCTGATTCCGCATTCGGCAGAGAAGATATGGCGCGCACTGACTGTGCCTGAACTCGTTGCCGAATGGCTCATGCAGAACGACTTCGCGGCGCGAGAGGGGCATCGCTTCACCTTCCGGGCGGCACCTGTGCCGGGCTGGTCCGGGTTGACGAACTGCGTGGTGCTGAAAGTCGAGGCGCCGCGCCTGCTGGCCTATAGCTGGGGCGACGGAAGCGAATCCGACAGCGGGCTGAAGACCGTGGTGACCTGGTCGCTCACGCCCGAGGGTGCGGCGACCCGGGTGCGGATGGAGCATTCGGGATTCCGGCCCGCCGACGAGCGCGGATATGTCGGCATGGGAAGCGGCTGGCCGCGTATCCTCGAGCGGCTAGAGCAGGTGGCCGCAAAGCAAGGCTGACAGCCGAACTTTCCTCGACCAAACGGTCGGCACCGCCGCCGATCGCAACAGTTCGCTCCGGATGCTCCGCTTCCGGGCTCGGCAAAACACGCTCTGCCGAAACATGTTCAAAAAGGAGAAAGACCATGCAAGCGAGAATCAAGAACCCGGTGATGCTCATCCCAGGCGCCCTGCAGGCATTGCTGGCGCTGGACAAGTCGACCGAGGCGGCCGACTTGCCCTATGTGACACGCAAGCTCATCCATCTGCGCGCCAGCCAGATCAATGCCTGCAGCCTATGCGTCGACATGCATGCGCGCGAACTGAAGAAGGCCGGCGAGAAGGACGAGCGCATCTTTGCGCTGGCGGCATGGCGGGAGACGCCATACTTCACCGATGCCGAACGCGCGGCCCTGGCGCTGGCCGAGGCTGGCACGAGGCTCGCCGATCGCGCGGACGCCGTGCCGGACGATGTCTGGGACGAAGCCGCCCGGCACTATGACGAAAAGGCGCTTGCCGCGCTGGTTGTCCAGATCGCCCTGATCAACGCCTTCAACCGGCTGAACGCCACGACGCGACAGATGGTCGGCTCCTGGGGCTGAGCGCTGAGGCGGGCTGATCGCCGGCGGACCGCACGTGAAGGCGGGCGGCGCATCGCGTTCCCGCCTTCAGGGCGCGGGCATGGCCTTGGCTACTGGCGCAATTCCGTATTCTTGGCGCCTTCCTCGACCTGATCGATCACCAGGAGTTTGACCGGACCGTCGCCGATGTTGGTGGCCTGATGCCACTGGCCGATCATTTCGACGATGAAATCGCCTGTCTTGTAGGTGTTGCTGTTGCCTGTCTCGACATTGGTGACCTTCAGCGTCCCTGCCTCGACATAGGCGTAGCGCGGGAAGGGGTGCCGGTGCACCGGCAAAGTCGCGCCCGGCGCAATGTCATAGCTCGACACCAGCACCTGCACGTTCTTCCGCGGCAGCGTGATCGGCTGACCGGAAGCGGTTGTCGTGCGTGATGCCAGCGGCGTCACGACGACAGGCGTGCCGCCGCTGTCGAGTGCATGAGCGCCGGTTGCGAACGCCGTGAGCAGCAGTACCGATGCCAGGATTCTGCGCATGATTCCTCCCTGAACCGCCGCATCTATCGCGCGGCGGACAACCGCGCGCAAGCACTGCCAGGCGCAGGTAGATACTTCCAGGTCGGACTTTTGAATGATTGGCTCCCCGGGCCGGATTCGAACCAGCGACCAACCGGTTAACAGCCGGTTGCTCTACCACTGAGCTACCGGGGAACGGAGGCTCTTTGAGCAAGTGGCGCAGCCTATAGCAAACCCCTTTCGGCTTTGCAAAGAAGCATTTCATATTTTTCCGAGACTTTTTCGCTCAGGCGTTTCTCGCAATCGGCGGGGTGCGTCCTCATATTAGCCGTCTTGGCGATGGGCGCGGAACCGAAATGGCGATCGCGGCTTTCGTAAGCAGGCATTCTCGAGCCACCAGACGGACAGCCATTCGCGATGACGGCAGCAGACGAAAACCGCATACCGGCACGGAAGATCTCGATTTTCGGGCGCGAATTCACCATGCCGCGGTCGCGCGGCCTCAGAATCGCGATCGGCATTCTTTTGACCATCGGCGGCATTCTCGGGTTTCTGCCGATTCTTGGGTTCTGGATGGTTCCGATCGGATTGCTGGTGCTCTCCTATGAGTTCGCCATGATCCGCCGCCATCGCCGCCGCTTCGTCGTCTGGTGGGAGCGGAGGCGGCGTCCGGATTGAGCGACAGGCACGAAGACGTGTCGCCGGCTCGCCGTTCTGCCGGGCGTCACGCCCTTGGTCGGGTTTCGGATTTTCGTGAAACCGCGTTTCGGTCGGTACCCCTCGCCAGGTCCTCGCGTATTTCCTTGAGAACGGCGGCAGCCGAGGCAAGGCGCGCGCGGTCGCGCGGCGAAAGCTTGGCCGCGCCCTCTATTGCAAGGCAGTCGATGGCGTACCGCAACAACTCCTCGCATCCCGATCGCGACAAGCCGTCCCAGGCGTTCGTTCCATTGTTCGGGCGTGCCGACCGCATGACGCAGTCCTCCTCTTTTTTCAACGGCGGCCGGGGCGTGGAGTTTCTCGCGATCGCCTGCTATACTTAACGACATGCTAATGTGCGTTGTGAGCGCAATGCCGCGACGCGCGATGCGGAGGGTTGGATTGATGCAGAGGGAAACCGCGCAGAATGCGCGGTGGCCGCTTGACGGCTTTTTCGCCGCAACCTATTGGAACCGGGTGGAACGCCGGGAGCAACGAGGCCTCGTGGCGGAGTGGTTACGCAGAGGACTGCAAATCCTTGCACCCCGGTTCGATTCCGGGCGAGGCCTCCAATGCCCGGGCTCCCGCGCGTCAGCGCAGGAGCCCGAAATTCCGGTCGAAATGAACCGCGGCTTAGCGCGGCAAGCAGATTGGTTGGGACATGAGCGCTGATTTCTCCGAACTTCGCGTCAAGATGGTGGATGGTCAGGTTCGCACCACCGACGTGACCAGCGCGCCTCTGCTAAGCGCCATGCTTTCCGTGCCGCGTGAGCTTTTCGTCGGCGATCGCCAGCGCGATCTCGCCTATATCGATGAGGATATCCGCATCGCCAACAGCGCCGATGGCCCGCGTTACCTGATGGAGGCATCGCCCTTGGCCAAGCTGATGCAGCTGGCCGAGATCAACCCGACAGATTCGGCGCTCGATGTCGGCTGCGGCACCGGCTACGCCTCGGCCATCCTGTCGCGGCTGGCGAGGTTCGTCGTGGCGCTCGAAAGCGATTCGGCGCTGGCGCAAACCGCTGCGTCGACCCTTTCCGGCCTTGGCTGCGGCAATGTGACCGTGGTCCAGGGCGCGCTGGCGCAGGGTCATGCGGCCAACGCTCCCTATGACGTCATCTTCATCGGCGGCAGCGTCGGAAAAGTGCCGGCTGCGCTGCTCGACCAGCTCGCCGAAGGCGGCCGACTCGTCGCGGTCGAAGGGCAGGGCAATTCCGGCGTGGCGCGACTTTTTTTCAAGGCAGGGGGGGTTGTAACCGGGAGAAGGGCATTTAATGCGGCAATTAAGCCACTACCCGGGTTCGAACGTGAGCATGCTTTCGAATTCTGAATGATTTGGCCTTGCAGCAGAGGCTTTGTCATGGTCGCTTGCATTTGAACAATCGTTGCTGATCCTAGACTGGGGGCACTTTGGGACCGAGCGATAGGGAATCAAACACGCCGCACCGGCTGCTCAAAGAAGAAGCCGGCGCGGCGCGGTTCCCATGGAAAACGAATGAGGGATATATCGTGCCGTCTGTATCCAAGTCACTTTTCGCCGCCATCCTCGTTTCCGCGACCGCGTTGTCTCCGCTGGCCGCCTCGGCGGAAACCATCTCCGGCGCGCTCGCCAAGGCCTATCAGTTCAATTCGACGCTGAATTCCTCTCGCGCCGGCGTCCGCGTCACCGACGAGGGCGTCGCCATCGCCAAGTCGGGCTGGCGCCCAACGGTCACGGGATCGGCCTCCATCGACTATACGAACACGCGCCTGGCAAATGGCGGCGGCAGCTCGAAGCTGACGTCCGGCAGCTACGGCATACAGATCAACCAGTTGCTGTTCGACGGCTTCCAGACGAAAAACAACGTGGCGGCGGCTGAAGCCCAGGTCAAGGCGTCGGTCGAAAGCCTGCGCAACACCGAGGAGAACACGCTGTTCAGTGCGGCCACGGCCTATATGGATGTGATTCGCGATCGGCAGATCGCGGTGCTGACCGAACAGAACCTGCAGTTCCTGACCGAGCAGGCGCGCGCCGCGCGCTCGCGTTTCGAGGTTGGCGAGGGCACGCGCACCGACGTCGCGCAGGCTGATGCGTCGCGCGCCTCGGCGGTGGCCTCGCTCAGCTCCGCCCGCGCGCAGGCGCAGGCCAGTGCGGCGACCTATCACCAGGTCGTCGGCGACGAGCCGGGCAAGCTCAAGCCTGCTTCGCCATTGGGCAGGCTGTTGCCGTCGAGCCTCGACGCGGCGATTGCGATCGGGGCAAACGAACATCCAGCCATTCTCGCCACCCAGCATCTCGTCGACGCGGCAGCGTTTTCGGTCAAATCATCCGAGGGCGCTCTGTTGCCGCAGCTGTCGGCGTCGGCCGGTGTTTCGGAAAACTACCGCAACGCCATCCCGAACATCTCGGGCACCAATGGCAATTCGACCTCGGCCAATATCGGCGCGACGCTGACCGTTCCGATCTATTCGGGTGGCCGGACGTCCGCGCTCGTGCGCCAGCACAAGGAATCGCTGGGCGAGGCCCGCATCCAGGTCGACGTCAGCCGCGACCAGGTGCGTCAGGCCGTCGCCACGGCATGGTCGCAATACACCGCCGCGCAGCAGAGCGTCTCCGCCAACAGACAGGTGATCGACGCCGCGCAACTGGCGCTGAACGGCGTCATCGAAGAGCGTAACGTCGGCCAGCGCACCACGCTCGACGTGCTCAACGCCCAGGCCGCCGTGATCACCGCCAAGATCAACCAGGCCAATTCCGAACACGACGTGGTCGTGGCTAGCTACGCCATACTGTCGGCCATGGGCCGCCTGTCGGTCGACCGGCTTGCTCTGCAGGTGACCAAGTACAAGCCCGAAGAGCATTACAACGCCGTCAAGGACAAGTGGATCGGCCTGCGCACTCCGGACGGCCGCTAGGCGCCGCCGGGTTGCATTTCGACCCTCTTTGCTCGAGCGGGTCTTTTCGAGAACCGCCCCGGTTTTTCGGCTTCGTGCTCTAATCTGTTGAAATCCCACATGTCCCCAGATTGGGGATTCTCGTGCGGCGATCCGTCGGTTACGCTGTTGCCATGATTCGAATCCGGCTGTTGCCGGAGCGGAAAGACCACAGAGGTCACAAGGGCGGCGGATGTGACGATGGCGACGGCAAGCAGCGCGCAGCGCGAACCTTCCATGGAAGAGATACTGGCTTCCATCAGGAGGATCATTGAGGACAGTGATAACGGCCGCAAGCAGCCGGGCGAGGCCGATGAGCTGCGGCAGGATCTGGAGCCGAGCGAGGCTCCAGCCGCCGATGTCGACGCGTTTCGCGCCGAGCTGCATGCCGCCCCCGAAGTCAGGAAGCCGGTCGTGCTCGCGGAAGTACCGGTCACGCTTGCCGAAGTGCAGGCGCCGTCGCCCGAGCCGGTGATTGCGCGCATGGAATCGCAGGCGCGCGTCGATCCTGTTCCGGCCAAGGCGTCGATGACGCTTGCCGAGGTCAGCGCCAGGATCGCCGCCGAGCCGGTGCCAGCCTCCAGGACCGACGCACCAAGGGGCCTGCAAGTTGAGGCCCCGCAAGCCGGCGCGACAAGCGATGCCATCGTTGCCGATTGGCGGCGCGAGATCGCGGCGGTCGGAGAGCAGGCGAAAGCCATATCGGACAGGAGCATCCGCAAGCCGGTGGCCCAGTCCGAGGCGCCGACGAACGAACCGGTGGCGGAGCCTGCGTTCGAGCGACCTTCCGCAAGTGGCGCTCCGGCAGACACCGCTGAGGCGCGCGCGGCGGCAAGTGAAGCGCCCACGGCTCGTCCGGCAATCCTTTCCGAGCACACGGGCCGCCAGGTCGCTGCGGCCTTTGGCGAGCTGTCCGATGCCTTTGCCAGCCGCAGCAAGAAGACATTCGACGAGATGGCCGAGGAGATGCTGCGGCCGATGCTGCAGGACTGGCTGGACAACAATTTGCCGACGCTGGTCGAAAGGCTGGTGCGCGAGGAGATCGAGCGCGTCGCACGCGGGGCGCAGTAACCTCCAGGGCAATTGCCGATGCGAACGCCGCCCCTAGAGGCGGCGTTTTCGTTGTGGCCGCTGGCTTGCGCTGGCCGCGAAGCAGACAAGGTTTGCGCCGGATTCCGGATGGATGAACGTGCGGGCGCTCCACGGTCTTGCGCCGAATGCGGGCATGGCCTTCCCACCGCCTTCCGTTGAAAAGAACAAGGCCGCGCCTATTTGCTTGTGATGGACCGAGGCGGCCCTTGCGGTTGACTTGGCCAAGGCCTTCCGATTTACACCGAACAGCAAAATCCCGACAGCGCGGACCGTTTCCCCATGCTTGAAAAGACCTACGACGCAAAGACCGTCGAGCCGAAGATCGCCAAAGTCTGGGAAGATGCCGATGCGTTTCGCGCCGGCGCAGGCGCCGAGGAGGGGGCCGAGGCCTTCACCATCGTCATCCCGCCGCCCAACGTCACCGGCTCGCTGCATATGGGCCACGCGCTCAACAACACGCTGCAGGACATTCTGGTGCGCTTCGAGCGCATGCGCGGCAAGAATGTGCTGTGGCAGCCCGGCATGGACCATGCCGGCATCGCCACGCAGATGGTGGTCGAGCGCCAGCTGATGGAAAAGCAGATCCATCGCCGCGATCTTTCGCGAGAAGAGTTCATCGAGAAGGTGTGGGAGTGGAAGGCCGAATCCGGCGGCGCCATCTTCAACCAGCTGAAGCGGCTCGGCGCCTCGGCCGACTGGTCGCGCGAACGCTTCACCATGGATGAAGGCCTGTCCAAGGCCGTGCTTGAAGTCTTTGTCACCCTCTACAAGGAAGGGCTGATCTACAAGGACAAGCGCCTTGTGAACTGGGACCCGAAGCTTTTGACCGCGATCTCCGACCTCGAGGTCGAGCAGCAGGAGGTCAACGGCAACCTCTGGCATTTCCGTTATCCGATCGAGGGCGTGACGTTCGATCCGGAAAATCCAAAAACCTTCATCACCGTGGCAACGACACGCCCGGAGACGATGCTGGGCGATACCGCCGTCGCCGTGCACCCGGACGACGAGCGCTTCCGGCATCTGGTCGGCAAGAAGGTCGTCCTGCCGATCGTCGGCAGGAAAATTCCTGTCGTGGCGGACGAGTATTCCGATCCCGAAAAGGGTTCGGGCGCGGTCAAGATCACGCCGGCGCATGATTTCAACGATTTCGAGGTCGGCAAGCGCCACAAGCTGCCGGCGATCAACATCCTGACCATCGAAGCCGCCATCAACCTCAAGGACAATGAGGATTTCCTTGCCGGTCTTGAAGTGACACCGGAACGCCAGGCCGTCTGGGACGAGCTCAACGGGCTCGACCGTTTCGTCGCGCGCAAGAAGATCGTCGAGCTGATGGAGGAAGGCGGTTTCCTCGACAAGGTCGAGCCGCATCGCCATGCCGTGCCGCATGGTGATCGCGGCGGCGTGCCGATCGAGCCGTTCCTGACCGAGCAGTGGTATGCCAACGCCGCCGAACTCGCCAAGCCGGCGATCGCCTCGGTGCGCGAGGGGCGCACCAATTTCGTGCCGAAGAACTGGGAAAAGACCTATTTCGACTGGATGGAGAACATCCAGCCCTGGTGCATTTCGCGCCAGCTGTGGTGGGGCCACCAGATACCGGCCTGGTATGGGCCGGACGGCCGCGTCTTCGTCGAGAAGTCCGAAGAGGAGGCGCTCGCCGCTGCGATCGAATATTACCTGGCTCTCGAAGGCCCGTGGAAGGCGTGGGTCGAGGACAAGCTCGAGAATTTCCAGCCGGGCGATATCCTGACCCGCGACGAGGATGTGCTCGACACCTGGTTCTCGTCGGCGCTGTGGCCGTTCTCGACGCTTGGCTGGCCGGACCAGACGCCCGAACTGAAGACCTACTACCAGACCGACGTGCTGGTGACCGGCTTCGACATCATCTTCTTCTGGGTTGCCCGCATGATGATGATGGGCCTGCACTTCATGGACGAAGAGCCGTTCCACACGGTCTATGTCCACGCGCTGGTGCGCGACAAGAACGGGCAGAAGATGTCGAAGTCGAAAGGCAACGTCATCGACCCGCTCGACCTGATCGACGAGTATGGCGCCGATGCGCTGCGCTTCACCTTGACGGTGATGGCGGCGCAAGGGCGCGACGTGAAGCTCGACCCGGCACGCATCGCCGGATACCGCAATTTCGGTACCAAGCTGTGGAACGCCACGCGCTTTGCCGAGATGAACGAGGTCGCCCGCAATGACGAATTCTGGCTGAACGACGCCAAGCTGGCGGTCAACCGATGGATCCTGACCGAGCTGACACGCGCTGCCCGCGAGGTCACGGACGGCATCACCTCCTACCGCTTCAACGAGGCGGCAGGTGCGGCCTACCGCTTCGTGTGGAACCTGTTCTGCGACTGGTATCTGGAACTCTTGAAACCGGTGTTCATGGGCACGGACGAGGCGGCCAAGGCCGAAAGCCGCGCCTGCGTCGCCTTCGTGCTCGACGAGATCTACAAGCTGCTGCATCCGATGATGCCGTTCATGACCGAAGAGCTATGGGCGCAGACGGCGGGCGAGGGCAAGGAGCGCGAGTCGCTGCTATGCCATGCAGCCTGGCCGTCGCCGGATTTCGAGGACGCGGAAGCGGCCGCCGACATCAACTGGCTGGTCGACCTCGTTTCCGGCATCCGCTCGGTGCGCTCGGAGATGAATGTGCCGCCGGGGGCGATCGCGCCACTAGTCGTGGTCGGCGCCAACGGCGTGACGCGGGAACGGCTGGTTCGCGAGGAGCAGGCGATCAAGCGGTTGGCGCGCGTCGGCGACATCTCATTGGCTGACGCGGCACCCAAGGCCTCGGCGCAGATCGTGCTCAACGAGGCGACGATCTGCTTGCCGCTCGGCAGCCTGATCGACCTTGCCGCCGAGGCTCTCCGGCTGCAGAAGGAACTGGTCAAGGTCACCGAGGAGATCGCACGCCTGCACAAGAAGCTGTCCAACGAAAGATTCGTCGCCAGCGCACCGGCCGAGATCGTCGAAGCCGAGCGCGAAAAGCTCGCCGAATATCGCGACGCGCAGGACAAGCTTTCGGTGGCTTTGACCAGGGTCCGCGATGCCGGCTGAGGGAGGGATTCGCAGTGTTTTAGCCGCCCCTAAAAAAGGTGGCTTTGCGCCCCCAAAATAGGCATTCCGTCACGTTAATGTTGACGTAAACGGAAGTTTTTGCCCCATTGTTGCCTTAATGTAACAATGCGGGTCTATACTCGCCAAATGCGCTTGTTTTTGCGCATTTCGACTGGATTTTATCCTTTTTCAGCCCCGTTGCGCCCTGCAAAACCGATTTTCGGCGTGCTGGCGCCGGCCTGCACTTTGTCGAAAATGCGTCTGGCGAGCATGTACATGTACGCCCCGGCAATTCGTTGTTGCACCGTTAACCTGAATTGGTTCTAGCTTGATGCACTAGTTATTCGGGGAGGATTTTCATGAACATTTTGCGTCTGAAAGCACTGCTGGGGGCAGGGTGCTTTTCGCTGGCTTTGATTGGGACGGCGATGAGTTCAGCGCATGCCGGCGGCTTGGAGCGCGGCGGCTACGATATCGACCTGCTGTTTGATCCGGCGCCGTTCGCGACGGAGGCTGAAGCAACCTATGTCATGCCGGACCGTAAGTACAAGAATGCGACTGGGCCAAGCGGCTTCAATTTCCTCAAATCCACGGCGGATGGGGCCGAGGGCTATTGGGTACCCCGTATTGGTGTGAAGGTTCAGGTTGTGCAGGGCGTCGACTGTATGGTTGACTATTCACAGCCGTGGGGCGCCCACACAGCCCCTGGCGCGTCGTGGAATGGCGCGTTTTCCAACGTCGAAACGGATATCAAGAGCAATAACTACGCCGGCACCTGCTCCTACAAGTTCGATGTCGGTAAGGGCCAGCTCCGTTTTATCGGCGGCGTGTTCTACCAGGATATTTCAGGCTTCAAGGAAAGCTTGGTGGGTTTCAATCCCATGACGGGAACGGGACCGATTGGTCGTGTCGATCTGGAGGCTAACGGCTGGGGCTGGCGCACAGGCGTGGCTTATGAAATCCCTGAGATCGCGCTTCGCGCTAGCTTGGTCTACAATTCGCAAGTCAAACTCGACAACATCTCCGGCACACTTACGACGCCACGTGGATCTCAGGCGATTTATGGCTCGACGCAGTATATGCCCGACTCGCTGGAGTTGAAGGTTCAATCGGGCATCGCGCCCGGCTGGCTTGCCTTCGGCTCGATCAAGTGGGTCAACTGGAGTGTGCTGCAAAGTGTTCCGATCTGCCCGACCCCCCAAGCTCCGTCTGCGGTATGCTTCACGAACGGTCCGGGTCAAGTGACGTCGCTCGATCTGATGTATCGTGATGGCTGGACCGTCACTGGCGGCGTCGGCCACAAGTTCAACGATCAGTGGAGTGCCGCCGGCCAGCTTTCCTGGGATCGGGGCACCTCGCATGGCTATGGAGCGCAGACCGATACGTGGACACTGGGCGGCGGCGTTGCCTACACCCCCCGGCCGAACATCGAGGTTCGACTGGCCGGTGCGATCGGCGTGCTGACCAGCGGCCATTCCGGTACGTTGGCTGGAGAAAATGGTTATGTTGCTGGCGAAGACGCCAGCTACGACTTCGGCAACGATCTGGTCACGGCGTTTTCCGGCGGCATCAAGATCAAGTTCTAAGCGACTGAATATTATGATAAAAGGCCGGGCATCGCCCGGCCTTTTCTCGTTTGCGCCGATGTTGTCGCCGGCTCGGTCATCCAAGCTGCGTTGCATATAAGCCGCACCATAGCCACCTCATGCAATTGTGACGTTTTGGCAACACTTTCTGAACAAGCCCTGCGCTAGAAGTCAGGCCGAGGGAATTGCCCATTTCCCGCCATAAACCCGGCGCACCTCGATCTTGTCTCGGGACACGCGCCAAAAGGCTCGGCGATGGGAGAGGCCGCACCGCCCGCGGCAAGGAAGAGAAATGGACGCCAAAGTCATTTCAAAGGCTAAGCTCCCTAGCCGCTATGTGACCGTCGGTCCGGCGCGTGCGCCGCATCGCTCCTATCTCTATGCCATGGGTCTGTCGGCGGCCGAGATCGCGCAGCCGCTGGTCGGCGTCGCGTCCTGCTGGAACGAGGCAGCACCCTGCAACATCTCGCTGATGCGCCAGGCGCAAGTGGTCAAGAAGGGCGTCGCCGCGGCCAACGGCACGCCGCGCGAATTCTGCACCATCACCGTCACCGACGGCATTGCCATGGGCCATCAGGGCATGAAGTCGTCGCTGGTGTCGCGCGAGGTCATCGCCGATTCGGTCGAGCTCACCATGCGCGGCCATTGCTATGATGCGCTGGTCGGCCTTGCCGGCTGCGACAAGTCGCTGCCTGGCATGATGATGGCCATGGTGCGGCTCAACGTGCCGTCGATCTTCATCTATGGCGGTTCGATCCTGCCCGGCAGCTATCGAGGCCGGCAGATCACCGTGCAGGATGTGTTCGAGGCGGTCGGCCAGCATTCGGTCGGCACGATCGGCGATGACGAACTGCTCGAGATCGAGCAGGCGGCCTGTCCATCTGCCGGCTCCTGCGGCGCCCAGTTTACGGCCAACACTATGGCCACGGTCGCCGAGGCGATCGGCCTGGCGCTGCCCTATTCCTGCGGCGCGCCGGCGCCCTACGAGATGCGCGACCGCTTCAATTTCGCCTCCGGCGAAAAAATCATGGAGCTGATCGCAAAAAACATCCGGCCGCGCGACATCGTCACGCTGAAGGCGCTGGAGAACGCGGCGACGGTCGTCTCGGCCACCGGCGGCTCGACCAACGCGGCACTTCATCTGCCGGCGATCGCGCATGAGGCGGGCATCAAATTCGACCTGTTCGACGTGGCGAAGATCTTCGAGAAGACGCCTTATATCGCGGACCTCAAGCCTGGCGGCAAATATGTCGCCAAGGACATGTTCGAGGCCGGCGGCATTCCGCTGCTGATGAAGACGCTGCTCGACCACGGCTATCTGCACGGCGATTGCCTGACGGTCACTGGCCGCACTTTGGCCGAAAATATGGAGCATGTTGCCTGGAATGAACACCAGGATGTGGTCCGCCCGGCCAACAGACCAATTACCCAAACCGGCGGTGTCGTGGGCTTGAAGGGAAACCTTGCCCCCGAAGGCGCGATCGTGAAAGTCGCGGGCATGGCGGAGTTGAAATTCTCCGGTCCGGCGCGCTGCTTCGATTCGGAAGAGGAATGTTTCGAAGCGGTGACGCATCGCAACTACAGGGAAGGCGAGGTTCTCGTCATTCGCTACGAAGGGCCGCGCGGCGGTCCCGGAATGCGCGAGATGCTGTCGACGACGGCGGCGCTCTATGGCCAGGGCATGGGCGGCAAGGTGGCGTTGATCACCGACGGCCGCTTCTCGGGCGCGACGCGCGGCTTCTGCATCGGCCATGTCGGGCCGGAAGCCGCGGTTGGCGGTCCGATCGGCCTCATCAGGGATGGCGACGTGATCTCGATCGACGCGGTGAACGGCACGATCGACGTGGCGCTGACCGAGGCCGAACTGGCGGCGCGGGCCAAGACCTGGAAGGCGCGCACGACCGATTACCAGTCGGGCGCGATATGGAAATACGCACAGACGGTCGGGTCTGCCCGCGACGGCGCGGTCACTCACCCCGGCGGTGCGAAAGAAACACACTGCTATGCGGATATCTGAGTTGTTGAGGTCATCTGTCCTGCCGGCACTGGTCGCGTTTGCGATCTTTGGCGCCGTGGGCCAGGCCATGGCCTTCGACGACAAGGTGTTCGACGACAAGACCGGCGTGAAGCCGCAGTCGAGCCCCTGGGCGGTGTTCCAGTTCGGCTTCTCCGCCTACAAGAACGGCCACAAGGAACAGGCCGCCGAGGCCTATAAATACGCCGCCGAAAACGGCCAGATCGGCGCCACCTGGAAGCTTGCCCGCATGTATGCCGAGGGCGACGGCGTGGCGCGCGACGATTATGAGGCGTTCAAGTTCTTCTCGGAGATCGTCGACCAGGATGTCGAGCCCGGCTCGCCGGAAGAAAGCTATGTCTCCGACGCGCTGGTGGCGCTCGGCGATTATCTGCGCAAGGGCATTCCCGGCAGCCCGGTCACCGAGAACGAGGTGGCGGCCCAGGAATATTACATGCGCGCCGCCGCCAACTACCGCAACCCGAACGCCCAGTTCGAGATGGGACAGATGTTCCTCAAGGGCGAGGGCGGCGTGAAGGCCAGCGTCAAGCAGGCCGGGCGCTGGTTCCAGCTCGCCGCCGAGAAGGGCCATGCCGGCGCGCAGGCGACGCTCGGCCATCTGCTGTTCCAGAGCGGCAAGATCGTTCGTGGCCTGGCGATGATGACCGCAGCACTCGAACGCGCGTCGCCCACCGACCAGCCCTGGATCCGCGGCATGCAGGAAGAAGCGTTCGCCGCCGCCGGCGAAGCCGACAGGCGCACCGCGATTTCGCTCGCCGACGACATCCTGACCAAGGGCACCACCAACGCGGAGCAGTAAGGGCATTGGTGCGTGCTTAAGATGTATCACCCGCTTTGCGGGCATTCAAATTTCGACACTCTGCGCCGCCCCTCATTGCCCTGCCGGGCATTTCTCCCCGTATAGTGACGGGGAGAAAGAGGCTGGCTGCAACGCCGGCGCCTTTCTTGCAACGCCGGCAATTGGCGAAACCATCGATGACAGCGCCCCTCTTCCCGTCGCTATACGGGGAGAGGATGCCGGCAGGCAGGTGAGGGGCGGCGCAAACGTTGCTAATTTAGTCCGAGTTTTGGCGACAAGAAAATCCACCGAAAAATCAGTTCTCGGTCGGCTCCGTCGGCACCATGCTTGGCGCTGGCGTCGAGATCGGCGTCACGTGCGGTTGCGGCGCCATCGTGTTTGCGGGGCAGTTGTCGGCGACCTTCGTCCAGGACGTGTTGTTGAGCACCATGTCGCAGCGGGCCAGATGGCTCTGGTCGGCAATCGTCAGGCAGGCGACCTGGCCGACCGGATACGACTTTCCATTGGCAAGGCATTCCGGGGCGGCGAAAGCCGGCACGATCGCAGCCGTGGCGAATGCCAAGCCGATCGGACAAAGAATAAGTCGAATGGTCATGGGAACCCCGGCCGCCATGATGATCTCCCATCATGCGCCTGAATGTGGCGACATGAGGTCCAGCGGCGGCGTGTCCATCAGGCCGCAGGGACCGTCAGGCCGGCTGCAGCGCGAGGTCGATCGCCACCGGGACGTGATCGGACGGCTTTTCCCAGGCGCGCACATGCTTTTCGATCGAGGCCGACGAGAACCGATTGGCGGCTTCCGGTGACAGCAGCAGATGGTCGATGCGGATGCCGTTGTTCTTCTGCCAGGCGCCGGCCTGATAGTCCCAGAAGGTGTAGGTGTCCTGCGCATCGGTGACCGCGCGCACCGCCTCGGTGAAGCCGAGATTGAGCAGCCGCCGGAAGGCCTGCCGCGTCTGCGGCTGGAACAGCGCGTCGCCCAGCCAGTTCTCCGGAAACCGCGCGTCGATCGGCTCAGGAATGACGTTGTAGTCGCCGGCCACCACCAGCGCCTCTTCCAGCCTCAGCCGCTCTTCGGCCCAGCGTTCCAGCCGCGCCATCCAGGACAGCTTGTAGGAGAACTTCTTGTCGTCATCGATCGGGTTGCCGTTCGGCAGATAGAGCGACGCGACGCGCAGGGCGCCCTTGTCGGTCGAGAACACGCCTTCGATGAAACGCGCCTGTTCGTCGACATCGTCACCGGGCAGGCCTCTGACAACTTCGTCAAAGCGCAGCTTCGACAGCAGCGCGACGCCGTTGAAACCCTTCTGGCCGTGGGTTTCGACATTGTAGCCCAGCGCCTCGATCTCGGCGCGCGGGAACTGATCGTCGACCGTCTTGATCTCCTGCAGGCAGACGATGTCGGGCGCGCTTTCGGTCAGCCAATGGGTGAGGTTGCCGATGCGGGCGCGCACGCCATTGATGTTCCAGGTGACGATTTTCATAACGGTCTATTCTTCCTGCGGGGGATGGCGTTCGACCAGACCAATCGTATTGCCAGCCGGGTCCTTTAGAAAGGCCATCCACTCGTTTTCCCCCGCCGGCCCGAACTGGCCTTCGGTATCGCGATGGACGAGCGTCGGCGGCGCGGTGAACGGGATACCCGCGGCTTTCGCCTGCGCATAAAAGTCGTCGAGATCCGATATGTCGAGATAGATGGTGCCAGCCGGTATGCCGTCGGTGAACAGCAATCTCACATCGCCAGCCATGATGAAGGCGATGCCCGGCGGATCGAAGCGGGCATGCACGGTCATGCCGAGCACATCGCGCCAGAAGGCCAGCGTCGCGTCGAGGTCGCGTCCGGCAGACAGCGCGACCTGACGGACCGCGCCTAAGGCAGGCATGGCAATGCCGCTAGATGGAGAAACTGGTGCCGCAGCCGCAGGAGGCGACAGCGTTCGGGTTACGGATCTGGAAGGACTGGCCCATCAGATCGTCGACAAAGTCGATCACCGAGCCGCCCATATAGACCAACGACAAATCGTCGATCAGCACGGTGGCGCCATCCTTTTCGATGGCGACGTCATCGTCGTTGCGCGTGTCGACCAGATCGAACTTGTAGGAAAAGCCGGAGCAGCCGCCGCCTTCGACGGAAACGCGCAGTGCCGTCTTGCCGGCCTCGCCAGAGACAATCTTGGCGATCCGCCTGGCGGCGGCCTCGGTCATATCGACTTTCATCGTGGTCTTGGCATCCGCGCCCATGGGCGTCACCTTGCTTTCGGTTTCACATGATAGGTATGAAGCGCAACGGGGCAAGTCAACTGCGGCGGCATCAGCCATGACAAATGAGCTTGGCGACATCGGATTTGGTTATCGACCACGCGCGGCCTATGCCACGGATCCGGCGCGCTCGCGAGGACGGCTGTTCGACGAGGTGGAAAGCCCGACCCGAACGCCATTCCAACGCGACCGTGACCGCATCATCCATTCGACCGCGTTCCGGCGGCTGAAGCACAAGACACAGGTCTTCATCGCCCATGAGGGCGACCACTATCGAACCCGCCTGACCCATTCGATCGAAGTGGCGCAGATCGCGCGTGCGCTGGCGCGGGCGCTGCGCGGCGACGAGGATCTCGCCGAGGCGGTGGCGCTGGTGCATGATTTCGGCCACACACCATTCGGCCATACCGGCGAGGACGCGCTGAACGAGAAGATGGCGGCCTGGGGTGGCTTCGACCACAATGCGCAGTCGCTGCGCATCGTGACGAGGCTTGAGGCGCGCTACGCCGAATTCGACGGGCTGAACCTGACCTGGGAGACGCTGGAAGGGCTGGTCAAGCACAATGGTCCGCTGACGGACAGCAGCGGCAAGGGCCTGAAGGGACCTGTGCCGCAGGCGATCCGCGACTACTCGGAACTGCAGGACCTCGAACTGGACCGGTTCGCCGGCATCGAGGCGCAGTGTGCTGCGATCGCAGACGACATCGCTTACAACACGCATGACATCGACGACGGATTGCGGTCAGGGCTGCTTACCCTCGATATGCTGAAGAAAGTCTCGCTGCCGGGGACGATCCTGGCGGGTGTGCGCGAGCGCTACCCCAGGCTCGATGATGTGCGCACCGGCCACGAGCTGATGCGGCGGCAGATCACCGCCATGGTCGAGGATGTCATCGTCTCCGCGACCGCCAACCTGGAGCGTGTCGGGCCGCGGAGCGCAGACGCGGTGAGGATGGCGGGTGAGACGATGGTGACCTTCTCCGCCGAGATGGCCGCGGCCGAGAAGGAACTGAAGACCTTTCTCTACAAGCATCTCTACCGGCACAAGGAGGTGATGCGCGTGCGCGCCGGTGCCGAGCAGATCGTCAGGGACCTGTTCGACGTCTATTTCGCCGATCCGCGCGCCATGCCGGACGGCTGGCGCGAGGGGCTGGACCGGGCCGACGATCGCATCAAGGCGCGCAGCGTGGCCGATTTCCTGGCCGGCATGACCGACACCTACGCGCTCAAGGAACATCGGCGTTTGTTTGACCGCACCCCGGATTTGAGCTAGGGCGGGCGCGATTTGCCGGCCAACGCGCCGGATTCGTCACAAGCCGCCAGAGCATACCCATGAACATCTTCGCCGATTTCACCGCGCGAGTTACAAAGGCTGTCGAAGCGCTTGACCTGAAAGACAAGGACGGCGTTTCGCCCGACCTGTCGCGCATTGCGGTCGAGCCGCCGCGCGACGCCAGCCATGGCGATCTCGCGACCAATGCGGCAATGGTGCTGGCCAAGCCCACCGGCCAGAACCCGCGCGCGCTGGCAGAAAGACTGGCGCTGGCGCTGCGGGATGACGGGGATGTTGCAGCCGCCGAGGTTGCCGGCCCGGGCTTCGTCAATCTCCGGCTCAAGGACGGCTTCTGGCAGACGCATCTGTCCGCTCTCCTGGGCGAGGGCCGCAACTATGGCCGCTCGACGATCGGCACCGGCCGGAAAACCAATGTCGAATATGTCTCGGCCAACCCGACGGGGCCGATGCATGTCGGCCATTGCCGGGGCGCGGTTGTCGGTGACGCGCTTGCCAATCTGATGGCCTTTGCCGGCTACGACGTGACCAAGGAATATGTCATCAACGACGCCGGCGGACAGATCGATGTGCTCGGCCGCTCAGTCATACTGCGGTATCGGGAGGCGCTCGGCGACGAGATCGGCGAGATTCCACCCGGCCTTTATCCAGGCGATTATTTGGTTCCTCTCGGCCAAGCGCTGGCGAAAGAGTTCGGCCGCAGCCTGCTCCAAATGCCTGATGAAGAGGCGCTGGCCATCGTCAAAGACCGCGCAATCGACGCGATGATGGCGATGATCCGCGATGATCTGGCGCTGCTCAACGTGCATCACGACGTGTTCTTCTCCGAACGCACGCTGCACGCCGACAATGCCAGGAAGATCCGGTTGGCGATCAATGACCTGACGCTGAAGGGCCATATCTACAAGGGCAAGCTGCCGCCGCCCAAGGGCGAGAAGCCGGACGACTGGGAAGACCGCGAACAGACGCTGTTCCGCTCGACCGCGGTCGGCGACGACATGGACCGGGCGCTGGTCAAGTCCGACGGCTCGTTCACCTATTTCGCCGCCGACGTGGCTTACCTGAAGGACAAGGTCGATCGCGGCTTCGTCGACCTGATCTACGTGCTTGGCGCCGACCATGGCGGCTACGTCAAGCGGCTGGAGGCGCTGGCGCGGGCAATTGCCGGCGACGATGTCAAGCTCACCGTCCTGCTGTGCAATCTGGTCAAGCTGTTTCGCGATGGCGAGCCGGTCCGCATGTCCAAACGGTCCGGCGATTTCGTGACGCTGCGCGAGGTGGTCGAAGAAGTCGGGCGCGATCCGATCCGCTTCATGATGCTCTATCGCAAGAACGACGCGCCGCTCGATTTCGATTTCGCCAAGGTCACCGAACAGTCCAAGGACAATCCGGTGTTTTATGTGCAGTACGCCTCGGCGCGCTGCCATTCGGTGTTCCGGCAGGCTAGCGAGCAGCTGGGGGAGGCGAATTTCGATCGCAACAGCCTGGCGGCGGCGGTAACGTTGCTGACCGACGAGGGCGAAATCGGCCTAATCCGCAAACTCGCCGAATATCCACGCCTGATCGAGTCCGCCGCTCTTGCGCTGGAGCCGCATAGGCTGGCATTTTATCTCTATGACCTGGCGTCCAGTTTCCACGGGCACTGGAACCGGGGCACGGATAATCCGGACTTACGTTTTGTTAAGGTTAACGACCGACAATTGACGCATGCCAGACTAGGGCTGGTGCAGGCTGTTTCGGATGTTTTGACGTCCGGCCTGACGTTGATCGGGGCCGCAGCGCCTACCGAAATGCGTTAGGTTTGACTAAAAAACCTGTCACCTTTTGCCCACATTGCGCTGGTAAGGGCCAACCCTGCGCGACGTCCATGGCGTCCGAATGAGTGCGAGTTCGGGAACAATAATGGCAGACAGAACCCAGCTGAGAGTAGCCGACAACAACGACGTCGCTGACGATGATCCCTTCGCGGAACTGACCAGGATCATGGGATTTGACCCGCGCCAGCCGGTCAAGCAGCAGGCGCCGGGCCAGCCCCAGGCCCCTGCTGCCGGTCAGTCCGTGCAAGAGCCCGATTTCGACATCGACCTCGAAAAGGAGTTGATGGGCGAGTTCGACGCCGGCGACAGTATCGCCGCTCCCGTTGTCGAGGTTCATGAGCCGGCATTCGAACCGGCTGCCGCTCATGCCGCGGACGACGATCTTGCCCTTTCGCTCGACGACGATTTCCATATGGATTTCACGGGTGACGATGACCATGCGGCCGTCGCCAGTCCTGCGAATCCCGGTGCTGCCGAAGCCGCGCCATCCGTCGAACCTGCCTTCGACGCCGATTTCGACAATGCCGTCGCCAGTTCGCTCGAAGATGTTTCGCCCTTCGAAGACGATCTGCCGATGGACGACGAGCTTGCCGCGTCGCTCGATCGGGATTTTCACATCGAGGACGAGACCGCGGACGAGATCGCCGGGGCCCAGCACGCCGTTGCCGAAGAACCGGTGGCTGTCGAGCCAGCCTCCGATCATGAATTCGACGATGCGGTCGCGCTTTCGCTCGAAGACGAGCTGATGCTTGACGACGATTCGGCGGATCAGCGCCACGCGGTTGCGAGCGCGGCCGACGACCCAGAGCCGGAGCCGGTCGCCACGAGTGAGGCCCAGGCGATGACCGACGAGGATTTCGTCGGTCACTTCGATGACGCCATGACCGATGTCGATGTGGATTTTCAGGCAGACGAGCCGGTGGCCTTTGACGGGGCGGAAGCCCACGAAGTGCCCGTCGATGCCGTGGAGGACGAGACATCAAAGCCTGAAGCCGTGTCGGATGACGCTTTCGATCTAAATCTCGACGACGCGTTTGCCGAGCCTGCCGAAGAGCCGGTGGCCGAGATTGTCGCCGCTCCCGTCCAGCCGATGGCGCCGGTGATCGCTGCGGCCGAACCGGAGCAAGCAGCTCCAGTTGCGGATGAACGGAGCCTCGAGGACGAGTTGAATGCGCTTCTGGGCGCCATGAGCGCTCGCACGCTGCCGTCGGCCAAGGAGCCTGTGATGGCTCAACCGGTCGTCGCTCAGCAAGCCGCTCCTGTCCAGCCGCCTGTCGCCGCGCCTGCAGAAGCCGCCGAAGAACCTGCCGATCTTGTCGGCGATCTCGACTGGGATCTCGACGAACATGCGCCCGAGGAGCCGCATCAACCCAGTGCCGCCCACGCCGCCGATGCCGATCTCGACGACATGCTGCTCGATGAAGTTCAGGGTCAGGATATCGGTTCGAATGCCGCCGAACAGGTCGACATCGATTTGGACAATGATGCGTTCGATGCTGCTTTGGCCAAGAGCCTCGGTCCACATGACGGGACAGCTTCCCCGCAGGATCAGGCCGACTCTCTCGATTGGCTGGCCGAACGCTCCGCGCCGGCGGAGCCGGCCCGTTCGTGGAGCCGCGTGACGCCGGTTCCCCAGCAGCCGGCATATGCCGCGCAGCCGGCCGCTTCGATAGTGGCCAGAACCGCCGCTCCGGAAGTGGACGCGGTGCCGTCCTACCGTGCGCCCGAGCCGGTTGCGACCGCCTCCTATGAAGCCCCTGTACCCGCATCGCAGCCGCCACAGTCCTCGCGCTACGAAGAAGAGATGCCCGATGTCGAGACGGTCGATGTACCGGAGCGCGTCGTGGCGCTGGCAGACGATCTCGACATTCCGGAGTTGCATTTCGAGGAAGATGAGCCGGCCACGCCAGGTTATGACGATCTCGACGCCGAGTTCGCCAGTCTTCTGACGGAAATGAATTCGGTGGAGGTCGCGCCTGCTCCGGCTGCTCCCGCGAGCAGCACCGGATTCAATCCGGGATATGAGGCGCTCAATCCGCGATATGAAGGGCTCAATCCGGGATATGCAGCGCTCAATCCCGCGTATGAAGAGCCTAAGCCGGGTTATTATGACGGGGTCAAACCGGGTTATGACGGCGTCAAACCGGCCTATCAGCCGGAAGCGCGGACCTATGCGGCCCGGCCGACGGAAACGCCGTCCCGTGCGGCGGCCAATTCAGCCTATGCCGATGCCGCCGACGGCTTCGACCTCGACAGTTTGCCTGGCAGCCAGCCGGTCTCGCAGGCGGACGATTTCACGGTCGATGAACTCGACTATGACCCCGAACTGGACGAGGCTATGGCCGTTCCCGGTCTTGGCGAGCGGGAAGCGGCCAGGTCTCCGGGCCGTCGCGGCCTGTTCATTGCCGCCATTGTCGGTGCCGTGGCGGTCGCAGGCGGCCTTGGCGCCTTTGCCCTCTCCCTGGGCGGCAAGGGCGGCAGCGAAGCTCCGGTGATCGTCAAGGCCGACAATTCGCCGATCAAGGTCAAGCCGGAAAACCCGGGCGGCGCCGTGGTGCCGAACCAGGACAACAAGGTCTACGACGCGGTGGTCAAGGGTGCCAAGCCCGCCGAGCCGGTGCAGCAGAAGCTTGTCACCAACACCGAGGAACCGGTGGATGTGCAGGCGAAGGATCCGGCCCGTGCCATTGATCTTTCTCCTGACCAGAGCGCTGCCGTCGGCGGAGCGGACGACGGCAATGCCGCGGCGACCGCCAATGCCGCGCTGGCCGCCAAAGCCGCGCTGGCGGCCAATGCGGCGCCGATCGCCAATGCAAACCCGGCTGACAATGCGGCACCGGCGCCCAAGTCCGAAGATCGCATCGCGCAGGTGCTGCAGGATGCCGACAAGGGCACCAATGCCGATGTCGTGGCCGTCGCGCCGCGCAAGGTAAGGACCATGGTGGTCAAATCCGATGGCTCGCTGGTGCCGCGCGAGGATCCAGCGCCGGCCGCACCGCAAGTGACGGCCGCCGAACCGGCGGATCCGGCGCCGCAGCATGTCGCGCCTTCGGCCGATGCCGACCAGACCGGCACCGTGACGCCCGCCGCCGCCCAGGCAGACGATGAGCCGGCACTCAAGCCGGCGGTTACCGCCAAGCCGGCAGCCACTCCCAAGGCCGAGGCCAAGCAGTCGGCCAACACCCCGGCCAAGGTTGCGATCGCGCCGCAGCGTCCGTCCGACCAGCCGGTCGACGTCGTCGGCGAGGTCAAGCCCGATCAGGTCGCTTCCATCGATCAGGCAACGACGGCGACCGGTGGCGGTTCGTGGTCGATGCAGGTTGCTTCGCAGCCGACGGTGGAAAGCGCCCAGTCGACCTACCAGGATCTGCAACGCCGCTATGGCAGCGTGCTTTCCGGCCGCACGGCCAACATCGTCAAGGCCGAGATTGCCGGCAAGGGCACGTTCTACCGCGTCCGCGTTGCGGCCCAGTCGCGCAACGATGCCATCAATCTGTGCACCAGCTACAAGGCCGCCGGCGGCAACTGCTTCGTGTCGCGCTAGACGCGGTTCGATCAATCAAAGCCGGCGCGGTCCAAGGTCGCGCCGGCTTTTTCATGTGACCCGAGACGATTCCCTTTGGCCGCGCGAAGCCCTAGACTCCTGATATGACCGAATCAAAATCCATGATCCTCGGCTGTGCCGGGAAATCGCTCACCCGCGAAGAAATCAATTTCTATCGCAATGAATGCCCGTGGGCCTTCATCCTGTTTGCCCGCAACATTGGCGAGGCCGAGCAGATCCGCGATCTGGTCGCCGAGATGCGCGACTGTATCGGACGCCCCGACGCGCTGGTGTTCATCGACCAGGAAGGCGGCAGGGTGCAACGCCTGCGGCCACCGCTGGCGCCGAACTATCCGGCGGGCGGCGCGCTTGGCGCGCTGTGGCGCGACGATCATGACGCCGGCGCCCGTGCTGCCTGGCTGATGGCGCGCCTGCACGCCTTCGACCTGCTGCGCTACGGCATATCGGCCGATTGCCTGCCGGTGCTCGACGTGCCGATCGAAGGCGCCAGCGACGTGATCGGTGCGCGTGCCTATGGCAAGGAGCCACGCGCGGTCATCGAACTCGGCCGCGCCGCCGCCGAAGGCCTGATGTCCGGCGGCGTGCTGCCCGTGATGAAGCACATTCCGGGCCATGGCAGGGCCTTTGCCGATACGCATTTCGAACTGCCCGTCGTCGACGCCTCGCTCAGCGACCTGCAGCGGCATGATTTTGCCCCGTTTCGGGAGCTCAACGACCTGCCGATGGCGATGACCGCGCATGTCGTCTACAGCGCCATCGACCCCAAGAACCCGGCGACGACGTCGGGCAAGGTCATCGACGAGATCATCCGCCGCGACATCGGCTTTGACGGGCTCCTGATGAGCGACGACACCTCGATGAAGGCACTTTCTGGGGATTTCCCGACAAAGGCGGCCTCGATCCTTGCGGCGGGCTGCGATCTGGTCCTTCACTGCAACGGCGTTTTCGAGGAGATGGCGGGCATCGCGTCGCGCACCAGGGGGCTTGAGGGCAAGTCGCTGGAGCGTGCAAAGCGGGCGATGACCTATATAAAGAAACGCGACGCGGTCGAGGAAACCGAGATACGTGCCGAATTCGCCACCTATTTCGATGCGGTGGCCTAGCAAGGGGAAGTGACAGAGGCAGTGGCGGAAACATTGGAAAGCAAGGCCGCGAAGGCCGCACCGATGGACCGCCTGTGGGCCGAGAACGACGATTCGCGGCTGACCGGCGACCCGTCGCTGGTCGTCGACGTGGCCGGGTTCGAAGGCCCACTCGATCTCTTGCTGCATCTTGCCCGCAACCAGAAGGTCGATTTGGCGCGCATTTCCATCCTGGCGCTGGCCGAGCAGTATCTGGCCTTCGTCGAGACGGCGAGGACGCTGCGCCTCGAACTTGCCGCCGACTATCTGGTGATGGCGGCGTGGCTTGCCTTCCTCAAGTCGAAGCTCTTGATCCCCAAGCAGCCGGGCGAAGAGGGCGAAAGCGGCGAGGAACTGGCGGCGGTGCTGCAATTCCGCCTGAAGCGGCTCGAGGCCATGCGCGACGCGGCGGCACGTCTGGTCAACCGCAACCGGCTCGGCCGCGACGTGTTTGCACGAGGCATGCCCGAAATGGTCATTATCGAGAAGCGCAACACTTATTCGGCGTCGCTCTACGATCTGTTGACCGCCTATGCACAGCAGCGGCAGAAGCAGGCGATCACCAATGTGACGATCGCCAGGCGCGGTGTCTGGTCGCTCAAGGACGCGCGCGACATCCTGATCCGGCTGATCGGCTCGCTGCGGGACTGGACGGCGCTCGACAGCTTCCTGATCCAATATCTGACCAGCCCGGAAGAGCGACGCACGGCGATCGCCAGCTCGTTCGCGGCGACACTGGAGCTCGTTCGCGAGGGCAAGATGGATGTGCGGCAGGACGAGGTGTTCGCACCGATCTATTTGCGCGACCACCGCGCACAGGCAATCAAGGCAGTCGAGGTGGCATCATGAGCGAACGCGCCAACGCTTCAGTTATCCCCTTCAAGGTGGACGATGAACTGGAACAGGGCGAGCTCGACCAGGCTTCGGCCCAAAATGCGGGCCAGAATCCGACACAGAATCCGGCCGAGCGGCTGCACATGGCGGAGGCCGTGCGCATGGCCGAGGCGATTGTCTTCGCCAGTGCCGAACCCGTCAGCGAAAAGCAGCTTGCCGCACGCCTTCCCGACGGCATCAACATCGCCCTGGCAATGACCGAGTTGCAGCAGGTCTACGCCCGGCGCGGCGTCAATCTGGTGCGGGTCGGCGACGGCTGGGCGTTCCGCACCGCTGGCGACCTGGCCTTCCTGATGAGCCGCGACACGGTGCAGCAGCGCAAGCTGTCGCGGGCGGCGCTCGAAGTGCTGGCGATCATCGCCTATCACCAGCCGGTGACGCGAGCAGAGATCGAGGACATCCGCGGTGTCGAAACCTCGAAAGGCACGCTCGACACGCTGCTCGAGACGGAATGGGTGCGCATGCGCGGCCGCCGCAAAACGCCCGGCCGTCCCGTCACCTATGGCACCACCGAAACTTTCCTCGATCATTTTGCGCTCGAGGAAATCCGTGATCTTCCCGGCATGGAGGAACTGAAGGGCGCCGGCCTGCTTTCGGGCCGCATGCCGTCGAATTTCTCCATCCCGCAACCGCCGGCCGACCCGGACGCGCTGACCGAGGATGAGGATCCGCTGACCGACATCGATCTCGAGGAACTCGGCCTGCTGACGCCGCGCGTCACGGAAGATTGACCGCAAAGCCTGTTTCAAAAGCAGCCGGCGGGCTATACATGCGCGGATTCGTAGCGGCCCATCACGCTGAAAAAGCGTGACATCCGCCACCCTTTCATAAACTCTGTCGCTGTTGTGTTTGAATCCCAATGCGAAAACGCATAGATCATCGCCAGGGAAAACGTTCGAGAGAGATTTGCTATGGGTTCATTTTCGATTTGGCACTGGATGATCGTGCTGGTGATCGTGCTTCTGGTGTTCGGCCGCGGCAAGATTCCCGAGTTGATGGGTGACATGGCCAAGGGCATCAAGAGCTTCAAGAAGGGCATGGCCGACGACGACGTTGCCGACGACAAGCGTACCGTCGAGCATCGCGCCGATGAAACCGTTTCGGCGGCGAAGGAAAAAGCCAGCAAGAGCTGAGCCATAAGTTCTAGTCGGAACAGATTGCCATGTTTGAAGTCGGCTGGACCGAAATGCTGGTGATCGCGATCGTCATGATCGTGGTCGTCGGGCCGAAGGATTTGCCCAACATGCTGCGCACCTTCGGCCGCACGACGGCGAAGCTGCGCTCCATGGCGGCTGACTTCCAGAAACAATTCAACGAAGCGCTGAAGGAAGCCGAGCTCGAAGACGTCAAGAAGTCGGTCGACGAACTCAGGGGCTTAAGCCCGGTTGCCGAGATCCGGAAGCAGCTCAATCCGTTCGAGCAGGCGGCGGCCGACGTGCGCGCCGGTGTCGACGCAGCGATGAAGCCCAAGCCCGCCGCTGATCCGTCGGCCCCCGCCGCTTCGACGCCACAGACAGCTGAGCCGTTGAAGAATGGTGCAACGACCATGCCCGGCGTCAACGGTCCGGAAGCTACGACATCAGCACCGACTTTCCCGGCGATGACCGACGAATCTGTGGTCACGGCATCCACGGAACCCGCCGCGGCGCCGAAGGCATCGGCGGCCAAGAAAGCCACCAAGGCCGCGCCGGCATCGAAAGCACAATCCAAGGCGAAATCCGCACCAGTGGTGACGAAAACCACACCTGCGACAAAGGCCCTGACAGCGGCAAAGGCTGAAACCGCCGCTGTGAAGAAGCCTGCCGCGGCCAAGACGGCTGCTGCCAGGACGACTGCTGCCAAGACAACTCCTGCCAAGACTGCGGCGAAAACCGAATCGAAGCCTGCTCCGGCAAGGAAGCCGGTGACCAAGAAGACGGCTGGAGCCGCCAAGTGAGCGTTTCGGACAAGGAAAAAGACGAGATCGAGAAATCGTCGGCGCCGCTGATCGAGCATCTCATCGAGTTGCGCCGTCGGTTGATCTGGTCGCTCGGCGGCTTCTTCGTCGCCTTCCTGGTCTGCTTCTTCTTCGCCAAGAGGCTGTTCAACCTTCTGGTCGTCCCCTTCAAATGGGCGACGAAGTGGGCCGGGCTCGACCCGCACAAGGTCGAGCTGATCTACACCGCGCCGCAGGAATTCTTCTTTACCCAGGTCAAGCTCGCCATGTTCGGCGGCATGGTCATCGCGTTTCCGCTGATCGCCACGCAGATCTACAAATTCATCGCGCCCGGCCTCTACAAGAACGAGCGCAACGCCTTCCTGCCGTTCCTGATCGCGTCGCCCGTCCTGTTCCTGATGGGCGCCTCGCTGGTCTATTTCTTCTTCACCCCGATGGTGATGTGGTTCTTCCTCGCCATGCAGCAGGCCGGCACCGATGAGCAGGTGCAGATCTCGCTGCTGCCGAAAGTGTCGGAATATCTCAGCCTGATCATGACGCTGATCTTCTCCTTCGGCCTGGTGTTCCAGCTGCCGGTGGTGACCAGCCTGATGACGCGGGTCGGCATGCTGTCCTCCAAGGCGCTGGCCGAGAAGCGAAAATGGGCGATCGTCATCGCTTTCGTCGTCGCGGCGGTGCTGACGCCACCCGATCCGATGAGCCAGATCGGCTTGGCCATCCCGACCATCCTGCTCTACGAGGTCGCTATCTGGTCGGCGCGGCTGATCGAGCGCAGCCAGGAGCGCGAGCGCCTGGCGCGCGAGAAGCAGGAAGCAGGCGAGACCGTGGCGGACAAGGCACCGGACGAGCCGCCAACGCCGGCTGCATCGTAAGGCTATCGAGCCGCGGCAGCGGCGGAAAACAGCAACCGGCCCATCTTGCATCGATCAAGGATGCGGTTTACCCCCTCTGGCTGAAACGCATCGCCATCAAGGCGGTGCGTTTCAGTTTTTGTTTTGAGCATGTCGTTGTCCCAAACCGCTGCGCACTTTTGGGCGACATGCTACCTGAGGACGGATAAACCATGCTCGATATCAAATGGATTCGCGACAACCCGAAGGCCCTTGTCGAGGCGCTGGTGAAGCGCTCGTGGTCGGCGGTTGAGGCGCAGTCCACGGTCGATGATTTGATCGCCAGGGACGAGGCACGACGCGAACATGTCACCGAGCTGCAGACCAGGCAGGAGCGCCGCAACGCCGCTTCGAAGGAGATCGGCAACGCCATGCGTTCGGGCGATGCCGCGCTTGCCGAAAGGCTGAAGGCCGAAGTCGGCGAGATCAAGACCTTCATCCAGAATGGCGAGGCGCGGGAGCGCGAACTCGACAAGGCGCTTAACGACGTGCTGGCGGTACTGCCCAACGTGCCGCTCGACGATGTGCCTGTCGGCAAGGACGAGCACGACAATGTGGTCAAGCACATCGTCGGTAAGGTGCCGGCGCGGCCGAACTGGGTGAAGGAGCATTTCGAGATCGGCGAAGCGCTCGGCATGATGGATTTCGAGCGGGCGGCAAAGCTGTCGGGCTCGCGTTTCACCGTGCTGAAGGGCGGGCTGGCGCGGATGGAGCGCGCGATCGGCCAGTTCATGCTCGACCTGCACACGACCGAACATGGCTATGAGGAAGTGATCCCGCCGCTGATGGTCCGCGACGAGGTGCTTTTCGGCACCAATCAGCTGCCGAAATTCGAGGAGGATCTGTTCTTCACGCCGCACGGGGAGGGCAGGCTTGGCCTGATCCCCACGGCCGAAGTGCCGCTCACCAACCTCGTGCGCGAGGAGCTCATTGCCCACGATAAACTACCATTACGCTATACCGCGCTGACACCGTGCTTCCGCTCGGAAGCGGGTTCGGCGGGGCGCGACACGCGCGGCATGCTGCGCCAGCACCAGTTCTACAAGGTCGAGCTGGTATCGATCACCGATCAGGAATCCTCGCTCGCCGAGCATGAGCGGATGACGCAATGCGCCGAGGAAGTGCTGAAGCGGCTCGGCCTGCCGTTCCGCACCATGGTGCTGTGCACCGGCGACATGGGTTTTGGCGCGCGCAAGACCTATGACATCGAGGTCTGGCTGCCCGGCCAGAACGCTTATCGCGAAATCTCGTCCTGCTCGGTCTGCGGCGATTTCCAGGCGCGCCGCATGGACGCCCGCTACAAGGACAAGGACGGCAAGGGCAACCGCTTCGTCCATACGCTCAACGGTTCGGGAACGGCTGTCGGCCGCGCCCTCATAGCTGTCATCGAAAACTACCAGAATGAGGATGGCAGCGTAACCATTCCTGAAGTGCTGCGGCCTTACATGGGCAGTCTGGAAAAGATCGAAGCGAAATAATGCGCATTCTTCTGACCAATGACGACGGCATTCATGCCGAGGGCCTGGCGTCGCTCGAACGCGTCGCCCGCACGCTCTCCGACGATGTCTGGGTGGTGGCGCCGGAACAGGACCAGTCCGGCTATGCGCATTCGCTGTCGATCTCGGAACCGCTGCGGCTGCGCAAGATCGGCGAAAAGCATTTTGCCGTCCGCGGCACGCCGACCGACTGCGTCATCATGGGCGTCAAGAAGATCCTGCCCGGCGCACCCGACCTGATCCTGTCCGGCATCAATTCGGGCGCCAACATCGCCGACGACGTGACCTATTCGGGAACCGTCGCTGGCGCCATGGAAGGCGCGCTGCTCGGCATCCGCTCGATCGCGCTCAGCCAGGGGTATAGCTATGTCGGCGAGGATCGCGTCGTTCCTTACGAGACCACCGAGGCGCTGGCGCCGGCGCTGCTGAAGAAGCTCGTCGCGACGCCGCTGCCGGACGGCGTGCTGCTCAACGTCAATTTTCCGAACTGCCTTCCCGAGGAAGTCGCCGGCACGGTGGTCACAACGCAGGGCAAGCTCGTCCACAGCCTGTGGGTCGACGAGCGCCGTGACGGGCGCGGCCTGCCTTACTATTGGCTGCGTTTCGGCCGCGAGCCGGTCGAAGGCAAGCAAGGCACCGACCTCTATGCCTTGCGTAACCGGCTGGTGTCGGTGACGCCGTTGCAGCTCGACCTCACCGCGCATGAGATCCGTGACCAGCTAAGCAAGGCGCTTGCATGAACTTCCCAATCGACGACCGCGAAGGATTTGCCGCTTTCCTGCTGCGCCTGCGCGGCAGGGGAACCGTGCCGAAGGCGCTGATCGCGGCATTCGAGGCGACACCGCGGCGCGGCTTCCTGGCGGCGCGGTTCCACCAGATCGCCTGGTCCGACCGCATGCTGCCGATCGAATGCGGCGAGGCGATCGAAGGTGCCGACATGCAGGCGGCGGTTATCGCGGCACTTGCCATCGAAGCGGGAAACAGGGTGCTCGAGATCGGCACCGGCTCCGGCTATACGGCGGCGGTGATGTCGCGGCTGGCGGCGCGCGTCGTGACCGTCGATCGCTACAAGACGCTTGTCGAACAAGCCAGGCAGCGTTTCGAGGCGCTCGGCATCGGCAATGTCATCGTGCGCCAGGCGGACGGCTCCGGCGGCCTGCCGAACGAAGGGCCGTTCGACCGCATCGTCGCCTGGGCCGCCTTCGACAGCCTGCCGCGCTTCCTGCTCGACCAATTGTCGAGCGGCGGCATCGTCATCGCACCGATCGGACCGGAGGAGGGCGAGCAGGTGCTGGCCAAGCTGACCAAGGTCGGCAGCCGTTTCGAGCGCGAGGATATCGGTCTTGTGCGCCTGCAGCCGATCCTGCGCAGCGTCGCTGCCGTGCTCTAGCTTTCGCTTGTCGTCGGCGCCGGTTCGGCCTGCCGATCCGTGCGGCCAGCCGTCCCCAAATGTTTTAAGAAAATTTTCGTCGGATTCTAATGGGTTAACCGGCCAGTAACATTAACGCGCTTTAATCCTGTCCAGTTGGTGCAGAGTTTGTGCGGGTTAGTGCGATGCAACTCAGTGTTTTGAAGACAAATAGTCGCAATCTGGCGCGGGGCTGCGCTGTTCTTATGATTGCAGGCGCGGCGGCCGGGTGCAGTTCCCAGGCGTCGCGGTTCAATAGCGTCGACGACGTCTTCACGTCCTCGACCAACAATCAGCGCGCCATCATCAACAAGCAGGATGCCGTGCAGCCCTATCCGGGCGATGTCTCCGCCGCCCCGCTCGACGGCAGCCACACACAGTCGGTGAGCCGCTCCAGCCTCGAGCCTGTTTCGAGCCGGCCATTGCCGCCGCCCGCTTCAGCCCAGGGCGCGCCGGCACTCGCGCCCGCCGCCAATCCTGTGCGTGTCGCATCGGCGCCGGCCATGGTTCGCCCGGCACCGCATGTCGACAGGACGACGACCGGCACCGTCGCGCCGGTGGCCAAGCCTTTCAAGGAAGCGCAGCCCGATGCCCCGAAGATTGCAGAGGCGGGCAGGCCGCACGCGACCGAAATCGTCGTCAGGGACGGCGAAACGATCAACGGCTTGGCGCAGCATTACAAGGTTCCGGCCGACGTCATCATGAAGGTCAACGGGCTTAGCGCGACCAAGGGACTGAAGACCGGCCAGAAGATCATCATCCCGGCCTATGCCTATTCGAGCAAGGCCGAACCGAAGCTCGCCGATGCAAAACCGGCGAAGGACGGCAAGCACGATCTGCCGGCCACCGCGCCGGACAAGGTCGCCGTCCTGCCGCAGCAGCCGAAGCTCAAGGAGGGAAAGTCCGCCGCTCAGGTCGATGCCTCGGCCGCCGCAAGCCAGCCCAAGGAGCCCAAGCCCGCGCAGGTGGCCAGGGCAACCGGCGCCGCTGGCACCTATACGGTCCAGTCAGGGGACACGATGTCCTCGATTGCCCGCAAGACCGGCATCGGCGTCGTTGCGCTGAAGCAGGCCAACGGCATGAAGGATGGCTTGCTCAAGATCGGCCAGACGCTGAAGCTGCCGGCTGGCGGAACAGCGACGGTCGCCAGCGCCAAGCCGGCGAAGATCGATCCGGTGACCACGGCAACCACGCAGCCCGCGGCGAAGGCCACGCCTTCGGAAACGCTGGCATCCTACACGCCGCCGAAGAAAGATTCGAAGGTCATCCAGCAGGCAGAGGACGACGATGCGGTGGCGCCGGATGCCACGGGGGTCGGCAAGATGCGCTGGCCGGTGCGCGGCCGGGTGATCTCCGGTTTCGGGTCCGGCAAGGACGGCGTCGACATCGCCGTGCCCACCGGCACGCCGATCAAGGCGGCCGAGAACGGCGTCGTCATCTACGCCGGCGACGGGCTCAAGGAGTTCGGCAATACGGTGCTGGTGCGCCATGAGGACGGTCTGGTCACAGTCTATGGCCATGCCAGTTCGATCGAGGTGCAGCGCGGCCAGAAGGTCAAGCGCGGCCAGGAAATCGCGCTGTCGGGCATGAGCGGCACCACGGACTCGCCGAAGCTGCACTTCGAGGTGCGCAAGAACTCCGCCCCGGTCGATCCGTCGGGCTATCTCGAATAGAATAAAAAAAGCGATTTGCGGGCCGCCTGACCTCCAGTCCAGCCCGCCGGCTCAGCCCGCCCCGCAAGGAGCGGGCTTTTTCAGTTGTCTGCCAATACCTATTCCCTCAAGGCTCAAAGATGATCACGGAGGGTGTCGGCGATCATCACCTCGAGGCTGCTGGCCTTCATGCCGAGAAGCGTCTCGGCGTCGGAGAAATCGACCAGCAAGGGGGTTTCGAAGAGGTAGCTCATCTCGATGAGTTCATGCATGCCCAAGGCTTCCATCTCGGGGATGGAATAGGAACGTGTTTCCAGTATCTCTCGGCGAAGCATCGCCGCGGTTTTATGGATAAGCTCCCGGGGTGAGGCGTGTTGGGAGGGAACATGGAACGCCCGTCCCCATTCACCCGTGTAGCGGGAAGCCGCGACAAGCGTCTTGGCGACATCCTTGGTGAAGGTCCAGGCATGGGTTGCGTCGAGGTCTCCAATGAAGGCGGTAGGCTTGCCCTCGATTATGGAGGGCAGGGCGACCAATGAGAAATAGCTGATCGCGCCATGCCCCAGATAATCGCTGGGCCGCACCTCGATCGCCGGTACATCGGCACGGACCGCCCGCTGCCACATGATCGTCCTGGCGGTTCCTTTCCTCGAAGTTGGATCCAGGGACAGATCGGAGCGAAGCGGGCTGTCGGCATTTTGCCCATAGCCGTAAAGGTTTCCGAGCACGATCAGCTTCGCGCCGACCGCTTCCGCGGCGCGCACGGTACCGTCGATGATCGGGAAAAAGTCGGTCGGCCACCGATGATAGGTGGCCATGGCGCACATGAAGATGGCATCGGCCTTTCGGCTTATACGGGATAGTTCCGCGGCATCGGTGGCGTCGGCCTGCACGGCCCGCACGTTCCGCAGTCCGTTCGAACCGACACTTCGGCTTGTGAGAACAACATCATGTCCTTCTTCGCCAAGAAGGCGAGCGGTCTCGCGACCAACCGGGCCTGCTCCGACAACAACATAGAAACTCATGGCATAACCTCTCATCCAAGTTTGATGGAGAGGCGTAGGTACATAGCGACGGCATTGAAAATCGCGCGGGAATTGCCAAGTCTTGAACAGGTTTTGCCATGAATCGAGAAAGCATGCGTTCGCAATTCGCTCCGGCCCAATCCCTGTCCGACGTAACAATGGCTTCCCGACATATTGAAGCCGGTGTCCATCGTCTGCCCCGGGCGCCACACCATCGCATCATGGTGCATGCAAGTGCTGCGACGCGCTCCTACTGCAGTGAGGTTCGACGATATTTCGTCAGGCGCGCCGGCGATATTGACCTGGTGCCCGCCGGCCAGGAGGGCGGGTTCGAGGCTGAAACCCCGTTCGACACGATTGAGATCGCATTGCAGCCAGCCTTGATGGAAAGGGTGGCGGCGGAACTTGGCGGCAAGGCGCCGGGCTCGCGGCTCGACACGCGCCACCTGCTTCGTGACCAGCGCATCGAACATCTCGCACGAGCACTCGAGAGCGATTTCAATGCGAATTCGCCGAGCGGCTCTTTGTTTGCCGACAGCATCGGCACCGCACTCGCGGTGAGGCTGCTTGGCCTCGGTGAACCTGATATCGATCGAACGACCCGGTTGTCGGATATCCAGCTCAAGCGGGTGTTGGCGCACATCGAGGCTGCACTCCACGAGCCCCTTTCGATCCAACGACTAAGCCGGGTTGCCGGCGCCAGCAGCTCGCACTTGCGGACATGGTTCAAGGTGGCGACGGGCTTCACCCTGCACCGCTACGTGTTGCGACGTCGCGTCGAACGCGCCCGCGACCTGCTGCAGCGAGGCGATCTCAGCACAAGCGAGGTAGCGGAATTGACGGGCTTCGCACACCAATCACACCTGGCGCATTGGATGCGCCGCGAAATCGGCCAAACGCCGCGTGACTTGCGACGGGCGCAGCCGCCCAAATGATCTTGATGTTTGATGGCGTTGGCGACGCAACCGGCCGCATCAATCCTTCAGCGGTTTGCCTAGCCGGCCAGCCAGGTCCTGGGTGAACTGCCAGGCGACGCGGCCCGAGCGGCTGCCGCGTGTCGTCGCCCACTCCAGCGCTTCGGCGCGCAGCTGCTCGGGGTCGAGGTCGAGGCTGTGATGGCTGGCATAGCCGTTGATCATCTCGAGATAGTCGTCCTGCGAACATTTGTGGAAGCCGAGCCAAAGTCCGAAACGATCGGATAGCGAGACCTTTTCCTCGACCGCTTCGGACGGGTTGATGGCGGTCGAGCGCTCATTGTCGATCATGTCGCGCGGCAACAAATGACGGCGGTTCGAGGTGGCGTAGAAGATGACGTTGGCCGGGCGGCCTTCGACGCCGCCTTCGAGTGCCGCCTTCAGCGACTTGTAGGACGTATCGTCATGGTCGAAGGACAGATCGTCGCAAAACAGGATGAAGCGGTAGGGGGCGGCCTTGAGCAGACCCATCAGTTTCGGCAGCGTGTCGATGTCCTCGCGGTGGATCTCGATCAGCTTGAGCGGCAGTCCGGACTTGGCCTTGGCATTGATCTCGGCATGCACGGCTTTGACCAGCGACGATTTGCCCATGCCGCGCGCGCCCCACAACAGCACGTTGTTGGCCGGGTGGCCGGCGGCGAAGCGCTCGGTGTTGTCGACGAGGATATCGCGGACCCGGTCGACGCCGCGGATCAGGCCGATGTCGACGCGATTGACCTTGCGCACCGGCTCCAGATAGCCGGGATCGGCCTGCCAGACGAAGCAGTCGGCTTCTGCGAGGTCGGTTTCAGGCACCGGCGGTGGGGCAAGGCGGCTGACAGCCTCGATCAGGCGGTCAAGTTTCTTGTTGAGGGCGTCGATGGTGCTGTCGGTCATTTCTGGTCTTTTTGGTTCGTGTCCGTAGGGTGGGCAGGTGAGGACCGTTCGATTTCGTCGGGTTCGAAACCGGCTCCAACCTTTTGTTCGAGCGTGATCTTTTCGGAAAACCGGCTCGCGCTTTTCGCGATCATGCTCTAACACGGCTCAACAGGCCGGAAAAGCAGCCGATTTGCCTGGCCGCGCAGTTGCATTGACAACTTTACCGACTATATTCCGGCCAAATTTCAAGGGGGCCGCTCGCGGCCGTTTTCATAATTCAGGAGTACCTCGATGTTCGTGACACCGGCATACGCCCAAGGCATCGGCGGCGCCTCTCCCGATATGTTGATCAGCATTTTGCCGTTTGTCCTGATTTTCGTGATCATGTATTTTCTGATCATCCGCCCGCAGCGCACGCAGCTGAAGAAGCGTGGCGAGATGCTGGCGGCGGTCCGTCGCGGCGACACGGTCGTCACCGGCGGCGGTTTCGTCGGCAAGGTGACGAAGGTGATCGACGACAACGAACTCGAGATCGACCTCGGAGGCGGCACCAAGGTGACGGCGCTGCGCTCGACGATCGCCGATGTGCGCGTCAAGGGCGAACCGGTGGCCAACCAGAACGCCAAGAAATAACCCAATTCCAGGCGGAGCGATCCGCGGACACGCTCTGACGGACGACGCCATATGCTTTATTTTTCGCGCTTCAAGATGATCCTGATCTGGCTGGCCGTGGCCGCCACAGTGGTCCTCGCCGCGCCCAATCTCATCCCCGCAAGTACATTGGCCCAGTTGCCCAGTTGGGTGCCGAAGCGGCAGATGACGCTCGGCCTCGACCTGCAGGGCGGTTCGCACATCCTGCTCCAGATGGATCAGAACGACCTGATCAAGGCGCAGTTGGAGACGACGCGCGACGAGATCCGGACGCTGCTGCGCGACGCCAAGGTTGGCTATACCGGACTTACCGGCACTGGCAGGACCGTGCAGGTGCGAATAACGGATGCAACCCAGATCGATGCAGCCAAGAAGGCATTGAAGTCGCTGACCGATCCGGTCGCCGCGGGCCTCTTTACCGGCGGCTCCATCCAGGAAATGTCGTTGGACGATTCCGAGCCGGGCCTGCTCAAGTTCAGCGTCACCGACGCCGGCATAAAATACCGCACCTCGTCAGCACTGGCGCAATCGATCGAAGTCGTCGAGCGCCGGGTCAACGAACTCGGCACCACCGAGCCGATCGTGCAGCGGCAGGGCGATGATCGCGTCCTGGTTCAGGTTCCGGGCTTGCAGGATCCGCAGCGGCTGAAGGAAATCATTGGCCAAACCGCCAAGCTGACCTTCCAGATGGTCGACGAGTCGATGCCGGTGCAGGATGCGCTGAAAAATCGTCCTCCGAGCGGTTCATCGATCCTCTATTCCCAGGACGATCCACCAGTCCCCTATCTGATCGAGAATCGCGTACTCGTTTCGGGCGAGGACCTCGCCAAGGCAACGGCAACCTTCGATTCGCGAACCAACGAGCCGGTAGTCTCGTTCACCTTCAACTCGAGAGGAGCAACACGCTTCGGCCAGGCGACGGCGGCGAATGTCGGCAAGCGCTTCGCCATCATCCTCGACAATCAGGTGATTTCCGCGCCGCAGATCCGTGAACCGATCCTTGGCGGCTCCGGTCAGATTTCCGGCAGTTTCACCGCGGAAAGCGCGAACGATCTGGCCGTGCTGCTGCGTGCCGGCGCGTTGCCCGCCAAGCTGACCGTGATCGAGGAACGCACCGTGGGTCCGGGCCTTGGTCAGGATTCCATCCATGCCGGTAAGGTCGCCGGCATCATCGGCTCGATCCTCGTCGTCGCCTTCATGTTCGTCGCCTATGGTTTCCTCGGCTTCCTCGCCAACATCGCGCTGGCGGTGCACGTGGCAATGATCGTCGGGCTATTGTCCCTGCTCGGCGCGACGCTGACCTTGCCCGGTATTGCCGGTATCGTGCTGACCATCGGCATGGCGGTCGATTCCAACGTGCTGATCTATGAACGTATCCGCGAGGAACGACGCGCCGGCCGCTCGGTGATCCAGGCGATTGATACCGGCTTCTCGAAGGCGCTGGCAACCATCGTCGATTCCAACGTCACGTCGCTGATCGCCACCGTGGTGCTGTTCTATCTCGGCACCGGCCCGGTGAAGGGCTTTGCCATCACCTATGCCATCGGCATTCTGACCACCGTTTTCACCGCCTTCACCTTCACCCGTCTCCTGGTGTCGATCTGGCTGCGCCGGGCTCGTCCGAAGGAGTTGCCGAAGGCGCCGATAACCTTCATTCCACCAGGCACCAAGATCCCCTTCATGGGCTTCCGCCGCTGGACATTCGCACTGTCGAGCTTCCTGTCGGTCCTGTCGGTCGTGCTGTTCATGACCGTCGACATCAATTACGGCATCGACTTCAAGGGCGGCTCGATGATCGAGGTGAAGGCCAAGAGCGGCAACGCCGATCTTGCCGACATCCGCGGCAGGCTGTCGGAACTCAACATCGGTGAAGTGCAGGTGCAGCAATTCGGCGAGCCCAACGACGTGCTGATCCGCGTCGGCACGCAGGATGGCGGCGAGAATGCCGAGCAGACCGTCATCGACAAGGTACGCGGCGAGTTGCAGGACCAATATGATTTCCGCCGCGTCGAAGTGGTGGGACCGACGGTTTCCGGCGAGCTGGCCAAACAAGGCACCATCGCCATGCTGGTCGCGCTGGTCGGCATCCTGGTCTATGTCTGGTTCCGTTTCGAATGGCAGTTCGCGGTCGGCGCCATCGTGGCAACGGTGCATGATGTGGTCATGACGCTCGGCTTCTTCGTCATCAGCGGACTCGAATTCAACCAGTCATCGCTGGCGGCAATCCTGACCATCATCGGCTATTCGCTGAACGACACGATCGTCGTCTATGACCGCGTTCGAGAAGATCTGCGAAAATACAAGAAGATGCCGTTGCCGCAGCTGTTGAACAACGCGATCAACGAGACGCTGTCGAGAACGACGCTGACCTCCGTGACGACCAGCTTGGCGCTGTTGGCGCTGGTGCTGTTCGGCGGCGAGGTGATCCGCTCGTTCACGCTGGCCATGCTGTTCGGCGTTGTCTTCGGCACCTACTCGTCGATCTTCATCGCGGCGCCGCTGCTGATCCTGTTCAAGCTGCGGCCGCAGGCCGCGGCCGACGAGGAGAAGCCGGTCAATGGCGGCAAGGCGGTCGCGACCTGACGCGCGGCCCCGAAGGGGTGACAAAGTGGTGACCGGCAAAGGAATCGTCATCCGCGAGGCGCATTTCCCGGGCCGCGCGCCGATCGAGGCCTATGGCAATGGCGGGTTCCGCTTTGCCGATATGTCGCATCGTGGCTCGCTGCTGTGCCTGCCCACCGGCATTCATGGCTGGGAACCGGCAAATCCCCTGGCGCTGACGGTGGCGGATTTCGACAGGCTGCTGGCCGAGGCCGACAAGGTCGAGATCCTGCTCGTCGGCATGGGCAAGGATCTCCGGCCATTGCCGGCGGCGCTGCGGGCGGCGCTGAAGGATGCAGGCATAGCTTCCGATCCGATGTCGACCGGGGCCGCGGTGCGGACCTACAATGTCCTGCTGGCGGAAGACCGCGCCGTGGCTGCCGCGCTCATCGCCGTCGACTGACATGTCTCGGAATGCCAAAATCGTCATGGATCAGGTGCGCGCCGCCGACCAAGACCGGTATCTCACGGCGCTCTACGCACCTGCCGACAAGCGCGATGCGCTGTTTTCGCTCTATGCTTTCAATGCCGAAATCGCGGGCATCCGCGATCGCATCCACGAACCGTTGCCGGGCGAGGTTCGGCTGCAATGGTGGCGTGATGTGATTGCCGCCGGCGGTGAGGCGGGTGCGGGTCATCCTGTTGCCGAAACCTTGAACGCCACCATAGCTGCGTCCAAGCTGCCGAAACTGGCCTTCGAGAACATGCTCGAAGCCCGCATCTTCGACCTCTACGACGATCCGATGCCGTCGCGCACCGATCTGGAAGGCTATTGCGGCGAGACGGCAGCGGCACTCATCCAACTTGCAGCGATGGTGCTCGATCCCGTCGAGGCGCCGAGGTTCGCCGAACTCGCGGGCAGGGCGGGCTGTGCGCAGGCCATCACCGGTCTGCTGCTGCTATTGCCGCTGCACCGCAAGCGAGGGCAGTGTTTTGTCCCGGCCGACATCCTGGGGGCGGCGGGCTCATCGCCCGAGGAGTTTGTCGCTGGCGATGGCGGGCCTGGGGCGCAGCGCGCCGTGGCGGCGATGATCGCGCTGGCGCGCGAACACCTTTCCGCTTTCGAGCGAGGCGCCGCGACGCTGCCGGTGTCGTTGCGTGCGGCGTTTCTGCCGCTGACGCTCCCGCGCGCTTATCTCGACAGGATGGAAGGCGCGCGCCATTCACCGTTCGACGGCGTCGCGCGGCTGTCGGCGCTGCGCCGGCATTGGTTGCTGTTGCGTCGGGCAGGCAAGGGGTGGCCGGCACTTTGACGTAAACGTCAATCGTGTTAAGGATTCGGCGAGCCGAAACTGTTGCCATAGACGACAGGCCGGCCGGAGGAAATCCATGAGCTTGCCCGTACTGGTTGCGATCGTTGTGCTGGGCATCGCGTTGTCTGTTGCCGCAGTGCATTTCACCGGCGGCAGCAAGACGGCGACGCTGGCCAACCCCGATCAGGCGTTGAGCCGCTTCGCCGAGGATTTTCCTGACGAGATGGCCACGGCAGTGCGCCTCACGGCCGATGCCCGGACGGCTTTTCTGGATGTCGGGCGAGGGCGCATCGGCATCGTAAACAGCATCGGCGCTTGTTTCTTGACGCGTATCGTCACCGCCGCGGACGTCGCGGTGTCTCATTCTGACGAGACGAATACAATTCTGATGCGGCTGATGGATTTTACCTGGAAGGGTGGCCGCTTCCGGTTCGCCAGTGCCGCCGATGCCCAGGCCTTGCTCGATGCTTTCGGGTCGCATCGTTCAAATTCCGCTGGGGAGGCCGCGTGATGGACAGCTATGATTTCCCGCAGGTCACGCAGTTGGCCATTCCGTTCTTTGTCGCCGCGATCCTGATCGAGCTTTGGCTGGTGCGCAGTGGGCGCGCCAAGGGCACGTTCGAGACGCGTGACACGCTGACCAGCCTGATGATGGGCACCGGAAATGTCGTCGCCGGGCTGCTGCTTGGCGTCGTGTCCTATTGGGCGCTGCTGTGGCTGTGGCAGTTCCGCGTCTTCAATCTCGGCCTGTCGGTCTGGGTGTTCCTGGCCGCCTTCCTGCTCGACGACCTGCGCTACTACGTCTATCACCGCATCGCGCACCGGGTGCGCTGGGTGTGGGCGGAGCATGTCAACCATCACTCCAGCCAGCACTACAATCTGTCGACCGCGCTCAGGCAAAGCTGGACGGGGCTGTTCACCTTCATGTTCGTGCTGCAGGCGCCGCTGGTGCTGCTTGGGTTCCACCCGGCGGTGATTGCCTTCACCTTCGGCTTCAACCTGGTCTGGCAGTTCTGGATCCACACCGAGACGATCGGCAAGATGTGGGGCTGGTTCGAATTCATCTTCAACACGCCCTCGCATCACCGCGTCCACCACGCCACCAATCCGCGTTATCTCGACGCCAATTATGCCGGCACGCTGATCATCTGGGACCGCATGTTCGGTACCTTCGTCGAGGAGTTGGAAGAGGATCGCCCGCGTTATGGCATCGTCAAGAATCTGGGCACCTTCAATCCGCTGAAAGTGGCGTTCCACGAATGGATCGGCATGTTCAGGGATGCTTTTGCGCCGGGGCTTACGCTCAGCGATCGCCTGAACTACCTGATCAAGCCGCCCGGCTGGAGCCATGACGGCTCGCGCGAAACTTCGGAGAGCCTGAAGGCGGCGTATGTCAGGCGAAATCCCGGCGAGGCGGGCAAGCCGGGGCTGCCGATGGCGAGCGCCGAGCCGGCCGAGTAGCGCTAAGAAGGTTCGCTCGAACGTACCCCTCCGGTGAAGGGCGCCTTGCTGAGAGCAATTGCTCCCGTGGAATTGGGTTGCATCGTCAGTAAAAACCGTTGCTGCGTACGTCGGAAACCAACATCAGCAGAGCGAGACTGCCTACAACCGCACAAGCCGCGCCAAAGAGAAATACCGCCGCATGGCCGACCCCGTCCCAGAGCCATCCAGCGATAAGGCTCGCTGCCAAACCGAACAACCCGACGGTGGTGTTGTACCAGCCGACACCGCTGGCGCGAAGCTGCTCCGGTACGTGGTCGCTCGCCAACGCTTTGCCGACCGAGCGGAATATCCCCTGGTAGAGTCCGTAAAACACGAAAAGCATCGCGATGAGGGCGACGTTCCTTGTCAGGGCGAAGCCTAGATAGGCGACCAGGAAAATGGCGAATGCCAGGAGCAGGATGTTCTTGCGGCCAAATCTATCCGACAGAAATCCCGCCGGATAGGAGATCAGCGCGGCGACAAGGTTGAAGCCCGCGTAGATCAGGATCGTCGTCGTCAGCGAGGCGCCGATATCCTTGGTCTGCAGGATCAGGAAGGCATTGCTGGAATTGCCGATGCCGAACAAGGCCGTCGCAAGAAGATATTTCCAGTAGACCCCGGGAAATCGCCTGAAGCCGATGTCGATCTTCGCCTTCGCCGCGAGTTCGACGGGCCGCTCCTCGACAAGCAGGACCATCAGGAAGGCGAGAACGCCGGGAATGACGGCGAGATAGAAAATCAGGCGTGTGTCGAGATGCCACACGACGAGCAGTAAGACGGCGAGCAGCGGCCCCAGGAAGGCGCCCGCGTTGTCGCCAACTCCTTCGAGCCCGAAGGCCCTTCCCCTGTTCGCCTCGTCCGCGGAGGAGGCGATGAGCGCATCGCGAGGGGCCGAGCGAGCACCGGTGCCGAGCCGATCCAGGAACCGCCCGCCCAGAACGCCTTGCCAGACCGTGGCGAAGCCCATGGCCGGCTTGGCGATCGCGGCCAGCAGGTAACCCGCCAGCGCGATGGGCTTTCTCCTTTGCAGTTTGTCCGAGAGCGAGCCGGAAAAGCCCTGGACGATGTTCTGCGTCGCGTCAGCGACACCCTCCACAAGGCCGACGACACTTCCGTTTGCCTTCAGGGTCTGCGTCAGGAAAATCGGCAGCACTGGATAGAGCATCTCGGTCGAGATGTCCGCAAACAGGCTGGCCAAGGCCAGAAGAAACGTATTTCGCGAGAGCCCGGCGAAGTATTGATGCCTAGTTGCAATGGCCATGGCTTGCCAGCTCCGGCACTTTCTCGATTATTCCCGGCGAGTAGGACGCTAAAGGTACCACTTCCTTGATGCGCACCTTGGATATTGCGGTGCGCGCTCGAGTCTTGCAACCCCGCGCCCTGATCCGCCCGACTCCATATCAGCCGCCAAAAGGCTCTTCGCTTGCCGGAAGCCCAGGTGGCAAATCTGGGGGCAGCGGGGTGGACAGGCATAAATTACGCTGCCGCTTCCGTCTGGGACGCCAGCCCCAGCCACTCCCTGCAATCGGCCCGTGCACGCGATGTGATCGCATGCCGCTTGGCTGATGTCTTGTCCTTGCCGCGCAGGCGCTTGCCCTCGGCCTTCGGCGCTGCCACCGGTGGGAACAGGCCGAAATTGACGTTCATCGGCTGGAAAGAGCGCTTTCCCGGCTCGTCGTCGGAGACGATGTGGCCGCCGGTGATGTGGTTGAGCAGCGAGCCGAAGGCTGTGGTGAGCGGCGGCAGCGAGGGTGCGTGGCCGAGCCGCTCGGCGGCGGCGAAGCGCCCGGCGAGCAGGCCGATGGCAGCGCTTTCGACATAGCCTTCGCAGCCGGTGATCTGGCCGGCGAAACGCAGGCCGGGGCGCGACTTCAGCTGCAGTGAAGCGTCGAGCAACGTCGGCGAGTTGATGTAGGTGTTGCGGTGCAGGCCGCCGAGGCGGGCGAAATCGGCATTTTCCAAGCCCGGAATGGTGCGGAAGACGCGCACCTGCTCGGCATGCCTGAGCTTGGTCTGGAAGCCGACCATGTTGTAGAGCGTGCCCAGCGCATTGTCCTGCCGCAACTGGACGACGGCATAGGCCTTCACAGTCGGGTTGTGCGCGTTGGTCAGCCCCATCGGCTTCATCGGTCCGTAGCGCAGGGTCTCGACGCCGCGCTCGGCCATCACCTCGATCGGCAGGCAGCCGTCGAAATAGGGCGTGCCTTCCCATTGCTTGAATTCGGTTTTCTGGCCCTCGACCAGCGCCTGCACGAAGGCAAGGTATTGGTCCTTGTCCATGGGACAGTTGATGTAATCCTTGCCGGTGCCGCCGGGCCCGACCTTGTCGTAGCGCGACTGGAACCAGCAAATGTCCATGTCGATCGTGTCGAAATGGATGATCGGCGCAATCGCATCGAAGAAAGCCAGCGCATCGGCGCCGGTTGCCTCGGCGATCGACTGGGCAAGCGCGGGTGCGGTCAGCGGCCCTGTGGCGATGATCGCCTGGTCCCAGTCCGCCGGTGGCAGGCCGGGCACTTCCTCGCGCCGGATGGTTATCAGCGGGTGCGCTTCGAGCTTTTTCGTTACCGCTTCGGAGAAACCGTCGCGGTCGACCGCCAGCGCGCCGCCTGCCGGCACCTGGTTGGCGTCGCCGGCGCTCATGATCAAAGAGCCGGCCAGCCGCATTTCGGCATGCAGCAGTCCAACGGCATTGTTTTCGGCGTCGTCGGAGCGGAAGGAATTAGAACAGACCAGCTCGGCCAGACCATCGGTCTTGTGCGCGTCCGTGCCGCGAACCGGGCGCATTTCATGCAGCACGACGGGAACGCCGGCTTGCGCCGCCTGCCATGCGGCTTCCGAACCGGCGAGACCGCCGCCGATGATGTGGATTGGATTTTTGCTCATGGGCGCCGGAATAATCGCTTGCCGCCACGATTGCAATTGTCGCGCGGCGGCGATGGAAAACACCCGGTCGGGAAACCTGCCCTAAAACAACAACACCCGCCGGGGGAGGAGGTCCGGCGGGTGTCGTTTTGGGGGTCGACCCTCGGGAGGAGGTGAAGGCCAACCATATTCGTCATCGCCGGGGAGGAGGTCGGCTTTGACGAAATCTCTTTTGCTATCTTTTAAAAGGGGCAAAACCCTTTTGGAGCAAAATTCATTTTGCTCCGGGGAAACAGCGCCCGCCGCGGGAGGAGGTGCGGCGGGCGCCGTTTTGGTGGTCAACCCTCGGGAGGAGGATAAGGGCTGACCGTTTTCGCTTGGGTCGGGGAGGAGGTCGACCCCCGCGAAATTCCGTTAGATCGCCTTGCGGGCGACGATCTTGATTTCGTCGCGGACGATACCGAGATCATGCAGCTGGCGGTTCGAAAGGCGACCCAGCTCGGTAACCGTCTCGCGATAAACGCGCCAGTTACGATAGTTGCGGATCAGGTTCATTGTCGTTCTCTTTTCAGAAACTGGTTCGGACCATTCGCGGCCCGAAGAATTAGACCGCCTTGCGAGCGACGTAAGGAATGTCGCTGCGGCTGATGCCGAGGTCGGTCAGTTCACGGTTGCTCAGGCGGCTCAGCTCGGACACGGTGTCCCTGTAGCGGCGCCAGTTGCGGTAGTTGCGGATCAGGTTCATGGTAGTTCTCGTTTCGTCTTTCTTGCGGATCATTCCGTTTGTGTACGAACTAGAAATAGGCGGACCCATATCGATTTAAAAGCGCTATGGCTGCATGGCAGCAATGCAAATTGTGCAATGCAACATTAACGCGCCTTCACGGACCTGACACAAAGAAGCCAGAATCAGAAAGTGCCGTGACGTCAACGGTTTGGCCGGGCCGGCTGAAAAAATGACCAAGCGGGGGAGAAGCGGAATGGCGGGCTATTCGTCACGAGTAAGGTCCGATATCGCGCGGTGGCTTCAGGCAGGCCTGATCGACGCCGCTACGGCCGCTTCCTTGACGCGTGACGTCGAAGCCAACGAGCGCAAATCACTCAGCTTCGGCTCGATCCTGGCGATGATGGCGGCACTGCTGTTTGGCGCGGCCATCCTGATCTTCGTTGCCGCTAACTGGGACGCGATCCCGCGGCTGGCACGGGTGGCGGCCCTCTTTGCCATCATCCTTGGCGGCTATGTCGGCGGCGCAGTGCTGAAGACACGCGACCATGCGGCGATCGGTGAGGCCCTGTGGATCGTGGCGGCCGCGGCTTTCGGCGGTTCGATCGCGCTGATTGGCCAGATGTATCACCTGTCCGGCGACGGGGCTTCGGCCCTTGTCACCTGGGGCGCCGGCACGGCGCTGGCGGCGGTAGCGCTGCGGTCGAACCCGCTCACCGTCGCTTCGGTCGGCATCGCAGATGCCTGGCTGTTCCTGAAGGGGTTCGACCATTTCAATCGCAGCGAATTTCCGCATGCCTTCGTCGTGATGGCGGTGGTGCTGTTTGCTGTCTCGTTCTGGACCCGCAGCCAGGCCGCGCGGCATCTGATCGTCCTGTCGCTGCTCTTCTATCTCGTGCTGCTGGCAATGGATCACGCGACGCTGCCGGTGGCGGTTCCCCTGGTCATTGTCTCCGTCGTGCTTTTCGGGGCTGCCGTCCTTGCGCCGGAACCGGTCGACAGGATCGTACAGCTCGGCGGCCGCTTGCCGCTGCACGCACTGCTTGGCTTCCTGACCGGCCTGGCCATCATCCAGTTCGAACTGGCCGACGAAAGCACCTACAACAGCGGTTTCACCATCGCCTCGGTCGTCGCGCTCGCCGGCACCGTCGCGGCTATCGTCCTGGCGGGGCGTGAGAGCCGCGGGTTGCGCTGGCTTGCCTATCTCGGCTTCGGCTTCGAACTCGCCATGATCTATGTCGTGACCTTGCAATCGATGCTCGACACCGCCGGTTTCTTCCTTGCCGCCGCGGTGCTGCTCGGCATCCTTGCGCTCGTCATCATCCGCGTCGAAAAACGCATGAAGAGCCCGGCCACCGCAGGAGCCACGACATGATGACCGGAAAGAGGCTTGTTATCTCGGCGCTGGTGCTGGCGCTTGTCCAGATAGGCTTCCTGAGCTGGATCATCGCCGGCCGCGCGGCGATCTTGCGCAACGGCAAGGAAGTGCTGTTGAAGATCGAACCTGTCGATCCGCGCGATCTGCTGCGCGGCGACTATATCATCCTCGGCTATGACATCTCGCGCATCCCGGTGAAAATGATCGCCAACATTCCCGACGGCAAATTCTCGAGCGATGATACGTCGATCGTGGTCCGGCTGAAGAAGGGTGCCGACGGCTACTGGACGCCGATCACCGCCTGGTTCGGCAAGGCGCCGACGCCAGCCGCTGCCGACGAGGCCGACATATCAGGCCATGTCGGCGAAGGGTGGGATCTTCGCGGGGAGGGCGTGACGATCGCGCCGGACTATGGCATCGAGCGCTTCTATCTGCCCGAAGGCCAGGGCATGGCGATCCAGAACGACATGCGGGTTCGCCCGTTCGGCATACGGCTCGCGCTCTCCGGCCACGGTACCGCCCAGATCAAGGCGCTGGTCGACGGCGACAAGACGCTGTTCGAGGAACCGCTTTATTAGAGAGTGTATAAGGCCTTGGCGTCAGCGCGACGGTCCGCGTTAACGATGGTCCTGTTATCGCTGAACACTGCCTGTCTCTGCGATGATTTTGGGATAGGGACCGATCGAAATCGTGTAGCTGAAGCTTGTTACGCCTTTTTCCTGCTTGTGTATCGAGGGGCTCCGCACAGCCCAGTCATAGACGCCCGAAACCATGCAGCGATCGTTTGCACAGGTGACCACAATGCTGTCATTGCGGAGGTTATATACGCGTTCAGGCCATCGCCGGTAATAGTTCCTCTTGTCCTGAATGATCGAACTCAGGTTCGTCAACTTGCCATAATAGTCGACTGTGCGAGCGTAGGACGCCTGAACTTGAGCAAGAGCGAAATCGTCGTTGTCGCCATGATGCTCGACCAGATCCTTGACGAAGGCGACCGCAGCGCTCTCCGCCTGTTGCCTTGCGTCGGGTGCAGGCACTGGCACGGGCGCAGGATCTGGCCTCGTCGACACCTGCGATGTATCTGCAGGCGATTGGTTCGCTGCGACATTGGTCACACGCAACTCTGCCATTTCGCTGGCCGATAAGTATCTTATGTCATGCTTGTCATAGCTCGAAGCCAATTCCATCAGCTTGGGGTCCACTCCCATCTCGACTACATAGGATGTGATTGCGGCTGTTCCGAGCTGGACACGGGCCTTTGCTTCTTCTCTGGAGATCCCGTCAGCCGGTTTCAACCAAGCCCGATGAACGCCGATTGAACCTGGTTCGGCAACACGATGGACGCCACCCAAGAAGGCCAGTGAGCAGGCTGAGGCGCACTGAAATTGGCGAACCTGAAGCGTATCCAACCCTGCCGCGCGGATCATACGCCCCAACCGAAGCGCGCTGCCGACGTTGCCGCCGGGGGAGTTGAATACGATCATCCGGGCCCCGCTGCTCACAACCGCGTTGCTAAAGGCGTTCAGGGGTTCATTGTCTTTGAACTCGCCGGAAACAACAAGAAACGGCTGCTGCCCTGGAGACGAAACAGGCGTGTATTCTAGGGCCTCAACCTTGCATGTTGCTGCCGCGACAATTGACCCTACCGCCAGAACTAGAGAAACTACACGCACAACCCGACAGAGCCCCAACCTGCCTGCTGCAAGTAAGAACCTGTCAACGAACTATTTCAAGGGCCTTCTTTGAAAGTTGGATTTCATTCAGAGCGGTCACTGGCCGAAAAAAATTGGTGCGGATGAAGGGACTCGAACCCCCACGCCTTTCGGCACTGGAACCTAAATCCAGGGCGTCTACCAGTTCCGCCACATCCGCATCGCCCGGCAATCCCATGTAGCCATCATTCTGTCAATGTCAGAGACGAGAAGTCGGCCAGGGTCGAAATGTTGGTTATTCGCCTAAGCGCGAAGACTGTTGAAAATTAGGCTCGCCTGTGACAAAAGGCGTGTCAAATGTGACGGGACGCGACGATCCGCTTCTGCAGAATGTGATAAGAAGTAGGAAAAACAAGAACTTATTCACATTTTGGAACGCAGTTTGGGAGAGTTTGAGCCGTAATTTCGGTCAAATCGCCAGGTTCCGTACCAAAAGCCATTTCCGGCAAGATTATACCGGCAGGCTGTAAACGGCAGGGAGCCGTTTGGCAGTCTCATTGGTGAAAACAAAGGTTTTACGATGCAGGTCACCGAAACTCTCAATTCCGGTCTCAAGCGCGAGATCAAGATCACCGTGCCGGCCGGTGACATGGAAGCCAAGCTGATGGCGCGGCTGTCGGATGCCCGCAACAAGGTTCGCATCAACGGCTTCCGGCCGGGCAAGGTGCCGGTGCAGCACCTGCGCAAGGTCTATGGCAAGTCGTTCATGGCCGAAGTGGTCAACGAGATCCTCAACGATTCGACCCGATCGATCATTACGGGCCGCGGCGAAAAGGCCGCCATGCAGCCCGAAGTCATCATGACCGAGGACGAGAAGGAAGCCGAGAAGATCCTGGCCGGCGGCGCCGATTTCGAATTCCGCCTCAACTATGAAGTCATCCCGGCGATCGAGATCAAGGACTTCTCCGATATCAAGGTGACGCGTCAGGTGTTCGACGTGCCCGAAACCGAGATCGACGAGCAGGTCAAGCGGGTCGCCGAATCGGCACGCAGCTATGAACCGAAGACCGGCAAAGCCGCCGAAGGCGACCGCGTCAGCATCGACTATGTCGGCAAGATCGACGGCGAGGCCTTTGCCGGCGGCGCCGGCACCGATCAGCCGCTGGTGCTGGGTTCCAAGGAATTCATTCCGGGCTTCGAGGACCAGTTGGTCGGCGCCAAGGCCGGCGACGAAAAGCAGGTCACCGTGACCTTCCCGGAAAACTACCAGGCTGCGCATCTGGCCGGCAAGGAAGCCACCTTCGACGTCACCGTCAAGGAAGTGTCGAAGCCCGGCGAACTCGAAATCAACGACGAGACCGCCAAGAACCTTGGCCTGGAGTCGCTGGAGCGCCTGCGGGAGATCGTGCGCGGCCAGATCGAGAACCAGTTCGGCTCGATGACGCGCCAGAAGGTCAAGCGCCAGTTGCTCGACCAGCTCGATGCGGCCTATTCGTTCGAGGCGCCGTCAAAGCTTGTCGAGGCCGAGTTCAACAACATCTGGGCGCAGGTTAACCGCGATCTGGAGGCGGCCGGCCGCACCTTCGCCGACGAAGAGACGACCGAGGAAGAGGCTCGCGCCGAATACATGCGTCTTGCCGAGCGCCGCGTGCGCCTCGGCCTGGTGCTGGCCGAGATCGGCGAAAAGGCCGGCGTCACCGTGTCGGACGAAGAGCTGCAGCGCGGCCTGTTCGAGCAGGTTCGCCGCTTCCCGGCCAACCAGCAGCAGGAAGCCTTCGAGTTCTACCGCAACAACCCCGAGGCGCTAAATGCGCTGCGGGCGCCGATGTTCGAGGAGAAGGTCGTTGACCACCTGCTCGGCCAAATCTCGGTCACCGACGTCAAGGTCAGCAAAGAAGAGCTGATGGCCGACGACGAGGAAGCGGAAACCGCGACCAAGGCCAAGCCGGCAAAGAAAGCCGCGGCCAAGAAGGCTGAAGACAAGAAGGCCGACGACGCGGAAGAGCCGAAGAAAAAGGCTGCGCCGAAGAAAAAGGCTGCCGCCAAGGACGCCGAATAAGTTTCGGCATTTGATGGAATCGACGAAGGCCGCCCTCGAGGCGGCCTTTTTCGTTGCGAAACTGCAACAGCCGGTCCGCTTCGCGGGCAGTGGCACTTGGCGATACCAGGCGTTGATCATTATCTGCGCTTCTGCTGCAAACCGTATGGTTCCTGGAGGGGGCGTTGAGCCTATTCTTCGAAACGGGGCGTGCTGTCGCCCTGGCGCTCGTTCTGGCCTTCGTCTGTGATCTTGCCCAAGCCGACGCGCTTGCCGGCGACTGGCGCTTCGGCACGGGCGACGGTGGTCTCGTCACGGCTTCGCTCCATGCCACCAGCAAGCTGATCACCGGCGGCGGTGCGTTGAGCTACAGTCCGGTCCTGACCATTGCCTGCCGGACAGCCGGCGAACCGCGCTGGACCGAATGGCTGCAATTGAATGACGCGGTTTCGGCCAGCCGCAAGATCACCATGTCGGTCACCGTCGACGGCGGCAACAAGTTCGACGAGAGCTGGTCGGTCGGGTCGCGCGGCCGATTGCTGATGCGCGACGGCGCCGACGGCATCAAGCGCCTTGTTCCCGCAAGCCGGCTGTCGCTTTCCTGGCGGTTCGGGTTGCTTTCGGGGCGCGGTCAGGCGGATTTCGACCTTGCCGGGCTTGAAGAGGCGGTCGAGCAGATCGCCGGCAACTGCAACACGGATGCACCCTAAGCCACTGCTTGCCACCCAAACTTTGTACGTCAGACCTCTTCTACCGGCTCGCCAGATTCTGTGGTATATAGATGCCGCAATTCTATTGGGGAGAAGCGAATTATCGTTCTGCCGTGCAATGCGCATGGTACCGGCATGCGCAGATCGTCTCAGGCACATCTGACGATCAGGGAGGAAATGCCATGCGCTTGGTCGCGTTTTTCGCCGTCGTGTCTATTACAACCTTTGTCGCCAATCCATCGCAGGCTCAGGATGCCGCGGCCGGTGAGAAGGTCTTCACCAAATGCAAAGTCTGCCACATCGCTGACGAGGACAAGAACAAGATCGGTCCATCGCTGCATGGTGTCATCGGCCGCACCGCCGGTACGCATCCGGATTTCAAATATTCCGATGCCATGATCGCGGCCGGAAAATCCGGCGTCAAATGGGACGAACCGACACTGACGACCTACCTTCACGATCCCAAAGCCATGGTCAAGGGGACCAAGATGGCGTTTCCCGGCCTCAAGGACGATGCAGACGTGGCGAACGTCATTGCCTATCTCAAAACGTTTTCCAAATGACCTGGCCTCTCCGCCGGCGGTCTCGCTCGTGCCGGCGTTCAGTTCAGGATCATGGCCCAGCTTGCCTGCTTCCATCGGTGGTCGTCTGAGATGTCGACTGGGGAAAGCCGCCCCAAGGATACCGCCATCCGCCTCTCGGAAGCGACGGCGGGTGATTTCTTTGCGCTTTTGAAGCCGCGGGTCATGGCACTTGCCGTCTTCACCGCTTTCGTCGGCCTGATGGTGGCGCCTGGCGCGATGAATCCGATCATCGCCGTGATTGCGATCGGTGCGATTGCGGTCGGAGCAGGAGCGGCGGGGGCTCTCAACATGTGGTACGACGCGGACATCGACGCGCTGATGTCGCGCACATCGAAGCGGCCGGTTCCATCGGGCCGCGTCACGCCGGGCGAAGCTCTCGGCTTCGGCCTCGTGCTTTCAGCGCTTTCGGTCATGACGCTTGGCGTGCTGGTGGGCTGGCTTGCCGCATCGCTGCTCGCCTTCACCATTTTCTTCTACGTCGTCGTCTATACGATGTGGCTGAAGCGCTCGACGCCTCAGAACATCGTCATCGGCGGCGCGGCGGGTGCCCTTCCTCCTGTCATCGGTTGGGCGGCTGCAACTAGCGCCATTGGCGTTGAAAGTCTCATCCTGTTTCTGATCATCTTTCTGTGGACGCCGCCGCATTTCTGGGCGCTCGCGCTGTTCAAAGTCGGCGATTACGCCGCTGCCGGCATCCCGATGATGCCGAACGTGGCCGGCCAGGCATCGACCAGAAAACAGATATTCGCCTATTCACTGCTCCTGGCGCCAATCGGCGTGCTGCCCTGGGCGTTCGGATTCGCGAGCGGGTTCTATGGAATTGCTTCGGTTGCTTTGGGCGCGGGTTTCATCTGGCACGCCTGGCAGGTTCTGGTCGTTCCAGACAAGGAGATGAAGGCTGCAAAGGCGCTGTTTGCCTTCTCGATTTTCTATCTTTTCGCGATCTTTGCAATATTGCTTGCCGACACCATCGCAATGCGAGGGTTCATGTCAGCCACAGGGTGACTGCATGACCGCATTGAAGACGTGGCAGACCAGGATCGACTCGAACATCACGATGGTATTGCACAGAATCCCAGGATCAGCAGGGCGACTATGCCAAGGCCGAGTATGAGAAGCGTCCTTCCGTCCATGACCTTCACCTTTGCCCCGTCGCATGACCCTGAAAGCGTCCTTTGAGCGTTCAGAAACAGAGCGCGGTGCTGTACAAGGATATCGAAAAAAGACCATCAGAGCTAGCCAGACCACCGGAGCCCTTCCGACAAAGGGCGACAAGTCTCTGGCAAGAGAGTATGTTGATTGCGGTGCAGGTCGCGGTTTTGCGTGGCCAGTCACGCAGAACGCAGCACCGCGAAACCGCGACCTTACCGGGCCTGGTCTGGAGGAGTGGTCATGGCAAGCTTTCATGTGATAGCAGGCGCCAGCGAGACGCTGGAACATACCAAAATTCGGAAAATCAGTGTTTCCGACCTTTTCGACGCGCTCAAACGGGGCGTCGACGATTTCATGGTCAAACCATCGCATATCGTTTTTCTCTGCCTGATCTATCCGCTTGTTGGTGTCGTGCTTGCCGCCTGGACATCGGGCGCTAATGCGCTGCCCCTGCTGTTTCCGCTGGTTTCTGGTTTTGCGCTGATTGGCCCCTTCGCGGCCATAGGCCTCTATGAAATCAGCCGCAGGCGGGAAGCCGGACTCGACACCTCCTGGAAGCACGCTTTCGAAGTCAGGAATTCTCCGGCGCTGCCGGCCATCGCGGCGGTCGGGATCATGCTGTTTGCAATTTTCATCGCCTGGCTTTTGACGGCCCAGCTGTTTTACCAATATCTCTTCGGCCCGGCTCCGCCGGAATCGATATCCAGCTTTATCGATGCAATATTTGCCACCGGACGCGGATGGACATTGATTGTCCTGGGGCACGCCATCGGCTTCGTCTTTGCTGTGGTGGTCTTGTGCACGACGGTCATCGCCTTCCCGTTATTGCTCGACCGCGATGTCGGCGCTTATGAGGCGATCCACACTTCGGTGCGCGTGGTCCTGGCGAACCCGATCGTGATGGCTGTCTGGGGGCTGATCGTCGCCGTCGGCCTGATCATCGGCTCGCTGCCAGTGTTCGTCGGGCTCGCCGTCGTGTTGCCGATCCTCGGTCACGCCACCTGGCATGTCTACCGCAAAGTCGTGGAGTCGCCCACCAGACCGGCGGGTTGAGGACGCCGGTCTCACCGCACCGGCGAGGATTGCCGGTGCGGTTTGATCGATGCCCTCAGTAAGCCGGGTGGCTGAAGCGGGCTTGATATGCGCCCATGGTGAGGCTGCGGAAGTCCTTGCCGCTGACGTGCACCAGTGTTCTATGGTCGCCGCCTTCGAAGTAGACATCGTCAGCATCGCTAAGGCTTTGATCGACAATCACCGGCACGTCGTAAGCCGCGCCGATCGGCGGGATGGCGCCGGTGTCGCAATCATCGAAGAGCGAAATCACCTCGTCTTCGGAAGCCAGTCCGAGACGCTTGTCCATGACATCTTGCAACCTGCCAAGTTCGATCCGGTGGGTGCTCGGAACCACTGCCAGCGTATAGCCAAGCTCGTGGTGAACGACCACGGATTTCGCCATGATGCTGCCGGGCACATGGGCGGCTATTGCCGCCTGCCGGCTTGTTGAAGTGCGATGATGAGCGACGGTGTCGTAGGAAATTCCCTTGCCATCGATGAAGTGCTTCAGTCTGTTCGCGATGGTCATCTTGGCCTCCCTTGCCTGAGTTCGCGACGCACGGGGAAACGAGGGCAGTCATTCTGCTTACGTCGTTTCCGGTACCAGAGCCTGTTCTATCCCGATCGGGACCGGCTCTTTCTTTTTGTCTGAGCATGATCTCGTCGAACCGAAGGTCAGTGCAGGCACAAACCGGATCCACTTTCGGGATCATGCTCTAGCAAAAATGGACCAGCTGCCGAGTGTTTCAAGGCGCCGGCAACCGAACTGGATGCACGCCGCGTGTGGGTCCTGACCCGAGATGCCACAGGCAAATCCGGGTTGCGCGTCAGGGCCCGGCTCCGAAAGATGTCAGCCGGGTCAAAAGCGTGTAGTCGGCTTCGAAGACCATCATCGTCACGAACACCAGCACCAGTATCGGCGGCAGGATGATCGCATAGGCGAGTGCCAGCCGTTCCCAGGCCATGTGCATGAAGACGGCAACGATCAGCCCTGCCTTGAGGATCATGAAGATCAGGATCAGCGACCATCTGAGATAGCCGTGAAGGCCGAAATAGTCGACCAGGTAGGAACAGGTGCTGAGGATGAACAGCCATGCCCAGACCACCAGATAGAGTTTGATCGGGTGCTCCTGGTGAACCTCTGCATGGGCGATGCCGCTCGCCGGCGCTTCATGCGCGTGAAGTGCGTGTTGCCCGAGACCGTTTGCGGTTGCTTCAGCCATGTCTTCCTCTCACGAAAGTCTTCCTCTCACGAAAGCCTGCCTCTCACCAAAGATAGAAGAATGCGAAGATGAATACCCAGACCAGATCGACGAAGTGCCAGTACAGCCCCATGATCTCGACGTTCTCATAGCGACCCGTGCGGCTGGTGAAGAAGCCGCGCCGTCCGACGTCGTAGTCTCCGCGCCAGACCTTGCGCGCCACGATGATCAGGAAGATCACCCCGATCGTCACATGGGTGCCGTGGAAGCCGGTGATCATGAAGAAGCATGAGCCGAATTGCGCGGCACCCCAGGGATTGCCCCAGGGACGTACCCCTTCGGTGATCAGCTTGGTCCATTCGAAGGCCTGCATGCCGACAAAGGTCGCGCCGAGTGCCGCGGTCAGAAGCATGAGGATTGCCGTCTTGCGGCGGTCACGGCGATAGCCGAAATTGACCGCCATGGCCATCGTTCCGCTGCTTGAGATCAGCACGAACGTCATGATGGCAATAAGGATCAGCGGAATATCCGAGCCGCCGATGCGAAGCGCAAAGACCTCGCTCGGATTGGGCCACGGCACACGTGTCGAGATGCGCGCGGTCATGTAGGAGAGCAGGAAGCAACCGAAGATGAAGGTGTCGCTGAGCAGGAAGATCCACATCATGGCCTTGCCCCAGGACACGTTCTTGAACGCACGCTGATCCGAGGACCAATCGGCGGCAATGCCTCGCCAGCCTGCGGGCCGTGGCTCCGTTTGGCCGGTATGCGTCAGTGTCTCTGCCATCCGCTTGATCCCCTAGGTCAGCAACTGTCGGCAAATGTCGATGAACGTCGCGGCCCAGCCAGCCAGCAGGGCGAAGATGGCAAGCCAGACGAAAAGCAGGAAATGCCAGTACATGGCGCACAGTTCGACGCCGAGGCGAAGCCGCTCCCGCCGCGCTCCGCTCCAGGCGCCGGCGGTCGTTCTGCCGAGACCCACCATCCCGCCCACTATGTGCAGGCCATGCATGCCGGTTATCAGGTAGAAGAAACTGTTGGCCGGATTGGAGCTCAGCAGATAGCCATCTTCGGTCAGTTGCCGCCACGCCATGAGCTGTCCGATCAGGAAGGCAAGCGCAGTGAGCCCGGCCACTGCAAGGCCGAGCCTGACCGTATCGATCTGGCCCCTGCGCGCCGCGACCGACGTGCATTGCAGGGCTATGCTGCTCAGGACCAGCACGCCGGTGTTGAGCCAGAGCAGCCGCGGCAACGGCAGCGGCTGCCAGTCCGACACTGCCATCCGCATGAAATACGCGCTGGTGAAGAGCGCGAACAGGCAGCCAACGACGGCGAGGAAGACGCCGAGGCCGATCTTGGCGGTGGGCAGCCCCGATCGGTCGAAACCGACAAGATCGCTGGCCACGCCTTGCTCGAGCCATGGCTTCGTCATCAGTCCCTGATGCGAAAGCCACCATCCGGCAAAGCCGGCGATGACGAGCAGGAAGACTATGATGACGCTCATGCCGGCTCCCTTGAGGGCCCGAAGGAGCCCGGCATGTTCTGCGGGATGAAATCCTCCTTGGCGCCCGGCACGCTGTAGTCATAGGCCCAGCGATAGACGATCGGCAGGTCCTTGCCGAAATTGCCGTGGGCCGGCGGCGTCTGCGGCGTCTGCCATTCCAGCGTTGTTGCCCGCCACGGATTGCCACCGGCCTCGCGGCCATGGCGGATGCTCCAGATCAGGTTGAACAGGAACACCATCTGGGCGAAGCCGACGATGAAGGCCATGATGCTGATGAACGAGTTCAGGTGGTGGGCCGACTCCGTCATGATCGTCATGTCGGTCAGTTCAGCGTAGCGCCGCGGGATGCCCATCAGGCCGAGATAGTGCATGGGGAAGAAAATCAGATAGGCGCCGAGGAACGTCACCCAGAAATGGAACCGGCCCAACGTCTCGTTGAGCATCCGGCCGGTGGCCTTCGGGTACCAATGGTAGATCGCGCCAAAAACCACCAGGATCGGGGCGACACCCATGACCATGTGGAAATGGGCGACGACGAACATCGTGTCGGACAGCGGCACGTCGACTACGACATTGCCAAGGAACAGGCCGGTCAGCCCGCCATTGACGAAGGTGACTATGAAGGCCAGCGCGAACAGCATCGGTATGGTGAGGTGGATGTCGCCGCGCCATAGGGTCAGCACCCAATTGTAGACCTTGATGGCGGTCGGAATGGCGATGATCAGCGTCGTGGTGGCGAAGAAGAAGCCGAAATAGGGATGCATGCCGCTGACATACATATGGTGCGCCCAGACCACGAAGCTCAGCGCGCCAATGCCGACGATGGCCCAGACCATCATCCGGTAGCCGAAGATGTTCTTGCGCGCATGGGTGCTGATCAGGTCGGATACGATGCCGAATGCCGGCAGCGCCACGATGTAGACCTCGGGATGGCCGAAGAACCAGAACAGGTGCTGGAAGAGGATCGGGCTGCCGCCATTGTGCTGCAGTTGCGCACCCATCTCGGAGATCGCCGGCATGAAGAAACTGGTGCCGAGGACGCGGTCAAGCAGCATCATCACGCAGGCGACGAACAGCGCCGGAAAGGCGAGCAGCGCCATGACGGTCGCGGTGAAGATGCCCCAGACCGTCAGCGGCAGGCGCATCATTGTCATGCCGCGTGTGCGGCCCTGCAGCACCGTCACCACATAGTTCAGGCCGCCCATCGTGAAGCCGATGATGAACAGGATCAGCGAGGAGAGCATCAGGATGATGCCCCAGTCCTGGCCGCCTGGCGTGCCGCTCATGATAGCTTGCGGCGGGTAGAGCGTCCAGCCGGCCCCCGTCGGTCCGCCGGGCGCAAAAAAGCTCGAGACCAGAACCAGCACGGCGAGCAGGTAGACCCAGTAGCTCAGCATGTTGACATAGGGAAAGACCATGTCGCGCGCGCCGACCATCAATGGGATCAGATAGTTGCCAAAGCCGCCGAGAAAGAGGGCGGTGAGCAGGTAGATCACCATGATCATGCCGTGCATGGTGATGAACTGGTAATAGGCTTCCGGGGTGATGAAGTCGAACGTGCCGGGAAAGCCGAGTTGCAGTCGCATCAGCCAGGACAGCACCAGGGCGACCAGGCCGATTCCCGTTGCTGTCGCCGAATACTGGATGGCGATGACCTTGGCGTCCTGCGAGAAGACGTATTTCGTCCACCAACTGTGCGGATGGTAGAGTTCCACTTCCGCGATTTCGGCCGGCGGGATGCCATCTGCAGGCGTGATGTCGACCATAGGAACACCTCCGTGTCCTTTTCAGCGAGACCCGACCGTTTCGAGCCTTGCTGCAGTTTTCAAACCTGACGCCATCGTGCCCGGCGCCTGGTCTGCCGAGCCTGTCTGCTGGGGTGCCGACAGCTGTGCGAAAGTCTGCTGCTGGCCAAGCCAGGCCAGGTAGTCTTGCTGCGTGTCGACCATGACCACGCCATGCATCAAAGGATGGCCTTGGCCGCAAAGTTCGGCGCACAAGACCTGAAAGGTTCCGGTCCTGGTCGGGGTGAACCAGAAATAGGTGACCGAGCCCGGGATCATGTCCATCTTGGCGCGGAATTCCGGCACGTAGAAATCATGCAGCACATCGATCGAGCGGAGCCGCATCTTTACCGGTTTGCCGACTGGCAGATGCAGATCAGCCGCTTCGACCACGACATCGTCCTGGCCATTTGGATCGCTGGCGATCACGCCCAGCGGATTCTCGGCGCTGACGTCGCGGGTGTCGGATATGCCGAGCTTGCCGTCCTTGCCGGGCAGGCGGAAACTCCACTGCCATTGCTGGCCGACGACTTCGACGTCGGTCGCGTCGCTTGGGACGTTGACAAACCGGCTCCAGACGAACAGGCCGGGGACCAGCAACGCCGTGACACCAACCGCGGTGATGATCGTGAGCGACGATTCGAGCCGTTTGTTCTCCGGTTCGTAGGCAGCCCGGCTCCCTTCCCGATGACGGAAGCGAAAGACGCAATAGGCCATGAATAGAACCACGGCTGAGAAGACGACGCCGGTGATCCAGAAGGTGATGATGATGGTGTTGTCGATATAGCCCCAGTTCGAGGCAATGGGCGTCCACCACCATGGGCTCAGGAGGTGAAACAACACCGAGCCCACGACGATCAAAACGAGTACAAGCGCTACGGCCATGTCCCGTTCCTCCCGGCATTCCGAGGGGCGCGAAGCCGTCCCGAGAAATACCAAGCCCATCATAGCTTGATTTGGGGTCGTAATTCTAGAGCCGACTATCTTGACGGGAAAAATGCCGCCTTTTGGACCACCACAGGCGGTTGTCTCTCAATAGCTCGACGGCGCAATGCCGCCGGTGGGACCCGGCGGCATCTTGACTGGCTGCAACTGCTGTTTCGGTCGCTATTCGCTACGGCGTTCCGGCTTGAATCGCGGCCATCTGGTCAATCTTGCCGGCAAGGACGCCTTGGGCCCAAGCCGTGACATCCGCGTCGACGGGCTTGTTGGCCATATCTGTCAGCGCCGCGTCGAGCGACGCCTGGTCGGTGCCCACTGTGGCCGCGGTAGCCGCAGCCTCGGCGTCGGCGGCGGCCGCGTTGTCGGCGTCGACCACGTCCTGCTGAGCAGCGATCTGATCCGTCACAGCCTGGATTTGTTCAGTCGTTGCCGTTGGATCAGCCTGCAGCGCGGTCAGCTGCCCATTCAGGGCATCCAATTGGGCTTGGGCGGCGGCGGCTGTCGCTGCAGCCGCGTCAGCCGCAGCCTGGGCGTTCTTGGCTTTCGCCGACTGCGTCACAAACGCCTGAATGGCAGCGAACTTCTTGCTCTTGGAATTCATATAGGCGTTGATGTTGCGCTGCAGCGAGTTCAGCCGGCCGAGCTTGGCATGGATGTTCTTGTCCTTGTGCACGGACGAGACCTCAGTGGTCGTGTCGACCGTGGTGTCGGTCGTTGTGTCCGTTTCCGCCTTGGCTACCTGTCCTGGAGCCGACGCGGACTTGCCATGCGAAGCGCCGCTTTTGCCATTGCCGCCAGCATTGCCGCCGCCACCGGCGTTGCCGCCGCCGTCGCCGTGCCCGTTACCACCGCCGTGCCCGTTGCCGCCACCGTGTCCGTTGCCTCCGGCTCCGGCGAGCGCCGGCGACGCCAAAAGCGCCAATGCGGCAAGCGCCGCGAGCATAGTTTTTCGGTTTGTCATGGTGTCTCCTCGGGGAATCGCTACCCTCTGCCCGACCGCTAAGACAGCCTCATATGAGAAATCCCTAATCATACAGAGTAAACTTTAGACAAATGCGGTCGCAATGCGCGAGCCCGCCTGCCGCAGGCCAGTTAAACCCTTGATATTACATGGAGATCAACGCTGCGAGAGGGCGATGGCACTGAAGTCCCATGCCGACCAGACCATAGTCTGGTGCAGACCAGCGGAGCCTGCAACGGTGGTCGACTGGGTTCATCGGAAAGGCGTCGATAAGCCGGTGACGAGAGCATAAGCCCTGGCGTTGGTCTCAGCTAAGACGGCTTCATCCGCAAATTGTCACCCCCCGGATTAGCAGCAGACCCTTCATGCTGGAATGATCTTTCCGCCCGATATGATGTGGTCACGCACGGCGATGCCCGGCCGCTTGGCTGCGTCGATGATCTCTTCGTTGACTGGATTGTGCATCGTGCCGGCTCTTCAGTTCAATCGTAACATCAAATGAGCACGACCTTGCCTTCGCCGGCGCTCGCGCGCGCGCGCGGCAACGCTGTGGCGAAGTCTTCGAGGCCGTATCGGGCAACGACGGGCAGCTTTTCGGGGTACCGTGAAAGGATGGACCAACAGTCCTTCGCGGCAGCCGCCAGCGTTTCCGTACTTGCCTTATTTTGCCAGATGCTTAAGGCAAATCCCCGCCAGTGGAGTGCCTTGTAAAGCAGGCTCGATGCCTTGATTTCCATCGGCCGATCGTCGAGAACGCCGTAGGAAAACAGGGCCGCCCCTGGGGCTGCGCGCGCGATAAGGGCTAGCGTGTCGGGACCGCCAACTGGATCGAGGATCAGGTCGTAGGGTTTAGCGTCCGCAAGCGCATCGGCGACGCTGCCGCCGATGCCGATTGTCCGATTTCCCGAGTCGCACAGTCTATAGCCCCCGTTGTCCCGATAGAGTCGTTCGACGATCGCCTTTCGTTCGCTGGCCAACTGGTCGACCACGGCGGCAACGACCGACCGCGCTGCGGTGAGCAGAACCCGTTGCCCAGGCTTGAGCATGGCCTGATCCAGCAGACCCCACGCGGTCAACGGATTGAGCGGGAACTGGCAAACGACCTCGTCGGAAAGCCGTTCGGCAAACTCAGTCGACACCGGATAGATTCGCTCAGCCGGCACGGCCGCATACTCGGCCCAGGCCCCCGGGCTTCGGAATGCAACGCGCCGCCCTGCCTCCAATTCGCGCACGTCGGCACCGACTGCTTCGACAATTCCGGCCGCATCGAATCCAGCAACCTGCGGATAAGACGGCTTTGTCGAATATTTGTCGGCGATGAACAACCAGTCGGCCGGCTGAACAACGCGGGCCGTGACGCGCACCAGGACCTGTTTTGGACCGTATGTGGGAAAAGGGACCTCCCGGTAGTTGAGCACATCCTCGGCCGGTCCGGGCCTGTCAAACGCCACTGCCTTCATCGAACACCTCATCCGCGATCATTTGCGGGTGGAAGGTCGCGCCTGGAATTGATACAGTCAAAGACCGTTTTTGGATCAGATGATACTCAGTGAGTATGAGATGGAGCTTCGCCATCTGCGCTACTTCCTAGCCGTCGCTGAGTTCGGGCACGTCACTCGCGCGGCGCAACACCTGCACATTTCTCAGCCTCCCTTGAGCCGCGCGATACGCGAACTGGAAGCGGAGCTCGGGGTCGAACTGTTCGTGCGTGAACGGCAGCGGATCGCCCTGACGCCGGCTGGCTCGACAATAGCAGAGGAGGCAAGGGCTGTTGTCGCCAAGGCGGATGGCCTAATGCGCTACGCACGTGCGATTTCAGCCGGTGAAGGCGGGCGTATCCGCGTGGGTTACGTCGATGGTGCCATGCAGGGTGGGGTACTCAGTGCCCATCTACGAAATCTTCGGACCCATTGTCCCGGACTTGTCGTCGATCTCGTCGCTGCCAGCACGGAAACGCAGCTTAAGGCACTTGCGAACAACCAGCTCGACATCGCGATCATTTACGCACCCCGCGAGTGGCCTGAGGACATCGTCAGCTTCAAGCTTCTTTCGGATGGCATGCGGCTTGTTGTGTCCACCGAGGACGTCCTGGCTTCAAGACGAACGATTGCGCCGAAGGATCTCGAGGCTAGTCCCTGGATTGCGCTTCCCAGAGAGGGCGATGCGTATTGGCGCGACCGCTTCCTGCAGCAATGCGCAACGGCCGGGTTCCGGCCAGACATTCGCTATGAGGTCGCGCAACTCTCAGCGCTGCTCGGACTTGTGGAGGCAGGCGCGGGGCGCGGGCTCGCACAGGCCAGCGTTTCGCGGGTTGAAAGTCCGGGCGTGGTCCTGCGGTCACTACCGTGGTGGAGGCACACGGTCGACTACTGGCTGGCTTGGCGACAGCACAACGCGATGCCATCGGTTCGCCAATTCCTCAAGGCCAACGGGTTGGCGACGAACCCGAAGTTGCCGTCGAAGTGAATTGAATTTTGAATGATCCAAGCTGCCGTGATCGTGTGCCAGTAATCTGGCGTCGAGAGTTCCAGTCCGCCCCATAGCATGGCTTGCTATGCCTTTCCGTTCAACGGAACCAGCGCACCGGCAGTCGAATAATTGCGAGAAATCGGCACCTGGGCGGTCGGCCAGGTCGCCGCCAATCCGCCGTGACCGGGTGAACCTTTTTCGCGCCGTTAGATCAGCAGCAGGCCCTTCATGCTGGAATGGCCTTTGCGCCCGATGATGATGTGGTCGTGCACGGCGATGCCCAGCCGCTTGGCTGCGTCGATGATCTCTTTCGTCATCTCGATGTCGGCGCGCGACGGCGTCGGGTCGCCTGAGGGATGGTTGTGGACCAGGATGATCGCGGTGGCTGACAGTTCGAGCGCGCGTTTAACCACTTCTCTGGGATAGACGGGCGTGTGGTCGACAGTGCCGGTCTGCTGGACTTCGTCGGCAATCAGCGCGTTCTTCTTGTCGAGGAACAGGATGCGGAACTGCTCGCGCGCCTCGAAGGCCATGGCCGAGCGGCAATAGGCAAGAAGCTGCGTCCAGGACGACAGGACCTCGCGCTCGTGCACCTCGCCGTGCGCCATGCGCTGCGCTGTCGCCGCGACGATTTTCAGGTCGAGCGCCACCGCCGGGCCGATGCCCTTGACCTCCTGCAGCAGGGCGATGGGCGCGCCGAGCACTTCGGCCAACGTGCCGAAGCGCGCCAGCAATGCCTTGGCCGCCGGCTTGGTGTCGGCGCGCGGGATCAGCCGGAAGAGCAAGAGCTCCAGAAGTTCGTAGTCGGGCAGGGCATCCGGACCCGCCGAGCCAAAGCGTTCTCGCAAGCGGTCGCGATGGCCGAGATAATGCGGTTTTTCAGCTGGAGCCGGCCTCGCCTGCGCGGCCGGCCGGACCGGGACTTCGGAGAAGAAACTCCGCTCGTCGTCTTCGTTGGCTTTCCCCATCCGCCCCCGCATCCGGTATTCAATCGGGCAAGGCCGTCGCCCGGCATGTCAAAATATCAGGCCGGCAGGCCAGGGCGGTCGAGTTTTCCGGGCGAGAGCGTGAAAATCTCGCAGCCAGCGTCGGTCACGCCGATCGTATGCTCGTACTGCGCCGACAGTGAGCGATCGCGCGTCACCGCTGTCCAGCCATCCGACAGGACCTTCACATGCGGCCGGCCGAGGTTGATCATCGGCTCGATGGTGAAGATCATCCCAGGCCGCATTTCCACGCCTTCATTGGCGTTGCCATAGTGCAGGATGTTCGGGGCGTCGTGAAACAGCTGGCCGACACCATGGCCGCAGAAATCACGCACCACCGAGCAGCGCTCCGCCTCGGCATAGGTCTGGATGGCGGCACCGATGGCGCCGGTGCGGGCACCGGGCCTGACCGCGGCGATGCCGCGCATCAGGCATTCATGGGTGACCTCGAGCAGGCGTTCCGCCGCGCGCTTGATGGTGCCGACCGGATACATGCGCGAGGAATCGCCATGCCAGCCGTCGAGAATGTAGGTGACGTCGATGTTGACGATGTCGCCATCCTTCAGCGGCTTGTTGTCAGGAATGCCGTGGCAGACGACATGGTTGATCGAGGTGCAGGACGATTTGGTGTAGCCGCGATAGTTGAGCGTCGCGGGCAGGGCGCCATGATCCATGCCGAATTCGAAGACGAAACGATCGATGGTGTCCGTGGTGACGCCGGGACTGACCATCGGCACAAGTTCGTCCAGGCAGCGCGCGGTGAGGTCGCATGCCTTGCGCATGCCGGCAAACCCTTCCTCGCCGTAGAGGCGGATCTGGCCGGTGTTTCTGAGGGGGGCCGTCGCGGCGTCGAGATAGGTGACCATTTTGTCCGTATAGAAGGTGGGGCTGCAGGAGCGCAGGCACGAATATCCCAACAGATTTGGCACTTGGGGGCAAAAGGTTCAAGGAAGAACTGCCGGATGCGGGTCAAGCCCCTCGGATATTCGTCTCGTCGGGCCGGTTGCTTGTCGGTTTGCACGGCTTGCTTTCCTTTCTGTGCATCATGCGCTAGGGCCGGGTGATGTTTTGGAGATCGCCTCCGTTTCCGACTGCCAAAAGCGCCAGGTCGCTTGAAGCGCAGCTGACGGCAGCATGCTCATGTCTGATGGGCTTGGTGCTGCTGGCGATGCTGTGCCTCGGCCGGCCTGATGTGCCGACCGTCGCAGACCCTGGGCACCGCGGTGCCGGCATCGGCGTCGAACGATCGGGCGAGGTCGCGGCGCTGCTGCGCGTCACCAACAAAGCACAGGCAGTGGAGGTTCGCACCGCCAAGCCGGTGCTGGCCAAATTCGCCGGCGGCCATCCGGCCTTGCCGGCTCCACAGGCTGTTTTCCTTCGCCTCGATCCGACGTCGCCGGCCGTGCTTGTTGCCGGCCACGGGGCGGGCTCCGCTCGCTGCGCGAGCGCCAACCAGCCGCGTGCACCGCCATCCGCGCGGGCCTGAGGTCCAGGACCGACCACGTCACCTTCATTCCCTGCCATTCGCGTCGCGACCCGTGCGGCGGCCGTCAGCCGCGCATTGGTGGCGCGGCGTGTCATCTTTCGGGTCATTTCAATGCAACAACGTATCAAGACATTCAAAAGCCTGTCGCGTGCGGCTTCGGCCGCCTCGTTTCTTTCCGTCCAGGCTCTCATCTGTATCGGGACGGTTTAATGGGCGATTGCCGAGACACTCTATCTGTCGGGGGCCGGAGCGCTCGTCCTCGGCGCCCTGTTCGCCTTGCCGTCGGCCTATGTCCTGCTGGCCGTGGTGCGCATGGCCTTCGACGCGGAGACCGATCCGGCCAACCAATGATCGCGCTGCCGGGCGTCGGACAAGTTCTGCCGGGTCTGGTGCCGGCAGGCTTTCCCCGGTCGGTTGCGGCAAGACGGCCGCTTCCGCAGTGACGACACATTTCCGTGGCAGAAAACCCGTCAAAGCACCTTTTTGACGACGAACGGCGTTGCCTGGGCGACGCCGGTTCGGGAGATGTCGGATGGACAGATTGCAATTCGAGGTGCCGGTGCGCATCGCACCAGGCTCCGGCTTGCCCGTCGAGGAGATTTACAGCGTCGAGCAGGCGCTGGATTTTCTACAGGACTGGCCGGCACTCCGGCAAGGACCGGTGTATCAGAAAGCCTTCAATGCCTGCTTTGGCGCCACGGTGGACGTGGTCAAGACCGAGGATGCCTGCCGGGCGTTCATGGCGTTCTGTCGTGTCACCGGACTAATGGCCAGCGACATGATGGCGCCGCGCAAACGTGGCGGCGAGGCGAGGCCGCTGCAGGCTTGAGGGCCGCTTCGCTATCCCGATCGACCAGCTCCGCTTCTCATCCAACTCTGCTTGAACGCATGTGAGGATGTGGAGCGACCATTACGTGCATCTCTTCCCACGGCGATGCATCGACAGCGGCGTTAAGCTTCCGTTTCCACTTTGGCGGCTACGCCATTGCTTGTTCAGCAATGGTTGATTCGTTGCGTCAGTCTCATGGTTCGGAAGATGTCCCCAGAAAAAGTCCGTGCATTCCCGATCGACCGTCAGGTATTCTTGGTCAGAGAAGTTGCCGCCAAGCTCGACAATCTGCACGGCGAGACTGCTACCTCGTTCTGGAAGGCCAAAGCAGCGGAGCTGCTTGACCTCATTGTCAGGTCGGGCAGGGACAGAGCGGCAGCCAATGAGGAAGTACGCAGGTTTTTCCTTGCTGTACAAAGAGAACTTGTAGCAGACGTGGTCGTCCAAGCGACCCCAATTCTTTCCGCCTGAAGCAAATCCCGCGCCGACCGCGTGCAGACCTATGGCGGCAATGTCGGCTTCAGGGTGAACTGGTAAAGGGCGGGCATGGACCGCTCGCCGGCGGTTCCATCGCAGGGATGCCTCGCGCTTGCCTACGCTGCCTGCATCGTGGGTCACGCGTCGCCGGCAGCGCAATTGTGTCGTCAAGGAATGGCGGACCATCCCCGGCACCCGCGCGGGCGCGAGCTTGTTGTTCGTCGGGGTATCTACGCACACGGATCAGCCAAGGGCTGGCTTTTTGAGACCAATGAGCGCCCCTGATCACAAATGATTCGAACTTTTTAGCCGTTCGTTCATAGATGCGTGCTTTCTAATTTACGCTATGGCCTGCAACTGCTTCACCCGAATTTGGCTCATGGCGACCGGCATATGCCGGGGTAGAAGTGCAAACGTTGCCACCATCTTCGCGCTTACCCTGCCGATCGTCGTCGGTGCGGCGGGTTTCGGCGTCGAAACCTCCTACTGGTACTATAACAGCCTGAAGTTGCAGGCCACGGCGGATGCCGCGGCCTATGCCGGCGCACTTGAGCAAATCTCGGGTTCCGACAAGCCGACAGTCATCGCGTCGGCGACCCAGTCGGCGTCGACGAACGGGCTTGGCTCAGGCACGATCGTCGTCAACACGCCTCCCGCGTCCGGGCCGAACACGGCCAAGAAGGCGGTCGAGGTCATCGTCCGCCAGAATCTCGACCGCATATTCACATCGATTTTCACGCAAGGCCAGGTTCCCGAACAGGCGAGGGCCGTGGCGCTCATCACCGATGCCTCGAAGGCCTGCATGCGCGCGCTCGATCCGACCGCCCCGCAGGCTGTTCGGTTTTCCGGCAACACCAGCGTGAAGGTCTCGGGCTGCGTGGTAATGGCCAATTCGATCGCTGCCGATGCGATCACGCTTCAGGGCTCGGCAGCCCTCCAGGTCGATTGCCTGATATCGGCGGGCGGCGTCTCTCTCAGCAACCCTGTCACCACCGTCTGCGCCGCGCCGATCACCCAGGCGTTGCCCGCCGCCGATCCATTTGCCGACCTGCCGGCGCCCGTGGCTGGCAACCCGTGCCAGAATGTCAACGGCAACAAAACGGCTCAAACAATCCAGCCTGGAACCTATTGCGGCGGCATGAACCTCAACGGCAATGTCACGCTTTCGCCCGGCGTTTACGTGCTCCAGGGCAATTTGAAGATCAATGCGGGTGCGGTCATATCGGGTAGCGGAGTCACCATCTACATGGCGGGCAGCAACACCGTCAGCATGAACGGCAACGCCACTGTGACGCTCAGCGCGCCGACCTCGGGTACCTATTCCGGCATGCTGTTCTACGGCGATAGGACAGGCACTGCGGCACAGAGCACGTTCAACGGTACTGCAACGTCGTTGCTGACCGGCGCCATATATTTCCCCAAGCAGCAGGTCAACTATCTGGGCAACTTCTCAGGCGAGAGCGGTTGCACGCAGGTCGTGGCCGACACCATCCAGTGGTCGGGCAATGCCACGATCAACCAGGACTGCTCGAGTCTCGGGATGAAGGACATTCCCGCGGCGCAGTCGGTCGCGATCGTCGAATGAACCCCATGGCTCGTCGATTGATTCAAGCCATTCGCGATGACAGGGGCATCGCCGCGGTGGAGTTCGCATTGGTCCTCCCCATCCTTTGCGTGGTGCTGCTTGGCATTCTGGACGGCTGGTCCTATGTGACCAGCTCGCTGTCGATGCGTGCCGGCGTGAAGACCGCCGCGAATCTCATCATGGAAGGATCGGCCGAGGATACGGTGACCCAAGCGGCTGCCATTGCGAGCTGGGAGAATCGGCCGGCGGACGGCCAGGTCGCACTAAGCCGGATTTACATGTGCGGGACGACCGTGGTCGTCGCTTCGACCTTGTGCAGCGGGCCGAAGGTGCCGTCGATCTATGTTCAGATCCAGGCATCCGCGACCTGGGTGCCGCCTGTCAGCTTCGGCGTCTTTTCCGCGTCCAGCACTATCGGCCACGTGGAGGTGATCCGTGTCCGCTAGGGCATTTCCCGGAATGCGTGGCGTTCTTCCGTCTGGAATTGCGTCGAAACAAAGCTGTGGAGCAAGCGTATTCAGGCGGGATCGGTCAGGTGGGGCCGGGTTGGAATTCGCGCTCATCGCGCCTTTCCTCATCATGTTGTTGTTCGGCATCTTCGCCTTCGGCTGGTCGATGAACGCCGTCTCCAGCGTTCGCTATGCGCTTGAGACGTCGTCACGCTCGCTGCAACTTCAGAACACCTTGACCCAGGCCGACATCCAATCGATCGCGACGCAGAAACTACAGGCCCTGGGTCTGAAGGATGTGAACGTCACGATCACCACCGACCCGGCTAGCGGCGGCTTTCGCATGGCGCACCTGACCGCCACCTATGCCTTCGTCATCGATTTCCCATACTTCAGCAACTTCCCGGTCAATTACGCGACGACCGTTACCGTGCCGCTGGTCGGCAGTTAAGCACTTGGTCGTGGTCGCTTGATCTCGAAAGTGGCTGGCTTTTGACGTGGTCAGTCTCGCTACAGCCTACCCAGGTACGACAGGGCCTCACAAGCGGAGGTATCAATGGTCTCGGCGATTGGAAATCAACATCGGCAGGTACCGGAAACTCAACTGAAACCTGCAAAGCCACAAACCGGCGAAGGATTTGAGCCGGGCAAAAGCGCAGACAGCGTAGGACATCGCGCCAAGGCCATGATTGCCGAAACGGGCGACGCAGATCCCAACGCCCAGGGCAGTGCCGCATCGAAAATCGCTAGGATGGATATCACCGTGTTGTCGGCACCGAGCGAAGAGTCGCCGCCTGCGGACTAGAGGTGATCGAGCGCGGCAGTAGCAAGAGCATCGCTTAGCGCACATACGATCACTACAGTGACTCGAACAATCCTTTAGAGATCGTGTCCACTGGCCGATTCCAGACCAAACAGGATTCGATGTGAATCCCACTGTTTCCGGTAACGGTTGGTTCAACCATTGCTGGTATATTCCCGGAATAGTGGCGTGGCGGCTCCGACCTGAGCGGCGAGCTGGAGCGTCGGAGCCGCCTGCGCAGTCCGGTTGGGATTGACCGCGCTGTCTCAGAATAGGACAGCGCGGTCAATGATCCGTTAAGCTCACTGCAACCTGAAGGTCTTTGAATGGGTTGCACCTAACGCTTTCGAGCGTGGTGCACTGGCTTGGCCCATCACTGCCTCACTGATCGGATTCTCTGGCGCGTGTTCTGGGAGGCCGATCGTGCGGTTTGCCACTCATTCACGATATTAGCGCAGCCTCATATGTGGACATGCCAGGCAGCGAGCACCGGTGCAGACCCAAGCAACGGGGCTGCTTAGATAGCCCGGTCTGCGTACCAAATGTGACACAGGATTTCGCAGGCCGGGCCATGCACCGGACAAAGGTGGGATGGGCCGGGCGCTGAAACATGCGCCCCAAACCGCGCGCCTTCAACACAATGTACGCATTCATACCAAGGGCCGGTCCGACAGGTGTCCGTGGAGCTTTGTCGCGCCCAATTGTTTGCGGCGTTGCACTGTTCCCTCTCTCAGTGCCTCCCTTGTCTGTTGGACTGGGCCCGACGCCGAAAAGGTGGCGGGCATATTAGCGTAAGCTTGACAACTCTGATCGCCGCAAGGCACCTTTGGTGCCGAGGGGAAAAGTGAGGAGCATCCTAAATGAAAAGGACCTATGAAAAACCCGTCCTGACCAAGCGGGGGAGTCTTGCCTCTGTTACGGCGCAAATCGTCGTCGTGTCCGGTCTGTGACCTGAACCGATCTCGACCACAACCGGAAGCCCGCTGGCTCCGACCGGCGGGCTTTCTTATTTTGATGGTGGGAAATCGAGAATCTAAAGATGGCTGGGCGAGTTCCAGCAACGGCGCTCGACAGTCGGTCCCCGCCTTCCAGAATTACCGCAGAACGTCATCGCTGATTTGACGGAAGCGATAACCTACGGCAACGACAGGGAAAATGAGCAGCGCGTCCAGGATGTCCTTCAAGGTAAATGGCATGCCCCTAACGTCAAACTGTAGGCGCCTTACGATTTCAGTACCGGCTCGGCAGAAACGAGAGCACCAGCCCCACGATCAGACCTAGAATGAAGCCGAGCGGACCGGTTATGAAGATACCGAGCAGCGGGCCCTGGTTCGCCTCGGGCGTGAAGATGATTGGCCCGACGAACCCGGCGACGAAGCCGAGGACGCCCAGGATAATCCCCCAGCGGAACATGGTGGCGATCATGCGGAGGTCTTTCCCAGCGGCGTCATCCCCTGCGTCGCCAAAGGCGACAACTCACGCTCATACGCCTCGTGCTGATCTTTGTAGCAGAATTCCACCATGCTCCAGTCAGAGCCGGCAGCAGTTTTCCAGTCGCCAAGGCACTTTACCAGCATGGCCTTCTCGTCGCCATTCTGGCTCCCATTGTGGGTCTGGACAAGGTGGTTGTAGGATTCGATCTGGTTGTTGATGCAGAATTCCTGCATCGAATAATCTCCCGGCCAATTGGCCGGACAGCAGCAGCGCCGGTTGCGACGACTCGATTGCGCATGTCACATCCCTTTGCCGTGCGCCCACTGAGCCAATATCGAATGAGACTGCGCGGTCTCATGGAAGAAGCGACACGGCTAGTCGCTTAGCCTCGCCAAGGTAGCCGGCGTCAAACGCGGCCGCCTATGACTCCAAGAAATGGGAATGTTCGTCGCGTAATCAGTCGAGCCCGCGAAATTTCTGCTTGGAAATTTGGACCTTCCCTCGGAATCACCAACTCCGGGCGATATTGGCCAAAAATTGGACAGTAAGGACGGGAAGGTCGACAAATGGTCGAAATCTCTGGTACGCCCAAGGGGAATCGAACCCCTGTTACCGCCGTGAAAGGGCGGTGTCCTAACCGCTAGACGATGGGCGCGCTCAGACGAAGCGGCTTATACTGGCGTTGTGCGCAACCGGCAACCCGTCAGGCGCCGCCTTGTACAACTTTTTTGCGGGCCATTGGAATTAGGGATTTCAACACGGCCGCACTGCTCGATCATTTGGCGAAGACGCCCTTCGTTTCGTCATTCTAGGGCGGAGCAAGGGGCGAAGCGACGCTGCGCAGATCCTAGAATCCATGCCGCGACCTTCGAACTCCGCAGCGGTGCGGAATTCTGCTCCGCTGCGCTCTTCGACCAGGGTTTCGGCATGGATCCTCGGGTCTCCGCGACGGAGCTTCGCTCCTGCTCCGCCCGTGGATGACGAAGTAAAGGAGGCTTCGGCCAATCTCGAAAGTTTAGAATTGTCCGCCGGAACGATCATGGCTGCTAACATGCACAGCCCTTCAAATCGTGCAGCGCTAGCCGTCGTCGCCACCGCTGCGGCGGCGGCAGCGCCAGTTCCAGTCGCGCTCGGGACCGACATCGACGTGGACCGATTCGGTATGGCAATAAGTGCCGACGCCGCCGCGGCCGGGCATGGTCCTGATGTAGCTTGCCAGCTCCCATTTGGAGACGCCGGGCACTTGGATGTCGGCGGCTGCGCAGTACATGTGCAGCGAATTCTTGGCGCCATTGGCGCGGCGGTTGCGGGCCGGGTCCCGATAGCCCGAGGTCACCACCATCTTGCGGCCGTAGTGGCCTTCGATCGTCTTCAGCACACGCACCAGCGACGGCTTCAGGCAAGCGACGTCGACGCTCTCATTCTGCTTCAGCAGCCCGTTGGGCGCCAGCCGAGCCATGCCGGCGGCGGACGCGACCTGATAGGAGCCGCCCGAGCCTTCGTCCTCGTTGAGGTCGACGTCGCTTTCGTCGTCAAGGCCGGATTTGCGCTTGATCTCGAACAGCGCCGTCTGGCGCACGCCGGGCAGGGCATCGCTGCCGGTGATGTGACCGGCATCGCCGCCGAGCGACGCCAGTTGCACCGGCTTTGCCGTGGAATCGGCCGAGGCCAGCGTGATGATCGGTTTTGCCGCCGGCGCGGGCTTGGCCTGTACGGCCGGCTGTTCGCCTGTCTTCGTATTGACCAGAGGAGCTGGCGTCGCCGAAGCGGGCGTGGCGCCGAACATCGAGGCGAGGAAGCCTCTTTTCTTCGGCGCCTCGGCTGGCGGCGCCTCACTGGCGGTCACATAGACCGGGTTGTTCATCGCCGGCGCGGCAGCCGGTTTTGGCGCCGTCGCGGCGGCATCGGCAGCGGCGATCTTCTGGGCGACCGCGTCGGTCTGCTGCGCCGTCTGGCTTGGTTGCTGCAAGGATTGCGGCGTTTGTGCCGCGATCGTTTCGGCGCCGGCCGGCACCGTGAGCGGAAATGCGGCTCCGGGCTTGGCGATAGGCACATAGGCCACCGTTTCGGGAAGCGCCGTATCGCCTTCGCTCATCACGGTCGTCTGCGTGGTCGTCGTCTGCGACGACGAATCGGCGGTGGCGACCGGCTTGCCGGTAGCGGCCGCATTGATGTCCGAGGCGGAGGCGTTGTAGCCGGGCATTCCGACCGACATTGTCGGGTCGCCGGCCGAGGTGCAGGAGGCCAGGAGCACGGAGCAGAGCGCTGCCACAATGGCGCGGCGTTCTCTCTTTGCGAGGCTCCATCCTGCTGATTTCAAAGTCAAATTCCCCCTCGATGTCCGGTCGGTATGTCCTTGGCGCAGAACCAGGATGCCTGCGTCGAGGTGACCTTTGTCTCCGATCCGGAAACGAGACCTGTGTCAAATCCGCAAGCCTGGAAGTATTTTTGCAGGATTGCCGAATTACGGCCGCTTGAAGGTTGACGACACCATTTCGCCCGCTTTTACCGGGCCGTCAACTCACCAGACATTACAGTCCGTTACACACGCACCTTCACATAGGTGCCGGGGGCATCGCCCAAGGTTTTCATATGCTTGCCGGGTTTGCGGGCAGGCACGCGGGTGTTGTCCTTGGCCTCGATCCAGCTTTGCCAGTGCGGCCACCAGGATCCGGGATGGTCGGTTGCGTTGGCTAACCATTGGTTGAAATCGCCAATCGGCTCGCCGCCGGTCCAGTACTGGTATTTGTTGGATGCGGGCGGATTGACGACGCCGGCGATATGGCCGGACCCCGCCATCACATACTCGACCTTGCCGCCGAAATATTTCGAACCGAGGAAGACGGACAGTGCCGGCGCGATGTGATCTTCCCGGGAGGCGAGGTTGTAGATCGGGATGGTGACATCGCCTAGCGACACCGTGTGGCCCGCGAGTTCCATCGTGCCGCGCGAGAGGTTGTTCTCGAGATAGCAGTTGCGCAGGTAGAAGGAGTGGTTGGCCGCCGCCATGCGGGTCGAATCGGCATTCCAGTAGAGAAGGTCGAAGGGCAGGGGATCCTTGCCGCGCATATAATTGTTGACGACATAGGGCCAGATCAGGTCGCCGGAGCGCAGCATGTTGAAGGCGGTCGCCATCTTGGTGCCGTCGAGATAGCCCTTTTCGTTCATCGACTTTTCCACCGCCGCGACCTGCTCCTCGTCGACGAACACTTTCAGGTCGCCGGCGTAGGTGAAGTCGACCTGCGTGGTGAAGAAGGTCGCCGACTTGATGCGGTCGTCGCCTTCCCCAGCCATCAGCGCCAATGCGGCCGCCAGCAGCGTGCCGCCGACGCAGTAGCCGATCGCGTTGACGTCGCGCTCGCCCGTGGCCTTCTCGATCGTGTCGAGGCCATATTGCAGGCCTTCCCTGATGTAAGCTTCCCAACTCTTGGCGCCGTGGCGCTCGTCAGGATTGATCCAGGAGATGACGAAGACGGTGTGACCCTGCTCGATCGCCCAGCGGATGAAGGATTTCTGCGGGTTGAGGTCGAGTATGTAGAACTTGTTGATCCATGGCGGGCAGATCAGCAGCGGGCGTTTCAGCACCGTCTCGGTCGCCGGATCATACTGGATGATCTCGGCGACGTCGCTGCGGCCGACCACCTTGCCGGGCGTGGTGGCGATGTTCCTGCCGATCTCGAAGGGCGAATAGTCGGCCTGGCGCAGTTTCAGGTCGCCCTTGCCGGCGGCGATGTCCTCGGCCAGCATCTTCATGCCGCGCACCAGGTTCTCGCCGTTGGAGGCGACGGTTTCGCGAAACAGTTCCGGATTGGTCAGGATGAAATTCGACGGCGAGATGGCGTTGGACACCTGCTTGACGTAGAAGCTCGCCTTGTGGCGGGTGTGCTCGTCCAGACCTTCGGCGTGCTCGACCAGTTCGGACGCCCAGCGCGAGGTGACAAGATAGGCCTGCTTGAGGAAATCGAAGAAGGCGTTGCGGCCCCATTCCGGATCCTGGAAGCGCTTGTCGCCGCTCTCCGGCTTGACGGCATCGTCGGTGCCCTCCGCGCTCGGGCTGACGCGCTGGATGGCATTCGCCCACACGGTCATGTAGCCGGCGAACAGCCGCGTCTGCGCTTCGAGCGCGCGCTGCGGGTCGGCAAGCCAGTATTCGCTGAGCTTGGAGAAGGTCTTGACCATGTCGACCACCGGCTCGGCGACATGGTCGCGCACTTCGCCGCGTTCGCGCGGCTCGGCCCAGGCGGATGCCGCCTTGCCGGCCTGCTCGATCATGCGCGCCATATTCAAGGCAAAACGTTCCGGGTCCTTCACCAGATATTGCTCGACGGTCGAAGGCTCGTCATCTTCCGCTTTGCCCGAATCGGGTGTTTTGGACATGGTTCGCGGGGTTCCTCCCGAAGCGTTTTCTTGACATATTAACATGGGACATCCGACAGGGTCCAATCTCGCTCTACCTCGGCTGCCAAGGAAACAATATGACGATTAATATTGGCGAGACTGTTTTTTTTGGTGCCGCACGCTTTTGCCGCATCGGCGCGGCGATCGTCCTCGTGGGGATCGCCGGGTGTTCGAGCACGAACACCAGCGGTCCGGTGCCGATGGCCGAGAATGCGGGCCCGAAGGATACCGGCACCTTTCCGAACCTGAACATCCCGCCGAAAGTGGCGGCGAAGCAGTTCACCGAGGCCGAGAAGAACGCCAAGCTCGCCGAACTCAAGGCCGACGAGAATGCGCAGGGCACCAAAGGCGGCACCCCAAAGGTCACCAATCAGGCGGCGCTGACGGATCTGGCCAAGAAGCATGGGCCGCAGACGCTGAAGCAGATCGAAGGCAAATGCGATCCCGCCCTCGACCCTACCTGCAAATGAGTATATAGCGCGCGCCCAACACCCCTGGATGTCCAGGGCCCTTCGATGTCTGGAACTGCCATGGAAGAATTTCACAAGGTCCGCCGGCTTCCGCCCTACGTTTTCGAGCAGGTCAACCGGCTCAAGGCCAGCGCCCGTTCGCGCGGCGCCGACATCATCGACCTCGGCATGGGCAATCCGGACCTGCCGACGCCCAAGGCCATCGTCGATAAATTGTGCGAAGTGGTGCGCGATCCGCGCACGCACCGCTATTCCTCCTCGCGCGGCATTCCCGGGCTGCGCCGCGCCCAGGCCGCCTATTATCAACGCCGCTTCGGTGTGAAGCTCAACCCCGACACGCAAGTGGTGGCCACGCTTGGCTCGAAGGAAGGCTTCGCCAACATGGCGCAGGCGATCACCGCGCCCGGCGACGTCATCCTGTGCCCGAACCCGACCTATCCGATCCACGCGTTCGGCTTCATCATGTCGGGCGGCGTCATCCGCTCGCTGCAGGTCGAGCCCGACGACGGCTTCATCCCGGCGGTCGAGCGCGGCATCCGCCATTCGATCCCGAAACCGCTGGCGCTGATCCTCAACTATCCGTCGAACCCGACGGCGCTGGTCGCTTCGCTCGATTTCTACAAGGACGTGGTGGCCTTCGCGAAGAAGAACGACATCATCATCCTGTCCGACCTTGCCTATTCGGAGATTTATTTCGACGGCAATCCGCCGCCTTCGGTGCTGCAGGTGCCGGGCGCCATCGATATCTGCGTCGAGTTCACCTCGATGTCGAAGACCTTCTCCATGCCCGGCTGGCGCATGGGCTTCGCGGTCGGCAATGAGCGGCTGATCTCGGCGCTGACCCGGGTGAAGTCCTATCTCGACTACGGCGCGTTCACGCCGATCCAGGTGGCGGCGGCCTATGCGCTGAATGGCGACGGCGCCGATATCGCCGAAGTGCGCGACATCTACCACAAGCGCCGCGACGTGATGGTCGATGCCTTTGGACGCGCCGGCTGGACCATTCCGGCCCCGGCGGCCTCGATGTTCGCTTGGGCGCCGATCCCCGAGCCCTTCCGGCATCTCGGTTCCCTCGAATTCTCCAAGCTGCTCATCGAGCACGCCGACGTGGCGGTGGCGCCGGGTGTCGGCTTTGGCGAACATGGCGACGATTTCGTGCGCGTGGCGCTGGTGGAGAACGAGCACCGAATCCGCCAGGCGGCGCGCAACATCAAGCGCTTCCTGTCGACCAGCGCCAAGCAGCCCAACAATGTGGTGCCGCTTTCCGCCCACCGATAAATACAATTCCGATCTGATTTGAGGGACGTCGCCTTCCATGGCTGAAGCACTGCGTGTTGGAATTGCCGGACTTGGCACGGTCGGCGCGTCGGTGGCGCGGGTGCTGCGCGACAAGGCCGCGGAACTGACCCGGCAATGCGGGCGCGACATCACCGTCTCAGCGGTTTCGGCGCGCGACCGGAAACGCGACCGTGGTGTCGATCTCGGTTCGGCGAAATGGTTCGACGATCCGGTCCAGATGGCGCAGACCGCCGATATCGACGTGTTCGTCGAACTGATCGGCGGTGACGAGGGGCCGGCGCGGTCATCGGTGAAGGCGGCGCTCGAAGCCGGCCGCCATGTCGTCACCGCCAACAAGGCGCTGCTCGCCAAGCATGGCGTGGCGCTTGCCGAGATCGCCGAGAAGAAGGGCGTGCTGCTCAACTACGAGGCGGCCGTGGCGGGCGGCATCCCGGTGATCAAGACGATGCGCGAAGCGATGGCCGGCAACTCGGTCACCCGCGTGTTCGGCATTCTCAACGGCACCTGCAACTATATCCTGACCCGCATGGAGGCCGAGGGCATCTCGTTCGATGCATGCCTGAAGGATGCGCAGCGGCTGGGCTACGCCGAGGCGGATCCGACCTTCGACATCGAAGGCCACGACACCGCGCACAAGCTGTCGATCCTGACCAGTCTTGCCTTCGGCACGAAAATCGCCGCCAACGACATCTATATGGAAGGCATTTCCAACATCTCCCAGGCCGACATCCGCGCGGCAGGCGATCTCGGCTACCGGATCAAGCTGCTCGGCGTCGCCCAGCGCACCGAAAGCGGCATCGAGCAGCGCGTGCATCCGACCATGGTGCCGACGGCCTCCGTCATCGCGCAGGTGCATGGCGTCACCAATGCGGTGGCGATCGAGACCGACATCTTGGGCGAACTGCTGCTTTCAGGCCCTGGCGCCGGCGGCAATGCCACCGCTTCGGCCGTCATCGGCGATGTCGCCGACATCGCCAAGAGCCGGCCTGGCTTCCAGCATGGTCCGGTCTTCGGCCGGCCGGCGAAGGAGCTGAGGCCGTACAAGAAAGCGCAGATGCGCAGCCATGCCGGCGGCTACTTCATCCGGCTGACCGTCCATGATCGCATCGGCGTCTTCGCCGCCATCGCCAAGCGCATGGCCGACAATGATATTTCGCTGGAATCGATCGTCCAGCATGCAGTCAACGGCGAGGCGGCGGCGCAGAAGACGGTGATCCTTGTCACCCATGAGACCACCGAGGCCGCCGTGCGCAAGGCTGTCGACGGCATCACCAAGGACGGGCACCTGACCGACAAGCCCCAGGTCATCCGCATCGAGCGGGCGGGATAATTCCCCGACGAGCCGCCGGGCAGAGGTAGAATCGCGTGGGCCCCAAGGCCTGCGCCGGCAGGTGGGCGATACCGGAACGAATTCGTGTCAACGCCGTTCTCTTGGTCAGCAACCAAGGGAGCCGCTTCATGGCCGACACCAACAAGCCCGACACCCCCCAGATCGACGACGTCCGGAAAGCACTGGAAAAGCAGATCGCCGGGTTGCGCAAGGAGATCAGCAAGATCAACGAGAGCATTGCGGCTCGGGGTGCGGAAATGCTCGACGACGCCAGCGAGCAAGCTTCCGATTTCTACGACACGGCCTCGGTGCGCGCGACGCGAACCGCGCAGCAATTGCGCAGCCAGGCTCAGGCGGTTTCGGACGTCGCCCGCGAAAACCCGGGCACGATGACCGCCGTGGTCGGCGTCATCGGCTTGCTCGGCTTTCTTGCCGGCTTCGTCGTCGGCCAGTCGACGAACGACACGTCGCGGCGCTGGTATTGACGCGCCGGACTGAGCCGGCGTCGCCGGCTCGTTTCCCGTTTCAGGAAATCATTTCAAGGAGGGCACCATGGCTTCATCCGTGCTGATCGGCATCCTGATCACATTCCTCGTTATCATTCTCGTTCTTTATCTGGTGCAGCGCCTGCCGCTCGATGCCAGAATGAGACAACTCGTCCAGATCATCGTCATCATCATCGGCATCGTTTCGCTGCTCAAATATCTCGCGGTTTTCTAAAGCGCGTCGCGTCGACAACGGGCCGACCGAACCGCAATCTTTGTTGAGAATACGGTTCAATCGATTGATATTGCTGGCCTTTCGATAAAACGCCCGGCAGGTCTTGCCGTTGTCATGCTCGTTTGACAAAACAGGCGCGCCTCCGGCGGGAGGTGGCCTATAAACGAGGATTTGCCGAAATGAATGTGGCCCAGAACATCGTCGCCGGCCTTGACCGGATACTCACCATGGAACTGGTGCGCGTCACCGAACGGGCCGCGGTCGCGGCCGCCAGGCTGCGCGGCCGCGGCGACGAGAAGGCTGCCGACCAGGTCGCCGTCGATGCCATGCGCCAGGAGCTCAACCGCCTTGCCATCAAGGGCACTGTGGTGATCGGCGAGGGCGAGCGGGATGAGGCGCCGATGCTCTATATCGGCGAGGAGGTCGGGACCGGCAAAGGTCCGGCGGTCGATATAGCGCTCGATCCGCTCGAAGGCACGACGATCTGCGCCAAGAACCTGCCGAACGCGCTTGCCGTCATCGCGATCGCGGAGAAGGGCAGCCTGCTGTTCGCGCCCGACGTCTATATGGACAAGATCGCCATCGGTCCGGGCTATGCCGAAGACATCATCGACATCGATGCCTCGCCGGCCGAGAACATCGCCAGCCTGGCCCGGGCCAAGGGCGTCGCGGTGTCCGACATCACCACCTGCATTCTCGACCGGCCGCGCCACGCCAGGCTGATCGATGCCGTACGCGCCACGGGTGCCGCGATCCGGCTGATCGGCGATGGCGACGTCGCCGGTGTCATCCACACCACCGATCCCGACGAGACTGGCATCGATCTCTATCTCGGCACTGGCGGCGCGCCGGAAGGGGTGCTCGCCGCGGCCGCACTGCGCTGCACCGGCGGCCAGATGCAGGGCCGGCTGATCCTCGACACGCCGGAAAAGGTCGCACGCGCGGCGAAGATGGGCATTTCCGATCCGAAGCGGGTCTATCGCGCCGAAGACATGGCGCGGGGCGATGTGCTGTTCGCGGCCACCGGCGTCACCGATGGCAACATGCTGGCCGGAGTCAAGTTCGGGCGCACCACCATCACCACGCACACGATCGTGCTGCGCTCGTCATCGCGGACTGTGCGGGAGATCAAGGCCCGGCACCAGGATCTGGACAAGTTCTAGACGCGCTTGCGAAGCCGCACCGCAGTTGCTAGCCATTGGCTGCATCTGAACCTGGCCGCGCAAGGACTGACGATGAATGCGTTCGACTGGCACGCGGATCCAATTTCGCGTGCCACTCCCATTACGAAATCCTATCGCAACACCCAGAATGTGCGCCGCTTTCTAACCCGCGAATGCGGCGATGCGTTCAAGTTCGATAGGCCTTTCATGGCTTGGCTCAAGGACGGTCGGGAAAAGACGATGGGGGACGCAGCCGACGAATGGATCCGGCGCCAGGCTGAAAAGCGGAAAGCGTAGTTTTTCTTGAATTGTCCCGCGACGTCTGCCGCCGTGAAGCTTGGTTTTGCCCGTCTTCGGCCTATTCTGCGGCCAACTATGAGTCGGCAAAGCGCATGATGGGCGAACGGCGCCTCTTTCTCGATGTCAGGCAGTCGGCGACCGGTCTCTCCTGGGAGCACCGGCTGACTGAACGGCAGGACATGATCGCGCTTGCCATCGCGCAAGGCCATGGCGTGCCCGACGTCGTCGCGCGCGTCCTTGCCGGACGCGGCGTTGCCGCCGAGCAGACCGAGCGGTTTCTCGACCCGACGATCCGCGACCTGTTGCCGGATCCGGCCTCGCTGACCGACATGGACAAGGCGGCAGCCCGTATAGCGGCTGCGGTGATAGCCAAGGAAAAGGTGGCGATCTTCGGCGACTACGATGTCGACGGTGCCGCCTCGTCGGCCCTGCTGAAGCGGTTTCTGGCGCATTTCTCGGTACCGTCGGAAATCTACATCCCGGATCGCATCTTCGAGGGGTACGGTCCCAATCCCGATGCCATGCGCGAACTCGTCTCGCGCGGCGCGACGCTGATCGTCACCGTCGATTGCGGCACCAACAGCGCCGTTTCCGTCGATGCGGCCAATGCGGCCGGCGCCGATGTAGTCGTGCTCGACCACCATCAGGTCGGCGGCGCCCTGCCGGCCGCAATTGCCGTGGTCAATCCGAACCGTGACGACGATCTTTCCGGGCAGGGCCATCTCTGTGCCGCCGGCGTGGTCTTCCTCGCCCTGGTGCAGACTGCCAAGGTCCTACGCGGCCTAGGCGACGCCATGCCGCCCGACCTGCTTTCGCTGCTCGATCTCGTGGCGCTTGCCACCGTTTGCGACGTGGTGCCGCTCACCGGCGTCAACCGCGCTTTCGTCATCAAGGGCCTGCAGGTGGCCCGCCAGCAGAAGAATGAAGGGCTTGCGGCATTGGCGCGGGTTTCCCGCATCGGCGAGCCGATCAGCACCTTCCATCTCGCCTATCTGATCGGCCCGCGCATTAATGCCGGCGGCCGCATCGGCGATGCCGCTCTCGGCAGCCGGCTGCTTGCGACAGACGATCCGGTCGAGGCGCGGACCATCGCCGAGACGCTTGACCGGCTGAACCAGGAGCGGCAGCTGATGGAGCAGGAGATGCTGGCCGCGGCGCGTGCGGAAGCCGATGCCGAGCTTGCCGGCGGCAACGGTCCGGCGATCGTCGTCACCGCCAGCAACAATTGGCACCCGGGCATTGTCGGCCTGCTTGCTTCGCGGCTGAAGGATCATGCGCGCCGGCCGGCTTTCGCCATCGCTTTCAACGCCAATGGCACCGGCACCGGCTCGGGCCGCTCGGTGTCGGGCTTCGATTTGGGGAAGCTGGTTCGCGAAGCCGCAATCGCCGGACTGATCGTCAAGGGCGGCGGCCATGGCATGGCGGCCGGCATCACAGTTGAACGCGCCAGGCTCGGCGAGCTCAGGGCGTTCTTCGAGGAACGGGCGGCTGCCGATGTGTTTCGGCTGCAGGATGAGGAGAGCCTGGCAATCGACGGCGCGCTTGCCGCGGAAGGCGCGACGCTCGGCCTGCTCGATGCGCTGGAAAAGGCGGGACCGTTCGGCGCCGGACATGTCGCGCCGGTTTTCGCGCTGCCGCGCCATAGGCTGGCCGACGCCCGGCCGGTCGGCACCAACCATATCCGCTGCGAATTGCAGTCGGAGAGCGGCGGCCGCATCCAGGCGATCGCGTTTCGGGCTATCGACACCGCACTTGGCGAATTCCTGTTCAAGAACCGGGGCAAGACCGTGCACGTCGCCGGCTCGTTGTCGGGCAATCACTGGAACGGCAACCGCACCGTGCAGTTTCGCATGATCGATGCGGCGCGGGCATAGTCGCGCGCGAAGCAACGCGACATCTCCGTCAATGCGGGGATGCAGCGGCGCCTTTCAAACGATGGAAATATTCTACGCGAGAACCGTCTGAAGCCGGGTCAGTTCGCCGATCTGCGCCATCGTCGCCTGGTAGCCGATCTGGATCGCCTCGTCGGCACGGTGGAACTCGGTCAGGCCGATATGGCTGAGCTTGGGCTGCAGCGACATGTCGGGCGGATCGCCGGCAAGCCTGGCGCGCGAGATGCGGTCCTGAATGATGTTGAAGGCCTCGACCATGACGCCGGTTATGCCAAGCCGCGTCTGATGGGATTGATGCTCTGGGTTCAGCTGGCCTGGGCGCGGCGCGTCCTTTTCGATGACCAGCTCGCCGGCGCTGTGTTTTATCACGGCGGCGCGGCCGAACAGGTCGTAGTGGAGGTTGACCGCCACCACGAGCGGCTGCTCATAGGCACGGCAGACCGACACCGGCACCGGATTGACCAGCGCTCCATCGACCAGCACGCGGCCGTTGCAATTCACTGGCTCGAACACGCCAGGCAGTGCGTATGAGGCGCGCATGGCCGTGATCAAGGACCCGCTGGACAGCCAGATCTCGTGGCCGGTGCGGATTTCGGACGTGACCGCGACGAACGGCTTGGCCAGATCCTCGAAACGAATGCCGGCCACATGTTCGCGCAGACGAGCATCCAGCTTCATGCCGCCGAACAGCCCACTGCCGCGCAAATTGAGATCGAGCAGGCCGAAAAGGCGCCGCCTGGTGAGGCTGCGGGCGAACTCTTCCAGCTCATCCAGTTTGCCTGCAAGATAACAGCCGCCGACCAGTGCGCCGATCGAGGTGCCGGCGATCATAGAAACTTCGATGCCGGCTTCATCGAGCGCGCGCAGCACGCCGATATGAGCCCAGCCCCTGGCGCAACCACCGCCGAGCGCCAGCGAAATTCCTGTTTTTCCAGATTTCGTTTCGGACGCGCCGCCGGGGGAGGACACGCCGTTGGCCTCCCTGACATCCGGTCTGTTACGCAATGACGCCCACTCGAGCATCATGATCTCCCTTGTCCCAAAACTAATATACGGGCGGGCCGTATCGAAATGATGAATCTGTGTGGTTGGTGCGAGGCAGAAGGTTCAAGCTGGTGGTTTCCGATAGGTGGTTTCCGCATCGAACAGCGGCTTGCTGCCGTCGTCGGCAAGCGTCCCCTTGCCGTCGATCAGCCCCACCGTCCGATAAAAGCAGGAACGCCGGCCGGTGTGACAAGTTGCGTCGTGGCCCAACACTTTGACGCGCAACCATATGGCGTCCTGGTCACAATCCGTGAGCATCTCGACGACGTGCTGGAGATTGCCCGACGTTTCGCCCTTTTTCCAAAGCGCGTTGCGCGAGCGCGACCAATAATGGGCGATGCCCGTCTCCAGCGTCAGTGCCAAAGCCTGCGCATTCATATGGGCGACCATCAGAAGCATGCCGTCGGCGGCGTCGGTGACAACGACGGTGACCAGGCCATTGGCATCGAAGCGCGGTGAGAACACCGCACCTTCTTCAAGGGCTTTCTTGTCTGACGGAGCTTTAGGAAATTCCAGTACCGACATCGCCGGTCCTTATCTAGCGATGCCGGTGAGGGGGTTAAGCCCCGAGGCCGCGCACCATGGTGACGAAACGAACCTGCTCTTCGGGCGTGTCCTTGAAGACGCCGGTGAAGGTGGAGGTCAGCGTGGTGGAGCCCTGCTTGCGGATGCCGCGCATGGCCATGCACATGTGCTCGGCCTCGATCATGACGGCGACGCCTCGCGGGTTGAGCACATCCTGAATGACGCCGGCGATCTGCGCGGTCAAGGCTTCCTGCGTCTGCAGGCGATGGGCAAAGATATCGACGACGCGCGCGATCTTCGACAGGCCGACGACCTTGCCGTCGGGCAGATAGCCGACATGCGCCTTGCCGATGATAGGCACCATGTGGTGCTCGCAATGCGAATGGAACTGGATGTCCTTGACGATGACCAGATCATCGTAGCCGGCGACTTCCTCGAAGGTGCGGCCGAGTTCATCTGCCGGGCACATGTCGTAGCCGCCGAACATCTCGCGGAAGGCCTTGGCCACGCGCTTGGGCGTATCGATCAGCCCTTCACGGTCAGGATTGTCGCCAGTCCAGCGCAGCAACGTGCGCACGGCGGCCTCGACTTCGGCTTCGCTCGGGCGGTCGGTGACCGGCTTTTCCATATAGGCGGATTGGGGCATGAATTTCTTGATGACGGCATCCATAAAGGCGTCTCCCGTAGTTCCCCTCCAGGGAGGAACGAGTTGAACGGACCACGACCTTTCGGTGTCGGAAACTCGCCCCGTTTCCAGCCCCGTAAGCGGCGTGAACTTCCCGGCCAGGACAGTGGCTCTCGTCGCCTTGTCGATACCGGACTGCCAGCATTATATAAGGTCATGACGAGCGAAAGGAAGACACGGCAGCGGCAATCGCTGTTCGCTTGGCGGCGACGGATTGGAAAATAATGATCAACGACGTCTATAACGCGAAAATTCTCGGCTTCGCCGGAAATATCGCCCGCATCGGCAGGCTCGATCATCCTGACGCGACCGCAAGGGCGCATTCCAAACTGTGTGGCTCGACCGTTACCGTCGACCTCAAGATGGAGGATGGCGTGGTCACGGACTTTGCCCATGACGTGAAGGCCTGCGCGCTCGGCCAGGCGTCGTCCTCGATCATGGCGCAGCATGTCGTCGGCGCTAGCGCCGAAGAATTGCGCTCGGTGCGCGACACCATGCTGAAGATGCTGAAGGAAAATGGGGCGCCGCCGGAGGGACGCTTCGGCGATCTCAGATATTTGGAGCCGGTGCGCGATTACAAGGCACGCCATGCCTCGACCATGCTGACTTTCGACGCCGTGGTGGACGCCATCGGCCAGATCGAGAAGAAGCGGGCCGAAGAAGCCGCCTAGGCCTCGCCAGAAGCGCGTCTGCTTTCGGCAAATTCACTTCTAATCCAGTCGGCGAAGGCCAAGGCCGGCTCCGAGAGATCGCGCAGACTTCTGGCCACCAGCCAGTAGGCGCCTGACGCGACGTCGATGTCGAATGGCTTGATCAGCGCGCCGGATGCGACTTCCCCACCGATCTGCAAGAGATCGCCGAGCGCAACACCATGCCCGAGCAGGGCGGCCTGCTTTGAAAGCGATATGTCTGCCAGCATAGGCCCCCTTGCGGGCACGGCATCTGCCGGCACGCCGGCCGCTTCGAACCAGCGTGCCCAGCCCTGGCGGTTTTCCTCATGCAAAAGCGTGTAATGGGCAAGGTCGATCGGCTTCTCGAGGGCAGGGCCCAAGGCGAGCAGGGCCGGCGACAGAACTGGGGAATCGACTGTCGAGGCAAGCCGCTCAGCCTCGGCGCGGGGCCACGAGATTGCATGCGCGCTGAAGCGCAGGGCAAGCTCGGGTTGATCGCCGCGGAATTCGATCAGCCTGGGGTCGACTTCGAGGGACACGTCAATATCGGGGCGCAATTGGCGAAACCGGTTGAGCCGGGGGACGAGCCAGACGGAGGCGAGCGACGGCTCGACACTGACACGAACCACGGACTGTGCCGGGGCGGCCACGAGTTCGCCCAGCAGCCGATCGATAGCGTCGAAACTTCTGACCAATTGGGCGAGCAATCGCTGGCCCGCATCCGTCAGTTCGACGCGGCGATGGTGACGTTCGAACAAGGGCTGGCGCAGGAAGGTTTCGAGTTCGCGGATTTGGCGGCTGATCGCAGCCTGCGAGACGAAAAGCTCCTCGGCGGCCCGGCTGAAGCTCAAGTGCCGGCCCGCCGCCTCAAAACTCCTCAATGCCGTCAACGGCAGGCGTCCGCGCTTCATTTTCGCATAACCCAAGATTATCCGAAGCGGAAATTATACTCGTTTGAAGGCGAAGGCCAGCGGCGGTCTAATCGCGTCAAAGGAGACATGACCATGATCCAGTTGCTGGACATCTTCGGCGATGTGATTCGGATCGCAACGTTTCAATGGCGTGCCGAAAGGCATCATGCAAAGCGCAGCGAAGAGCCGGCAAGTCCCGAGCGGCGGACGCCTCCGGTTGACAGGCAGCCGTTTCGCCGTTCCCGCCCGTGACATCACGGCGGATAGGGGGCGGGGATTGCGTTCTTCTGCCGAAGCTCACATCTATCGCGTTGAACACGCGATACGGAGAGTGCGGTGGAATCGCATGGGCATGCGCATAGCGCCCGACCGCCAAGGCGCGGCCGCAACTGGCCCGGCCCCTGGCGCAAGACGCCGGGCCGTCTTCTCGGCACGGCGCTCGTGCGCTTCTACCAGCTGACGCTGTCCGGCTTTGTCGGCAATTCCTGCCGGCATTTGCCGACCTGTTCCGAATACGCGCATGAGGCGATCGCCCGTCATGGCCTGTGGGCCGGCGGCTGGATGGGATTCTTCCGCGTGCTGCGCTGCGGGCCGTTCGGCACGCACGGCATCGACCTCGTGCCGGAGGTGCTGGCCGATCGTTACGTCTGGTTCATGCCCTGGAGGTATTGGCGGATCGGCCGCAAGCACGGTCAAGCGCAGGGCTGATTGTGCCGACGCGCCAGGGGTCGCTTTTACGATCCGGTAGGGTTAACGCAAGCCTGCACAAAGACTGCGCATTTGAGACAAAATCGAGACAAGAGACCTCGCTAAGCCGCTCGCGAACACCCCTTCTGGAGCGAGCAGAAAATGCGCAATTTCGACCGTCTTCCTTTTATCCTGGCTGGAGTCCTGTTCCTGCTCGCCTGGCTGCTGGGATTTCCGATGCGCGCGCAATCGGCCCCGCTCGGGGATGTGCAGTGCACGCTGATCGCCGATGCGGCGAGCGGCAAGACGCTTTACCAGGACGGCACATGCGACCAGCGGTTCAGCCCGGCCTCGACGTTCAAGGTACCGCTCTCGCTGATCGGCTATGATGCCGGGATCCTGAGCGACGAGCACACGCCGAGCTGGGATTACAAACCCGAATTCAATGCGGTGAAGCGGGATCGGAAAAGCGTCGATCCGGTGATCTGGGAACGCGATTCGATCCTCTGGTATTCCCGCGAGATCACGCGCCGGCTGGGGGCTGAGAATTTTGCCGGCTATGTCTCGAAATTCGACTATGGCAACAAGGATGTTTCAGGCAATCCGGGCAAGGATGATGGGTTGACCCATTCCTGGGTGAACTCATCACTCAAGATCACGCCTGTCGAGCAGGTCGATTTCCTGCGCAAGCTGCTGGCTCGCAAGCTGCCGGTTTCAGCCAAGGCATATGAGATGACATCAGCCATCATCCCGACATTCCAGACGGGAGGCTGGACCGTCCAAGGCAAGACCGGCAGCACAAGCCTGGCCAACGATGCCGACAAGATCAGGGACAAGCGCTCGCTCGGATGGTTCGTCGGCTGGGCTAAAAAGGACGGCCGGCAGATCGTCTTCGCAAGGCTCGCTGTCGACGGCATGCGCACCGACATGCCCAAGGGTCTCAAGACGCGCGCCGAGTTCCTCAAGGACTTGCCGCTGCTGGTGAAATAGTTTGGTCAGGCGCTCCGGCGCGCACGGATGATGTGGCCGCCGGAATTGCTCGCCTTTCTCTTCGGGGCCCTGGAAAGGCGGGCGGCGATATCGCCGCTCTCGAGATCTTCGATCTCGTCGAAGCCTAGGTCAGTCAGGGATTTCGCCAGCTCGGCGGGAACGAAGAAGCTGATCCACGGCTCCCCGACCGCAGCTACGCGAGCCGCGTGGAAGGCCAGGGTTGCCTGTCCTGCCAGATCGCGGTTCTCAACCGGTTCACTATAGTCGAAGGCAACCTCCGAGCCGGGGATGCCGGCAATCCACGACAGCGTTCCGAAGATCGCATCTTGCGTCAGATAAGGCACGACACCCAGCCAGATGAAGAAGCTTGGCTCGGTTGACCGCAAACCGGCCTGTGCCAGTTCCACGGACAGGCTTTGCCGCTCGAAATTGACCGGCACGAATTTGGTGGCGGGAGGCTCGGCGAGACCAGCATCGGCAATGCACTTGCGTTTCCAGGCCTGCGTGGCCGGGTGGTCGACTTCGAACACGCTCAGATCCGAATATGGGTTGCGTAGCGAAAACGTGTCGAGTCCGGCGCCAAGCACGACGAGTTGCCGGATGCCGCGACGCACCGCCGCCGCCAGCCAATCCTCGGCGATCCGGGCGCGCGCCGCCATGAACAGGCGCATGCGCCGGCTGCGCTCGTCTTCCTGCTCGAGCTCCTGTGCCACGGGCGCAGCTTCGCCCAGAATCGCGATCGCGTAGCGATCGCGAAACAGCCCCGCCTGCGGTGAAAACTGATGGAGTGCCCTTAAGCGCGCGACGCGGAGGGCGGTTCGGCTGGGTATTGCGTCTTCCATATCGACAATTCCAGGCTATTGCGGGAATATTCGCAAGCTTGGGCGACGGGCGTGCGACATCTCTGGCGACATTTCCTGACAGCCAGGCCATTCGGCGCTCTTTACCTGGCCCGGCACTGCCTCTAAAACCCGCCCGCTGCCGTTTGTCCATGAGATTGGCGCATCCGGCTTTACCCCACGACCACCCGCGCTCGTTTGTGGGACTGGATAGGAGATACGCATGCTGAATTCTGTTTCCCTGACATTTCCCGATGGCTCCGTCCGCGACTACGACGCGGCGATGACCGGTGCCGGTCTCGCCGAATCGATCTCGAAGTCGCTGGCCAAGAAGGCCGTTGCCTACGCCATCGACGGCACGTTGTGCGACCTCAGCGACCCGCTCGGCAAGTCCGGCAAGGTCGAGATCATCACCCGCGACGATCCGCGCGCGCTGGAGCTCATTCGCCATGACACCGCACATGTGCTGGCGGAAGCCGTGCAGGAACTATGGCCGGGGACGCAGGTGACCATCGGGCCGGTGATCGAGAACGGGTTCTACTACGACTTCGCCCGCAACGAGCCGTTCACGCCCGACGACTTTCCGGTGATCGAGAAGAAGATGCGCGAGATCATCGCGCGCAACAAGCCGTTCACCAAGGAGGCCTGGTCGCGCGAGAAGGCAAAAAAGGTCTTCGCCGACAAGGGCGAGCGCTACAAGCTCGAGCTTATCGACGCCATTCCCGAGGACCAGGATCTCAAGATCTATGCTCAAGGCGACTGGTTCGACCTTTGCCGTGGTCCGCACATGGCCTCGACCGGCCAGATCGGCAACGCTTTCAAGCTGATGAAGGTAGCCGGGGCCTATTGGCGCGGCGACTCGAACAACCCGATGCTGACCCGCATCTATGGCACGGCCTGGGCCGACCAGGCGCAGCTCGACGCCTACCAGATGATGCTGGAGGAGGCGGAGAAGCGCGACCATCGCAAGCTCGGCCGCGAAATGGACCTGTTTCATTTCCAGGAAGAGGGTCCGGGCGTCGTCTTCTGGCACGCCAAGGGCTGGAAGATGTTCCAGAACCTGGTCAACTACATGCGCCGCCGCCTCGACGAGCAGGGCTATCAGGAGGTCAACGCGCCGCAGGTGCTCGACAAAAGCCTGTGGGAGACGTCAGGCCATTGGGGCTGGTATCGCGACGCCATGTTCAAGGTGACGGTTGCCGGCGACGATACCGACGACGACCGCGTCTTCGCGCTGAAGCCGATGAACTGCCCGGGCCACGTGCAGATCTTCAAGCATGGGTTGAAGTCATATCGCGATCTACCCGTAAAACTTGCGGAATTCGGCAATGTGCATCGCTACGAACCGTCGGGCGCGTTGCACGGGCTGATGCGCGTGCGTGGCTTCACGCAGGACGACGCCCACATCTTCTGCACCGAGGAGCAATTGGCGTCGGAATGCCTGCGCATCAACGATTTGATCCTGTCGACCTATGCCGATTTCGGTTTTGACGAGATTAGCGTCAAGCTGTCGACGCGACCGGACAAGCGCGTCGGCACCGACGAGGCTTGGGATCATGCCGAGGCGATCATGGGCAGCGTGCTGGAGACGATCAGGACAAGGTCCGGCAATCGGATCAAGACCTCGATCAATCCGGGCGAGGGCGCCTTTTACGGGCCGAAGTTCGAATATGTGCTGAAGGACGCCATCGGCCGCGAATGGCAGTGCGGCACGACGCAGGTCGACTTCAACCTGCCCGAACGCTTCGGTGCCTTCTACATCGGCTCAGATTCCGAGAAGAAGCAGCCTGTCATGGTGCACCGCGCCATCTGCGGTTCGATGGAGCGTTTCCTCGGTATCCTGATCGAGAACTATTCGGGTCATTTCCCGCTGTGGTTCGCACCGCTGCAGGTGGTGGTGGCGACGATCACATCCGACGCCGACGGCTATGCGACCGAGGTGGTGGCAAAACTGAAGGCCGCCGGCTTGTTGGCGGAAGCGGATCTGCGCAACGAGAAGATCAACTACAAGGTGCGCGAACATTCGCTGGCCAAGGTTCCGGTCATCCTCGTCTGCGGCAAGCGCGAGGCGGAGGAGCAGACGGTCAACATGCGCCGCCTGGGATCGCGTGACCAGGAGTCGCTTGGCCTCGCCCAGGCGGTCGAACGGCTGGCCGAAGAAGCGGTCACACCCGATCGCCGGCGCAAGCGCGCGGCCTGATTCAATACGTTTTCGATCGAATGGCGGTGGAGCGATCCACCGCCATTTTCATATCCCTGTCACGCCAACCTTGTAACGAGCCCCCATGCTCAAGCTGAAATTGCGCGAACGACCCTTTCCCGAGCTTTCCTATGCCAATCCGCGCCAGCCGGCGTTGACGCGTTGGTTCATTCATTCGGTCGAAGGCCTTTCGGGCCGCGATCGCTTTGCCGCGCTCTATGATTTCTGGCGCCGCCAGGTCGTGCCGACCGGCGAGTGCGTGTTCAGCCGCATGCTCGAACTGATCGATGTCGGGGTGCGAACTCCCGACCAATGGCCGCCCGCACAACTGCCTGATACCCCGCTTGTGATCGTCGCCAATCATCCCTTCGGCATTGGCGACGGCATCGCCGTCCTCTCGCTCGCCGAGCAGCTCGGGCGGCCGTTCCGGGTGATGATCCACAAGGATCTGCTGAAGATCCGTGAGATGGAACCCTATTCGCTGCCGATCGACTTTTCCGAGACCAAGGACGCGCTGAGGAACAACATGGCCGTGCGCCATGAAGCGGTGCGGCTGCTTAGGGAAGGCGTCACCATCGTGGTGTTTCCGGCTGGCGGCGTCGCCACCGCGCCAAAGGGCTTTGGCCGGGCGCGCGATCTGCCATGGAAGATGTTTCCGGCCCGTCTCGTCCAAGAGGCGAAGGCGTCGGTCGTTCCCATGCATTTTTCCGGACAGAACGGCAGGCTGTTCCATCTGGTCAGCGGGCCTATGAACATGGCTGAGCGCGACGGACGCGTGGCGAGGTTTGTCGGCAAGGCGTCGTTGACCTTGCGCACGTCACTGCTGATCCGAGAATTCGCACGGCTGTCCGGCAAGGCGATCGACGTGCGCGTCGGCGACGTGCTGAGCTGGAGCGAGCTTGAGCCGCTGCGCGAGCGCAAGGCGTTGCTCGATCGCCTTTACCGCGGGGTGTTCGATCTGGCGCCGGCCCTGCCGCGCCGCCGGCTCCGATTCCTGCCGGCGCGGATCAAGCTGGCTGCCTGAGGCTAGTCCGCGCCTTCCTCAGGATCCATCGCCGCCGCCTCGGTCGCCAGAACCTCGATTTCCTGGTTCTGTCCGCCCACGACCGTGAAATCCTTTTGGTAGATGCGGTCGCGGTTCTTGGCGATGATGGTGTAGTCGCCTTCGGCAAGCACCATCGAGGCGAAGGCGCCGACGGTCTCTTTGATCGGATCGCCGGATTCGTTGAGCAGCGACCACGACGTGTCGGCGATCGCTTCGCCGCCGGCTTCGCGCACCAGCTTCATCGTGATCTCGGCGGCGTGATGCTCGACGGTGGCTTCAGTCAGCTTGCCGGCCTCGACGCGGATGTCGGAGCGGATGACCGCGTTGACCGCGCCATAGGTCGAGACGACGTGATAGATGCCGGCATTGAGCCGTACGACGCTGTTGGGTTCGACGTCCGGAATGATCAGGGCACGATCGCCATTGGGCTCGGCATGGCCTTCATAGATCGAGAAGCGCAGTTTCTTCGGCGGTATGCGCACGCCGCCGGACAGAACCGCGTCGAGCTTCAGGCCGCCGGCGTCGAGCACGACGCTTTCTCGTTTGGTATCCTTGCCGACTGTGATGCGCTTGGTGGCGCCGGCGCGGCCATAGGAGGCATGAACCAGATAGCTGCCGGGTTCGAGCTGGAAGACGGCCGTGCCGCCATGCGCGGACGCCACCATCGGTAATTTGCCGTTGACGGCTTCGGGCTTGAAGACACGCCAGACGAGGCCGCGGGTGATGTCGGCGCCCTTGTCGGTCAGCTGGGCAGAAAGCGTGATGGCGCCGCCGCCGCTTAGCGCAAGCGACGTTTCGCTCTTGGGCGTCGCATAGCTCGAAATTCCGGGAAGTTTCAGGTCGCTGACGCCGTCCTTTTCCTGCGCGACAGCCATGGAGACCGGCAGCAGGAACAGCGCGGCGCAGAGCCGGACCAGGAAAAGACGCAGTCGCCCCTCAAACATGCCTTGCGTTGAAGCCCATGGCGGTGGCAATTTCAAGGCTTAAGAGTCCGATCCGTGACTCTTCAGCTGGCGCTTGCGCGCCTTTGCCCGAGCCGCCCGACTTCGCGATGGTGCGCTTCAGCTCAAAACAGAGTGTCTAGGAGACTTGCGTCCATGGCGTCGCCGATCATCGACTTCCTGCTGACCCGAAATTCAGCCCCGATTCCAGATCTCAAGGAGCCGGCGCCCAGCGATGCCGATATCGCAATGATGATTGCCGCCGCCACGCGCGTGCCCGATCATGGCCGGCTCGAGCCCTGGCGCTTCATCCTCTATCGCGGCGATGCCCGCGTCGAGATCGGCAGGAAGCTGGCGGAGCTTGCCGAACGGCGGGAAGGGCCGCTGCCCGAGGGCCGCCGCAACCAGGAACTGGCTCGGTTCTCGCGCGCGCCGCTGGTGATCGGCGTCGTTTCGGTGCCGAAGGACAACCCAAAAATCCCGCAATGGGAGATGTTCCTGTCAGGCGGCATGGCGGCGATGAACCTGATGCTTGCTGCCAATGCGCTGGGCTATGGCACCAACATGATCAGCAACTGGTATTCCGACGTGCCGGAGGGCAGGGCGGTGCTCGGACTGGCGCCGCAGGAGCGCGTTATCGGTTTCATCCATATCGGATCTTATGCCGGCCCGGCGCCTGAGCGGCCACGGCCTGATCCGGCAAAGCTCTACGCGGATTACTCGGGGCCCTGGGCCGGCTGAATGTTCTACGAGCCGTCCAAGGGCCACGGGCTGCCGCATGATCCGTCGAAGGCGATCGTGGCGCCGCGCCCTATCGGCTGGATATCGACGCTGAACAGAGCGGGCGAGATCAATCTCGCACCATACTCCTTCTTCAATGCGGTTTCGACGCGCCCCTTCATCGTCTGGTTCTCCTCGGAGGGCGAGAAGGACAGCGCGACCTTTGCCCAGGAGACCGGCGAGTTCGTCGCCAATCTGGTCAGCCGCGACCTTGCGGAGAAGATGAATTACACGTCCGTCAACGCGCCGCGCGGCGTCAACGAGTTCGTCTATGCCGACCTCGCCATGGCGCCTTCGCGCCTCGTCAGGCCGCCGCGCGTGGCGGCAGCGCCTGCCGCGCTCGAATGGCGGGTGACGGAAGTCTTTCGCCCAAAGGCGCTGGACGGAACGCCAACCAGTGCCGTCGTCGTCGCCGGCGAAGTGGTCGGCGTGCACATTGACGATGCCTTCCTGACGGAGGGGCTGTTCGACATCACCAAGGCCGGCAACGTGGCTCGTCTCGGCTATATGGACTATGCCAGCGTCAACGAGGTCTTTTCGATGCGCCGGCCGCGCTGGGGCGAGGAATAAGGGCTCCGCACTCGTCCGGCCTTGCCGGCGTTTGTTCGCCGCCTGGCGATCATGACGGCCCGCACTAGACTACTGGTCTATGCCTGCGGGGGGCATATCGTGGAAGGTCGATCATGATCGCGAAATTGGTCCTTCAGACATTCATCTGGTTCGGCGTCATGGGCGCCTTGCTCTTCCTGTCGGCCGGCACGCTTGCTTGGCCGGCGGCGTGGGTCTATCTGGTCGTGATGGTCGGGCTCAGTTTCACCTTGGGCGTGACGATGGCGCGGCGCGATCCTGGCCTGATGAATGAGCGGCTGAGTTCTCCCATCCAGAAGAATCAGACCGCTGCCGACAAGGTCCTGCTGTCCATACTTCTGCTCGCCATTTTTGGGTGGCAGATCTTCATGGGATTCGATTTCCGTTTCGGCTGGTCGCCGGTTCCCGTCTGGGCGCAGGTTGTCGGCGCGCTGATCCTGCTGATCGGAATCTGGATCTGCTACCTGACCATGCTGGAGAACAGCTTCGCGGCGCCCGTCGTGAAGATCCAGGATGAGCGTGGACAGCACGTGATCAGCACGGGTCCGTACAGCTACGTCCGCCATCCGATGTATGCCGGCGCCATTCTCTTCTTCGCCGGCACGGCACTCCTGCTTGGCTCCTGGTGGGGACTGGCATTGGTGCTCGTATTCATCGTTCTCCTGGCCATCCGCATCTTCATCGAAGAGAACACGCTTCGCACTGGCCTGCGCGGCTATGACGACTACGCAGCCAATGTTCGCTACCGCCTGATCCCGATGGTCTGGTAGCGATTCCGAAGTCTAGCCGGAAATCCCTGCGGCCTTGGCGCGCGCCAGAAGCCGTTCGGCCAACCGCAGATGCGGCCGGTCATACATCTTGCCGTCGATGCCGACGACGCCGGGATTTCCCGCCGCCTCGAAGGCGGCGACGATGGCCGCCGATTGCCTCACGGCTTCGATCGACGGTGTGAAGGCCTTGTTGATGACCGGCACCTGGTTGGGATGGATCGCCATCTTGCCGGTGAAGCCATCCCGCTCGGCCTCGGCACACTCAGCGGAGAAGGCCGCCATGTCTCGAAAATTCGGAAACACCGTGTCGATTGCCGCCACCTCCGCGGCGCCGGCCGCAAGGATGGTCATGGTGCGGGCGAAGCGGAAGACGTCGGTGTAGCGGCCATGCTCGTCGCGGGCGGCGCGAGCGCCGATCGCCGCCGACAGGTCTTCCGCACCCCACGTGACGCCGGCGAGCCGTGTGCTTGCGCCGGCATAGGTGGCGGCGGCCAGCGCGCCCGCGGGGGTTTCGGTGATGATCGGCAGGATTTTGATCGTTCCGTCGGTCAGGCCGCTTTCAGCCTCGTGAACGCGGAGCTTTGCCGAGAGGTGCTGCACATCCTGGCCGCTGTTCGACTTCGGCAGCATGATGCCGTGCGGCTTCGCCGGAACGAGCGCGGCAAGATCCTCGTCCGTCAACCCGGTCGAGAGGTCGTTGACTCTGATATAGATTGCCGGGCTGGTCTGGCCCCTGCGTTCGATGATGAAGCGTGCCGCGATTTCGCGCGCCGTTGCCTTGTTCTGCGGCGCCACGGAGTCTTCGAGATCGACGATGATCACGTCGGCACCGGCGCCAAAGCCTTTCTCCAGCTTCCGCTCGGAATCGCCGGGGACAAACAGCATCGAGCGCATCAGGCGGCCTTCTTCAGCATCATCGCTTGCCTGACGCATTTGGCGACGAGGTCGCCATGCTGGTTGTAGGCGCGGTGCTCGAATTCGACGATGCCACGATCCGGCTTCGATTTCGATTCCCTTGCCGAGATGACTGTGGTCTCGACGCGGATGGTGTCGCCATGGAAGACCGGATGCGGAAACACGGTTTCCTTCATGCCGAGATTGGCGACCGTCGTGCCGACGGTGATGTCATTGACCGAAATGCCGATCATCAGGCCCAGCGTGAACAGCGAGTTGACGAGCGGCTTGCCCCACTCGCTCTTAGCGGCGAAATCGAAGTCGATATGGAGAGGTTGCGGGTTCAGCGTCATCACCGAAAACAGCATGTTGTCGCTCTCGGTCACGGTCTTGCGCAGCGTGTGCTGAAAGACATGGCCGACGACGAACTCTTCGAGATAAAGCCCGGCCATTTTCTGTTTCCTCCATTGATCGACGGTTGATAGGCGCTGCATCTGGCGCTCGCAAGCCAGTTAATGAACATGGTGAACCGTTCGTAAACCATTTCTGCCTACCGTCTCCAACGGGGCCGGAAACCTTCCGGCAAGGGGCGTTAGCAGACGGGCATGGTAGTTGTTTCGCATTTCCTGAAATGGATCTACACGGCCAGGGTGTCGGAGCGCGCAGCCGCGGCAAGCGCACTGGCCCGGGCCTATGTCAATTCCGAATTGCCGTTCGAGGACCGCTGCGCCGCCGAGGCGGCGCTGACGCTGCTGCTCGACGATGCCTCGTCGAAGGTGCGGCTGGCAATGGCCGAAGCGCTCTCGATGAGCCACCACGCGCCGCTCCAGATCATCAGTGCGCTGGCGTCGGACCAGCCGGAGGTCGCCGGTGTGGTGCTGGCGCGCTCGCCGCTGCTTACCGACGCCGATCTGATCAGCCGCGTGGCGGCGAGCCAGAAGGCGACGCAGAAGCTGATCGCCGACCGTCCGCTCGTCTCGATGGCGTTGTCGGCGGCCATCGCCGAGATCGGCGAGGCGGAAGCCTGCGCGGTTCTGCTGGCCAACAGCGGTGCCGCGATCGCTTCGCTGAGCTTCCGCCGCATGGCCGAACGCCACGGGCATCTCCCCCTGGTGCGCGAGGCGCTGATATCGGATATCAGGCTGCCGGCCGACTGCCGTCATATGCTGCTCATCAAACTCGGCGAGACATTGAAGACATCGCCGCTGGTCATGGCTTTGATGGGAGCAGCGCGTGCCGATCGCGTCATGCGGGACGCCTGCGTCAAGGCTTCCGTGACGCTGATCGAAGGCACGCGCCAGGAAGAACACGCGGCGCTGATCGAACATCTCAGGCTGCGCGGCGATCTCACCGCCAGCTTCCTCATCCGCACCATTGCGCATGGCAAGGTCGACTTCTTCGGCTCGACGCTGGTGGCGCTCGGCCAGCAATCCGAGCAGCGGGTGAGAGCGCTGCTGGCCGGCGGGCACGATGTCGCCTTGCAGGCGCTGTTCCGCAGCGCCGGCCTGGCTGCCGCCACACATGCGATCATCCTGCGTGCGCTGAAAATCTGGCGGGAGGTCGCCAATGGCAAGCGCGTCGCCGGCGTGCAGGAAGTCAGCTGGCTGATGCTCAAGGACTTGGGCGGGCAATCCGCGGAAGGCGATCTTGCCGCTCTGGTTAAGTCGATCCATCTCGACGCACTGCGCGAGAACGCGCGCGGCCACGCGCTGGCGATCGCGGCGGCCTAAGCCTTATCTCTCGCAAAAAAATCCGGAAAATCTTCCATTGCGGCGGCTATAATGCGCAGCGATGCCGCGACCTGCAGCAATTCGCCGGTGGCGTTTCGCTGGGCGATGCCTGCCGCGTAATGCCGGGCGACGGCGACGGTGGATGTCCTTGGATCGCCGGGCGCGCGGAAGAGCAGTTCGCGCGCCAATCCCCTCAGGAAGTTGGCGATTGAAAGCGCGGTCTCGGGCGGGATGGAGTGGCTCCGGCTCGCACCGCGCAGCCGCAGGATTTCGAGACCGACCGTGACTGCCGCCACACCGCCGCCCAGGACCGCCTCGCCCGTCCTGCCGGAATTCTGCACCAGCGGCATCAGCTGGTTGATCCGGTCATAGGCGAGGCTCTCGAAGGCAGAACGTCTCGGCACGCGCTCGTGCAGGCAAAGCCTCGCCAAATCCTCGCGCATGGCCCGCACGATGCGGTTGGCCGCAAGCCATGGGTCGGCAGGCAGCACGATGATGAAGACACCGATCGCCAGCAGGATACCGACCAGGATGGATGCCGAGCCGGCGAGGAAGGGGCCGGGATCGTAGGTCATCGCCTGATGCGGACTGAGGAAGGCGAGGAAGTTGATGGCGAAGGCCGTTGCCACGCCAACGTAGCGCGGATTGGCCATGGCGAGCGCCGCCGGCACCAGGATCGGCACGACAAAAAGCGTGAACCAGCCGAAGCCGGGCAAAGCGGGAAGCGCGATCTGGCCGACGAGGAAGGCAAAGGGCAGAGCGAGCAGTGTTCCCTTGAAGAAACCCCAGGACACCTGCACAGGGTCGGGGCGAGAGGCAAACAGGCTCGACACGACGGCAACGAGAATGACGGTGCCGGCCGCCTCCGACCATTTCGTCGTCAGCCAGAACGCCGCGACCAGCAGCGTGGCAAGGGCGGCGCGGATGGCGTTGCGCACCGCGCCGGGATAGTCGCGATGCACCACCAGCGCGGGCTGCCGGCTGCCGGGGCGCGGACGGCGCGTTACCGGCGCGCGTAGGGCATCGAGCCCGCGCAGCGCCTGCTTCAGCGCCTCGGCGAAATCCGCGGCGATTGTGAGGCGGGTGATGGTGCCAACCCTGTCGTCGCCCTGGTCGGTCGAGGCATCGGGCATTTGCCGGGCCTTCGCCGAAATCGCGTCGAGCCGTGCCACCCAGGGGGCAGTGTCGTCCAGCGCGCCGGGCTTGGCCGCCAGTTCGCTGACAAGTGTGTGCAGTTCGCCGCGTACCGGGATGAGTGCCGCGTTCTTTGGCGCTGCGTGCGAATGCAGGGCGCGTGCCGCCGACAGCGCCGAGAGCAATTGTCCGATGGTGCGCCGCACCGGGTGGGCGCGGGGCGCGAAGCTCGGTGCCTCGAGCCTGGCATAGGCGCGCATCTCGCCAAGCGTCTGGGTGTCGGCGACCAGCTTCCGGTGCAGGCCGGAAAGCGTTGCCGGATCGCCGCCGGAGAACGCGCCGCCGGCATAGGTAGCGAGATCGAGAATGCAGCGTTTCAGCCGCGAAATAATGGCGTCACTGGCCAGTTTCGGTAGGATCAGGCGGCTGGTCAGGCCGGCGCAGACGATACCGAGCGCGATCTCCGCGCAACGCGCGACGGCAAGGTCGACGACCAGATGCGGCTGCCCGAAGGCGGGCAGGCCGATGATCATGGCGGTGTAACCGGCAAGCGCCGCACCATAGGCTTCGGGATTGCGCAGCAGCGACGAGACGAGGGTGCAGATACCGATCCAGACGGCGAGCACCGTCACCAGCAGCCATGGATTGGTGCCGAACACGGTGGTGATCCCTATGGCCGCAACGCCGCCGGCAAGCGTGCCGAGCAACCGGTAAAAACCCTTGGCCAGCACCATGCCGGCGACCGGTTGGGCGACGATGAACACCGTCATCATCGCCCATTGCGGGTGGTCGAGCTTGAGGGCGTAGGCAGCCAGAAGTGCGATCAGGCCGGCCGAAACAGTGCGAAGCGCGAAAATCCAGTCCGAACGCGTCGGCAGCGTCAATCCGGCTAAACTCGCCTCGAAGTAGCCCTTCAGCCGCACCCAGGTCACATACTCGTCTCCGCAACTGGAGCCTGTGTTATGGACCGGCTGGCCGCTAGATATCCAGCACTTCCGTCTCCGCGAATTCGGCGCGTTCCTGGATGAAACGGAAGCGGGCTTCCGGCTTGGTGCCCATCAGCGCATCGACCGCGTCCTTGGTCGCGGCCTCGGCGTCGATCACGTCGACCCTGAGCAGCGTGCGCTTCCTCGGGTCCATGGTGGTCTCCTTGAGCTGCGCCGCCATCATCTCGCCCAGGCCCTTGAAACGGCCAAGCTCGACCTTGCCGCGCCCGGTGAATTCGGTGCGCAGGAGCTCGTCCTTGTGGGCATCGTCGCGGGCGTAGGCGACCTTGCCGCCTTGCCTGATCGAGTAAAGTGGCGGCACTGCCAGATAGAGATGGCCGCCACGCACCAGCGCCGGCATCTCCTGGTAGAAGAAGGTGATCAGCAGCGAGGCGATGTGGGCGCCGTCGACGTCGGCGTCGGTCATGATGATCACGCGGTCGTAGCGCAAATCCTCGTCGCGGTACTTAGAGCGCGTGCCGCAGCCGAGCGCCTGGATCAGGTCCGATATCTGCTGGTTGGCAGCCAGCTTGTCGTTGCCGGCGCTGGCGACATTGAGGATTTTTCCGCGCAGCGGCAGCACCGCCTGGCTGGCACGGTCGCGCGCCTGCTTGGCCGAGCCGCCGGCCGAGTCGCCTTCGACGATGAAGAGTTCGGCGCCGGCAGCGGCGTTCTGCGTGCAGTCGGCGAGCTTGCCCGGCAGGCGCAATTTGCGCACGGCGCTCTTGCGCGACACTTCTTTTTCCTGGCGGCGGCGCACCCTCTCGTCGGCGCGCGCGATCACCCATTCGAGCAGCTTCGAGGCCTCTTGCGGATTGTCGGCCAGCCAATGGTCGAACGGATCGCGGATCGCGGTCTCGACAATCCGAATGGCCTCGATCGTCGCCAACCGGTCCTTGGTCTGGCCGACGAATTCAGGTTCGCGGATGAACACCGACAGCATGCCCGCCGCCGAGATCATGACGTCTTCCGAGGTGACGATCGAGGCGCGCTTGTTGCCGACGAGGTCGGCATAGGCGCGCAAACCGCGCGTCAGCACGTTGCGGAAGCCGGCTTCGTGGGTGCCGCCTTCGCCGGTCGGGATGGTGTTGCAGTAGGAATTGATGAAGCCGTCGCCGCCGAACCAGGTCACCGCCCATTCAAGCGAACCATGGCCGCCCTGCTTCTCGCTCTTGCCGGCGAAGATTTCGCGCGTCACCTGGAAATCGTCGCCCAGCGATGCCTTGAGATAGTCCTTCAAGCCGCCAGGGAAATGGAACTCCGCCTTCGCCGGCGTCTGGTCCTTTTCCTTGATCAGCGAGGGATCGCAGGTCCAGCGGATCTCGACGCCGCCGAACAGATACGCCTTCGAGCGCGTCATGCGGTAAAGCCGCGCCGGCTCGAATGCGGCGCCCTTGCCGAAGATCTGCTCGTCCGGATGGAAGCGGATCTTGGTGCCGCGCCGGTTGTGGATTTCGCCAAGCTGCTCCAGGCCGCTTACCGGAACGCCGCGCGAGAAGCGCTGACGGTATAATTGACGGCCCCGCGCGACTTCGACCTCGAGATGGTCCGACAGGGCGTTGACCACGGACACGCCCACGCCGTGCAGGCCGCCTGATGTTTCGTAGACCTTGGAATCGAACTTGCCGCCCGAATGCAGCGTCGTCATGATCACTTCGAGCGCGGGCTTCTTGAATTTCGGATGCGGATCGACCGGGATGCCGCGGCCATTGTCGGTGACAGAGAGATAGCCGTCGGCCGAGAGTTCGACATCGATGAAGGTGGCATGACCGGCGACTGCCTCGTCCATCGAATTGTCGATGACCTCGGCGAACAGATGGTGCATCGCCTTGTCGTCGGTGCCGCCAATATACATGCCCGGCCGGCGGCGCACCGGCTCCAGCCCTTCGAGCACCTCGATGTCGGCGGCACTGTAGCCTTCCGAGCCGTCACGACTTGCGGCGGGGCGCCTGGCCGCCGCCTTCACCAGTGGATCGGCCGGGCGCGCCGCCGCCCGAACCGGCTGCGGCTGCTTGTCCAGATCTCGGAAAAGGTCGTTGCTGTCGTCCATGCCTGCCATAAGTCCGGTGCTGCGAATCACTCGCCGATACTGCCACGCTTTTCAGCGCCAAGCGACGGAGGTTCCTGTTACGTTCGGGGATCTGAACCCTCTTATCTTAAAACCATTCGATAACCAAGGCGGCCGAAATAGGTCAAATGCCGCCGCGCAAGATTCCTGATTCTTTAACAATGACGCCTAGCGTGAGCCCAACATAACAAGAAAACGACGGGCAGCAGGGGTTTCGGCGTGAGGGGCAAGGCCATAACGATGATCGGTATCGCCGCCGTTTTCGGCGCGATCTCGATCTTTGCCGCGGATTTCTGGGTCAAGAGCCAGGCCAAGGCCGATGCCGGGGAGAAAACGGCTTCGATCGCTGCTCCGGCCGCGCCCAGGATCGAGTTCAAGACCATCGTGGTGGCGAGCGCGCCGTTGCGCTATGGCATGGAACTCGACCGCGCCAAGCTGATCCAAATCCCCTGGCCGCAGGATTCGCTGCCGCAGGGTGCCTTTGCCACCATCGATGGATTGCTCGGCGATGGTGGCCGCGTTGTGCTGTCGCCGATCGAGGTCAACGAACCGGTGCTGCTGACAAAGCTGTCGGGGCCTAACGGCCGCGCGACGCTCTCCAACATGCTGACGCCCGGAATGCGGGCGGTCACAATCCGCACCGACGAGATCGCCGGCGTCGGAGGTTTCGTCACGCCGGGCGACCGCGTCGATGTCGTGCTGACACGCGATGCCGGTGAAATCCAGGAAGTCGCCAAGAACGCGCAAGGGGCAGCCGGCTCGACCATCACCTCCGAAATCGTCGTCGCCGACGCCAAGGTGCTGAGCGTCGGCCAGGGCGCCGACGTGCGCCAGACCACGCCGCAGGTGGCCAATTCCGTGACCCTCGAGGTGACGACCGAGGGCGCGCAGAAAGTGGCGCTTGCCCGCACGGTCGGCACGCTGTCGTTGTCGCTGCGCTCCGCCAGCGAAGGCGGCGACGGCAAGAACGGCGTCACCACCATCTCTTCCTTCGGCGGATCGGTCGCGGGCAAAGCCCAGGCCGCGGCCGGCTCGCTGTTCGATGCGGTGATCAAGGAGCCTGAGAAGCCGAAGTTCAGGACGGTCATCGTGACACGTGGGACGACAGCCGAGGAATATCAGGTTCCTTCGAAGGACCAGAAGTAAAGCCGGTGGGGACCAGGCGGGACGGGACAATGCCGATGCGTAGCCTATTTCGAATGACGGACCGGTCGCGCTTTGTGCGCGCCCTGGCAATGACGGTTGCACTGGCCACGAGCGGGATGCTCGCTTTGCCTGGCGCTGCCAAGGCCGACAACGAAGTGGTCTATGTCTCGTCGACCAGAAATGCGTCGATCAAGGTCGCCAAGGGCAAGCCCAAGACGATCGTGACGAGCGCCGCCTTCTACCAGATCGTCATCGGCGATCCGGAGATCGCCAACGTCAACCCTTTGACCGACAAATCCTTCTATGTGCTCGGTAACAATCTCGGCACCACTGGCATCGCGCTGTTCGACGACAAAAAGCAGCTTGTCGGCACCATCGACATCGAGGTGACGCTCGACACCGACCAACTGGCCAGCACAATCCGCGCCAGCGTGCCGGATGCCAAGATCAAGGTCGGCTCGGCCAATGGCCGCGTCGTGCTGTCGGGCGAGGCGGATGACGCGGTCGCCGCCGAAAAGGCAAACAAGATCGCCACCCGCTTTTCCGGCAACGAGGAGGTGATCAACTCGGTCAACATCTCGTCCTCGCAGCAGGTCCAGCTCAATGTCCGCTTCGTCGAGATCAACCGCCAGGCAGGCCAGGATCTCGGCGCCAAATACAGCGCCAATTTCGCCTACGGCCTTGGCGGGCGCGACGTCACCATCGATCCGGGAACCGTGCCTGGGGCCGGGACCGGCGAGATCATCGGCCGGCTGCTTTCGAATGGTGTGTCGATCGATATCGCCATCAAGGCGCTGGAAGAACGTGGCCTGGCCCGTCGGCTGGCCGAGCCGAACCTGATCGCCCGGTCCGGCGAGACGGCGAGCTTCCTAGCCGGCGGCGAATTCCCGATCCCGGTTTCGGAGGAAAACGGCAAGATCTCGGTCAGCTACAAGAAATACGGTGTCAGCCTGGACTTCACGCCGACAGTGCTCAAGGACGGGTTGGTCAGCCTCGACATCGCGCCGGAAGTGTCTTCCATCGACGCGTCGGCCTCCTACAACATCGGCAACATTTCGGTGCCCGGTTTCATCGTGCGCCGCGCCAAGACCTCGGTCGACTTGAAGAACGGCCAGAGCTTCATGATCGCCGGGCTGCTGCAGTCGCAAAACGACATCACCACGTCGCGCATTCCCGGCCTCGGCAAGATGCCGGTGCTCGGGGCCCTGTTCTCGTCGAAATCCTACCAGCGGCGCGAGACCGACCTGGTCATCATTGTCACGCCCTATCTGGTCAAGCCGGTCGATCCGTCGAAGAAGATGGCCGAGCCGACCAACGGCACGCAGCCGGCCAGCAACGTCGACTATTTCCTCAACAACACCGAGGAAGTGAAGGGGCCGGACACCAACCGCGCACTGGCGCTGGCCGATGGCAGTGCCGCACGGGTCGCTCCCGCCACCACGGTCGGGCATTTCCTCGACCTGCCGAAGGACTGAAGCCATGCGTCGTCTGGTCCTGAGATCGAGCATCGCCTTGCTTCTTGCCGGTTTGGCCGGCGGCTGCACCAGCGACGATTATGTGCGCAGCGAAGGGGTGACGCCGGGCGCGGGCGAGGCCCAGGCCGCCAACACCGTCATGCAGATGGTCGACCCGTGGAAGTACGGTGTCCAGAACACCAGGCTTCTGGTGCCCGCCAAGCGCGGCGATGCCGGACCCGTCACACCCGATCAAGCGGCGGGCGCGAAGGCATCGCAGACAAGCTCAAGTAACTGATCCAAAAGGGCAACTGATCGAAGGCGATCGACCTACAGGCGGCGAGAATGGCAAACGGCATCAAGACCAGGAAGATCCTGCTCGTATCGACGGACAGGACCTTCGCGCAGGATACGCGGACCGCGTTCGCCGCCTCCGAGATCATCCAGCTGTCGACGGTGGAAAAGAATGTCACCGAATTGCGCGGCGAGGTCCAGGAGACCGATTTCGGCGCCATCATCGTCGACATGGACGCGGCGAAGCTGGAGGAGGTCGAGTCGCTGCAGCGCATCATGCGCCGGCTGGAGGGCAAGGCGCCGGTGGTCGTGGTCACCCAGGAGTTCAATGCCGCCGCCGTGCGCATCCTGGTGCAGCTCAAGGTCGCGGACTTCCTGGTCAAGCCCATCACCACGGCCGATCTGGTGCGCTCGGTCGTGCGTGCCCTGCAAGGGCCGGGGCGTGAGGAAAACACCGAGTCGCAGATCTACACCTTCATGCCGGCAGCCGGCGGCGTCGGCACCACGACACTAGCGCTGCAGACCGCGTTCCAGCTGCACCACTCGGTGACGCGCGGCGCCTCGACCTGCGTGGTCGACCTCAATTTCCAGCAGGGCGCCTGCGCCGAATATCTCGACCTCGAGCCGCGTTTCGACATCACCGAGATCGAGAACCAGCCAGAACGCCTCGACCGGCAACTGCTCGATGTCATGCTGTCCAAGCATGCCAGCGGGCTTTGCGTGCTGGCGGCGCCGACACATCCCTCGGAGATGCGCTCGTTCAAGACCGATGTCGTGGTGCGCATGCTGGACCTCGTCTCGGCCTATTTCGACAATGTCGTCATCGACATGCCGCGCACCTGGTTTCCATGGACGGAGACCGTGCTGCTCGGCTCCAACAAGCTCTATATCGTCGCCGAAATGACGGTGCCGTGCCTGCGCCACACGCAAAGGCTGATCCAGGCGGTCTACGAGACCGCGGGCAAGGAAGTGAAGCCGAACGTCATCGTCAACCGTTTCGAGCAGAAGATGTTCGACAACGGCATCAAGCAGGCGGACGTCCAGGAAATCCTGGGCGAGCATTTCGTCGGCGGCATCGCCAACAACTACCGGCTCGTGCGCGAGGCGGTCGACCGTGGCGTGCCGCTGCACGAGATCGATCCCAATGCCAATGTCGTCAACGACCTGAAGAAGATCATCCTTCCGGAGGAGGCGGCCGCGACTGGAGCCAAGTCGAAGTCGCTGTTCGGCCTCGGTAGGGGCCTGTTGAAGAGGAAGGCCGGATGACCAGCCGTTTTTCGACCCTGCAGAACCGCGACGCGCGCCCGCAGCGTGCAGCGGAATCAACGACCGTCGCGCATCACGCGGTCGTCATTCCGACCAGCCGAAAGGCTTTGCCGGCAAAGCCGGAAGCGCCAGCCGCAAAGAATGCCAACAAGGTGCTCGATGCCCGGGTGCGCATCCACCGGTTGTTGCTCGAAGAGATCAATCTGGTCGCGCTAGAGCGCTTGCCCAAGGATGAGATGCGCCGGCAAGTGCATGATTTCGTATCGGAAAAGACCAAGCAGGAGCGGATGGCGATCAACGCCGCCGAACTCGATGCGCTGGTCGACGATATCGTCGACGAGATGGTCGGCCTCGGTCCGCTCGAGCCATTGCTCAAGGATCCTGATATCAACGACATCCTGATCAACGGCCACCAGAACTGCTTCGTCGAAAAGAAGGGCAAGCTGCAGCAGGTCCATATTCCGTTCAAGGATGAGGCGCATCTGCTTAGGATCGTCAACAAGATCGTCGCCGCCGTCGGCCGCCGCGTCGACGAATCGCAGCCGATGGTCGACGCGCGCATGCTCGACGGCTCGCGCTTCAACGCCGCCATCCGCCCGGTGGCCGTCGACGGGCCGCTGGTGTCGATCCGCAAATTCTCCAAGAACAAGCTCGGCCTGCACAGACTGGTCGAGTTCGGGGCCATCACCCAGAACATGGCCGAAGTGCTGGCGGCGGCGGTGCATGCCCGCAAGACGACGATCATCTCGGGCGGCACAGGCACCGGCAAGACGACGATGCTCAACGCGCTGTCGGCCTTCATTCCCGAAGATGAGCGGTTGATCACCATCGAGGACGCGGCCGAACTTCAGCTGCAGCAGCCGCATGTCGCGCGCATGGAGACGCGGCCCGCCAATATCGAGGGCCATGGCGAACTGAAGCAGCGCGATCTCGTCAAGAACGCGCTGCGCATGCGCCCCGACCGCGTCATTCTTGGCGAGTGCCGCGGCGAGGAAGCGTTCGACATGCTGCAGGCGATGAACACCGGCCACGAAGGGTCGATGGCGACCATCCATGCCAACACGCCGCGCGACGCCATTTCGCGCCTCGAGCAGATGCTGGGCATGACCGGCATGCCGATGACGGTGCAGTCGATCCGCAGCCAGATCGCCAGTGCCATCGACCTTATCGTCCAGCTGACCCGGCTGTCCGACGGCAAGCGCAAGGTGACAAGCGTCGCCGAGGTGACGGGCATGGAAGGCGACGTCATCCAGATGCAGGAGATCTTCCGCTTCGTGCGCACCGGCATGGACGCCGATGGCGGGATTCTCGGCTATTTCGAAGCGACCGGCATTCGGCCGCGCTTCCTGGAGGATCTGCGCGCCATGGGCATCGAGTTTCCCGGACGATATTTCGAACCCGGCCGGCCGCAGGAGTAGCCAGGTGTTCGACGGGCTGAGCGCGATCTATGTCGTCTATGCCGGAGCCGCGCTGACCGGCATCATGATCGCCGAAGCTTGCTATCTCCTCTACGCCGGCCGCAGCGACAAGCGAACCGCCATCAACCGGCGCATGAAGCTGCAGGAAAACAAGATCAGCCAGGAGCAGGTGCTGATCCAGCTGCGCAAGGAACGCGGCCTCGATGCGGGCACCTCGCTGTTCTCGCCGGACCGGTTCCGGGCACTGCGCACGCAGTCGGGCATGATCATGCCGCTGCCGAAATTCCTGATGATTACCTCAGGCGTGGCGATTGCCATCACCCTGTTCGCCATCTGGTACGGCTTGCCGCTGCTGATGGGGCTCATCCTGTTCGTCGTGCTGGTGCCGCTGGTGCCGGTGATGGCGATGCGGTTCATGCGCAAGCGTCGGCTCAAGCGTTTCGGCATGCAGCTGCCCGAGGCGCTGGAGCTGATCACGCGCGGCCTCAAGGCCGGTCACCCGGTGCCGGTGGCCATTGCCATGGTGTCGCGCGAAATGCCCGATCCGATCGGCACTGAATTCGGTGTCATCGCCGATGAGGTGACCTATGGTTCCGATCTGGTCTCGGCACTGAATTCGCTGTTCGAGCGGGTCGGCCATGAGGACCTGCCGCTGTTCATCACCGCCGTCTCGATCCAGTCCAGTTCGGGCGGCAATCTGCGCGAGATCCTCGACGGCCTGGCGTTGACGATCCGCGATCGGGGCAAGCTGCGCCGCAAGGTCCGCGCCATCTCGACCGAAGGCCGCATGTCGGCCTACATCCTGACGGCGATACCGGCGCTGCTGTTCGCCGCCATCATGGCGCTGATGCCGGGCTTCTATCGCGATGTCTGGGGCGAGCCGAAAACCTGGTATTTGATCGGTGGGTCGGTCACCTGGCTGATGCTGGGTAATCTGATGATGTTCAAAATGTCGAATTTCAGGTTCTGACATGCAGGGCTTCATCGAGTTCCTTGCCTCGCTCGCACCGACTTCATTGATGCCGGTGGCCATCCTGCTTTTGGCCCTGGGCACCGTCGCGGTCGGCTGGCCGATGGTGGCGGCGAAGGGCGACCGTAATGAAGTGAAGCGCCGGCTCAAGGTCGACCATGGTCCGGTGGCCGCCAAACCCGAGCCGGTGCAGAAGAAGAATTCCGATGTCGTGCGCGAGAAGGCGGTGAAGCGGGCGCAGGAATTCTACGCCAAGAGCGATCCGGAAAATGTCGCCCGGCTGCGCATGAAGCTGATCCAGGCCGGCTACATGGAGCCGCGCGCCGTCGGCATGTTCTTCATCATCCGCTTCTCGGCGCTGATCGGCGGCGCCTTTGGCGCTTTCGTCCTCAACCAGTGGCTGGCCAGTGCCGACGCGACGATGACCAGCCGCTGGGCGTTCGTCATCCTGTCGGGCGTGGCCGGCTACTTCCTGCCCGGCCTGGTGCTGACCCAGAAGACGCGGGAGAAGATGCGTGAATACCGCAACGGCTTTCCCGATTTCATGGACCTGATGATCGTCTGCTCGGATGCGGGCATGAGCATGGAGGCCGGCATCGAGCGCGTTTCCAAGGAACTCGCCAAGACCTATCCGGCACTCAGCCAGAACCTGCAGTTGGTATCGCTGGAACTGAGGGCAGGGCGCAGCCTCGACGATGCGCTGAAGGCGCTCGCGGACCGCCTCAGCCTGGACGAGGTTCGTTCCTTTGCCACGCTGTTGCAGCAATCCAAGGAACTCGGCACCAGCCTGTCAGGAGCGCTGCGCGTATTCTCCGACGAGATGCGCCACAAGCGCATGTCGCTGGCCGAGGAGAAGGCACATGCTCTGCCGGCCAAGATGTCGATACCTGTGACCGTGTGCATCCTGCCGGTGGTGCTGATGATCGCGATCATTCCGATCATCGTCAAAATGACGGGCGCGCATTAAGATGCGCCAGCGTGCCTGGAATAATGCCTGCTTCCAACGAGGGGTTAAAGTGCACTGTCACCGTAATTCCGAGTCCTCATGGTCCGGTGACAGGTGGGGGAGTAACACTAGGGGCCGCAGCGGGAGCATCTTTTAGACTGGGGCCGCAGGGACCTATACGTACGTCTACGATCCTTCGAATAAGAGTGAATCATGCTCAAAAGGTTTCGGGATTTCGTCGTCGTAGCAATCGCTGCAACTTGGATTTCCGCTAGCTTTTCGAATGCCATCCTTGACAATACATATGTGGGGTATCCTAGGGAGCCTGACTCTGTCAGGCATCTTGTCATGCCATATAGCGTCAAGGGTATTGTTGTTTACATAACTCCATGGCAGATGGAGGTAATATCAATTTTCCGATACGTGTTGATCGTTTCGGGAATCCTGATGGTCATACTTATAATCGTGAATCAATTCTTCCCATTTCGAAAGAAGTGAGAAAGCTAGGGTATGAGTTCGTCCCAGGCAGGCGTGTCACGCGCCGGCATTTTGTTCACGTGCCGAATTCGCAGACCGAGGGTGCCGCCATCGTGAAGAACTCCATGCGAATACTGCTGTGTGCCGTCTCCCTCGCTCTCGCCGCCAGCCTATGGCCCGCCCACGCGGCCGGCGATTGCGGCGATGCCGCCGCCATGGTGCAGCAGGCCTATCCCAAGGCTCGAAAGAGCACCGACGGTGCCTCGTTCACACTCGACCCCCATACCAGCATTGTCCTGCTCCCGCTGGATGATACGCCGGGCGTGGTCTGCAAGGTCTGGCCCTCTCATGACGATCTGCTGCTGGTCTCCGTGCCGCTGATCGATAGCGCCAAATCCAGCGACGACGAGCATTATGGCGATATCGAGCTTCTGGTCGTCGACAGGAAGACCCTGCAGGTGCACCAGCGCCTGCTTCAGCCCAGGCTGATGAACGATGATGCCATCGCGATCCGCAAGATCGAATTCGATACTGGCCGCTATGTCCTGGCGTCCGGTGTCACCGCGTTTGGGCTGCGTATCGACATGGCAAATCACTCGCAGCCCGATCCGTTCAGCGAAACCGATCTGAGGCTCTACGCCATTGCCGGCGGCGCCCTTCATGCGGTGCTCGACGGCCTTGTGGTGGCCGACTATGGCGGTGAAGGCGACACCAATTGCGCTGGATCCTTTCATTCGAGCCAGGTCAGCCTGACGATGAGCCCGGCGAGCCACCATGGCTATCACGACATTGTCGTGGTCGAGCGGTCGGATACGGACGACCCATCTGTCGACAAGAATGGGGAGTGCCAGTCCCATCCCGGCAAGTCCGTGAGCCGGACCTACCGGCTGCGCTATGACGGCGGCCGCTATCCGGTTCCGGACGAGCTCAAGGCCCTGGAGCCGTGAGGATGCACTTGCGTCTGCCGGATGGAGGTGTTGCAGCCCATGGTTAATGGCAGGTATACCGGAAACCAAATCTTAGATGCATTTCGGCACCGAAGCTTAATCGCTGTGCTGTATTGTCTTTGCTGAAGAACGACCCGACAAATCGGGCGACGGGGCAGGGCATGCGTCAGACGAAATTTGCGGCGGTGGCCATGATGGCGGCCGTCTTGACGATCACCGGGTGCACGACGAACAGCAGCGTCGACACGACCAAGACCACGGCCATTCCGCCGGTGGCAAAAAACGTCGACACCTCTGATCTGGCGGAAGGAAAGGCGCAGTTTCGCGACGCCAATTATGGTCTCGCCGAACAGCATTTCCGCAAGGCCGTCGAGATGAAGGCCGACAATGCGGAGGCCTGGATGGGGCTCGCCGCATCCTATGACGAGCTCGGCCGCTTCGACTTTGCCGACCGCGCCTACGGCCAGCTCCTGAAGGTCGCCGGCCGCAAACCGCAGATCGTCAACAATATGGGCTATTCGCAACTGTTGCGCGGCAACAAGAAGAAGGCCAGGGCGCTGCTGCTCGAGGCGAGGGCCGGCATGTCCGACCCCACGGTCGTCAACGCCAATCTCGCCTTGCTCGACAAGGGTTGATGCCCGTTTGATCCTCGCGCCGGCCAGGGTGCGGTTTCGGGACAGGTGGTATCGACGCTTTGTAAACCGTAACCGCAGCTTGGGTCGAAAGATCGGCTGAAAACCATGTTCGAGGGCTGCCGCTGACCTAGAATGCAGAGCAACCGCCGACGCTCGAGAGGCCGCCGCCCGATATGTTGGATTTCAGTTCGCTCCTGCTCGCAGCCGCGTTGTCGGGTACCTGCCTGGCCGGCACCATGTTTGCCATCTGGTTCACCGCGCCGCGAGCGGGCTTCGTGCTGACGGTGGCGTGCGGCATTCTCGTGCTTGTCGCGCATGTGATCCTGTTCTGGCGATACACCAGGGACCCTGATCCGCTGCTTTGCCAGATCGCGCTTGCGCTGCTCAGCCTGGGCTTCCTGATCCTATGCATCTCGGCCATGCAGTATCTCGGCGTGCCGGACCATAGGCGCGTGGTTGTGCCGACGCTTGCCGTCATGGCTGTCTGCGCGGCCGTTACCTTCCTTGGCCTGGACGGCGTCGGCTTCGTCGTCACCTACGCGACGGTCACCGCACTGCTCTCCACGATCGGAGTCATGTTCTGGGTCAATGGCAGTCACGATCGCCGGATCCTGCTGGTGGTTTCGTTCCTGAGCGGCACCTGTGCGGTGTCGTTTGTGCTGTGCGGCGTGGTTCTGCTGGCCAAGGGGCAATGGACACTCGGGGCGGCGCCCGACAACTGGGCCGAGCGCCTGAATTCGGTCGTGGCGGTGGCCTGCATGACCGGTCTCGGCGCCCTTACGCTCTCCCTTCACCATCTGCAGGCGCAGATCGAGCTGAAGGCCGAGACGATGACCGATCCGTTGACCGGGCTGATGAACCGTCGCGGGTTGACGTCGCTCCATGGCGAGCGGCCCTTCGGTCCCTTCATGGCGATCGTCATGTTCGACCTCGATCATTTCAAGAGGACGAACGACATCTATGGTCATCCCGTCGGGGACCAGGTGCTGTGCCGCTTCGCCGCCGTGATCAGGAAATATGCCAGGACCGGCGTCGATGCCTTTCGCCTGGGCGGCGAGGAGTTCGCCATCGTCATGTCGCGGATGACGGAAGAGCGAGCCTATGATCTCGCCAGCAAGATCGGTGTTGCCTTCGGCACCGAAGTCGTTGCCACCCCGCACGGTCCCTTGCGCAGCACGGTCAGCGGCGGCATCGGCTTTGGCGGCGCCGACGGCAGCAGCCTCGACGAGGTGCTGGCCGAGGCGGACGCGGCACTCTACGCCGCCAAGCGCGCCGGCCGGAATTGCGTCATCAGCCGCAAGAGGATGGGCAAGGCCGAACCGGTGAAGCCGGCCTTGCGCTCAGCGTAATTATTCCGCGGCACCCAAATAATCCGACAACGGCGGGCAGGAGCAGACCAGGTTGCGGTCGCCGGCGACATTGTCGATGCGCGACACCGGCGGCCAGTACTTTGCCGCTGTGTCGGCGTCGCCGGCGGGATAGGCTGCCTCCAGGCGCGAATAGGGATGGGTCCACTGACCGGCCAGCGCCTCGGCGGCGGTGTGCGGTGCGTTGACCAGCGGATTGTCGGCCAAAGGCCATTCGCCCTTGGCGACTTTCGCCGCTTCGCCCGCGATCGCAATCATCGCCTCGCAGAAGCGGTCGAGTTCGCGCTTGGGCTCGGATTCGGTCGGCTCGACCATCAGCGTGCCGGCGACCGGGAACGACATTGTCGGCGCATGGAAGCCATAGTCGATCAGGCGCTTGGCGATATCGTCGACACTGATGCCGGCGCTCTCCTTGAGCACGCGGGTGTCGAGGATGCATTCATGCGCGATGCGATCGTGCCGACCCTTGTAGAGGAGCGGGAAGTAGGGCGCGAGCCGTGTCGCCACATAGTTGGCCGAGATGATGGCAGTCTCCGTCGCCTGCTTCAGGCCAGCAGCGCCCATCATGCGAATGTACATCCAGGTGATCGGCAGGATGGAGGCGCTGCCGAATGGGGCAGCCGAAACGGCGTGCGCCGAGCCCTCGGTGACATGGCCCGGCAGATGGGGCTTCAGGTGGGCCTTGACGCCGATCGGACCAACGCCTGGACCACCGCCGCCATGCGGAATGCAGAAGGTCTTGTGCAGGTTCATGTGGCAGACATCGGCGCCGATGTCGGCGGGGCGGGCAAGGGCGACCAGCGCGTTGAGGTTGGCACCGTCGAAATAGACCTGGCCGCCATGCTCATGAATGAGGGCGCAGAGGTGCCGCGCGCCTTCCTCGTAGACGCCATGCGTCGACGGATAGGTGAACATCAGCGCCGCGAGATCTTTGGAATGCTCGTTGGCCTTGGCCCTCATATCGTCCATGTCGATGTTGCCGTCCTCCAGGCAGCGCACGACGACAACGCTCATGCCAGCCATTGCCGCACTCGCAGGATTGGTGCCATGCGCCGAGGAGGGAATCAGGCAGACGGTGCGATGGCCTTCGCCGCGCGCACGGTGATAGGCGCGGATGGCGAGCAGACCGGCATATTCGCCCTGGCTGCCGGCATTGGGCTGCAGGCTGACCGCGTCGAAGCCGGTGATCTCCGATAGCCAGCCTTCGAGTTCGCCGATCATGGCGCGGTAACCGGCCGAATGCGCGGCCGGTGCGAAGGGATGCAAATTGGCGATTTCAGGCCAGCTCACCGGCATCATTTCGGCTGCGGCATTGAGCTTCATGGTGCAGGAGCCCAGCGGGATCATGGTGCGGTCGAGCGCCAGGTCCTTGTCGGCCAGCCGGCGCAGGAAGCGCATCATGTCGGTTTCCGACTTGTTCTCATGGAAAACCGGCTGGGTCAGAAACTCTTTTCCACGCGGCTTGCCGGGGGCTGCCCTGTCGGCCGAGGGAGCAGCCTTGGCGCCGAACAGGGCCGCGATCGCATCCAGATCGGCATCGGTCGAAGTCTCGTCGAAGCTGATGCCGACATGGTCGGCATCGATGACGCGCAGCAGTCGGCCGCTCTTTTCGGCGGCGGCTGCGATCTGCGCGGCCTTGCCCTTCGTCTCCACTGTCACTGTGTCGAAACGGCTGGCGCCGAGCACTGAAACACCTGCGGCCTTGAGGCCGCTTGCCAGACGGTTGGCCAGCGCGTGGATGCGGCCGGCAATCGCCTGCAGCCCGACTGGGCCGTGCCAGATGGCATAGGCCGTCGCCATGTTGGCGAGCAGCGCCTGCGCCGTGCAGATGTTGGAAGTCGCCTTGTCGCGGCGGATATGCTGCTCGCGCGTCTGCAAGGCGAGCCTGTAGCCTGGTCGGCCCTTGCTGTCGGTCGACTGGCCGACCAAGCGGCCGGGCATCAGCCGGGTCAGTCTGTCGGAGACGGCGCAATAGGCGGCATGCGGGCCGCCAAAACCCATCGGCACGCCAAAGCGCTGCATCGGGCCGACAGCGATGTCGGCGCCGAGCTTTGCCGGGGCGTCGGTCAGCGTCAGGCCAAGCGGATCGGCGATGAAGACGACCAGCGCGCCAGTCGCCCGGGCCTTGTCGATCGCCGCCTTGTGGTCGCCATAGACGCCAAACGTGTCCGGCCAGGAGACCAGCAAAGCGGCCGTGTTGCCGTCGATCTCCTCGCCGTCGATCTCGATGCCGAGCGGCTCGGCGCGGGTACGCACGACATCCAGCGTCTGCGGGTGCGGCGTGCCGGCAAGAGCCACCTTGGTGCGCTTGTCGCGGTGGTGGCGCAGCGCAATGCCGACCGCTTCGGCGACCGCGGTTGCCTCATCAAGCAACGAGGCCGATGCCACCGGCAGGCCGGTCAGTTCGGTGACCAACGTCTGGAAATTGAACAGCATTTCGAGCCGGCCCTGGCTGATCTCGGCCTGATAGGGCGTATAGGCCGTGTACCAGGCCGGATTCTCGAACAAATTGCGCTGGATGACCGGCGGCACGTGGACGCCGTGATAACCGGCGCCGATGAAGCTCTTCAGCACCGTATTCTTCGCCATGATCTCCGACAATTCGGCCAACGCTTCGGCTTCGCTGGCCGGTGCGGGCAGGGTCAGCGGCGTGTCGAGGCGGATCGATCTCGGCACCGCCTGGCTGATCAGCGTCTCAACAGATGGAACGCCGATCACCGCAAGCATGGCCCTGACATCGTTGACATCAGGACCGATATGACGGGCCGAGAAGGGAGTGAGTGCTGTGGTCATCGTCTTTAAGTCCTGATTTCAGCCGATATGAGCTTTGTAGGCAGCCTCATCCATGAGGCCGGCGAGCTGGCTTTCGTCAGCCAGCTTCATCTTCCACAGCCAGCCGGCGCCGGTCGCCGCCGAGTTGACCAGCGATGGGTCCGAGGACAGCGTGCCGTTGGCCTCGGTGATCTCACCGTCGACCGGCGCATAGACGTCGGAGGCGGCCTTGACGGATTCGACCACGACGGCGGTGTCGCCCTTGGCGAGCTTCTTTCCCTTCTCGGGCAGTTCCACGAAGACGAGGTCGCCGAGCTGCTCCTGCGCATAGTCGGTGATGCCGACAGTTGCGATGCCGCCCTCGACGCGCAGCCATTCGTGATCTGATGTGAAATAGGTTGTTGCCATGGAGATCATCCTTTGCGGTAGCGATGAGGGGTGAAGGGCAGGGAACTGATATCGACGGGAATTTTCGTGCCGCGCACATCGGCGAAAACCCTTATTCCCTGTTTTGCCAGCGATGCGGCGACATAGCCCATGGCGACCGGATGGCCGGCCGAGGGCCCGAAGCCGCCCGACGTGACATGGCCGGCGGGATTGCCGTCGTCGTCAAAGAGCGCGGCGCCGGCGCGCACCGGCTGGCGGCCTTCCGGCTTCAGCCCGACGCGCTTTTGCGCCGGGCCCCGCTCCACGGCGGCGCGCAAGGCATCGGCGCCGATGAAAGCGCCGGCGGCCCTGATATCCTTGGGGATCGCCCACATCAGCGCTGCCGCGGCCGGGTCTATTTCCGGCGTGATGTCCTGGCCATGCAGGCACAGTCCCGCCTCCAGCCGCAGGCTGTCGCGGGCGGCTAGGCCGATCAAGAGCACGCGCTCATCTTCGAGTAGCTTCGTGACCAAATCCCGCGCATCGGCCTCCGGCAGGCCGATCTCGAAGCCGTCCTCGCCGGTATAGCCCGACCGGCTCATGAACCAGTTCCTGCGCGGTTCGACACCGTGCATGAACAGCAGCGAGCCGGTCTCGATGCCGGCACGGGACAGCACAGCCCAGGCTTCGGGCCCCTGGATGGCCAGGAAGACACGGTCGAGCGGCTCGACCTTGGCGTCGAAATCGGCTGCCAGCTCACGCAGATGCTTTTCGTCGGTGACGGCATTGCCGGCATTGGCGACCACCATGAAACGCTCTTCGCCGAGCCGGGTGACGATCAAATCGTCCAGAATGCCGCCGGCTTCGTTGAGGAAGAACGTCAGTTTGGATTGCGAAACCTCGAGCGCGCCGGCATCCAGAGGGCAGGCGCGGTTAAGCAGCGCGACCGCTTGCGGCCCGCTGATCTCGAACAGCTTCATGTGAGAGATGTCGAAGAGACCCGCATGTTCGCGGGTGTGAAGGTGTTCCTTCATGACGCCGGCCGGATAGGTCAGCGGCATCGACCAGCCGGCAAAGGCGCCGAAGCGCGCGCCGGCGGCTGCGTGGATATCTTCGAGGGGAAGGTGTTTGCTGTCGTCGCCCGTCATGTCGTCTCCAGAGTCGCACGCAATCGGCCGCGAATGGCGACCAGTCCGTGCCCCTCTGTCTGAAGCCTGAGAGACTCGCGCAGCCGGAACTCTGTCAGCGGCGCTTACACCTTCGGCGCGGGGGCAAGCCCCGACTTTCCAGAGTGTCTTTCCCGTCTACGGTTCTTTTGCCTGAGAGATTTCGGGCGATTTCCCCTTCGGCGGCAGCTCTCGCTGCTCTCTCCCGCAAACAGGTAGGACTCAAAGCTTGAGCCCTCGACGCGCCATCCATAGCCCGTCGGCGACACCTTGTCACCTCCCAGCGACATCAAAGGTGCATTGATATTCAGGTGATGCCGGCCTGCAAATGGCGGATTCCTGCGCTTCCGGTGCTCACGTACTTTAAGTACGCTTCGCTCCGGTTCTCGGAACCCACCATTTTCGACTCGGCCTGACCTGAATCTCAACACACCTAAAGAGCGCCGCGCGACAAGTCTTCGCTAACCACGCCGTTTGCCGGTTTTTCAAGACACTCCTGATATAGCAGGCTGATGTGACGTTTTGGGGCGGTGCTTGCCGGCGGATGGGGACGACAAATGGGCGAATTGATCATGAGCGCGCCGGTGGCGGGGCTGACGTCGAAAAATCGCATTGCTCCGGAAGATGTGGTGATGCTGCGCCGCGACGTGTTCGCCGACGGCGTGGTGACCCGAGGCGAGGCCGAGGCCTTGTTCGCGCTCGACCAGACGGCGCGAGAGAAATGCGCGGACTGGGCGCCGTTCTTCGTCGAGGCGGTCACCGACTATATCGTCCATCAGGAAAAGCCCTCGGGTTATATCTCGCAGGAAAACGCCGACTGGCTGATCCGCACGATCTCGCGTGACGGCATGGTCGACAGCCGGACCGAACTCGAATTGCTGGTCCATGTGCTGGAAGAGGCGAAATCCTCGCCAAACCGGCTTTGCGCCTATGCGCTGGAGCAGGTCGCCCACGCTGTCATCGACGGCAAAGGGCCGCTGATGCTGGGCGGTGCGCTGGTGCCCGGACTGATCGCCAAGGCGGAGGTCGAGCTGCTGCGCCGCATCCTCCATGCCCATGGCGGCGAGGGGAATATCGCCATCACCCGCGGCGAGGCCGAGGTGCTGTTCAGGATCAATGAACGGACCGGCCAGGCCAAGAACGATCCGTCCTGGAACGACCTGTTCGTCAAGGCGATCGCCAATTTCGTCATGTGCTCGGCCGGTTATGAAGCCCCGACCCGCGATGTGGCGCTGCGCCAGGAAACCTTCCTCGATCACGCCGATCCGGAAATCGGCGGCTTCTTCAGCCGCATGGTCTCCGGTGGCCTCGCCGGCATCATCGAGGCCTACCGGTCCCCGGACGATGTCGAGACCGAGTGGGAAGCCAGGAACAGGGCAGCCGAAGCACTCGCCCGTCGTGCCGAGACGATTGATGCCGGAGAAGCCAAATGGCTGGTCGAGCATATCGGCACCAACAGGCCTTTATACGAGAACGAACGCGCGCTGCTGACCTTGATCAAGCACGCCTCGCCGGAGATCCATCCGGCCCTCAAGCCGCTGCTCGACAAGGTTGCCTAGGCTGAGCTGTTCGCTGCGATCGTTTTGCAGAGGATGATGTTGGAATGGCCTTCAGGCCATCCTGCAAACTCAGCCATGCGCTCGAAGCCGGCCTTTTCGTATAGGCCCGGCGCCTGGAAGTCGTGGCTCGATACCCATATCCGACGGGCGCCGCGACTGGCAGCCTCCGCGACAAAAGCATCGAGCAACTGCCCTGCGTGGCCTCGACCTCGATAGGCCCCGTCAACCCACATCAATTTGAGTTCTGACGTGCCTGCCCAGGAATGGCCGGCCGCTACGCCAATTGCCCGCCCGGCATCGTCGCGGATGACGAAGGCTAGTCCCCGGTCATCGTCACGGGCTGTGAGGCGCCGGTTCTCGTTGTACAGATGATCCTCCAGCGCACTCAGCTCGACGGGCGACAGGTCGTGCTCAGCCTCCATCCGAATGGCCATCAAATGCCGCCGTACCAGTCGTAGCCATTGTCTTCCCAATAGCCACCGCGACCGCCGCCGACATTGGCGAAGCCGTCGACAAGCTCGATCTTGTAGAGATATTTCGGCATCTTGTAGCCGAGCTGGCGCTCGACGCGGACGCGCAGCGGTGCGCCGTTCTCGACCGGCAGCGGCTTGCCGTTCAGGCCATAGGCCAGGATTGTCTGCGGGTGGCGGGCATCGATGAGGTCGATGCTGCCGTAATATTTGACGTCGCCGGACAGGCTGCGGTCGATCGTGTCGAGGCAATGGAACATGACGTAGCGCGCCTGCGGCTTGACCACCGCCTGGTCCAGCACCAGCGACAGCGGCGTGCCGGTCCATTTGGCGATGCAGCTCCAGCCTTCGACGCAGTCATGGCGGGTGATCTGGGTGCGGCTCGGCATGTTCATCAACTGCTCGCGGCTGAGCGACAGCGGCTTTTCGACGAGGCCTGAAACCTCCAGCCGCCAGTCGGCGAAATTGTTGGCAAGCAGACCCTTGTAGACATCGTCGTCCGGCGCCGTCACACCGTTCGGACGCTGCGGCTGGCGGATGTCGGCTTCGGTGAATTCTGGCGCCAGCGCATCACGGCCGGCGAGCAGGCGCTGCGCGCGGTAGGTCAGGCCGTTGGCGTTTTCGAGGAAACCGCGCAGGCCGCTGCCGATGCTCAACTGGTTGTCGAAGGCGTCGCAGCCCGACAGCATGATGCCGGAGGCGCCGAGGCTGGCGGCGGTCAGGAACTTGCGGCGGCTGATTTCGAATTTGGCCATGTCACGCACTCCTCTCGGCGGCTTTGTCGTCATGACTGGGAGGGTCGATGCGGTACCAGCCGGTGATGATCGAGCGCAGTTCGTTGATCGGGCCGGCGGCAAGGATCATCAGTATATGGATGACGAAGAAGGCGACCAGCAGCACCATGACGGTGAAATGGATGGTGCGTGCCGTCTGCCGGCCGCCAAGCAATTCGTTGAGGAACGGCAGCACCGAATCCATGCTGGGTGACATGGCAAGGCCGGTGATGATCATCAGCGGCAAGAGCACGAACAGCACCCCGCCATAGGCCATCTTCTGCAGCGTGTTATACTCACGGGTGTGGTGGAATTTCAGCTTGGCGTGGTCGACGATGTCCCGCGGCAGGCGTTTGAGGTCATCAAGGCGCGGGGCGAGATCGCGGCGGATATGGCCGTTGATCAGGCTGGCAACCAGCCAGACGAGCAGGGTCGTCGTCAGTATCCAGGCAAAGAAGAAATGGATGACGCGGGCGGTGCCGAGGTCGTAGTAGGACGGGATGGTCGCCCAGGATGGAAAGCCGCGCGCCGTCTCGTTGCCTGCCGGGCCTGACCAGCCGAGCACGCCGGTCGTATCGAAGCGATGCCCGAAGATTTCGGTGTAGCCGCGCGGTCCGGCATTCGTGTTCTCGGCGCCGATTTCAAAGATGGTGTTGTTGTAGCCGAAGCCCGACTGCTTGCCGATGTAGAGCTGCGGGCGGGCATTGAAGATCTGCAGGCCGGAAAGCAGCATGAAAAACAAGGAAATGGCCCAAAGCCAATGCGTCAGGCGCGTCCAGCGCGACTGCCGGTAGATCAATGTTCTTTCGCTCGCCGGAGCATCCGGTCCGGTCGCGGATTGGCTTCTGGCAACGGATTCCATCTTGTCTCGTCTCCCGGCCTGGCGGCTTGGCCTGCGCGTTCATTGTCCTCCTGATACGTCGCGATCCAAACCAATGTTTCACCCGATCACGGAATTATTATGGGCCGCCCAGGCTGACGGCGAGATTGACGGCGGCAGCAACGATCACCGTGTTGAAAAAGAACGACAGGATCGAATGGACAAGCACGACACGGCGCATATGGGTCGTCGAGATGTTGGTGTCCGCGGTCTGCGCCGTCATGCCGATAACCGTTGAGAAGTAGAGGAAGTCCCAGCCTTCCGGCCGCTTGTCGCCGGGAAACAGCAGTCCGCCGACCGGAATTTTCTTCTTGGTGCCGGCATCGACTTCGTCGCCGTCCATCCAGTAGACATGGGCATAATGGAGCGCTGCCATGGCGTGGATGGTGAACCAGCCCAACGGGATCGACAGCAGCGCGAAAGCGAGCTCGATTGGGTGGCCTTTGTCCTTCTGATTGATCAGCAGGAACAATGAGATAATGGCAACAATGACGACGACGAGCGTTACGGCGAAGATGACCAGCACAGGCTGGTCGGTGTCGCGCGCATTCTTGCTCAGATACCTGCCGGTGAACTTTGGCATCTGAGAGACGACGAGAATGACGTAAGCGGCAAAGAATGCGTTGGCGCCGATCGAATAGGCGAGCGGGGCGTGGAGCAGCAACGCCACGAGGAGCGCAAAGACACCGAGACACGCCGACACCGCGAACAGCCTATGGCGGTGGATGGGTTTCTCGATCGGGGCTTCGGCGGCCATGGCGGTCTCCACCTGGACGGCGCTTTTGTTGCTAGCCCGGTGTGGCGGATTTCAGGGCGCGCCGCAAGATACGGTCGAGTTCGCCGAGGAAACGCGAACGGTCCTGCGGCGCGAAGCTGGCATTGTAGCCCTTGCTTTCACCGGTCTCGCGCAAATGCTGCTTGAGGTCGCGCATGGCCACCGCCATGCCAATCGTTTCCGGCGTGAACGGGCGCCCGGTGGGGCCAAGCACATGCGCGCCGAGCGCCACCGCGCGGGCGGCAAGCGGTATGTCCGCGGTGATCACGATGTCATTGGATTTGGCGTTTTCGACGATCCAGTCATCGGCGGCGTCGGCGCCCTTGGACACCACGACATTGCGGATCATCGGGTCGCGCGAAGGCCGCAAGCCGCCATTGGAGACGTAGGTGACGACGACGCCATGACGCTCGGCGACCTTTTCAACCTCGGCCTTGACCGGGCAGGCGTCGGCGTCGACGTAAATGGCGGGTGCCTGCATTGTCTCTCCAAAATGGACAGGGGCCGGAAACATGTCCGGCCCCAACCCTGAAATCTTACAGCTGTCAGGCCGGCAAGGCCCCGGACCTCTTGGCGGTCCAGGTGGCGATATAGTCCATCAGGCCGGGATTGAGGCAGTCATAGGGTTCCAGCCCGATTCCCTTCAATTGGGCACGAATGCCGTCCATTCGCTTCGGATCGACACCCGATTCGATGATCGACGATACGAACGCGGTGAAGCCAGGAGGAGACCAGCCATCCTCGACGAAACGCTCCGGATGAATGAAGCTCAGGCCCTTGAACGCATGGTCGCGCTCGACCGGTCCATGCATGTGGACGCCGCAGCCGGTGCAGGCATGGCGCTGGATGAGGGCACTGGGATCGACGACTTTCAGCTTGTCGCCGTTCTCGGTGACGGTGACGTCGCCGGTGCCGGCCACGGCAACCACCGAGAAGATCGCGCCTTCCGGCTTCCAGCATTTGGTGCAGCCGCAGGCATGGTTGTGGGCTATCTGGCCCTTCACCTTCACCTTGACCGGATTGCTGGTGCAGGCGCAGACCAGCGTGCCGCCGGCAAAGCTCGCGCTTTCCCTGGGCAGGCCATTGTCGATTTTTGGATGCAGTTTCTCTGCCATTCTTTTCTCCTCCCTTGTTTGGACCACAGAGGCCGCAGGCCGGTCGGCCGGCGGCGTATGATCTTCCTCAGTAAACCACCACGCTCCTGATCGACTTGCCCTCATGCATGAGATCGAACCCCTTGTTGATGTCTTCCAGCTTCAGCGTATGGGTGATCATCGGGTCGATCTCGATCTTGCCGTCCATGTACCAGTCGACGATCCGCGGCACGTCGGTGCGGCCGCGCGCGCCGCCGAAGGCGGTGCCCATCCAGCTCCGCCCGGTGACCAGCTGGAACGGCCGGGTCGAGATCTCCTGGCCGGCGCCGGCGACGCCGATGACCACCGACTTGCCCCAGCCGCGATGCGAGGCTTCCAGCGCCTGGCGCATCACCTTGGTGTTGCCGGTGCAGTCGAATGTATAGTCAGCACCGCCGATCTGGTCGGCGCCGCGCTTGGTCATGTTGACGAGGTAAGGCACGATGTCGCCGTCGATCTCCTTCGGATTGACGAAATGCGTCATGCCGAACCGCTCGCCCCATTCCTTCTTGTCGTTGTTCAGGTCGACACCGATGATCATGTCGGCGCCGGCTAGCTTCAGCCCCTGGATGACATTCAAGCCAATGCCGCCGAGGCCGAAGACGACCGCGGTGGCGCCCTGCTCGACCTTGGCGGTGTTGATCACGGCGCCGATGCCGGTCGTCACCCCGCAGCCGATGTAGCAGATCTTGTCGAAGGGGGCGTCGGGATTGACTTTGGCGACGGCGATCTCGGGCAAGACCGTAAAGTTGGAGAAGGTCGAGCAGCCCATGTAGTGAAAGATCTTGTCCTTGCCGATCGAAAACCGCGACGAGCCGTCCGGCATCAGCCCTTGGCCCTGCGTGGCGCGGATCGCGGTGCACAGGTTCGTCTTGCGCGACAGGCAGGACGGGCACTGCCGGCATTCCGGCGTATAGAGTGGGATGACATGGTCGCCCTTCTTGACCGAGGTGACGCCCTTGCCGACATCGACCACCACGCCGGCACCCTCATGGCCGAGGATCGCCGGAAACAGGCCTTCGGGATCAGCACCCGACAGGGTGAATTCGTCGGTGTGGCAAATGCCGGTCGCCTTGATCTCGACCAGCACCTCGCCCTCGCGCGGCCCGTCGAGGTCGACCTCCACGATCTCCAGCGGCTTTCCGGCGGCGACGGCGACTGCGGCGCGGGTTTTCATCGGGCAATTCCTCCAAAGGCTATTTTTTGCTCAAGCTTTCAGGTTTTGGCCTGCTCATCAACCGTCAGATGAGACGAAATAGCGGCTTTCTTGACGCAGATAGCATACCCCTGAGCGCACCCGACGCGGTGCAGGGAGGTCTCCGGCGAAGCGACCGGCGTGTCGCTCACCCCGGCACTTGAGACATGGCTGCATAATTCATAGAACTGAGCCTTCCGCCGGAGGGGAATGTCGTCCGCATGTTCACGAAAATCCTGATCGCCAACCGTGGCGAGATCGCCTGCCGCGTCATCAAGACGGCGCGCAAGATGGGGATCGCCACGGTCGCCGTCTATTCCGATGCCGATCGCGATGCCGTGCATGTCGAGATGGCCGACGAGGCGGTGCATATCGGCCCTTCACCCGCCGCGCAGAGCTATCTCGTGCCTGAAAAGATCATCGCCGCCTGCAAGGAAACGGGGGCTCAGGCCGTGCACCCAGGCTATGGCTTTCTGTCCGAGCGGGCAGCCTTCTGCGAAGCTTTGGAGAAGGAAGGCATCATCTTTATCGGCCCGAAGCCCAAAGCGATCAAGGCGATGGGCGACAAGATCGAATCGAAGAAGTTCGCCAACGCCGCCAAGGTTTCCACTGTGCCCGGCTGGCTCGGTGTCATCGAGAATGCAGATCATGCGGAGAAGATCGCCGGCGAGATCGGCTACCCCGTGATGATCAAGGCCTCGGCCGGCGGCGGCGGCAAGGGCATGCGCATCGCCTGGAACCAGTCGGAAGTGCGCGATGGTTTCGATCGGGCGCGCTCCGAGGCCAAGAGCTCGTTCGGCGACGACCGCGTGTTCATCGAAAAATTCGTCGTCGATCCGCGTCATATCGAGATCCAGGTGCTGGCCGACGCGCATGGCAATGCGCTCTATCTCGGTGAACGCGAATGCTCGATCCAGCGTCGCAACCAGAAGGTCGCCGAAGAGGCGCCGTCGCCGTTCCTCGATGCCAAGACGCGCAAGGCCATGGGCGAGCAGTCGGTGGCGCTGGCCAGGGCCGTCGACTACCAGAGCGCCGGAACCGTCGAATTCATCGTCGACAAGGACAAGAACTTCTATTTCCTTGAAATGAATACACGATTGCAGGTCGAGCACCCGGTAACCGAGCTCGTCACCGGCATCGATCTGGTCGAACAGATGATCCGCGTCGCCGCCGGCGAAAAACTCGCCTTGAAGCAGGGCGATATCAAGTTGAACGGCTGGGCAGTGGAAAGCCGGCTTTACGCCGAGGATCCCTATCGCAATTTCCTGCCGTCGATCGGCCGGCTGACACGCTATCGGCCACCGGAGGAAGGACGGTTCGGCGATATCGTCATCCGCAACGACACCGGCGTCACCGAGGGCTCGGAGATTTCGATGTTCTACGATCCGATGCTCGCCAAGCTGTGCACCTGGGCGCCGACGCGGCTCGCAGCCATCGACGCCATGTCGGAAGCGCTGGACAGTTTCGTGGTCGACGGCATCGAGCACAACATTCCGTTCCTGGCGGCGCTGATGCAGCATCCGCGCTGGCGGGAAGGGCTGATATCGACCGGGTTCATTGCGGAGGAATATCCCGACGGTTTTGCGCCAATCGTTCCGAACAGCGAGGAAAAGGCCGTTCTGGCTTCGATCGTGACCGCAGTGGAACTGCTGCGCCGCGACCGGCTCGACCGGCTCGGCGGGCGGCTGGCGCCGCATTCGGGGGCGCTCAAGCGCGACTGGGTGGTGAAGATCGGCGAGGATTATCTGTCGGCGTCAATTCTTGAGGGCATGATTTCGATCCCGATGGAGATCGATCTGTCGGTCGATGGCGGCAAGGCGCTGACCGTTTCATCCGACTGGCGGCCGGGCGACCTGATCTGGCGGGGAAGGGTCGGCAAGCGCAGGGTTGCCGCCCAGATCCGGCCGGTCGCCAATGGCCTTCGCATTGCCTGGAAAGGCATGTCGGTGACCGCGCGCGCCATGCTGCCGCGCACCGCCGAGCTGGAACGGCTGATGCCGGAGAAGGTGGCGCCCGACACGTCGAAACTGCTGCTCTGTCCGATGCCCGGCCTCGTCGTGTCGATCGCCGTTGCCGAGGGCCAGGAGGTCAAGGCCGGCGAGACTTTGGCCGTGGTCGAGGCGATGAAAATGGAAAACGTGCTGCGCGCCGAGCGCGATCTCGTCGTGTCGAAGCTCAACGCCAAGCCGGGCGACAGCCTGGCGGTGGATGCGGTGATCATGGAATTCGCCTGAGCAGGCTGGAAGCCTGTGGTCGGCGGTCGTTTGTGCTGGACTGGTATCGCGCTGTCCCGGACAATACATCTCCATCGACTCAAGGCCTTAGGCAGCGCGAGAAACCATGGCGGATGACAGACTTCCACGCGATCCCCTGAAGCGCGAAGCCGCGATCGCGGCCGCGCGCCCGGAGGTACCGGCGCGGCCCTTCGTCCATTTGCGCGTGCATTCGGCCTATTCGCTGCTCGAGGGCGCGCTTCAGCTTGGCAAGATCGTCGGCCACGCCGTGAAAGACGAAGCTCCGGCCATCGCCGTCACCGACACCAACAATCTCTTCGGTGCGCTTGAGTTCGCGCAGAAGGCGGTCAAGGACGGCATTCAGCCGATCATCGGCTGCCAGATCGCGCTCGCCTTTTCCGGCGAAAACAGCGACGGCCAGCGCGACCGCCGGCGGCAAGGTCCGGAGATGCGGCCAGTCGTGCTGATCGCCGCGACCGAAGCCGGCTATTCCAATCTGGTCAGGCTGGTGAGCCGCGTCTACCTGGAAACATTGCCCGGCGAAGCCGTGCACCTGACCACCGAGATGTTGGGCGGTCACTCCGACGGACTGATCTGCCTCAGCGGCGGGCCGCGCGGCCCGATCGGCAACGCCTTGAAGGAGGATCGCCGCGATCTGGCCGAGACGCGGCTATTGATCTTGAAAGCGCTGTTCGGCGATCGGCTCTATGTCGAGCTGGAGCGGGTTGCGGGCTACGATCGGATCATCGAGCACTCGATGATCGATCTCGCCTATGCGCACGAACTTCCGCTGGTCGCCACCAATGAGGCATTCTTCTCGTCGCGCGACGATTATGAGGCGCACGACGCGCTGATCGCGATCGCCGAGGGCTCGGTCGTCGCCGTTGATACCCGCCGCCGGCTGTCGCCGGACAATTTCCTGCGCAGTCAGGCCGATATGGCGCAGCTTTTCGCCGACCTGCCGGAAGCGATCGACAACACGGTCGAGATCGCGCTGCGCTGCTCCTACTATCCAAAAACCCGCAGTCCGATCCTGCCGCGCTTCACAGGCGGCGATATCACCGACAAGGACGCCGCCGAAAAGGCCGAGGCCGAGGAGTTGGCCCGCCAGGCGCGCGAGGGCCTCGAGGCGCGGCTCGCTCTGCACGGGCCGACCCCCGGCTACACGGTCGAGCAATATCGCGAGCGGCTCGAATTCGAGCTCGGCATCATCGAGAAGATGAAATTCCCGGGCTATTTCCTGATCGTTGCCGACTTCATCAAATGGGCCAAGGCTCAAGGCATTCCGGTCGGGCCCGGCCGCGGTTCGGGCGCCGGTTCGCTGGTCGCCTATTCGACGACGATCACCGACATCGATCCGCTGCGCTTCTCGCTGCTGTTCGAACGCTTCCTCAATCCGGACCGCGTGTCGATGCCCGACTTCGACATCGACTTCTGCCAGGATCGCCGCGAGGAGGTGATCCGCTATGTCCAGCAGAAATATGGCCGCGACCAGGTCGGCCAGATCATTACGTTCGGAACGTTGCAGGCCCGCGCGGTGCTGCGCGACGTCGGCCGCGTGCTGCAGATGCCCTATGGCCAGGTCGACAAGCTGTCCAAGATGGTGCCGCAGAACCCAGCCAATCCGGTGAAGCTCGCCGACGCCATCGCCAACGAGCCGCGCTTTGCCGAGGAGGCCGAGAAGGAGCCGATCGTCCAGACGCTGCTCGACATGGCGCAGAAGCTGGAGGGGCTTTACCGCCATGCGTCCACGCACGCCGCCGGCATCGTCATCGGTGACCGGCCGCTGTCGGAACTGGTGCCGATGTACCGCGATCCGCGCTCGGACATGCCGGTCACCCAGTTCAACATGAAATATGTCGAGCAGGCCGGGCTGGTGAAGTTCGACTTCCTCGGCCTGAAGACGCTGACGGTGCTCGAAACCGCGGTGAAACTGATCCGCCGCCGCGGCATCGAGATCGATCTGGCGACGATACCGCTCGATGATCCCGACACCTACGCCATGCTGTCGCGCGGCGAGGTGGTCGGCGTGTTCCAGGTGGAAAGCGCGGGCATGCGCAAGGCGCTGATTGGCATGCGGCCCGACTGCATCGAGGATATCATCGCGCTGGTCGCGCTCTACCGGCCGGGCCCGATGGAGAACATCCCGACATACAACGCCAGAAAGCATGGCGAGGAGGAGATGGCATCGATCCACCCCAAGATCGATCATCTGGTAAAGGAGACGCAAGGCGTCATCGTCTACCAGGAACAGGTGATGCAGATCGCGCAGGAACTGTCCGGCTATTCGCTCGGCGAAGCCGACCTTCTGCGCCGCGCCATGGGCAAGAAAATCCGCGCCGAGATGGACAAGCAGCGCGAACGCTTCGTCTCCGGCGCGGTCGAGCGCGGCGTGGCCAAGCCGCAAGCCGACTTCATTTTCGATCTGCTGGCCAAGTTCGCCGACTATGGTTTCAACAAGTCGCACGCCGCCGCCTACGCTGTCGTCTCTTACCAGACCGCTTATCTCAAGGCCCATTATCCGGTCGAATTCCTGGCGGCGTCGATGACGCTCGACATGGGCAACACCGACAAGCTCGCCGATTTCCGCCAGGATGCGCTGCGCCTCGGCATCGAGGTGCTGGCGCCATCGGTGATGACAAGCTTCCGTGCTTTCGAGGTCGGAGAGAACCGCATTTATTATTCGATGGCCGCTCTCAAGGGCGTCGGCGACGCGGCGGTCGAGCACATCGTCGCTGTGCGGGGCGAAAAACCGTTCAAGAACCTCGCCGATTTCTGCGAGCGGGTCGATCCCAAGATCGTCGGCAAGCGTGTCTTCGAAAGCTTGATCATGGCCGGCGCGCTCGATTGCTTCGGCCACGACCGCGCAGCGATGCTGGCCGGCGTCGAACGGATGATGGGGCTGGCTTCACTCGCCCAGCAGAACGCCGTTTCCGGCCAAGCCGATATCTTCGGCGCCTCGCTCGGCGCCCAGTCTCAGGCGCTCAACCTGCCGGCAACCGATCCGTGGCTTGCGGCCGACCGGCTGCACCGCGAATTCCAGGTCGTCGGCTTCTATCTCTCGGCCCATCCGCTCGACGAATACAAGGCGGCCCTGCAAAAGATGCGGGTGCAGAACTGGGGCGAGTTCTCGGCCGCCGTCAAGCGGGGCGCCACCGCTGGCCGGCTTGCCGGCACGGTGACCAGCAAGCAGGAGCGCAAGACGCGCACTGGCAACAAGATGGGCGTGGTGGCGTTTTCCGACACCTCCGGCCAGTACGAGGCCGTGCTGTTTTCGGAAGGGTTGGCGCAATATCGTGACCTCCTGGAAGCCGGCCGCTCCGTCGTCATCACCGTCGCCGCCGAGGATAGGCCCGAGGGCGTCAATTTGCGTATCAACTCCGTGCAGTCGCTGGAGGACGAGGCAAGCCGCATCCAGAAGGCCCTGCGCATTTTCGTCAGGAACGATGGACCAGCCTCGATAATCCAATCCCAACTCACCCAGCGCGGCGAAAGCCAGGTGAGCATCATCGTCATCAAGGAGGAGGCGCAGGGCGAGGTCGAGATCGCCTTGCAGGGCGGCTATCGCATCTCGCCGCAGATCGCCTCGGCGATGCGCGCCGTGCCCGGCGTGGTTGAAGTGGAGTTGGTGTGATCATCGCGATTGCCGGATTTTGGCGATTCGCCTGGCGGCAGTTGCCGCTCCCGCAAGCCGCATGAAGGGCTGCAGCGGCACTCGGCCTGACCTGAATCTCAATACGCCCAGCCGGTGCGCTACGATGCCGCCACTTCGTCCGGCCTTGCCGGCTTGCGCTGCAGATTGAGCAGATTGCCCATCAGGATGAGCAGCGCGCCCCCGGCGGTGAAGGCGTCGATCTGCTCCTGATACAGCAGCCAGCCGATCAGCGCCGACAAAGGCACGCGCAGGAAATCCATGGGCGAAATGACGGTTGCGTCGGCATAGGTGAGCGCGCGGGCCATGCAGAAATGAGACGACATGCCGGTGAAGGCGATCAGTACGATCCATGGCCAGAGTTCGATCGATGGGGTGCGCCATTCGTAGAGCGCAGGGATCAGGCCCAACGCCGACTGGATGATCAGCATCCAGAAGATGATGCGCACGACGCTGTCGGTGCGCGTCAGCGACTTGACCAGGACCACCGAGACGCCGAAACAGACCGCGGCGCCCAGCACGACCAGATGTCCCGGATCGACCGCGCCAACGCCCGGACGCACGATGACCACCACGCCGATCAGCCCGAGCACGACTGCCGCCACTTTCGGCCGGCTCAATCTTTCGCCCAGAAACGTCACCGCCAGGATCGCGGTCCAGATGGGGGTGGTGAATTCGATCGAGATCAGCACTGCCAGCGGGATCAGCGTCAAGGCGTAGAGCCATGCCGCCTGGCCACTATAGTGGACGACGTTGCGGGCGATATGGGCGAGGGGGCGCTGCGTACGCATCCCGGCGAAGCCGCCGCTCGTCAGCACCAGCGGCAAGAGAATGAAGAAGCCGATCACCGAGCGCAGTTCCAGCACCTGGAAGACGTTGAGTTCGGCGGTCGTGGCGCGGCCGGCGACCGACATCGCGAGGAACGAGGCGATCGATAGCGCCATCCAGAACGCTGCCTTGGGGATGGAAGGGGTGGGTGCCATGTCCTTTATCTCACAGGCCTCGGCTTTTGCCGCAATCACTAGCTGCTTCATTCTTCTGGGCCAGTTGAAACGGCAGCGTTACGGAACTGTTGGTTTGGCGGAGGAACCCGATGCGGCAAGGGGCGTTGAATTCATGTTCAGCCGGGCTTTGCAGAACATCCCAACATCGACAAGGAGAGCTTCGATGAAATCATTTGCTCCACTCTTGCTTGCCGGCTGTCTGTCGATTGCTGCAGGGATAGCACATGCAGACGAGGCCAACTTTCTCCAATCGTTCAAAGGCAATTTCGCCGGCCAAGGCATCCTCAAAGTGACAACAGAGGCGCCAACTGTGAATGTGTCCTGCACGTTCAAGTCGAACGCGACGTCGACGTCTCTGTCGCTCGACGGCAATTGCCGTGGTCTCATCGTGATGACGCGCGCTGTCAGTGCCGACCTGAAGGTCACCGGCGCAAAATACAGCGGCACCTACATCGGATCCCGCACCGGCCCGGCGCGGCTGAACGGCAGCCGCTCGGGCAATGCGATCAACCTCGGCATCGGCTGGGCGAAGGACGTCAACGGCGATCGAAAGGCGCGGATGACGGTCGAGAAGAGGGGCGAGAACCAGATCCGGCTGACAGTCACTGACACCGACCTGAAAACCGGCAAGAACGTGGTGCTGAGCCGGATCGATCTGCAGCGCACCAAGCCCAGCTGACGGAGATCAGTCTTCGAGTGGCTCCGGTGGGTGGGCATCTCGGCCCCTGCCGAAGGTGTAGCCGGTTTCCACCGCCTTGCGGCCGAACTTGTCGCGCAACGCATCGATGGCGCCTTCGGCCATGGCGCGCTTGCGCGACTGGATGTCGACCAGATCCGGCGGGTCGGCCTTGTCGTCATCGGAGAGGTCACTGACGCCGATGCCGAGCAATCGAAATTTTGTTCCGTCCGTTTCCTTGCGCAAAAGTTCCACGCCGGTCGAAAAGATCCGGTCCGCGAGCCTGGTCGGGTCGCCGAGCTGGCGGTTGCGCGTGCGCAGCTTGAAATCCTGGGTCTTCAGCTTCAGCACCACGGTGCGCCCGGCAATGCCTGATTTTTTCAGCCGCGCCGAGACTTTTTCCGAAAGACCTCTCAGCACGGAGACGAGCTCTTCCAGCGACGCGATGTCGGTGTCGAAAGTGGTTTCGGCCGATACGCTCTTGGCGTCCTGGTCGGGGTCGACGCGGCGGACATCCTCACCGCGTGATAGCCGGTAGAGCCGGTCGCCCATCACGCCATAGCGGCGCATCAGGTCGGCGCGCTCCATCTTCTGTAGCTGGCCAATGGTGCGGATGCCGTCGCGTTCCAGCGTGGCGTTGAACGCTTTGCCGACGCCCCAGATCATGGTCACCGGCTGCGCCGCCAGGAAATCGACCGCCTCGGCCTCGCCGATGACCGAAAAACCGCGCGGCTTGCGGAAGTCCGACGCTATCTTGGCGAGGAATTTGCAATAGGAGAGGCCGGCCGAAACGGTGATGCCGATCTCCTTTTCGACGGCGAGCGCAAAGCGCGCCAGCACCACGGCCGGCGGCAGTCCGTGCAAGCGTTCGGTGCCGGCGAGGTCGAGAAACGCCTCGTCGATCGACAGCGGCTCGACCAGCGGCGTCAGCGCCTGCATCATGGCGCGCACCTCGCGACCGACGCGCACGTATTTTTCCATGTTGGGCGGGATCACGACCGCCTCGGGGCAGGCCTCGAGCGCTTTGAACATCGGCATGGCGGAGCGCACGCCCCGGATGCGGGCGATGTAGCATGCGGTGGAGACGACCCCGCGTTTGCCGCCGCCGACGATCAGCGGCTTGTCCTTGAGCGCCGGATTGTCACGCTTTTCGATCGCCGCATAGAAGGCATCGCAATCGATATGAGCCAGATGCAGCCGGTAAAGCTCTGGATGGCGGGCAAGGCGAGGGCTGCCGCAGCGTTCGCAGCGGCGCGTTTCACTGCGCTGAAAGCTCAGGCAGTCACGGCAAAAACCGTGATCGGGATTGTTGACAGGGGCCGCCATCGCTGCGAACATAAAGAGAACAGAAGCAATGGTACGACAGTGCAGGGCCAGCGACAAGCTGGGCCTGGGGAGAACCTTATGAGCACGACCATAGTGCCGCTGGCGCCTGAGCTTTGGCCTGAATTCGAGGACCTTTTCGGCAAGCAGGGCGCCTGCTACGGCTGCTGGTGCACGCATTTCCGGCTGGCCCCGGCGGCGCGGCGCGAGAGCAGCCGGGAACGCAACAAGGACCACATCAAGGCGCGTATCGAAGCCGGCCCGCCGCCCGGCGTGCTGGCATTCGAGGACGGCAAGGCGATTGGCTGGATGCAGATCGGACCGCGCGCCGACGTGCCCGAATGGAACAACAAGGGCAGGGGCTCGGCGCCGATCGATCCCGCCGACGCTGCCGACCCGGCCGTTTGGGCGATTTCCTGCTTTTTCATCCGCGCCAAGGCGCGCGGCAGGGGCATCACGCATCGGCTCGTCGAAGGCGGCATCGATTTCGCCCGCAAGAACGGGGCACGGCTTGTCGAGGCCTGCCCGATCGACCTGTCCCGCGATTCGCGCTCGATCGGTCTGTTCGTCGGCTCGTCGGCGGTTTTCGAGAAGGCCGGTTTCGAGAGGCTGGTGGAGCGCAAGGCGGGGCGGCCGCTGATGCGGCTGGTGCTGAAGCCGGTTGCCTGACCGTCATCATCTTGCAGTTGCGATGGTATTTCCCTACCAGAAGTGTGAAAAGTTTTTTGCCTTTCGACCCAACGGAGAGTTCCCGTGACCCGTATGTTGCCAATTGCCCTTACCGCGCTCCTGCTCAGCGCGCCCGCCTTCGGCCAGACCGTCGACAGCCAGGGCGCGAAGCAATTGTCCAATGATCTGTCCCGCTATGTCGGCAGGCAGGCGCTCGACAAGGGCATCCTGAAGGTTTCGGTCGAAGGCAACGCCTACAAGATCGTGTTTGATTTGAAGGCGCTGGCCGGGACCTTTCCCGACCAGAAGCTGGTGAAATTCGACTTTGCGCCCTACGCCCTGCTGGTGAAGCCGCGCAGCGACGGATCCTGGGATGTCTCGATGGATTTTTCGCAAAGCGCCTCCTTCGAGTTCAAGGGGCCTGAAGGGCAGCAAAGCACGCAGTTTTCGATCAAGGACGGCAAGGGCAGTGGCGTCTACGATCCGAAGCTGGCGGCCTTCACCAGCGGCACAAGCTCGATGGCCGGGATGACGATGTCGTCGCAGGACGCCAAGCAGCGCCTGGATATGAGCGCCGGCGCTGCGACCGCGACCTTGGTCGGCACCAAAGCCGCCAATGGCGGCGTCGATTTCACGACGTCGCAGAAAATATCCAACTTTGTCGAAGCGATCAAATTCGACGATCCCGAGAGCGGGCTGAACTTCCCGGTCACCGTCAGGTCGCCTGAATTTTCAGTGGAGGCCAGCGGCAAGGGTGTGCAGACCAAGCCACTGCTCGATCTCCTGGCGTTTGCCGTTGCCAATGAAGATGAGACAACGCTGAAGGCAAACCAGGCGCAGCTCAAGTCGCTTCTGCTCGCCGCGCTTCCGGTGTGGGAACGCATCGACGGCACCTACGCCTTCAAGGATTTCGCGGTCGAGAGCCCGATCGGCACTTTCGGGGCGACCCAGCTCAGCACCGCGTTCGGCAGCGACGGCGTCGCCCAGAGCGGCAAGGTCAGCTATGGCATCAAGGCCACGGGGCTGACCGTGCCGCAGCAGCTTTTGCCGAGCTGGAGCGTGGCATTGCTGCCCACCGATATCGACCTGAATTTCGGCGGCGCCAACATCGATCTCGACAGCATGGCGAAGAAGGCAATCGAAGCCTTTGATCTCCATCAGAATCCGCCGCTGTCGGCCGAGTTCGGCGATCAGCTCAAAGCCGACTTCCTGGCCAAGGGGCCGAAGGTCGTCATCGGCCACAGCACCGTGAAGAACAAGGACATGGAAATCGCGCTGGAAGGTGAGATGACGAGCTTCGGCCAGAAGCCCGACGCAAATCTCACGGTCGATGTCGCCGGTTTCGACAAGATGGTCGCGAGCCTGCAGGAAGCGGCAAAGTCCGAACCCGAAATCGCTCAGTACGTGCCTGTTGCTCTCGTCGTGAAGGGTTTTGCCAAGACGCTTTCGGACGGTCGCCTCGAATGGGTGGTCAACACTAAGGCCGACGGCTCCGTCGCCGTCAATGGTGTCATGTTGAAGCCCGCCGATCCGGCGGTGGACGACAGCGTCGACGATGGTGACGGCGGGGACGACGGCGGCGGCGCTAGTGGTGGCGGTGACAATGGTGGCGGTGACAATGGCGGCGCTAGCGGTGGCGGTGACAATGGTGGCGCTAGCGGTGGTGGCGACGACGGCGGTAGCGATAATGGCGGGTCAGGGGCGAAACTGAATCCATGAGGGTTCAGACCTCGAGCAATTCCCGGAATGCATAGAGCGGTTTTCCGTCCGGAATTGCGTCAAAACGTCTAAATCAGAGCCCCAGCGCGCCGGCGATCTTCGGTGCAGCTTCGTGCCAGTCCTGGACGACAATGACATCGTCCGGGACCGCTGGGAGGAACGCGCGCAGCGAATTGTCGGCTATCAGGTGGAAAAGACCTGCGTCGGCCACCGATTCCCGCACCGACGCCAGATTGTGCGGCTGATCGTCGACGAAGACCACCGGCCGGCCGCTATTTCCGCGCAGCGTGGCCACTGCCGGTCCCTTGGCCATCTCGGTGGTCAGCAGCGGGTAATGCAGGCCCAGGGCATCGAGATGGGCCCGGCGCACGGCACGATGCCTGTGCGGCATGGCCGTGAGCAATATGATTTCCGCGCGGTTCCCAAGCCCTGCCAGGGCTTCCGCGGCCCCGTCGGTAACGCTCTGCCAATCGGCTTGCGCGTCAAAAAACTCGCCCAGGAGTGCTGTGACTTCGGGCTGTTCGATCAGGCGGCCGCTGGCCATTTCGGCAATGTTGCCGGTCAGGCGAAAGGAGGCCAGCGTCAGGCCATAGCCGCGCGCCTTGAGGAAATGCGGAAACGGGCGGATGAATTCGAGCACCACGTCGTCGACGTCGAGCACCAGCAATGGCCTGTCATCGGCCGCCAGTTCCTCGATCTGGCGCGCGGTCTCCGGATCATCGCTCATATGGAATGCTCATGGTCGTCGTCGCCGAGCGGCAAGGCGCGCAATGCCCTGCCGACGGCTGCCGGCGGCGTGCCGGTTTCCTCGGCAAAGCGCAGCAGGGTCGGCTCGTGGGCGAGAATGAACTGCAGGACGCCGGCCAGGAAACCCGGCTCGCCGGCGGCCTTGCGGATCGAATGCGCTTCTATTCCGGTGATCGCCAGAAAACGCGGCAACAGCTCCGGATCGGAGGCGACGAAGCCCAGGGCCTTCACGGCAAGGGTTTCCGCCTCTTCGCGCATTGACGCCGCGTTTGCCATCACTACCTTCGGTATGCGGAATGAGTCTCTTCCGCAGTAATGGCAAGAGTTGCTTGCGGCAAGCCTCTACAGCGCGGCGCGCCTTTTGGACGCGCAGTGAGGCGAGGTGGAATTCGTGCTGCTTTCCCAGCCGTGGTTTCCGTTTCGTCAATCATATTGCCGTATAGTGAAGCAGGGTTTGGTGCGTCTAGGGAAGAGCGCATGACGGCCGCCTTCGAGCGGAGGGCCGGCCGGGACGGGATATCGATGCCTAAGAAGGTCATGATCGTCGAGGACAATGAGCTCAATATGAAGCTCTTTCGGGACCTCATCGAAGCCAGCGGTTACGAGACAGTGCGCACCCGTAACGGTCTTGAGGCGCTCGACTTGGCGCGTCAGCACCGGCCCGATCTCATCCTGATGGATATCCAGTTGCCCGAGGTATCGGGGCTGGAAGTGACCAAATGGCTGAAAGAGGACGACGATCTACACGTCATTCCGGTCATCGCGGTGACCGCCTTCGCGATGAAGGGCGATGAGGAGCGCATTCGCCAGGGCGGCTGCGAGGCCTATATTTCGAAGCCGATCTCGGTGCCGCGTTTCATCGAAACCATCAAATCCTACCTGGGCGATGCCTGATGTGCCTTTCCAGCCGAGCCGGAGCCTTGTGAAATGACCGCGCGGATCCTCGTCGTCGACGACATCCCTGCCAATGTGAGGCTGCTGGAGGTGCGGCTGCTAGCCGAGTATTTCGAGGTGCTGACCGCCACCAACGGGCCAGACGCGATCGAGACCTGCGAGAACGGCAAGGTCGACGTCGTGCTGCTTGACGTGATGATGCCCGATATGGACGGGTTCGAGGTATGCCGGCGGTTGAAAAGCGATCCAGCGACGTCGCACATTCCGGTGGTGATGATCACCGCACTCGACCAGGTGTCCGACCGCGTGCGCGGGCTCGAGGCCGGCGCCGACGATTTCCTGACCAAGCCGGTCAACGACCTGCAGCTGATGACGCGCGTCAAGAGTCTGGTCCGGTTGAAGTCCCTTACCGACGAACTCAGGCTGCGCGCCTCGACTACGCGCAACATCGGCATCGAGGAGCTGCTCAGCCGCAATTTCGCGTCCGAGGACACCGCGCCGAAAGTGCTTTTGATCGACGAGCGCAAATCGTCCGTGGAGCGCATCCAGAAGATGCTGCGCGACCGCGCCGACCTCGACGTCAACAGCGATCCGCATGCCGGTTTTTTCCAGGCCGCCGAGACGTCCTATGAATGCGTGATGATCTCGACGGCGTTCGCCGATTTCGATCCGCTCAGGCTCTGCTCGCAGCTGCGTTCGCTCGACCGCACCCGCTTCGTGCCGATCATCCTTTTGGCGGAGGAGGGCGAGGAGGAGCGCATCATCCGCGGCCTCGAACTCGGCATCAACGACTATCTGATGCGGCCGATCGACCAGCAGGAACTGACGGCGCGGCTGCGTACCCAGGTGCGCCGCAAGCGTTACAACGACCAATTGCGCGCCAGTGTCACCCAGACCATAGAAATGGCGGTGACCGATGGCCTGACCGGGCTGCACAACCGCCGCTATCTCGACAGCCATCTGCAGACGCTGTTCGACCGCGCCGTTGCGCGGCGCAGGCCGCTGTCGGTGATGATCACCGATCTCGACCGTTTCAAGTCGATCAATGATGCGCACGGCCATGACGGCGGCGACGAGGTGTTGCGGGAATTCGCGCGGCGGCTGCGCAAGAATGTTCGCGGCATCGATCTTGCCTGCCGGTTCGGCGGCGAGGAATTCGTGGTGGTCATGCCCGACACCGATGGCGCCGTGGCGGAGAAGGTGGCCGAACGCATCCGTGTCGAAATCGCCCAGGCGCCTTTCGCCATCGGCCAGGACGGCAAGACGATCGAGGTGACCGTCAGCGTTGGCGTGTCGTCGGTGCTGAAGGGCGTGGATACGGTGGCGGCCCTGATGAAGCGCGCCGATCTGGCACTCTACGAAGCCAAGAGTGGCGGTCGCAATCGTGTCGTCGCCAAGGCCGCTTGACCGTCAAGCCACGATTATTCTGTCAATCCGACAGGGTTACCCGTTTACCTTAATCCAAGCGATTCACGAGCCTTGGTTAAGAAACTGTTGATTTCCAAAAGCTCTTGCGCAAATGTGCTTGGCAAGACGAAGCCGGCACGAGGGTAGATAGCCGGCTCGATCCTGGGAATACCCCATGATGCTCAGGTCCGCCGCATCTCCTGGGTCCGTGGGGTCGGCCGGCCGGCGCTGGCACATAGTGGCCTCCTCGTACCGCTGCCAAACGCCGACCGGCCCCCTTTGTCTCAGATGACATCAGGATTCCGTGCCAAGCCCCCGAAGTTCGGGGTTTTTTCTTTTCATGTGCTGAGATCGGAATAGCCGCGTAACGGATTTTGCGCGACGCCTGCCCGCTAATTGGGCTCTGCACGCTGCTAGGCAGTGGCCCTTGCAATCGGCCATCTGGAGAAGGTGCCCCCCTCCACTTCATACATATGGCGCACAGGGGACTTGCTTCAAGGCCCGGTACCTCCCGTAGAACCGCGGGCCAAGCCAGCGGAAACGGGAGTGATGAGAATGCGTATCGTATCGCCAGTAGACGGATCGCGACGAGATCATGCGGTGGTGATTGCCGGAGGTGGCCCGACGGGGTTGATGCTGGCGACCCAGCAGCTGATCGGCTTGCGCGCGGGTGGTCTGCACGCACGCACCATAGAGGTGCTCGATCAACGTGGAATTGCCGACCGGTTCGAAGCTGGTTGGCCCGACCCTGCAACACATTACGTCGCGATCCTCAACAGCTTGAGGACGGGTGATCTCCTGACAGGCGATTGACAGGAGTTTCCATCCGTGCAGAAATTGGTTGGACCATTGGACCACTTGCGCAACGTCGGGAGGAAGTGTGGACCAGAACAGCCTGCCACCCATTCAGACGACGGCGCGCGATGACGCCGTGCTGAAGGCGTTGGTGGGCTTTGTTCGTGCCGAAGCCCTGCAGCCGGGCGAGCGGCTTCCGACCGAACGCATTCTGGCCGAGCGCCTGAAGGTCAGCCGCAACACGGTGCGCGAGGCGCTGACGCGCTGGGAGGGGCTTGGTCTCGTCGAGCGTCGGCAAGGCAGCGGCACCTATCTCAAGGCGGCCGTGTCACCCGACATGCTGCACATGCCGCTGACGTTTGCGGGCGGCAATGATTTCACCAGCCTGATGCAGACACTGGAAATCCGCCGGGCCCTGGAAGCGGAGGCCGCGGCGCTTTGTGCCGAGCGTGCAAGCCCGGCCGACGTCGCCGAGATCGAGCGCAAGCTCGACATCATGGAGCAGGCGTTTCGCACCCGTGACGGCATGTCGTCGGAAGAGGACTGGGAGTTCCACCAGGCGATCTACCGGGTCTCCGGCAATCCGCTGTTCGAACAGATCATCGCCGCCATGCACGAACTGTTCCACCGCTTCTGGGAGCATCCGCTCGGTGTGCGCGATTTCGGCCACGCTAGCTTCCCCTACCATCGCACCATCTACGAATGCATCGCCGCGCGCGACCCGCAAGGTGCCCGCGCCGAGGCGCTGAAGCTGATCGCCACCGTCGAGGACGATTTGAAGCGCGGTGCCGCCAAACTCAAACTTTCGAGCCAGACATGAACGAGCACCCATCAGGTTTCGATTACGACTATCTCGCCGAGGCGGCGACGCTCTTGGCGCATGACGAACCGTTCCCAGGCGGCGCCGTGGTGCCGCCGATCTACCAGACTTCGCTGTTCACCTTCGCCAATTATGCCGAAATGGCCGATACTTTTGCCGGCAAGCGAAAGCAGCCGATCTATTCGCGCGGCGACAATCCGACGGTGATGGAGTTCGAGGCCCGCGTCGCCGCACTGGAGGGCGCCGAGGCCGCACGCGGCTTTTCCAGCGGCATGGCGGCGATCAGCGCCACGGTGCTTGCCTTTGTCGGTGCCGGCGAGCGCATCGTTGCGGTGCGTAACTGCTACGGCGATGCCTACCGGCTGTTCGAGCGGCTCCTGCCGCGGCTCAACATCAAGGTCGACTATGTCGACGGCTCAGACCCGGATGCGGTCGCCGCGGCCTTACCCGGCGCCAAGCTGCTTTACCTGGAAAGCCCGACCTCGATGCTGTTCGAGCTGCAGGACCTGCCGCATCTGACCCGGCTGGCCAAGGAGCAGGGCATCGTCACCACCATCGACAATTCCTGGGCGACGCCGGTGTTCCAGAAGCCGATCATGCACGGCGTCGATCTGGTGCTGCACTCGGCCTCGAAATATCTCGGCGGCCACAGCGACACTGTCGCCGGCGTGGTGGCGGGCTCGGCCGCTCATATCAAGCACATAAACGAGCAGACCTATTCCTATCTTGGCGGCAAGCTGTCGCCTTTCGAGGCCTGGCTGTTGCTGCGCGGCCTGCGCACGCTGCCGCTGCGCCTGCCGCATCATATGAAAAGCGGCCTCATCATCGCCGAGCGGCTGAAGGCGCATGCCAGTGTCGAGCGGGTCAACCATCCTGTCTATTCGAACCATCCGGGCAAGGCGACGCTGGCCGGCTATGCCGGTTTGTTCTCCTTCGAGGTGACGGAGGATATCGACATCCCCGTCTTCGTCGACGCGCTGAAATATTTCCGCATCGGCGTCAGCTGGGGCGGGCACGAGAGCTTGGTGGTACCGGCCAAGGCGTCGCTGGAGCAGACGCCGGGACTGAATTCGATGGCGCGCTTCGGCGTCAGCCCCCGAACCATCCGCTTCAATGTCGGATTGGAAAGTGTCGAAGACCTGTGGGCCGACGTGGCCCAGGCCTTCGAAAAAGCCAGAAAATAACAAGCGGGTTCAAAATGGGAGTCTTGAACATGAAGAAACTGACCGTCATGCTTGCCACCGTCGCGGGGCTGGCGATTTCCGCCGGGAGCGCGCTGGCCGATTCGACCCTCAAGATGGTCGAAGTCATCACCAGCCCGCCGCGCACCGAGTTCCTGAAAAAGCAGATCGCCGAGTTCGAGGCGGCCAATCCCGGCGTCAAAGTGGAACTGATCTCGCTGCCCTGGGGTCAGGCGTTCGAGAAATTCCTGACCATGGTGCAGGCCGGCGATACGCCCGACGTCGTCGAGATGCCGGAACGCTGGATGGGCCTCTACGCCAACAACGCCCAGCTCGAGGATCTCGGTCCCTACATGGCTAAATGGGACGATGCCAAGACGCTCGGCGACCGCGCCAAGCAGTTCGGCTCGACGGTCAACAACACCCAGTTCATGATCCCCTATGGCTACTATGTGAATGCGCTGTTCTGGAACAAGAAGCTGTTCAAGCAAGCCGGCCTCGACGGCCCGCCGGCCACGCTCGACGAGTTCGTCGCCGACTCCAAGAAAATCTCGGCCATTCCGGGCAAGTATGGCTACTGCCTGCGCGGCGGTCCCGGCGCCTTCAACGGCATGCACATGTTCATGAACATTGCGGCCGGGAAGGGCGGCTACTTCAACGAGGACGGCACCTCGACCATCAATGAGGAGGGCTCGGTCAAGGGCCTGCAGATGCTGGCCGACATGTATAAGGAAGGCTTGGCGCCTAAGGACGCGGTAGGCTGGGGCTTCAACGAGACGGTCACCGGTTTCTATTCCGGCACCTGCGCCATGCTCAACCAGGATCCGGACGCGCTGCTCGGCATCGCCGACAAAATGAGCGCCGACGACTTCGCCGTCGCGCCGCTGCCGGTTGGTCCGAGCGGCAAATCCTATCCGACGCTGGGTTATGCCGGCTGGGCGATGTTCGCCAATTCCCAGCACAAGGACGACGCCTGGAAGCTGATGTCGACCCTTTTGTCGCCCAAGGACAATCTCGAATGGGCCAAGGAAGTCGGCGTCGTCCCGATCCACAAAGGCGCCGACCAGGATCCCCACTTCAAGACCGAGCAGTTCAAGGGCTGGTTCACGGAGCTCAGCGACACCTCCAAATATGAAATGGTGACCCCGCCGACGCATCTGGAGAACCTCGGCAATTTCGTCGACCAGGTGGCGATCAAGAATTTTCAGGAAGTGCTGCTTGGCCAGAAGACGGCCAAGGAAGTCGCAGACCAATGGGCTGCCTTCCTGACCAAGGAACAGCAGGACTGGATGGCGAAGAACAAGAAGTAGTTTTTCTTCCCTTCTCCCCGTTCACGGGGACAAGGTGTCACGAAGTGACGGATGAGGGGCGGCGCCATGCCTCGATAGGTTCGCGCTGCCCCTCATCTGCCTGCCCGTCCTCCGCAGCAGCTGCGCTGCAGCTTCGGAGGGTGGACCGGCATCTTCTCCCCGTGAACGGGGAGAAGGACGCTCATTGCCCATCCGCTGCCTCCTGGAGCCGTCCACAGTCAATGACCTACGCCGTGTCCGAAATAAGATCCGCCGGCAAGCCGCGTCGCAAGCGGCTGTCGCATGCCGCGATCGAGCCTTGGCTTTATCTCAGCCCGGCGATCATCCTGCTGGTCGTCGTGCTGCTCGTGCCGCTGGTCATCGGCATCAGCTACTCCTTCCGCAAATTCTCGGCCTTCAAGTCGGAATATATCGGGCTCGGCCAGTATCAGGCGATGCTGTCGGACCAGGTGCTGGGGCAGGCGCTGGTCAACACGCTATGGTGGACCGTCGCCAGCCTGTTCTTTCAGTTCTTCCTCGGCCTTGGTCTGGCGCTGCTGCTCGACAAGCCGTTCTGGGGTCGCAAGCTTGTCCAGGCGCTGGTGTTTCTGCCCTGGGCAGTGCCGTCCTTCCTGTCCGGCCTGACCTGGGCCTGGCTGTTCAACCCGATTGTCGGGCCGCTGCCGCACTGGTTGTTCGCGCTGGGGCTGAAGGCGGAGCCGACCAATGTGCTCTCCGACCCCGCGACTGCGATGTGGGGGCCGATCATTGCCAATGTCTGGTTCGGCATTCCGTTCTTCGCCATCACGCTTCTGGCGGCGCTGAAGTCGATTCCGTCGGAACTGCATGAGGCGGCGGCGATCGACGGCGCTTCGCCCTGGCAGCGCTTCACCAAGGTGACGCTGCCGTTCCTGGCGCCGACGATCGCCATCACGGTGATGCTGCGCACCATCTGGATCGCCACCTTCGCCGACCTGATCTTCGTCATGACCGAGGGCGGGCCGGCCGGCTCGACCAACACGGTGCCGGTCTACATCTATGTCAGTGCCTTCAAGTCGCTGGACAAGGGCTATGCCTCGGCGGTGGCCGTGTTGCTGCTGGTCCTGCTGATCGCCTATGCGATCGCGCTGATCGCCATCCGTCGCTCTCTTGTGAGGCACGTCTGATGATCGCGGGACGCTCTGCTTCACAACGGTTTTTCGGCGGTGTCGGTCTTTACGCGGCAATCGCGGCCTATGTGGTCTTCGCCTTGTTCCCGATCTACTGGACTCTGAAGATCTCGGTGACGCCGGAGCGGCTGCTCTATTCCGAAGGCATTACCTTTTGGCCGTCGCACATGACGTTGCAGAATTTCGTCACCGTGCTCGAGGCCACCGATTTCCCGCGCTATTTCCTCAACAGCGTCATCGTTTCGGTGTCGACGGCCGCATTGGTGACAGTCATTGCCACGCTCGCCGGCTACGCCATGTCGCGCTTCACCTTTCGCGGCAAGGCGACACTGGCGCTGATGCTGCTTCTGACCCAGACCTTCCCGCTGGTGATGGTCATTCCGCCGATCTACCGCGTCATGGGGCAGATCGGCCTGATCAACAGCCTGACCGGGCTGATCATCATCTACACCGCCTTCAACACGGCCTTCGCCACCTTCCTGATGCAATCCTTCTTCGATGGCATTCCCAGGGACCTGGAGGAAGCGGCGATGATCGACGGCTGCACGCGGGCGCAGGCGATGCGCCGCGTGATCGTGCCGCTGACGTTACCCGGCATGGGCGCTACGCTCGGCTTCGTCTTCACCGCCGCCTGGAGCGAGCTTCTGTTCGCCCTGATGCTGATTTCCAGCGACGACCAGAAGACCTTCGCCGTCGGCCTGCTCACCTTCATCGGCAAATTCGCCGTCGACTGGGGACAGATGATGGCGGCGTCCATCCTGGCGCTGATCCCGGTCTGCATCTTCTTCGCCTTCCTGCAACGCTATCTCGTCACCGGCCTGACCGCCGGCGCCGTCAAAGGATAGATCGATGGCCTCAGTTACGCTCGAAAAGGTCCGCAAGGATTATGGCGCCGTCCGCGTGCTGCACGCGGTCGACCTTGAAATCGCCGATGGCGAGTTCGTCGTCCTGGTCGGTCCGTCCGGCTGCGGCAAGTCCACGCTTTTGCGCATGATCGCCGGGCTGGAGGAAGCTTCCGGCGGCGAGATCCGAATCGGCGAGCGGCTGGTCAACGACGTCGCGCCCAAGGACCGCGACATCGCCATGGTATTCCAGTCCTACGCGCTTTATCCGCATATGGACGTGTCGAAGAACATGGGCTTCAGCCTGATGCTGCGCAAAGCCGAGAAGCCGGAAATCGACGCGCGGGTGGACGGTGCCGCCAAACGGCTGGGCTTGGACAGGTATCTGCAACGCCTGCCGCGCCAACTGTCCGGCGGCCAGCGCCAGCGGGTCGCCATGGGCCGCGCCATCGTACGCGATCCCAAGGTCTTCCTGTTCGACGAGCCGCTGTCCAACCTCGACGCCCAGCTGCGTGTCCATATGCGCGCCGAGATCAAGGCGCTGCACCAGCAATTGAAGACCACCTCTGTCTACGTCACCCACGATCAGATCGAGGCCATGACCATGGCCGACCGCATCGTTGTCATGCATGACGGGCTGATCCAGCAGGTCGGTGCGCCGCTCGATCTCTATGACCGTCCGGCCAACATGTTCGTTGCCGGTTTCATCGGTTCACCGGGCATGAACTTTTTGCCGGCCACGGTCCGCAAGAACGGTGTGTTGGAAGCGGTGCTGTCCGATGGCCAGGCGCTGCAGCTGCCGGACGGACTGCCGCTCAAGGGCGGCGATGCGATTACCATCGGTCTGCGGCCAGAGCATATCCGGCTGGCCGACGACGGTGCGCTGCAGGGCGAAGTGGGGGTTGTGGAGCCGCTCGGCCTTTCGACGCAGTTCTATGTCAAACTGGCCGCCCAGCAGCTTTGCGTCTTTGCCATGGGGCGCGCTGGCGTGAAGCCCGGCGACATCGTGCGGCTGGCAGCCGACCCGGTGTCGCTGCATCTGTTCGATCCGACAAGCGGCGATCGGATCGGTTGAAGGAAATTCAGCTGGGGCTTCTACCTTGCAAACAAAAGTGCCGCCCGATGGGCGGCACTTTTGTTTGCAAAGGGAAAACCCAGATTACTTGATCTTGGTTTCCTTGAATTCGACGTGCTTCTTGGCGACGGGGTCGTACTTGCGGAACGACAGCTTGTCGGTCTTGGTACGGCTGTTCTTGCTGGTCACGTAGAAGAAACCGGTGTCGGCGGTCGACAGAAGCTTGATCTTGATGTTTGCGGCTTTGGCCATGGTATCAGTCCGTTTGTTCGTGGAGTTTTGGCCGCTGGAGCACGGGGAAAACACCCGGACGCGGGAAACTTGCCGCGACACATAAAGAACGTGCCTGGAAAGTCAAGCCCGGCAGCACCACCGTCTCTTCCTTCTCCCGCAGGGGGCCCAGAAGGGAAGGCCGATCTATGCTTCTTCCTTAATTGTCGCAACCTTCTTCCAATCTCCGGTCGTGTTCCACCAGCGATTCGGATTGGCGCGGTCGTCCAGCCCCTTGGAGCGGCTGGCAAGGATCGGCTGGATGCGGATCACCGGCTCCTGATAGGAGTGTGCCTGGAAAATCGCCTCGACGACGCGGCTGGCCAGCGCCTGGTCATCGGGCAGTTCGAATGAAACCTCGACCGTGCCAGGGCGGCGGCGCAATTCGGTTTCAGCGCCGGCCGCGGCCCCTTCAAGCGGCCGGTAGCGTTCGATGCCATGCGCCGACTGATAGGCGTTGCGGTCATATTTGCCCATGACAAGCGGGGCGATCGCCACCACGGCGTCCATGATGCGGTCGACATCCGCGGCCGGGACCTGGAAGGTCACAAGCAGCAGAAGCGTCATTCGGAGGGATGTGGTTTCAAAGCCGCTGTCGATCATGGGAGTGTCCTCAACGTCTGATGTTTTGGGACACCCTTTTTAACGCGGGGCTGCTGACATGGTTCTGTCAGCAGCCTGCTGCCGCACCGCGGCGATAAAGGGCTCGTTGCGCGCTACAGCAGGATCTTGCGGACGAGCCTGAGACTGACCAGCGCCATGTAGGCGCCGAAGAACAGGCCGAGCGACCAGCCGAAACCGGACGGACCGAACGCATCCATACCGATGCCGATCGCCTGCGGGCCAAGCACCATGCCGACGCCATAGCACAGCACGAAGGCGGCGTTGGCTGACGCCAGTTCATGGCCGGAAAGCTGCGAGCCGAGATGGGCAAGGCCGATCGTGTACATGGCGGCGACCACGCCACCCCAGACGAAAAGCAGAGCGGCCATCAGGTGCCAGTTCGCCGCAAAGAAGGGCATGAATGCCGTGCCGGCGAGGCCGACTGTGGCGCAGGCAAGCAGCAGATAGCGGCGATCGCTGACGCGGTCACTGATCATGCCGATCGGGATCTGCAGCAGCACGTTGCCAAGTCCGATCATGGTGAGCAGCAATGCGGCGTCGGCTTCGGAATAGCCGATGCGGTTGCCGTAGATAGGGAACAGCGCGAAACCGCCGGTTTCGACCGCACCGAACACCAGCACGGCGGCGGTCGCCGACGGCACCAGCCAGATGTAGCGCAGGAAATTGCTGGTCTCGCCATCCGCTACAATGGTGGGGCTTTCGTTGCGCGCGGCCAGCACCGGTATAGCAGCCAGCGCCACCAGTGCGATGATGACGCCGAACGGCCTGAAGCCGGAACTGCCGAGATGGGCAAACAGCCACGGCCCTGCGGCAAAACCGAGCGACAGGACGGTGGCATAGATGCCGAGGACAAGGCCGCGCCGGTGCGGCGGCGCCGAGGTGCTGATCCAGAATTCCGACAGGATGAACAGTACGGTCAGCGCTATGTGGAGCACGATGCGCAGCGGGAACCACATCCAGAAGTCGGGTGCGAAATGGAAGCCGACGAAGGCTAGCGCACCGGCGGCGATCATGGCGATCATGGTCCAGGCCACGCCGAAGCGCATGGCGAGCGGCGTGGCGAGCGGCGCACCGGCGATCGAGGCCAGGCCGGCGACCGCCGTGTTGAGGCCGATCATCGAGGCCGAATGCCCGCGTGTCTCCAGGATGACGCTGAGCAGCGGCATGCCGAGGCCGATCGCAATGCCGACGACGCTGATCGACGAGATCGCCGCGACCATCGGCAACCAGTGTACGCATTCGTCGCCCTGTTGTTGGGTATCGACCGTCATGGGATGTCTGAGTACTCGATGTTTTACAAAATTTCGCGGGTGAAGCGATTGCGGATCAGCCGGTAGAAGGGCACGGGGCTGCCCGGACGCAACTGCGGATCGTGGGCGAGACGCTTTTCGAGCTCGTCCAGGATCATACGGGTGATGTCGGGAATGTCGGCTTCCCTTGCCTTGGCAAGCGGCAGCCAGACCAGTTCCTCAAGTTCGTTGGTCGGGCCTCCGCCGGGCAGTTCGACGGCGACGTCGCTGCGCCAGGCGCTGAAGAAGCGGGTGTCGAAGCGGCGCACCCGGTTGGGCGGAGTGATGGCCCGCGCGATGAAGCGCAGCATGTCCAGCGAGGGCTGCACGCCGTGATCGGCGAAGCCTTGCCAGTCGCGCCTCGCGGTGGCGAAGGCACCCTTGCGGCCGATCAGCAGCCCCGCCTCCTCATAGGTCTCGCGGATCGCCGACAGCGCGATGGCGCGGGCTCGCGCGGCGCTGGTCCGGCCGGGGCCGGCAACGAGCTTTGCTTCCTGTTCCGGGTGCAGGGGGGCGGCGATCGGGATGCGGCTGTCGGCGGGGTCGGTACGGCCTCCGGGGAAGACGAATTTCCCAGGCATGAAGGCGTGGCCGGCGTGACGGCGGCCCATCAGCACCTGCACCTCATCGCCCTTGTGGTCGAGAAGGATCAGGGTCGCCGCGTCGCGTGGGCGCATGGGCCGATCGCTATGAGCGACCATGCTCCGCTCGATCCTGTCGACTTCCGCCTTGGTCATACCATCCATGCGCTGGACCTAGCGGAAACTTCTTGCATGTGAAAGTGGCCTTGACGATTGGCATATTGCGCCAGCCAGCACCTCAGGCCCCGGGATGCGGCTCTACTACATCCTTTTCGCCACCGAATCCGTGCATATAGAATGCCCATTGCAGTCCGATGACGGCGCCTTTGACAGGCTGCAGCAGCGCAACCGACAAAATGATGGTCAGGGGCACCCAGATCAGGATGTGTTGCCAGGTGGACAAGGTCGACGTCGCTTCCACAGCCATGAAGGCACCGAGAACGATGTGGCCGACTATGACGATGACCAGGTAGGCCGGCAGGTCGTCGGCGCGATGGTGATGCATCTCCTCGCCGCAGACGCTGCAGGTCTCGACGGTCTTGGTGAAGCCGCGGAACAGCTTGCCTTCACCGCAATTCGGGCATCGGCCCAGCAGGCCGCGCTTCATCGCCGTCCACAAGGGGCGGGCAATGCGGCCCGTGTGATGTTCGCCGCCAAAAGCCTGTTGTTCCATCATCGTCTCCTGCCGCGCGAACCCGGTCGCGATTGCGACGCACGGGCGCGGCCCTTAGCCTTGTGAAACGACCTGACAGAGCCTGGCAGGGGCTTCGGGTCGGTCAACATCTCGAAGCGCATCGCGCCGGCCATCGGCGCCACCTCGACGAGCCGGACCTCGACGCGGTCAGCCAGTTGATAGCCTTTGCCCGAGCGTTCTCCGAACAGGGAGCGGGCGGTTTCGTCGTATATATAGTAGTCGCCGCCCAGAGTTGACACCGGGATGAAACCATCGGCGCCATATTGCGGCAATTGGACAAAGAGTCCTGATTTGGTGACGCCGGAGATGCGGGCGTCGAAGCGGTCGTCGATGCGCTCGGCGAGGTAGGCGGCGATCAGTCGGTCAACCGTGTCTCGCTCGGCCGCCATGGCGCGCCGTTCGGTGCCGGAGATGAGCACCGCGACGTCTTCAAGCCGAGCCTCCTCGTCCTGCGTCAGCCCGCCCGGACCGAGGCCAAGGGCGCCGATAAGCCCGCGATGGACGATCAGGTCAGCGTAGCGGCGGATCGGCGAGGTGAAATGCGCGTAGCGCCTCAGATTGAGGCCGAAATGACCGATATTCCCAGGCGAATATTCGGCCTGGCTTTGCGAACGCAGCACCACTTCGTTGACCAACCCCTCATTATCGGCGCCACGCACACGCTCCAGAATGCCGTTGAACTGGCTGGGCCGCATCTGCGCGCCGCGCGCCAGCGATAGGCCAAGCGTCTGCAGGAATTCGCGCAGCGATTCCTGCTTGGCGAGCGACGGCGCGTCATGGATGCGGTAGACCAGCGCCTGCTTCCTCGCCTCCAGCGACTCGGCGGCGGCGACATTGGCCTGGATCATGAATTCTTCGATCAGTTTGTGGGCATCGAGCCGCTCCGGCACGGTGACGCGGTCGACCGTGCCATCCGGCTTGAGCAGGATCTTGCGCTCCGGCAGGTCGAGCTCGAGCGGCTGGCGGCCATCGCGTCCGCGCTTGAGGATCGCATAGGCATCCCACAGCGGCTTCAGCACCGTGTCCAGGATCGGGCTGGTCTTGTCGTCCGGCACGCCGTCGATCGCCGCCTGCGCCTGCGGGTAGGCGAGCTTCGCCGCCGACTTCATCATGATGCGATGGAAGGAATGCCTGATCTTGTGGCCATCGGCGGAGAAGGTCATGCGCACCGCCAGCGCCGGCCGATCCTGGCCCTCGCGCAGCGAACAGAGATCGTTGGAAATACGCTCCGGCAGCATCGGCACGACGCGATCCGGAAAATAGACCGAATTGCCGCGCTTCAGCGCTTCGCGGTCAAGCGCGGTGCCATAGCGGACATAGGCTGCGACATCGGCGATCGCGACGGTGGCGATCATGCCGCCCGGGTTCTTCTCGTCGAGGTCGGGCGTGGCGAAGACGGCGTCGTCATGGTCCTTGGCGTCGGCCGGATCGATGGTGACCAGCGGCAGGTCGCGCCAGTCCTCGCGATGGTCAAGCGTCGCTGGTTTGACGGCCTCGGATTCGGCGATGACATCGGCCGGGAAAATGTGCGGAATGTCGTGCGCATGGATGGCGATCATCGAGACCGCCTTCTCGCTGGTCAACGAACCCACCACGTTGAGCACTTTGGCGTGGGGCAGACCGTAGCGCGAGGCGCGCGCTGGCTCGACCTCGACCAGGTCGCCGTTTCTGGCGCCGTTCTGGAATTCCTTGTCGACGATCAGTTCGGGCTGACGACGTTCCACCGGCTCGATGCGAAAGGTGCCGTCCTGGAGCACGCGAAAGACGCCGAGAACCGCTTCGCTGCGTTTCTCGAAGATCTTCATCACCCGGCCGGTATAGGCGGGGCCACCCAGGGCGACATTGGTCTCGTCGGCAGGAAAAGTCTTGGCCAGCACGCGGTCGCCGATGCCAGGCGCCGGGCCACTGCCACTGCGCGAAAGGCGGATGGAAACAATGGGTGGCGGACCGTTGGGGCCGTGTTCGGTGGGGCGCGCCAGCAGCACGCCATCGGCGTCACGGTCGAAAATATCGAGGACCGCGACATGGGGCAGGGCACCGACGCGGGCCAGCCGCTTGCGCTCCTTGGTCAGGACACCCTCATCCTGCAGGTCGCGCAGCAGATCCTTCAGCCAGATGCGGTCGTTGCCGCGCAGTGCGAATGCCTTGGCGATATCGCGTTTTCCCGCGTGGTCGGGATTTTCGGCTATGTAGCGCAGGATTTCGTCGCGGGACGGCCGGTAGTCGTCCTTGACCTTGGCCCTGGTGTCGGCGGTGCGCGGATCGCCGTGCTTTCTTCCGGTCGTCCTGCGCGCCACGCCGTCCTACCCTTTTTTCTTCGCGGCCGACTTTTTGGCCGCTGTTTTCTTGGCCGCTGGGGTCTTGGCCGCTGCCGCCGCCTTGCGGAACGGCTTCTTGCCGCCGCCGCCCTTGGCTTCCTTCTCGGCAATCAGCGCTAGCGCATCTTCGATGGTCACCGATTGCGGATCCTTGCCCTTGGGCAGCGTGGCATTGACCTTGCCGAAATTGACGTAAGGCCCGTATTTGCCGTCGCGCACGACGATCTTACCACCGCCATCCGGATGATCGCCAAGCTCCTTCAGGGCTGCCGGCGTGCCGCCATTGCGGCCGCCTTTGCCCTTCGACTGCTTCTCGGCAATCACCGTGACGGCGCGGTTGAGGCCGATCGAGAACACATCCTCGATGCTGTCGAGATTGGCGTAGGTGCCATCATGCAGCACGAACGGGCCGTAACGGCCGAGCCCGGCCGAGATCATCTTGCCGGATTCGGGATGTTTTCCCACGTCGCGTGGCAGCCCCAGCAAGGCGAGCGCCTTCTCGTGGTCGATGGATTCCGGCGTCCAGCCCTTGGGCAGGCTCGAACGCTTGGCTTCCTTGCCGTCGCCGCGCTGGATGTAGGGGCCGAAGCGGCCGCTGCGCAGGGTGATTTCCTCCGCCGTGTAGGGGTCCTTGCCGAGCACCTTGGTGCCGTCATCGCCGCCGCCATTCTCCCCGTTGGGATTGGCGGCGTCGCCGAGCTGGCGGGTGAAGGAGCATTCCGGATAATTCGAGCAGCCGACGAAGGCGCCGAACTTGCCGAGCTTCAGCGACAGATTGCCGGTGCCGCATTTCGGGCAGATGCGCGGGTTCGAACCATCCTCGCGCGCGGGGAACACCAGCGGCGCCAGTTCCTCGTTGAGCGCATCGAGCACGTCGGTGACGCGCAGTTCCTTGATGTCGGCGACGGCGCCGGAAAAATCCTTCCAGAAATCGCGCAGCACGTCCTTCCAGGCGAGCTTACCGTCGGAAATCTCGTCGAGCTTTTCCTCGAGCGAGGCGGTGAAGTCGTATTCGACATAGCGCTCGAAGAAGCTTTCCAGGAATGCCGATAGCAGGCGACCCTTGGCCTGCGGCACCAGCCGGCGCTTGTCGATGGTGACGTAATCGCGGTCCTCGAGCGTCTTCAGGATAGCGGTGTAGGTCGAGGGGCGGCCGATGCCGAGCTCTTCCAGCTTCTTGATCAACGTCGCCTCGGAATAGCGCGGCGGCGGCTCGGTCGTGTGCTGGGTGGCATTGATCGCCTTGCGGGCAAGCTGCTCGCCGGCGCGGATTTCCGGCAGACGACGGTTTTCCTCGTCTTCCGCATCGTCTTCCTTCTGATCGGTGTAGGCGGCGATGAAACCGTCGAAACGGACGACCGAACCGATGGCGCGGAGTTCGGCGGTGCGGGCGCCGTTGACTGCCTCGATCTCGACGGTGGTGCGCTCGATTTCGGCCGGCTGCATCTGGCTGGCGATAGCGCGCTTCCAGATCAGTTCATAGAGCCGCGCCTGGTCGGCATCGAGATATTGCCTGACCGATGCCGGGGTGCGCATGAAATCCGTCGGACGGATCGCTTCGTGCGCCTCCTGGGCGTTCTTGGCCTTGGCGGTGTATTGGCGCGGCTTTTCGGGCAGGTACTTTGGGCCGAATTCCTTGGCGATGGCGTCACGGGCACCCGAGATCGCCTCCGGTGCCATCTGCACGCCGTCGGTTCGCATATAGGTGATCAGACCGGCGGTCTCGCCGCCAATGTCCATGCCCTCATAGAGTCGCTGCGCCACCTGCATGGTGCGGGTGGCCGAAAAACCGAGGCCCGACGAGGCGGCCTGCTGGAGCGTCGAAGTTGTGAAGGGCGGGCCTGGATTGCGCTTGGTGGGCTTGGCTTCGACTGACAGCGCCTTGAAGATCGCGCCCTCGAGCATTGCCTTGATGTCGTCGGCCTGCGCCTTGTTGGCGATGTCGAGCTTCTGCAGCCTCTTGCGCTCGAACGCGGTCAGCCGCGCTTCGAAGGTCTCGTTGCGCGGCGTGCCGAGGATTGCGGCGATCTGCCAGTATTCCTCGCGGATGAAGCGTTCGATTTCGGATTCGCGGTCGCAGACCAGACGCAATGCCACGGATTGAACGCGGCCGGCGGAGCGGGCGCCGGGCAATTTGCGCCACAGCACGGGCGACAGCGTGAAGCCGACGAGATAGTCCAGCGCCCGGCGTGCCAGATAGGCATCGACCAGCGGCGCATCGATCTGGCGCGGATTGGCCATGGCTTCCAGCACCGACGACTTGGTGATGGCATTGAAGACGACGCGGCTGACCGGCTTGTCCTTCAGCGCGCGTTTCTGCTTCAGCACTTCCAGCACGTGCCAGGATATGGCCTCGCCCTCGCGATCCGGGTCGGTGGCGAGGATCAGGCCGTCGGCATCCTTGACCGCCTTGGCGATGTCGGCGAGCCGCTTGCCCGAGGCGGTGTCAACCGCCCAGGACATGGCGAAATCTTCATCCGGACGCACCGAGCCGTCCTTGGCCGGCAAATCGCGGACATGGCCGAACGAGGCCAGAACCTTGTAGTTCCTGCCGAGGTATTTGTTGATTGTCTTCGCTTTGGCCGGCGATTCGACGACGACGACGTCCATGAGGTCTCTTATCTGCTGTGATGCGCCAGAAGAATTCCGCTGCGCGCGACGAAATCTCGTTTCTGTTTGTCGCTCACATGGCCGCGCTTTTGCATCCGGTCAAGGGGAAGCGCCCCAAATTGCGAGGCCGCCGGCAGCAATACACTCTTAGAGTGTATGGAGAAGATCACAGAATTTCGATCAGGGGAGATGATGACCGCCAGGCGACGAAACGACCGCCTTCTTTCAGGTGAGTCGAGGAATTGCGTTGCGTGCCGGACCCTGGCCGTGCCACGCAGCGCAAAAAAGCTGGCCGCCATTGCCTGAAGGGCGCCGGCGGCCAGCTGATGTCCCGCCAGCGGGCAGGAAGGAGGCTCAATCAATCGGCCTTGACGACGTGCCAGACGCCGCCGACACCGTCACCGCTCATGTCGCCAGCCTTCTTGTCCTTGATGAAGGTGTAGACCGGCTTGCCGTCATAGGCCCACATCTTGGTGCCGTCGGTGCGTTTGACAACGCTCCATTCGTGGTCCCCCTTGGCGCCGGCCGCGGCCTTGAGCGGCGGCCAGTTGGCGGCGCATTTGTCGTAGCAGTTCGACTCCCCCTTGCTGTCCTTGTCATAAGTGTAAAGCGTCATGCCCTTGGCGTCGGTGTAGATCTTGGTGCCACCGACATCGGCTTCCTTCCACGCCTCGGCGGCGAAGGATGCGGCGGTGCTGAGCAGCAGTGCGGCCAGCCCTGTGGCTATCGTTTTCATGGAAATCTCCCTGGCTGATATGCGGAGACGCACGGGAAACCGCGGCCTCGTTATGTCAACGCCGTGCAAAGGTGCTTTCTTCCCGGCCGCGATGACTTGCCACACGATGGTGATTGGCGGACAAACCCGCCTGCCGTTATATCGTCGCCAAACGGTCGGAGCTCAGGGAATGGCATTGGACATCGGCTATGTCAGCGCGGTCGGGGCGGGCGCCATCTCGTTCCTGTCGCCTTGCGTGCTGCCGCTGGTGCCGCCCTATCTCTGCTACATGGCCGGCGTCTCGGTCGATGATTTTCGCGGCAATGCCGGCGTGACGGCACGTGAAGGCATACGCGGCGCGCTGCTTTATTCCTCTATCGCCTTCGTGCTCGGTTTCTCGACCGTGTTCGTGGCGCTCGGTGCCGGCGCATCGACCATCGGCCGGCTGCTGCGCGTCTGGCAGGAGCCGCTGGCGATGGGCGCCGGCGTGCTGATCATCCTGATGGGCTTGAATTTCCTCGGCATCCTGCGCATCCCGCTGTTGTCGCGCGAGGCCCGCTTCCAGTCGCAGGGCAAGCCCGCAAGCGTCGTTGCCGCCTATGTCATGGGACTGGCCTTCGCCTTCGGCTGGACGCCGTGCATCGGCCCGGTGCTGGGGCCGATCCTGACGCTGGCCGGTGGCCGTGAAACCGTGGGCGAGGGCGCGCTGCTGCTGGCCGCCTATTCGCTCGGCCTCGGCATCCCGTTCCTGATCGCCGCCTTGTTCTCCGGCGCCTTCATGCGCTTCCTCAGCAAATTCCGCGTCCATCTCGGCCGCGTCGAAAAGGCCATCGGCGCGCTGCTGGTCGTCGCCGGCGTGTTTTTCCTGACCGGTGGCGTTCAGGCGGTGTCCTACTGGCTGCTGGAGAATTTTCCGGTGCTGGGGCGACTGGGGTAGGCGTCACGGCGCAGCATTGCATGTGTAAGATTGGGCTGTGGACCCGCTGATTAAGAGTCAACTGCTCCGGCCCATCTCACCGGAATTTAACCGCATTGGTGCAGCATGGCGCCACTGCTAGCATGATTTGATTCCCAACGCTTTTCATATGGTTGTCCATCCATGAGCCAGAGATCCTGCCTGTCCGTCATTCTCGCCGCCGGCGAAGGCACGCGCATGAAGAGCGCGCTGCCGAAGGTGCTGCACCAGATCGCCGGGCTACCGATGGTCGCGCATGTGGTGAAGGCCGCTGAAGCCGCCGGTGCAAGCAGCGAGGCGATCGTCATCGGCCATGGCGCGGAAGAGATGCGCAAGGCGGTGACGAAGTTTGCACCGAAGACAGAGACCTTCGTGCAAGAAGAGCGCTTGGGTACGGCGCATGCCGTCCTTGCCGCGCGTGAAGCGATATCAAGGGGTTATGACGACATCCTTGTGATGTTCGGCGACACGCCGCTGATCGATGCCGAGGCTCTGACCCTCGCGCGGCTGAAACTCGCCGAAGGCGCGGCCGTCGCGGTGATCGGCTTCCGAACGCCCAATCCAAACGGTTATGGCAGGCTGGTCGAAAAAGGCGGCAAGCTGATCGCCATCCGCGAGGAAAAGGACTGCTCCGAGGCGGAGAAGAAGATCGGCTTCTGCAATGCCGGCATGATGGCGGTGGCCGGCGTCCATGCGCTGAAGCTGCTCGACGCGGTCGGCAACAAGAACGCCAAGGGCGAATATTATCTGACCGACATCGTCGAGATCGCGGGCGCGCAAGGCCTCGATGTCGTCGCCACCGAAGCCAGTTTCGAGAACGCGCTCGGCATCAACAACCGCGCCGAACTGGCGCAGGCCGAGGGCATCTGGCAGCAGCGTCGGCGCCAGGAGGCGATGCTGTCCGGCGTGACGCTGCTTGCGCCCGAGACGGTGTATTTCTCGTACGACACCGAAATTGGCGCCGACACGATCGTCGAGCCCAATGTCTGGTTCGGTCCGGGCGTGACGATCGCGAGCGGCGCCAAGATCCATGCCTTCAGCCATATTGAAGGCGCCACCATCGCTTCCAATTGCGATGTCGGGCCGTTCGCGCGGCTGCGGCCTGGCGCCGATCTCAGGCAGAAAGCCAAGGTCGGCAATTTCTGCGAGGTCAAGCAGGCTGTCATCGAGGAGGGCGCGAAGGTCAACCATCTGACCTATATCGGCGATGCCCGTGTGGGAGCGGGCGCCAATATCGGCGCCGGCACCATCACCTGCAATTATGATGGCTATCTGAAGCACTTCACCGATATCGGCGAGGGCGCCTTCATCGGCTCGAATTCTTCCCTGGTGGCACCCGTCACGATCGGCAACGGCGGCTACATCGCTTCCGGCAGCGTCATCACCGAAAGCGTGCCGGACGATGCGCTGGCCTTCGGCCGTGCTCGCCAGAAGACCATCCCCGGCAAGGGCAAGGAATTGCGCGAGCGCTTTGCCTCGGCCGCGGCTGCGAAGAAAAAGGCAGCCAACGCCGACCATTAGCGATTGGTCGGCGGATTTGCTCCTTGTCGAAGCAATCGAAAAACCGAACGATTGCAGTAACCGGATTGCAAGAGCGGTCTGTCATGGTGCATGCGTGCAGGAGCGTCCGTTACAGCGGACGAAATGCAATGTGACTTCCGCGGCAGGCCGGCCATCCCTAAATAGCGCTGGTTTTCCATGGGGAATCGGGGACTGTCTGCATGTGCGGTATCGTTGGAATCATCGGCCATTCGCAGGTTGCGCCGCTCATCGTCGATGCACTGAAGCGGCTCGAATATCGCGGCTATGACTCGGCCGGCGTCGCCACCATCGAGAAGGGCGAGCTTGGCCGCCGCCGCGCCGAGGGCAAGCTGGTCAATCTGGAGCGCCGGCTCAGGGACGAGCCGCTCGAG
>NZ_JAFFIW010000040.1 GCF_018588885.1 Mesorhizobium sp. dw_380
GCGGGGGGCGGACGCGCGGTGGAGGGGCGGCCTGGGGGCGGAGGGGGGGCGGGGGCGACCGGATGTCAGGGAGGGGTACTGGGGAGGGGCGCGGGTCGCAGCGGACGGCGGAGTCGGCGGGAGTGTGGACTGTGCGCGGCGCGGGGAGGGGGGGGTCGATCACGGAGGCGGAGGGGGGTGGGGGAGCGGTGCAGCCCCCACCCCGTCTCGCGAATTTTGCTACGCAAAAATCGTTCGCCGACCCTCCCCACGAGGGGGAGGGTAAAGTGCTCAATGCCTGAAGTGCCTGACGCCCGTGAACACCATGGCGATGCCGTGCGCATCGGCGGCGGCGATGACATCGTCGTCGCGCATCGAGCCGCCCGGCTGGATGACGGCGGTGGCGCCGGCTTCGATGGCCGACAGCAAGCCGTCAGCGAAGGGGAAGAACGCGTCGGAGGCGACGACCGAACCCTTGGTGAGCGGTTCGGCAAGGCCCGCCGCCTCTGCTGCGTCGAGCGCCTTGCGGGCGGCGATGCGCGAGGAATCGACGCGGCTCATCTGGCCGGCGCCAATGCCGACGGTGGCACCATCCCTGGCATAGACGATGGCGTTCGACTTGACGTGCTTGGCGACGCGGAAGGCGAATTTGAGGTCGGCCATCTCGGCCGGCGTCGGTGCACGCTTGGTCACGACTTTCAGCTCGAGGTCGTCGACCACGGCATTGTCCCTGCCCTGGACGAGGAGGCCGCCGGCGACGGATTTGACCGTCGTGCCGGGCGAACGCGGATCCGGCAAGCCGCCTGTGACCAGCAGGCGCAGGTTCTTTTTGGCCGCGACGATTGCCGCCGCCTCGTCAGTCGCGCCGGGCGCGATGATGACCTCGGTGAAGGTCTTCACGATCTCCTCGGCCGCCTCGGCATCGAGGGTGCGATTGAGAGCAACGATGCCGCCGAAGGCCGAGACCGGGTCGCAGGCGAGCGCCTTGGCGTAGGCTGATTTCAGCGAGGTGCCCTCGGCAACACCGCACGGGTTGGCGTGCTTGATGATGGCGACAGCGGCGGAGCGGGCAGGATCGAACTCGCCGGCCAGTTCGAAGGCGGCGTCGGTGTCGTTGATGTTGTTGTAGGACAGCTGCTTGCCCTGCAGCTGGCGCGCCGTGGCGACGCCCGGCCGCTTGTCGCCATTGACATAGAAGCCGGCGCCCTGATGAGGGTTTTCGCCGTAGCGCATCACCTCGGCCAGCCTGCCGCCGAAGGCGCGCCAGGTCGGATGCTCGACCTCCAGCGCCTCGGCGAACCAGCCGGAGATCGCCGCGTCATAGGTGGCGGTGCGGGCAAAGGCCTTGGCCGCCAGCTTCTTGCGGAAATCCAGCGACAGCGAGCCGATGTTCATCTCCAGCGCGTTGAGCACCGAGGCGTAGTCGCTTGGATCTGTGACGATGGCGACATAGGCGTGGTTCTTGGCCGAGGCGCGGATCATCGCCGGGCCACCGATGTCGATGTTCTCGACGATCGCGGCATAGTCGGCGCCGGATCGGCGGACTTCCTCGAACGGATAGAGATTGGAGACGACCAGATCGATCGGCTCAATGCCGTATTTGCGCATCGCCTCCGCATGTTCGGGGTCGTCGCGCACGCCAAGCAGCGCGCCATGCACCGATGGATGCAGCGTCTTGACACGGCCGTCCATGATCTCGGGAAAGCCGGTGAGCTCGGAAACATCACGCACCTCCATGCCGGCCTCGGCGATCGCCTTGGCGGTGCCGCCGGTCGAGACCAGTTCGACGCCGGCGGCGGCCAATGCCCTGGCGAAGTCGATCAGGCCGGTCTTGTCGAAAACGGAGAGCAGGGCACGGCGGACGGGAACGAGGTCCGGGGCGGGAATGTTCTTGGCGGCGACGGCCATGGGCTGGCGGCCTTTCACGGCTGGTGTGATGGATGCCCGCGCCGTAGCACATGAGGCCCGGAAATCAAGCGCCGCGCAGCATTCGGCGGTTTGATATGCAATTGACGGCATCCAGTATAGGCTCATCTCCTCGCGATGGAGGAAAACCGATGGCATTTGTCCGTATTGGCCAATTCAGGGCGTTGCCGGATACGACGGAGCGGTTACGGGCTGTCTACGAAGCCGAGGCGATCCCCGCCATCCGCGCCGCAAACGGCAATATCAGCGCTGTGCTGCTGCAGCAGCACCAGGCGCGCGACACGTTCATGGCGATCACCGTCTGGGGCACGGCCGAGGACGCAGAGCGCTATGACCGCAGCGGCGAGGCGGCGGCGATGGTCGGCAAGATCCGCTTCGCCTTCGCCGGTCCGCCGACGCTCAGCACCTATGACGCCTTCGGTATCCCGCAGCAGGCTTGAGCGGGCCGACTGGCTTCGCGGCGGCTCAGTTGTTTTCCGGATAGCCGGCGATGCTGGTGCGCGTCAGCTGCCAATGGACTTCGGACACGTCGGAGGCCTTGAAGGCGAGCACGATCTGACGGCTGCGGCGCGGGCCGCCAAGACCGGCGAAATAGATCGATTCCTCGACCTCGGGCACCACTTCGCTTGACGTGAACACCCAGCTGTCGGCCTGATCGGCGGCCAGTACCAGGCGGTCGTGCTCGTCCTGCAAAAGGTTGATGTCGGGATGGACGTGGAAGCGAACGGTGATGAAGTCCCGCCCATTGTTGCGGATCGCGGCATTGCCGGGCCGCTGGAACCGGTCCCTGCCGGCCAGCACATTGCCGTTCGACGACAGCTTCAGCTCGCGCTCATGCAGGAAGCCGAAACGCTGGATATAGCCGTCATGGCGGGCGATGAAGCCCTGGATGCCCTTCTGGTCGATGCGCTTGCACTGGACATGCTGCGGGCCGCCGATCAGCGGCGAGCCGAGCAGATCGTTGACCCGCAGCGAGTGGCTGAACCGTGCCGACGAGGTGTCGTTGATGGTAGCGGTCGAGTGCGCGGCGGTGGCGCGGGCCAGCGGCCGGAACTCGGCGGCGCCATAGGTGTCGATGCCGGCGTTGACGATGTAGTGCTGGCGGCCGGACGACAGTTCGAAGGCGAGGCAGCCGGCGTGCGCGGCGTTGGAAACATCGACCGGCGGCGGCAGGCCGGTGTCGGCGATGACGGTGACGCCGCCCATGGACAGGCGCTCATAACCCGAATGCGGCGCGTGCAGCAGCGGCGCGCCAGCCGTGTCGTCATGGCGCAGGATGGTGGCGATGCGGTCGTGGATGGTGGCGCCCATGCCGTTGAAGCGGGCGAGGCTGCCGTCCTGGTGGCGGAAGAAGCGCAGCGCCGGCAGCATGCGGTCGATGGCGCCGATCAGCGCCTGTGGCGGGGCTTCCGCCTGGTTGGCGTAGGTCTGGCGCAGCGGCAACAGGTCGGCGAGGATTTCCAGCACCGTCATCGGATTGCGCGAGATATGGCCGCCGTCGGCGAGGATCTGTCGGTTGAGCTCCTCGGCAAGGCTGCGGGTGGCGCCGCGCAGCGCCGAGGCCGTCGCCGGCAAAGAGAGTGCCGCGAAGGCCAGCGCGATGCGGGCCCGCAGCCGGTCCTTGCCGTCGGGCATCTCGCGCGCCATCGACCTGAGGTAGCGGATCTGCATGGCGAGCGATTTCAGGAAGGCGCGATAGAAGGGAAACTCGGCGCCCTGCAGCACGATGGAAGAATGCTGCAGCCAGGCGATGATGCGCTTGGCCGCCGTGCCTGGTTCCCAGGCGATGCCCGAAATATGGCTGCCATGCATGACGATCCAGTCGGAAACCAGGGCGCGGGCATTGGCGGCGGCAAGCTCGGTGCCGGCGGCGCGCATGTGGCGCAGCCAGCGGAAGCCATGCAACGTCTTTTGCCAGCCGTGATTGGGGACATTGATCTGGAAAGGCGACTTGCCGCCGGTCTCGACCAGGTGTCCCGACAGGGGATAGCGGCCGTAATAGATTTCGAGCGCGATCTGCGGATCGGCGAGGCGCAGGTCCGGCGGCGCGATCAGGACGCGTTCGGGCGTGCGGCCGGAATAGCGCCAGCGATAGACCGGGCCGGCGCGCAGGCGCCGGCGCGTCTTGCGCCAAAACTCCTTCGCGACCAGCGTCCACAGACGCGTCGTGCTGCTGGCAGCCAGTGCCAAAACCCCTCCTGGTCGTCCTCTACCCCAGCATAAGTTTATATGATTCAAGAACTTATGCGAAGGCGAATTCCTTAGAACGGCGCCGAGTCCCCTGCTTTTGGACCGGGTCCTCCCTAAAAAAGTCTGCAAATCCCTGTGGTTAGGTCCTGGTTCGACGCATACGCGCGGCGAAGAAGCCGTCCAGCCCCGAACGCTCCGGCGCACCGAGATCGAGGTCGGCGGGTGTTGTGCGCAGCGTGCCTTGCGCCGTCAGGAACGAATCGACCCCGGCGATCTCGCCTTGCCGCAGCGGATCATCGACGACCGCCGCGGTGTCCTTGAGAAAAGCGCGATGCAGGTCTTCGCCTTCGAGCGGGTCGAGCGAGCAATTGGAAAAGACGATCCGGCCGCCGAGCCTGACCAGCGTGACGGCGCGGGCGAGCAGCCGGCGCTGCAGGTCGGCGAGTTTTTCGACATCGGCCGCGGTCTTGGTCCAGGGCACGTCGGGATGCCGGCGCACCGTGCCGGTCGACGAGCAGGGCGCGTCAAGCAGCACGGCGTCGAACAGGTCCGCCGGCTCGTATTTGAGCAGGTCGGCCTGGACGATTTCGGCGGAGAGGCCGAGCCGGTCGAGATTCTGCGCCAGCCGCGCCAGCCGGTTCTTCGAGGTGTCGACCGCGGTGACCTTGGCGCCGGCCAGGATCAGCTGAGCGGTCTTGCCGCCGGGCGCGGCACAGAGATCGGCGACGCGCAGTCCGCTGACATCGCCAAACAGCCGGGCGGGAAGGCTGGCCGCCGCATCCTGGACCCACCAGGCGCCCTCCGCGAAGCCGGGCAGTTCGGTGACGGCGCCGGCAAGCTTCTCCACGCGCACCGTACCGGTCGGCAGGACAATGCCGCCGAGCTTTTCGGCCCAGAGTTCGGGATCGGCCTTGACCGAAAAGTCGACCGGCGCTTCATGCCGATGCGCGGCGAGGATCTGCCTGGCCTTGTCCGCGCCGTAGGCGGCCTTCAGCCGGTCGGAAAACCATTTTGGCGCTTCGTCGGTGGTAGCGAGGACGGCCGGCAGTTCCGTGTCCTTGGCACGCGCCAATGTGCGCAGCACGCCGTTGACCAGGCCCGAGAAACGCTGCGTGCGCGGATCGGATTTGGCATGGGTCACCGCCAGGTCGACGGCGGCGCTGTCGGGAACGTCGAGGAACAGGATCTGCGCTGCTGCCACATGCAAGATATGGGACAGAGCGGTGGCGTTGGGCGGCAGCGGTTTTTCCAGGCGCCGGGCCAACAAACCCGTGATGGTCATGCGATAGCGCAGCGCGGTGACCAGGATGGCGCGCACCAGGCCACGGTCGCGCAGATCGAGCGCCTTGTATTGCGGGTGGCCGTTCTCGTGGTCGGTCAGGCCGTCGAGCGGCGTTCTTGCATCGATGACGGCGGCAAGCAAACGCGCCGCCGCCTTGCGGGCGGCGAGGCCGGCGACGAATTCGCCGCCGTCATTGGATTGCTGATCGCCTGAGCCTGTGCGTCGAGGTGTTTTGTCCGCCACGCTCACGACCACCGGCCTTTGGGCCCGGTCGGGTTGCGACCCCACGGATTGGGCTTCGGCCTGGCCGGCTCCGCCGGCTGTTCCGGCTGCGGGGCCGGGCCCCATGGCCCGGACGGCCGATGTTCGTCCGCCTGCCGCGGCGCGGGAGCCTGGCGCGGGGCAGGCTGCGTGCTGCCGCTCCGTTGAGCCATCGCCTGCAAGGCAGCGATGCGGTTTTCGGTGCTCGGATGGGTGGAGAACAGATTGTCCATGCGCTCGCCGTGCAGGGGATTGATGATGAAGAGATGTGCCATCGCCGGATTGCGCTCGGCATCGGGGTTGGGAATGCGTTCGGCGCCGCGGGCGATCTTGTCAAGTGCGGATGCCAGCCAGAGCGGGTGTCCACAGATTTCGGCGCCTCGCCGGTCGGCTTCGTATTCGCGGGTGCGGCTGACCGCCATCTGCACGATCATCGCGGCGAAGGGTGCCACGATCATCGCAGCCAGCACGCCGACAAAGCCGAACGGGTTGTTGTCGCGGTTGCCGCCAAGGAAAAAGGCGAAATTGCCGAGCATCGAGATGGCGCCGGCAAAGGTGGCGACGATGGTCATTGTCAGCGTGTCGCGGTGCTGGACATGGGCGAGTTCGTGCGCCATGACGGCCGCGACCTCTTCGTGGGTCAGCCGCTGCAGCAGGCCGGTGGAAGCGGCAACGGCCGCATTCTGGGGGTTGCGGCCGGTGGCGAAGGCATTCGGCTGCGGATTGTCGATCAGATAGGTCTTGGGCATTGGCAGCCCCGCCTGCTTGGCCAGCGCCTGGACGATGGCGTAATATTCCGGCGCGTTCTTCTCGTCGACCTCGACGGCGCGGTTCATCGACAGCACCATCTTGTCGGCGTTCCAGTAGCTGAACAGGTTGGTGCCGGCGGCGATCAGCAGCGCGATCATCATGCCGCCCGAACCGCCGATCAGGAAGCCGACGCCCATGAACAGCGCCGTCATCGCGGCAAGAAGCATGGCGGTGCGAATGGTGTTCATCGTCTGCTCCTGTCAAAACGCGGTGAAAGGGGGTCGATCCCCGTGAGCTCATCGCTATATGATGGGAAACGCCTGCCCCTGTTTCAATCCGCCTGAGATATCGCATGAACGACGAAACCAGTAAAACGTCCACCGACCCGGACGACCAAGTGCCGCAAAGGGAGCTGTCGCCCGCCGCCCGCCGCGCGCTGGCTGAAGCCGAGGCAAGGCGGCAAGATTATCGCCGCAAGGAAGCCGCGCTACCCCGCGAAATCGGCGGCCGTGGTGGCAAGGAACCCGGGCGCTACGGCGACTGGGAAATCAAGGGTCTGACCAGCGACTTCTAAGGAACACACCTTTGGACGGCGTGCATTGCATTTTCAGGCGGCGTTGCGCTGCGGTTCGAATGCAAGCCAGCCATGTTCGTCGACGGTGATGCCGACCGCGTCGTAGCCTGCAATGGCGGCATGCTGCGTCGGCAATGGATGCTGGTGCGTGGCGCTGATCACCATGACTGGAGCCCCGGCCGCCTCGGCTGCCCTTATGCCGGCCGGAGCGTCCTCGAACACAAGGCAATCGCGCGCATCGACGCCCAGCCGTTCCGCGCCAAGCCGGAAGCAGTCAGGCGCAGGCTTGCCGCGCGAAACATCTTCCGCCGCGACGAGAACGGCAGGAACCGGTATTCCGGCAGCCTTCATGCGCAAGAGCGCCAGTTCGCGTGGCGCGGAGGTCACGATCGCCCAGCGCTCCGGCGGCAGCGCATTGAGGAACGCCACGGCGCCGGCGATCGGGACAATGCCATCGAGATCGGCGGCCTCGGCCTTCAGCAGCAGGTCGGCCTCATGCGCCGGGTCGACGCCTGGAAGGGCGAGGCCGGCGATGGTCTCGATCGCCCGCACGCCGTGGATGGTCGGCAGGAAGGCCGCGACGTCGAGGCCCTGGCGACGTGCCCAATCGCTCCAGACCCGCTCCGCCGAGGCGATGGAATTGATGAGGGTGCCGTCCATGTCGAAGAGGAAGGCGGCGAATTTTCTGCCAGCAAACATGATTTTCCTTGAAGTCCGGGAGGGGGTCGAGGGAGGGCGCGCAACCGTAACGTCGCGGTGCTGATATGGGAAGGCGCGAGGGTGTCTTTTCGGACGGTCCAGGGAACCACGGCACCCCTGCGACGTTTCAACGACACCTGCTTTCCATGACGATCGAAGGGGACCTGCGATGCTGATCCGGCTCGGCTACGAGATTGCCATTGAATGCGCCGAGCCCACTCCGGTGATTTCGCTGCTCGAGATCCATAGGGACAGGCAGGCCGACATCAAGCGGCAGACGCGTGTCTTGACCTCGCCTTCGGTTCCGACCAGGCGCTATCATGATCTGCACGGCAATGGCTGCCGCCGGTTCACCGCGCCTGGCGGCACCTTCCGTATCCTCTACGATGCGGTTGTCGAAGACAGCGGAGAGACGGACGAGGTCAATCCGCTGGCCAGGGAAGTGCCGGTGGCCGAATTGCCCGACGAGGTGCTCATCTATCTCCTTGGCAGCCGCTATTGCGAAACGGATCACCTCAGCGATCTCGCCTGGCAGCTTTTTGGTCGGGGTCCGCCGGGCTGGGCGCGGGTGCAGGCGATCGTCGACTATGTCCATGATAGGCTGTCATTCAGCTATGGCTATGCGCGCTCGACCCGCACGGCGGCACAGGCACACGAGGAGCGGGTCGGGGTCTGCCGCGACTACGCCCATCTGGCGATCACGCTCTGCCGCTGCATGAACATTCCGGCGCGGTATGTGAACGGCTACCTCGGCGACATCGGGGTGCCGGCCGATCCGGCGCCGATGGACTTCTCGGCCTGGATGGAGGTGTTCCTCGAGGGCAAGTGGTACACGTTCGATCCGCGCCATAACCGGCCTCGCACCGGCCGCGTCGTCATCGCGCGCGGCCGCGACGCCACCGACGTGCCGCTGCTGCACAGTTTCGGCCCGCACCGGCTTACCTTGTTCAAGGTATGGACCTACGAACAGGAAGGCAGGCTGTTCAATCCGCCCTACCACGGCATCGACAGGACGGTCAGCGCGCAGATGCTGGCCTAGTCCCTCGCACGTTCGCCTCCAGCAGTCTCGGGACAGTTGGTCCGCTTCGGCACAGGAGGCCTGTGCCGCAACAGGACGTCGCCCCGCATTCCGTGATTGCTTCGCTTTGAGCATGGTAAGCCGTCGGTTAACGCAGCTGTGGCGGTGTCCGCCTGTTTACCGATCATTCACCTTCGCAATGGCCGAAAGTAAACAAAAACAATAGCTTGATGGCTTGCAGCGTGTGCTCTGGCGCATCGCGGCATCGTCCGGCCGGAATCCTGCATTGCCCTTGGTGCGGCGACGAGGCCGAGGCATGCGGAGGCTGTTGGATGCGGAATTACGGGGGTCTTGTTCACGCGGTCGGCGGGTTAGCCAGAGATCGCGGTGGAAATCTCGCGGTCCTGTTCGGCTTTGCTGCCTCGGTCTTGGCGCTAGCCGCAGGCTTCTCGGTCAACATTTCGCAGCTCTACAATACCAGATCGAGCCTGCAAGGCGTGGTCGACGCCGCGGTGACGTCGACGGCACGCGACATCACGACCGGTGCCATCAAGGAAGCCGATGCCAACAAGTCGGTGCAAGCCTTTCTTGCTGCCAACGAGGCCGCGGGAATTCTGCAGGCCGGTCAGGTCGTGCTCGACAGGCTGATCGTCGACAAGATCGCGAAAACGGTCCAGGTGGACGCCCATGTCGACGTCGCCTTGTTCTTTCCGATTTTCGGCGTGGGCGAGACGAAACGCGTAACTGCGTCAACGACGGCACTTTATTCGGACAAGACCATCGAAGTGGCGATGATGCTCGATGTGACCGGATCGATGGCCGGTCAGAAGATCAAGGACCTGAAGACAGCCGCTGCCAATGCGGTGGACAGTTTCCTGGGCAACCAGGATCCGAGCAAACCGCGGGTGCGCGTTTCTATCGTGCCCTATGCCAATTCGGTCAATGCCGGTCAGCTTGCGGCCAGCAGCGTTTACCTCGAAGCCAACGCCAGCGAGCGCAAGCAGGCGCCGGGCAATGCAAGCGCTCGGCTTGCTTCGGTTTCGCCGCGACCGGATAATTGCGCCACCGAGCGCAAGGGTATCGATCAGTATTCGGACGCGGGTCCCGACTCGAGCATGGTCAATCGCGACTATCTGTTGTCGGGCTTTGCCACGAACACACGCACCGCCGCTTGCCCAGTCGCCGCGCTCGTCCCTTTGACGGCCGACGCCGCGACGCTCAAGAATGTCATTAAGGATCTTGTCGCTTCGGGCGGCACCGCCGGCCATATCGGCGTCCAGTGGACCTGGTACATGCTCTCGGAAAGCTGGGGCAGCGTGCTCAATGCTTCGCAGCGGCCAGCCAAGGCCGATCCGAAGAAAGTCGGCAAATACGTGATCCTGATGACGGACGGCGAGTTCAACCTGTCCTATTTCGACGCCACCAGCGTTGACGGAGTTTACAACGATGCCGGCAAGGAAACGACCCGCACGGCGGCGACAAAGCTCTGCGCCGCCATGCGCGACAAAGGCATAGAGATCTTCACGATCGGCTTCAAACTCGATGAGGTAAACGCAGCCGCGACATTGCAGGCTTGTGCCAGCCCCGATACGGGTTCGGTCAAGCACTTCTACCAGGCCGCTGACGGCACTGAATTGGATACCGCATTTCAGACAATCGCCCGCAACATCGAAACGCTTGCGTTGACGAAATAGGACGTTGGCCCAAAAGGAAAAGGCCGCCGCTTCTTTCGAAGCCGGCGGCCTTCCGTGTTTCCGTCCGTGGCGCGGCCCATGGCGGCAACCCAGGGGTCACCCGCCGCGCATCTCGCGCCTTAACGGGAAGACTGCTTCCCGAAAGTGCAATCCTGCGAGGCCACGTTCTGGAAAACGAAATCACTCGACATCGGATCACCTCCTTTCGATTTGTTGAACACATCTTCATGATGGGGTGCATTGCAGCAAATGGCAAGGTGCAGTGCCGAAAAAGTCACCCCGCGGAAAAACGCCGCCAGGCCAAATCCGCGTGCTCCGGCTTGCGATCCACGTCTCAAACAGACAAGATCGCGCCATCGGGCCGTGGGGAACGAGCATGGACGCCACCGAAAGAGCCGCGCGCATCGTTCGAACGGTGATCGAAGCGCTGAAGCCGGGTTTTGCCGTCAGGCTGTGGACCGGCGAGCGGATCGGCCCCGCCGACGGGCCGGTTCTCGCCATCAACGATCAGGACATCGTCTGGCAATTGGTCCGCCGGCCGAATTTCTCGACCCTGATCGAGATGTGGATTTCCAAGGCGGTCGATATCGAAGACGGATCGCTGTTCGATTTCTATGCCCTGCCTTCGCAGGGCAAGCTCAGGTCGAAACTCAAGGCATTGCCGAAACTGGCAATCCTGCGTGACCTGCCCGCCGTTCTGTTTTCGAGAAAGCAGATGACGGCGCGGGTCGAGCTTGCCGGACGAAACCCTTTCGTCAGCGGATCGAGCAAGGAGGCGATCCAGCATCATTATGACATCTCGAACGCCTTCTACCGGCTCTTCCTCGACGAGCGCATGGTCTATAGCTGCGGCTACTTCAAGGATTTCGCCAATGGCATCGATGAAGCGCAGGCCGACAAGCTCGACCACATCTGCCGCAAGCTGCGTCTGAAGCCCGGCGAAAGGCTGCTCGACATCGGCTGCGGCTGGGGAGCGATGCTGATCCATGCCGCGAAAAATTACGGCGTCACCGGCCACGGCGTCTCGCTGTCGGAAGCCCAGACGAAACTCGCCCGTGAGCGCATTCGCGCCGAGGGTCTGGAGGACAAGATCACCATCGAGATAAAGTCCTATGCCGAGCTCACCGGAACCTTCGACAAGATATCGTCGATCGGCATGTTCGAGCATCTGGGTATCGCCAATCACGCCGCCTACTTTTCCACCGTCCACCGGCTGCTGAAGCCGGGCGGCGTCTATCTGCATCATGCCATCACCAGGCGCAGCAAGGGCGACATGAAGAAGACCCTGCGCAAGGGGCCGGAATACAAGGCGCTGATCAAATACATCTTTCCCGGCGGTGAACTCGACACGATCGGCATGACGCTCGGCAATCTCGAGGCGCACGGCTTTCTCGTCTACGATGTCGAGAACCTGCGCGAGCATTATGCCCGCACCTGCAGGCTGTGGGCCGAGCGCCTGCATGCCCGCTTCGATGAGGCGATCGCCGAGGTCGGCGAGGCCAAGGCGCGGCTGTGGCTGCTCTACCTGACGGGTTGCTCGATCACCTTCGAGCGCGCCTCGGCCCAGATATTCCAAACCGTCGCCACCAAACGCGCACGCGGCCCGAGCGGGCTGCCGCCAACGCGGGCGGACCTGTATCGGGAGTGAGGTGTCTGATCCAGCGCCGGAACCCCCACGCTTCGTCATCCTCGGGCTTGACCCGAGGATCCATGCCGCGACATCAGCCGGGGAATGCAGCGGAAGAAATTTCTGAACTGTTGCAACGCGTTGGCGTCACGGCATGGATTCTAGGGTCTGCGCCGCGTCGCTTCGCACCTTGCTTCGCCCTAGAATGACGAAATCACATCCTACACGAACCGCATCGTGTCGCCGACAGCGACACGTGCCGGCCGGTCGACCGTGCAATACACCCCGAGATTATGCGCGTTGTGGCGGACCAGATTGCGCAGGATCCCGGGATCGTGGTCGAAACCATCCTGGGCGATGATGGTGAAGCCGCAGCGGCGGCATGGTTCGGAGATCGTCAGCATCAATTCGCCGACCGCGAGCTTGCGGCCGATCCACTCCGTCTCCGGAAACGAACCTTCGATCGCCGCCATGTCGACCACGATATTGGGGCGGAAGCGGCGCGGGTCGGCGGCGCCTTCCGGATGCAACGCCTTCAGGCGCGCCAGCGAAGCGGTGGTCAAGAGATGGATCGGCGCCTTGCGATAGCGCGCCTGCGTGAGCGGACCGGCATAGGCCGACGGTGCATTCTCCCGGCCGAACGGCCGGATCGAGGCCGCGAAGCCGAGATGGGCTGATACTGCGCGGTCGCATTCGGCGCCGGGTGCGCTCAGCCAGTCACCGCCAGGCACGGCGATCTCCAGTTCACGACCATTGGCCAGCCGGGTGCGGATCAACGGCACCTTGTGCCATTTCGCTTCGCGGTCGGGCCGTGCGATCTCATTGTCTAAGGTATCGACGAGGCCGAACATGCGATCGCCCTCGATGCTTTCGAGCGCGACCGAGATCGCGTCCAGGCGTTCTCCGGCAAGCGAGCTTGCCGGATAGCGCCAGAGTTCGCTGACAGTGCCGAGCAAAGCCTCGTCCCGCATCAGCCCTTCTTGTTCTGCCGGTTGGCGATCAGGTCGTCGACAACAGCCGGATCGGCGAGCGTCGAGGTATCGCCCAAGGCGGCAAAGTCGTCCTCGGCGATCTTGCGCAGGATGCGGCGCATGATCTTGCCCGAGCGTGTCTTGGGCAGGCCTGGTGAGAACTGGATCTTGTCGGGCGATGCGATGGCGCCGATCTCCTTGCGGACATGGGCGATGAGGTCCTTGCGCAAATCCTCGGTCGGCTCGGCGCCTTTCATCAGGGTGACGTAGCTGTAGATGCCCTGGCCCTTGATGTCATGGGGATAGCCGACGACGGCGGCCTCGGAGACCTTGTCATGGCTGACCAATGCCGATTCGACTTCGGCCGTGCCCATGCGGTGCCCCGAGACGTTGATGACGTCGTCGACGCGGCCGGTGATCCAGTAATAGCCGTCGGCGTCGCGGCGGCAGCCGTCGCCGGTGAAATACTTGCCCTTGTAGGTGGAAAAATAGGTCTGCACGAAGCGGTCGTGATCGCCATAGACGGTGCGCATCTGGCCAGGCCAGGAATCGGTGATGCAGAGGTTGCCGTCGGCGGCACCTTCCAGCACCTTGCCTTCACCGTCGACCAGCTGCGGCGTGACGCCGAAGAAGGGCCTTGTCGCCGAGCCTGGCTTGAGATCGGTGGCGCCCGGCAGCGGCGTGATCAAGATGCCACCGGTCTCGGTCTGCCACCAGGTGTCGACGATCGGCACCTTGCCGTTGCCGACGACGTTGAAATACCACTCCCAGGCTTCCGGGTTGATCGGTTCGCCGACCGTGCCGAGCACGCGCAGCGATTTGCGCGATGTCTTCTTCACCGGGGCGTCGCCGGCGCCCATCAGCGCGCGCAGCGCCGTCGGCGCGGTGTAGAAGATGTTGACCTTGTGCTTGTCGATGACTTCCCAGAAGCGCGATTGCGAGGGATAGTTGGGCACGCCTTCGAACATCAGCGTGGTGGCGCCATTGGCGAGCGGGCCATAGACGATGTAGCTATGGCCGGTGACCCAGCCGACATCGGCGGTGCACCAGTAGATGTCGCCGTCATGATAGTCGAAGACATATTGGTGGGTCATCGAGGCGTAGACCAGATAGCCGGCCGTGGTGTGCAGCACGCCCTTTGGCTGGCCGGTCGAGCCCGACGTGTAGAGGATGAACAGCGGATCCTCCGCCTTCATCTTCTCGGGCTTGCACTCGGCCTTAACTGAAGCGATCTCGTCGTGGTACCAGACATCGCGGCCCGGAGCCCAGCCGACCTTGCCGCCGGTGCGGCGCACGACGACGACGTTCTTGACCATCACATGATGCCTGGCGGCGATGTCGATCGCCTTGTCGGTGTTGTCCTTCAGCGGGATCGGCTTGCCGCCGCGCAGGCCCTCATCTGATGTGATGACGAAGGTCGATTCGCAGTCGACGATGCGGCCGGCCAGCGCATCCGGCGAGAAGCCGCCGAAGACGATCGAATGGATGGCGCCGATGCGCGTGCAGGCCAGCATCGCATAGGCGGCCTCCGGGATCATCGGCATGTAGATGGTGACGCGGTCGCCCTTCTTGACGCCGTGCTTCTTCATCACATTGGCGAGCCGGCAGACATGCTCATGAAGCTCGTTATAGGTGATCTTCTTGTCGTCGTAGGGATTGTCGCCTTCCCAGATGATGGCGGTCTGGTTGCCCCGCTTCTTCAGGTGGCGGTCGATGCAGTTGTAGGAAACGTTAGTCAGCCCGTCCTCGAACCATTTGATCGAGACCTTGCCGTCGAAGGAGGTGTTCTTGACCTTGCTGAAGGGCTTGAACCAGTCGATACGCTTGCCGTGCTTGCCCCAGAACTTGTCCGGGTTCTTGATGCTGTCGGCATACCATTTGAGATAGGTTTCGTTGTCGATCAGCGCATTCTTCTTCCACGCCGGCTGGACGCGATGGACATTAACCTCGGACATTCCTGACTTTCCTCCCGAACCAATCCGCCGGCTTGAACCGCCGGCGGGATCGCGGCAAAGCGGCCGCGAATTCGGCGGCATTATTACCAGTTCCGCCGCAACGGCAACATTAGACGTTGGATTTGCGTGGCGGGATGCCGCAGGGGGGCTTTCCGGGCCTGTCAGCACTCGAACGGGTTCGCTGCTAACTGCATGTTTTCGCGCAGAAAACCCGGATATGATGAGGAAAAATCAATAGACAGTTAAATAACAAAGCGCACAATGTGATGTCGGGAGGAAGGAGAATCGACCTAGGGGGCTGCAATGCATGACCATTCCGAAATGGACTTGATGCTCAAAGGCTATGGCTTGACCACGGCCAAGATTCTTTATCACTTTCCCGATCATCCGCATCTGCTGCAGAGCTATATCTGGCAGGACTACGACATCGCGCCGACGTTCCCGGTGCTGATCAAGTTCATCGAGTTCTGGAAGACCAGGCTCGATGGGCCGTTGCATTCGGTCAGCTACACGCACCAGAAGCTGATCGCGCCGAATGAATGGCGCAAGGTGGACGGCGAATTCGTGCTGCACTGAAGAGCTCGGAGTGATTGGCGGAACACGCCGTCGTTTCGTCATCCACGGGCGGAGCAAGGAGCGTAGCGACGCAGCGCAGACCCGAGGATCCATGCCGCGACCTCAAGGCGTCGCAACTGTGCAGTATCATGCTCCGTTGCATCTGAGATCGAAGTCGCGGCATGGATCCTAGGGTCTCCGCGACGGAGCTGCGCTCCTGCTTCGCCCTAGGATGACGAACCTCTGAGACCGCGGCCAACTACAAGCGTCTGAGCTGAATCAGCCATCGCTCACACCGTCGGCGGGTTCAGCCGGGCGAAGGCTTCCTGGCGGCGATAGGGGAAATACGGGTAGGGCGCGGTGACTTCGCTTGCGGCGTCCAGTCTCCCGATCTGCTCCGGCGTCAGCGTCCAACCAATGGCGCCGAGATTCTGGCGCAATTGCTCCTCGTTGCGCGCGCCGATGATGACCGATGAAACAGTCGGGCGCTGCAACAGCCAGTTGATGGCGATCTGCGGCACGGTCTTGCCGGTTTCCTGCGCCACCGCGTCGAGCGCGTCCATCACCCGGTAAAGATGTTCGTCCTCGACCGGCGGGCCGAAGCTTGCCGTGTCGTGCAGCCGGCTCTTTTCCGGCAGAGGCTGGCCACGGCGGATCTTGCCGGTCAAGCGGCCCCAGCCGAGCGGGCTCCAGACCAGCGCGCCGACGCCCTGGTCGAGGCCGAGCGGCATCAGCTCCCATTCATAGTCGCGCCCGACCAGCGAGTAGTAGACCTGGTGCGCGACATAGCGCGGGTAGCCGTGCTTGTCGGCCTGCGCCAGCGATTTCATCACTTGCCAGCCGGAGAAATTGGAGACGCCGATATAGCGCAGCTTGCCGGCACGCACGAGTTCGTCCAGCGTCGACAGAACCTCCTCGATCGGCGTGCCTGCGTCGAAGGCATGCAGCTGCAACAGGTCGATGTAGTCGGTGCCGAGGCGCTTCAGCGCGGCCTCCACGGATTTGATCAGCCTTGAACGCGACGAGCCGTAGTCCTCGGGTCCATCGCCCATCGGGAGCGCGGTCTTGGTCGAGATCAGCACGGCATCGCGGCGGCCTTTGATCGCGTCGCCGAGCACCTCTTCCGAGGCGCCGTTCGAATAGACGTCGGCGGTGTCGAACAGATTGACGCCGGCCTCGAGGCAGATGTCGATCAGCCGCCGTGCTTCGACGGCATCGCTGTTGCCCCAGGCGCCGAACAGCGGACCGGAGCCGCCGAAGGTTCCTGCTCCAAATGAGAGTGCGGGCACTTTCAGGCCTGATGCGCCGAGACGTCGATAGTCCATCTTTTACTCCTGATGACGTCGAAAACGGATTTGCGGGAGAGCTTACGAGCAGATAGAGGCCGGCTCGCCGAGCGCCGGGCTGCGATCGAGGCGCAGCGCCAGCCCGGCCACGCCGAGGGCCGCGACCGGCAGCAGGGCGGCGACCCAGGTGAGCGAACCCAAGCCGAGGCCGTGGGCGATGACCGTGCCGCCGAGCCAGGCGCCGGCGGCATTGCCGAGATTGAAGGCGGCGATGTTGAAGGAAGAGGCGAGGCTCTGGCCGGCGCCTTGCGCCTTTTCCAGCACCCACATCTGCAGCGGCGCCACGGTGGCAAAAGCGGCGGCGCCAAGCAGGCCGACATAGATCACGGCCATGACCTGGCTGTGGATGGCGAAGCTCATCGTAGCGAGCACCAGGGCGAGCACCACGAGACTGCTGAGCACCGCCGGCACCAGCCAGCGGTCGGCGACCTTGCCGCCAAGCAAATTGCCGGCGATGAGGCCGCCGCCGAAGACGAGTAGGATCGGCGATACGGCCGCTTCCTTGAAGCCGCTGATCTGGGTCAGCAACGGCGCGATGTAGGTGAAGACGGCGAAGACGCCGGCATAGCCAAGCACGGTGGTGGCGAGGCCGAGCAGCACAGGCGTGCGGCGCAGCACGGCGAGGTCGGCGCGCAGGTCGCTCTTCTCAGGAGCCGCTTGGCTGCGCGGCACCAGTGTCAGGATGACGGCGAAGGCCGCCAGGCCGACCGCGGTCACCGCCCAGAAGCTCGCGCGCCAGCTGAAGGCCTGGCCAAGCCATGTGCCGAAGGGCACGCCGAGGATGTTGGCGACGGTCAGGCCAGTGAACATCAGCGCGATCGCCGAAGCCTTCCTGTTGGGCGCGACCAGACCTGTGGCGACCACCGAGCCGACGCCGAAGAAAGTGCCGTGGGCAAAGGCGGTGATGATGCGGGCGCCCATCAGCGTCCAGTAGTCGGGAGCCAGGGCACAAGCGAGATTGCCAATCGTGAAGATCGCCATCAGTGCCAGAAGCACGGTCTTGCGCGGCCAGTTGCCGGTAGCGATGGTGAGCAGCGGCGCGCCGATGACGACGCCCAGCGCATAGCCTGAAATGAGCTGGCCGGCGGACGAGATCGAGACGCCGAGATCCTTACTGACATCGAGCAGCAGACCCATGATGACGAATTCGGTGACGCCGATGCCGAAGGCCCCGGCAGCGAGGGCGTAGAGAGCAAGAGGCATGGCGGTTTCCACTTTCCAGACGGGCCTAAGGCGATGGGCGCCTTGTCCAACCCCGCGCCCCGACAGGGAAGATCGTGTCGCCATGCACTGTGAACCAGACTTGCGTCGGGCACATTGTCTGTGAAATAGATTCACAAATGGCGAGACCTGACATCAACCGCTCCGGCGAGATCGAAGTGTTTGTCCGCGTCGTCGAGGCGGGCAGCTTTTCCGCCGCGGCGCGCGGCTTGCGCATGGCGCCGTCGGCGGTGAGCAAGCTGATCGCGCGGCTGGAGGCGCGGCTCGGCGCGCGGCTCATCAGCCGCTCGACGCGCAAATTGCAGCTCACGCCGGAGGGGACGGTTTTTTTCGACAGCGGGGTGCGCATTCTCGCCGACATGGACGCAGCCGAGCGCGAAGCGGCGGCTGGGGCGGCGCCGCGCGGCAGGCTGAGGGTCAACAGCTACGTGCCGTTCGGCCAACACAGGCTGATGTCGCTGCTGCCGCGGTTTCTGGAGCGCTATCCCGAGATTTCCGTGGAGGCCATGCTGACCGACAGCGTGATCGACCTTCTGGAGGAGCGCGCCGACGTCGCCATACGCGCCGGGCCACTTCGCGAATCACGGCTGGTGGCGCGCAAGCTTGGTCAGAGCCGGATGGTGCTGGTCGCGGCGCCTTCCTATCTCGAAGCGCGCGGGACACCGCGCACTCTGTCCGATCTCGGGCGCCACAACATGCTGGCCTTCGGCTTCGCGCGGCATATCGACGGCTGGCCCTTTGTGGACGCGGCAGGCGCGTCGATCCTTGTCCCGGTTGTCGGCAACCTGACGCTGACCGATGGCGAGGCGATGCGGCAGACGACGGTGGCCGGGGCCGGCATCGCCCGGCTGGCGCTTTGGCATGTAGAGCCTGACATTGCCGCCGGCCGTCTTGTGCCGTTGCTGGAAGACTTCAACCCTGGCGATCTGGAAGCAACGCATGCCGTCTATGTCGGCCAGGGCAAGCATTTGCCGGCCCGGGTACGGGCCTTTCTGGATTTTCTCTCTGAAACAGTTCGTCTCTAAAGCGCGTCGCGTTGAAACGGAATCATGCGACGCGCTTTAGGCATTTGTTTCTATGCATGTCGTTCTCCCAAAACCGAGGTCACTTTTGGGCGACATGCGTTGAGAAACATCGAAAGCCGCGTGTCGGCGACACGCGGCTTTCGAAGCAGTTCGAAGACGATCAGGCCTTCGGCGTGAACGGCGCCGGCCGGCGGCCAGCCGCCTGGCGCTCGACCATCCAGCCGGGATATTCGGCCGGCAGCGCGCTGACCTCGTCGAGACGGACAAGATCGTCGGTGTCCAGTTTCACTTCGGTCGCGGCAAGGTTCTGTTCGAGCTGGTCCATGCGGCTGGCGCCGATGATGACACTCATCACGAAGGGCTTGGCCAGGACATAGCCGAGCGCCACCGTGGCAACGCTGACATCATGCTTTTTGGCGATCTCGCGCATGACGGCGACGGCCGCCCAGGCACGATCCTCGTTGACCGGCGGGAAGTTGAAGGACGCGCGGCGGCCCTCGCCATTGCCGGGCGCGCCGGGGCCGTATTTGCCGGAGAGCAGGCCGCCGGCCATCGGCGACCACACCATCAGGCCGAGCTTTTCCTCGTTGATCAGCGGCACGATCTCGCGTTCGAGGTCGCGGCCGGCGATCGAGTAATAGGACTGGATGGTCTCGAAGCGGGCAAAGCCCTTGCGGTCGGCGATGCCGAGCGCCTTGGCGATGCGCCAGGCTTGCCAGTTGGAGACGCCGACGTAGCGGACCTTGCCGCTGGCAACCAGATCATCGAGCGCCCGCAGCGTCTCGTCGATCGGCGTCACCGCGTCGGTGCCGTGCAACTGGTAGAGATCGATGTGATCGAGCTGCAGCCGTTCGAGGCTGGCATCGACCGAGTCCATGATGTGGCCGCGCGAGGAGCCGCGCTGGTTCGGGCCGTCGCCCATCGCGCCATGCACCTTGGTGGCGATGACCACGCTCGATCTGGCAACGCCGAGGTCCCTGAGCGACTGGCCGAGCAAGCGCTCGGATTGACCGAAGGAATAGACGTCGGCCGTGTCGAAGAAATTGACGCCGGCGGCAATCGAGCGGCCGACGATCTCGTTGACGCCCTTCTGGTCGAGGCTGGCGATCAGGCCCCATTGGGCATTTTCGCCGGCGGCGCCGAAGGTCATGGTGCCGAGACACAGTTCGGAGACGAACATCCCCGTATTTCCAAGCTGATTGTAACGCATGGCGAAGCTCCAGAAGAATGTGATGACAAGGAGCAAATAGGAACGGTGCGTTTCGTTTCCAGCGCTGGCGTAATGAACTTGCGGAACTGGCCCATCTGTCGTTGCCGGCTCAGGCACCCAGTTTGGAAATGCCGCCGCACATACTGAACGATGTTCATGTCGCGATGTGTATCAAAGATCCACGGTTCGGATGATCGTCTCTGAGCGGCGATTGACCTCCTCGGCGAAGTCATCATCCCACCCGGGACCGAAAAGGAGATACTCCGCAACCGAAGGTTTCGCGCTGACCAGTCGTTCATAGTCTTCCGGAGTCAGTACGACGGCAATCGGCTTCCCACGCGAGGTGATGGTTTGTGGTCCCCGTTCGCGCGCCTGTCGCACCAGCTTCGATAGATTGTTCTTCGCGTCCCGAAGGTGCCAGTTCAAGAAGATTGCTCCTCGCTAACTCCGCCAGATGTGCTCGAGACACCTGAACATGATACCCGAAAAACTAGGGAGCTACAGGAACCCGGCGAAGCAGATAGGACATTACCGGCTGCCAAAAATCGCCGAACCGATCCGAACACTGGTGGCACCGAAGGCGATCGCCGTCTCATAATCGCCGGACATGCCCATCGACAGCTTTTCGACTCCGGCCTCACGCGCCAGTTTTTCCAGCAAAGCGAAATGCGGACCGGGGTTCTCGTCGGCCGGGGGGATGCACATCAGGCCTTCGATGGCGAGGCCGTGCACGTCACGGCAGCGGGCGACGAAGGCCACCGCCTCGCGCGGCTTGATGCCGGCCTTCTGTGGCTCGGAGCCGGTGTTGACCTGGACATAGAGTTTTGGCGCGCGGCCCTGCCTGGCGATCTCCTTGGCCAGTTCGGCGGCGATCTTCTCGCGGTCGACCGTCTCGATGACGTCGAACAGCGCCACCGCCTCTTTCGCCTTGTTCGACTGCAGCGGGCCGATCAGGTGCAGTTCGATGTCCGCAAATGCCTGCTTCAGATCAGGCCATTTGCCTTGCGCTTCCTGGACGCGGTTCTCGCCGAAGACGCGCTGGCCGGCCTCGATGACCGGCCTTATCTCGGCGGCGTCGAAAGTCTTGGAGACGGCCACCAGGGTCACCGCGCCGGCCTCGCGGCGAGCTTCCTGCTCAGCGGCGGCGATCTTCGCCTTGACCGCGAAAAACTGATGAACGGTGTCACCCATATGCAAATCCCGCTGTTTTGACCCGCGTTTTTAGCCGCCGCGATGCCCATATGGTTGACGGGTTTGCCAAACCATGGTGAACACCCGGACCACATCAAATGAACCGCCGAGCCAGTCGCCCGCGGTTCGCGCCTGCTTTTAAGTGAAAAACGTCCCATGGCAACCGAACGATACAATCCGCGCGCGTCAGAGCCCAAATGGCAGAAGGCCTGGGCCGCCAAGAAGCTTTTCGAAGCGCACAATGACGATCCGCGCCCGAAATACTACGTGCTGGAGATGTTCCCCTATCCGTCGGGGCGCATCCATATCGGCCACACCCGCAATTACACGATGGGCGACGTGGTGGCGCGCTACAAGCGGGCCAAGGGCTTCAACGTGCTGCATCCGATGGGCTGGGACGCCTTCGGCATGCCGGCCGAAAACGCGGCGATGCAGAACAAGGTCCATCCCAAGGAATGGACCTACCAGAACATCGCCACCATGCGCGAGCAGCTTAAGGTCATGGGCCTGTCGCTGGACTGGGCGCGCGAATTCGCCACCTGCGACGTCGACTACTACCACCGCCAGCAGATGCTGTTCCTCGATTTCGTCGAGAAGGGGCTGGTGACGCGCAAATCCTCCAAGGTCAACTGGGATCCGGAGGACATGACCGTGCTCGCCAACGAGCAGGTCATCGACGGGCGCGGCTGGCGCTCGGGCGCGCTGGTCGAACAGCGCGAACTGACGCAATGGTTCTTCAAGATCACCGATTACGCGCAGGACCTGCTGGACTCGCTCGACGGCCTCGACGAGTGGCCCGAAAAAGTGAAGCTGATGCAGCAGAACTGGATCGGCCGTTCGGAAGGCCTGCTGATCCGCTGGCCGCTGGCCTCGGACATTGCCGGCGAGCATGAGCTGGAAGTCTACACGACGCGGCCCGACACCATTTTCGGCGCTTCCTTCATGGCGATCGCCGCCGATCATCCGCTGGCCAGGAAGGCCGCCGAGACCAATCCGGCGCTGGCGAAGTTCATCGAAGAAGTCCGCCATATGGGGACTTCGGTGGCGGCGCTGGAGACGGCCGAGAAGAAGGGTTTCGACACCGGCATCCGCGTCGTTCATCCGTTCGACGACAGCTGGACCCTGCCAGTCTACGTGGCCAATTTCGTGCTGATGGAATACGGCACCGGCGCAATCTTCGGCTGCCCGGCGCACGATCAGCGCGACCTCGACTTTGCCAACAAATACAGCCTGCCGGTGGTGCCGGTGGTGATGCCGGAGGGTGAGAACCCGGCGACGTTCCAGGTTATCGACGTGGCCTATGGCGATGACGGCGCGATGATCAATTCGCGCTTCCTCGACGGGATGAAGCCGGACCAGGCTTTCGACGAGGTGGCGAAGCTCTTGGAGCAGAAGACGATCGGCAACCGGCCGATGGCCGAGCGCAAGGTGAATTTCCGCCTGCGTGACTGGGGCATTTCGCGCCAGCGCTACTGGGGCTGCCCGATCCCGATGATCCATTGCGAGCATTGTGGCGTGGTGCCGGTGCCGAAGGCCGACCTGCCGGTCAAGCTGCCCGACGACGTCGATTTCGACCGGCCAGGCAATCCGCTCGACCGGCATCCGACCTGGCGCCACGTGAACTGCCCGCAATGCGGTGGGGACGCGCGGCGCGAAACCGACACGATGGACACGTTCGTCGATTCGTCCTGGTATTTCGCCCGCTTCACCGCGCCCTGGGCGCATGAGCCGACCGATCCGAGGGCAGCCAATGAATGGCTGGCTGTCGACCAGTATATTGGTGGCATCGAGCACGCGATCCTGCACCTGCTCTATTCGCGCTTCTTCACCCGTGCCATGCGCGAGACCGGCCATGTCGATCTGGCCGAGCCGTTCAAGGGCCTGTTCACGCAAGGCATGGTGGTGCACGAAACCTATCGTGTGGGTTCCGCATCGCATGGCCGCTGGCTGGCGCCCACCGAGGTGCGGCTGGAGGACGTCGACGGCAAGCGTCGCGCCATCGAGATCGCCACCGGCGAGGACGCGACGATCGGCCCGCTGGAAAAGATGTCGAAGTCGAAGAAGAACACGGTGAGCCCGGAAGACATCACCGACGGCTACGGCGCCGACACGGCGCGCTGGTTCATGCTGTCGGATTCGCCGCCCGAGCGCGACGTCGAATGGACCGACGAAGGCGCCGCCGGCGCACACCGCTTCATGCAGCGCATCTGGCGGCTGGTATCGACCGCGGCCGAGACGCTGGCAGGAGTAAAGCCCGCGGCGGCCGACGCCGGTGAGGCGGGCGTGGTCTCGAAGGCCACGCACAAGATCCTGAAGGCGGTCGGCGAGGACATCGAGAAGCTCGCCTTCAACCGCGCCATCGCCCGCATCTATGAACTGGCCAATGTGCTGACGGCGCCGCTCAACGAGGTTGCGGAAGGCGAGGCCGATCCGGCACTGCAGGGCGCCTGCCGCCAGGCGGTGGAGATCCTGGTGCATCTGATCGCGCCCGTCATGCCGCATCTGGCCGAGGAGTGCTGGGAGGCGCTTGGCGGTGCCGAATTGGTTGCCGAACGGCCGTGGCCGGTCTTCGATCCGGCGCTGGTCGTCGACAACGAAGTCACCTATCCGGTGCAGGTCAACGGCAAGAAGCGAGGGGATTTGACAATTGCCCGCGACGCGGACCAAGGTGCGGTCGAAAAAGCGGTATTGGCTCTCGACTTCGTGCAGAAAGCACTTGAAGGGAAGGCTCCGCGCAAGGTGATCATCGTGCCGCAGAGGATCGTCAATGTCGTTGCCTGATCTGGAAAAGACAGAGCTAAGCCGTCTGCTGCGCCGCATCGCGCTTGCCGGTCTTCTCGGCTCGCTCGCGCTGGTCTCTGCCTGCCAGGTTCGGCCTCTCTATTCCAACGCGCCGTTGTCGACCGGCTCAACCGCCAATGCCGAACTGGCGTCGATCGCCGTCAAGCCAGTCAGAACGCGTTACGCCCAGCAGGTGCGCGACAATCTGATCTTCGGATTTGGGCGCGGCGCCGGCGAACCGGCCTCGCCGCTCTATTCGCTCGACCTCGGCGTGACCGAAGCCGTTGAATCCTCGGCACTCGTACAGGTCGGAACCGATGAGGACGAGCCGACTGCCGGTTCGGTGACGCTGACCGCAGGCTACACGCTGACCGATGCGAAAACCGGCGCCGTGATCGCGGTCGGCAAACGGGCGATCACCTCGTCCTTCGACAGGCCGCGCCAGGAATTTGCGTCCTACCGGGCGCAGATCGACGCCGAAAACCGAGCCGCGCGCGAACTGGCCGAAGCCCTGCAATTGTCCATCGCCCAGGACCTGGCCCGACACGGCAAGACAGCTGGCTAGCGCCAGTATTCGCTTCACGGAACCGCCGTCTCAAGCCTGATGCTCGGGCCACGTCGCGGCGGCAAGGCGCCCGACCTTCAGCTGATTTTTTAATCCGACGGATGGGGCGAGCGGAGGATCGTGGGATGGCGATCAGCCGTCGAATCCTGCCCGTCCGCCATCGCTGCAAAAGTTACGCTTCGGCCGCTCCAGCGGCGCCGACGGGAAGCAACTGTTAACCACTCGCTCCCTATTGCTCATGAGACGTTTCACAGTGAGTCTTGAGCATGGAATCCAGGCGTTTTCCTCGGGTCAATTCATTGAAGGCAGCTTCGCCCGATGATCCCGGGACAGAGCGTTTCAACGGCATGAGCGACAAGGCCGATGGCCAGCAGACCGGTGCAGCCAGGGCCGGCAATTCCCCGCCGTTTGTTGATCTCGGCGGCAACGAAAGCCCCGCCTGGCAGGACTATTTCTTCCTGGCGCCGAATGTGCGGTTTACGCGCACGCCAGACTATGAAGCCAATCCGCGCCGTTCGCCGCGCGACCAGCACAGTGAGCCACTGGCGCCAACGCGGCAGGCAGCTGCACAGCCCGCTGCGGCTTCGGGCGCGGTACCCGTTCCGCCGCGGCATGCTGGCGAAAAGGGGCGCACTGTTGCGCCGGCAGGTCCGAGGACGACTGCGGCACGTGCATCCGCACCGCCAGCGGCTGCCCAGGCAACGGCAGCGCCGGCAAAAACACCGCGCCGCGAAACTGTGCAGTGGCCCTATCTGTCGGATCATGTCTTCTTCGAGGTCATGGCGCCCTACATGGTCGAACGGCCGTCATCGCCGCCGCGGGCCGTCCCAACTCCCCGGGCAGCCGTCCCGGTTGCCGCCAGACGGGTTGACGTCCGCTCCGCGTCCGATGCCGATCCCACATCCGCGTTCCGCGTCATCGAATGCCTTCCAGGCCTGCAAGCTGCATCGGCGTCGCCGGATGTCCGTCCGGCCAACTCGAACGAAGCCGCGGTTCAGTCGGTGACGAGCGCACCGCAGGAGGCCCGGGCAATTCCCGCCGTTGCGGCGCAGGTCGCGCAGGAGAAGACCGTGCGGGCTCCAACCATGCGCGTATCTTCGCCGCTGCCCGTGGTCGGCAAGATTGTGCCGTCCACGACAGGCGAGGGATACGAACTTCCCTCGGAAGAGCTGCTGCAGCAGCCGCCGGAAGGGCAGGGCTTCTACATGTCGCAGGAGCGGCTCGAGCAGAATGCCGACCTTCTGGAAAGCGTGCTCGAGGATTTCGGCGTGCGCGGCGAGATCATCCACGTTCGCCCGGGTCCGGTCGTGACACTCTATGAATTCGAGCCGGCGCCGGGCGTCAAATCCTCCCGCGTCATCGGTCTCGCCGACGATATTGCCCGTTCCATGTCGGCGGTTTCGGCGCGCGTCGCCGTCGTGCCAGGCCGCAACGTCATCGGCATCGAGCTTCCGAACGAGACGCGCGAGACCGTCTATTTCCGCGAACTGATCGAATCGCAGGGTTTTCGCAAGACCAGCTGCAAGCTGGCGCTTTGTCTCGGCAAGACGATCGGCGGCGAGCCGGTCATCGCCGAACTGGCGAAGATGCCGCATCTGCTCGTTGCCGGCACCACCGGCTCCGGCAAGTCGGTCGCCATCAACACCATGATACTGTCGCTGCTCTACCGGCTGAAGCCGGAAGAGTGCCGGCTGATCATGGTCGATCCCAAGATGCTCGAACTCTCCGTCTATGACGGTATCCCGCATCTTCTGACCCCTGTCGTCACGGACCCCAAGAAGGCGGTCACCGCGCTCAAATGGGCGGTGCGCGAGATGGAGGACCGCTATCGCAAGATGGCGCGGCTCGGCGTGCGCAACATAGACGGCTACAACGAGCGCGCCGCCACTGCCCGCGACAAGGGCGAGGCGGTCGTCATGACGGTGCAGGCCGGCTTCGAAAAAGGCACCGGCGAGCCGCTGTTCGAGCAGCAGCAAATCGATCTCGCGCCGATGCCCTACATCGTCGTCATCGTCGACGAGATGGCCGACCTGATGATGGTCGCCGGCAAGGAGATCGAGGGCGCCATCCAGCGCCTGGCGCAGATGGCGCGCGCTGCCGGCATCCACCTGATCATGGCGACGCAGCGCCCGTCGGTCGATGTCATCACCGGCACGATCAAGGCCAACTTCCCGACACGCATCTCCTTCCAGGTCACCTCCAAGATCGACAGCCGCACCATCCTGGGCGAGCAGGGCGCCGAACAGCTGCTTGGCCAGGGCGACATGCTGCACATGATGGGTGGAGGGCGCATTTCGCGCGTGCACGGCCCCTTTGTTTCCGATGCGGAGGTCGAGCATGTCGTGGCGCATCTGAAGGCGCAGGGCCGCCCCGAATATCTGGAAACCGTGACGGCCGACGAGGATGAGGAAGAGGTCGAAGACGATCAGGGCGCGGTCTTCGATAAGGGATCGGTTGCGGCCGAAGAAGGCGATTCCAGCTATGACGAGGCGGTCAAAGTGGTGTTGCGCGACAAGAAGTGTTCGACGTCCTACATCCAGCGCCGCCTCGGCATCGGCTACAATCGTGCCGCTTCCCTGGTCGAGCGCATGGAAAAGGAAGGGCTGGTCGGCGCGCCCAACCATGTCGGCAAGCGCGAGATCATCATGGGCCGGCGCCCGCCGGCAACCGCACCTGACGACGACAGCGCGGATTGATCGGCAGGTCCACGAGACGTCGATAAAAAAGGGCGGTTGCCCGGCCTTTTTTCGTATCGGATATCGGATCGCTCAGCTGATCTTCTGGCCGGTCTTGGCCCAGTCGGCGAGGAAGGCGGCGAGGCCCTTGTCGGTCAGCGGATGGTTGACCAGCGCCTTCAGCGTCGCCGGCGGCGCGGTAATGACATCGGCGCCGATCAGGGCCGCCTGCTTGACGTGATTCACCGTGCGCACCGAAGCGGTCAGGATCTCGGTCTGGTAATCGTAATTGTCGTAGATCTGGCGGATCTCCTGGATCAGCTCCATGCCGTCCGAGCCGGTGTCGTCGATCCGGCCGACGAAGGGCGAGATGAAGGATGCGCCGGCCTTGGCGGCGAGCAGCGCCTGGTTGGCCGAGAAGCACAGGGTGACGTTGACCATGCGGTTCATCTGGGTGCGGATCGTCTTGCAGGCCTTCAGCCCATCGAGCGTCAACGGCACCTTGATGCAGACATTGGGCGCGATCTTGGCCAGCACTTCGGCCTCCGCCATCATGTTCTTGTATTCGGTGGCCACCACTTCGGCCGAAACCGGGCCTTCTACGATATCGCAGATCTGCTTGGTGACCTCGGAGATCTTGCCTCCCGATTTGAGAATGAGAGACGGATTGGTGGTGACGCCGTCGAGCAGCCCCAGATCGTTCAGCTCACGGATATCCTTGATGTCGGCGGTATCGACAAAAAATTTCATGGCGGGTCTCCTGAAGATTTTCATGTGCATGCCATGCACATTCGGGGTCGGCCTTTGATCTAGACCAAAGTCAGGGCAAGGTCACGCCTCATGATTGAAGATTCGCCCTTTGTCGCAGCCGCACCGGTGCTGGTGCCGATGCCTGCCGAACGCCCCTACACCTATGCCGTGCCAGCCGGCATGCGCGTGGTGCCGGGCTCGATCGTACGCGTGCCGCTCGGGCCGCGCCAGGTCGCCGGCATCGTCTGGGATGGCGCGGTCGAGACGGTCGACGCGAAAAAACTGCGCCCGATCGAACAGGTCTTCGACTGCCCGCCGATCGACCGCGCCATGCGCCGTTTCGTCGACTGGGTGGCACAGTACACGCTGTCGGCGCCGGGCATGGTGGCGCGCATGCTGCTCCGTGCGCCGGAGGCCTTTGACCCGGAACCCTGGATCGAGGGGCTGCTGCGGACGCCCGTTATGCCCGACCGGATGACGGATGCGCGGACGCGTGTGCTGGAAACGGCCGAGGGCGGACTTGCCTGGACGCGATCAGGCCTTGCCCACGCTGCCGGCGTGTCGTCGACGGTGATCGAGGGGCTCAAGGCGCAAGGCGTGTTCGAGACGGTGATGATCCCGCCGCGTCCGGTGGTGGCCGCGCCCGACCCAAGCTATGCCGTGCCCGAATTGATGGCGGACCAGAATGATGCGGCGCAGATGCTGCGCGCCAATGTCGCGGCCGGTGCGTTCAATGTCGCGCTGCTCGACGGCGTCACCGGTTCGGGCAAGACGGAGGTTTATTTCGAAGCGGTGGCGGCCGCGCTCGACCAGGGCAAGCAGGTGTTGATCCTGCTGCCGGAAATCGCGCTGACCCACGCTTTCCTCGAACGCTTCCAGCGCCGCTTCGGCGCCAAGCCGGGCGAATGGCATTCCGACCTGCCGCCAAGGATGCGCGAACGGGTCTGGCGGCAAGTGGCGGAAGGCGGCGTGCGCGTGGTCGCCGGCGCGCGCTCGGCGCTGTTCCTGCCGTTCAAGGAGCTTGGCCTGATCGTCGTCGACGAAGAGCACGACCCCGCCTACAAGCAGGAAGACCGCGTCTTCTACAATGCGCGCGACATGGCGGTGGTGCGCGGCCATATTGGCAGTTTTCCGGTGGTGCTGGCCTCGGCGACGCCATCGGTCGAAAGCCGCGTCAATGCCCAGCAAGGTCGATACAACAGGGCTGTTCTCTCCGCTCGCTTCGCAGAAGCGGCTCTCCCCCATCTCAAGGCGATCGATATGCGCCGGGCGCCGCCGGCGCGTGGCGGGTTCCTTTCGCCGGTGCTGCTCGACCATATGCGCCGGACGCTGGAGAGGAAGGAACAATCGCTCCTGTTCCTCAACCGGCGCGGCTATGCGCCGCTGACGCTGTGCCGCGTCTGCGGCCACCGTTTCGGCTGTCCGGTCTGTTCGGCCTGGCTGGTCGAGCACCGGTTTCGCGGCCAGTTGGTCTGCCACCATTGCGGTCACAATGAGCGCCGCCCCGAAGCTTGCCCGGAATGTGGCACGCTCGATCATCTGGTCGCCTGCGGACCAGGCGTCGAGCGCATCGCCGAGGAGGTGGTCACGCATTTCCCCGACGCGCGCACCATCGTTTTGTCGTCCGACCTGATGGGCGGCGTGCGCCGGCTGCGATTGGAGCTAGAGGCGATCGTCGATGGCGAGGCCGACATCGTCATCGGCACGCAGCTTGTCGCCAAGGGGCACAACTTTCCCAATATGACGCTGGTCGGCGTCGTCGATGCCGATCTCGGCCTTGCCAATGGCGATCCGCGCGCCGCCGAACGCACGTTCCAGCTGCTCAGCCAGGTGACCGGCCGCGCCGGCCGCACCGGCAAGAAGAGCCTCGGCCTGCTGCAGACCTTCCAGCCTGAGCACCCGGTGATGCGGGCGATCGTTTCTGGTGATGCCGAGGCGTTTTACGAGCGCGAGATCGCCGAGCGTGAGCGGGCGGCCTTGCCGCCCTTCGGCCGGCTGGCCGGCGTCATCGTCAGCGCTGTGACACGAGCGGAAGCCGAGGGCCACGCGCGCGGCCTGCGCCGCGCCGCGCCAGAGGCCAATGATCTGTTCGTGCTCGGGCCAGCCGAGGCGCCATTGTCCCTGCTCGGCGGCCGCCATCGCTTCCGCCTGCTGATCCAGGGCGAACGGCGCGCCGACATGCAAGGCTTCATCCGGGCCATGCTGGCCAACGGGCCGAAGCAGCGTGGCTCGGTGAGGGTGCAGGTCGACATCGATCCGCAGAGCTTTTTGTAAGGCCGCGTTTTTAGCGATAGGCTGCCTCCAGCGAGAAACGGAAGATCACATGAAAACCCTCGGCCTTCTGGGCGGCATGAGTTGGGAATCGACCGCCATCTACTATCGCCTGCTCAACGAGATCGTGCGCGAGCGGCTGGGCGGGCTGCATTCGGCGAAACTGCTGCTCTGGTCGTTCGACTTTGCCGAGATCGCCGAGCGGCAGCATCATGGCGACTGGGAAGGTGCGGGCATGCTTCTCGTCGAGGCTGCGCGCAGGCTCGAGGCAGGCGGCGCGGACGGGCTGCTTCTGTGCACCAACACCATGCACAAGCTGGCCGACCAGGTGCAGGGCGCGGTGTCGATCCCGTTGATCCACATCGCCGACGCCACGGCGGTGGCGATCAAGCGCGCCGGCATGCAGCGCCCGGCGCTGCTGGCGACGCGCTTCACCATGGAGCAGGATTTCTACAAGGGCCGGCTCGCCGACAAACATGGCCTTTCACCAGTGGTGCCCGATGCCGCGGGGCGCGACATGATGCACCGCGTCATCTATGAGGAACTGTGCCAGGGCATCGTCACCGAGGCCTCGAAGACAGCCTACATCGCCGAGGCCGAACGCCTGCGCCGCGAAGAGGATGCCGACAGTATCATCATGGGCTGCACCGAGATCACCATGCTGATCGGACAGCGCGATTTCGACATTCCGGTCTTCGACACGACGCGCATCCATGCCGAGGCGGCAGTGGAATTCGCGCTCGGTTGATGTGCCTCCTGTCCTGACGCAATTCCCAAGGGAAAGCGCGCTTTTCCCGGGGAAAACTGTTTCAGACTTTTCCTCGCATCGCTTTGAAAGTGCCGGCAGCCATCTGGCGCGGCGTTTTTCCTCCGCTAGAATGCCCGCAATTTCAAAACAGGCATTTCGAGGGACAAGATGGATTTTGCGTTTCCATGGCCGGCGAGCCAAGGCGAATGGCTGGCATGGTCGAGCGCCGCCGTCACCGTGCTGCTCGGGCTGGTGTTCTTCCTGGCGCCTGGGCTCGCCTTCCGCATCCTGCGCCTGCAGGCCAGGCCGGAGAAAGCGGCGGCGATTGCCGAAGCGCGCGGCCGGATGTCGGGCTTCTATCTCGGCGTCGGCCTGTGCTGCATCCTCCTGGCGCAGCCGCTGGTCTACATGGCGCTCGGCTTCTCCTGGCTGTTCACCGCCTTCGGCCGGCTGCTGTCAATGATGTCGGACGGCGCAAACACACCTTTCAATTGGGCTTCCATTGTGGTGGAATTGGCCTTGGCGGCGTTGCCGCTCGCCTTTGCCTTCGGCTTTGTGCCCTGAATCCAAGGGTATTCCGGCGCGCAGGACCCGAGTCTTTCGCCGGATGCGACAATAGTGCCTGAAAACCATGCGGAACGACGCATTGCGGTCTTAAAATGCCTGTGCTAGACGGCAATCGACTTTCGGCCGGGGATAGCGGAAGCCGCGTCTCCGTGCTTGGAAAAATGCAGTAAGGTCAAAGATTTAGCCAGAGTTTTTGCTCGCGCCAACAATCTGCGGCCTGTCAGACAAGAGAAAAGACGGTCCGTGGCTCAATCGTCATCGCCAATCTCAGGTGTCGCAGAACGCTATGCGGGTTCGCTGTTCGAACTCGCCCTGCAGGCAAATTCCGTGGCCAAGGTCGAGGCCGACCTCAGCAGTTTCGAGGCCATGCTCGCGGGCAGCGCCGACCTCACCCGGCTGATCAACAGCCCGGTGTTTTCCAGCGAGGACCAGGCCAAGGCCATCGCGGCGATCGCCGACAAGGCCGGCATCACTGGGCTGACCGGCAACTTCCTGCGCGTCGTCGCCCGCAACCGCCGGCTGTTCGCCGTGCCCGGCATGATCAAGGCGTTCCGCCAGATCGCCGCCGAGCACCGTGGCGAGACCGCTGCCGAGGTGACGTCGGCTCATGAGCTGACGGCGGCCCAGCAGACCGAACTCAAGGCGGCGCTGAAAAGCGTTGCCGGCAAGGACGTGGCCATCTCCGTCACCGTCGATCCGTCGCTGCTCGGCGGGCTGGTGGTCAAGATGGGCTCGCGCCAGATCGATACGTCGCTCAAAACCAAACTCAATTCGCTCAAGCTTGCACTGAAAGAGGTCGGCTGATGGACATCCGCGCCGCGGAAATTTCCGCAATTCTGAAAGACCAGATCAAGAATTTCGGCAAGGAGGCCGAGGTCTCCGAAGTCGGACAGGTGCTGTCCGTCGGTGACGGTATCGCCCGCGTCTATGGCCTCGACAACGTCCAGGCCGGCGAGATGGTCGAATTCCCCGGCGGCATCCGCGGCATGGCGCTGAACCTCGAAGCCGACAATGTCGGCGTCGTCATCTTCGGCGCCGACCGCGACATCAAGGAAGGCGACACCGTCAAGCGGACCGGCGCCATCGTCGACGTTCCGGTCGGTCCGGGCCTGCTCGGCCGCGTCGTCGACGCGCTCGGCAACCCGATCGACGGCAAGGGTCCGATCAAGGCAGTCGAACGCAAGCGCGTCGACGTCAAGGCGCCCGGCATCATTCCGCGCAAGTCGGTGCACGAGCCGATGTCGACCGGCCTCAAGGCCATCGACGCGCTGATCCCGGTCGGCCGCGGCCAGCGCGAGCTCGTCATCGGCGACCGTCAGACCGGCAAGACCGCCATCATCCTCGACACGATGCTCAACCAGAAGTCGGTGCACGACAACGGCCCGGAGAAGGAAAAGCTCTACTGCGTCTACGTCGCCGTCGGCCAGAAGCGCTCGACCGTCGCGCAGTTCGTCAAGGTGCTGGAAGAGCGCGGCGCGCTCGAATATTCGATCATTGTCGCCGCCACCGCTTCCGATCCGGCGCCGATGCAGTTCCTGGCGCCGTTCGCCGGCTGCACCATGGGCGAATATTTCCGCGACAACGGCATGCATGCGCTGATCAGCTACGACGATCTGTCGAAGCAGGCCGTCGCCTATCGCCAGATGTCGCTGCTCTTGCGCCGCCCGCCGGGCCGCGAAGCCTATCCGGGCGACGTCTTCTACCTGCACTCGCGCCTGCTCGAGCGCGCCGCCAAGCTCAATGACGATCTGGGCAACGGCTCGCTGACCGCCCTGCCGGTCATCGAAACGCAGGCCAACGACGTGTCGGCCTACATCCCGACCAACGTGATTTCGATCACCGACGGCCAGATCTTCCTCGAAACCAACCTGTTCTTCCAGGGCATCCGCCCGGCCGTCAACGTCGGCCTGTCGGTGTCACGCGTCGGCTCCTCGGCGCAGGTCAAGGCGATGAAGCAGGTTGCCGGTTCGATCAAGGGCGAGCTCGCGCAGTACCGCGAAATGGCGGCCTTCGCGCAGTTCGGCTCGGATCTCGACGCTGCCACGCAGCGCCTGCTGAACCGCGGATCGCGCCTGACCGAACTCCTGAAGCAGCCGCAGTTCTCGCCGCTGAAGACGGAAGAGCAGGTCGCAGTGATCTTCGCCGGCGTCAACGGCTATCTCGACAAGCTGCCGGTCAACCAGGTCGGCAAGTTCGAGCATGGCCTGCTCAGCCACATGCGCTCGGCCGGCAAGGACGTTCTCGACGCCATCCGCAAGGAAAAGGCGCTGTCGGACGATCTGCGCGCCAAGCTGAAGGCCGAGATCGACGCTTTCGCCAAGACCTTCGCCTGAGCGAAGCGCCAGTCCGGATGAGACAAGACGGGATCAGGTTTGAAGCATGCCTTCATTAAAAGACCTTCGTAACCGTATCGCCTCGGTCAAGGCGACGCAGAAGATCACCAAGGCGATGCAGATGGTCGCCGCGGCGAAGCTGCGCCGTGCTCAAGAGGCCGCGGAAGCGGCGCGCCCCTATTCGGAGCGCATGGGTTCCGTGCTGGCCAACATCACCCAGGCGATCGGCGGCGGCGGCGATGCCCCGGCGCTGATGACCGGCACCGGCAAGGACGACGTGCATCTGCTGGTCGTCTGCACCGCCGAGCGCGGCCTGTGCGGCGGCTTCAACTCGCAGATCGCCCGTCACGCCCGCGACCATATCCGCAGGCTGCTGGCCGACGGCAAGCAGGTCAAGATCATCTGCGTCGGCAAGAAGGGTTTCGATATCCTGCGCCGCGACTATGCCTCGATGATCCTCGAGCGCATCGACCTGCGCGAGGTCAAGACGCTCGGCTTCGTCAATGCCGATGCCATCGCCAAAAAGGTCATCCACCTCTTCGACGAAGGCGCCTTCGACGTCTGCACGCTGTTCTATTCGCAGTTCAAGTCGGTGATCAGCCAGATCCCGACCGCGCAGCAGATCATCCCGGCCGGTGTGGCTTCGACTCCAGCCGAGGCGATGGAGGGCGGCAATGCCGTCTATGAATATGAGCCGGAGCCGGGCGAGATCCTCTCCGACCTCATCCCGCGCAACATCGCGGTGCAGATCTTCCGCGCGCTGCTCGAAAACGCGGCCGGCGAAATGGGTGCCAAGATGAGCGCCATGGACAATGCGACGCGCAACGCCGGCGATATGATCAACAAGCTGTCGATCACCTATAACCGCCAGCGGCAGGCGCAGATCACCAAGGAACTGATCGAAATCATTTCGGGCGCCGAGGCGCTCTAGGCGCGGTCGGGGGGCCATCGGCCCACGACCGGACCGCGTGAGAAACAAAGGACGAAAAGGGTAAAGACGATGGCGAAAGCAGCGACCCCGCAGAAGGCAACCCCCAAGGCAGCCGCCGCGAAGACCGCGGCCCCCGCGAAGGCGGCCAAGGCTCCGGCAGCGGCCGCAAAGGCGGCTCCGGCCAAGACGGCGGCAGCGCCCGCCAAGGCCGCGGCGGCAAAGGCGTCGGCGGTGGCAACCAAGGCAACGGGCGCTGTCGGCAAGGTCCGCCAGGTCATCGGCGCCGTCGTCGACGTGCAGTTCGGCGATCACCTGCCGGCGATCCTGAACGCGCTCGAAACCACCAATGTCGGCAACCGCCTCGTGCTCGAAGTTGCCCAGCATCTGGGTGAAAACACCGTGCGCTGCATCGCCATGGACTCCACCGAAGGTCTGGTGCGCGGCCAGGAAGTGCGCGACACCGGCGCTCCCATCACCGTGCCGGTCGGCCCGGGCATGCTCGGCCGCATCATCAACGTCATCGGCGAGCCGGTCGACGAAGCGGGCCCGGTCGACGGGATCGAGATGCGCTCCATCCACCAACCGGCTCCGACCTATGTCGAGCAGTCGACGGAGGCCCAGATCCTGATCACCGGCATCAAGGTGCTCGACCTCTTGGCGCCTTACGCCAAGGGCGGCAAGATCGGCCTGTTCGGCGGCGCCGGCGTCGGCAAGACCGTGCTGATCCAGGAACTGATCAACAACATCGCCAAGGCGCATGGCGGCTATTCGGTGTTCGCCGGCGTCGGCGAGCGCACCCGCGAGGGCAATGATCTCTATCACGAGTTCATCGAATCCGGCGTCAACAAGAAGGGCGGCGGCGAAGGCTCCAAGGCCGCGCTCGTCTACGGCCAGATGAACGAGCCGCCGGGCGCGCGCGCCCGTGTCGGCCTGACCGGCCTGACGGTGGCGGAATATTTCCGCGACCAGGGCCAGGACGTGCTGTTCTTCGTCGACAACATCTTCCGCTTCACCCAGGCGGGTTCGGAAGTGTCGGCTCTGCTCGGCCGTATTCCTTCGGCCGTGGGCTATCAGCCGACGCTCGCCACCGACATGGGCGCCCTGCAGGAACGCATCACCACCACCACCAAGGGTTCGATCACCTCGGTGCAGGCCATCTACGTGCCCGCCGACGACTTGACCGACCCAGCACCGGCGACCTCGTTCGCCCACCTTGATGCGACGACGACGCTGAACCGCGCCATCGCCGAAAAGGGCATCTATCCGGCGGTCGATCCGCTGGATTCGACCTCGCGCATGCTCGACCCGATGGTTGTCGGCGAAGAGCATTATGGCGTCGCCCGCCAGGTGCAGTCGATCCTCCAGCGCTACAAGTCGCTGCAGGACATCATCGCCATCCTGGGCATGGACGAGCTGTCGGAAGAGGACAAGCAGACGGTGGCCCGCGCCCGCAAGATCGAGCGCTTCCTGTCGCAGCCGTTCTTCGTCGCCGAAGTGTTCACCGGCGCGCCGGGCAAGCTGGTCGATCTCGCCGACACCATCAAGGGCTTCAAGGGCCTCTGCAACGGCGACTACGATCATCTGCCGGAAGCCGCCTTCTACATGGTCGGCGGCATCGAGGAAGCGGTCGAGAAGGCACAGCGCCTCGCGGCTGAAGCAGCGTAAGAAGCGAATAGCGAATAGCGAATAGGGAGTAGCGAATAGGGCAAGGTGGGCCGAGCGAGTTTCTTCTCTACTCGCTACTCACTATTCCCTACTCGCTAAGTAATCATGGCTGAAGCTTTCAAGTTCGAACTGGTTTCTCCGGAACGCCTGCTGGTTTCCGCCGAGGTCGAATCCGTCGTCATTCCGGGCGCCGAAGGCGAGATGACGGTGATGGCGCATCACGCGCCGGTCATGACCACGATCAAGCCGGGCGTCGTCACGGTGAAAAACGCGTCTGGCGGCGAAGAGCGCTATGTCGTGTTCGGCGGTTTTGCCGACATCGTTGCGGCCGGCTGCACGCTGCTGGCGGAATCGGCTGTCGCGGTGAAAGATGTCGACCGCGCCGATCTCGCGCGCCGCATCCAGGAAGCTAAAGAGGACGCCGCCGACGCCAAGGACGACCAGGCGCGCAGCAAGGCGGAACAGTTCCTCAGCCAGCTCACCACGCTGGAAGGCGCTATCCTGCCGGCGTGAAATTCGCTTCAGATGACTTGATGAAAAGCGGGGCCTTGCCTCGCTTTTTTATTCAGACGCCAAGCCTGCAAAGGCAGCTGCTGGCCCGCCACGGCGCAACTGTTCGAGATGGCCAGCTGTGAGATCCATCAATCTTTCGCGCCCTGTCTCGCCATCGGCATAGCCGGCCAGATCAAAAACCGCTGTGGTGGTTTCTGCGGCAGACAGGCGTCTGTCGCCGATCGCCGTTATCGGCGCGTCGAGCGGATCAGTGAAATGGCTTTCGGGCAAGGTCTTGCCGCGCGCCTCGCACGCCGCGATCCAGGCGGCGATCACCAGCGTCAAGTGCTTGGGCAATGCGCCCGCACGGAGGCATTCGACGGCCGAAGCGATGATGCGCTGCGGTAGTTTCTGGCTGCCGTCATTGGCGATTTGCGCCGTGCGGTGGGCGAGCGCTGTGTTGGAGAAACGCTCGGCAAGTTCGGCCGTGTAGGCTGATGTGTCGAGCCCGGCATCCCTGGGCAATGTTGGAATGGCCTCTTCCCACAGCGCGTCGACGAACTGTCTTATCGCCGGATCGGCAAAGGCGCGGTCGACGGTTGCGTGGCCGCTGAGCAGGCCGAGATAGGCGATGCCCGAATGCGCACCGTTGAGCAGCCGCAGCTTCATGTCCTCGTAGGGGGCGACATCCCTGACCATGGTGACGCCGAATTTTTCCCAGGCCGGGCGGCCCGTCGGGAAATTGTCTTCGATCACCCACTGGCGGAAGGGTTCGGTCATAACAGGCCAGGCATCCTGTATACCGAGTTCACCGGCGATCCGGGTCCGGTCGGCATCGGTGGTCGCCGGCACGATGCGGTCGACCATGCTGGAGGGAAACGCGACCTGGTCGGCGATGTGGCTGAAGAGGCTGGCATCGCCCGTCGCGCCGAGCTTGGCATCGCGCAATTTTGCGAATTCGGTCAGCAGCCGGTGCAGCGTGGCGCCGTTGGCCGGCAGGTTGTCGCAACAGAGCACGGTGAAGGGCGGGGTGCCGGCGATGCGCCGCCGGTCTAGCGCCTCGGCCAGAAAACCATGCGCCGTCTTCGGTATCAGCGGATTTGCCAGATCATGAACGATGTCGGGATGGACGCTGTCCAGTCCGCCGCCCGCTGCCCTGAGATAGGCCTTTTCGGTAATGGTCAGCGTGACCATGCGCGTGCGCGGATCGATCAGCGCGGCCAGCACCGCGCCCGGATCTTCCGGCGCCACCAGCATCGAGCCGATGGAGCCGATGACGCGGAGTTCCTCCTCGCCACTGCTGCGGATCGCCAGCGTGTAGAGTCCGTCCTGCGGCGCCAGCGCGTCGCGCGTATCGGGACTGCGCAAGGAGACACCGATGATGCCCCAGTCCGTCTCGCCGGCCGTCAGGCAGTCGTCGACATAGGCGGCCTGGTGGGCACGGTGGAAGGCGCCGACGCCAAGATGCACAATGCCCGGGCTGATGTGGCCGCGGTCATAGGCGGGCACAGTGACCGCGGCCGGCAGTGCCTGAACCGTGTCGTTGGAGAGGCGTCTGTTTGTCATGGCTCTTCGTGTCGGCTGGATAGGTATCGGTCAGCGGCGTAACATCCGCCTTCCTGCCGCACAATGGCGCAGGCGCATACGAAAGTCATCATACAACAATCCATTTTTTGTATGTTGACATTATTTCTTGCCGATCCTACCGATAGCCGCTCTGGGAGGATCACGGTGGCACTGACCAATGCGGATTTGCTGTTTCCCGCCGAGGCGCATCCGCGCTCGATCGCTCGTGATCTGCATGCCGGAATCAAGGACCTGCCGATCGTCAGCCCGCATGGTCACACCGATCCGCGCTGGTATGCGCTGAACGAGCCGTTCCCGGATCCGGCGCAGCTGCTCATCGTGCCCGACCACTACATCTTCCGCATGCTGTTCAGCCAGGGCGTGCGACTGGAGGATCTCGGCGTGGCGACCCTGGACGGTGCGCCGGTCGAGACGGATGGCAGGACGATCTGGCGGCGCTTTGCCGAGCACTATTACCTGTTTCGCGGAACGCCGACGCGGCTGTGGTTCGACCATGTGCTGGCGCATCTGTTCGCTATCGACGAACCGCTGACGGCCGCAACCGCCGACCGCCACTACGATACGATCGCGACGGTGCTGCAGTGGGAGAACTTCCGCCCGCGCGCGCTGTTCGAGCGCTTCAACATCGAGGTGATCGCGACGACCGAAGGCGCGCTCGACGATCTCAAATGGCACCAGATGATCCGCGACAGTGGCTGGGAGGGCCGCGTCATCACCGCCTATCGGCCGGATGCCGTGGTCGATCCGGACTTCGAGGGATTTTCGGCCAATCTGGACCGGCTCGGCGAGATCACCGGCTGCGACACCGGAACATGGGCCGGCTATCTCGATGCGCATCGCCAGCGGCGCGCCTTCTTCAAGAGCTTTGGCGCGACTTCATCCGACCACGGCCACCCGACAGCGGAGACCGCCAATCTCTCCGGCGCGGCGTCGCAGGAGCTGTTCAACCGCATCCGACACGGCTCGGATGATGAGCGCGAGCGAAAATTGTTCCGTGCCCAGATGCTGACCGAAATGGCCAAGATGAGCCGGGATGACGGGCTGGTGCTGCAGATCCATCCCGGCTCCTGGCGCAACCATTCACCTGGCATCTTCCAGCAGTTCGGCAGGGACAAGGGTTTCGATATCCCGACCCGGACCGATTATGTGACGGCGCTGAAGCCGCTGCTCGATTGCGTCGGGCTGGAGCGCGACCTGACAGTCATCCTCTTCACGCTCGACGAGAGCAGCTATGCGCGCGAGCTGGCGCCGCTGGCCGGTGTCTATCCGGCGCTGAAGCTCGGGCCGGCCTGGTGGTTCCACGACAGCCCGGAAGGCATGCGCCGCTTCCGCGAGATGACGACGGAGACGGCCGGCTTCTACAACACCGTCGGCTTCAACGACGACACCCGCGCTTTTCCGTCGATCCCTGCCCGTCACGATGTGGCGCGGCGGGTCGATTGCGCATTCCTGGCGCGCCTCGTCGCCGAGCACCGGCTGCGCGAGGACGAGGCGCATGAGCTGGCCAGGGAGCTTGCCTACACGCTTGCCAAGAAGGCGTACCGGCTCTGAGCCGGTGCTTCGATTTTCAAGGGAGGAAGTCATGTTGCATTTTTCGAAATTGACGGCAGCCACATTCGCCTTCGGCTCATTGCTGGTCGGCATCGCCAACGCCGAAACCGTGCTGCGCTCGGCCGACACGCACCCGGACGGCTACCCGACGGTCGAGGCGGTGAAATATATGGGCGAGCTGATCAAGCAGCGCACCGACGGCCGCTATTCGGTCGAGGTCTATCATTCGGCGCAGCTTGGTGAGGAGAAGGACACGATCGAACAGACGCAGACCGGCGTCATAGATCTCAACCGTGTCTCGATGGGTCCGTTCAACGGCATCGTGCCGGAGACCGCGGTGCCGTCGCTGCCCTACATGTTTCGCTCGGTCGAACAGATGCGCCATGTCATGGACGGGCCGATCGGCGACGAGATCCTGAAGGCCTTCGAAGCGCATGACCTCATCGGTCTGGCCTTCTACGATTCCGGCGCACGCTCCTTCTACAACACCAAGAAGGACATCGCCTCGATAACCGACATGAAGGGCATGAAGTTCCGCGTCATCCAGTCCGACGTCTTCGTCGACATGGTCAATGCGTTGGGCGCCAACGCCACGCCGATGGCCTATGGCGAGGTTTATTCGGCCTTGCAGACCGGCGTCATTGATGGCGCCGAGAACAACTGGCCAAGCTTCGAATCAGCCAAGCACTACGAGGTCGCCAAGCATTATACGATGGACCAGCACCAGATCGTTCCGGAAGTGCTGGTCATGGCGAAAGCGAGCTGGGACAAGCTCTCGCCGGAGGACCAGGCGATCGTGCGGCAAGCGGCCAAGGACAGTGTCGTCAAGATGCGCGAACTGTGGGACGCGCAGGAAAAGAAGTCGCGCGACATCGTCGAGAAAGCCGGCGTCAAGGTCAGCGAGATCGACAAGCAGCCGCTGATCGACGCGATGAAGCCGGTCTATGACAAATATCTATCGACGCCGGCCTTGAAAGACCTCGCCACACGCATCCAGGCGACGAAATAATGGAAGCGGGCGGACCGGACGTGGCGCGGGCTTCCGCGCCGCCGTCGAGCGAGGGTGGCTTGAAAGCATTCTGGCTGGGCACGGAACGGGTGCTGGCGCAGCTGGCGCGGTTTGCGCTGTGGGTCAGCGGCGCCGGACTGACCCTGATGACTGTGATCATCTTCTGGCAGGTCTTCTCGCGCTATCTCCTGAACAGCTCGCCAAGCTGGACCGAATCCTTCTCGGTGCTGCTGATGGGCTGGTTCATCTTCCTCGGTGCGGCGGTGGGTGTTCGCGAGCGCACGCATCTGGGTTTCGACGTGCTGCTCTATTTCCTGCCGGCTTCGGCCAAGGCCGTGCTGCGCAGCATTTCGGATGTCGTCGTGCTCGCCTTCGGCTTCGGCATGATCGTCTATGGCGTCCAGCTTGCCAGGCTGACCTGGAACACGGTGATGCCGTCGCTCGAGCTGCCCGGTGGTGTCGGCTTCTTGCCGGTCGTCCTGGGTGGAGCGCTTGTCTGCCTGTTTTCGCTGGAGCGGCTGGCCGGGCGCTTTGCCGGCCTGCCTGTCGATGCCGACCAGTACGCCACGGGCGAGGAGGATCTCTAATGGCCCTGACCGTCCTCTTCGGCACCTTCGTCTTCCTGCTCGTCATCGGCACGCCGATCGCGTTCTGCCTCGGTGTCGCCAGCTTCGCCACGGTGCTGGTGCTCGGCCTGCCGCCGCTGGTGGTGTTCCAGCGCCTCAACTCCGGCGTCAGCGTGTTCTCGCTGATGGCCATCCCGTTCTTCATCTTCGCCGGCGATTTGATGGTGCGCGGCGGCATCGCCGCCAGGCTGGTGGCGCTGGCCGGTTCGCTGGTCGGCCACCTGCGCGGCGGGTTGGGCCAGGTCAACATCGCCGCCTCCACCATGTTTGGCGGTATTTCCGGTTCGGCGGTGGCCGATGCTTCGGCGGTCGGCGGGCTGATGATCCCGCAGATGAAAGCGCGCGGCTATGGCATCGACTATGCCGTCAACATCACCTCGGTCGGGGCCATCATCGCGCTCTTGATCCCGCCTTCGCACAACATGATCATCTATTCGATTTCGGCCGGCGGCCGTATCTCGATCGCCGACCTGTTCACGGCCGGCGTTATACCCGGCCTGCTGCTTGCGCTGTCGCTGATGATCACGGCCTATTGGGTCGCGAGCCGGCGGGGCTATCCGACCGAGCCCTTCGCCGGCTTCGGCCGGGCGCTGCAATTGCTGGTCGCCGCCATACCCGGCCTGGTCCTGATCGGCATCATCTTCGGTGGCGTCCGGTCCGGCATATTCACCGCCACTGAAAGCTCCTGCATCGCCATCGTCTATGCCTTCCTGGTGACGCTCATCATCTACCGTTCGATGAGCTGGAACGACTTTGTCGCCGCCACCACCGCTGCGGTACGCACCACGGCGATGGTGCTGATGATCATCGGCTGCGCCGCCGCCTTCGGCTGGCTGCTCGCCTATCTCAGGGTGCCGGCGGCGCTGGTCGCCTTCCTGCAGTCCGTGTCCGACAACAAGCTGGTCATCCTGCTGTTGATCAACATTGTCCTGCTCATCCTCGGCACGTTCATGGACATGTCGCCGCTGATCATCATCACCACGCCGATCTTCCTTCCCGTGGTCATGGCCTATGGCGTCGACCCCGTGCATTTCGGCGTCATCCTGATCCTCAATCTCGGCATCGGGCTCTGCACGCCGCCGGTGGGCGCGGTGCTGTTCGTCAGTTGCGCCATCGGGCGCATCCCGATCTGGACGGCGATGCGCTCGATCTGGCCCTTCTACGGGGCGGCCTTCGTCGTGCTGATGCTTGTCACCTACATTCCGGAAATCTCATTGTGGCTGCCAAGTCTTTTCCACTAAGGGGCCTGTTCCACTAAGGGGCCTTCCACCAGGAGTTTTGCCACGTGTCCGCTGCCGCAACCGACCTCAGGGTCGAGAGAAAACCGAAACTGTCGGAGACCGTCGTCGTGGCGATCCGCAAGCAGTTGCAGGCGGGCGAAATCCTGCCCGGCCACAAACTGCCGACCGAAGGCCAGCTAACCGAAACCTTCGGCGTCAGCCGCACCGTCATCCGCGAGGCGCTGGCCAAGCTTGCCGCGGACGGCCTTGTCGAACCGCGGCAGGGCGCCGGCGTCTTCGTCACCGAGCACATCTCGACCATGTTCGGGGCGCTGGCCGCCGACATGGGAGCCAAGGATTCCATCGCCCTCAACGTGCTCGAAGTGCGCCTCGCCATCGAGATCGAATCGGCCGGGCTCGCGGCGACCCGCCGCAACGCCGCGCAGGAGGCGGCGATCCAGGAAGCCTTCTTCGAGTTCGAGAGGCTGCTGCTTGCCAGCGAGCCGACCGGGCCGGCCGACCTTGCCTTCCACCGCGCCATCGCCAGCGCCACCAACAATCCGTTCTATGTCGAGATGCTCGACGTGCTCGGCCGGCGCGCCATTCCGTGCGACGTGACCTCGCCCTGGTCGACCGAACTGGTGCAGTCCGACAGCTACCAGCGCGGACTGCAGCGCGAGCACCTGGTGATCCTGAATGCGATCACCTCGGGCGACGCCGAAGCCGCGCGCGAGGCAATGCGCACGCACCTCGCCGCCAGCCAGCAGCGCTACCGCGAACGCCTGCATGCAAGGCAGGTTTTTTATGCCGATTCGGTCAAGGCCGGCGGCGAATGACCATCCCGAGTCAGGACTGCCCATCTCGAGCCAGGACAAAATGAGCCAGAGCCATACCGACTTCACCTCGCGCTTCGCCATCGATCCGGTTGCGGCCGCGGCAATGGGAACCGATGAGCTTCGGCACAATTTCCATATCGAAAACCTGTTCCAGCTCGGCCGCGTCAGCCTGACCTACACCCATTACGACCGCATGATCGTCGGCGGCGCCGTGCCGACCGGAGTGCCCTTGCCGCTGGAAGCGATCAAGCCGACGGGGACGAAAAACTTTCTCGACCGGCGTGAGCTGATCGCCGTCAACATCGGGGGTGCCGGCAGCGTGACAGCCGACGGCCAATCGTTCGAATTGCAGGCGCGCGACATGCTGTATCTCGGCATGGGCACGCAGCAGGTGTCGTTTGCCTCGGCAAATTCCAGTGAGCCGGCCAAGTTCTATCTGCTCAGCGCGCCGGCACATCAGGCTCATCCCAGCCGGCTGATCCGCCTCGACGACGCCAAGCGTCTTGACCTCGGCGGCAAGGAAGCCTGCAACGAGCGCTCGATCTTCCAGTTCATCCATGCCAACGGTGCGAAAACCTGCCAGCTTGTCGTCGGCATGACGCAGCTGGCGCCAGGCTCGATCTGGAACACCATGCCGTGCCATGTGCATGACCGGCGCATGGAGGCCTATCTCTACTTTGACTTGCCGCAGACGGCCCGCGTCTTCCACTTCATGGGCGAGCCGGATGAAACGCGCCATATCGTGATGCGTAACGAGGAAGCGGTGCTGTCGCCTGGATGGTCGATCCATTCAGGCGCCGGCACGTCGAACTATGCCTTCATCTGGGCGATGGCCGGCGACAATGTCGACTACACCGATGTCGATCCGGTGGCGATGGACGAGTTGCGGTGAGCGATTTCTCCGCCTTCAGCCTGGCCGGCAAACGCATTCTCGTCACCGGCGCCAACACTGGCATCGGCCAGGGCATCGCGATTTCGATCGCACGCGCCGGCGGCGTGGTGGTTGGTGTCGGCCGTTCTTCCATGGATGACACGGCGAGCAAGGTCGCGGCCGTCGGTGGCCGGTTCGAGGCGGTGAGCGCCGACCTTGCCGACACGTCCGCCGCCGGGCCCTTGCTTGACAAGGTGTGGGACGAGAGCGGGCCGCTCGACGGGCTGGTCAACAATGCGGGGATCATCCGGCGCGCCGATGCCGTCGATCTCAGCGAGAGCGACTGGGACGACGTCATGGACGTCAATTTGAAGACGGTCTTCCTGCTCTGCCAGTCCTTTGCCCGGCGTGTCCTTGCCCGTGGAGGCCAAGGTAAGATCGTCAACATCGCCTCGGTGCTGAGTTTCCAGGGCGGCATCCGCGTCGCGTCCTATACCGCCTCCAAACATGGCGTGCTCGGTATCACCCGGCTGCTCGCCTGCGAATGGGCATCGAAGGGCATCAACGTCAACGCCATCGCGCCGGGCTATATCGAGACCAACAATACGCAAGCGCTGCGTGCCGATCCCGACCGTAGTGCCGCCATATTGGGCCGCATCCCGGCCGGCCGGTGGGGCCAAGCCGGAGACATTGGCGATGCCGCCGTCTTCCTGCTGGCGCCGGCGTCGAACTACATGCATGGCGCCGTGGTGCCAGTGGATGGCGGCTGGCTGGCGCGATGAGGAGAACAACGATGACGAAGATTTTCGCTCATGCCGGTGACAGTGCCTGGACGGCGACGCCTGACGGCAACAGGCGGCGTGTTCTCCTGCACACCGACGAACTGATGCTGGTCGAATTCGGTTTCGACGCGGGCGGTGTCGGCGCCTTGCACTCACACCCGCATGTCCAGGCAAGCTACGTCGCCGAAGGTCGCTTCGAGGTGACCATCGACGGCCGGACCGAAATCCTCGCGGCCGGCGGCAGCTTCATCGTGCCGTCCGGTCTGCTGCATGGCGTCAAGGCGCTGGAAGCGGGGCGGCTGGTCGACAGTTTTACGCCGCACCGGGCTGATTTTCTCGCCTGAGCACAAGCCTCCGGTTTCGCGACCACTTCCGAAGATGAAAACCCGCGCCTTGGGAGGCGCGGGTTTGTTGCCTGGGCGCTTGTGGCGCCGCGGTACTCAAAACATCACCGCAGGATCGGAAACCTGCCGGATGATGGTGAAGATAAGCTTAACGCCGATGGCTGCGTCCGCTCAGGTGATGTGCCTGAGCAGGCCGAAAAGCCGCTCGAAGGTCTTGCCGTAGGGCGGGCGCAGCAGGGCGCCGGCGCTCAAGCGCGACTGCAGGAAAACCGGCTTGTCCTTGCTGAAGGTGCGGAACCCCCATTGCCCGTGATAGGCGCCCATGCCGCTGGCGCCGACACCGCCGAAGGGCTGGTTCTCCTGCACCAGGTGCAGCATGCAGTCGTTGATGGTGACGCCGCCGGCGACGGTCTCGCGCAGGATGCGCTGGCGGTTGCCGCTGTCGCGCCCGAACCAGTAGAGCGCCAGGGGCCGATCCGCCCGGTTCACATGGTCGATCGCCTCGTCGACGGTGGCGTATTCGACGATCGGCAGCACCGGCCCGAAAATCTCTTCGCGCATCAGGCGCAGGTCCGGGCCGGCATTGCTGACCAGGGTCGGCGGAAGCTTCCGGCTCGCGGTGCCGAATTCTTCGCCGGCCGGATTGATTTCGGTGACCTTGGCGCCGGCGTCGCGAGCTTCCGCGATCATGACGCGCAGGCGCTGGTAATGCCGGTCGCTGATGATGGCGGTATAGTCGGGGTTGTCGCGCAGGCTCGGATAGAGCTTCGCGACCGCTGTTGCGAGCTTGGCTGCGACCGTGCCTGCCTGTCCCTTGGGCACCAGCAAATAGTCCGGTGCGATGCAGGTCTGCCCGGCATTGAGCAGCTTGCCGTAGGCGATGCTGGCTGCTGCCGCATCGAGGTCGCAGGAGGGATCGAAGATTGCCGGAGACTTGCCGCCGAGTTCGAGCGTGACCGGGGTCAGATTGGCGGCGGCCGCGATCGCCACCTGGCGGCCGACCGCGGTCGAGCCGGTGAACAGCAGATGATCGAACGGCATCGACACGAAGGCCTTGCCCATTTCGGCATCGCCAGTGATGACGCTGAGCTCGTCCGGGGCGAAATGTTCACCGGTCAGTCTGGCCAGCAGCTCCGAGAAAGCGGGTGTCAATTCGGAAGGCTTGACCAGGACGCGGTTGCCGGCGGCAAGGGCTGCGGTAACCGGCGCGACGGCGAGCTGGAAGGGATAGTTCCAGGGCGAGACGATGCCGACGACACCAAGCGGCTGCGGCAGCAGGCGGTTCTTGCCCGGCAGGAACGGCAAGGTGGTGGCGACACGACGCTCCCGCATCCAGCCCTTCAGATGGGACAGCGCATGGCGGATACCGGCGCGCACGACAAAGAGCTCGGCAAGACGGGTCTCATGCGCCGAGCGGCCGCCAAAGTCGGCGTCGATCGCTGCGCAGATGTCGGCTTCGTGCCGCTCGGTCAGCGCCAGCAGGCGTTTCAGGCGATCCTTTCGCACGGCAAGCTCCGGAAAGGGCTGCGCCTCGAAGGCCGCGCGCTGCAACTGGAGCCGCTCGCCGAGAGCATCCTGTCTCACCTGCAGCATCGTGCCCTCCCTGGCTCGCCTGGCCAAGCTTACATCGCAGCGCGGAGGAATCCAGCGGGGTGAGGATGCCGTAGGGGAAGGCGCTCGCCAGGCACGCACATCGGTCGGCTGGCTTCGGCGTTCCCACCGCCAGGCGATCCCGGTGCGGGCTTGTATCGGTTGTGGTCCGATGACAGCTGCGCTAAGGCAAGGTGCCTGCGCGGAGAGTCTCTTGATCGGTTTCCACTTCCTCTCCAATCCACGAAAAATCGCTTCCGCCCCGGTGTCCGTCTGATGCCGGCACAGGCAGCGAGCATTGCCGTCGAGGATCCCAAGCGGCGCGTTCTAAAGGACGTGTTCGGTTTCGACGATTTCCGTCCGGGCCAGGCCGATGTCATGGACGCGCTGCTCAGCAGGCGCCATGTGCTGGCCGTGATGCCGACGGGGGCGGGCAAGTCGCTCTGCTACCAGGTTCCGGCGCTGGTCCTGGGCGGTCTCACCCTCGTCGTTTCGCCGCTGGTGGCGCTGATGCAGGACCAGGTCGCGGCCTTGCGGCTGGCCGGAGTGGCGGCCGACACGATCAATTCCTCGCTTGATCGCGAGGCCAATGTCGCCGCCTGGCGCCGTGTCGCTTCCGGCCAGACGCGGCTGCTTTATCTGGCGCCGGAGCGGCTGATGACCGAGCGCATGCTCGAGGCGCTCGCGAGGCTCGACGTCAGCCTGATCGCGGTCGACGAGGCGCATTGCATATCGCAGTGGGGACCGGCGTTCCGGCCCGAATATGAAGACCTGTCGCGCCTCCGGCACATATTTCCCGACGCGCCGATTATTGCGGTGACGGCGACGGCGGACGAGGCGACGCGCACCGACATCGCCGCCCGGCTGTTCGCCGAGCGTGTCGAAACCCTGGTGCTGGGTTTCGACCGGCCGAACATCAAGCTGGCGATCGAGTCCAAGCAGGACAGCAAGCGGCAGTTGCTGCGTTTCATCGAGCGCCACGCTGGCAAGAGCGGCATCGTCTACTGCCTGTCGCGCAAGAAGACCGAAGAGATGGCGGCCTTTCTCGAGAAGAACGGCGTCACCGCGCTTGCCTATCATGCCGGCATGAGCAAGGACGCGCGTGAGGCCAATCAAAACGCTTTCATGACGCTCTCCGGCGTCGTCATGGTGGCGACCATCGCCTTCGGCATGGGCATCGACAAGCCTGATGTCGCCTATGTCTTCCATACCGACATGCCGGGCAGCCTGGAGGCCTATTATCAGGAGATCGGCCGCGCCGGCCGTGATGGACGCAATGCCGAGGCGCACATGCTTTATGGGCTTGGCGATATCCGCATGCGGCGGCTTTTCATCGACGACGAGGACGCATCGGTCGAGCACAAGAAGCGGGCGCATCGCCGGCTCGACACGCTGATCGGCTATTGCGAGACGGCGCAGTGCCGGCGCCAGGTGCTGCTTGGCTATTTCGGCGAAGAGGCGCAGCCTTGCGGCAATTGCGACAACTGCCTCGACCAGGTGCCGCGCGCCGATGGCGGCGCGGAGGCGCGTATCATCCTGGCGGCTGTCGCGCAGAGCGGCGAGCGCTTCGGCGCCGCCCATGTGATCGACATCCTGCTCGGCCATGAGACCGAGAAAATCCTCGCCCGGGGTCACCAAAGGCTGGCCGGGTTCGGCAGCGGACTGGCGCACAAAAGGGATTTCTGGCTGTCGTTGATCCGCCAGCTTGTCGCCGGCGGTTTCCTGGAGCCGGATCCAAGCGGCCATGGCGGTCTCGCCATCGCCGAAAAGGGTCACGCGCTTGGCCGCGGCGAGATCGCCTTCCACTACCGTGTCGAGGTGCGCGGCCGCGCCTTGCGCAAGATGCGAGCGGCCGAGGGTTCTGGTATGAACGCCGAGGGCATCGACGCATCATTGCTGGCCACGCTCAAATCCCTGCGGCTGCGGTTGGCGAAAGAGCGCCAGGTGCCGGCCTATGTGGTGTTCTCCGACCGCACGCTGATCGACATGGCTGAACGCCGCCCTTCCGACCTCGACGCCTTCGCCGAAGTGAATGGCGTGGGAGCGGCGAAGCTCAAGGAGTTCGGGGAGATTTTTCTCGCAGCGATTGCCGGGCATTAATCCGAATTGAGCTGAAGCGGTCGGCACGTCGCGCTCAGTCTACAGCGGGCCATCCAGGCAGCATTTTTTGAATTTCAGGCCGCTGCCACAGGGGCACGGATCGTTGCGCCCGACATCGCGCCAGGGATTGACCACCGGTTCCGTCGGGCTCGCCCACGCCAGCGGCAAAGGCGGCTGCCAGTCCTCGTTTTCGTGGTTGTCATCTTCTTCCCCATGGCGGCACCAATCGAACGCTTCAAGGACATCGTCGATATAGCCGAGATTGTTGCGCTTCAACCGCGCGATGTCGTTCGGCGCCTGCTCAGCCGCCCGCAGGTCCTCTTCGAAATGTCGGCGTTCAAGAACCCATGAGGGAATGCGGCCTTCATCCCAGGCGGCGTAGACGAGTGGCGCCAGGTCGCGCCACCCCAGCATGGCGATCGAATCGAGCCAACCGACCCAAGCCTGGTCGTCAGCCAGTCTGTCAACGTGGAATTGCCGTAGGAAGAGGCGCATCCGGTTCTGTTCGATGCGGCCATCCCAGGTCAGAAAGGTTGCAGCCCCGAACAGCGCTTCGCGGATGAATTCGTCGACAGAGCGATCGGCGATGACGCCGAACAGCGCCTCTGCATCGCCATCGAATACGCCCGCGGCGATTTGCGAGAGGCTTTCGGTGATAACGTCACCAAGCAGACGATCCACTTCGTTTGCCGGGCGCCGCAGCAGGCGCAGCAAGGGCTGGCACGCTTGGCTATCCCGAGCGGCGCCTAGAATGTACAGGCCTCTGAAGAGCAGCATCTGCTCGTCGTCCGACAAAGCCGCACCATCAGCCGCCCTTGCAAGGACCGCGCGCAACGCGGAACCGGATTCTTCGATCCTGATCGTGCACAGCCCGATTGCGAGATCCGGCACCTGCCGCTCGGTCGCTACAGCATGAAGGTAGTCTTCTATCGGGAACAGTTCGAAGTCGTCGCTGCCATTGCCGAGGAGTTTTTCCAAGTCTTCTTTCTTCATGGTGCCTCGATCGTCAAAACTCACCGAAAATTCTACCCGAAACCATCCAGCTTTCAACGAAACTGTCCGGCTTTCAACAGCGGACGCTAATATTCATGGTGCGTAAGCTTTAGTTACCTTCCGGTGACTGTTGCCTGCAGGCAACATGCTTGATGAAAAGCAGAATGGGGCGGGGACAACTCTTGCCCTCCATCATGGTTGGCCTCTCTATTGCTGGTGGCGCACGGATTCTCGTTCAAAGCCTTCATAATCATGATGAGACACGCCTTGGGTCGTTGCAGTCGGCGCACCTTGCCGATGTTGTTGTGCCGATAGGGCGCGCGACGGTCATTTCGTGAGGGCAAGGCATGTCTGGCGTGACATTTCCGGGCGCGGCTCGTCGATCGGGCCGTGCGAAAGTTCTTCTTGCCACAACCTCCATGGCGGCTGTGCTGACGGCCTCACTGCCGGCGGCAGCCGACAGTACCTGGACTACCACCAATGGAAACTGGGGCGATTCGGCGAACTGGACTTCCGCCACGGTTCCCAATGCGGTCGGCGCAACCGCGACTTTCAACGCGGTCGTTCCCAACTGGAACTACGCCGCTGTACTGACCGGCGGTCCGTACACGGTCGGTACGCTAAACCTCGATAGTTCCATCGCCAACAGCGGTTATAACTTGCAATCGGGCACACTGATCATGGAGGTCAGTTCAGGGTCGGCGGCGATCAATGTGCAGAGCATCAATTTCGCAGCCGACTTTGCGACCACGGCAATACTGCAACTGAATTCCAATACGACGGTCACCACTGCCAGCTCCGCGGCACATCTGACGGTCGACGGCCTGGTCACTGGCACCGGCGCACTGACCGTGGCGGGTCCCGGTTCTGTCGTTCTCAATCACACCAACACCTACACCGGCGGAACCAATATCGCTGCCGGCGCGCTGCGTATCGGCGCCAGCGGGGCGCTCGGAACCGGCGATGTGACCTTCACCGGCAGCGGCACGCTCGGCGCGGATGCCACGGCGACGTTGGCGAACGACATCGTGATAAACGATGGCGTGACCGCGACGTTCGGCGCGGCGGCGGGAAAGACGCTGACGCTGGATGGCTCTCTTGGCATCGGCGGCAGCGCGGGCATGAAGATCGGCTCCGCGACGGACACCGGCACGGTGGTGTTCGCGCCGACGTCGGTGGGCTTCGGCCAACTTTTTAGCAATACCTATGAGGTGGCCGGCGGCACCTTACGCGTGGGTAGTCTCGCATTTAGCACCGGATTCCTCGCCGACGGAGTCTCGACGACGGTCGACAGCGGCGCCACGCTCGACCTAAACGGCTTCAATACCAGCGTGAACACTCTCTTCGGCGGCGGCACGATCACAACCGGGGGTGCCACACTGAACCTGAGCGGAGGGAGCAACTTCGCTGGCGCCATCACCGGAGCCGGCGCGCTCCGCGTGTTTTGGGGCACGCAGATACTCACGGGCGCCAACACCTACACCGGCGGCACCACGATCGACACCCCGGGGACACTGCAGCTCGGCAACGGCGGCGCGGGCGGGTCGATCCTCGGCGACGTCAGCGATAATGGGGCGCTGATCTTCAACCGGTCGGACAGCTATACGTTCGCCGGCACTATTACCGGCACCGGCACAGTTTCGCAAAACGGCACCGGCACGACGATTCTCACCGGTACCAACACCTATTCGGGCGGGACGACGATCGCAGCCGGTGCACTGCAACTCGGCAATGGCGGCGCCGGCGGTTCGATCCTCGGCGACGTCACCGACAATGGGACGCTGATCTTCAACCGGTCGGACAGCTATACCTTCGCCGGCACCATCACCGGCACCGGCACGCTCGCGCAAAACGGCGCCGGCACGACGACCCTCACCGGTGCCAACACCTATTCGGGCGGGACGACGATCGCTGCCGGCGCGCTGCGCATCGGCGCCGGCGGGGCGCTCGGAACCGGCAATGTGACCTTCACCGGCAACGGCACGCTCGGGGCGGATGCCACCGCGACATTGACCAACAAGGTCGCGATAAACGATGGCGTGACCGCGACGTTTGGCGCGGCGGCGGGACAGACACTGACGCTGAATACGCCGGATTTTGCCATCGGCAACGGCTCGGGCATCAAGTTCGGTTCCGTAACGGACACGGGCACCGTGGTGTTCGCGCCGGCAGCGGGAACGTTCACCGGCGCTCTTTTCACCCAGACCTTTGAAGTGGTCGGCGGCACCTTGCGCGGCGGCAGTTCCGCCTTGGGCGGCTTGCTTGATGCCGGAGCCTCGACGACGATCAATGGCGGCGCCACGCTCGACATCAACGGCTTCAACACACGCGTGAACACGCTGCTTGGCAGCGGCACGGTCGCAACCGGCGGTGCGACACTGGGCCTGAGGGGGGCGAGCAACTTCGCCGGCGCCATCACGGGGACCGGCGCGCTCGATGTGGTTAGCGGCACCACGACACTTTCGGGCACCAACGCCTATACCGGCGGCACCACGATCGATGCCGGGGCCGCACTGCAGCTTGGCAATGGCGGGGCCGGCGGATTGATTGTCGGCGACGTGCTCGACAACGGCCTGCTGGCGTTCAACCGGTCTGACGCCTCCACCTTCGCCGGCGCGATCTCGGGAACCGGTTCTGTTGCGCAAAACGGCACCGGCACCACGATCCTTACCGGGGCCAGCACCTATACCGGCGGCACGGCAATCAATGGCGGAACGCTGCAGCTCGGCAATGGCGGGGCCGGCGGGTCGATCGTCGGCGACGTTGTCGACAACGGCCTGCTGGCGTTCAACCGGTCTGACGCCTACACCTTCGCCGGTGCGATCTCGGGAACCGGTTCTGTTGCGCAAAATGGCACCGGCATCACAATCCTTACCGGGACCAGCGCCTACACCGGCGGCACGACGATCTCAGCCGGCAGCCTGCAGCTCGGCGACACCGGCAATACCGGCAAAATCGTCGGCGCCGTGGTCAACAATGCCATTTTCGAAATCGTCAATGCGGACACGACAGGCATCACTTCGATCGCCAACAACGGCGCGACGAGCTTCTTCAACGCAACAAGCGCCGGCAGCGCCCACATCACCAACGATGGCGGCCTCGCCTTCTTCGACACCAGCACGGCCGGCGGCGCCCACATCACCAACAATGGCGGCCTCGCCTTCACCAGCACCAGCACGGCCGGTAGCGCCAGCATCATCACCAACAGCGGCGGCCAGACCTATATAGCCGAGAGTGCCAGCGGCGGGACTGCCCGCTTCATCCTGAACGGCAGCGGGTTGCTGGATATTTCAGGGCTCACGACCGGCGGCACCACAGTCGGTTCGATCGAAGGTGACGGCAGTGTCTTTCTCGGCGCGAAGGATTTCGCGGTCGGCGGCAACAATCTCTCGACCATTTTTTCCGGCGTGATCCAGGACGGTGGTTTCTCTGGCGGCGCCGGCGGCTCGCTGACCAAGACCGGCACCGGCACGCTCGTTCTCTCCGGCACCAACACCTATACCGGCGCGACCACGATCGACGGCGGCGTGTTGGAGGTCGATGGCGCGATCACCAACTCATCGAGCGTGACCGTGAACGCCGGCGGCACCCTGACCGGCACCGGCCTTGTCGATCCTCCCAACACCGTGACCATCGCGTCCGGCGGCATGCTGGCGCCAGGCAATGGTACGCCGGGCACGTCGATGACGATATCGGGCGATCTCGCGTTCCAGTCCGGTGCGCAATATCTGGTGCAGCTCAATCCCGCGACCTCGTCGTTCGCCAACGTCACCGGCACGGCGACGCTCGGCGGCGCGACGGTGAATGCCGTCTACGCCAATGGCGGCTATGTCGCCAAGCAATACACCATATTGACCGCAGCCAGTGTCGATGGGCCCTTTGGCTCGCTGGTCAACACCAACCTGCCGTCCGGTTTCACGGCGGATTTGAGCTACGACAAAACGCACGCCTATCTCGATCTGTCGCTGGCGTTCATTCCGCCGCCAGGCGCGGGGCTTTCCGGCAACCAGCAAGCCGTCGGTGACGCCATCATCAACGCCTTCGACACCAATGGTAGCGTTCCGCTGGTGTTCGGCGGCCTGACGGCGGCGGGGCTTTCCCAGCTCTCCGGCGAGGTGGCGGCCGGTGCTGTCAATGCCGGCATCGACAGCGCCGACCAGTTCATCAACGCGCTCGATAT
>NZ_JAFFIW010000041.1 GCF_018588885.1 Mesorhizobium sp. dw_380
TATCACCGGCGAGATTTTGCCGGTGGTCGGAGGTTACTGAGGGCGGCCAAAACGAAACGAATGACCAGGGAGCAGGATGGATGGCTCGTCTGCTTTTCACGGTGGCGCTTGCTTATGTGGCGTACCGCATCTGCACGGAAGCCAAGGCACCTACGCGGCATGTGCCGCAGGATGAACGCGAAGCGCTGCGCAAGCAATCAGCCGCCCTAGGCGTCGACCCGTCTCGCTGAAATCCGCGGCACAAGCTAGAGCAATTCCAGGAAAAGTGTGAAACGGTTTTCCCGGCAAAAGCGCGTAGCGCTTTGCCTGGGGAATTGGGTCAAAACAAAGAGATAGAGGGGTTCACCGTTTCCGTGAAACGGTGAAACGCTCTGGCCGGCCAGCCGAGGTGCCGACCGGCCAGCGCAGCCTTATTCGGCCGCCTGGAGATTGACCTTGCTTTCCGCTATTTCGGTCAGCTTGCGATCTGTCGCCTGTTCTTCCCTGAGGTTCTTGGCCAGCACGTTGGCGCAGTCGGTGCGGCCGAGCTGCTTGGCCCACGCGATGAGTGTGCCATAGCGTGTCATCTCATAGTGTTCGACGGCCTGCGCCGATGCAATCAGCGCCGCGTCGAGAACGTCCTTGTCATCGACGTCACCGCTCACATCGTCGGCTTCCTCGAGAATGCCGTCGATTGCCGGGCAGTTGACCTCCTTGGCCTTGACTCCATGCAGTTCGAACACCTGTTCGACGCGCTCGATATGGCCTCTGGTCTGGTCAAGGTGTTTTTCGAATCCGGCTTTCAGTTGCGCGTCGGTTGCCTTGTCGATCATCTTCGGCAACGCTTTCGCGATCTGCTTTTCGGCATAGTAGATGTCGCGCAGCGTGTGCACAAAGAGATCGTCTAGTGTCTTGATATCCTTCGAAAAAAAGCCCATGGTCTTACCTTTCATTGCGCTCTCGATGTTGATTTCGGCGGCGAGTTTGACCGCCGCCAGCAAAGGCCGGGACCCAGGTCCCGGCTTGTCTGGTCAACGTGCCGGCACCCGAGGGGTTCCGCCCGGAGCGAAACCGCCAACCTCCGTTTCGAAGGCCTGCAATCCTCTCCAATGGGGAGCCTTTGTCTCGATCACACGTTCTAACCAGGGCGCACCGGAACCGAAGGATCGGCAGAATGTATTTCATTGCGTTGGCGACGGACTATGACGGCACGCTGGCTCATGACGGGATCGTCTCACGGAAAACGCTCGCTGATCTCGAGCGGTTCAAGAAAAGCGGCCGCAAACTCGTTCTCGTCACCGGGCGCGAACTGCCCGATCTCAAGCGCGCCTTTCCCGAGCTTAGTCTCTTCGACAAGGTCGTCGCCGAGAATGGGGCGCTGATCTACACACCGGCCAGCGAGGACGAAAGGGTGATTTCGCCGTCGCCCGAGCCTAAATTCGTCGCCAGGCTGAAGAAGCAGGGCGTCAAGCCGCTTTCGGTCGGACGCTCGATCGTCGCGACCTGGGAGCCGCACCAGTCCACTGTGCTCGAGGTCATCAAGAAGATGGGACTCGAACTCGAAATCATCTTCAACAAGGGCGCGGTGATGATCCTGCCGAGCGGCATCAACAAGGCCACCGGACTGGCCGCGGCACTTCAGGATCTTCGCCTTTCACCACACAACGTCGTCGGTGTCGGCGACGCCGAGAACGACCATGCTTTCCTTAAAGCCTGTGGCTGCAGCGTCGCCGTCGACAATGCAATTCCCGCGGTCAAGACCACGGCCGATCTGGTCACGCGTGGCGCCCGCGGCAAAGGGGTGGAAGAACTGATCGACAAGCTGGTCCAGCGCGATCATGAGATCGTGCCGAGGCGCCACGACGGCATCGTTCTCGGCTCAGCCGGCGGCGATCAGATTTTTTTGTCGCCGACCGACACGGTCCTCATTGCCGGCAGTTCGGGTATCGGCAAATCCACCTTGGCAACCGCGCTGACGGAACGCTTCGTCGAGAGCGGCTTTCAGTTCTGCGTCTTCGATCCCGAGGGCGACTATGACGGCCTCGAAGGCACGGTTCGGCTAGGGGACGTCTCAAGCGCACCGACAAAGGCGCAAGTGCTGGATCTGATCGAGAAGCCCGACAGCAACGTCGTCATCAATGGACTGGCGCTGCGCGTTAATGAACGCCCCGATTTCTTTGCCGACCTGCTGCCCGGCCTTGGCAGCTTTCGCCGTCGCACCGCAAGGCCACATTGGCTTGTCATCGACGAAGCGCACCATCTTCTGCCCAAACGACGCGACGATACGCGGGCGATCCTGTCCCTGGAATTGCCGGGCACGATCCTGATCACGGTTCACCCCGAGGCGATCTCGACCGATGCGTTGCGCCTGGTGACGGCCGTCATTGCGCTTGGCCCCAAGGCGAAGGACGTGGTGAAGGTCTTCTGCGACGAGACCGGCATCGACCCGCCAAAGGACATGTCTTCGCCCAAGGGCGATCGCGTGCTGTTCTGGCGACCGCAGAAACGCAAGAAAATTGCCACCGTCAAAGTGATCGAGCCGCGCCAATCCTTGAAGCGGCACAGCCGTAAATATGCCGAGGGACAACTCGACAAGGCGGGCAGCTTCTATTTCCGTGGCCCCGACAATGCAATGAATCTCAGGGCCCACAATCTGATGATTTTCGCCCAGATCGCCGAAGGCATAGACGACAAGACCTGGGAGTTTCATTTGCGCGCCGGCGATTATTCAAAATGGTTCCGCAATCAGATCAGGGACAAGGATCTGGCGCGCGAAACCGCCGAGGCTGAACAGGACAAAACGCTGTCGGCCGACGAGAGCCGCAAACGGGTGCTCGATGCGGTACGCCGCCGCTACACGGCACCCGCGACGGCACCGAAAGAATAACGCGCGACCCAGTGCGTCAGACGATCAGGTGTTCGATCCTGATGGGCAGATCACGGATACGCTTTCCGGTCGCATGATAGACCGCGCTCGCAACCGCGGCGGCCGTTCCGACATTACCGAGTTCACCCAGCCCTTTGACACCTGCCGGGTTGACCTCGTGATCGACCTCCGGGACCAGGATCACGTCGACCGCTTTTATGTCCGCGTTGACCGGCACCAGATAGTCCTGCAGATCACGGTTGACGTAACGGGCGGCGCGCCGGTCGATCTCTGTCGCCTCGTGCAGGGCCTGGCCGATGCCCCAGATCATGCCGCCCATCAGTTGGCTGCGCGCGGTGCGCGTGTTCATGATCCGTCCGGCTGCAAAGGCACCGACGATGCGCGGCACCCGGATCTCGCGTGTGCGGCTGTTGATGCGCACTTCGACGAATTCCGCGCCAAAGGCGTATTTGACCGAATCCTTGTCGCTTTCCCCGCCATGGAACTCCGGCTGTCCGGCATAGAGCTTGTTCAATGCTTCCGGCGACGAACCCTTGGGTGCAAACTCGGCATATTCCTCGATGGCGCCGACCTGCATGGCCTTGAACACATCGGCCAGCTTTGCGGATTTGCCGGTCTCCGTGACGATCTTCCCATCCGCCATGTCCAGCTTCGCATTGCCGGAGCCGGCAAGGGGACCGTCCTTGCCCGCCGCCGCCGCGAACAGCTTCGCGCGCACGGCATCGCAGGCCATCATAACCGCCGAGCAGACACTGGCCGTCGAAATCGAGCCACCCGACACCGGTGCCGGCGGCAAGGCGCTATCGCCCATCTCGACACTGACCTTCTCCATGCCGACCCCCAGCCTTTCGGCCGCCATCTGGCCAGCGACGGTGCGAACCCCGGTGCCGATTTCGTGCGAACCGCACTGCACCCGAACCTCGCCATCGGCGGTCAACCGAACCCTGGCGGCGCAGGGTGCGGCGGCAGTCGGATAGATCGCCGTCGCGCAGCCCATGCCGACCAGCCAGTCGCCGTCACGCATCGAGCCGGCTTCGGGATCGCGCTTCGACCAGCCAAAGGCCTCCGATGCCTGGTCGTAGCACTTGATGAGGGATCGGCTGGAAAACGGCCTGCCGCCGATCGGCTCCTTGACCGGCTCATTGACGCGGCGGAACTCCACGGGGTCCATACCGAGCGCTACCGCCATTTCGTCCATGGCATTCTCGAGCGCGTAGACATAGGGCGTTTCCGGCGGCGAGCGCATGTATCCTGGGGTGTTGCGATCGGCGTGGACCAGCGCGACATGCGTCAGGACAGAGCCGTAATTGTACATGCGGGCGGTGGCGGAGGTGCCGCCGACGACATAAGGGTCAGGGCGTGATGTCACCTCCCAGCCCTCATGTCCGAACGCCGTGATGCGGCCGTCCTTGCCGGCGCCGATGCGGATGCGATGCCGCGTTTCGGCGCGGTACGTCTGCGCGCCGAAAGCCTGCATTCGGCTGACGACGCAGCGAACGGGCCGGCCGATCCGCCGTGCGGCAACAGCAACGATGGCGGTGCGTGCCGTCATCGGTCCCTTCGAGCCGAAGGCGCCGCCAATGTAGGGACTGATGATCCGCACATTGGCCGGATCGAGTTTCAATTGTCGTGCCAGTTCCATCTTCCAGCCGGTCACGTTCTGGCTGGGCTCGTGTATGGTCAGTTGATCGCCCTGCCACATGGCGGTGGTCGAGAACAGTTCGATCGGATTGTGATGCTGGGTCGGCGTCGAGTATCTCTCGTCGACCTTCACGGCCGCGGCTGCCCAGGCGGCGTCGAAGTCGCCTGCTTTCGCATCTTCCTTGAGCATGGGGTTCTTGCCGGCGGCGGCCTCGGTGCTCGTGCCTTTGGAGTCGAAGCTGGCGCTAGGCTGTTCGTCGTCGTAGTCGGCGCGGATCAGCATTGCCGCTTCCTCCGCCGCCTCGAATGTCTCGGCGACGACCAGAGCGATGATCTGGCCGTCATGGAAGATCGTCTTGTCGTGCAAAGGGCCGATCGAACTCGCACCGGTGTTGCCGAATTTCGGCGTGTCGGTCTTGTCCATGTCCCCGTACGTCACGATGTCCAGCACACCGGGGACGGCCCTCGCGTCTTGTAAATGAAGTGCGGAGACCCTGCCCCGAGCAATGCTGCTGGTGGCAAGCGCACCATAAGCCACATTGGCCGTGGCGATGTCGGCAGGATAGCTGGCCTGTCCGGTAACCTTCAGACGAGCGTCGATACGGACAACCGGGTCACCCTGATTTTCCCGGGGGGCTGGGGCGGCTTGATTCATGGCTCAGACCTTCATGTCACGGGTTTCGAGCAAGGCCCGCACCAGCGTGCGCTTGCCGAGCGGTATTTTGAATGCGTTGTGTTCTCGCGGCCTGGCATCGGCGAAAGCGGCGTCAGCTGCCTTTTGTGCCGCGGCTTCATCAAGCACCTTGCCTTGCAGCGCGTCTTCCGCCGCGACTGCCCGCCACGGCACGGTTGCCACACCGCCAAGCCCGATCCGCACGCTTCTTACCGTCTGGCCCTCCATGTCGAGCGCGACGGCCGCGGACGCCAGCGCAAACGCATAGGATTCGCGATCGCGTATCTTCAGATAGCGCGACCGGCCGCTCCACGGCCGGAGCGGCACTTCGATGGCGGTGATGATCTCGTCGGCGGCAAGATCCGTCTCGATGTTGGGCGTCTCGCCCGGCAGCCGATGCAGCTTGGCAAAGGCAAGCGTACGCTTGCCTCGCCGACCTTCAATATCGACGGTAGCGTCGAGCGCGATCAACGCCTGCGCAAAATCGCCATGGTATGTGGCAATGCAGGAATCGCTGGTGCCGAGAACAGCATGCTGGCGGTTGACCCCTTCCATCGCGGCACAGCCGGAGCCTGGCTCACGCTTGTTGCATGGCCATGAGGTCTCGCGAAAATACTCACAGCGTGTGCGCTGCAGCACATTGCCGCCCAAGGTCGCCATGTTGCGAAGCTGGCCGCTGGCGGCCAATTTCAGGCTGTCGGCAAGAAGCGGGCAACGGCGCCTGACGTCATCATTGTCCGCCGCTTCACCCATGCGGACCAGCGCCCCGAAACGGATGGCATCATCGCTTGTCCTGATCTTCCGCAAGGCCGGCTCGGCAAGAGTGTTGAGGTCGAGCAAGCGATCAGGCCGCCCCACGCCAAGCTTCATGTAATCGGCCAGATTGGTGCCGCCGGCGATGAACTGCGTGTCGGCGGCGGTCGGCGGAACATGCCCGGCGCCGGCATGGGACGCCATGGCGACCGCCGCCGAGACGCTGGTTGGTCTCTCATAGACAAAGGGACGCATCCTAGGCCCTCCTGATCTCGTCGCGAGCCTGGACAATTGCCGCAACGATGTTGGGATAGGCCGCGCACCGGCATAGATTGCCGCTCATATATTCGCGGATGTCGTCTTCCGACCCGGCACGGCCTTCGTTGATGCAACCGATGGCGGACATGATCTGGCCCGGCGTGCAATATCCGCATTGAAAGGCGTCATGGTCGACAAAGGCCTGCTGGACCGGGTGCAGTTCGCCGCCGGCCGAAGCGAGGCCTTCGACCGTCGTGATCTCGCGGCCTTGGTTCATGACGGCAAAGCTCAGGCAGGAGAGCACCCGCTTGCCATCGACGAGAACGGTGCAAGCACCACACTGGCCGTGATCGCAGCCCTTCTTGGTGCCGGTCAGGCCAACATGGTCTCGCAGAGCGTCAAGCAGGCTGGTGCGGTTGTCGAGCGCAAGGTTGTAGCTCTGCTTGTTGATGCGCATTGAAACCGCGGACAGGTCGCGCGGTTGCGCCGGTTTGGCGGACGCTGGCTGGGCAGCTCTTGTCGGGGAGGTCGCGAGCGGCATCGCTGCTGCCGCCGAAACAGAGGCCGTCATGAACATGCGTCTGCTCAGGCCGCTGGAAATCTTGGCATCGGACATGGCTGGCTCCGGGCTGGCTGGGTCTCAAGCGGGCCAAACCAGCCACGGAGGGCAAAGTTCCCCCTCTTCACGTGCCTGTGATCGGTTTTCTGCCGGCTGGATCGATACATCCGGAACTTCACCTGCGGGGTGATGGTTGAGCGGGGGAAGGAGCCCGGAAGGAGACGATCATGAGCGATGATCGGCATGGCAAGGATAGCGATGATGGACCTGTGTTTTCGGCCGAGCAGGCACGACAGGGTGAGATCATCCTGCGAACGCGTGCTCGCCGGATCATCTTCATAGCCGGGCTGGTCGGCATCGTGATCCTGGCGATCGTGGTCAGGTTCGCAATCGGCTGAGCCGCCTTCCCGGTGCGAAACCGTCTCCGTTCAGCAGGAACCTTTTGCGGGCAGCTATCGTTGACTCGCCACTTGTCAAAACGGTCGATACCTTCTTGTGAGTTCTCCCGTGGACGCGAAAACCCGGACAAAAGAGCCCGACGAAACCAGAAATAAGCGGCGCGCGTCGAGCGAAGCCAGATCAGAAACGTCGCCAAAACGCAGGGAAGCGACGACACAGGCCGACGCACCGGAGCGCAAACCGCCAGACGAAAAGGCGGATGAACCAAGGCCCAGCCTGCTGAGCTTCCCTCGACGGCACCCTTACATGTCCATAGCGATCCTGCTTGTGCTGCTGCTGATTGCCGTCGGGCCGGTCGTGTGGTGGCTGGAGGCGCGCCAGTTTGAATGGACCGACGACGCCTTCATCGATGCTCGTACCGTGACGATCGCCGCCGAGATATCGGGGCGCATCACCGATGTCGCGGTCACCGACAACCAGCCGGTTAAAGCCGGCGACGTGCTGCTGCGCATCGACGACAGCGACTATCAGGCAAGCCTGGCGGAAGCCAATGCCGGCGTGGTCTCGGCGCAGGCCGAGATCGTCAATGTCGAAGCACAGATCGAAGCACAGAATGCCAAGATCGACGCGGCGCAAAAGCAGATGACGCAGGCCCAGGCCGCCCTCGATTTCGCCAAGGCGGAGGACCAGCGCAACCGTCAGCTGCTGGCCAAGGGAACCTCCACCCAACAGCAGGCTGAACAGGCCGCCTCGACGCTGCGCCAGGACCAGGCCGCGCTCGACAGCGCTGGAGCAAACGTGGCTGCCGCGAAAAGCCAGGTTGGCGTCTTGCAGGCGCAGAAGAAGAGCGCGGAAGCAAAACTCAATCAAGCCAAGGCGAGCCAGGAGCAGGCGCGCACAACGCTGTCGCGCACCACCGTAAGCGCGCCTGTTGCCGGCCGCGCAACCAGTGTCACCGCCGCCAAGGGCACCTACGCCCAGCCCGGCCAGGTGCTGATGATGTTTGTTCCGGACGAGGTCTGGGTGAAAGCCAATTTCAAGGAAACCCAGCTCGACCTGATGCGGCCGGGACAGCCGGTCGACATCGACGTCGACGCGTATCCTGAAAGATCTTTCCATGGCCGCGTCGACAGCATCCAGGCGGGCAGCGGTACCGCCTTCAGCCTGCTGCCGGCCGAAAACGCCACCGGCAACTTCGTCAAGGTGGTGCAGCGCGTGCCGGTGAAGATCGTCTTCGATCAACCGCCGGGCGTGCTGCTCGGTCCAGGCCTGTCGGTGGTGCCGAGAGTCAAGGTGAGATGAGCGCCGCCGAAATGGCTGGTGACCACAGCGAAAGCCGGTCCGCCGCTGGTGGCCATAATCCTTGGCTGATCGCAATCGTCGTGTCGATCGCAACCTTCATGCTGGTGCTCGATACGTCGATCGCCAACGTTGCCCTGCGCAACATCGCCGGCAGCCTGGCTGCCGGAATGGACGAAAGCACCTGGGTGATCACCACCTATCTGGTCGCGAATTCCGTGATCATCCCGGTCAGCGGATGGCTCGCCAGCGTGATCGGCCGCAAACGCTATTATATGTTTTGCGTCGCGACCTTCACCATCGCATCATTGCTGTGCGGGCTGGCGCCAAACCTGGAGTTGCTCATTGTCTTCAGGATCCTGCAAGGCCTCGGCGGCGGCGGCATGGCGCCGAGCGAACAATCCATCCTTGCCGACACCTTCCCGCCGGAAAAACGCTCCCAGGCATTCGCGCTCTACGGCATCGCCGTGATCGTCGCGCCGACGGTCGGGCCGACCATCGGCGGCTGGCTGACCGACCATTTTTCATGGCACTGGATATTCTTCATCAATGTCCCGTTCGGCATCATGTCACTGGCTTTGGTGCAGTGGCTGCTCACCGAGCCGGACGTGCTCGAACGAGAACGCCAGGAGCGGCTGAAAGGCGGGCTCAAAATAGACTGGGTCGGCTTCATCCTGGTCGCGACCGCACTCGGCTGCCTGGAGATCTTCCTGGACGAAGGCCAGCGCAACGACTGGTTCGCGTCGAATTTCATCACGACTTTTGCGGTGATTTCGGCGATCTCGTTCCTGCTGCTCATCCCATGGGAGTTCAGCCACCGCGATCCGATCGTCGACGTTCGCCTACTGTTCAGCCGGCAGTTCGGCACGTCATTCCTGGTGATGATGGCGGTCGGCGCCGTGCTGTTCAGCACCACGCAGCTGATGCCGCAACTGCAACAGACCGCCTTCGACTACACGGCGACCCTGTCAGGCCTTTCGATGATGCCGGGTGGCATCGCCATGCTGATGCTGATGCCGATTTCTGGATTTGCCGCCGGCATCATCCAGCCCAAATATCTGATCATTATGGGGATGTCCGTTGTGGTGATCGCCCTGTGGCACATGACGTCGCTCACGCCGGACGCCAGCTTCCGTTTCTTTGCCTTTGCCCGCGTCTTCCTGATGATCGGCCTGCCTTTCCTGTTCATCCCCATTTCGACAGCGGCTTATGTCGGCCTTGCTCCGCAGAAGACGAACCAGGCGTCGGCGCTGATCAACGTTGCCCGCAACATCGGCGGCAGCATCGGCGTGTCATTGTCCAACACGGTGATCGCTCAAAACGCGCAACTCCATCAGGCAAATCTCGTCGGCCACACGGAACAATCGTCAGCCGCCTATCAACAGGTGCGGCGTCAGGTGACCGAGCACTTCGTTGCCCAAGGCTCGACCATGCTTCAGGCCAAGCAACAGGCCCTTGGCTGGATCGGGCAGTTGATTGCGCGCCAGGCTTCGCTGCTCGCCTATGTCGACGTCTTTCGTTACTGCGCAATCATGACGGCATTGTTTGTCCCCCTCGCCTTGCTGCTTCGGTCTCCAAAGCCCGACAAGAACCAGCTGAATATTGGCCACTAGCTGAAATAATGCCGGCACCGGAACTCCCTCGTCGGCTTTTCGTTCAGACCTATGAACAGGAGGAACGGCCATGCCACGAGGTGACAAATCGAAATACACCGACAAGCAGGAACGCAAAGCCGATCATATTGCGGAAGGCTATGAAAAGCGTGGGGTTTCCGAAAACGAAGCCGAACGAAGGGCATGGGCGACCGTCAACAAGGACGATGCCGGCGGCAAGAAGGAAGGCGGCTCCGGGCGCGGCAAACACACCGGCAATCCCGCGGCGCACAAGGGCGGCAAAAGCGGCGGCAAGGCATCGGCGTCGCGGTCAGCCGCAAGCCGTTCGGAATCGGCGAAGAAGGCAGCGGCTACCCGCAAGCGGAATGCCGAGCACCGCGCCCATTGACCGGATGACCGGATGACCGGAGCACAAGCATGAAAGCTCAGCTCGTCAACGAGGCCAGCGGACAAAGGACGTTCGTCGTTGTGCTGGACCTCGGCGAAGAAGCATTCTCCCGGCTTACCGCCTTTGCGGACGAGCAGAAGATCGGCAGTGCCTCCTTGACCGCGATCGGCGCTTTCGAACGCGCGACCGTGGGCTGGTTTGACCTGCATGCGAAGACCTACCGCAAGATCCCGATCGACGAACAATGCGAAGTCCTGAGCACGATCGGCGACATTGCGCTGGGCGATGACGGCAAGCCCAGCCTGCACGTCCATGCGGTGCTCGGATTGAGCGACGGCACCACGCGAGGTGGACATCTGCTCGAAGGCGTCGTTCGGCCGACACTCGAAATCATCCTAACGGAAACATCCGGCCACCTGCGCCGGCGCAAGCGGCCGGAGCTTGGCGTCGCCTTGATCGACCTCGACGCCTGATCGGCCGGCGACCAGATCGGTCGGAATTTCAAGTCCAGCTCGACAGGACCGTCTCCATCTCGACCGTCTCGACCTGCTGCGCGAAGCGCTGGTGATAGACCGTCAGCAGCGCGTCGTGGGTTGCGTCGGAGGAACTGCATAGCGCGTCCGTGACGAGAACCACGCGATAGCCGAAATCGATGGCCCCGAGCACCGTGGCCAAAACACAGACATCTGTTTCGCCGCCGGTGATGACCAGCGCATCGATCTCACGCTCCATCAGAAATGCTCTGAGGTGACCTTCGAACCACGGCGAGTAGATGTGCTTGTCGATGATTGTCGCCGGCGGGCAGTAGCCGGCCAGCGCCGGCAGGAGTTCGATCATTTCTGGACCGACATTCTCGATCGTCATCGAAGCCCAGCGCTCATAATAGCGCTTCCATGTGCCGACGCCCTGTCCCGGCTTCGAAGCAGGCAGGAAACGCGTGAAGACAGTCTGCGGCGCGCGTCTTTCGACCAGTCGCTCAATCTGCGGAAGGACCCGGGTGATCCAAGGTGTCGCCCATTGTGATGGATCGGCAAACAGCCGCTGCATGTCAACGCAGACATGCATGCACCGATGCCCTAGCGGACCATATGCCAGGCCCGGCATCGACATCAGCGTGTCCCAGATCGGCGATATTTTTTCACGATTTCTCCGTTGCGATCGAAGAAAAGCAACGCCGCATGCGGTGACTGGTTCCTTGAAGAACGATGGTAGAGCAGCGCGGTGAACGGAGCGCTCCGAATATCCTTGCGATAGGGAACAATAGTTTCGGCAGCGACTTGGAGATGGGATCACGGGAGTTTCCAATTGCCGCCATTCGCGAACATTTCGCCAAGCGGCGGAGACAGGCGCGATGAGTATTTTTTATCGGGCGGCCAAGATTGCGGAACAGGTTCACGCATCGCAGCGCGACAAGACCGGGCTGCCCTATATCGAGCATTGCCGCCGTGTCGTCGACGCGGTCGAAACGATGGACCAGAAGGTCGTCGCCTACCTTCACGACGTCCTGGAGAAGGGTGAGGGCTGGAGCCGGGCCAAGCTCGAAGAAGCCGGTTTTGGGCCGACGATCGCTTCCGCGGTCGACGCCATGTCGCGCAGAGACGGCGAAGACTATTTCAGCTTCGTGCGACGGGCAGCATCAAACCCGTTGGCGCTTCCGGTAAAGCGCGCGGACCTGGAGGATAATATTTGGCAGTCGCGGCGGATCGGGGCATCGGCGGCCAAATACGAACAGGCACTGCGCATTCTCGATGAGGAGTTCTCGGGCCGTTAGCAGTGCCTCGGAATCTCAGCTCGGCCAAGCCGCGGGCAATCTATTCCGTGACATGGGGCGTGTGCCGCTTGTCCTCCGCGGGTTCGACATCGATGCGCGCCTTTTTCGGATCGAATGCACCGTGACGTGCGATGGCCCGCGCTGCGGTGTCCGGCGTCTCGTAGGCCCACATGAAATCGTCGGCCGAACTGCCGACGGCATGGACACGCCAATAACTCGCAGTGCCCTTCGGCGGGCTCTCGCTTGTCGTATTCGTCTTTTCGAACAGGTCGAAATAGATGTCCTCGAAAGGGATATAGAACACGGGCTCGTGTCCTTCTTCCCGCAGCACTTTCGCCCGTTCCGTGGCCGCGACGATGGCGTCGGAAAATCGCACTGTCACCGTGCCGGCAAACGGCTCTATGGCCAATTGACCAGGACGGTGCCTTGAAATTGCGCCTGAAGCTTGCATCTGAATTCTCCTGACTACCGGATTGATGGCGGACGGCGTTCCGGCTTGCGACCCGTGAAAACGAAATGCACGCCAGTGGAGTGAGGTTCCGCTCCACCAAGAAAGCGGCGGCGCCTTACCGTTTGCCGTGGCTCTCGAGAAAATTTGCCAACAGCCGCGAAACCTCTTGCGGAGCTTCACGCGTCGGGAAATGCCCGACGGCATCCAGCACCAACCGCTTGTAGGACGCGGTGAAATGTCCCTCCAACCCCTCGGAAGATCGAGGCAACACCACACGGTCGTCGCCGCCGTGAAGCGTCAGTGTTGGCACGGTGATGATCTTGACCGATGTTTGCCGGCGAGCGAGTTCGGCGTAGCGAGGATCGGGCTCGGCCTCTTCCCATCGGACCCGATAGGAATGCAGCGTGATATCCATCCAATCCGGGTTTTCGAAGGATTTAGCCACTTCATCGAAGATGGCATCGTCGAACCAGCCCAACGGGCTCCAGGTGTCCCACTGGAATCTGGCGAATTCCTTGCCGTACTTTCGCACGAACTCGGCACCGCGTGCAGTCGCCATGAACCATTGATACCAGAATGCTCTCGCCTGCTCAGGAGGCGGCGTAGCCGCTTTGCCCGGCTGCCAGCCGAGCGACAGCGCGGCACAGCAACTAATGCGGTCCGGGAAAACTGATGCCAACAGGTAGGATATTCGGGCGCCCCAGTCGTGTCCGACGATGGCAAAGCGGCTCAGGCCCAGCGCGTCGGCAAAGTCCAGCACATCCTGCGCCATGGCGGCAATCTCGCCGGAACGCATGGTTTCCTGGGATAGGAACGATGTCGATCCGAAGCCGCGCAACCAGGGTGAATACGTCCGAAAGCCAGCCTCATGAAGCGCCGGCGAAATGCGCGCGTAAGTGGTCGCGTCGTCGGGCCAGCCGTGCAGCAGAACAACTGGAGCCCCGTCCTGTGGTCCACCGCTGAGATAAGCGACGCGCAATACAGGTGTATCGCAGAATGAGACAGGATTCATTTCTGCGGCACGGTCGCTGGCTGGTCGCCGCCGGTCGTCGACTTGGGGCTGGCGTCCTGGTCAACCGGCGGGTTCTTGTTGACCGTGTCGGTGCTGGCTTTTGTCGGTTCGGTGTTGTTGTCACATGCGCCGAGGGCAAGACAAGCAGCCACGACCAGAAACGGCAAGGCCGTCTTCATCGAAACCTCCTCTGGTTGCTACTCGACAAACGAGGCTCCGCGGATTTGGTTGCCTTGCCGCAGGCCCTGGCGTCACAGATGGCGGAGCGCGGAATGTTCCAACGCTCAATCCGTCGAGCTTTTTGAGCCGTCGGCAACTGTCGGATCCGGCACGACTGGACCGCGTTCGTTCTCCGAACCTTCTGCCTCTATCTCCTGGACGGCCTGATCCCAATGCTCTTGTTCGCGTCCGGTGGGTCGGCCCTCCCGCTCCCAGATTTCATAGGCTCGCCGTTTGATGCGCTCTTCGCGTGTGTCCATGAGACGATCCTCCGTTAACCTGAATCATCCGGCTCCAGGTCTCAATTCCGGACGATATTTTTTGTTCCTTCGGGAACCGCCGCGGGAGCCGCGATTTCGAGCAAGCGCATATGGATTGCGTGGAATGACCCGCTTGGTTGTTTTCGTACCGACGTTTCTTCGTGACATGCTGACGCCGGCAGATTTATGTATTCGGCTATCGATCCGTGCCCGGCATTCTCCTCTCCCGTCCCGTCGCCTGGTGCGCAATGCTTGATCACTCGTCGATCGAAGACATGATGGCTCGAGAGTAAGGTGGTACCCATGCGGGAATTGCCGAAAGACATTGACGCTGATGTCGTGATCGAAATCAGCAAGCTGCTGGACGACAGCCCGCTTTTCGTGCCGGTGCGGGTTCATGACCTCGCAGCCAGGGTAAGGCAGAAGGTGAAGACCGGTCTGCCGGATCGTTCGATCGAAGAACTGATCGTGGAGATGGCCTCGGTACGCCAACTGACCATGGCCTTTGATCTGCCTGGATCGGAGAATGTCGTGCAAATCCCAGTGCGCCGCCAGCACACCTAAACCACGTAGCGGTGCGCTTTAGCTGTTTGTTCGGATGCATACCGGGTCCCCGGCTGTGCGGCTACGCTGAACATGGCGCAGGGAACCTAACGCGCGCATGAGAATTGCATTTGCACGATAGCCGGCTTTCCTGTTCAGGCCTTGCAATGCCTCTAAATCCAGACTGGCAAGATATCGCGGCGCGGCTGATCTTAACTGTCATCGCCGGTGCGCTCATAGGACTGAATCGCGAGGCACGCGGTCATTCGGCGGGTTTCAGGACGACCATCCTGGTCGGACTGGCAGCGGCCCTCACGATGGTACAGGCAAACATATTGCTGAGTGCTAGCGGGAAGACTCCCGATTCATTTGCCGTCATGGATGTGTTGCGTTTTCCGCTTGGCGTGCTGACGGGGGTTGGCTTCATCGGCGCCGGCGCCATCCTTCGCCGCGGCAACCTCGTCAGCGGGGTCACCACGGCCGCCACCTTGTGGGTGATGACGGCGATCGGCCTGGCATTCGGCGGTGGTCAATATGGATTGGGAATGGCCGGGACCTTGCTCACGTTGTTGACGCTTCTCGTCCTGAAATGGATCGACGTGCGTATTCAACGCGACCATCACGCTGAGCTGGACATCGCCTGGAGGCATGAAAAACCGCAGGATCTCGGCCAAATCGTCAAGCCGCTCGGCTACAGGGCATGGTTGGTTGGCCTCGAGCATCGTCCCGATCGCGACGGACCTGTATTCTCGTTTGAAATTGCCTGGACGCGGCCGGAACGTGGCGGTCCGCCGACGGATTTGCTGTCGCTGCTGGACCAGCACTGCGAGGTCACGAAATTCCGTCTGGTGCGCGAGCCCATGCATTGACGACGACATCACGCGCTCCACCCGGAGGTCAGGATAAGCGATGCCTCAAACACCTGCGCACCGGTCTCGTTGCGCACTTTGACGCTTATGGTGACGAGATCGCGATCCGGCATTTCGTCTTGGGCGACATCCTGCAGAATGCGAATTGCTTCCGCCCTGGCTTGTTCCCGGGATTCGAACAGCTGCCCGTGATCATCGGACACCGAGCCGTCACCATTTTGAAGATCGAAATAGTATCGCTTCATTTCAGGCCACGCTGGAAACCTCTGGCGTGTTAAATAGTTTGCGGCGTCGCCGGTTCCTGCCCGCTCGAACGGCCGTGCCTGTGAAGACAAGCCGCTTAGCGCCTGGCTGCGCGCAGGGCGGATATGAAAAGCACCAACAACGCCAAGGCATTGAGCCCGGCGGCGATCGCATGCGAATACTCCCATTGGCGCCGGAGCAACTCCCAGTTTTCGGGCAGGATTGTCCAGTTCCGGGTTGCCTGGTTGATCGGATAAATGAGCGTCCAGAAGGCAAACTGCGTGGCTCCGATACTGAGGAAGGCGACAACAACCAGGCCGAAAGATGCACTTGAGCGATAGAGCAGGATTGCCAGGGCGGCCGTAGAGAGGAGTGCCCCCAGCACCACGATGCCGAACAGGCTCCAGCCGTCATAGGCGCGTTGCGCGGCAAGATAGCTTGGTCCGTCGAGTTTCATCTTGTTGAACATCGTAAAGAAGTGTGCACCGGCCGGCACAAAGGCTAGCGCGGCAAAAACGAAGCTGACCACCCTCAAAGCATAGATCGCCACAGCTATCTCCTCTTAACGAAACACTAGGGCGATCGACGCGGTAGTGAAGGTCGCTTGAACTGCCATTCGGGGCCGATCCATCGGCGGTCATGTGATCTCGAATTGCCCGTTCTTGGACACTCACGCGTCCGATCTCGGAACAAAATTTTTTGGTTGCAGTTCTACTCATCGAAGGGACGAACTTTTCTCAGGGAGATCCCCCATGAAACATGTTCTCATCACCAGCATGCTGGCGATCGGGCTCGGCTGCGGAACGGCAATGGCCCAGACACAGCAATCGACCGAAAGCCAGTCAGGCGCGGACACCAATTGCGCTACCGGACAGGCCAACTGCAAGACCGGTTCGAAGATGGGCGAGCAGGCTCAGGGCAAGACCAAGATGCAGACCGGTCAGCGGGCCCAGGGCAAGGCTGGCGCCACCACCGAGCAGCAGGCCCAGGGCAAGACCAAGATGCGGACCGATCAGCAAGCTCAGGGCAAGGCTGGCGCCACTACCGACCAGCAGGCCCAGGACAAGACCAAGGTCCAGACCAACCAGCAGGCTCAGGGCAAGGCTGGCACCACTACCAACCAGCAGGCCCAGGGCAACACCAAGGTCCAGACCGATCAGCAGGCTCAGGGCAAGGCCTCTACACAGGATACGACTTCGACCGGTTCCATCAACAATGTGACGGTTGAGCAGAAAACTCAAATCACCCAGGTGATCAAGGAGACGAAGGTCCAGCCCGTAGCCAATGTTGATTTCGACATCAATGTCGGCGTCGAAATTCCGCGGCACAAGATCAGGCTGCATCGCTTGCCGGCCCGCATCGTCAAGATCGTCCCGGCTTACGAAAGCTATGAGTATTTCGTGCTTGCCGACGGTCGGATCGTCATCGTTGATCCGGACACGCTCAAGATCGTGCTGATTCTGACCTAGCATGTCCGACCAGGCTGATGGTCCGCCCTGTCGAATGACAGGGCGGGCTGATCACTGGCAGCTATGGATTCAGAGCCGCCGGAGAGGCCGCTGTCATCTGGGAACGACACCCGCCAACCGGGAGCACCCGCTTCGCGTTTTTCTAGTTATGAGGCAAGCATGCCGGCTCCTGAGCAGCTGCATCCGCAGCAGCCGGAGACGCACTTACACACATCTACTGGCTTGCGGACGTCACACGCCAGACTGTGTTTCCGACATCGTCGGCAATCAGCAGCGCGCCGGACTTGTCGACGGCCAGCCCCACGGGCCGTCCGCGCGCCTTGTTGTCATTGCTAAGGAAACCGGTGACGACATCCTGCGGCTTGCCATCCGGATGACCGTCCTTGAATGCAACAAAGACGACCTTGTAGCCGTTGAACTGCTTTCGGTTCCAACTGCCATGCTCACCGACAAAGGCGCCGTCTCGATAAGGGTCCGGCAGCTTGGTTCCGGCGGAAAACGCCAGGCCCAAGGGCGCGACATGCGAGCTCAAGGCATAGTCTGGGGGGATCGCCTTGGCGACCAGGTCCGGCCGTTGCGGCATCACGCGCGGATCGACGTGCTGGCCATAATAACTGTACGGCCAGCCATAGAATGCGCCGTCCTTGACTGACGTCATGTAATCGGGAACGAGATTGGGACCGAGCTCGTCACGCTCGTTGATGACCGCCCACAGCGCTCCGCTCCGCGGCTCCCAGCTCAACCCATTGGGATTGCGCAGGCCGCTTGCGAAAATGCGAGCGCGGCCGGTGGCCCTGTCGACCTCCCAGATGGCGGCCCGGCCCTTTTCCGCCTGGATGCCGTTCTCGGTGATGTTGCTGTTGGAACCGACACCGACATAGAGCAACAATCCATCTGGGCTGGCGACGAGAGACTTGGTCCAGTGGTGATCGATCGGGCCGTCGGGCAGCTGCGTCAGAATGGTACCCGGAGCGGTGATCTTGGTGTCGCCAGTGGTGTAGGGATAACGCACTATGGCGTCGGTATTGGCGACATAGAGATCGTTGCCGACCAGAGCCACGCCGAAGGGCGAATTGAGATGATCGAGGAACACCTCCTGGAGGTCGGGCACGCCATCGCCGTTGGTGTCGCGCAGCAGTGTGATGCGGTTGCTGCCTTCGGTGCCGCCGCCTGAGGTCGCCATGGACTCGATCCAGCCCATGATCAGGTCTTTCGGACGCTTGATCGCAGCACCGGGCGGGGCCACGGACTCGACCACCAGAACGTCGCCATTCGGCAGGGTGTAAAGCGAGCGCGGATGCTTCAAGCCCTTGGCAAAGGCCTGGATCTGCAATCCTTTGGCGACCGTCGGCTTCTCGTCCTGCTTCCAGCCGATAACCGAAGCGACATGCATCGGCGGAACCAGGTATTGCGTCGGTTCAGGCAATGTCGGATTCGGCCCGACCTGGCCACTTGGATCCGGGTCTTCACCACTGCATGCCGGCAACGCCAGCAGCGATACGCACAACAGGCCGAGAACTCCCGCACGCCGGACAGGTCTGATGGAAAATTGCAGGGCAATCATTCGACCACCTCCACTCGAGTGCGGCTGGCGCTCCACCCCAGCGGGCCTGTGAGGAGGATGACGATAACGGCCGCGGCGGAAAGGATGAGCCCTGTAGGCACCACCGAAGTCCAGGCATCGCGGCTGTGCACCAGCGCGTTGAAGAAGGATATGACGAGCACGACAAGGCTGCCGAAGAGGTAGGGCCACCTGCGCGCACCAGACATTCGCCTGGAGAAGAGATCAAAGAGCGCTGCGATCACCGCAAGCACGCCTACCACCAGGCCGGCGAACAGCAGCCAGGCAGAAAAGTCGGCCCACATCATTTCCGCGGTTCGCCAGTAGGTCAGATCGGTCAGCAACGTGCCGATGAAACAGGCATTGGCGACTGCCATAGGTGTCCGGTACATCGGGCGCCTGGTGGCCACCGTCATGGATCGGGAACTGACCATCAGCACACTCCGCCTTGTTCAGAACTAAACCAGCCCAACCAACTTGAAGTTGTTAGGTTCCAAGGCACAGTTTGCGCTCAAGGACTCGTGATGGCGTGAAAAATGCCGTCGACCGACCTCAAGATCCCGAAAATCGCGAGCGGCTGCGCCTTGACGAGCTGGCGCCAATCATAGGCGCAGCGCGGGCAAAACCGACGACACGCCGGTTTGCCAGAACTGGTGGACATTGTCGCATCGACCAAGTCTCTGCCGCGCTATGCGATCCTCGGCTATGTACGGTTTTTACCAAAGCTCGACGGTTCATTGCAGGCCATTTGCGGAACCCTAAACCAGCAACGCGGCACAACCCCAAATCTGCCGCCGTGGCCGACGCGGGCTTAGGCAATGATGTCTCACCGGCATCATCGCGTCGGCCGCTCGCAATGGCTTCGAGTCAATCTCGAGAGATGCGCCCGGCCCTTCCTTCGATGCTCAGGCGAGAGGTCGTTCCTGCCTTGCCGGGTGCTTTGAACCCAGATCTCCGACCAGCCGGCGATATTGGGCTTCGGGAGGCCCGTAAGTCTCTTGCGCCAACTTCAGCAGGCCATTGCGATCGCGGATCGTGACTTCTCCACGACGGGCACGGATATAGCCATAGCTCTCGATCATCTGGAGGCCCACGGTGACACCGGGGCGCCTGACACCGAGCATGATGGAAAGAAATTCGTGGGTTATCAAAAGCCTGTCGCCGACGGTGCGGTCGCTGCACATCAGAAGCCATCTGGCCAGGCGGACTTCCAGGCTTTGCCGCGCGTTGATCGTTGCCGTGTAGCTCGTCTGAACATGGAAATACTGCACATAGCGCAACAAAAATGGCCGCAGGGTAGGACTGTCCTCCAAGGCCTCGACGAATGGGGCGGCGGCTACCCGCACTGCCTCGCTCGTCGACTGCACATAGCAATCCAAGGTCGCCTGGTCGTCCCCCATGACCAAGGCAGAGCCGGTCATTCCTTCGAAGCCGATGATTCCGACTTCAGCCTCGGTCTTTGCCGAAGTCCTCGCCACAACCGATGCCAGTCCGCTTTCAAGAAAATAGACGGCTTCGATCTTTTGACCTGCGGTCTCCAACGGCGCGCGCAACTCCAGGAAAACGCTCTCGAGATATGGTTTCAGCCGCTCGAAATCATCCACGCTCATCCGGCGCAGCAATTCGCTCTTGGCTTGCAGGATCTGGTGATCCACGAGACTCTCTCCCCTTGGGCAAGAGCACTGGGATCTCTTAGCCGGCCGCGCCCGTCGAACGAGCGGACGGTGCCGAACCATAGACTGTGGCTCGCGCAGCACTAGGCGGGCCAGCGCGTTGGTATGAAACCGACAATTACCGCTGTGGAAAATTCGAAAAGCTTCGTGGCCTATCCATCTTTGGCCAGCAGACGAGCTTTCCGTAGGACAGGCGCGCGATCGAACCGACCAGCGGTATTATCTCGCGTATTTGCTGTTCCGCGGCGCCGCGGAAGTGCGGCGGGTCGCTTCCAAAAGCCGGCGTCCGGATTGTGCTTCCGGCGATTTTCTTTCGTACGATTTCGTACACCTTTGCGGGAAGTCGTTGTTGGACGAGTGACGGCTTCCGCGGGCGCTGTGGCGCCGGTCACATAAGACCGGGAACCGGCCTCGTCTTGCCGCTCATATGCGCGCCAAGTGTCAGGGCTTGTGGGAAATTCCGGACAGCCGCCGCTATCAATGCGGGGCCGCCGGGGCCAAGGACCATGCGGGCGATGGCTGCAGCTGCGTAGACCCGCGTCCAAAACAATCCTCGCCAAGCCGCTTGATAGCGTCTGCCGACAGCTTCGCGTCCTGCCGGGCCGCTTGGCGCGCCAGCAAGTTCCCTGGCTAGCAGCCAACCGGCCTGAAGCGCCATCGAGATGCCTTCGGCGATGATCGGATGAGACTCCCCGGCGGCATTGCCGACGCGGAAGATATCCTTTTCATAACAGGCGCGGATGCCGGGACGGATCGGGCCGGCTGCAAGCCACCGCCGGTCGAGGCGGGCTCCATCCAGAGCATCGCTCACGCCCCGGCAAGAAGCCATGAGATGCTGGAAGACCGCGTCAGCGGCCGACAGAGGGCTTTCGATGCCATCATGTCCGGAGCCATGGTTCCTGCGCAGTCGCGCGAGCATGTCGCGCCTTATACAGCACGAGATCGACAGCCGGCCATGATCGGCCAAGACCATGCCGCCATAGCCGCCGGGAAACGCCAGCAGAGGCATCAGATCGGGCGCGAGTGTCGAGCCGGTGAAGTGCGCCTTGAAGCCGAGCAGGTCCGACGGACGGCTGGTCTTTTCGAGCTGGCTTGGCAGCGGTCCAGGTTCCCAGGAACCGTGCGCGGCGACAATCACCGGCGCCCGCAAGATCGTCGTCTCGTCGCCCGAATTCTCGCCCCTCGCCTGAATGCGCACCCTATGCATGTCCCCATCCCGATAGATGGCAACGGCCCGGCAAGGCTGGAAGATTTCGGCGCCCGCCGATCGCGCCGCCTGCAAGAGGAGAGTGTCGAGAACGTCACGGCCCAGCGCCCGACCGAAGCCGTCTTTTGCAGGAGGACCATATTTTGCGTCCGGCATCGGCGCCTCGACGCAGGTCTCGTTGGAAAAGAAGCCGACGCGGCGGATTTCCGGGCCAGCATTGACGCGCCAGGCATCGCCGATCTCCAGTCGGTCGAGAAGGGCGAGATTGCTTGCCGAGATGTATTCGCCACAGACCTTGCGACGCGGGAACGTGCTCTTTTCCACGATCGCCACGGACCATCCATGCCGAGCCAGTGTCAGTGCGGCGGAAGTGCCCGCCGGGCCAGCACCGATGACGATCGCATCATGGGTCGATAGGCTGCTCACGGGTTCACCTCGAAACCGGCATTGTCGCTGGCGCCGACGAAGACATGGGAAAAAACACCGGCGCGTCGTTCCTCGAGCGGCTTGCAACCGGCCGCGAGCCAGAGACCGGACAGCTCGCTGGCGCGAAAACCGGCACGCACGCTTTGGGCCGCATCATGTCGTGTCACGTCATTGACGCCGATCGCCGGCAGAAGATGGGCGGCGGCCAGCGCCGGCATCGATCTCAGCGGTTCCGTCGCGAGGAGCAGCGGAGCCTTCGGCGCCAGCAGAGAAAACAGACGCACCAGCCTGGCGTCGTCGAAGTGATGCAGGAACAGATTGACGGTGATTGCATCGAACCCCCTGCCCCCAGCGCCTTCCGCCCAGTCGAACACGTCTGCCGTGATGCCTTCGACGGTCCACCCGAGCCTGTCGAAATCGGCGGCAAGTTCAGCTGTGAGGAGGCCGACGCGATCGAGCATCGTCAGCTCGACCTCGGGCCAATGCCTGGCGATGCGCCGCGCCACTGCCAGCATGAAGGTGCCGTCGCCCGCGCCTATCTCCAGAATGCGTCGTGGCGGCTTCGGCACGAATTTCCGCAGCAATGACGCCATGATCCGCGCCTGGAACATCAGCACGTTGACGCGGCGGAGATCTCGGCGCGAGGCGAGCGCCCGCGGATCGTCGACCGCCAATCCGTCAAGGATTTCCGGGACAAGGCGACGTTGATGCAGTTCGCTCATGATACTGTTCGAAAGAGCATGGTTTCGGCCGTCAGTCCGGGTCCGAACGACATGCCGCAACCGAGCAGGCCGGGCGGCGCCTTCAGCATCTGTTGCATCGCGAACATCACGGTGGCCGACGACATGTTTCCGTATCGGCGCAGCACCTCGCGCGACGGCTTGAGCGCGGCAGGCGCGAGTTTCAGCGCCTTTTCGACGGCGTCAAGAACCGAGCGGCCGCCGGGGTGCACGGCCCAGAGATCGATCGCTTCGGCTGGCCGACCGCCGAGGAAGGCGTCCTGGTTACTGAGCAACGCGTGGTGGATCGCCGCGGGGACCTGGCCAGAAAGAACCATGTCGAAGCCATGATCGCGAATGTCCCACCTCATCAGGTCTCGCCGCTCGTCCGCGACCGCGCAATGGAAGCTGTCGAGCTTGATGCCGGACGGCTCGGCGGTGACGAGTGCAGCCGCGCAGCCGTCCCCCCAGAGGCAGAAGGACAACAGCTTTTCCAGCTCGGTGGTTTCCATGAGATGCAAGGTGCAGAGTTCGATATTGACCAGCAGGACTCTCGATTGTGGATCGGAGCGAATGATGTGGCGAGCCAGCTTGAGGGCGTTGACCGCGGCGTAGCAGCCCATGAAGCCAATCACCGTGCGCTCGACCCTGTCCGACAGGCCGCAGCTCCGAACCAGATCCAAGTCGATGCCTGGCGCGGAAAACCCAGTGCAGGTGGTGACGATGAGATGGGTGATGCGCGACGCTTCGTTGCCAAGCTGCAATCCGTCGACGCCTTTTTGTGCCAGCACAGGAGCGGCTTCGCAAAACATCGCCATTCTCGCGGCCGTTCCGGGGAATGCGCCGCGGACAAAGGTTCCGGCACGGTCGACATACGCGCCTTCGGGGTTGAGGGCGGGCGCAAAGCAGGAATAACGGCTTTCGATGCCGGCAAGACCGGCCATGCGTTCAAAGATCCTCCTGCGATTGGCAGCAAGCATGGAAGCCGCGAACCGCAGATAGAATTGATGAACCTCATGTTCCGGAACCACTGTCGCGATCCGGTTGATATAGGCGTCAGCAGACATTTCCGGTCTCCTTGGGCGTCGCGCGCGGTGTCGCGCTGCTGCCGAAGGTCTTTGCTCAACGGGCACCAATGTTGGGCGCCAGCGCTGAGCGTTGCCTGTTTCATAAACGCTTCCGAAAACGAGTTTCGTCCCGGGCAATCGGGATTAAAGCTTGTCCGCTCCAAGCAGCTCGCAGATCCTCTAGACTTGCATCACCACGCGGCTATGGCGGGCAATAATTTTTTCCTCGTCGGTTGCAACCACACGGATTTCCACCTTGCTCTCCGGCCGACTGATGGTTTGCGCGTGGGCGTCATTGGCCGGCCCGTCGATCGCCACGCCAAGCCAGGCAAGTTTTTCGCATATAGCCTTGCGGACGGACGATGACCGCTCGCCGATGCCGGCGGTGAACACGAGGCATTCGAGACCACCCATCGTGTTTGCAAGCGCCGCTGCCTCCCTCGCCGCGCGGAACGCGAAAAGCTCCATCGCCTCGCGGGCGCGGGGGTCGTTGCTTGCTTCCAGCGTCCGCATGTCGCCCGAAATACCGGATATGCCGAGCAGGCCGGATTGCTCGTAGAGCATCGTCTGCAATCTGTCCGCCGCGATGCCTCTTTCCAGCAGCAAATACAACAGCACGCCAGGATCGATGGCGCCGCAACGCGTACCCATGACCAGGCCATCCAGGGCCGAAAAACCCATCGTCGTATCGACGCTTTTGCCCTCGCGCAGGGCGCAAAGACTGGCGCCATTGCCGAGATGGGCGATGATGGTCCGTTTCACCGCCAGAGTTGGCGACATCTCGCCAAGCCGTCCGGCGATATATTCGTAGGAGAGACCGTGAAACCCGTAGCGGCGCAAGCCTTCCCCTTCATATTTGCGCGGAAGGGCGAAGCGCCGCACGATCGGCTCGATCGTCTGGTGGAAAGCAGTGTCGAAACATCCGATCTGTGGCAGGTCAGGTTGCAAGGCGGCTATCGCGCGGACCGGCGCAAGACTGCGAGGCTGGTGCAACGGAGCGAGCGGCGTCAGCCTGTCCATGGCCTCGATGATCTCCGGGGTCAGGCGGACGGGCTCGATGAACTCGCTTCCGCCATGCACGATGCGATGGCCGGCACAGATCAGTTCTCTTCCACCAAGTTCGTGCCGCACCCAATTCAGCATCTCGCCAATGGCTGCGTCCTGCGGCTTGTCAGCGGCGAGCCGCCGATCGCACTGCACCGTTCCGTCGGCGGCTTTTGCGCGGAGCGTGGATCTGTCGCCCAGATCCAGCGTGCCGCGTGAAACGAGCTGCAGCTCCTGGGACGAGGCAAGATCGTAAAGCGCGAACTTGATGCTGGACGAACCGGCATTCAGCGCCAGGATCGACTGGCGCGTCATTGGCGAACTCCTGCCGCACTCGCGGGCCAGCTCCATTTCTGGATCTCGGGCATATCTTCGCCGTACTCGCGGACATAGGCCTTGTGCTTCGCCAGCCGGTCACGGAGTTCGCCGGCAAGACCTTCGGCCCTTTCGGCCAATCCCGGCACGCGTTCGATGGCGGCAAGCACGAGGTGGTAGCGATCGAGTTCGTTGAGCACCACCATGTCGAACGGTGTCGTCGTGGTGCCCTCCTCGCGGAAGCCATGCACATGCATGTTGTCATGGTTGGCGCGGCGATAGGTCAGGCGATGGATGAGATAGGGATAGCCGTGATAGGCGAAGATGACCGGCCGTGTTTTCGTGAACAGTGCGTCGAAGGCCTGGTCGCCGAGGCCGTGCGGATGCTCGGAGTTCGACTGCAACGTCATCAGGTCGACGACATTGACAACCCGGATTTTCAGGTCGGGGATGGCGGAGCGCAGAATGTCCGTCGCAGCCAATGTTTCCAGCGTCGGCACGTCGCCGGCGCAGGCCATGACCACCTCTGGTTCCTCGCCCTTCGAAACCGTGCCGGCCCATTCCCAGATCCCCGCGCCCGCTCTGCAATGGGCTTCGGCTTCCTCGACGGACAGCCATTGCGGCGCCGGCTGCTTGCCGGCGGTGATGACATTGATGCGATTGTAGGTCCTCAGGCAATGGTCGGTAATCCACAGCAAGGTGTTGGCATCCGGCGGGAAATAGAGCCTGACCGTATCGGCCTTCTTGTTGGCGACCAGATCGGCAAATCCTGGATCCTGGTGACTGAAGCCATTGTGGTCCTGCCGCCAGACATGAGACGTCAAGAGGTAATTGAGCGAGGCGATCGGCTTGCGCCAGGCAAGCTCGCCGGAGGTCTTCAGCCATTTGGCATGCTGATTGACCATCGAATCGACGATGTGGATGAAGGCCTCATAGCATGAAAACAGACCATGGCGGCCGGTGAGCAGATAGCCTTCGAGCCAGCCCTGGCAGAGATGCTCGCTCAGCACTTCCATGACGCGGCCGTCGCGGGAAAGATGGACGTCGTAGGGCTCGATGCCCTCCATCCAGGCGCGATCCGTGACCTCGAACACGTCGTCGAGGCGGTTGGACGATGTCTCGTCTGGTCCCATCAGGCGGAAATTCCGCGCCTCGGCATTGAGGCGGAACACCTCGCGAAGATAGCTTCCGCAAATCCGCGTCGCTTCGGCAATGACCCCTCCCGGCCGGGGCACTTCCAGCGCCAGGCTTTTCCAGTCCGGAAGCACAAGGTCGCGCTTCAGCAGCCCGCCATTCGAGTAGGGGCTCGCGCCCATGCGCTTTGATCCAGTCGGAGCCAGCGCCGCGAGTTCGGGCAGAAGGTGTCCGTTTTTGTCGAACAGATCTTCCGGCTGGTAGCTTCGCATCCAGGTCTCAAGGATCTTGCGGTGCTCGTCATTGCCGCGGGCGTTCGATACCGGAACCTGGTGCGCGCGCCAGAAACCCTCGACCTTCTTGCCGTCCACCTCCTTCGGCCCGGTCCAGCCCTTGGGGCTGCGCAGCACGATCATCGGCCATAGCGGACGCTCGCCCGGCCATTCCGGGCTCCGGGCCTGCTCTTGAATGGAACGAATTCGATCGAGCACCGTGTCGAGCGTCGCGGCCATCAATTGGTGCATGGCACGCGGCTCGTGGCCTTCGACGAAGAACGGTTCGTAGCCATAGCCGGCGAAAAGGCTCCGCAACTCCTGGTCATCCATGCGACCAAGGATCGTCGGATTGGCGATCTTGTAGCCGTTGAGATGCAGGATCGGCAGGACGGCGCCGTCCGACGCCGGGTCCAGGAACTTGTTGGAATGCCATGCCGCCGCGAGCGGACCGGTCTCCGCCTCGCCGTCGCCGACGACGCAGGCAACCACCAGATCCGGATTGTCGAAGGCCGCACCGAAAGCATGGACCAAAGCATATCCGAGTTCTCCGCCCTCATGGATGGAGCCGGGCGTCTCGGGGGCGGCGTGGCTTGGTATGCCACCGGGGAAGGAAAACTGCCTGAACAGTTTCCTCAGACCGTCTTCGCCCTGCCCGATATCGGGATAGATTTCGCTGTAAGTGCCCTCGAGCCAGGCATTGGCGACCATAGCCGGACCGCCATGGCCTGGACCGCAGATGAACAGGACATCGAGGTCGCGTTCGCGGATAACGCGGTTCAGATGCAGGTAAAGAAAATTCAGGCCTGGCGTCGTGCCCCAATGGCCAAGCAGCCGCGGCTTGACGTGTTCGGCCTTCAGCGGTTCGCGCAGCAGCGGATTGTCGAGCAGATAGATCTGGCCTACCGAGATGTAGTTCGCGGCGCGCCAGTAGCGGTGCATGAGATTGATCCGCTCGAGGCCGATCGCCTGCGGAGTCGCGGCAGCCTTGTCGTTCATGGCCCAACCTCCAGTATCGGTTCTCCGGAATCCGTCGTTGGCCATAACTGGAGCGGCTTGGCGCCCGTGCAAGTCCAATTGACCATCACATTCCAGCCGAAGTCGGCGGCGCATGGTCAAGCTTGACGCGTGTCCAATCGGGCTTGCGGGCCTGCCCAGCACAATAACGGGAACTTTGGGGCCCACAGACGGTTAGGAATGGCTACCCGGAAGTGCTTTCAGGATAGTTGGCCCAGAGGACCGGATGTCATCGAAATATCCACTCGAAGGTTTGCGGACGGGCGGCCGCCAAAGGGAGCTGAAAATGCTCGATCTTTCTCGTGCCCGCGATCGAATGGTCAAAATCCACGTCGCCCGGCGTGGTATCCGAAATCGCGAGGTTCTGCAGGCCATGCGCGAAGTCCCGCGCGAGGCTTTCGTGGCGCCAGGCTTCGAAGAGTTCGCTTATGAAGACGGACCGCTGCCGATCGCGGACGGGCAGACGATATCCCAACCTTACATCGTCGCACTCATGATCGAGATGGCGGAAGCCAAGGCCGGTGACCACGTGCTCGAAGTTGGCACGGGTTCGGGCTATGCGGCCGCCGTGATGAGCCGGATCGTCGAACAGGTCTACACGATCGAGCGTCACCCCGGTTTGGCCGAAACGGCGAAACAGCGGTTCGAAAAACTCGGCTATGATAACATCGAGGTCCGCACGGGCGACGGCACCAATGGCTGGCCGGAGGCAGCACCATTCGATGCCATCGTGGTGGCGGCCAGCGCACCGGGCGCGCCGCTGGCCCTTCAGGAACAGCTTGATGTCGGCGGCATCCTTGTCATTCCGGTCGGCGACGATCTGGATTCGCAACGTCTGCTCAAGGTGACGCGCACAGGCGCTTCGACCTACAGTGAAGAGGATTTCGGCGGCGTCCGGTTCGTCCCGCTCATCGGTGAACAGGGCTGGCCGGAAGGCGGCAAGCCCGCCGAGCTCGATCGGCCGCTCCGACATCCGCAGCCGGTCAGCCTGCCCGACATGATCGCGATGGCGGCTGAACCGCTTCCGGATTTCGACGATCAGGCCTTCGGCGAGTCGTTCGATCGCTTCGCCGACCGGCGCGTCGTCCTGCTTGGCGAGGCAAGTCATGGCACGTCGGAATTCTACAAGGCGCGAGCGGCGATCACCCGCAGGCTTGTCGAGCGGCACGGTTTCACCATCGTCGCGGTCGAGGCGGATTGGCCCGATGCCGCGGCGATCGACCGCTACGTCCGGCACCGGAAGCGGCTGGCTGGCGCCACCGCGCCATTCCAGCGATTTCCGGTCTGGATGTGGCGCAACACCGATGTCGCGGCCTTTACCGACTGGATGCGCAACCACAACGAGAAGCTCCAACCGCCCAGGCAAGCGGGATTCTACGGTCTCGATATCTACAATATGAGCGGCTCCATCGCCGCGGTTCTCGACTATCTCGACCGGGTCGACCCGCGCTCGGCAAAGATTGCGCGCGAGCGCTATGGCTGCCTGACGCCCTGGCAAAACGAGCCATCCACCTATGGGCGCGCCGTACTTACCGCCGGTTATCGGAAATGCGAGCAGGCGGTTCTTCAGCAGTGCCGTGACCTGCTTGCCAAACATCTCGAATATGCCCAATCGGATGGCGCCGATTTTCTCGACGCCAGCCAGAATGCCCGGCTGATTGCAGCCGCCGAGCGTTATTACCGGATCATGTACTATGGCGGCGCCGAGTCCTGGAACCTGCGCGACAGCCACATGTTCGAGACACTGGAACATCTGCTGGATGCCGGTGGCCCGAACTCCAAGGCCATCGTGTGGGCGCACAATTCGCATATCGGAGACGCCCGCTACACCGAGATGGGTGTCGTCAGGGACGAACTGAATATCGGCCAGCTCTGTCGGGAACGGTTTGGCAACCAGGCGGCGCTGATCGGCATGGGAACGCATTCCGGCACCGTGGCCGCGGCCACTGAATGGGACGGGGAGATGGAGGTAAAGCAGGTGCTCGCCTCTCGTGGCGACAGCTATGAGTGGCTTTGTCATGAGTGCCGCGTCCCGCGCTTTCTGCTTGACCTCGGCCGCGACGAGGCGCTGCGCGAACGGCTGCTGGAACGCCGGCTGGAACGCTTCATCGGCGTGATTTACCGGCCGGAAACCGAACTGCGCAGCCACTATGCCGACGCTTCCCTGCCCCAGCAATTCGACGCCTTCGTCTGGTTCGACAAAACCAGCGCGGTGACGCCACTCGGCCCGCAGCATGCAAGAGCCGGAGTTCCCGATACATATCCGTTCGGGCTCTGACGGTCCGGTCATACGAGGAGGCAAGTGGGCCGGAACAATTCCGCGTCATTCGGTTTTGCGACCAGATATCGTCGTTGAAGGGAGTTGTCCCATGACCGGAACCAAGCATCCAAAGTGGAAAAAACCGACCGATGCCGACCTGGCGAACAATCCAGGAATCGGCACTTCGAAGGGAATGATCAAGGAAGGTGACGAAGTTGACCTGGAAGGCGAGAACACCGGCGGGATCAATCCGAGACAGAAGATGCGGACCAACAAATAGCGTGCCGAATGCACCGGGAGACCAGCACCATCGCCATGCGTCATACGATCCATTGTTCTCCGAAGGAGTGAACCATGCCCCTCACGCTCAGCAGTGCCGCCTTTGCTGAAGGTGGTGAGATTCCTCAAAAATACACCAGGGACGGCAGGAACGTGTCACCGCCGCTGAAATGGTCGGGGGTGCCGGACGGTGCGAGGAGCCTTGTCCTGGTCGTCCAGGATCCTGATGCGCCGAGTGGAACGTTCGGTCATTGGGCGGTATTCAATATCTCCCCGGATACCCGCGAGCTTCCCGAGGCGGAAAGCAGCAAACCGGGTCCACACGCCCTCAGGCAGGCGACGAATGATTTCGGCAACGCCTATTATGACGGCCCTGAACCGCCAGTCGGGCACGGCGTCCATCACTACCATTTCCGGCTGGCCGCGCTCGACACGCCGAACCTTGCTGTCCCGGCGAGCACGGGCGTCGAGCGGATCTGGCGGGAGGCTCAAAAACACGCGCTTGAGCAAGCAGAACTCGTCGGGACATACGAACGCAATCGATAAATTGGAGTGCCGGTCAAACGAATCCCATCGCCTCACCCGTGTTGCCACGGGCGGAACGGTTCTTCTCCTTGCCGGTTGTCTGGGAAAGGAGACGTGCCATGTTTGAAAGCGTCATGTGGTTGGTCGTGGTTGCCGGGGGGCCATTGCTGCTGGTGATATTGTTGGCCTATGTCGTCGCGACACGCCGCCGCCGCGGGCCAGCCGAACGCAGGGAAAGCGACCGGGCGACCGACCGGCTATATCACCGGGACAAAGGTTGATCGCGGGTAGATAGGGGACCGTATGCCGCTGTAGCCAGGCGACGACGATCCCCCTTTACGGTCAGCGCATTATCGTTTGCTTCAACCAGGTAAAGAACCTGCCGCTGATCGTTGAGCGGACCCGGGTGGCGGCCCAGCGCGCCTTCATGGTTGAGCCGACGTGGCAATCGCAGACAATATCGTGCAGTTGCCAGTCGTTGAGCTCGAAGAAGCGCTTTGCCTCACCATAGGTGTCGTCTTTCAAACCCGACGCGCGCAGCAGCGGGTCTTCGAAGGCAACCGAAATCGCCGACCCCTCGCCACGCATCGTTGCACGTGCTTCAGGGTACACATGTTCTGTGCCTGTAAACGCGCCAAGGCAGCGCTCGGGATTGCGCTCGAGCAGTTCAGCCCAACGTTCGAGGCGCTGATTTCGTGTCATTGCCGAATATGCAGCCGAGGATTCGATCTCGGCGACGGCTTGCAGTTGGTCGAGTGTTTGATGTTTCATGGCCAGCTCCTGTTGAGACGGCGAAGTCACCCACGCCTACAAAGGAATTATCGCGCGGCGATGCTTCGACAAGAGCGGGAAGCCGGGTGAATTTGGCACGGCTGGATTCGGCCAGCGAAATCATGAACAGGCGGGCGTTTTTGCGGGTGCCTTCAACGCCCGAGCGGTGGAATGCGCGCGGTCTGCAGGGGCGGCCCAGCATCCGCAGGCAGCATCCATCGAGCCCTATTTTTTGATAATGTTTCCGTTGCGCAGGTCGAACGCGTCGGCGCCGCGAGCCTGGCGATAGAAATTATCCTGCAGTTCGCCCCATTCGCCGAGAAAGGCACCGCAATTGCTGCAATGAATTGGCGTCGACTCCTCGGCGTTGTCGGGAATGTCCATCTGGGTGGTCCCGCAAGCCTTGCAATCGAGTTTGTCGTCTAACCGGCGTTCCATCTTCCAAAGATGGCGCATTTTCGGCCAAGAGCCAATGTCTATGCGCATCGTTCTCCCAAAACCGAGATCACTTTTGGGCGACATGCATCAGGCGATCAATCGCGAATGTCAAAGAGCACGGCCAGTCCCAGTTCCCTTGCCAGCTCGATGATCTTCTTCATCAATTCGTCGTCTGTATCCTGCAAATAAGGTGCGTCCCTGCGAGCGGCCTCTACAGCCGCTTTGACCGAAACGATATCGCCGTATCGCGCGCTTTGAAGCTCCGATGCCAGAAACTCCCTAGCGGTACCGACAGGTCTTATTGCCCATCTGGCGATGCTCATGCGGTCCCTCCCCATGGTCATCCTCTGCGTCATTGTGATCTCGTCGAAGATGCAGATCAATTGATGGTCCGATTCCGTACAAAACTACTCAGCCGGTGAGGAGACGACAGCTATGTGACGTCGCTCGGGCCTTGGTTTGGGCGTCTCGAAAGTCGGCTGGGGCGAAATCGTCCGCTTTGACCGAACCTACGGAACCATCGCTCAGCATAAGGGTTTCTTCGAAACGTCCTTCAACAGGATGCAAGGAACGACCATGCGGATGTTGACCATAGTTGTCGCACTTTCCGGGGCTGTCATCACCCAGCCCATCTACGGGCAAGCCATCGGCCCACAGCTCCCCCAGATGACGCCACCGGCGGGTGAAGCTCAACCGGACGAGACGCTGCCTGATCAGGCGTCTCCTGGTCTGAATTTCACCGGTGTTGCGGTTATCGCGGTCGAGGATCTGCCTGCGGAAATCAAGGCGCAGGCGGATGCCGTGATCAATCAGACCAGCGCCGAAGATTTGCTTCGCCTGCAGAACTCCATCGATGCTTCGCCTCAGGCAACATCGGCTTTAAGGGCGAACGGGCTGAACTCCTCGCAGGTCGTCGCTGCGAACATCGACGGCGATGGCACTCTGACATTGATCATCCAGACGACAACGTGAGCGGCGCGCCGAACCATACGGATCACGCCATAAACCGACGAAACGCAATTCGCGGAGAACCGTCATGGTCGAAGCCGCCGTTCGCAACTTCACCATCAATTTCGGACCGCAGCATCCGTCGGCCCACGGCGTCCTCAGACTTGTGCTGGAACTGGACGGCGAGATCGTCGACCGCGCCGATCCGCATATCGGGCTGCTCCATCGCGGTACCGAGAAACTGATCGAGTACAAGAACTACCTGCAGGCCCTGCCCTATTTCGACCGGCTCGACTATGTCGCGCCGATGAACCAGGAGCATGCCTTCTGCCTTGCCGCCGAGAAATTGCTCGAAATATCGGTGCCCAAGCGCGGGCAGCTCATCCGCGTCCTGTTTTGCGAGATCGGCCGGCTTTTGTCGCATCTCCTCAATGTCACGACGCAGGCCATGGATATCGGCGCGCTGACACCGCCGCTCTGGGGTTTTGCCGAACGCGAGAAGCTGATGGTGTTTTACGAGCGCGCCTCGGGCGCCCGCATGCACGCGAATTATTTCAGGATCGGCGGCGTGCATCAGGATCTGCCTCCGCAGCTTCTCGACGACATCTGGGATTTCTGTGACCCGTTCCTCAAGGTCTGCGATAATCTCGAAGTGCTGCTCACAGACAACCGCATCTTCAAGCAACGCAACGTCGACATCGGCGTGATCGGTCTTGACGATGCCTGGGCTTGGGGCTTCTCCGGCGTGATGGTGCGCGGATCGGGCGCCTCCTGGGACCTGCGCAAGGCGCAGCCATACGAATGCTATCCCGAGATGGATTTCGACATTCCGGTGGGCAAGAATGGAGATTGCTACGATCGTTACCTGGTTCGCATGGAGGAAATGCGCCAATCGGTGCGGATCATGAAGCAATGCCTGGATAAGTTGCGGTCACCGGAAGGCCAGGGACCGGTGGCGATCCCGAACCGGAAGATCACGCCGCCGCGGCGCGCCACGATGAAACGGTCGATGGAAGCGACCATCCAGCATTTCAAACTTTATTCCGAAGGGCATCGTGTGCCGGCCGGAGAAGTCTACGCCGCGGTCGAGGCTCCGAAGGGGGAGTTCGGCGTCTACCTGGTTTCGAACGGCAGCAACATTCCCTACCGATGCAAGATCCGCGCGCCTTCCTTTGCGCATCTGCAGGCAATGGATTTCCTGTCCCGCGGACACATGATCGCCGATGTTGCAGCAATCATCGGATCACTGGATATCGTGTTCGGGGAGATCGATCGCTGACCGGTGCGCGGATCACGCGTCGAAATCAGTGACTTCGCCCGCGTGGCGCATCATGCGGCGAAAGCTCATCGAGATATGGGCGCGCCTTATGTGGCCGATCGATTCCCAGTCGCCGATCTCGGCGGCGGCAAGGACTTCCTCCATTTCGCGGCGGAAGGCGGTGAATTCTTCGACCAGGCCGAGCTGCGGCATCATTTTCAGGACGACCCGCGCGACCTGGAAATACAGGCGCTCGCTGATCTCGCGCAGTGGCTGGTTGCCGGTCATCGCGGTGAGTTCGTAGAAGAAATCCATATTGAGACGAAGGAAGGCGCGCTGATCGGGGTTGAGGATATCGGAATCGCAGCGCTTGATGAGCGCTCGAATCCGATCGAGATCCTCCGCCGTGCGCGGGATCGGCGAAAGCTTGCCGACGAGGAGAGCCAATTCCAGCCTCAGATGGTAGACCTGCTGCAATTCCTCGATATCGACATCCGTGACGATCGTGCCGACGCCGTGGACGGATTGAACGAGACCCTCGGATTCGAGGCGCGCCAGCACACGTCGAACCGGTGTCCGGCTGATCTCGAATTCCTGGGCCAGCTCTTCCTCGGAGAGATGGCTTCCCGGTGCATAATCGAGCAGGCAGATGCGGTCGCGCAAGATCCGATAGATACGCTCGAACCGCTCGCGCGCCGAAAGCGGCCGCGGCTGCGGGTCGGCTGCGGTCATGGACGCGGCATCTGTCTCAAGCGTCATCCAGCCTCCAGGACAGCATGCAGGAACTGCCGTGTTCGTTCGTTCTTCGGCGCTCCGAACAGTTCGCTTGGCGGCCCCTGCTCGCAGATCTTGCCTTGGTAGAAGAAGCAGACGCGATCGGAAAACTCCTTGGCGAAGCCCATCTGATGGGTGACCATCAGCATCGTCAGATCGTGCTCGCGACCGATCTGCCTTATCACCTGCAGCACTTCGCCGACAAGCTCCGGGTCGAGCGCTGACGTAACCTCGTCGAACAGCATGATCTTGGGCCGCATCGCCAGCGCCCTGGCGATGGCGACACGCTGCTGCTGGCCACCGGAAAGCTGCGACGGATAATGGTCCTTCTTCTGAGACAGTCCCACCATGTCGAGAAGCTCGGCCGCCCGCGCTTGCGCGTCCGCCCGCTTCATGCCGAGCACCGTCATCGGCGCCTCGATGCAGTTGGCCATCGCCGTCATGTGCGGGAAGAGGTTGAAGGATTGGAACACCATGCCGATCTTCGCCCTGATGCGGCGAATATGGGCAAGGTCGGCAGGCACAAGTTTGCCGTTCCTCTTCATGTGGGTCAGCGGCTCGCCTTCGACCCAGATGACGCCGTCATTGATTGTCTCCAGTGTCATCAGCATGCGCAGCACCGTCGTCTTGCCGGAGCCGGATGGACCGATGACGGAGACCTTTTCGCCGCGTGCGATTTCGAGATCGAGCCCATCGAGAACGGTCAGCGCACCATAACGTTTCGAAACGTTCTCGAAGCGGACCATCGGTTGTTCCGTCATCGCATGGTCCTCCGGTTGAGCAAGCGTTCGAGAGCGCGAATGAGCACGGCTGAAACCAGGCTCATGGCGAGGAAGAACAGGCCGACCAATGTGATCGGCTCGGTGTAGCGGAATGTCTCGGAGCCGATGATCTTGGCTGCCTGCATCAGCTCCATCACGGCGATCGCGGAAAGCAATGGCGTCTCCTTGAACAAGGCGACCAGGTAGTTGCCCAGCGCCGGAACGATCGGTGGAATGGCTTGCGGAATGATAATGTCACGAAACGTCGTCCAGGCCGACAGATTGAGCGCGATCGAGGCTTCCCACTGGCCGCGATGGATGTTGTCGAAACCGGCGCGATAGACCTCGGAGCAATAGGCGGCGTAGTGGATGCCAATGGCAAGCACCCCGGCGGTGAAGGCGTCGAGCACCAGGCCGAATTTCGGGAAAACGAAGTAGATGAAGAATATCTGGATGAGCAGCGGTGTCGACCGGATCAGCTCGACCAGCACCGAAATCGTCCAGCCGGTCCATGGCACCGCGATCCGAACGACCGCCAGCACCAGGCCGAGAGTGGCGGCAAGCACGAAGCCGATCAGCGTCGCCTCGACGGAGACGATTGCCGCATGCGCCAGCACCGGCAGGATTTCGAGGGTGAAGTTCCAGTCCCAGATCATGCCGCCCTCCCCCGCGCCAGACCGGCCGACGCGCGCCTTTCGAGCAGCCGCATGCCGATGGTGAGGACCAGCGACATCGCGAGATACATCAGCAGGACCAGCGTGAAGATCGGAATGGTCTTGAACGTATTCTGGTTCATCTGCTGCGCCTTGAAAGCAAGGTCGGAAAGCGTGATCAGCGAGACCAGCGAAGTCGATTTGAGAAGCTCGATGAACAAATTGCCCCAAGGCGGAATCATGGCGACGAAAGCCTGCGGCAGGATCACTCGCCGCAACATCTGGGCACGGCTCATGTTCAACGCCGTGCATCCCTCCCACTGGCCGCGCGCCACCGACAGGATCGCGCCGCGCACTACCTCCGATCCGTAGGCGCCGACGTTCAGGCCAAGCGCCATGACCGCCACCGGGAATGCATCGAGCGAGACACCGAATTGCGGCAGTACGAAAAACAGCCAGAACAGCTGAACCAGCGCCGAAGTGCCGCGGAAGATCTCGACATAGACCGTGGCCAGCCACCTCAGCGGCGCCGGACCATAAAGCCGGACAAGTGCTGCAAGCACACCCATGACGAGGGCGAGCAGCGCCCCGAGCACGGCGATCTCGACCGTCAACATCGCGCCCTGCAGCAGGCCCGGCATGAACAGGCTGTAGCCTGCCTGCGTCGCCAGGATGCCGATGACGGCGAGCGCTGCCGCCAGCATCGCAACAAGCGTGCGGATTCCCATCTGCGTCTCCGAAAAAGGGGCGGCGCCTTGGCCCCGCCCAGCAGTTGGGACCCTATTTGCCGGCGCAGAGTTCGGCGGTGGTCTTGTTCGGCAGGTAGTCCTTGCCGAAGCCCAGCGGTTCAACCAGGGCAATATGCTCCGGCGAACCGAGGAATTTCTTCAGCTCGGCGTTGAACGCCTCCTGCAGATCGGTGTCTTCCTTGCGGAAGCCGAAGCCGCCATGACCCTTCACCGACTTACCGGCAACTTCGCCGAATGGTTTGGTCGATTCCACGCCGTCGGCCTTCTTGGCCATGTCGGCGATCGAAAGGGCGGTCAGCGCGGCGGCGTCGGCGCGGCCCGACTGGACAGCCGCGACAAGGCTGGACTGGTCGGGCAAGGCGACGATCTGCCCCGCGGCAACGCCGGCATCCTTGGCGTAGCCGCCTTCGACAGCGCCGGCCATCACGGCGAGCTTGAGGTCCGGATTGTCCTTGATGCTGGAATAGTCCTTCACGCCCTTGGGGTTGCCCTTGGCCACCAGCATGGCCTGGCCAATGCCATAGGACGGCTCGGAAAAATTGATCTCGGCGCAACGCTTCGGGTTGATGAACATGCCGGCCGCGATGATGTCGAAGCGGCCAGCCTTGAGACCCGGGATGAGCGAGCCGAATTCGGTCAGCACGCCGTCGACCTGCGGGATGCCCATCTTGGCGAGCACCGCCTTGGCGACTTCCGGCGCCTCGCCGGTCAGCTTGCCGTCGGGCGTAGCGAAGCCGAACGGTGCCTCGTTGGCGAAGCCGACGCGGATGTAGCCGTCCTTCTTGGCCCGTTCGAGGGTGGTCTCCGCATGGGCGGGCAACGACGTCAGTGACGTGGCGGCAAGCGCAAGACAGGCCGCCGCCTTCACGACGATACGGCGCGATATCGATGATTTGAACATGCTTTTCTCCCGTTGAACTACCATGATGGTTCCCGAGCGCAGCGACCTTCTTCGAGGCTGAAACGCGCTTGACCAGACGTATACAACTGCCCTAGAGATTGTGCAAGCTAAGACGCAAAAACCTTTGAAATTTCGCTGGACACACGACGATCTGCCATCAAGTTGTGCACAATTTAGACAAATTTGTCCAACTCAATAGGACGACAGCATATCCAGAAGGCAGGGCATTCAGGTGAGGAACGCGATCCATTCCGGGGCATTCACGCAGCCGCAGGGATCGCCGCGGCGAACGTCTCCGCGACGTGGCGCGCGCTCACCATGATCGACCGACCATGACTGGCGGGAAGCCGGACCTGCCGAGAGACCCTGCCGGCGACGAAGCTGGCAACAGCAAGCACGAGGATGCCCGATGGACCGCAATCCCTTTTCCGAAGCCGAAATCGCCGGCCGCCTCGCAAGGATCCGCAAGGCGCTGGCCGAGCGCGAACTCGATGCCGCGGTCTTCGCTTCGCCGGAAAACGTCTTCTACCTGACCGGGCTCGACCACTGGGGATATTTTGCCCCGCACCTGCTGATCGTTCCGCTCGAAGGCAAGCCGGTTCTGGTCACCCGTTCAATGGAAAGGATGACGATCGAGAAGCAGGTGACGGCAGCGGAATTCCGCGGCCATTCCGACAGCGAAACGGCGGCCGACCTTGCCGCGCGGGTGCTCGCGGAATTAGGCCTGTTGGGCAAGCGGATCGGCCTCGAATACTGGACGGCAGGCCTCAGCCATGGGCTTGCCATGGCACTGCAGGCGCAGGCTGATGCCAAATGGAGCGACGTCTCCGGCCTGGTCGACAGGATGCGGCGGGTGAAGAGTGCCGAGGAACAGGCCCTGATGCGGCGCGCCGCCGAGGTAACCGACGCCGCCGCAGGGGCCGCGATCGCCGCGATCTCGGACGGCGCCGCCGAACAGGAGGTCGCCGCCCAATGTGTTTCCGCGATGATCCGCGCCGGCGGCCACGCGCCGGGTTTCGGCCCGTTCATCCGCCCGGCCGCACGGCTTGGCGAGGAGCATACGACCTGGGGCGACGGCATCTATCGCAAGGGCGAGCCGGTCTTCGTCGAACTGTCCGGCTGCATCTCGCGCTACCACGCGCCACTCGGCCGACTTGTGCGCATCGGCGACATCAGCGACAAGGACGCCGCGATGGCCGAAGTGACCGCCAAGGCATTCGACGCGGTCGTCAAGGCCCTGCGGCCCGGGGCCAAGGCGCGCGACGTCTACGCCGCCTGGCAGGCTGTCGCCGACGAGGCGGGCCTTTCCCACTATCGCCGCCATCACTGCGGCTATCTTGTCGGTGCCGGCCAGCCGCCATCGTGGACCGGCGGCAATTCGGTGACCGGGCTCCGGCACGATTCCGATCTCGAGATCGAGACGGGGATGAGCTTCCACATCCTGTCCTGGCTGATGGGCACGGGGCGTGGCGACGACTTCGTCTCCAACACCGTGCTTTTGACCGACGCGGGCGCCGAAGTGCTGACCCGCACGCCGGCCGGCCCGATCGTTCGATAGGACCATATGCATGGCGCCCTACTCGGCATTCTCAATTTTCCGCAATGCGCTGTCCGGCCAGAAGAACTGGCAGCGCGCGTGGCGGGCGGCGGAGCCCAAGCCGGCTTACGACGTGATCGTCATCGGCGGTGGCGGACACGGCCTTGCCACCGCTTTCTATCTCGCCGAGAACCACGGCATACGCAATGTCGCCGTGCTCGAAAAAGGTTATATCGGCGGCGGCAATGTCGGCCGCAACACCACGGTCATCCGCTCCAACTACCTGCTCGACGGCAACACCCAGTTCTACGAATTCTCGATGAAGCTCTGGGAGGGCATGTCGCGGACGCTGAACTTCAACGTCATGTTCTCGCAGCGCGGCCAGCTCGTCACGGCGCATTCGGCCGACCAGCTCGACGGCTTCAGCCACCGCGCCAACATCATGCAGTTGAACGGCATCGACGCCGACATCCTCGATCGCGACGAGGTGCGCCGGCTGGTGCCTTATCTCGACTTCTCCGACACGGCCCGCTTCCCGATCCACGGCGCCATTTTCCAGGGCCGCGCCGGCACGGCGCGTCACGACGCCGTCGCCTGGGGCTATGCGCGCGCGGCCGATGGCCATGGCGTCGACATCATCCAGAACTGCGAAGTGACGGGCTTTGTCCGCGACGGCGAGCGGATCGTCGGCGTCGAGACGACGAAGGGCCGGATCGGCGCCGGCAAGGTCGGCCTCGCTGTCGCCGGCCACACATCCATCCTCGGTGCCAAGGCCGGGCTTGAACTGCCGATCGAAAGCCATGTCCTGCAGGCCTTCGTCACCGAACCGCTGAAACCGCTGGTCGACCATGTCGTCGCCTATGGCGCCGACCATTTCTACGTCAGCCAGTCGGACAAGGGCGGGCTGGTGTTCGGCGGTAACCTCGATGGCTACAATTCCTACGCCCAGCGCGGCAATCTCGGCGTCGTGCGCGAGGTTGCCGAAGCGGCGATCGCCTTGATGCCATGCATCTCGCGCATCCGTCTGCTGCGCCATTGGGGCGGCGTCATGGACATGACGCCGGATGCCAGCCCGATCATCTGCCCAACACCCGTCGACGGTCTCTATCTCAACGGCGGCTGGTGCTATGGCGGCTTCAAGGCGACGCCGGCTTCCGGCTGGTGCTTTGCCCACACGATCGCCACCGGCAAGCCGCATCCGTTGAGCGCGGCCTATGGGCTCGACCGTTTCCGGACCGGCCGCACACTGGACGAGGCCGGCGCCGGCCCCTCCGCCTGGCTGCAATAGGAGACCAGGGAAAATGCTGCGTATCGAATGCCCCTGCTGCGGTCCGCGCGACCATGACGAGTTCCGCTATGGCGGCGACGCCTCCGTCAGGCGGCCGGCCCATGACGATCCCGATCTGGAGGCTTGGTACGCCTATGTCTACGTCCGCAAAAACCCGGCAGGCCTCCACCGCGAGTTCTGGCAGCACGTGATCGGCTGTCGCCAGTGGCTCGTGGTCGAGCGCGACACGCGCAACCACGTCATCTCTTCGGTCGCCTTCGCCAGGACATCGCAAGCATGAACGTCCAGAACCAGCGACTGCCGGTCGGCGGCCGCATCGACCGCTCCCGCCCCATCGAATTCAGCTTCGACGGCCGAAAACTAACCGGATATCGCGGCGACACGCTTGCATCCGCACTGCTTGCCAACGACGTCACCCTGGTTGGGCGCAGCTTCAAATATCATCGCCCGCGCGGCATTCTTTCCGCCGGGCCGGAGGAGCCAAACGCACTGGTCACGCTCGGGACCGGCGGCAGGCGCGAGCCGAACCTGCCGGCGACGACGCTGGAACTTGGCGACGGCATGGCCACGGAAAGCCAGAACCGCTGGCCGTCGCTCGCCTTCGACGTGCAAAGCATCAATGGCCTGTTTTCGCCGTTCCTTTCGGCCGGTTTCTACTACAAGACCTTCATGGGCCCGACACGGCGCGCCTGGATGGTCTACGAGCATTTCATCCGCGGGGCCGCTGGCCTCGGCCGGGCCGGCACCGAGCCGGATCCCGACCGCTACGAGGTTCGCCATGCCTTTGCCGATGTCGCGATCGTCGGCGGCGGTCCGGCGGGCCTGTCGGCGGCGCGCGCCGCCGCCGCGACCGGCGCGCGGATCACTCTGATCGAGCAGGATTTCCTGCTCGGCGGCCAGCTTCTGGCGGAACGGACCAACGGCACGGCGGCCGCATGGTTGAGCCACGCCCAAGCCGAACTGGAGAGCTTCGAGACCGTCACCTTGATGAAGCGGACCAGTGCTTTCGGCCTCTATGACGGCAATGTCATCGGCCTGGTCGAGCAGCGCGACCAGGCCGGCCCGACCGACGAAGCCCGGCAGACCGTCACCATGCTGCGCGCCCGCTCGATCGTTTTCGCCACCGGCGCCATCGAGCGTCCATTGGTGTTCCCGGACAACGACCGGCCCGGCGTCATGCTTGCCTCGGCCGCCCGGACCTATCTCAACCGCTTCGCCGTTTTGCCGGGCAGGAAGATCATCGTCGCCACCACCAATGACCGCGCTTGGCGCGCCGCCTTCGACCTTGCAGGTGCCGGTGCCGAGATGACGGTAGCGGACCAGCGCGCCGCCGCGCCCGCAGCGCTTGTCGCGGAAGCCGCCCGCCTCGGTGTCGCCGTGCGCACTGCGACACGCATTGCCGGCTTGCATGGCGGCCATGCCGTCAAGCGCGCGAAGCTCAGCGGACCGGACGGCCAGTTCGAGACCGATTGCGATCTGGTCTGCGTGTCCGGCGGCTGGTCGCCGACCGTGCATCTCACGTCGCATCTCGGCATCAAGCCTCGATATCGCGATGACATAGACGGCTTCGTGCCGGGCAGCTTTCGGGCCGACCGGTTTGGCGCCGGCGCGATGATGGGAATCTACGCGACCGCCGACGCCATCGAGGACGGTCATCGCGCCGGCATCGCGGCGGCATCCTTCTGCGGCAGGTCGACGGCCGCGCCGGCTCTTTCGAAGCTCGATCTGGGCGAAACCGTCTCGGTTCCGCTTCGCGAAGCACCTTCCGTCACTCGCGGAAAAGCCTTCGTCGATTTCCAGATGGACGTCACCACGAAGGACATCGAACTCGCCCATCGCGAAGGCTATGAATCGGTCGAGCACCTGAAGCGCTACACGACACTCGGCATGGGCACCGACCAGGGCAAGACCAGCAATTTCCTCGCACTGTCCGCGATGGCCGCGCTCCGCGCCGCAACGGTTCCCGAGACCGGCACCACGACCTTTCGTCCGCCCTTTACGCCGGTTGCCATCGGTGCGCTTGCCGGACGCGCCACGGGCCATCATTTCAAGCCGTTCCGCCGCACGCCGATGCACGACTGGCATAAGGCGAATGGCGCCGACATGCTGGAAGTCGGCCTATGGATGCGGCCGTGGTTCTACGGGCAATCCGGGGCCGATGTGAACGAAGCCTACGTCGCCGAAATGCGGAATGTGCGCCAGGCAGCGGGCCTGATGGACATCTCCACCTTGGGCAAGATCGACGTCCAGGGTCCCGATGCGGCGATTTTCCTGGACCGCGTCTATGCCAACGGCTTTGCCAAACTGCCGGTCGGCCGCGCCCGCTATGGTGTGATGCTGCGCGACGACGGCATCGTCCTCGACGACGGCACCACGACGCGGTTGGCGGAAACCCGGTTCTTCATGACCACGTCGACGGCCAAGGCCGCCGATGTGCTGTCACGGCTGGAATTCCTGCTCGATACGGCCTGGCCGGACCTGCGCGTCGCCGTCAGCTCGGTGAGCGACGAATGGGCGGCGATGTCGGTCGCCGGACCGAACAGCCGCGCCATCCTGGCGGCGGCGTTTCCGTCGCTCGACGTCTCCAACGAGGCGCTGCCGCATATGGGCTTGCTCGAAAGCCAATGGGAAGGCCGGGCGCTGCGCATCCTGCGTCTCAGCTATTCCGGCGAGCGCGCCTTCGAGATCTATGTCGGCGCGACTGCCGGTGAAGGGCTCTGGAGACACTTGCTCGAAACCGGCGGGCGGTTCGATCTGAGGCCCTATGGCGTCGAGGCGCTCGGCGCGCTGCGGGTCGAGAAAGGCCATGTCGCAGGCCCCGAGATCGACGGGCGCACGACGATTGACGATCTCGGCCTCGGCCGCATGGCCGGCAAGCGCGCCGGCTTCGCCGGCGATGTGCTGCGGCGGCGTCCTGCCTTCATGGCGCCTGACCGGCACCGCCTGGTCGGCCTGGAATGCATCGAGGACGGGAAGCGCCTGCGCGGCGGCGCCATCCTGTTCCTGCCGGGCGAGACCGCCGCCGGCCACGGGCGCGGGCGGGTCACCTCCGTCACCTTCAGTCCTGAACGCGGCCACTATGTCGGGCTGGCACTGCTTGCCGGCGATGTGGCGACAGAGGGAAGTGAAATCGTTGCCGTCTATCCAATGAAGGCCGAGACGGTGCGTGCCCGCATCGTCTCGCCGGTGTTCCTCGATGCGCAAGGAGAACGGCTGCATGGCTAGCCCGGATTTCAGTCTGTCCGTGGCCGATTGCCCGCTCATCCAAGTCGAGGGCTGGGATGGAACGCTCAGGCAGTTCGAAACGAACCTTTCGGCATCGCTCGGCACGGGCCTTCCCGCCTCGGTCGGCGAGACGGTTCGTCACGAGAACCTTCTCATCATCCGCGTCGCACCCCGTCGTCTCTGGCTTGCTCTCGATGACGGCGCGCCGGCGCCGTCCCTTGCCATCGATCCGGATCTCGGCTGTTCGGTTTCCCTTGGCGAAGGCCGCGTGCGGTTCAGCCTGGCCGGTGCCGATATCGCAAGGGTGCTCTCGACCTGCATCGCCGTCGACTGGCAGTCGCCGGCAGCGGCTCCGGGCCACGCCGTGCAGACGTCCTTCCATCATGTGCCGGTGCTCCTGCTGCGCACCGGCGAGGCCGCATGCGATCTGGTCGTGCCGCGAAGCTTCGCCCGCAGCCTCTCCGATTGGATTGCCGACGGCTCAACCGGAGCCATCTAATTTCTTGCTGGCCAGTCGCGCAGAAACGTAATCCCAAACTTCGGCGCGGCTGCCTTGAGCCGCTCAATATCGCCGGAGGTCGGCGGCCCGGCGACCTCTCCCTTGGGCAGTTCATGACCACCTTCGGCGAGAAACTGATCGAATCCACTTGGCGTGCCTATCAGGATATAACGGACGGGCTGGTTGCCAGGATTCATGAGCTGGTGCGGGATGCCGCGCTTTAAAAACAGGCTCTCGCCCGGCGAGAGTGTCTGGACCTCGCCATCCACGACCGCGGTCAATTGCCCTTCGACGACGTAGACCGTCTCATCGTCGTTTGCATGGACATGGATCGGCGTCTTCGTCTGCCCGGCACTTCTGTTTTCGAGCAGGCAAAGCACGCCTTCCGTCTGTTTGCCGCAAACCAGTCGCTTCATGACGACGCCTGCGAGCACAAATTCCTTCGGTTCGAGATCTGTCATTGATCCAATCCTGCCTAATATTGAGCGCCTCCTGATTCAGCGCGAGCCCGTCCCACCTTCGTCTGGCTCCTAAACACCCAATACGGCCTTCACGCGTTCTCGGGTGTAGGGAAGGTCGTGGATGCGCTTTCCCGTTGCATGGCGGAACGCATTGGCGATCGCGCCGGCAGTCGGCCCCTGCGCCGCTTCCGCCACGCCGAGATAGGGCGAGCCGGGATTGTCGACGACGTGCACCTCGACGCTGTCGGGGACGGCGCTGAAGCGCAGGATCGGATAGGCCGACCAGTCGGCGCTGAGGATGCGGGTGTCGTTGAAATGGACGGCCTCGTAGAGCGTCCAGCTCAACGATTGCAATATGCCGCCTTCGGTCTGGTTGATGATGGAATCCGGTGCCACCACCTCGCCGCAGTCGACCGCGCACACAATATGCGAGATGGCGATGGCGCCGCTGTCGCGGTCGACATCCGCTTCCAACGCGATGGCGAGATAGGCGGCATGGTTCTTGTATTTGGCGAAGGCAAAGCCCCTGCCCCGGCCTTCCGGCATCGGATCGCTGTTCCAGCCGAATTTCTCTGCCGCCACCTCGATCACCTTCTTGGCGCGCGGGTCCTTCAGGTGACGCAGCCTGTATTCGACGCGGTCGGCATTGGCCGCCAGCGCCAGTTCGTCCATGAAGCTTTCGATGGAAAAGACATTGCAATAGGCGCCGAGCCCGCGCAGCGCCGAGACGCGCACCGGCATGTCGGCGACGAAATGCCAGTTCACGCGCTGGTTCGGCACGTCGTAAAGCGGGATGGCGTTGCGGTCGCCATTGCCGAGAGGCGATATCTGCAGCTTGGCGGGATCGGGCGGAAAATGCTTTGCCATCAGCCGCCCGGCAATCAGCGAACCGGCCGAACCCGGCCGTGTGCCGTGATTGTTGCTCCACAGATCATAGTGCCAGCTGACGATGGCGCCCTTGTCGTCGAGCGCTGCGCTGGCCCTGGTCAGCATGGCCGGGCCGTAGGGTTCCCACAGATGCTCTTGGTCGCGCATCCACTGCACGCGCACCGGCGTGCCGGGCAGCGACTGTGCAATCAGCGCGGCATCGGCGGCCGCGTCGTCGGCGCCATTGTGGCCGTAGCAGCCAGAGCCCTCGGTGTGGATGCAGCGCACCTTCTCCGGCGGCACTCCAAGCATCTGCGCAATCGCCTTGCGGTCGGGATAGACGCCTTGCGTGTGCGTCCACACCGTCGTCAGGCCGTTGTCGAGCATGGCGGTGGCGCAGGAGGGACCGATCGAACCGTGCACCTGGTAGGCGCGGGTGAACCGCGCTTCGATCGCATTGACAGCACTCGACAAATGGAAGTCCATGCCGCCGAAGGGCTGCGGGCGGCTGCCGTCATGGCAGGTCGCGCAGGCTGCCTGGAAGATCACCGCGCCGCGCCCGGAAGCTGTCGCCGCCGATGCCGACACCGGGATCGGCATTGTACCCGCATCAGCGGAGAGCTTCGTGCGGATCTCCCGTGCTTTCGTGACACGCTGCGGCGACGGTTCGCCCATCTGTGATGCGACATAGGTGGCCATGGCGCTGATGTCGGCGTCTGGGTGCCGGCCGAGATTGCCGGTCGCCTCGCCCATCGGGCCGTTGGCGACGCCGTGGTCGGGATGCCAGCCCTGGCGCAGATAGGCAAACAGGCTGTCATGCGTCCACGGCACCGGCGCCGGCGAGCCGGCATTGAGCGCGAAGGCCGTCCAGCCTTCTGCCTCACTACCGGCGAGATGCGATCCCCTCTTCTCGGCGCCCAGGATATTGCGCGGCGTGTGGCAGGCGCCGCAATGTCCAAGTCCGTTGACGAGATAGGCGCCACGATTCCATTCCGCACTTTCCGAGGCGATGGTCTGGTAGGCGCCCTTGTTGAAGAACAGCAGCTTCCAGTCAGCCAGCACCAGGCGGACATTGAGCGGGAATGGCAATTCGTTGGCAGGCGGACGCCTGTTCACCGGCTGGCGTGTCATCAGGTAGGCATAGAGCGCGCCATCGTCCTCGTCCGAGGCCAGCGTGAAATGATCGTAGGGAAAGGCCGGGTAGAGGTGGTTGCCGGCACGATCGACCCCTTCGCGCATGGCGCGGGTGAAGGCAGCTTGCGACCAATGGCCAATGCCTGTCTCAGGGTCGGGCGTGATGTTGGTAGAATAGATCTGCCGAAAGGGGGTCGGCACGGCAAGCCCGCCGGCAAATGACCTGTCGCCCGGCTTGGTGTGGCAGGACGTGCAATTGCCGACGGCGGCCAGCACGGCGCCTTTCTCGATCAGCGCCTGGTCGAAGGCGGACCGCTGCGGCGGCTCGACAGGATCGATCGCCGGCTTCCAGGCATAGGCGAAGAACCCGGTGGCACACACCACGACAAGAACGCCAACGCCCAGCCACAAGCGTTTCAAGCATTATCCTCCTTTGCGGACCATGCAGCCTCGGGACGCTCGCGATCGGATTTTCCGCATGTTGCACGCTCACCGTGCGGGAACAGCTAGGCGCGATGGCCCCTCCGTCAACCGACGGATTTGTCCGATTCCTTCAACTTACGATCATCGCTTGCGAGGAGATGTCGATCCCGTGGCGTGGACCGGAGGTTCTTCATTCTCGTCGGGATTGGGCAGCGGGGTTTCGTCCGGGAGCCTTTCCGGCTCGGGCTCCTCGATCGGTTCAGGCTTCCATGTTGGAGCCGGCATGGGTACATCGCGATTTGGGTCGGGTTCTCTTGGCTGCTGCATCGAAATGATCTCCGTTCAGCTGGCACAACTCGTCGGCGCTGCCATGGTTCCTGACAGAATCCTCAACTGTTGTGATCGTTGTGAAGTCGGGATCGCGCATGCCGGCGGTCGCAACGAGGCATTGGGCGCCGCGCTTTGCAGGTCTTTCGGCACCGGTCCGATTTTCGAGTCGTTGTCTTCAGCAGCGATCGGGAGAACCGTCATGAAGGACAAGGCAGGCAGATCTCGACAACAGATTGCCGCAGGTCGCCATCGACGATCAGCAGGTGCGACAGCTGGCGGCCACGACCGACTTGCCGTCCAGCCAGGCTCGCGAACTGGTGCGCCGCTAAGCCTCGGAGGATTGGCGCCCCCTCTTATTTCTGACGAAAGGCGGAGTGGAACGACACAACTAGCGGGCCGAGGATATAGTCGAGTGCGGTGCGTTGCTCGGTAACGATCATGACTGACGCCGGCATGCCTGGATAAAGGGCAATCTGTGGGGCCGCGGCCAATTCCACCGGATCGACTGCTACATCGGCGAGATAGTAGGGAAATCCGGTTTTGCTGTCGGTGATGCGATCCGCCGAAATGCGGGTGACGCGGCCGTGAATTATGGGTATCGATCGCTGCTTGTATGATGTGAAACGAACTTCGGCGGCCATGTCGGGTCGCAGGTTCGATATGTCCTCGACGCGAATCTGCGCCTGGACGATCAGCGAATTCTCAGTCGGCACGATGTCGAGGATGGTCTGCCCTGGCGCGACGATCGCGCCGATCGAGAAGACGCTAAGGCCCATCACCTGGCCATCATAGGGCGCGCGAACTTCGGCTCGGTCCATGGCAGCCTGGGCGGCAAACATCTTGGGCACCAGGTCGGCAAGGTTCGATTGCGTATCGATCAGCATGGCTGACAGCTTGGCTCGACGCTCATTGGTCAATTGTGCGATCTGGCTCTCGAGTTCGGCTTTGCTCTGTTGGCTGCCGCCGATTGCGCCGAGGTTCTCGTCGATCAAGCCCTGCAGATCCGAGGCGGATCTTTCCAGTTCGAGAATGCGTGGGCGCGTCGTCAAGCCGGCCTTGAGCAGCTTCGACAGGCTGGCCTTCTCGTTGATCGTCGATTGCAGCTGAGCCTGATAAGATTGGACCCGAGCCTGCTTACCTTGGATCTGCTCCTCGAGCTCGGCAATCCGCCGCTTGAGGATTTGCCTGGCGCCGGCCATCGAGGCGCGTTGGGTTTCCAGATCGGCAATCTGGTTTGCCATTGCATCCTTGAGGTAGGCCTCGTGCTCCTTGAGGATATCCTGCGGGAAGGCAACAGCCTCGCTGCCGTCCAGTTCGGCCCGAATCCTGGCCTCGGTCGCGCGCAACAGCGCATACTGCTGGGCATAGAGATTGAACTCGGACCGAATCCGGGTGTCGTCCAGCATCAGCATCAAGTCGCCCTTCCTGACGACGTCACCATCCTTGACGCGGATCTCCTTCACCGTTCCGCCGTCGAAGTGCTGTACGCTCTTGCGATTGCCCTCCACCTTGACGACAGCGTCGGCAAGGACGGCGCCGTTTAGCGGCGCAAAGGCCGCCCAGCCGCCAAAGATGCCGAAGAAGGCAAGAATGATCAGCAGGCCGATACAGGCCGGCAGCCGGATCGAATCCGAAGCCAGGCTACCGGCCTCGCCGGGCAGGCTCCGGTAGGTGAGGGCGCCGTCGCTCATCGATCTCTCCGAATACGGCTCATTGGGTTGCCACCACCATTGGCGCCGCGCGCTGGTTGAGCAGTGCCACGATCTCGTTTCTCATGCCGAAGGCCTCGACGGCGCCATCGCGCAACAGAAGGATCTTGTCGACATTCGCCAGGGTCGAGGGCCGGTGCGAGACGATGATCACGGTGCTGCCACGGCGCTTGAGCTCGATCGCACAGTCGCTCAGCGCACGGTCGCCATCGGCATCGAGATTGGAACTCGGTTCGTCGAGAATGATCAGTTTCGGCATTCCAAACACCGCCCGGGCCAGAGCAATCCGTTGCCGATATCCTCCCGACAGCACCGCGCCGCCCTCGCCGATCTGGGTCTCATAGCCCTGCGGCAGACGGATGATCATATCGTGCACGCCGGCGAGCCGCGCGGCCTCGATCACCTCTTGGTCGACATTGGTCTTGAAGCGCCCGATGTTGGCGGCAACCGTATCGGAGAACAGTTCGATGTCTTGGGGCAGGTAGCCGATGTGGTCGCCGAGCGCATCGTGGCCCCACTGCGACAGGTCGGCGCCGTCCAGCCTGACGGTGCCGCGGCTGGGCTGCATGACGCCGGCGAGGTTACGTGCCAGCGTTGACTTGCCGGCGCCCGAAGGGCCGACGATTCCGAGTGCCTCGCCCGCTTCCAGTCGAAATGATATGTCCCGCAGAAGCACTTTCTGCTGGCTTGGAATTGCATAGCTGACCTGCTCGACGGAGATCTTGCCGCTAGGCTTCGGCAGGTTGAACGATCTTTCGTTGCGCCCGCCCCCGTCGACCAGCTTCTCGACCCTTGCCAGCGCCGCCCTGGCCAGGATCAGGGTGCGCCAGAGGCCGACGATCTGCTCGACAGGCTGCAACCCCCTGCCCAGCAGCAGACTCGCGGCGAACATGGTACCGCCGGTGATTTGCCGTTCGATGACCAGATAGGCGCCAAGGCCGAGGATCAGCGATTGCATGGTGAGCCGCAGGAACCGGATAAGGCCCGACATCAAGGCGGCGCGGTCGCTTGCTTCCGCCTGTCGCCGCAGAGCCAGGTTGCGGTCGCGCCCCCAGCGGCGGATGAGGCCGTCGATCATACCCATGGCGCGAACGACTTCCGCGTTCCTGAGGCTCATCTCGGTAAAGTTATAGTTGGTCGTCGCGAGGTCGTTGGCCTGCTTCAGCGGCGAACGCACCAGATACTCGTTGAGCACGGCCATGGCGATCAGGAGCAGCGAGCAACCGAGCGCGAAGAAGCCGAGCCACGGATGCAGCAGGAAGATGATACCGACGTAGATAGGGGACCATGGCAGGTCAAACAAAGCGTGGATGCCGCTGCCGGTGATCACCTGCCTGAACGTGTCGAAATCGCGGATAGGCTGGCTCGGCGAGGAGCCGGGCGACGGGGTTTCGACCGACGCGGCGAGGATCCTTGCCGAAAGCAGCCGGTCGAGCCGCGCGCTGGCACGCGTCAGGATCCAGGCGCGCACCAGGTCGAGGCCGGCCAGAGAAAGAAACGCCGCCAGCAACACCAGGGTCAGCATCACCAGCGTGGTTTCGCTGCCGCTGGTGACGACCCGGTCGTAGATCTGCAGCATGTAAAGCGGGGAGGCCAGGTAGAGCAGATTGATCGCCAGGCTGAATGCCGCCGCAACCAGAAAATAGCGGCGGCACGCCCGAAGCGCATCCTTCACAATTCGAGACTTGCTATCCACTTCCAGAACCCCACTCGATACCCGTCAGGCCAGGTGAGCCGCCGCTGCCGGCGTCCCTTTTTTTGGCTCACACCACGAAGTCGCTTGAAATTGCCCCACTGCCGATGCCTGTCAGCGCAAATTCCGCCGGATTGTACGAAACGACGGTGTGGCCTTGGCCGTCATCGGCAAGCTTGAAGCCGTTCGCATCATAGACGCCCATCAGATGCAGCGCGGTACCGTGGGTGCCGTCCGAAACGGTCAGCGTTCCGCCGCTGCCATCCTGGTTTGCCTCATAGACGGCCGTCGTTCCCGCACCGAACAGGATGTCGCCGAGGTCCAGCCTGTCGTCATTGGTGATGCCGCCGATCCGTCCGCTGTAATCGAAGGAATCGTCGAGTTGCAGCGTGCCGGCAGCGTCGTGCCCGAAGGTGACGTCCGTCGACGAAGCGGCGCCGAACTCGAGCTTCGAGAGATTGCCGATCGTGGCATCGCCATCGCCGGTGACCTGGCCGTGGATGACGATGTCACCGCCATTGGCCCAGAGCATGCCTGAATTCGCCACGCCGCCGGCGACCGTCAAGCCGCCCGACCCCGTTGCCTCAAGCGTTCCGGAGTTGGTGACGACGCTGCCACCGGTATCTATGACCAGGGCATTCGAGCCGGTGGCGATAATGGTGCCCTGGTTATCGAGGCTGAGCATGCCGCCGCCCAGCTGGCCGGCGCCCGAGATCGTGTTGTCGACATTGACCAGGGAGACGTCCGGTCCTGTGCCGGAGATCACGTTGGCGGCGCTGTCGGACAGCAGGATCTGCCCGCCACCCTGCAGGGTCACGCCATGCTGGATAACCTGCAGCAGCGTATCGCCGCCGGTCGAGTCGAGCGAGATGAGGCCGCTGTTGTTGATAATGCCGCTCAGCGGCAGCAACGCGCCGTCGCCGATCGTCATGGTGCCTGAATTGTTGACCACCGGTGTCTGGTCGAAGACGAAATTGCTTCCAGTCAGCGCGTTCGAGTGCACGCCGTCCAGCGTGATCGACTGTCCGTCGCCGAGCGTTATCACCGCGTTTCCGTTGGCGTCGTCGGCGATATGCGTCTGGAGGTCGGCAAAGTCCGCCAATCCGTTGTAGCCGATGAGGTCGATCTGGTCGGCCGCCGCATCGAAATTGTGCACCGTGTCGGCGCCGATCGGTTGCGAGAAGACGAAGAGATCGTTGCCGTGGGAGCCTGTCAGCACGTCGTCGCCGGACCAGGCAAAGATCGGAGAACCCGGCGCATAGGCCTCGACGTTGTCGGTGATCATGGCGAGCCCGGTCCCGCCGGCGGAATCGACCCAGGTTTGCGAAATATGCAGCGAGAGTGCGCCGGCGTAGTTCCCTGGCGTGGTGATGGCGAGCGTTGTGACATCATTGGTTTGCATCGACCAGGTGCCATCGAGGTTGTCGGTACCCTCGCTCAGCGTCCAACCCACGGGAACGCCGCTGATGGTGACGTTCACCGAGCCGATGTGATCCGCCGGGTTGGTCAAGCCGAGGTTGATGGCTTCGCCCGCGGTTCCTGCTGGAGCGAGATGTGCCTGACTGATGTTGGTCAGGGTGACTCCCACAAGGTCTACCAAAATGTCATTTGCGACGTTCTGGCTGGTGCCGACCTGCTCAAAGACATAAGTATGCGCCGTTCCGCCGATGTTCGCCACGAATGCAACAGCTGCGCCTGTGCCAGTGGCTATATCGTTGTTGTGGAGGTACTGCACGACGGCTGCGACGTTGGCGGTGGACGATAGTGTTAGGGCTGACGCAAAGGTATTGGCGTCATCGAACGTAATGATGCCATTCGTGATGGCATGTGATTTCACTGTTTGACCACCGATGGTCAATGTCGAATCACTGCCGTCAGTGCCGGCGGTATTACCCGTCACGTTTGTGACTGGGAGATTTAGAAAATCGTTAGTCCCCGTCGTAGTAAAGTCGGTAATGACATCATAGCCGGCAATCGTACCGGCGTCTCCAGAGCCTGCAGTAGTGCCCTTGGACTCCCCGCTGCCGACAGTAAAGGTGTCGGCACCTCCCCCGCCTGTCAGGGTGTCAGCACCGCCTCCGCCTGTGATGGTGTCAGCGCCGATGCCTGCTCCACCGTTGATCGTGTCATTGCCGGAACCGCCGGTCAGGGTGTCATCACCGCCGTTCCCGGAACTGCCGATGATATTGAAGGCTCCAGTCGTGACTGCGCTTGCGTTGACAATGAGGTCGCCTTGTCCTGTGATTCCCGATCCGTCGATCGTCAACGTGCCGTTGTTCTGGAAGGTCGATGCGAAGATGTACGTGTCGCTGTGATTTCCGCTGTTGGCATCGATCAGTACGAGCGATTCGAAGTTCGTGAGCAGCGTATTTCCCACCCCATCTCCAAACGTATGAGTGCCAAGACTCCCGTCGGTGATGGTCAGCGTATCGGTGCCGGTACCGCCGGTTATCTTGTCTCCATTGTTCAGAGTGGCATCTGTTCCATTTACATTGTTTGTGCCGGACGTGTAGAAAACGGTATCTGTGCCCGTCGTCAGCGTGAACGGATTTGGGCTGTTCACAGAGTTCACAGAAATTGCAATCGTGTCAGTGTCGGTTAGCGCTCCGGCGTCGCTAGTCGCGATCTGGATGGAAGCCGATCCGCTGAAGCCTGATGTTGGTGCGAAACTCAGTCCGTTCAGTGCAGCATTGATGGCGGCATCCGTGCCGCTGAACGTCATCGTGCCGTCAGATGTGCCGTCGCCGACTGTGAACAACAGGCCAGAAGTGCCGTTGAGCGTGATGGCCCCGTTGGCTGCGGTCAACGTCACTGTATGGCTGGTATTGTCCGGATCGGAAATGGTGATCGCGTTGCTGTTGGCCGTGCTGAACACCTGTGCCGTATTCGTGGTGGTTGTTTGTGCGGCTGGCACGCCGTTCACTGGCGCATCGTTGGCCCCATTGATGGTGACGGTGAGCACTGCGGTGTCGGTCAGGCTGCCGTCACTGACGGTGTAGTTGAACGTGTCCGTGGTCGTGCCGCCGGTGTTGAGCGCCTGCACCGTCAAGTCGTTCTCGTTGACCACGTAGGTGTAGCTGCCGTCTGCGGCAATCGTGAGCGTGCCGTGCGCGCCGACCAGGCCGACACCCAGCGAACCGGCCGTGCCGGCGCCTTCGGTGCCGCCGGTGCGGATCGCGCTGACCGTCAGGCCGGCGCTATCGACATCGCTGTCGTTGGTCAGCACGTTGCCGGAACCATTGTTGCCACCAGATCCGTTTAGCGTGCCACTCTTCTCGGTTGCCGCAATTGCACCCGCACTGGCGCTGGTGTCATTTGCCGCAACCGGCGCGTCGTTGGTGCCG
>NZ_JAFFIW010000042.1 GCF_018588885.1 Mesorhizobium sp. dw_380
CACCAGACCGTCCGCTTCTGGAGAGCGATGGCAAGAAAGTGGACTTACGTGTGATTTGGAGACACGCGGCTACGGTTCAATCGTCCAGCCGGCCGGGAAAGATGCAGATAGGCACTATTCCCACGCTGTAGCCACCTCAGGCGCCCCATAGCTTGCCGTCAGGATACTCGGAAATTCAGGCGACCTTCTCCACCTCGGGAGTGCCGCGGCGTGACATGAGTTTCTCGACTTCGATCGTATGTTCCGTTCCCCAGACGCAGAGCGGCTTTAAGGCTTCGGCGAGAGTCTGACCGAACTCAGTAAGGGAATACTCGACTTTCGGCGGAATCTCCTTGAAGTCGAGCCGATCGACGATTCCATCAGCCTCAAGTTCCTTGAGTTGCTGAATGAGCATCTTGTCACTGACATTGCCGATGGCGCGCCTCAGGTCACCATAGCGTCGGGCTTCGTGGGCAAGGTGGAACAGGATCAAGGGCTTCCACTTGCCACCAATGACAGCCAACGCCGCGTCCAGGCCGCAGATGAAGCCAGATGTCGCCATTTCGTATGCTCCAATTAGTGCTCGCCAGCAGATACTTACTAAAAGGTGCATACTGGAAGAAAGAAAAGCAAGCCTCTAAGTCGAAGCGGTCATCATTTTCCAGGAGATAGAGATGGGCAGGCTTGAAGGTAAAATCGCCGTCATAACCGGTGGCAACAGTGGCATCGGTCTGGCCACCGCCAAACGGTTTGTGGCTGAAGGCGCCGAGGTTTTTGTTACCGGTCGTCGTCAGGAGGAACTGGACAGGGCGGTGGAGGAGATCGGCTCCGGAGTGACAGCGGTGCAGGGCGACGTTTCGCACCTGGATGATCTTGATCGGCTGTTCGACGGGGTGCGTTCGAAGAGCGGACGAATAGACGTTCTCTTCGCCAATGCCGGGCTCGGAACGCTGGCTGCGCTTGGCGCTATCGACGAAGCGTCGTTCGATTTAACGTTCGATGTCAACGTCAAAGGAACGCTATTCACGGTGCAAAAGGCGCTGCCGCTTATGCAGGCCGGCGGATCCATCATCCTCACCGGCTCGACCACCGGCTCGACGGGAACACCTGCATTCAGCGTCTACAGCGCGACCAAGGCTGCAATCCGCAATTTTGCCCGAAGCTGGGCGTTAGACCTGAGGGGGGCAGGCATCCGCGTGAACGTGCTCTCTCCCGGCGCCACTGAGACGCCTGGCCTTATGGGCCTGGCAAAGGCCGGAGAGGAGGATGCGTTGATGGAGGGCTTTGCCACGCAGATACCGCTCGGTCGTGTCGGGCACCCAGAGGAGACGGCGGCTGTGGCGCTCTTCCTTGCCTCGGACGAGAGCAGCTTCATGACCGGTAGCGAGGTCTTCGTTGACGGCGGAGCCGCACAAGTTTGACGGCCGATCGAACCTCGGCCCCGAGCTTTCTTGCTCGGGGCCTTTTCTCTGCTCCGCTACAGCTTGATGACGGACCGGCGGGATTCGAATGCGTACACCGAATAAGGGCTGGCACTTGGATGGCTCATAAGCAACGTCAACTTTTGGACGTTGGACAATGCAGCTTTGATGTCCGATTTGAAGGCGCAAAGCTGCCATTCCTTCCGCACGGGAAACTGAACGGATCCGCGTCAAACGGCGACCCATTGCCGGCGGATGATCCATGCTGATGTTGTGACCGCCAGGCTGGCTTCGCCCAGAGATCAAAAACCGATCTGTCATGTCGCGATTGACGAGGCCGATGTTGATGTCACGTGCTGGCATCAGCATCTTCGGCGCGATGGCAAAATCCAATCATTCAAATCTCCGGGCGGATATCGCCAACTGAAGGAACAGACCTGGCCCGGCGGTTCTCTTGCTAGGCAGGTATATGGTTGATTTGTTCCCGCCCATGAAACAGGCATCGCTCCTGATACGCTGAACGCGCACCGACGCCGAGGCGGTCGCCGGAAGCTGGTCGATCAGACGCGAAGCAGCGTCTTGATCGCGCGCCGCTCGTCCATCGCGCGGTAGCCTTCCGCGACCTCGGCCAGCGGCAATTGCAGATCGAAAACCTTGCCGGGCTTGATCTTGCCCTTCAGCACGCGATCCATCAGGTCGGGCAGGAACCGCCGCACGGGAGCCGGTCCGCCGAGCATGCGCTTTTGCCCAAAGAAGAGGCTCTGGCCATCGAAACTGACGCCATGCGGTACGCCGACATAACCGATCGTGCCGCCGGGGCGGGAGCAGGCCAGCGCCTGGTCGAATGACTCTTTCGTGCCGACGCATTCCAGAACCGAGTCCGCGCCGATGCCCTTGGTGAGGTCCTTGATGCGCGCCACGCCTTCTTCGCCGCGTTCGGGGACGATGTCGGTCGCGCCGAAGTCGCGGGCGAGTTTCTGGCGGCTCGCGTGGCGGCTCATGGCGATGATGCGCTCGGCGCCCATCTCGCTTGCCGCGAGAACGCCCATCAGCCCGACGGCGCCATCCCCGACCACGACGACAGTCGATCCTTCCCGCACCTCGGCTGCATCGGCGGCGTACCAGCCGGTGCCGAGCACATCCGACACGGCGAGCAGATCAGGCACGAGTTCGGCCGGCGGAACCTCGGCCGTGGCCACCAGCGTGCCGTCCGCCAGCGGGACGCGGGCATAGGGCGCCTGCGCGCCCGACATGAACTCGCGCTGCACACAGGAGGATTGGAAGCCGAAGCGGCAGTGCGGGCAGGTGTTGTCGGAGATGCAGAAGGAGCCAACGACGAACTGGCCGCAGCGGATTGTGCGCACCTCTGCGCCGACCTCGACGACGATGCCGCAATATTCGTGACCCATATGCATGGGACCGTCGACATTCTGGAGCCCTCGGTAGGGCCACAGATCCGATCCGCAGATGCAACTGGCCGACAGCTTGATGATGGCATCAGTCGGATGAATGATTTTGGGATCGGCGACTTCCTCGCAGCGGATGTCGCCGGGCTTGTGGAGAATGGTTGCCAGCATTTTGCTTTCCTTTCGTTTGATGTCTGGAAGAGGCGAGGCGCATGTGGCATGTGTGACCCGCGCCCACACCCGCGGCTGTCAGATGCGTTCGATGTGGAGCGGGAATTTGCCGGGCACGTGCAAGGCCCCGTGGCCGCCGTCGAAGCGGCCGAGCCTGATCAGCCCGGGATGCCGGTATTCGGCGTAGAACATCGCGAGATTGCCCCATGGGACGAAGTAACAGAGGTCGTAGGGCCGCTCGTTGCCGAAGGCGCCGCTTCCCTCCTCGGTGAGCTTGCGCGGCAGGTAGGCGATCTTTTCATTGTGGGCGTAGTTCTCGATGGTGAGATCGAGCGGCAGCATTGCGAAGAAATCGCGCGCCGACGGATTGTCGTAGAGGGTGGCGGTCATGGTCCGGCCGTCAAAGGTCATGGTGATCCTCATGTCGGTGGGCTCCTGGCTGGCTGGATCCTTGCGCTGCTGGCTGCTGGCGGGACGCGGCAAGACCGTCGCCGCGAGCGCGGCGCCGAGCAATGTCCTGCGGGTGAGCGGATTGCTTTGCGAAACCATGCCTTCATCCTTCCATTATACGCCATGCCGCCAGAGCGAGCACGGATGATCCGCACAGCAGGGCCGCACCGAACGCGAACGCGCCCCACCAGCCGATCGTGTCGAACAGCAGGCCGCCGATCGCGGCGCCGCCGGTGATGGCGAGCTGTATCGTGGCCACCTGAAGCCCGCCGCCGGCCTCGGCATCATGGGGCAGCATGCGGCTCAGCCATGTGCCCCAGCCGACCGGTGCGGCGGTGCCGAAGAAGCCCCAGGCGACGAGCAGCAGACATGCGGGGACCGGCATCGCTCCAAACCCTATGAGCCCGACCGCCAGGGCGGCCATGACCAGCGGGATGACGATCAGGATGCTGAACAGGCGGGTCTGCAGCAGCCAGCCGATGCACCAGGTGCCGAGCACGCCCGCCAGCCCCATCAGAAGCAGAATTGTCGAGAGCGCCGTTATCTCGACCTGGGTGACGTTTTCGAGGAACGGCCGCAAATAGGTGAAGAGCGCGAACTGTCCCATGAACAACATCATGACCGATGCCATGCCCATCGCGACCGGAGGGCGCATGAGCAGCGCCAATGGATTGCCTGAGCGCCTCCTTGCGCGGGAGGGAAGCGGCGGCAGGCTGATCCACTGCCAGACAAGCGCCAGCAGGCCGAGCGGGACGACGAGAAAGAAGGCGCCCCGCCAGCCCGCATAGGCGCCCAGGAAGCTTCCCAAAGGGGCCGCGATCGTGGCGGCGACGGCATTGCCGGCGTTCAGTATGGTAAGTCCCCTTGGCACCATGTCCTCGGATAAGAGCCGCATGATGATCGACGTCGACATCGACCAGAAACCACCGATCGCTATCCCCAGCAGCGCGCGGCCGACCATCAGGAATGCGTAGTTCGGGGCAAAGGTGACGGCTAGGCCGGAGACGATGAGGAGGACGGTGAATCCTGTCACGACGATGCGCCGGTCGATCCGGCGCGTGAGGCCGGCGACAAGCAGGCTGGTCAGCACCGCGAACGCGCCCGAGATCGATATGGCCTGGCCTGTCTGGCCTTCGGTGATGCCGAGATCCGTCGCGATTGGGGACAGGAGACTGACAGGCATGAATTCGGAGGCGATCAGGACGACCACGCACAGCGCCATCGAAAGCACCGCGCCCCATGCGCGCGCATCGACAAGCCGTGTGTCGTAGGTTGTTTCCATTGTCCGATATCCTTGCTGGGGCGACGCTTGCCCCAATGGCGGGTCATGACCGGTGGCCGCCGCCGCCATGCCGGGAAGATATCGCCGAGGGGCTTTTCTGATTAGTGGGGTTAATCCGCATGGACTTATCGACCTGTGATATGAATGAGTTTGGAGGCATCCATGCAGCGCGAAGACATGAAGGATTTGCTCTGGTTCCTGGCCGTCGCCAGAGAGCGGAGCTTCACCAAGGCGGCAGCCAAGCTCGGAACGTCGCAATCGACGCTCAGCCACACCATCAAGCAGATGGAAGCACGTCTTGGGGTGCGCCTGCTTACGCGCACCACGCGAAGCGTAGCGCCCACCGAGGCGGGCGAGAGGCTGTTCCGGTCTCTCGCGCCGCGCATCGAGGAAATCGAAGCCGACCTCGCGAGCCTGGTGGCGTTCCGCGACAAGCCCTCGGGAACGGTGCGCATAACGCTGTCGGATCATGCGCTGCAAATGACGGTCTGGCCAAAGCTGCGACCCGTCCTGCTCGACTATCCCGACCTGCGCGTCGAACTCTACAGCGACAACGGCATGAGAAACATCGTGGAGGAGCGCTTCGACGCCGGCGTGCGGCTCGGCGAAAGCATCGACAGGGACATGATCGCCGTCCGGATCGGCCCGGACTGGCGGCTCGTGGCCGTGGCGTCCCCCGATTACTTTCGACGCCGCCCCGCCCCGAAGGCGCCGCAGGACCTCGTCGGGCATGACTGCATCAACATGCGCCAGACCACGTTTGGCGGACTTTATGCCTGGGAATTCGCGAAGGACGGCCGCGACCTCAGGGTCCGGGTGGAAGGCCAACTCACCTTCAACTCGTCTATTGCCATGATCGACGCCGCTATCAGCGGCTATGGCATCGCCTATGTGCCGGAGAACCTCGTCAGCCATCACCTCTCGGAAGGGCGCCTGGAGCTGGCACTGGACGACTGGAGCCCGCCCTTCCCAGGCTATCACCTCTACTACCCAAGCAGGCGGCAGGTCTCTCCAGCGATGACGGTTATCGTCGATGCGCTTCGCCATCGCTCCTGAGGCCGGACCGAAGCATCATCAATCTGGGAATCGTTCGTCAACCATGGACCCGGAGGCGCCGTACCCGTGCTGCCGCTGGCGCTCAGGTGAAAGCGTCAGGAGCGGATGCCTGAGGGTGCGCCTGCGCGGGCGAGCAGCAGGGCGCGCTCCCTGTCATTGCCGGTCAGTTGCGCGGCCTGGCGGAACGCGGCGCGGGCTTCCGCCGGTCGTCCCAGTTTCTCCAGAAGGTCGCCGCGCACCGTGGGCAAGAGGTGCGAGTCCTTCAGGCGCGGCTCGTCTTGCAGCGCCTCGACGATGGCGAGGCCCTGCGCCGGTCCGAACGCCATGCCGACTGCCACCGCCCGGTTGATTTCGAAAATCGGCGAGGGGGCCGCCAAGGCAAGGGCCTGATAATAGGCTGATATCGCGACCCAGTCGGTGTCGGCGGCGGTCATCGCGCGGGCATGGCAGGCCGCGATCATCGCCTGCAGCAAATAGGCACCAGGTGTCGATGTCAGGCTCATGGCGCGGTTCAGGCCGTCGAGGCCGCGCCGGATAAGCGACCAGTCCCATCGGCTGCGGTCCTGGTCGAGCAGCAGGATCGGATCGCCCGCTTTGCCGGTGCGGGCGGCAAAGCGCGAGGCGTTGAATTCCATCAGCGACACCAGTCCCTGCACCTCGGGCTCGTCAGGCATCAGCGCCGCCAGTGAGCGGCCAAGGCGCAGCGCTTCGCCGCACAGATCGGGGCGCAGCCAGTCCGGCCCTGCGGTCGCCACATAGCCCTCGTTGAATGTGAGGTAGACCACCTCCAGCACGGCGGCGAGGCGTTCGCGCCGCTCCTCGCCGCGCGGCGTCTCGAATGGGATGCCGGTGTCGCGAAGCGTCCGCTTGGCGCGCACGATGCGCTGCGCGGCGGTGGCTTCGGGCACCAGGAAGGCGCGGGCGATCTCCGGCGTCGACAACCCGCCCAGCAGCCGCAGGGCCAGTGCCGCGCGCTGCTCGGCCGGCAATACGGGATGGCAAGCGGTGAAGATCAGCCGCAAAAGGTCATCGTCAATATCCTCGTCGAGTGCTGCCTCGATGTCGGGCACCTCGCGCTCCAGCTCGGCGAGGTCGATGGCGAGTTCTCGATGCTTGCCGTCGATCATGGTGGTGCGGCGCAGCCGGTCGAGCGCCCGGTTCCTGGCGACTTCAGTCAGCCAGGCGGCCGGGTTGCGCGGGATGCCGTCCCGGGGCCAGCGCTCCAGCGCCAGCAAGAAGGCATCGCCGGCGATCTCCTCGGCCAGCCCGACATCCCTCAAATAGCGGGCGAGCCTGGCGGTGAGCTTCGGCTGCTCGATCCGCCAGACCGCTTCGATGGTGGCTGTCGCCGTCAACCCTTCAGCTCGCCAAAACCTTCCGCCGCCTTCTGGACGTCCTCGGGGAAATCGCTCATCTCAAAGACGCGGCGGACCTCGATCACGTCATTCTCCCCGGCGGGGCAGCGGCGGGCCCATTCGATGGCCTCCTCACGAGAGCGTACGTCGATCACCCAATAGCCGCCAAGCACTTCCTTGACCTCCGCGAAAGGGCCGTCGGTGACGACGGGCTTGCCGCCCTTGAAGCTGACCCGCGCCCCCTCGGACGGCGGATGCAGCCCATCGAGCGCCAGCAGCACGCCAGCTTTCTTGAGCTCCTCATTGTATTTCATCATCCCCTCCACCGCCTCGGCGCCGAGCCTGACATCGGGCGCTGCCTCTGCGTAGCCGCCGGGTATCATCAGCATCATGAACCGCATTGTCTTTCTCCTTGGTTGGTTGGTTCGATCATACGACGAACGGGCAATGGCGGAATCGACAGACGCGGCAAAAAATAACACCAGGATCGCGCCACGGGCCGAAATCATTGGACCGCCATATGGACGGCGCTGCCATCTGGCCGCGACGACTTGCCCTGATATATCCGGCTGCAAATCCGTCACCTTGAGTAAGCCCGCGTGAAGTCATCCAGCCTGGCCGGCGCCGTTTCCCCTATGATGCCGGTGCTCGTCTGCGCGCTTGGCATCTTCCTTTTGTCCGGCATGGATGCGGCGATGAAGGTGCTGGTCATCGCGGTCGGCGTCTACAACACGGTGCTGTGGCGCAGCATGCTGGCGACCGTAGTCGCGGGCGCGGGCTGGCTGGCGGGGCCGCGCTCTGTTCCTGCCCCCTCGGTGCTGAGGCTGCATGCGCTGCGCGCGGTGGTTGTCGGCATGGTCCTGTTGTCTTTCTTCTGGGGTCTTGCGAGGCTGCCGCTCGCGGAGGCGATCGGGCTCAGTTTCGTGGCGCCGCTGTTTGCGCTCCTGCTGGCAGCGCTGCTTTTGGGCGAAAGGATACAGCGCAAGGCGATCTGGGCCTCGCTGGCCGGTATTGCCGGGGTCGCAATCATCGTGGGCGGACAGTTCGGCCAGAAAACCTATGCCGGGGATGCCCTGCTCGGCACGGCCGCGGTGCTCGTATCGACTGTGTTCTATGCCTACAATTTGATCCTTGCGCGGCAACAGGCGCTGGTGGCCAAGCCAGTCGAGATCATGCTGTTCCAGAACCTTTGCGTTGCGCTCACCCTCGGTCTTGCAGCCCCTTGGCTCGCCACTGCCCTGCCGGGCAATCTCTGGCTTCCCCTTGCCGGGGTGACGGCGCTGTCGCTCGCCGGCCAATTCCTGATGAGCTGGGCCTATGCGCGCGCCGAAGCGCAATATCTGATCCCGACGGAATACTCGGCCTTCATCTGGGCGATGGCGCTTGGTTTCTTTTTCTTCGACGAGGCGGTGACGTGGACCACGCTAGCGGGAGCCGGCCTCATCGTGGCGAGCTGCCTGATCGCCGCACGCTCGAATCCCAGACTTGCCGAACCGATCGAGGCCGCGGTTTGAGGGTGCGGGTTCTCGTGCCGACGGCCGAGATCGGACGATTGAGGGCTCGACCGAACAGCCCGCATTGAAATAGCCGCCGGAAGTCCGGTTTTGGGCTCGGCGCCCTTCATCTAAGTAGATCGTTTTGATGGTTAATATCTATATAAAAAGTTTATTAAACATTTCTCTGTTTGAGCGCTATTTTGTCGCGTTGTGCAACACTTTTGCCTCATATTCAGTATATGTCTTCCGAGTGATCGATGTTATGTTGGATTTTAGGATGGTCCGCCGGAACGATATCGATACTTGCAACGTTGCTAAGGAAGCTGGGCGCAGGAATTTGTATCGTTAATTTGGGTGGGCGCGGCACCGCGAGGAAGGATTTCTGATGAGCACCGTGGTGAACGCCAAAGGCATCCCGCTCCCCTACACGGGCACGTCCACGCATTGGTTCTCGGCAACCGGGTCCGGACCGGAACTGCACGGCACGTCTGGCAACGACTCCTTTTGGGGAGACGCCAGCGTCAATGTCACAATCTATGGCGGGGCGGGCGATGACTACTATCATCTCTATTCCACCAACAACAAGGTGGTCGAAAACCCCGGCGAAGGGGTCGACACGATCGACACCTGGATGAGCTACAAGCTCCCCGACAATTTCGAGAACCTCGTCGTCACCGGCGATAATCGCTATGCGTTCGGGAATGCGTTGGACAACATCATCAAGGGCGGCTCCGGCCATCAGACGCTGGATGGCGGCAAGGGCAATGATGTCCTGATCGGCGGCGGTGGCGCCGACACCTTCATCATCTCCAAGGGCAATGGAAGCGACCTGATCTTCGATTTCGATGCATCCGACACCGTCCGCCTCAACGGCTATGACTTCACGTCGTTCGACGCCGTGCGGGCGCACATGGTGCAGGTGGAATCGAACGTGATGCTGAACCTCGGATCGAACGAGATCCTGGTGTTCAAGAACACGACCATCGACAAGCTGCAGCCCACCCAGTTCGAACTGCCGATCGACAAGTCGGGAATGACGCTGTCCTTCTCCGACGACTTCAACACGCTGAGCCTCCACAACAGCCAGGGCGGAACATGGGATACCAACTTCTCGTGGGGAGCGCCGAACGGGAGCACGTTGACCGGCAATAGCGAGCTGCAGTGGTATATCGACGCCAATTACGGGCCGACGAGTTCCGTTCACCCGTTCAGCGTGCAAAACGGTGTCCTCACCATCACCGCGGCGCCGACCCCCGCAGACATCAAGCCCCTGATCAACAATTATGAATACACGTCGGGGTTGCTGACCACCCACGACACCTTCTCGCAGACCTATGGCTATTTCGAAATGCGGGCCGATCTGCCCGAGCACGCCGGCGCCTGGCCGGCGTTCTGGCTGCTGCCGGAAGACGGGTCGTGGCCGCCGGAACTGGATGTCATGGAAATGCGCGGGCAGGACCCGAACTCGTTGGTCATGACGGCGCATACGAATGAGACGGGAACGCACACCAAGGTCGCGTCGACGGTAAATGTCTCGGATACCGATGGCTTCCATACCTACGGTGTGCTGTGGACGCCGGACAAGCTAGTCTGGACTTATGACGGCGTGCAGGTCGCGCAAGCCGCGACGCCGTCCGACATGCACAAGCCCATGTATATGCTGGCAAATCTCGCGGTGGGTGGCTTTGCCGGCACGCCTCCGGATCATCTCGCCACGCCGGCGGAGATGAAGATCGACTATATCCACGCCTATACGCTGAACGAACTGCAGCTACACCCCCTGGACGTCGCGGGCGAGCACTCGGTCTAGGCGACGGCCTCGATGGGTGGGACCATGTGCCGTCAGGGAGTGCGTGAATGATCGGACAGTCGGGCCTGCGGGCGGTCTTGGGGCGCGCCATCGCCGATGTCGGCGTTTTCTCGTTGCTGATCAACATCCTGCTGCTGGTGATCCCGCTATATCTGTTGCAGGTCTATGACCGGGTCCTGCCTTCCTCCAGTGTCGAGACGCTGCTCTATTTGTCCGCCATCGCGGTTCTCGCGCTGGCTTTTCTCGGCTTGCTGGACGCGGTCCGCTCCATTTACACGCAACGCGTGGCAGCGACCGTCGACAGCAAACTGGGCGCGAAGACGTTCGCCACCTCGCTCGCGCCCAGTCATGCCGCCGCGGGCCTGTCGCCGTTGCGCGACCTCGCCTCGGTATGCGCCTTCATCAGGTCGCGCGGCGTGGCGGTCCTATTCGACCTGCCGTTTGCTCCCGTCTTCCTCGGCCTGCTCTACCTGATCCATCCGGTGCTGTTCTGGCTGACGCTGGCCGGCGCGGCGCTGCTGGTTGGACTGGTGGTGGCAACCCAGCTTGCCGTCGGCAGGAACGACGCCTTGTCATCGCAGCGTTCGGCTGTCGCCAGCCTGGCCGAACAGGCCTTTGCCCGCAATGCCGAGACGCTGCGGGCCATGGGCATGGTGGGGAACGCCGCGCGGGTGTGGCAAAGGCACGTCGCCGAGGCGCTGATCCTTCATGACCGTTCGTCGACAGCCAACGCGATTTTCAGCGGAACGTCTCGCGCCGTCCGCATGATGCTTCAGCTGGCCATATTGGGTGTCGGAGCATGGCTCGTCCTGCAAGGCAAGATGACGGCCGGGATGATCTTCGCGTCCTCCCTGGTGTCGTCCCGCGCGCTGCAGCCGCTCGACCAACTGATCGGCTCTTGGCGGCAGATCGTTGACGCCAGGCGATCCTGGAAACGGTTGGAGAAAGTGCTTTCGGCGCAGCCGCAACAGGCGCGGAAACTGGCTTTGCCGGATCCTTCGGGCGAGATCTCCGCGCAGGGCCTGATCTTGGTCGCGCCGAATGCAGCGGCCGGCACGGAACCGATCATCAGAAGGCTGAATTTCCAAATCGCCGCCGGCGAAGCGGTGGCGATCGTCGGCCCGAGCGGGGCCGGCAAATCAACGCTGGCGAGGTTGCTTGTCGGTGCGGTGCAACCGACCGGCGGCTCGGTCAGGATCGATGGCGCCGACCTCCGGACCTGGGACGAAAATCAACTCGGCAGGCATATCGGATACCTGGCGCAGGAGGTGGAGCTCTTTCCCGGATCGATCGCGGAAAATGTCGCCCGCTTCGACCCCGATGCGGATGACGCCTCGATCGTCGAGGCAGCAAGGCGGGCTGAGGCGCACGAGCTGATCCTGGCGCAGCCGGATGGCTACCAGACCGTGATAGGTCCCTCGGACAGAACGCTGTCGGGCGGCGAGCGCCAGAGGATCGGGCTGGCGCGCGCCTTCTACGGCGCTCCCAGAATTCTGGTCCTGGACGAGCCCAGCACGCATCTCGACGGCACGGGCGAAGCGGCGCTCGAAGCGGTGCTTTCCGCCGCGAAAGCGGCCGGCGTCACCATGATCGTGATCACGCATCGCCCATCGATTGCCGCGTCCTGCGACCGCGTGATGCTTCTGCGCAGCGGCGTGATCGAAGCCTTTGGCCCAAGCGGCGAGGTGTTGCGGCAGTCTGGGGCCGGCACGGGCGCCGGCAAGGGCCTTCCCAGGCAGAATCCGGCGGTGACAGCCTCGTTCGCCACGACCATCCGCACCCACAACATTCGCTTTGGATCATAGGCGATGAAAGCGCAAAGCCTCGCCTGGGAAGGCAACCCGCGCACCGACATAGGGCGCGTGGCATTCGTCGGATACGCGTCGATAGCGCTGCTGGTGGGTTGCTTTGGCTACTGGGCCGTCAGCGCGCCCCTGGCCGGAGCGGTGATGACGCAAGGCACGATCTCGGCGACGGGCGGAAACATCCTGATCCAGCATCGCGAGGGCGGTATCATCCAGCAATTGCTGGTCCATGAAGGCGATCGCGTGCAGCGGGCCCAGGATTTGATCGTACTGGATCCAACAGCCGCGCAGGCCGAGTTTAACCGGCTGACGAGACAGTCGATCGCGCTCAGAGCGGGTGCGGCGCGGCTGGAGGCGGAGCGCGACGGGTTGGACAGGCTGGCGCCGATCACCGAAGCGGCGCCGGCGCCATTCCAGCACGATTTCGAGATCCTGGTTCGAGAACAGCAGAAGGAATTCGACGCCAGGCTCGCCCGGTTCCGGTCGGAGCAATCGATCCTGGCGCAACGGGTTGCCATGCATCGGCAGTCGGTGGTGGGATTGCAGGCCCAGAAACAGGCCATTCAGCAGCAGGCTGAAGTCGTTAAGAAAGAACTCGGCATCAAGACCAGCCTGCTGGACAAAGGCCTCACCAATCGTACCGAATACTCGCAGCTTTTGCGCAGCGAGGCCGATCTCGTCGGGCAAGCCGGGGCGCTGGAGGCCAATCTCGCCGCGGCCAACACCCAGATCGTCGAAGCCCAGGTGCAGATCGAGCGCCTGACCACGCAGCGCGTGGAGGAGGCGCTGACCAAGCTGGACGAGGTTCGTTCCAACCTGGCCGATGTCGAGGAACAGATCAGGGCGGCCGAGGCGGTGCTGCGGCGGACGACGATCAAGGCGCCGGCGGCAGGCATAGTCGTCTCGTCGACCTATAATTCCAGAGGCAGCGTGATTGCCCCTGGCGAAAAGATCATGGAGATCCTGCCCACGGCAGAGGGCCTGATCGTGGATGCCAAGCTGCGGCCGAAAGACCTCGATCAGGTCCGCGTCGGCCAGCCGGCAAAACTGCGGCTGTCCGCCTTGAACATGCGGCTCACCCCCGAAGTGTCAGCCACCGTGACACAAATTTCGGCGGACCGTCTCATCGACGAGGCGACGCACGAGCCCTATTTCCGCGCCAGGCTGAAGATTACAGCCGACCTGCCGCCTGGCGTTAAGCCCGAGCAGCTCTATCCCGGAACGCCGGTCGAGGCGTTCATCAGCACCGGCGACCGGACTTTCTTCGAGTATCTGGCACGGCCGATGATCGATTCCTTCGCACGTGCCTTCACTGAACGGTAGTGATCGCGGGCGGGGGCGATGGCTCGACCCGCGGCCAATGACTGCCGGCGCCGAAAGCCGATACCGAACAATCAGCGCACCGCCTCGCGGTGAGTGCCGGGCAGGCGGGTGGCGATCAGCTTGTCGATGCGGCGGCCGTCGAGATCGACCACCTCGAAGCGCCAGCCTTGGGCGTCGACGCATTCGCCGGTCGCCGGCAAATGGTGCATGTGCGACAGCACATAGCCGGCGACGGTCTCGTAGTCGCGGTTTTCGGGCAGGTCGACGCCCAGGACCTCGGCCATCTCGTCGGCCTGCATGTAGCCGGCGAGCAGCCATGAGCCGTCCTCGCGCTTGACGGCGTTCTCCTCCTCGCCGGCATCGAGGTCCGAGCGGAACACGCCGGTGATGGCTTCCAGAATGTCGGCCGGCGTGACGATGCCTTCGAAATGGCCGTATTCGTCATGCACCAGCGCCATCGGCACGTCGGATTCCTTCAGCTTCTGCAGCACATCAAGCGCGTCTGCCTGATCATAGACGATCGGAGCGGCACGCACATGCTTGCGCGGGTCGAGCGTGCGGCCGGCCAGCAGTGCGGCCAGCACATCGCGCGTCTGGACGACGCCGATCATGACGTCGACGCCGCCGTCGCCCGCCGGCAGGCGTGAATGCTGGGTTTCCATCAAGAGTTTGCGGATCGTCGTGTCGTCGGACTGCAGATTGATCCAGTCGACCTCGGTGCGCGGCGTCATCACGGCGCGCACGGCGCGGTCGCCAAGCCGCATGACGCCGGCGATCATGCGCCGCTCGTCGGACTCGATGGTGCCGTGATGCTCGGCCTCGGCGACCAGCATCCTGATCTCCTCGTCGGTGACCTTGTCCTCGCTTTCGCCGTGCTGGCCAAGCAGCCACAATATGGCGCGACCGGAAATGTCGAGCAGGAACACCAAGGGGGCCGAGACGGTGGCCAGGATGGTCATCGCCGGCGCCGCGCGGGTGGCAACGCGCTCGGGATCGCGCAGCGCGATCTGCTTGGGCACCAGCTCGCCGACGATCAGCGAGAAATAGGTGATGATGGCGACGACGATGCCGACGCCGATCGGGTCGGCGACGCTTTCGCGGATGCCGGTCGAGGCCAGGTACACGGACAGCCGCTCGCCGAGCGTGGCGCCGGAGAAGGCACCGGAAAGCACGCCGACCAGCGTGATGCCAATCTGCACGGAGGACAGGAACTTGCCGGGGTTCGAGCCGAGCGCAAGGGCGCGTCCGGCGCCATTGACGCCGCGGTCGATCATCGCTTTCAGCCGCGCCGGGCGCGAGGAAACGATGGCGAGCTCGGACATCGACAAAAGGCCGTTCACGCAGATGAGGACGACCACGATAGCAATTTCAACGTATAACATGAGGCTCAATAGCATTGCGGCGGGCCGCTCGAAAATAGTCCGCCATCTTTTTTAGAAAGATGACAATCGCGTCTTTCAGGCACGGTTCCAGGCTGGCGCCGAAAAATGTTCGACGAGGGCGTCGACGACAACCCGCACCTTTGGCGTCAGTGCGCGCGTTACCGGCCAGACGGCGTGCGCGACAGTGTTTTCCACTGGGCAGTCAGACAGGACCATTTCCAAATCGCCACGCCTGAGGCTGTCGGCCGCCAGCCAGGTCGGCAGAAAGGCGATGCCGCAGCCGGCCAAAGCTGCGTCGAGCAGGGGCTCGCCATGGCCGAGGACAAGCCGCGCCCTGGGTATGAAGGAGCCGACATGGCCGTCGGCATGCCTGATGGTCCAGGGACGGACGATGCCGTCGCGACCGTAGCCGATAACGCTATGGCGGGCGAGATCCTCGACAGATTGCGGCCTGCCATGCGCTTCGAGATACGCGGGCGCGGCACAGATAGCCGAGCGCTGGGCATAGATGCGCCGCGCCGCAAGCGACAGGCTTTCGTCCAGTTCTCCCATGCGGATGGCGAGGTCGATACCTTCCTCGATCAGGTCGACGCGGCGGTCGTTGAAGGAGATTTCCATTGTCAGGTCCGGGAATTTCTTCGAGATTTCGAACAGGACCGGGGCGACGCAGCGGCGGCCGAAGGCGAGCGGCACGTCGATGCGCAGCCGGCCGGACGGGATCTGCCGGCGCGAGGCGAGCAGCGACTGCGCCGCTTCGATCTCGGTCAGCGCCCTGACGCAAGCCTCATAGTAGCTCACGCCTTCGCTGGTCGGACTGAGGCTGCGGGTGGTGCGGTTGAGCAGGCGGACGCCGAGCCGCTGCTCCAATTGGGCGACCGACTTGCCGATCGCCGACTTCGTCACATGCAACCGCTCGCCGGCGCCGGTGAAGCTGCCGGCCTCCACGGCCTGGACGAATGCGACGATGCCCTGCAGATCGGCCGATTCCATCATGTTTCCCAATTGTCGATCTATAGTTCTCAATCAGTCGCCAATTATGCCGCATAGAAGCCCTGTCTTCTATAGCGGAAAGGCTTAAATACCTCGCATGGCCATCAATCACGGAGTGCGAAGCGACATGAGCACCGAGATCAACAGATCCTGGCAGATGAGCGGTTTCGGCCTGTCCAGGCTGAGCCAGGTGACCGGCAAAATCCCCGAACCCGGGCCGCACGGTCTCCTGGTGCGGACCAAAGCCGTATCGCTGAACTACAAGGACAAGCTGATCGTGGACGGCACGCTGATCCCCGACCTTACCTTTCCCTTCGTGCCGACATCGGATGCGGTGGGCGAGGTGGTGGCTGTCGGCAATGCGGTCAGCCGCTTCCAGGTCGGGCAGCGTGTGCTCGGCCAGGTCATCGCCGATTGGCCGGATGGCGACGCGCCGCCCGTGTTGCACAAGCACACGCTCGGTTCCTCGCTGCCGGGCATGCTCTCCGATCATGTGGTCTTTGGCGAGGATGCTGCGGTGCTGGCGCCGCCATCGCTCAGCGACATCGAGGCGGCGACGCTGCCGATAGCGGCGCTGACGGCTTGGTTTGCGATGGCCGAGGCGACCAGGCCGGTGCCGGGCCAGACCATTCTCATCCAGGGCACCGGCGGCGTATCGCTGTTTGCGCTGCAATTCGCCAAGGCTTTTGGCTTGCGTGCCATCGTCACCTCGAGCAGCGACGAGAAGCTCGAGCGTGCAAAAGAGCTCGGCGCCTGGCAAGGGATCAACTATCGCAGGCAGCCGGCATGGGACGAGGCGGCGCGTGTGCTGACCGACGGGCGAGGTGTGAATCACATTCTGGAAATGGTCGGCGGCGACAATGCGCGGCGATCGCTCAACGCGCTTGGTGCCGACGGTCGGCTCTCGATCATTGGTCTTTTGGGTTCGATGGAACTCAGTTTCCCGATCCTTCCATTCATGCGCAACCGTATTGTCGTGCAGGGCCTGTCGATCGGCCATCGCCGTTCCTTCGAGCGGATGAACCAGGCAATCGAGGCGCTTGGCATCAAGCCCATCATCGACAAGGTCTTTGGTTTTGACGAAGTGCCGCGGGCCTTGCAGCATCTGGAGAAGGGGCCGTTCGGCAAGATCGTGATCACCACGACTTGATGCTGCGAGTGACAGCAGCTGCTTCAACACGCCGATGATTGCGTTGCCATCGGTGAAGTAGGGGTCGCCGCCGCCATTGCGGCCGGTCCTGGTGGCGCCGATGCCCGCCAGGTCGCTGGTCGAGATCAACTGGTCGGCGGCACGCAGATCGCCGATCAGAAAGTCACGCTCGGCATCGATGTCGGGGGCGATGTGGTGGGTGATCGCGCCGGTATCGTGGCTCAGCCCGACGCCGCGATCAAAGCTGGCGGAGCCCAGCCAAAGCGGCCGGCCATCGTCGCCGACCGTATCAGTCTTCCAGAAACGGACGTGGTGGCGCCGGTCGGCACTGTTGCCGGCCGGCTTTTCGAAGGCGAGATCCTGGGCGCGGCCCTCGAACAACAGGCGGCTCATCGGCGCATCGGGATAGGGCCGGGAAAACAAGACGCTTTCGCCGATATCGATGGCGGTTCTCAGGGTGATCGCGTCGGCGGTGTCCCAGCCGGCGACGGCGAAGGCGTGGACCACCTCCTTCTCCGTGCCGACAAGCCCAACATTGATCGGGTCGCCGGGAATGCCTTGCGGCGTGTGCGTCACCATCTCGAAGCGCTGGTCGCGAAAACCGCGCTCCCGGAATGTCCAGAATTCCGGCGCTGCGACATAGGCGAGCGCGACCCAGGCGGCCAGAAAGGCCGCTATCCAGATCGCAATGCGTCGCCGAATGCTTCGCAGGCTCATGTGCCGTCACCAGACCGTTCCGGCGTCATTCTATGCGGAGTCGTGTGCAGCTGGCAGAGGGTGCGGCATGCTATCGGCAGGCGCGATAGCCGTTCTTGCGGTTCTTGATGTCGAAGTGGAAATGATTGCGGTGGTCGTAATTGTAGCCGGGGCCGAGCACCGTGGTGAAATACTGGCAGCCGTCAGCACGCACATTGTTGAGGAAGCCGCGCGTGCGGAAGGCGAACAGTCCGGGCTTGCGCACGTCGATGTCGTCGCCATTGTTGAGCTCGATGCTCATGACATCGAGCGCATTGCCCTTGCCGTGCTCGGACAGCACGCCTTCGCCGGCGATGTTGCGGCAGGAATAGCTGGAGCCCTGGTGGATGGTCTTGACGCCGGAGAAGTAGCGCCAGCGGGCGGAAGGAACCAGTTCGTTCTTCGTCCAGGCGGCGAAGGTGGCGGCCATGTCGCAGGTCAGCGTCGCGGCGGGTTTCATCTGGATGCTGCCGATCGACGTGACCTTGACGGGATAGTCGATGCCGCACTGGCCTTCACGGATCGGCGCCAGGTCGGTGTAGGCGACATCGAGGCGTTTCAGCTGCTCGCGGCAATCGGTCTCGCTGGCCGGTATCTGCTCGACCGGCGACATCGGCTCATCCATGCGCGGATAGGCGGCCTGCGTCATGTAGGGATTGGACGGGACAAGCCTCTGCATGCCGGTGTACTGCGGAACGGCCGATGTCTGCGAGCCGACGTCGACGGCAGGCTGCAGCGACAATACGCTGCCGGTGTTGCAGGCCGAAACGGCCGCGAGGGCAAGGCCGGCGGCCAGTACCATCGCGGGTTTCGATCGGCGGGCAGTGGCGAGAAACACGGCGCGAAATTTGCCGGCCATTGGCGGAATCCTGATCCCGAACCTGATCCGATCAGGTTCTACCTTTGCCTGACCATGATCTTTCCGAAAACCGGTTCCCACTTTTCGGGATCATGGTCCGGATATCCGGCATTTTAACAATCAAGGGTAAAGGAAAACTCAGCACCGGCGTTCACGCCTGCGGCCGAATTGCGGCGGGGATCCTGCAACGACCAAGTCTATTGGCAGAACGTGCCGCCATGCCGGCGGGGCTCCAGGTCGAAATGGAAATGAAGTTCGTGATCGGGGTCGGCGCCAGGCCCGAGCACGGTCTTGAACGGCCCGCAGGCGGCCTTGCGGACGGCGTCGAGGAATTTGGCGTCCTTCTCCGGCGGCGATGGGCCGACCCCAATTGTACTGCCGTCCGAAAGCGTGAAACTGCCAATGTCGAGCGCGTTGCCGAAGGCGTGCTCCGACAATTTCCTGGTGCCGTTTCGGGGCCGGCAGATGAAGGCTGATGCCTGGCCGATCGATTTCAGGTTGGCGCCGAATTCGGCCTTCGCCGCCGGCTGGATGACGTCGGAGGCAAAACGCGCCGCCGCCTCGGCCATTGCACAGTTGAGCTCGGTGCCGGGGGCAATCGCGATCGACTTGCCAAGGCTCTTCAACACCAGGGGATAGGGGATCGAGCAGCCGATTTCGGGGTTGCTTTCCGCTTCGTGCTCCTCGAATTCGACGCCGAGCGCCTTCAGCCGCTCGCGGCAGGCAACTTCCTCCTCGGGCATCTTTTCGCCGGGCAGATCGGCCGAGCGCGGGTCGGGAAGCATGGTCTCGTCGCCGGCGTCAGCTGGTTTTTCCGGCGGCGTCGGCGCGACGGCCGGCGGCTCAACCACCGGTTCGGCGCTGTCGGGCCTTTGGGTCGGGATCGGCACCTCGGCTGGCGGCTCCGGCTCGCTTTCCTCAGCGGTTGACGGCACCGGGGCGGACGGTTCGGGACGCGCCGGCTCCTTCTGATGCGACTTTTCGTCGTTGGCTTGTTCAGATGCTCCACTGCTCCCTTGACCTTGCGTCTTCTGTTTTGCCGCCTTTGGAGCGTCCGCCGTCTTTGGAGCATCCGCAGGACGGGGTTCAGGCACCGGAACATCCGCAGGTGCAGGAACATCGGCAGGTGCAGGCGTCGGATTTCGCGTTTTCTGCCGTGCCTGCTTGCGTGCAAGGCGGTGTTGCCCGCGCGATTTCAGCGGCTGGTCGGCCCGCGGCGTCAGCGGCTGCCCGACCCGCGGTGTCAGCGCTCCGTGATATCTGTGATGTTTGGCGTCGGCCGGCGTCACCAGCAGGGCGGCGGCCGCCAAAGGCAACGCCAGTCTGCGAAACGGGGAAAAGCTCAGCGTTGCCATCGCTTCGAAACGGCGCGGGCGTGCCGAAGTTGCCTGGACCAATGCTTTGGAGCGATCACAATCGGTTACCTCCGCGTTACGCGCCGATCGCTTCGAGGCCTTCCTCCAGCCAGTCGGCGAGCAGCGGCATGCCGAGCAGGTATTTGGCCGTGCGCCTGTTGGCGCGTTCGCGCGCCGCCGTTACGGCGTCAGACCATTCCCTGGCGTCATAGTCGCCGCGACCGACCCAGGCCAGCGCGATCAACTCGGCGGCTTCATCGACATTGAGGTCGTTGATCAGCTCGCGCAGTTCCTCTTCGGTCAGATTTTCCGAACTTTCCTCGGCAAGGCCGTCATGATGATGATTGTCGTGCGTGTCGCCGTCGAACTCGACCTCGTGTTCGGCGCCGTCGGCATAATCCTCGTTGACGGCCGCGCTCAGCGCCTTGGCCTTGAGGATGAACAGGCGCACGGTGTCGGGGCCGATCGAAAGTTCCCAGTCCTTTTCAAGTCGTTGCTGCACGGGCCGTCTCCGAGCGCTACAATCAGGCCGATGATAGCCGATTTGCAGCATCCGTCACCTGATGTTCTCGGCCCTCGGATCAGGACCGCCGGCATGCTTTTCAGCGACAGTCATTTTTTCGGGATGAAACGCAAATTGTCCGGCGTTAGTGTTGCATTCCCACCCTCAAGGAGGCTTCGATGCATAAAAGAATGCTGATCCAGGCGGCGACCGCACTTGTCGCGCTGCAGTTCTTCGCAGTTCCCGTTTTTTCCGCCGGCAGCAGCAGTGGTGGCAGCGACGAGACCGTCACCCAGTGCAAGAAGGGGGAGGTCTGGGACAAGAAGAAGAAGAAGTGCGTCGTACCCCAGGAGGGCATGCTCGACGACGACAGCATCTATGATGCAGGCCATGCGCTGGCGATGGACGGCCGTTATGACGAGGCGATCGCCGTACTCACCCTTGCGGCCAACAAGCAGGATCCGCGCATCCTCAACTATCTCGGCTATTCGCACCGCCATTCCGGCCGCGTCACCGTCGGCCTCGGCTATTACGAGGAAGCGCTGCGCATCGACCCTAACTACACGCTGGTGCGCGAATATCTCGGCGAGGCGCATCTCCAGATCGGCGATCTGGCTGGCGCCCAGCAGCAGCTGATGGAAATCGAGAAGCGCACCGGCAAGGGATCACGCGAATACGGCATGCTTTCGGAGCAGATCGACCATTTCATGCGGAGCTGATCAGGCCTCCCAACATTTTCGAAGCGGCCGCGAGCGATCGCGGCCGCTTTTTTGTTGCCCGTGCCCCGGTTGATGAAAGCGGGGATGATTTTTGCAAAACCCGATTTTTGGGCGTGAAAAACGCGCCGAGATTGCTATATTGGGGGAAATTGCGGTGAAACGGTTCCGTTAGCCCGAGGCTGCCGGACCCGTTTTCTTTTTGTACCCGACGACAAGGCTTCCCCCGAAAACACGGGGGCGGCGCAGGAAAGGTTAGGCATCATGAACAAGGTCCCGATGACAGGCGAGGGGTTCACGTCATTGAAGGAGGAACTGCGTTGGCGCCAGCAGGAAGAGCGGCCGCGCATCATCGAGGCGATCTCAGAGGCGCGCTCGCATGGCGACCTGTCCGAAAATGCCGAATATCATGCCGCGAAAGAGGCGCAGAGCCTCAATGAAGGCCGCGTCAACGAGCTCGAGGACCTGATCGCGCGCGCCGAAGTGATCGACGTCACCAAGCTCAGCGGCGACAAGGTCAAGTTCGGCGCCACCGTCGTGCTGGTCGACGAGGATACCGAGGAAAAGAAGACCTACCAGATCGTCGGCGACCAGGAAGCCGACGTGAAGTCCGGCCGCATCTCGATCTCATCGCCGATCGCCCGCGCGCTGATCGGCAAAGAAGTCGGCGACGCTATCGAGGTCAATGCGCCTGGCGGAGCAAGGGGGTATGAGATCGTCCGGGTGCAGTTTATCTAGGAATTGAGGCGCCGGCTGCGGCTTTCAAGCCGAGGTTTGCGCCGCCCCTCATCGCCCTGCCGGGCACTTCTCCCCGTATAGTGACGGGGAGAAGGACGCAGTCGCCGATGATTTCGCCAATTTTCAACGTTGCAAGCAAGAGCGCCAGCATTGCGGCCAGCCCCTTCTCCCGTCACTATACGGGGAGAAGATGCCGGCAGGCGGATGAGGGGCAGCGCCAGCCTTTCCGTTGAACTGATTGGATAAATCAAGCCCCTCCGGCGCTGGCTCGACTGAGCTTCAGCAATCTCTCCGCCTCCGCCACCACCTCCGTCGGCGTCACACTCCCACCGGCTGACGCCAGCAGCGTCGAAGCATATTGCCCGCGAGGACCGGTCAAACCCGGCTCCGTCGCCAAAAACACCGCAACCGTCGGCAGGCCGAAGGCGCTGGCGAGATGGGTCAATCCGGTGTCGGCGCCGATCACCAGCGTCGAGCGGCCGAGGATGGCGGCGATGTCGGCCAGCGGTGACTTTGGCACCACGACCGTGGAGGGCACGGCCCTGGCGATCGCTTCGGCCGCGATCTTCTCACGCTCGTTCGACCAAGTGGTGACCGGCGTCACGCCACGCTCGACCAGCAAGCGGGCGGTTCCGATCCAGTCTTCGACAGGCCATTTCTTGTCCTCGCGGCTGGTGCCATGCAGCAGGAAGGCGGTTTTTCCGGTAATGCCGGCCAGACTTCCGGGCGGTGGCACGATGCCGGAGTTGAGTGTCGACAGGTCGGGCTGGTAGCCGAGCGCCAGCCCGAACAGCCGGCGCGTCCGCTCGATGGCGTGCAGGTCGCGCGGCACGGCGTAGGTGACGTCATAGAACAGCGTCGCCGAGGGTTCGCGCGCGCTCGACCGGTCGAAGCCGGCAATCGCCGCACCGGCCTGCCGCGCCACCAGGGCCGACTTCAGCAGGCCCTGTGCATCGATGACGAGGTCGTAGCGGCATTCGCGCAAGCTACGGCGCAGCGCGGTAGCTTCGCGCCAGGTGCCGCCATTGAACAGCGCCTTGCGCCAGCGCCGGATGGCGACCGTGTGGATCCTGCCGATCGCCGGGTGCAGCGCGACGATGCCGGCGAACGCCTCTTCGACGCACCAGTCGAAGGACACGTCCGGCCTGACGAGGCTGGCATCCTCGACGGCCGGAAACGTGTGGATGACATCGCCCATCGACGACGTCTTGACGATCAGGACCTTCATGCCGCCGCCGAAAGTTCCAGCAGGCGTTCCGCCGCTGCCGCAACCTGCCCCACTTCAAGTGTCTTCAGGCAATTGAGGTGGCCTAGCGGGCAGATTTTCTGGTGGCAGGGCGAGCAGGACAGGCCGAGCCAGACCAGTTCGCGGCGCTCAGCCAGCGGCGGCGTATTTTCAGGCGAGGTCGAACCATAGACGGCAACGATTGGCGTGCCGACTGCCGCCGCGACATGCATCAGCCCGCTGTCGTTGGAGACCGCAAGCCTTGCCGCCGCGATCAGGTCGATGGCGTCCTCCAGCCGCGTCTGGCCGGCGAGGTCGACCACGCCGGGGGCAAGCGCTGCGATCTCCGCCGTCACGTCGCGATCGTTCTTCGAGCCGAACAGGGCGACTTTCAAGCCTTTGGCCATGAATACGCGGGCAAGGCCGGCATAGCTTTCGCTCGGCCAGCGCTTGGCCGGGCCGAATTCGGCGCCAGGCATGAGGGCCGCGAATTTCTGCGGCGCCAGCCCGAGACGGTCGAGCAGGGCGGCCTGGTTGCTGGCGTCGACGGTCAGGTGAGGGGGGCGAAACCTGCCGCCTTGGGCGAGGCCGAAATAGGCCTGCGAGGTGCGCCGTTTCATGGCCTCCGGCAATGGTACGATATCGGTCAGCAGGCCGTAGCGCATTTCCCTGAGATGGCCGAAACGGCGCGGAATGCGGGCAAAGAAGGGGATCAGTGCCGATTTCCAGCTGCCCGGCAAGATGTAGGCCATGTCGTAGCGGCCGCGCAGCAGGCGGCCGAAGCGGCGGCGATGGGTGAATTCGAGCGCGCCGGGCTTCAACGGAAAGTCGATCTGCTGGCGGATTTCGGGCATGCGCTTGACCAGCGGGGCGGCCCAAGCCGGCGCCAGCACGTCGATGGCGGCGTTGGGATAGCGCTCCTTCAGCGCCGAAAACAGGCACTGCGCCATCACCATATCGCCCACCCAGCGTGGGCCGATCACGAGGATCGTTGGGCTTTCAGCCATTCGACATAGTCTCTGACGCCAGTTTCGACGCTCCGGAATTGGCCGTTATAACCGGCCGCGCGCAAACGCGACATATCAGCTTGCGTGAAGCTCTGGTAGCTGCCCTTGAGATGGTCGGGGAATTCGATGAACTCGATCTCGCCCTTGCCCAACGTGTCGATGACTGTTTCGGCGATGGCGCGGAAGGGCTGGGCGCGGCCGGTGCCGCAGTTGAAGATGCCGCTCGAACCGCGCTTCCACAGCCACAGATTGACATCGGCGACGTCGCCGACATGGATGAAGTCGCGACTCTGTTCGCCAGGGCCGAAGCCGCCATAGGCGCCGAACAGTTTCGGGTTCTGGCCCTGCTCGACCTGGTTGAACAGATGGAAGGCGACCGAGGCCATGGCGCCTTTGTGCGCCTCGCGCGGGCCATAGACGTTGAAGTAGCGCAGGCCCGCGACCTGCGAATGGTCACTATCGAAGACGGTGCGCCTGACATAGTCGTCGAAGAGTTTCTTCGAATAGGCGTAGACGTTGAGCGGCCGCTCGAGCGCCGGCTCTTCACGGAACTCCGATCCACCACCATAGACGGATGCGGAGGAGGCATAGAGGAAAGGCACGCGCAGCGCCTGGCAGGCATGCAGCAGCCGTTTCGAATAGGCGTAGTTCACCTCCATCATGAACTTGCCGTTCCATTCGGTGGTGGTCGAGCAGGCGCCCTGGTGGAAGACGGCTTCGATGCGGCCGAGCGAACCGGCTTCCATGCGTGGCAGAAAATCGTCCTTGTCGAGATAGTCGGCTATCTCCAGGTCGGCCAGGTTGGCTATCTTATGGCCGTCGGTGAGGTCGTCGACGACGAGGATGTCGTCATGGCCCTCGGCGTTGAGCGCGGCGACGATGTTGGAGCCGATCATGCCGGCGCCGCCCGTGACGATGATCATGAAGGCCTCTGGTTGCTTGCGATTCCGGTCCTTATAAGGGAGGCCAGCCGGGCTGTCGACAAAGCAGGTGCAGGCGTCACAGTGGCGCCGCAAAGCTGCCGCTTCAGTCGGTTCTCACCGCCTGGCGAGATCGTGAGGAAAAAATGCCGTCGACCGAACTGCTCATCGCGTTTTTCGCAACCACGGCGATCTTCGCCTATATCCCTGGTCCAGCCATGCTTTATGCCGCGGCGCAGACCATGGCGCGCGGGCGCTGGTCGGGGCTGACGGCGGCCCTTGGCATCCATCTCGGCGGCTATGTCCATGTCTTTGCAGCCGCCGCCGGCCTGTCGGTTCTGTTCCATGCCGTGCCGCCGCTCTACATGGCGGTCAAGCTGTTCGGCGCGCTCTATTTGATCTGGCTCGGCGTCTCGCTGTTCCGCAAGCGCGGGGAGGGCGACGTGGCGTTGCCCGCGATCGAGCGCAAATCGGCCCGTCGCGCGTTTTTCGAGAGCATCACCGTCGAGGTGCTCAATCCCAAGACCGCGATCTTCTTCATGGCGTTCCTGCCGCAGTTCATCGATGCCTCGGCGGCGCTCCCGGTCTGGCTGCAATTCGTGGTCTTGGGCACCATCGTCAATTTGATGTTCTCCTCGGCCGACATTGTCTGCGTGTTCCTGGCCGGCCTGGTGATCGGCCGGCTGCGGCGTTCGAGCCGGGCACAGCGGCTGATGCAGCGAGCGGGCGGCGCGGTGCTGGTCGGGCTCGGCGTCCACGTGGCGCTGCAGAAGAGCTGACACGGCGTGGCCGTTGCACCGGCTCGAATTGCGGTATATCGGCAGGCATGAACGACCGTTCCCTCCAACCGACCCCATATAGCCCGAGACGGTTCTTCCCAGCGCGTTGCCAGTGACATGACCAAGCACAATCCGCCTTCTCCCGAACCCTTGCACCGCGCCATTGCGCGCTTTGGCGACGTCGCCGTGCTGGTGGTCGGCGACATCATCCTCGACCGCTTCGTCAATGGCGTCATCGAGCGGATTTCGCCGGAAGCGCCGATTCCGGTGCTGCACGGGCGCGGCGAAACCTCGGCGATGGGCGGCGCCGGCAATGTCGTGGCCAACATCGTCTCGCTCGGCGCGCGTGCCATTCCGGTCTCGGTGCTCGGCACGGACGCGGCCGGCGACAGCCTGGTGTGTATGCTTGGCGAGCTTGGTGCCGAGACAGCGGGCCTGGCGCAGCAGCGCGGCCGCATGACCTCGTCGAAGAGCCGCTTTAGCGCCCTCAATCAGCAGGTGCTGCGTTTCGACGAGGAAGAGATCAAGCCGCTGGGCGAGACGGAACGGGCGGCGCTGATCCGGCATTTCCGCGCGGCACTCGCGGGGGCCGACATCGTCATACTGTCCGATTACGGCAAGGGCATCCTGCTCGACGGGGTCGCTGCCAAGCTGATCGCCATCTGCCGCGAGGCGGGCAAGCCGGTGCTGGTCGACCCCAAAGGCCGCGATTATGCCCGCTATGCCGGCGCGACCGCCATCACACCCAACCGCAAAGAGCTTGGCGAGGCCGTCGGCCATGCGGTGTTTGCCGATGACGAGATCGTCGCGGCCGCTCGCGAGCTGATCTCGGCGCATGGTTTCGAATTCGTCGTCGCCACCCGCAGCGAAAAGGGCATGAGCGTCGTCGGCCCGGATGAGGCGCGCCACATCGCCACCCAGGCGCGCGAAGTGTTCGATGTCTCGGGCGCCGGCGACACGGTGATCGCGACATTCGCGCTGGCACTCGCGTCGGGTGCCGATCCCGTCGCCGCGGCCTCGATCGCCAATGCCGCCGGCGGCGTCGTCGTCGGCAAGCGTGGCACCGCGCGGCTGACGGTCGAAGAGCTTACCGGCGCGCTGTTCCGCTCGCACGGACCGACCGCCCACAAGGACGCCATCCTCGATGCCGCATCGGCGGCGCGCATGGTCGCGGCCTGGAAGGAAGAGGGCCTGAGCGTCGGCTTCACCAATGGCTGCTTCGACATCCTGCATGCCGGCCATGTCAGCCTCTTGCATGCGGCGCGCAGCCAGTGCGACCGGCTGGTGCTCGGCCTCAACAGCGATGCCTCCGTGCGGCGGCTGAAAGGGCCGGGCCGCCCGGTCAACGATCAGCATGACCGTGCCTGCGTGCTCGCGGCGCTTGCCTCGGTCGATGCGGTCGTGGTGTTCGAGGAGGATACGCCGCTGGCGCTGATCGAGGCGCTTTTGCCCAATATATTGGTCAAGGGCGCGGATTATACGGTCGACACGGTGGTCGGCGCCGATGTGGTGCAGAAGGCCGGCGGGCGCGTCGTGCTGGTCGATCTCGTCGCTGGCAAGAGCACCACCGGGACCATCGGCAAATTGCGCGCGGGCGGCACGACGAACTGAGGGTTTCATGTCTGAACTGAACGACTATCTGGTCCGCTCGGCGGCCGCGATCACGGCGATGGTCGAGCGCGACCTGACCGGCGAGATGGAGCGCGCGGCGGACGCCGTGGTGACGGCGCTTTCGTCGGGCAAGGCCTTCCTGATCGCCGGCAATGGCGGCTCGGCCAGCGATGCAATCCACATCGCCGGCGAACTTGTCGGCCGCTTCCTCAAGGAGCGCAAGGCCTACAATGTCATCGCGTTGCCGGCCAATGCCGCGGTGCTGACCGCCTGGGGCAATGATTATGGTTTCGACACGGTGTTTTCACGCCAGGTCGAGGCGCATGGCTCGGCCGGCGGCGTGCTTCTGGCGATCTCGACCAGCGGCAATTCGCCGAGCATCCTCGCCGCCGCCGAACAGGCGCGGACGATGGACATGAGGGTGATCGGCCTGACCGGCGACACCGGCGGCAAGCTCAAGCCGCTGTGCGATATCCTGCTCAATGTGCCCTCGACCTCGACGCCGATCATCCAGCAGGGGCACCTCTGCCTTTACCATCATCTGTGCGAAGTGGTCGAAGCCCGCCTGCACAATGGCTGATGTTGGGGGGATGCCGCATCCGTTGATCGAGCCCGGATTGTGGGTCGAGCGGATCGGCGACCGGGTTTTCCCTCAGCACTTGCCGGCGCTGTTCCTCGACCGCGACGGCACCATCAATGTCGATACCGACTATCCCAGCGATCCGGCCGAGATCGAACTCAGGCCACAGATGCTGCCGGCGATCGCGGCCGCCAACCGGGCCGGGATCCCAGTCGTGGTGGTGACCAACCAGTCCGGCATCGCGCGCGGCTATTTCGGCTGGAGCGTCTTTGCGGCGGTCAACAGCCGCGTGCTCGACCTGTTGGGCGATCACGGCGTGTCCGTCGACATGGTGCTTGCCTGTGCCTACCACGAGGCGGGCCTCGGACCCCTGGCCATATCGGATCATCCGATGCGCAAGCCCAATCCGGGCATGCTGATCGAGGCGGGCAAACGCCTTGATCTCGATCTCCAGCGCTCCTTGATCGTCGGCGACAAGCTGGCCGACATGCAGGCGGGACGGCGCGCCGGCTTGGCACAGGGTTGGCTGGTGGACGGCGAGGCGGCGGCTCAGCCTGGCTTCGCCATCAGGCGCCTGGATGACGGCGATGACCTCGCCGGCCTGCTCCCCGCCATCGAAGCGCTCGGCAGGGACAACGGGTCGTGATCCAGGCCTTATGGCTCACACAGGATCGTTGTGCTCCGAGGCTTCGTAGAGCTTGGCCTCGGTAGCGAAGGAATAGATCATCACCGACATCGAGTAGACGAAACCGTGCCGGCCGCACAGGAAGTAGCGCTTGGCCAGGTAGAATTTCAGGAAGTTGCCAAACGGCGACAGCACCAGCCGCACCAGGCCGGCCTTCTTGCCCTTCTCGACCAGCGTGACGGCCTTGAGGCCGGAATAGGCGTTGGCCCGGGCAAGATCCTCTTCGACCGATATTTCGCGGCGATGCAGCAAGACACCGTCTTCGATCGTGCCGGTCTCGCCCGGCACGCCGAACGATTCGTGCACCCGCGCGGTGAGATCCATGGTGGCGCCTTCCCGGCGGAAAAGCCGCATCAGCCTGTTGTGCAGCACCCAGCGGTGCGCGTAGCCGTAGCCTTTCAGCCAATCGCGGCGGCGGATGTACCAGCCGCTGATCTTGTTGTCTGTCGCCTGCGTGGCGGCCACGATCGACTGCCGCAGCCGGTCGTCGACGCGCTCGTCCGGGTCGATCGAAAGACACCAGGGCTGATTGGCGTGGTCGAGCGCGAACTGCCGCTGACGGGGAAAACCCGGCCAGTCATTGTGCAGCAGCGTTATCGGGTAGCCCTTGGCGATATAGCTTTCCACGCATTCGACGGTGCCATCCGTCGAACCGGAATCGACGATGATGATCTCGGCGCAGAAGTCGATGCTTTCCAGGCACGGGCCGATCATGTCGGCCTCGTTCACGCAGATGATAAGCGCCGAAACCGGGCTTGCAAATCGAGTCATGGTCCCCTTCCCATGGCGGGCCGTCCCCGGAACAACGCTGCTTGCGCTCTCTGTTCAAGCGCAGTTGAGCGGCGAAGTCCGGCAGGCCGTCCAGCCTTGTACATCAGCGTCTGTCTGATACCAACGGGGCGCCGGTGTGGCGAAGGTAAGGAATTCGCCGGCGTACAGGCCTTCGCTCTGCCTCAGGGGTGTTCGAACGAGACCAGGCCTTCATCCTTGACCCGGCGGATGGTGAGAGCGGTGCGCACCGTGTCGACATTCGGGGTCGAGGTCAGCTCCTCGATGACGAATGTCTGGAAGGCGCCGAGGTCGCTTGCCACGCAGTGCAGCAGGAAATCGGATTCGCCCGAGACCATCCAGGCATCGCGAACGATCGGCCAGCCGCGCGTACGCTCGGCGAAGGTGCGCAGTTCGGCGTCGGCCTGGTGATGCAGGCCGACCAGGCAGAAGGCGACGACATCGAGGCCGAGCGCAGGGGCGTTGAGCAGCGCGCGATAGCCGCGGATGATGCCGGCTTCCTCCAGCCGCTTGACCCGGCGCAGGCAGGGCGGCGCCGAAATGCCGACGCGGTTCGACAGCTCGACATTGGTCATGCGCCCGTCCGCCTGCAACTCGCGCAGGATCTTCCAGTCGATGGCGTCGAGGTCGGCCTTGAGTGGCATTAGGGTTCTCGATGATCAGGGTGGCGCAAGAATCTTTCGCGATTTTGTAATTAAACGACTTTTGTGTCGACGCCAGCCCTCATCAACGCGATTTCAGAACGGTAACGAAAGCGGTCATCGCACGAATATGCATATGGGCCGAAGCTTTCCGGGGACGACGGCCCGTCCGTCTTGCTGGCGTGATTGGCAACCCTTACATTACGCGCGACATTCCACGTCCTTTCCAAGACACGTTCGTTGTCTGCCCCGCAGAGGCTTTAAATGACCACCAAGCACGCGCCCGTTCTCATCATCGGTTCCGGCCCGGCCGGCTACACGGCGGCGGTCTATGCCGCACGTGCCATGCTGAAGCCGATGCTGGTCGCCGGCCTGCAGCAAGGCGGCCAGCTGATGATCACTACCGATGTCGAAAACTATCCCGGCTTCGCCGATCCCATCCAGGGACCGTGGCTGATGGAACAGATGCTCAAGCAGGCCGAACATGTCGGCACCGACATCATCAACGACATCATCACCGAGGTCGACCTCAACGTGCGGCCGTTCCGCGCCAAGGGCGATTCGGGAACCACCTACACGGCCGATGCGCTGATCATCGCCACCGGCGCGCAGGCCAAGTGGCTGGGTATTCCGACCGAGCAGGATTTCATGGGCTTCGGCGTCTCGGCCTGCGCCACCTGCGATGGCTTCTTCTATCGCGGCAAGGATGTCGCGGTGGTCGGCGGCGGCAATTCGGCGGTGGAAGAGGCGCTCTATCTGTCGAACCTCGCCAAGAGCGTGACGGTCATCCATCGGCGCAGCGACTTCCGCGCCGAGCGTATCCTGCGTGAGCGGCTGCTGCAGAAAGACAATGTCCGCGTCATCTGGGACACGGTGGTCGACGAGATCACCGGGCGCCCCGGCAAGGCGCCTCTGCCGCCATCGGTAGAGGGGCTGAAGCTCAAGCATGCGGTGACCGGCGTTGAAACGCACCTCAAGGTCGACGGCGTGTTCGTGGCGATCGGTCACGCACCGGCGGTCGAACTGTTCGTCGGCAAGCTGAAGCAGAAGCCGAACGGCTATCTGTGGACGGCGCCGGATTCGACCCGCACCGACGTGCCTGGCGTGTTCGCTGCCGGCGACGTGACCGATGATATCTATCGCCAGGCGGTGACGGCGGCGGGGCTCGGCTGCATGGCCGCGCTGGAAGCGGAAAAATATCTGGCCGGCATCGAGGTGCATCGCGAAGCAGCGGAATAGGGGCCGCTGTCAACTGTTGGAAAAACGGCTTAGAAACGTCGTGTAAAAGCCTGATTTTTCATTCAGACGCCAAACAGAACGAGGGGAATCATGGCGTTGGACTGGGACAAGCTACGCGTGTTTCACGCTGCGGCGGAAGCGGGATCGTTTACGCATGCGGCCGAGACATTGCATCTGTCGCAATCGGCGATATCGCGGCAGGTCAGCGCGCTCGAGCATGACGTCGGCGTGCCGCTGTTCAACCGTCATGCCCGCGGCCTGGTGCTGACCGAACAGGGCGAGATGCTGTTCCGCACGGCGCACGACGTGCTGATGAAGCTCGAGACCATAAAATCGCGCCTGACCGAGACCAAGGACCGGCCCTCCGGCGTGCTCAGGGTGACGACGACCGTCGGTCTCGGCGCCGGCTGGCTGACCGAGCGGGTGCAGGAATTCATCGAACTCTACCCCGAAATCAGCCTGCAGCTGATCCTCGCCAATGAGGAGCTCGACCTCACCATGCGCCAGGCCGACTGCGCCATCCGGCTGCGCCAGCCGCAGCAGCCCGACCTGATCCAGCGCCGCCTGTTCACCGTGCATTTCCACCTCTACGCGGCACCTTCCTATGTCGCCAAGCACGGCAAGCCGGCCTCGGTCGCGGAGCTCAGAACCCATCGCATCGTCACCTTCGGCCTGCCGGTCCCCTCGCATCTGTCGGAGCTGAACTGGCTGGAGACGGTCGGCGATTTCGAGGGCGGCCAGCGCGTGCCGTCGCTGCAGATCAACGACATCCTGTCGATCAAGCGCGCGGTGCAGGGCGGCGCCGGCATCGCCATGCTGCCCGATTATGTGATCAGCAAGGACTCGGGCCTGGTGCAGCTGCTGCCGGAAACCGAGGTGCCGTCCTTCGACACTTATTTCGCCTATCCTGACGCGATGAAGAACCAGGCGAAGCTGCACGTCTTCCGCGACTTCATCATTGCCAAGGCGCGCAGCTGGTCCTTCTGAGGGCCATGTCGATTCAGCCGGTCTGCAAATGGTGGCTTCGGCTCCACAATGGCGCCGTCAGCCTTATAAGCGAGACGTGGACCACCAACCGCTGGGTGGCCCACTGCTGAATGGTGGCGGCATTTTTTTATATTAGCGGAACCTGATATTTGTCGGCTGGTTTCAATGAAGGCAGCGACCCCTCGCTGCTGGTCGGGGCTACCAAGCCTTGGCCGGGCCCGCATCGCCCCGCCAGTGGTGCGGGCCCACAGACCCCGGAGGGGATTTCCTCGCACGCGGGCATGTCCGTCCTCGCTCAGGGCTGGGTTCCCCGCCAGGGCGTCAGGCGCGGCAGCCAGCCCGGTACGTTGCGGCGGTAGGTTTCATATTCGGGGCCGTAGCGGCTGGCCAGCGTCGGCTCCTCGTAGAACTTGACGAAGGAGCCCATGGCGATCGCACCGATCATGGCATAGGCGACAAGCGTCCAGCTCGAGAACAATAGCGCCTGGCCGAGGATGATAGACAGCACGGCGACATACATGGGATTGCGGACATGGCGGTAGATGCCGCCGATCACCAGCTTCTCGGTCGGCGCGACCGGGGCTGGCGTGCCCAGCCCCTCCAGCGCGAAGCGGGCGAAGGGCGTGCAGCAGCACGGCGGCCGCGGCGACGATGATGACGCCGCCGGCCGGGACAAAGCCCGGCAAAGCAGACCATGGCAGGCCCCAGTGATCGCTGAGCAGCCAGGGGATCAGTCCGGCAACCACGCCAGGTGCCGCGATCAGGAAGATGCCGCTGCCGGCAAGCGCTGAAAAAGGACGCATTGGCCGTTCCTCGCCTGGCTGCCTCAGAATTAAACGGCCACTGCCTGATTCCAGGTCATCGGGTGTTTCCGATTTTTTGGAGCAAAATCGCCCGGGATTGACGTTTTCGCGACGACAATGACCCAGCAATGGGCTCGATTTCGACGATTTTTCTGGTCCTATTGGTGCCGGGGATGGGTTAGACCACAGCCTGCGTTTTTTTGCATGCGTGTGTTGCAAAATAGATGCTTGTTTCTTGGGCATGATGAGCACATATATAGATCATCTCCTGGGCGCGTTCTCCTCCCATTAGCGCCCTCGAGTGTTCCCCTCTGGAGGTTAGCCTTAACAGGCACTTCCAATCAAACTCAGCCGGATCTTCATTGATCCGGCTTTTTTGTTGCCCGGACCCTGCCGGAGCGACCGGGAAATTCACCAGAATTGCCGCGTAACAGTGTCATGTAACCTCTGGTAACATGACAAGGGCACCCTCGATCTGCTAAGTAGAACATAGGACGCGGTGTGGTTCGGACGGGAGATGGGGGCATCACTCGGACGACCCGGGCTCAGGCGGCTACCGCGTCCGAACCTTTTTTGCCGAAACTCGGCGACAGCAAATGCGGCGGACCTGCCGTTTCTCCTCCCATAAAAACGGTCCGCAAACAAAACGGCGTCCGGTCCCCCGGGCGTCGTTTTTGGTTCTTGCCCCCTCGAACTTTCGAGGGGGCGTTTGTTTTATGCATGGCGTTGTCCCAAAACCGCTGCGCACTTTTGGGCGACATGCATTGGACGGAATCACGCAGCCTTGCCATTGGTGTTCATCGCTTCGTCGGCAAGGCGGCCGGTGAGTTCGGCCATGTGGTCGAAGGCGGCACGGTAGCTGGCGACGCCTGAGGTGGCCGAACGCAACTCGATGATCAGGTCGCCGATCTCGGCTTGCGGCATGGTTGCCTCGACGACATCCCATCCCGGCCAGTCGGGCCGCGCGTCATAACCGAGGATCTGGCCGCGCCGCTGCGGGATCAGAGCGATGATCTTCGACGTCGCGTCCGACGGCGTGACGATCTCGACCTTCATCACCGGCTCCAGAAGCACCGGCGAGCAGGCGGCCATGCCTTCCTTCATTGCCAGCTTCGCCGCCATCTGGAAGGCCATGTCGGAGGAATCCACCGCATGGTAGGAGCCGTCCGACAGGTTGACGGCGACGTCGACCACCGGGAACCCGAGCGGGCCGGACTTCAGATAATCGCGTACGCCGGTTTCGACCGACTGGATGTAGGTTTTCGGCACGACGCCGCCGCTGATGGTGTCGGTGAACTGGAAGCCGGAGCCGCGCGGCAGCGGCTTGATCTCGATCACCACATCGCCGAACTGGCCATGGCCGCCCGACTGTTTCTTGTGACGGCCGCGCTGCTGCGTCGATTTGCGGATCGTCTCGCGATAGGGCACGGCCGGCGCATGGCCTTCGACCGGAATCTGGTTCTTGCCTTCCAGCCGCTCGCGCACGACGCGCAGATGCATCTCGCCATGGCCGGACAGCACCGTCTCGGCCGAGTCCTGGTTGTGGCGCAGGCTGAGCGAGGGGTCCTCCTCGGCCAGCCGCTGGATGGCGGCCGACATCTTCACCTCGTCCTTACGCTCCTTCGGTCGCAGCGCGAAGGCGAAGACCGGCTGCGGCGGCTCGACGTCGAACAGTTGTTTGGTGCCGCTCCTGGCCGAGGTCAGCGTCTGGCCGGTCTTGACGTCGTCCAGTTTTCCCAGCGCCACGGTGTCGCCGGCCTTGGCGGCAGTGAGCTTGAACTGGTCCTTGCCGAGCATCCTGTAGATGCCGGAAACCTTGGCCGTGTCGCCGCCGGGCAGCCAGAGTTCCAAGCCGTCGGCGACCTGGCCGGACAGGATGCGCGACACCGACAGCTTGCCGCCATGCGGCGTGTGGATGGTCTTCATCACCTGGATCACGGTGGCGTTGCCGTCGGTCGCGCCGAGGCGCTTGCGGGTCGCCTCGATATCGGGCGCGTCATGGCGGATCGTCTTCAGCAGGCGCAGCACGCCATTGCCCTTCTCGGCGGTGCCGATCAGCACTGGCGTCACGGCGCCGTCGCGCAGATCGGCCGCGAGGTCGTCGAAGATCGCATCCTTCGGCGGCTCGATCTCCTCGAGCAGCTGTTCCATCAACTGGTCGTCATGGTCGGCCAGGGTTTCCAGCATGGAAAAGCGCGCTTCCAATTCGCGCGCCTTGTCGTCGCCCGGTATCTCAGCCACCTCGCTTTCGGCATATTCGCGGTAGATGTAGGCGCGCTCCAGCGCCAGATCGATCGAGCCGATGACGACGCCGTCCTTGCGCAGCGGAATCTGGCGCAGCAAGAGCGGCACCGAGCTTGCCGGCTGCAGCATCTTCAGCGTGTCGCGCACGCCTGCGATCGCCTTGTCGACCTTGTTGAGGAAGAGGATGCGCGGCACGCCGAGCTCGTCGAGCTTGCGCATGATGAGCTGCAGGGCAGGGATCTTCTTTTCGTCGGGTTCGGCCACGACCACGGCGAGGTCGCAGGCGGCCAGTACCGGTTCGGCTTCGAAGGAGAATTCGATCGAGCCGGGGCAGTCGACGAAGGTGATCTGCTCGCCCATGAATTCGGTGGTTGCGATCGTCGCCTCGACGCTCATGGCGTGGGCGCGCGCCTCGGGCGAATGATCGGAAACGGTGTTGCCGGATGAAACGGGATTTTGTCGGGGAATGGCGCCCGTACGGGCCAATATGGCTTCGAGAAGTGTCGTCTTACCGCTTGCGAAGGGACCGACTATGGCAATGCATTTCGGTCCCGTGCGTCGTCCTCCGGCGCGAGTACCCATGACTGACCTCCACTCAGGCGTTTCCCGTGGGACCGACTGGCATGCATGGTTCAGGCGTGGTCAATCGGTCCTGAGCGGCGGCCGGCCTGTTCGACCGTCGCGGGCGGGGTTCTGTTCATGTCCACCTGCCCTGATGCATCGTCCCACTTGTTTGCTGGCAGGGCAAGGAAAATACAAATCGGCATGGACGGCACATCAGGCGGTATCAGCGAGGGTTCCATGCGCGGTTGCGCGGCGCCGGATATGGGAGGAAGGTGCGGTCCACACTCAATCACCAGGAGCGGGGTGGCTTTTGCCGCCCGCCATACGACCGAGGATCACCACGATGAAGATCATTGCCTGCGGCAGCGTGCCGACCATCATTGCGCCGGAAAAATATTTTTCCGGCCGGGTGCTGCAGACGCCGATCATCGAGGCGGAGGCGCCGGCGCGGTTGCGAGCCACGCTGGTCAGCTTCGAGCCCGGCGCGCGCACCCACTGGCACACGCATCCGCTTGGCCAGACACTCTATGTCACTTCGGGCGCCGGCCTTGCCCAGACATGGGATGGCCCGGTCCAGGAGATCAGGGCCGGCGACGTGATCTCGTTCGCGCCCGGCGAAAAGCACTGGCATGGTGCGGCGCCGAAATCGGCGATGACGCATATCGCCATGCAGGAAGCACTGGACGGTGTCCATGCCGACTGGTTGGAAGCGGTGACCGCCGAACAATATGGCGGCTGAGTGCCGGGCCCGGCTCACAAAAAACCCGGCGTCGAGCCGGGTTTTCGTTGGTTGCGATGACGCGCCCGATCAGGTCAGCGATGCGGTAAAGCGCTGGATGCGCGTGCAGGCTTCCTCCAGCAACGCCTCCGAAGTGGCGTAGGAGATGCGGAAGTTAGGGCCGAGACCGAAGGCCGAGCCGAACACCACCGCGACGCCTTCGGCTTCGAGCAATTCCGCTGAGAAGGCCTCGTCGGTGTCGATCACCTTGCCGGTTTTCGTCTTCTTGCCGATCAGCTGCGCGCAGGACGGATAGACATAGAAGGCACCTTCCGGCGACGGACAGGTAATGCCGCGCGCCTGGTTAAGCATCGAGACGACAAGATCGCGCCTGCCCTGGAAGATCGCCTTGTTCCTGGCGATGAAGTCCTGCGGGCCGTTGAGCGCTTCGACCGACGCCCACTGCGCGATGGTGCAGGCGCCCGAGGTCTGCTGGCCCTGGATCATGTCCATCGCCTTGATCAGCTGGACAGGCCCCGCGGCATAACCGATGCGCCAGCCGGTCATCGCATAGGCCTTCGACACGCCGTTCATGGTCAGCGTGCGCTCATAGAGCTTCGGCTCGACCTCGGCGATGGTCTTGAAGACGAAGTCGCCATAGGTCAGGTGCTCGTACATGTCGTCGGTCAGCGTCCAGACATGCGGATGCTTCAACAGCACATCGGCCAGCGCGCGCAGTTCAGCTTGCGTGTAGGCGGCGCCCGACGGGTTGGACGGCGAGTTCATCAGCAGCCATTTGGTCTTCGGCGTGATCGCCCTTTCGAGCACTTCAGCGGTCAATTTGAAGCCATTGTCGATCGAGGTGTCGGCAAACACCGACGTGCCGCCGCAGATCGCCACCATTTCGGGATAGCTGACCCAGTAGGGCCGCGGGATGATGACCTCGTCGCCGGGATTGAGCGTCGCCATGAAGGCGTTGAACAGGATCTGCTTGCCGCCGGTGCCGACGATGGTCTGCTCGGGTCTGTAGTCGAGATTGTTCTCGCGCTTGAACTTTTTCGCGATCGCCTCGCGCAGCGGCACGATGCCCGAAACCGGCGGGTATTTGGTCTCGCCGCGGCGGATCGCCTCGATCGCCGCATTCTTGATGTTGTCGGGCGTGTCGAAATCCGGTTCGCCGGCACCGAGGCCGATAATGTCGCGGCCGGCATTTTTCAGCTCGCGCGCTTTCTGCGTCACCGCGATGGTGGCGGAAGGTTTTACGCGCGAAAGGGTGTCGGCAAGAAAGGCCATGACCTTTTGTCTCTCCTGAGAGGATCGGCGCGGCCAGGAGCGGCCGCGGCGCTTCTCATGTCGCATGATTTCGCTCAGTGCAAGCATTGTTGGCTGATCCAGCCGTCAAGCCGCTGTGATCGGGACCCGTGATCGCAACACTAAATTCATTAACGGGCGGTAGAGGCTTGCATGGCAGGATCGCAATCCATTCCGCCAATTCGCGGAGCGAGGAACCGTGTCGCGCAGCATTGGGCTAGCCCATATCATCCGTCATGATGACGGCACCTCGACCGGTGTCTGGGGCATTTATACGCTGCAAAGTGCCTTCCAGCCGATCTTCGCCTTCAAGGAAGGCAAGCTGTCGATGGCCGCCTTCGAAGGGCTGATCCGGCCGTTTCGTGACGGCGAGCCGCAATCGCCGATGACGTTCTTCTCGACCTGCCCGGCCGCCGACCGGCTGCATATCGAGGCGCTGACCAGGACGCTGCACCTCCTCAATGCCGGCGTCTGCCTGCCGCAGGAAGCGTCGATCTTCATCAATTTCGACCCGTCGGTGTTCACCGAGCGGGCGGTCGCCGACAATTCCTTGCGCGAAATGCGGCTCGTGCTGCACCAGGCCGGCATCAATCCGGGCCGCGTCGTGTGCGAGGTGACGGAGCAGAGATCGGCATCGCAGGAGACCCTGCACAGCTTCGTCGCGGCATTGAAAGGCAATGGGTTTCGCATCGCCGTCGATGACTATGGCGCCGACGATTCCGACATCAACCGCATCAAGGAGCTGAGGCCCGACATCGTCAAGTTCGACGCCACCTGGATCACGCAGCTGATGGAATCCGGTGCCGGCTTCGCGCTCTTGACCACCATGGTGAAAAGCTTCGAGGAGCAAGGCATCCGCACGGTGTTCGAGGGCATCGAGGAGGGCTGGCAACTGGAACTGGCCGAGAAGTCCGGCGCTTCAATGGTCCAGGGTTTCGTGCTGGCGCGGCCGGAACTGGCGCCGACCAGTTTTCGCGTTCTCGGCAAAGTCACGCCGGAACCCGCCTGCGCCACGACTGGGACTGCGCCTGTTGCCACGGCCGCGCCGCAAACGGCGCGGCCGGCAAAAGCCTTCGGGCGCAGGGTTGCGCCATGAAGCCCGAGCGGCGGCGCGATGCCAGCAAAGCGATCTTCGCCGACGAGGTCGGCATCGAATATGGCATCCATGGCGATTTCCGACTGCGCAGCGCCTACCAGCCGATCTTCGTCCCGCTCGGCGGCACGCTGCACGCGGTGGCGGTCGAGGGCCTGATCGAGCCGCACCGTGCCGGCCGGGCAGGGTCGCCGCGGGCATTCTTCGAAAGCGTTGCTGCGCCGGACCGGCTGTTTGTCGAGACCATGTGCCGGATGCTGCATCTCAGGAATTTCCACAATATCGGCGTCGACGGGCTCGATCTGTTCTTCAACTACAATCCGATGATCAACGACCATGGCGAGCGGGCGCTGGCCGAGATCCGGCTGATGAGCCGGCATCTCAGCGAACTCGGCCTCGCGCCCGGCATGCTGGTCTGCGAGATCACCGAACAGGCGGCGGACGACGCGCTTCTCGCCCGGCTGGTGCGCGAAATGCGGCGCGACGGCATCCGCATCGCCATCGACGATTTCGGCACCGGCCACTCGACCGAGGAGCGGGTGAGCCTGCTCAAGCCCGATATCGTCAAGATCGATGGCGGCTGGTTCGCGGAGTTCTGCCGCCACGCCGCCGCCGAACGGTTCTTCCGCCCGCTGGTGTCCAGCCTGCACGACCGCGGCGCCAGGGTGCTGGTCGAAGGCATCGAGCAACCCGTCCATCTGCGCGTCGCGCTCGAGGGCGGCGTCGACCTGCTGCAGGGCTTTCTTCTGGCCCGGCCGGCGCTGGCCGGGACGATCTTCAATGAGGAGCCGCTGTCCGTCGACGCGCTGCTGGGCAGGGACAGCAAGGTCGTGCCGCTGTTTGGGTAGGACTTTGCATCAGCGGCGCTGATGGGTCGCGCCAAAACAAATCATTGGTTGAGCACGCCGCCGCTGCGATAATCGCCTTTGCAAGGCAGCGCTTCGGGAGACCGGCAAATGATACTTTACAGCATGATCGACAGCGGCAATTGCTACAAGCCGCGCCTGCTGATGGCCAAGCTTGGCCTCGCCTTCACCACGATCGAAGTGAGTTCGCATACCGGCGAGACGCGAAAAGCCGACTTTGTCGCCAAGAATCCGAACGCCATGGTGCCGCTGCTCGAGTTCGACGACGGCCGGCGGCTGGCCGAATCCAACGCCATCCTGCTCTATCTCGCCGAAGGCACGCGCTTCCTGCCGGCCGACAAATATGAGCGCGGGCTCGCCTATCAATGGCTGTTCTTCGAGCAATACAGCCACGAGCCCTACATCGCCGTGCGCAAGGCGCTGCTGACGTTTCCCGAACGCGCCGGGGATGCGACGCCGGAGCGGCTGGCGGTGACGCTGGAGCGCGGCAACAAGGCGCTCGGCGTGATGAACAAATATCTGGAAAACAACGCCTTCTTCGCCGGCAGTGTGTTCAGCGTCGCCGACATCGCGCTCTATGCCTATACACATACGGCGGAGCAGGGCGGCTTCCAGCTCGACGCCTATCCGGCGGTCGTGGCCTGGCTTGGCCGCGTGGAGGCCGATCCTGGGCATGTGCCGATCGGGTGGGTGGGGTAGCCTTGTCCCGGGCTAGTCGCCGCTTCGCGGCTCGTTCCGGATGGGGCGAACCAAAAGGCGGGACGGCCGGTCTGGCTTGCGGCCAAGAACCCGAGGGATGGTCGTAGTCGGCGTGAGTGCCGATCCAGAACCAGATCACATCTTCATTGTTGCGCATGGCAACAGCACGGTAGCTTTCGTCAACTCGCGCCGACCAATAGCGACCGACCTGTTTGAAATGCAACGAAGGATGAAAAGGATCAGAACGCAGTCTGGCAAAGCGCCTCTCCGCCTTTGCCTTGATCGACGATGGCAGCTTATCATAGGCCTCCCAGAATGATGGGGAGGCGACGTGGTTCACAGAGGCCGCGTCCGGCCAGCCCGATGGTCGGCCAGGGCCTGTTCGGCAAGCTTGTCCAACCGGCCCGCCTTCGCGTCGGCTTCCATCTGCCGGTCCCACATATCCGCCTGGAGCGTCTCGAACCAGGCGGCGAATGCCTTCAGTTCCTCGGGGCTCAGCGATGCGACGGATTTTTCGATCTGTTCAAGTTTGGTCATAGCCGAATGGTACCACTATTGGGCTAAAAGTACCACCGGTGGGATTATTGCGCCGGCCGCGGCGCCTAACCGCGGACAACAAAAAGGCGGGATAAATCCCGCCTTCCCATTTTCGGTAGCCTGATCGGGAGCGTCCGGTCCGGGCTGGCAGCTATCTGCTGTTCCAGCTTCTCGGGTCATTCGCTCCGGCGCGCTTCTCGCGCGACCGTCAGTACATCCGTGACTTGCCGCGCGCCCCGGACTCTCGCCCGGCGCGCGCCATTCGCAAAATCAGGCTGCCTTGCTCAGAGATCCAGCGGACGACTTGCCAGTGCGGCGGTCCTGCTCGATCTCGAAGTTGATCTTCTGGCCTTCGACCAGGGTCGACAGTCCAGCGCGCTCGACAGCGGAGATGTGGACGAAAACGTCCGCGCCGCCCGCGTCAGGCTGGATGAAGCCGAAGCCCTTGGTGGCGTTGAACCACTTGACCGTTCCAGTTGCCATTTTAGATAGTCCTTCAACATTTGCTTTAGTTTGACCAGACCGAAGTCCAGCCGGTGTGCATCGAGATTTTGGAGATAGACGTCAGCAAACGCGAAGATCGCGAGGCCCGGATCGATCGGCCGAAATATCAATGGGGCTGATATAGGCTGCTTTCGTTCGAAAAACAAGACTGCGTGAAAAAGCCGTGATCGGGGTCACCCAATAGCCGCCCCAATCCAGTGAAACCGTTGCGACAGATCGCGCCGTCCCTGGGCGGCGGATCAGGGGGAGAGGACCATGAAAACCATTGTGCTTGCCGCCTGCCTGACGCTGGTGGCCGCCGAGGCGCAGGCGATCTCGCGCTACGATCCGACGCATATGAGCTGCGGCAAGGTGAAGTCGACGATCGCGCGGCAGGGCGCCGTTATCCTGCGCTACCAGTCGACGCGGGTGCCCGGGCTGCCGCTCTATGATCGCTATGTCCAGAGCCAGCAGTTCTGCACCATGGGCGAGGTGAGGACGCGCGCCTATGTGCCGAGCGCCGACACCAAGTCCTGCCCGGTCTATATCTGCAAGCGACCGGACAATGAGCATTTTCGCCGGCGGTTCTTCCACAACAACTAGGCCACACATCGACTGCACCGGGAGCCTTCGCTCAGCTGAACAACTGCACCTCTCGGCGGCAATGCGCTTTCATTCGCGGATCTGTTCCATGAGCATGGACACGAACCGCGTCACCTTTTGCGGGCGAAAGCGCGCGGCTGGGTAGACCACGTGAATGCCCCCGGAGGGCAGCGCCCAGTCAGGGAGCATATGGACGAGACGACCCTGCGATAGATAGTCAGCGACCAGATAGTCCGGCAGAACCGCCAGTCCGCCGCCGGCGAGCGTCGCTTCGAGGACGGCCGGTGTCGAGTTGATGGAGAACGTCTCGCGCATGGTGACGGTCCGCCGCTCGAAATCGCCTCGGGTGAAGCTCCAGGTGAACGGCTTGCGAAGGACGGAATTGGCAACGAGCGGCATAGAAGCAAGATCTTCCGGTTCGTCCACCGTGACCTTGGCGGCGAAATCCCGCGAAGCGACCAGGATCTGCCGGAAGGTGCCGATGCGGCGCGCCTGCAGACTGGAGTCTTCCAGCCAGCCGACCCGGATGGACAGGTCTATCTTGCTGCCGATCAAGTCAATTATGGCATCGGAAATGAACAGTTCGACGCCGCAGGCCGGAAATTTCTGCCGAAAACGGGCGGCGATCGGGGCCAACACGATCGCGCCATAGTCATTGGACGCGGAAACGCGCAGCACACCGGCCACTTCGGTGTTGCCCTCGCCGACCTCAGCGACTGCCTCCTCAACGTCCCGCAGGATCATGACGCAACGTGCATGCAGAAGGCGGCCTGCTTCGGTCGGCTCGAGCCTCCGCGTCGTGCGCACCAGAAGCGTGGTCTGCAGTTCGGCTTCAAGGCGGGCGACCTGTTGGCTGACGACCGCTTTCGTGATGCCAAGCCGCTCGGCTGCTCGGGTAAACGAACCCGCGTCGATGACGGTGGAAAAATAGGCGAGGCGGTTGAGGTTGATCGGTTCCACGGGGACGCCTTCGGTTTATTGTAAGCTTACAGCATACAGTTTGTATTATTATAGGTAATTTATCAATTAATCCAGCGGAGCTACTTTCCCGCTGTTCTCTCAATCAGCGGCGGACCCGCGGATTGCCACCGCGACCTGATCCCATTCCATTCGAAGGAGCTATTCCATGTTCACAACAAGAAGACAGATCATGAAGACCTCATTGGCCATCGGCGCAACCGCCGTCTTCGCATCCGCCGAGCGCGGCCAGGCCGCGGGCAGCAAGCTTGACTGGAAACATTTCCCGGCCGGTCCGAACGGCTTCTTCCGCGCGCCGGTGCTGCTGTCCGGCCCGAGCGAGGCCCTGCTGATCGATGGCGGTTTCACCTATCCGGACGGCAAGGCGCTCGCCGAAGCCATCAAGGCCACCGGCAAAAAGCTGACCACCATCTATGTCAGCCAGTCCGATCCCGATTATTACTTCAGCCTGAAGCCGGTGCGGGAAGCCTTCCCGGAGGCAAGGGTGATCGCTGCTTCAGCCACGCTCCAAGCCATCAAGGACAGTGTGGAGAAGAAGCTCGCGGTCTGGGGTCCGCAATTGAAAGAAAATGGCCCTCAGGCGCTGACCGACATCGTCTTGCCCGAGGCGTTCGACGATGCAACGCTCACGATCGACGGCGAGACGATCGAGATCGTCAATGCGGAAGATGGACTCGCCAATCGCCGGTACCTGTTCGTGCCGTCGCTCAACGCCGTGTTCGGCGGCGTGATGATCTTCGCGGGTGTTCATGTCTGGACCGCCGACACGCAGACCAGGGAAAGCCGTGCCGCCTGGATCAAGACACTGGATGCGGTTGCAGCGCGCCACCCCGCCGTCGTGGTGCCTGGCCATATGACCCCCGATGCCGCGACAGGTCCATCGGCCGTGGAATTCACCAAATCCTATCTCCGCGCCTTCGAGGAAGAGCTGAACAAGGCGGCCAACAGCGCAGCGCTAAAGGCGGCCATGGAGGCCCGCTTTCCAGGTCTCGGCATGGGCGTCGCCCTCGATATCGGATCCAAGGTCGCCAAGGGTGAGATGAAGTGGGGCTGACGTGGCACCGAACCTCGAATTGATCCGCCGGACTGTCGAGGGAACCTCCGAGGAGAACGGCGGCGATCTTGCAGCCGTTCTTTCCCCGACATCGAATGAACCGAGGCGGAGGCATCCCCCTGCGCAGGCGTCGATACGGTCCCGGCGCGCGCCTTGATCTGACATCCACACAATCCACGGAGCCATACATGTTGCGCCTTGAATCCTTCGCGGCGGCCACTTTCGCCGTCGTGGTTCTCACTGTCGCCGCACATGCGGGAAACGCCAAGCCAGCCAAGGAGGCGGTTCGACAGCATCAACTGACCCAGGAAAACAGGGCGCTTGTCCTGAAGGCCTATCAGGCGCTGTTCGGCGACCATGACCTTACCGCGCTCGATCGCTATTGGGCGGGCAACTATATCCAGCACAACCCGACGATGACCGACGGTCGCGACTCGGTCAGACAGCTTCTCGAAACAATGGGTGTTGCCCATTGGCCAAAACAGAAGGTGGATTTCAAGCGGGTGATCGCCGAAGGCGACCTTGTCATGACGGAGGTCGTCCAGCCGAAGATGGGCGACACGCCGGAGACCGTCATCGTGGATATTTTCCGCGTCGATGGTGGCAAGATCGCCGAGCATTGGGACGTGATGCAGCCGGTGCCGGCCAATCCGGCGAACAAGCGACCAATGTACTGATCCAGGCGCTCCCCAGCCGCCGGTTCAAAACCCGAAGGAAACCTGCGCAGGCGGCGGCGGGCCGACGCGCACGCCTTCCATGGCCAGCATCTTCTCCTTGGTGACCGAACCGCCGGGCGCCGAGAAGCCGCCGATCTTGCCGCCTGCGGCAAGGATGCGGTGGCAGGGGATGATCAGCGGCACCGGATTGGCGCCAAGGGCAGCACCGGTTTCGCGCGGCAGGCCGGCATGGCCGGCGCGCTTGGCCAGTTCGCCATAGGTTGTGGTTTCGCCATAGCTGAGTTTTCGCGCCGCGTCATAGATGGCGAGGCGGAAGTCGTCGATGCCGTCGAGATCGACCGGCACGCCGAAGAAATCGACGTCCTCGCCCGCCGCGTAGGCCTTGATCGAAGCGATGAGGTCGACCACCCATGGCGGCTGGGCCGTGGAGGCGGAAACGCCGGGATGGCGCATCAGCCGCCGCTCCACCGCTTCGCGGCTGCGTTCGGGCAGGCAGAGCCGGATGAGGCCCTTTTCGCTCCAGGCGATGCCCATGAAACCGATCACTGTTTCTAACACTGCGTGGCCGGCTGTGATCGAAGATGTCGTTTCCATGATGCGCTCCTTTCCGCAAAGCGGCGAACTCCGGGATTCCTGCCGGTACATATCAGGAACAATATGGCATCGGAGCCCAGCTCTCGCCACCCGAAAACCACCAGATGGCCCCGATTGCTACCCAAGAATCGCTGGTGTAAGGAAATTCTTAACACCCGACAAACCGGACCCGAGCGCGGCTTGCCAGCAAAACAAACCCTTATCGCGATCGGCGTGATCGTGGCGGCGGCTGGCATCAGCGGCTGCACCTCGACCTCGCAGATGAAAGCCGCGCCCTCGCTGACCGAAACCGCTGATGTCGCGGGCAGCGATGCCGGCTTCACGGTACCGCTGCCGGAGACGGTGTCGGTGCTGCCGCAATCCTCGGGCATCGCTCCCGTCCAAACGGCCGAATTGACGCCTGGCCCGACCGCCGCGCCGCTCGACGCCGCCGCCCAGCCGACCGCGGCGACCGCTGCCTTCGCCGGGGCGACGCCTGCGTCGCCCGCTGTCATGACCGCCAATGCCTGGCAGGCGCCGCCGCCCACCAAGGCGGGTCAGCCGGTCAAGGCGGCCGAGACATATACGACCGCCGGGCTTGTCGTGCCCGCGGTCGCCAAGGGCGGCCAGAAAATGCCCGGCGTGCAGCAGGCGGCTTATATCGTGCCGCAGAATCCGGCTGCACTGGTGCAGTTTCCGTCCGCGCCACTTACCCCGGCTGCCCCGGAAGAAGACCACGCCACCGGCATGCGCGGCGATGTCGACCGGCTGATCCTCAAATATGCCGCCCTCTATCAGGTGCCGGTGGATCTGGTGCGGCATGTCGTCAACCGCGAAAGCACCTACAATCCCAAGGCCTACAACAATGGCCATTGGGGGCTGATGCAGATCAAGCACGCGACGGCGCGCGGCATGGGCTATGACGGGCCGGCCAGGGGCCTGTTCGACGCCGAGACCAACCTCAAATACGCGGTCAAATATCTGCGTGGCGCCTGGCTGGTGGCCGGCGGCAACGCCAAGAAGGCCGACTGGCTTTACCAGACCGGATACTATTTCGACGCCAAGCGCAAAGGCCTGCTCGAGGCGACGGGCCTCGGCACCGACCGCAAGCGCCCGCAGCCCGACGCCTGAGCGCGATGCCCGAACCGCGCCCGCCGGCCCTCAACGACATCCGGCTGCGCAAGATCCTCGACGAGACGCTCGTTGCACCGCACTGGCCGGATGGTTTCACCATGCGCTCTTTCGAGCCTGGTGACGCGCTGCCCCTGCACGCGCTGCTCGGCGAAGTGTTCGACGACGGCACTGACGGCCCATTTGACGAATGGTGGCCGCGCATCTCGGGCGACCCCGAATTCGACCCGGCGCTATGCTTCCTCGTCATCGACGCCAAGGGCCGGCTGGCGGCCGCGGCGCTGTGCTGGACGAGGGGGTTCATCAAGGATCTCGCCGTTCATCCCGAGGCGCGCGGCAAGGGCATCGGCGAAGCGCTGATGTGGCATGCCTTTACCACCTTTCGCGAACGCGGTGCCGACCGTGTCGACTTGAAGACCAACACGGTCGAGAACGCCGCCGCCGTGCGGCTCTATGAGCGGCTGGGGATGATGCCCGTCGCCTGGGAAGGCTGAGGCCGCTCCGGGCGCGGACCGGTCCATCGCCGATCACCGGCGTGGCTTGGGAACCCAGGGCGCCGCTCCGCATTCAATGAACGGTGGAGGGATCCGACGAGCTTCCGGCGCGTGGAAAGTCTGCGCCGCCGATCCAGAGGAGATCCACCGCCATGAAGCTCATTCACGCATTTGCGGTGCTTGCGGCTGCGGCGATGATGATGGCCGCGCCGGCACGGGCCGTCGAGTTGTCGATCGTGTCGGGCGACACCGGCAACGGCATCAAGGTGCTGCGTGAAATCCTCGACCGCTACGAGAAAGACAGCGGCAACAAGGTCAGCATCGTGGTCATGCCGACGTCCGGGACCGACCAGTTCGGCCAGTATCGGCTGTGGCTTGCCGCGGGAAACAGCGACATCGACGTCTACCAGACCGATGTGATCTGGGCGCCGCAGCTCGCCAGCCAGCTCGTCGACCTGACCGCTGCGACCAGGGATGTCGTGGCCGGGCATTTCCCCTCGATCATCCAGTCGCAGACCGTCAACGGCAAGCTCGTCGCTCTGCCGATCTTCACCGACGCGCCGGCGCTCTACTACCGCAAGGACCTCCTCGACAAATACGGTGCCAAGGTGCCGGCCAGCTGGAAGGAGCTGGGCGACACCGCCAAGCTGGTCATGGACAAGGAGCGTGCGGCCGGCAATCGGGATATCTGGGGCTTCGTCTTCCAAGGCAATGCCTATGAGGGGCTGACCTGCGACGCGCTCGAATGGGTGATGTCGAATGGCGGCGGCCAGATCATCGAGCCGGACGGCACGATCTCCATCAACAACCGACAAGCGGCGGCGGCGCTCGACATGGTCAAGGGCTGGGTCGGGACCATCGCGCCGCCCGGCGTGCTCGCCTATCAGGAAGAGGAATCGCGCGGCGTCTGGCAGACCGGCAATGCGGTGTTCATGCGCAATTGGCCCTATGCCTATGCGCTCGGCAACAGCGAGGGATCGCCGATCAAGGGCAAGTTCGACGTGGCGCCGCTGCCGGCCGGCACGGGCGAAAGCGCCCGGCCGGTCGCGACGCTCGGCGGCTGGAACCTCGCGGTCTCCAAATATTCGAAGCACCCGGATGCCGCGATCGAACTGGTCAAGTTCATCGCCTCGCCCGCAATGCAGAAATACCGCGCGCTCAAGACATCCAACCTGCCGACCATACAGGCGCTTTATGACGATGCCGACATCGCCAGGAAACAGCCGATCATTCCGCGCTGGAAGCAGATCTTTCTCAACGCGGTGCCGCGTCCCTCAGCCGCGACCAGGATCAAATACAACGAGGCGTCGAGCCAGTTCTGGAATGCCGTTCACAACATGCTGTCGGGCGACGGCACCGCCGCCGGCAATCTGGCCGATCTCGAAGCGATGCTGACCAAGCTGAAGGGCCGCGGCTGGTGAGCGGGGAATTGGCGGGCGCCACCGCCCACCGCACGCGCTCGCAGCTGATGCGCCAGCGCGTGCGCTCGGCGTGGCTGTTCCTGGCGCCGATGCTTCTGGTGCTGGCCGCCGCCGCCGGCTGGCCACTCGCGCGCACGGTCTATTTCAGCTTCACCGACGCCTCGTTGGCCGATCTCGACGCGCGCCAGTGGGTCGGCTTCGCCAACTATTTCTCGGTGCTCCGCATGCCGAGCGGCCGCGTCCTCTACGATGGTCTGCTCGTCGACCCGGTGTGGTGGAGCGCGGTCTGGAACACTGTGCGGTTCACGGCGGTTTCGGTGACCTGCGAGACCATCCTCGGCATGATCGTCGCGCTCGTGCTCAATGCCGAATTCCCAGGCCGCGGCATCGTCCGGGCGGCGATCCTCATCCCCTGGGCGATCCCGACCATCGTCTCGGCCAAGATGTGGCAGTGGATGCTGAACGACCAGTTCGGCATCATCAATGTCGTGCTGCTCAACCTCGGCCTGATCGACGCCAAGATCGCCTGGACGGCCAGCGCCGAAACCGCGATGGCGGCGGTGCTGATCGTCGACATCTGGAAGTCGACGCCGTTCATGGCGCTGCTGATCCTTGCCGCGCTGCAGATGCTGCCGCGCGAGATCATCGAGGTGGCCAAGCTCGACGGCGCCAATCCCTGGCAGATCTTCTGGCGGGTGACCTTGCCGCTGATCCGCCCGGCGGTGATGGTGGCGGTGATCTTCCGCGCCCTCGATGCGCTGCGCATCTTCGACTTGATCTATGTGCTGACGCCCAACAATGTGCACACCAAGTCGATGTCGGTGTTCGCCCGCGAGAACCTGTTCGAGTTCGACAAGTTCGCCTATGGCTCGGCCGCCTCGACGCTGCTCTTCCTGATCCTGGCCCTGCTGACCATTGCCACCATCCGGATCGGCCGCTTAAGCCTGGACGGAGACCGCTGAGATGTGGCTCCTGAAGCGCACGGCCTTCTATCTGCTGGTCGCGGGAATCGTCTTCGTCGCGGTGTTCCCGTTCTACTACGCCATCGTCACCAGCCTGAAATCGGGCACCGAGCTGTTCCAGACCGACCTCTGGCCGAAAACGTTCAGTCTCGGCAACTACCGCAACGTGCTGACCGAAGGCAGTTTCGCGCGCAATTTGGTGAATTCGCTGTTCGTCTCGGGCGCGGTCGTCCTGGTCTCGCTGCTGCTCGGCGTCACCGCGGCCTACGCGCTGGCGCGGGTCCGCTTTCGCGGCCGCTCGGCGCTGCTGTTCGCCATCCTGTCGGTCTCGATGTTCCCGCAGGTGGCGGTGCTGGCCGGGCTGTTCGAACTGGTGCGCATGTTCGGCCTCTACAATTCGCTCTTCGCGCTGATCTTCTCCTACATGATCTTCACGCTGCCGTTCACCGTCTGGGTGCTGACCGCCTTCGTGCGCGACCTGCCGGTCGAGGTCGAGGAGGCAGCGATCCTCGACGGCGCGACGCCTTGGATCATCATCACGCGGATCTTCCTGCCGCTGATGTGGCCGGCGCTGGCGACCACCGGGCTGCTCGCCTTCATCGGTGCGTGGAACGAGTTCCTGTTTGCCCTGACCTTCACCTCCAACAACGCGCAGCGCACCGTGCCGGTGGCAATCGCGCTGCTGTCCGGCAACTCGCAGTTCGAGATCCCCTGGGGCAACATCATGGCCGCATCGGTGATCGTCACGGTGCCGCTGGTGGTGCTGGTGCTGATCTTCCAGCGCAAGATCGTCTCCGGCCTCACCGCAGGTGGGGTCAAGGGGTGAGGAGCGGTCGGCGAAGCCGATCAATCGACAACGATTTGTCGATTGAAGCGACGAACGGTGAGAACCCGGTCTGCCCTTCTGGCGGATTGAAACGTCCAGTGGACGTTTCAAAGGGTTCGAACGCCCGAAGGGCAGGGAGCCATAGCGAAGGGCCGGGGTAGCGCTAGCTATCAGGCGCAACCGGGCGGCACGTGCGGCGTTGAGGTGGCAGAGGGACCATTCCGGACCGGAGATTTCAGATGAAAACGCTTCTGACCGCGACCGCCGCAGCCTTGCTGGCCTGCGCGCCTGTCGCTCTTGCGCAATCGAACGGCACCAAATCCAACCAGGTCGCGCCGATGGTGGCCGACAACAAGGTCGACACCCAGACCTTCGTCACGACCGTGCCCAACGCCAACGAGTTTGAAATCCAGTCGAGCAAGCTGGCCGAGCAGAAATCCGCATCGGCCGACGTCAAGGCCTTCGCAAGCCAGATGATCAAGGACCACACCAAGGCCGGCGACGATTTCAAGACGGCACTCAGCCAGGGCCAGACCACCGCCTCGATCAAGCCGGCCGGACCGGCGCTGCAGCCCAAGGAGCAGCGGATGCTCGACGAATTGAAAGGCGCCAGCGGCAAGGACTTCGACGCCAAATACATCATGATGCAGACCGAGGCGCACAAGCAGGCGGTGGCGCTGTTCAGCACCTATGCAAAGTCAGGCGACGACCCGACGATGAAGGAGTTCGCCAAAAAGACGCTGCCGATGCTGAAGATGCACGAGAAGCACGTGAAGGAACTGGGCGCCGCGCATCAGGGATGACGGCTTTGCCGGTCAGATATCCGGCCCAGATACATGGTATCCCGCCCTGTGCAAAATGTCGGAAGCGAACGCAGCCAAACGTCCTTGGGTCGTAAGAGAAACCGCGCCGGGACGCCGGCGCGACGACGCAAGGAGCCGATCATGATCACCTTTCCCAATGAATCCGCCAGATACCGCACCGCGCGCGAAAAGCTGCTGAAGAAGGAAATCGAACTGCGCCGCGCCATGGAGGCAGTCGCCGAGGCGCGGCGCGCGCTGCCGCCGGGCGGGCTGATCCGCCAGGATTATGTTTTCGATGGGCTCGATGCCGATGGCAGGCCGGCTGATATAAAGCTGTCAGAGCTGTTCGCGCCGGGCAAGGATTTGCTGATCCTCTACCAGATGATGTTTCCGCGCCATCCCCAGGAAACGCGCGATGTCGCCACCAGCGGTGGCACCGCGAAGCTTGCCCGACCTGACCAGCCATGCCCGTCCTGCACGGCGCTGCTCGACCAGTTCGACGGCGCGGTAGGGCATCTCCAGGCCGCCGGTTTCAACTTCGCCGTGGTGGCGAAAACCGCGCTGGAAAACCTCATCACGCTCGGCCGCGATCGCGGCTGGAAGAACATGCGGCTAGTCTCGTCGGCCAATAACAGCTTCAAGCGCGACTACAATGCCGAGGATGCCGACGGCGCGCAGATCCCGCTGCTCTCGGTGTTCCATCGCGACGCCGACGGGATCAGGCATTTCTGGTCGTCCGAACTCGGCTTCGCGCCGCCCGAACCCGGCCAGGACCCGCGCGCCATCGGCACCTGCGAGATCCTGTGGAACCTGATGGATTTCACGCCGGAAGGTAGGGCGGATTGGCACGAGCAGCTGCAGTATGGGGAGGGGTGTTGCCGGTAGGAGGGCCTGCGGTGCATGGGGGACCCGCGAACGGTCCGAAGTCAGCGCCCTACGGCGCCCCCCTCTGTCCTGCCGGACATCTCCCCCTCAAGGGGGGAGATTGGATGTCGCGACGGCCTTCGCCAATTTTCAGCGTTGCAAGAAAGGAGCCGGCCTCAAAGCTGCCAATCTCCCCACCCGTGGGGGAGATGTCCGGCAGGACAGAGGGGGCGCCGTAGAGCGCGACGGCGGATGCTTCCGCTCTTTGGCGAACCCGGTGCCGCAAGGTGGCTCTGCGCCCACACCGGCCCTGGTCTAGACTGCCGCCATCAATTCGAGGAACCCAGCCATGCCCAAACTCGACCTCGCATCCGTGCCCGTCCGCAAAGGCTCCGGCTACCCCGCGCCCTTCGACGCCCCTTGCGCCACCCGCACGCGGCGGCGCCTTGGCGATGCCGGCGGGCTCACCGATTTCGGCGTCAACCCGATGAGGCTGCCGCCCGGCGGCTGGTCGAGCCAGCGCCACTGGCACAGCCATGAGGACGAACTCGTCTATATGCTGGAAGGCGAGCTGACGCTGGTCGAGGATGGCGGCGAGACGCTGCTCAGGGCCGGCGACTGCGCGACCTTCGCCAAGAACAGCGGCAACGGCCATCACATTATCAACCGGTCATCGGTTACGGCTGTTTACCTCGAGGTCGGCTCGCGCAATCCGGACGATGTCATCACCTGCTCCGACATCGACATGATGAGCCCGAGCTCCGACGGACGGTTTTTGCATAAGGACGGCAGGCCCTATCCGGGGCAGGGATGAGGGCAATCGCATATGTTGGAGCCAGCGGGGAGCGCCCTACGAGATTTCCCAAGACAACAACGAGTTCCGGTCCTGGATCAGGGCTCAGGGCTGGCGTTCGTGCGATAGCGCGATAAGCTCTCCGCAACCAAAGGGAGGTATCGCCATGAAGAAGGAAGTCATCGAGGTGCCGGTGCTGTCGGCCGCCGTCCGCGCCCTGGGCGTGCCGCTGTCGCTGGTGACCAAGGCCGCCGGGCAGGTCTTCGTGTCCGGCATGCCGCCGCTCGATATCTCGACCGGCAGACTGGTCAGGGGCGACATCGAAACGCAGACCGAGGCATCGCTGAAGGCGCTGAAACACTGCCTGGAAGCGGCCGGCACCTCGCTGGACAATGTGGTGATGGTGCGCATCTACGCCGTCAATTCCGGTTTCTACAATGCGATCAACCGGGTCTATGCCAGGTATTTTTCGGTGAACCCGCCGGCGCGGAGTTTTGTGCCGGTGGCGTCTTGGCCGATGGAGTTTGATATCGAGATTGAGTGCGTGGCGGTGGCGTGAGTAGTCGCGAAACGTAAGTTTTTACTTGTCTTTCAAGTAAACTCGTCCTCAACTCCCGTCGGGGATAGGGAGGGTGAGTCATTGAACAAATTACCGAAGAAATTCGTCGAACGGGTTGCGTCGAGTCTCAAGAAGTATCAGCGGATTACGCTGGCTCAGCAAAAATCCGATGTCGCGGAGGCTGACACGGTTACCTTGGTCAAGGACATCCTGGCTGATGTCTTTGGTTACGACAAATATGACGAACTGACGTCCGAACATCAGATCAAGGCGACGTACTGTGACCTCGCGATCAAGATCGCGGGAAAACTGCGATTGCTTGTCGAGGTGAAATCAGCAGGCAGCAGCTTGGCCGATAATCACCTGAGGCAGGTTATTGATTATGGAGCTCACCAAGGCATTCACTGGGTGATCCTGACCAATGCGATCGAGTGGCGCCTGATCCGGATTTATGTGGCCAACCAGATCAGCCACGAAGAAGTCTGCCGCATTGTCCTTGCCGAGATGAATCCCAAGAATGAGGACCATCTGCAGTGCCTTTTCCTATACGCCAAGGAAGGGCTGACGACCGATGCGATGGATGCCTTTCATCAGCAGGCCCAGCTGTTCAACAAGTTTACGGTTTCGGCGATCATCCGGTCTGAAGCAGTGATTTCGGTGGTGCGCCGCGAAATCCGAAAGCTTTTTCCCGACATAAAGGTCGGCAACGAGAACCTATCTCTGTTGGTCGAAAATGAAGTGATCAAGCGGGACACGATCGAAGGCGACAAAGCGAAGGAAGCGGTCGCCAGGATGCGGAAGGCTACGAATAAGCTGGAAAGAGCTAAGAACAAGGCCACGAAAGTGGTCGTCGCCGATGTCGCGAGCTAAGCTCCAAAAAAGCAGCCAGAAGGTTGTCGGTTACTCGCTTGATTGGATTGGCGATAGCCTGACTCTGTCAGTCCAATTTGAGAGGTGGCGCTGCCCCTCATCT